>NZ_CAMLSE010000012.1 GCF_946482605.1 uncultured Dyadobacter sp. | reverse complement strand
GAAGAAGCGCTTGACCGAATAATAGCCATGCCCATTATTGAATAAAAATTCCTGCCCGTCAAAATCGTAATAGCCCAGGCCATTCACCTTGCAAATCATGGCGTAATGTTCCGCTATTTTATCCTGCAATTGCATGTTGGGGATCAACCCGTCATAACCGTAGTTGACGGTCACCTGAAGTTTGTAGATGGTGTCCCCCGCCGAATGTGCCGCGGTGGTAGTATTCCAGTAGCCGCGTTTGACGTTTAACAGCCGGTAGGGTGCCTCCTCTGAAACGCCCAGATAGTGGATCAGTTCTTTTCCAATCTTGATCATATTCAGGTTCTTGCAATGTCCTTCCCAGCTGGCAATTTCGTTGAGATATCTTGGATCGTCGACGAGGATAATGGTGTCGGCGGGGCCGATACCTTTGGTCAACAGACGTTTTTGCTGATAACAAAGACTATCGCTGGGGAAAGGGCTGGCGTCTTGGGTTCCTGGTGCTAATGCGGTAGTAATAGGGGTGCGACCAATGATCAATCCGTGTAGCGAGGCCATTTCTGAAAATTCCTTGTGCGATATGGCTCCTGAGGCCATTTTAATGGGTTTCTTTTCAAAATTCCTGCCGTCGATGTACCCGTCGTTGCCCCGGTCGGGCCGGATAAAACCCTGGTCGTACAAGCTGATAGCCTTAAAACCTAAATGGCGTGTGTAGGGAATAATGCTATCGTACAGCTGACCGCTGGTCATGGCATCGGGGACGAAAGCAGCCGGGTCCTTTACCCATTTGCCGTTGATGGTCGGATAAGGGAGGCCTTCCGATAAGACAATATTTTGGATCACATCCAGCAGGGCAGTACTGTCGGGGCTGCCCCAGAGCGCAACTGAAGAGCCTCGGTAATCGACTCCCGGTAAGGGCTGTACTTCCAGATGGTTTGGAATATTGGCTTCCATATTGGGGATCAGTGAAAAGAAAACCTCGCGTTTGGGCGCCCTGTCCCGCGAACTATAAGCAATGGATATTCTGCCCTCGTTGTCGACCTGCGCCGCGTTGCCGTACAGTATACGGTAATAAGGTTCTTTATGCGCATAAAAAGCCACATCGCTGATACCATCGCCGCCGATGGGAAACAGCTGTCCTTCGCGCAGGTGGGGCGGGAGTGGAAAGCGCTGCTTGTCGGGACTATGGATAATGTACTGGAATGGCGCAGCATCGGCGATGGTTTCGGATGTGCCGCCCAGCGTATTGTCGTGAAGTGCCAGCATGCCAATGGCATAGTTGACCGCCTCGCTGGTATCGCGGGCTACACCGATGATCTCGCCGAAAAGATTGGTGATGTTGGTATGATAGGCTCCCCATTGCACATTGTCGATGCCATTGCGCGGATGGAGCGATTGTAAGGTTAGTTTGAAGTACTTTTTGTGGGTAACCAGTGAAACTGTTGCTACCGAGCCATTGGCATAATGCAGGGTGAATGCGTGTTTGACCTTGTCGTAAACGGCCCTTGTCGGGAGGTAATATTTTTGTTTTTGACTGTCGAAAAGAGCGAGTAGCGGTGAGGGCTTGTCGGCCGGGCTGAATTCGCGCTGTCGGGCAGTTCCCGTCGTATTTTTCATACTGGTGATCCAGCCCTTCCTGTCGATATGAATTTTAAAATAGCTGGTGCTGAAATCGTGTTGGGCGTAGCAGCTGGGTAGGAGGATGGATGTTATAATGCTTAGAACAAGGACTTTGTGGAGGTGTAATCGCATAACAAGTAATAGATTGTAGCAAACGGGCCATTCTGTTTCCATGTGGCATTGGACTGTATCGCTGGTGGTATCGGAGCATTCTGATTCGGCGGGTAAAGCTGCTGAAAGAACCGAAGGCGAAGGATAAAAATCGTTTAATTGATGATTTAATAGATTTAATTCTTGTATAAAATTACTTCTACTTTTCATTTAAAAACTTCGATCTTTCTTTTGCTTTTTACCTTCTTGCCGCCGGGCTTTGAATGCAGGCTGAAAATAGGGTCTTGGAATGGGGAAAGTCCTGGAAACCAGGTTCCGGTTGTGTTCGACACATCCCTGAAATGGCAGCAATGAGCTGACAGGTTATGCAAACATGGTATTGGAACGTGCCAATCGACAATTAATTTACTGGACTGGGTTATAATAAATTTGCATAATTTCTTTAATCTATCCACTTCACTGAGCCGGTGTAGAGGCTGTTTTCTGAGATGTTATTGCTATATTTGGTATTAATATATTGATAATGAGTTGTATATATTGCTTTTTGAGCGCGTGAATGAATCCTGCTTTTTGTTTGGGTTTCTGGGGTGGAGTTACTGGTAGTATATTACCATTACTTCGATGATTTTTACGCAGGTTTATTGTTTGTCAAATGAAAAAGAAGTTCTTATTTCCGGCGATGCTGGCTGGTGTGGTTACCTTTCTGGCGGTTTCGTGTTTCAAAAAGAATGGGACATTGCAGACGCAATCGGGCAGCAACGCGGTGAGTTATAATTTTGATATCCGGCCCATCCTGTCCGATAAATGTTATGCCTGTCACGGGCCGGATGCCAAGAAACGGGAGGCCGGGCTGAGGCTGGATGTGGCTGAAAATGCCTATGCTAAATTGAAGGATGGCAAAGGTGTGGCGATTTTCCCGGGCAAGCCCGAACAATCGGAGGTTTACAAAAGGATTACTTCGGTAGATCCATCCTATCAGATGCCGACCCCCGAATCGCATTTGGGCCTCTTGAATGATGCAGAGATCGGCCTGGTGCGTAAATGGATCGAACAGGGGGCGAAATACGAGAAGCATTGGGCATTCACAACTCCGGTACTGCCGGCCGTTCCTCAGGTTTCCAACGAGGAGTGGCCCAGAAATGAAATCGACCGTTTTGTTTTACAACGAATGGAAGGCGCGGGATTGAGTCCCAATGAAGAGGCGGGCATAAGCCATTTGCTCAAAAGAGTCGCGCTGGATCTCACCGGCCTGCCTCCGACCGTGGACATGCAAAAGAGGTTCGAAGCGGACGGCAGCGACAAGGCATATGAAAAGGTGGTGGATGAGATGATCAGTCAAAAGACTTATGGCGAGAAAATGGCTGTCTATTGGCTGGACGTAGCCCGGTATGCCGATTCATACGGCTACCAGGACGATGAAGTGCGTACGCAATGGCCCTGGCGCGACTGGCTGATCAACGCGTTCAACAAAAATATGCGGTACGACCAGTTCCTGTCATGGCAGATCGCCGGCGATATGCTGCCCAATGCCAATAAGGAGCAGATCCTGGCCACGGCATTTTTCAGAAACCATAAATACACCGAAGAGGGCGGGGTGATCCCGGAAGAATACCGGATTGAATATAATATCGATAAAACAAAGACCTTCAGTACCGGTGTGCTGGGGCTGACTGTCGAATGCGCACAATGCCACGACCATAAATATGACCCCATTTCGCAGGAAGATTACTACCGGATGTTCGCGTTTTTCAACAACTCGAAGGAAAAGGGTTTCGAGGGTGATATTTCCCAGACAAAACCCGCGAAAATGCCGGTGATGACCATTTCCGACCAAGAAGCCAGGACGTTGCTGTCGTTCATCAACAGACCGGATACCAGTAAACTCATGGTGTCGGTGCTGGGCGACCGGGACACGCTCCGGCCCACGCACATTCTCAACCGGGGTGTGTACGACGCGCCCGGGCGCGTGGTGACCGCGGCCGCGCTGCCCGCAGTGATGAAATTTGATACAACCAGACTTCCGCAAAACAGGCTTGGACTGGCTAAATGGACGACGAGCAAAAGCAATCCGCTGACGGCCAGGGTTTTTGTGAATCAAATCTGGCAGGAATTCTTTGGTCGGGGTATCGTGAAGAGTACGGGTGACTTCGGTATGCAGGGCGACCTGCCTACCAATCCCGCATTGCTGGATTGGCTTGCGGTGGATTTTATGAATCACGGCTGGGACATCAAAAGGCTGGTGAAGCAGATCGTCACTTCTGCGACCTACCGGCAGTCTGCGAAGATCACCGATGAAAAACTGAAAGCGGATCCGGACAACATTTATCTGTCGCACGGGCCACGTTACAGGCTGCCTGCGGAGCTGGTTCGCGATATGGTATTGTCGACGAGTGGGTTATTAAACCCGAAAATAGGCGGCCCCAGCGTAAAGCCCTACCAGCCCAAGGGCCTTTGGGAAGCGGCAACATCAGGCCGCGGCACCTTGCGGACCTATCAGCAGGACCGTGGGGAAGCGCTGTACCGACGAGGCATGTACACATTTATCAAACTGACGGTGCCGCCTCCATCGATGATCATTTTCGATGCCAGTAACCGTGACCATTGCGAGATCAAGCGTTCGAAAACCAATACGCCATTGCAGGCGCTGGTCATGCTCAACGACCCGACGGTGCTCGAAGCATCGCGGGTGCTGGCGGAGCGGCTGGTTGCGAAGTCGACGGACGTCGAAACCAATATCAGGACCTCGTTTCAGCGGATTGTCTGCCGCCGGCCGACGGAAAAGGAAATGAAACTGCTTACCAGCTATTACAACGGTGAAGCATCGATGTTTTCGAAGGATAAAAAACATGCATTCAAAGTGCTGAACGTAGGTGAATATCCGCACGAGCCAAAGGCCGACGAAGTACGCGCCGCCGCCCTAATGCGGGTAATCAACGCGCTGTACAATATGGAGGAGACGATTACGAAGGGGTGAGGGGCTGTAAGCGCTAAGCTGTAAGCTATAAGCAATAGGCTGTAAGCTTTATGAAGGTTGAGATTTACGTTGATAATTAAGAAACGAACAAATTAAGAACTTAAAGCTTAGAGCAAAGCGATAAGCTCTATAGAGGGTTCAAATTTACATCAGTCACTAAGGAACGAACAAATCAAGAGCTTAAAGCATACAGCTTATAGCCTACAGCATTAAATATGGAAAAGCCAATATTTGATTTTGGGATCAATACTACCCGCCGACATTTTTTATCCAAACTGAGTCTTGGGCTGGGCAGTGCGGCCCTGGGTTCTCTGCTCATTCCGGACCTGTTCAAAGGCGGAGGCGGAGAGGGCGATGTAAACGAACTGATGGCGGGCTTGCCGCATTTTGCTCCGAAAGCCAAAAGGGTGATTTATCTGTTTCAGAACGGGGCGCCCTCCCAGCTGGATTTGTTCGACTACAAGCCCATGCTGAACAAAATGCACGGCGAAGATCTGCCGGAGTCGATCCGGGGCACCCAGCGTTTGACGGGCATGACGGCCAATCAGGCGAAATTCCCTCTGGCGGGATCCATCTTCAACTTTAAGCAGTACGGTAAAAGCGGTGCCTGGATGAGTGAGCTGCTACCCCATATGGCAGGCATTGCGGACGACCTCTGCATTATCAAAACCCTGAATACCGAGGCGATCAACCACGATCCTGCACTCACATTCTTCCAAACCGGTGCGCAGGTAGGGAATCGGCCCAGTTTCGGTTCCTGGCTGAGCTATGGCCTGGGAAGCGAAAACCAGAACCTCCCGGGTTTTTGCGTTTTGTTGTCGCGGGGGAAAGGAAATGGCCAGGGTGTTTATTCCAAATTATGGACCAATGGCTTTTTGGACTCCGTGCATCAGGGCGTGCAGTTCAGCAGCGGCGAGAACCCGGTATTGTATCTCAACGACCCCGATGGCATGGACCGGGCGCAACGCCGCAAAATGCTCGACAATCTCGCGGAACTGAACCAGGGGACCTACAACGAGTTTGGTGATCCTGAAATTACCGCCAAGGTACAGCAGTACGAAATGGCCTTCCGGATGCAGACGGCCGTTCCCGAAATCACCGACATGAGCAAGGAGCCCGAGTCGATCGTGAAAATGTATGGCCCCGAATGCCTCGTGCCCGGGACTTATGCCGCCAACTGCCTCCTTGCCCGAAAGCTTTCGGAGCAGGGCGTCCGGTTTGTGCAGCTTTATCACCAGGGCTGGGACAGCCATGGCGGCTTGCCTACGGAAATCAAAGGCCAATGCATGGATGTCGATCAGGCGTCCGCCGCATTGATCACCGACCTGAAACAACGCGGGCTGCTCGATGAAACGCTGGTGATCTGGGGTGGGGAGTTCGGGCGGACAAACTACTGCCAGGGCACTCTCACCAAAGACAACTATGGCCGTGATCACCATCCCAGGGCATTTACTGTCTGGATGGCAGGCGGTGGCGTCAAACCCGGGATCGTTTATGGAGAAACCGATGAGTTTGGGTATAACATCGTGAAGGACCCGGTACATGTCCATGATTTCCATGCAACGATTTTGAACCAACTGGGGCTGGACCATGAAAAGCTCGTTTTCAAACACCAGGGACGCCGCTATCGCCTGACGGATGTGGCCGGCAAGCTGGTGAAAGGGATCATCGCCTAGCCGTCTCAAATAAAATCATTTACTAACCCCTGATACAGTGCGCAGATATTTGTCAGATTGGCAAGGGCTTGTTTATAACCTGGCCTTCTTCCTGAATGGATTGCTCGTATTTCTATTGTTGTTTGAAAGCCGTTTTACAGTTCCTTACTGGATGCAGGCGGTGGGAAGAATGCACCCTTTGGTTCTACACTTCCCTTTGGTAGTACTCATACTGTACAGCTTATGGGTGATCATCGTCGAAAAGCCGGATTCCACCCGCTGGAATGCTCAGCTGGCGGATAGTTTGCTGATTATAGGCGCATTTACCGCGGCAGTGGCTGCATTCTCGGGTTTTGTTTTGTCCAGAGAAGAGGGGTACGAATCGGATACATTGCTTTGGCATAAATGGCTGGGTATCGCCATCTCGCTGGTCAGTATCATCTGGTACGGGTTGCAAAAATACCTGGTTCCCTGGAAGTTGTCTTCCAAGCTGGTGGCGGGCTCCTTTTTAGTGCTTCTCTTTGTGGGTGGACATCTGGGTGGAAATCTGACCCACGGTGAGGACTTTTTGATTTCGCCCCTGGGACCATCTGCGGGTGAAGCCCCGAAAGTTGCTTTCGAGGATGCCAGGGTGTATGACGACCTTGTCAAGCCGGTTTTGGAACAGAAATGTTTGTCATGTCACAATGAGGAGAAAGCCAAAGGAGGTTTACAGATCCAGACCCAGGCCTTGCTCACGAAAGGAGGGAAGGGTGGAGTACTTTGGGACACTACCAAAGCGGATCTCGGCCTGCTGATCAGCAGGTTGCATTTGCCGCTTGAAGACAAAAAGCATATGCCGCCGCGCGGTAAGGTGCAATTGACCGACGAAGAAATCGTGCTGCTGGCCGCATGGGTAAAAGGCGGGTCGCGTTTCGATCAGCTGGCGAGTTCACTTTCGCCCCAAAGCCCGGTGTACGCTTATGCCCAGAACGTATTGGGAGGCGGCCGGACCGAGGAACAATACGATTTCAGCGCCGCGGATGCGGACGAGGTCAAAAAGCTCAATACCACTTACCGCCTCATCAAACCATTATCGGCGGAGTCGCCTGCATTGTTTGTCAATTTTTACAACCGTGCGAACTTCAAAAGCGAAGATATCGAAGGATTGGCACCGTTGAAGGGGCAGATCGTTTCGATGGATCTGAGCAAGATGCCGGTGAAGGACGAGGACCTCAGGAAGTTGGCCCAGTTTCCCGAGCTTCGTAAGCTGATCCTGAATTTCACGGACGTTACCGGAGCGACATTAGGCGAACTGAAAAAGCTCGGGCATCTCCGCGAGCTTTCATTGAGCGGAACGACAGTCAAAATGACTCATATTAAATCACTGGAAGCCATTCCTTCTTTGAAAAAAGTATATGTATGGAGTACTGGTCTGAGTACAGAAGAACTGGCGACATTGAAAAAAGGACAGCATATCGCATTTGAAACGGGTTTCAGGAGCGATACACTAATCCTGGCGCTCAATCCGCCCGTGATTGTCACGGAAAAGCAGCTCGTAGCAAAGGATGAAAGGGTAACCATGAAACATCAGATCGCCGGGACGATCATCCGGTACACGCTCGACGGTTCGGAGCCCGACAGCGTTCAATCGCCGGTTTATGAAAAGCCAATCGCCATTATAAAGAACAGCACACTGAAAGCAAGGGCGTTCAGAAGCGGCTGGTACGGCAGCAAACGGGTTGAGAAAGTATTTTTTAAAGCTGGCTACCCCATCGACAGCGCCCAGTTGATCACGCCGGTAGATCCGAGCTACAAAGCGAAAGGAGCAGCTTCGCTTTTCGACGGAAAGGTCGGCGATACCGAACGGGTGAGCGGCACCTGGCTGGGTTATAATCAAAATGATTTTCAGGGCTATCTGTTTTTCAAAAAGCCTGTCAAAGCCGGGAACGTAACTTTGAGTACGCTCCGCAGCCTGGGAAGTTACATTTTCCCGCCCACCCGGATCGAAGTGTGGGGAGGAGCCGATGAAAAATCCCTTAAACTGCTGAAAGTCATCAGCCCGGAAGTGCCGGAGAAAGATATACCGGGCGCCGAGAACCTTGTTTACGAGGCTGCATTCGAGCCCCGGGAGCTTAGCTGCATCAAACTCGTAGCCAAGCCATTGGCCAAGCT
This sequence comes from uncultured Dyadobacter sp., assembly GCF_946482605.1. The sequence continues at coordinate 255,425 of NZ_CAMLSE010000012.1, read as the reverse complement.
GCCGGCCTGGCACCAGGGCAAGGGCAGTAAAGGATGGTTATTTATCGACGAGTTGATTGTGAATTAAAGAAATCAGGCTCTCCGCCTGTTAATAAATAGGTTAATATGTGGTTTTTTAAGCCTGCAAATCGTTGAATTGCAGGCTTAATTGTGTCCTGGCGATGCGGTTCAGGTTATTCCCCGTTGCCGTTTAAAGTCAGGACGATCGATGTGCCGGCCTGTCCCGGGACAATGACCGTAATGCTGATGTCCAGCAACACGCACAGGTCTTTGACGATGACGAGACCAATTCCCTTCTGGTCGGGGTGCTGAGAGGCGCGAAGCCATTCTTCGTAGGATTTGTAATTTTTGTTCAGCCATCCTGTCTGATCTTCCGGCATGCCCGGCCCGTCGTCGTGGATCGTGATCCGGGGGTGTCCGTTTTCGGTGCCCGCAGTGACGGTCACTTCGGACTGGCTTACTTTCAATGCATTGTCGATCAGGTTGTGGAGGATGATCGACAGCAGGCTGGGGTCGCTTTGAACCGTAAGTTCCGGATCGATCCTGTTTTGGAGGGTTACTCCCCTGAAAGCCGCAGTTGCAGCAAACAGTTCGGAAATAGTGGAAACCAGTCCGGCAACCTCGACGGCGCCCACCTCCCGGCGTGCGGATTCCGTTTTATTTTGTAGCTTGATATAGTCGAGGAAATTTTTGGTAAGTGTGCTCAGTCGTTGTGAAGTATTAAGCGTTTCATCACTCATGCGGGTGATGAATGCGTCGCTGGTGCTCTGTTTGTGGAGATAAGCATTGATTTGTTTCAGCGAGTAGCCTATGTAGTGCAACGGTGTCTGGATATCATGGTTAACGGCCGCGATGATCTGGCTGATCACCCTGTAATGACGTATGAGGTTTGCTTCCCGCTCTTTTTTAACAAGTCTTGTCGTTCGCCATTTTACAGATGCAAAGAACAGCCCCGCCAGCGCAACGACCATCAAAGATTGAAACCACCACGTCTCGTACCAGGCACGTGGAATGTGCAGATGCACGGTTTTGTAGGTATAGTCGTTCGACCCGAATCCGTTCACTTTCCGGATTTTTAGTGTGTAGTCGCCAAAAGGAACCTTGGGGACAGGTACTACAAAATCCGCATTGACCGGTATCCACTTCTCAGGGCGACCCTTTCCTGAAAGCGAATAATGCATTTGAACGTTTCGGATATTGCCCAGGTAAGGGGTAGTGACCATCAAATGCAGCTGCTCAAAGTCATGCGATATTTCAAGCCTGTCATTTACATTCAGTTCCTTGCCGTCTTCCAAAATGGAGCTGATGAAGATTCCCTTGTCCGGGAGTTCGGGATCGATGCGCTCGGGCTTATACCACACTAGCCCGTCCATGGAGGGTAGTGAAATTGTGCCGTCTGCCAATGCCAATGCGCACGGCTGGCAGCCGCCATTGAATTCATTGGTTTCAAACCCGTTCCGCTTGTCGTAATACAGGTAGTACACCAGATTTTGTTTGTCGGAAGCATAGGCCAATAGCTGTTTTTTGGCAACTTGAAAGAGCCCACGGTTAGTGCTTATCCAGAAAAAGCCCTTTTTGTCTTCCACTATGCAATGCGCCATTGCCAGGAAACGATCATGGTCCAGCGGAAATTTGACCAGTTTGTTCTTCTTCAAAAGGTAAATGCCGTTCCCGTAAGTGGTGATCCATGTGCCGTCTGGGGTGGTGTGGAAGCTGCGGACGGTTATATTTTCAAAGGCCTTAATCGTTTGGAAAGCGCCGGTGCGGGTATTAAGCCTGTAAAGGCCATTTTCAGTCCCCAGAAACAGTGTTTCAGCGTCCTCCCTGTTCATAATCATCACACCATTCACACTCAGGGTGAACATGCGCCGCGGCTTGTACCGGCCCTGGGTTTCGTCAAGCGTATATAACCCACGGCTCTCGCACCCGATCCACAGTCTGCCAGCGGGCTCAACGTAGAGCGATTTAGCCTTGTCCGGCAGTTTTACATAGGCCAGGATCTTTTGCCCCGTCCGGTCGAGTTTATACAGATCCAATCCGATCCCGAACCAGAAAGTGCTGTCCCGGCTCTCGGCCATCGTGAATTTATAACCGAACCTCTCCATGAAAGTCGATACCCTTTTTGCCGTGCTGTTGGAGCCGTCAGCGTTGGTGCCGAGGAGGTAACCCTGCGATGTCAGTACCGACCTTCCCCGTGCCGGAATTTGGGCGTAGTATACATTATCGGCACTGTCGGCATTGAGTCTTTGTGTTTGGAAACTTTCTTTTTTGAGAACAAACAATCCCCTCGTCGTGCTGCCCAGGAACAAGAATCCGCCGGGCTCGTCGAAGTAGGCCGTGACGATGCTTCGATTGTCAAAATCAAAGTCTTTTAAAATCAACCGCGTGGTCAGGTTGCCTGCCGGGGTCGGTTTCAATGTATAAAGGCAGTCGTTCAGGTAAAGGAATGCCTGGCGGGAGATGCTGTTCCAAAACAGGCGCAGGTGGCCGGTCTGTTTCGCATAACGGCTGTTCAAGGTTATGTCACCCTCGATGGAAATCTCCCGTGACGATGCGCCGATCGTTCTGAAACGCCCCTTGCTATCGGTTCCGTATGGCTTCGTGCCAATCAGGATGAAATTGCGGAATGGCCCTCTGGTCACAGAAACAGGCTTGCCGTATTGAAAGCAGGTGACCTGGTCTTTTCGCCAGATATAATATTTCCCGCTATCCGAGGCCGCGAAGTAGTGCTCAGCGAATGGGTCGATGTTTAACTGGACCGGTAGACTGGGCAAAATACTGTTATGCCTGGTCTCATTGCGGACGAGTGGGTTACGTTTTTTGTAGTTATTGTAAAATGTGGTGTCTACCGAAACCAGCCCGTTGGGCAGGATACCGATGTATTCGTTCTTTTCGGACAATGCATAGAATTCGTGACGCGTGTTTTTTTCGTCATGGTTAACGGATGGGACGAACCCCCGGATCCGGTTGCTCGTGATGGGAACCACCGACCGGTCGAATGTCATGAACCGGTGGCCGTCGAATCGTACCAGGCCCGCCTCGGTCGTCAGCCACACAAAGCCGTTCCGATCCTGCGCGATGGCTTTGACACTATTCTGGGGCAAGCCGTTTTCATCCGTAAAATGCTGCAACCAGTAGCCGGGAGGATGCTGCTCCTGGGCGCTCGCAACGCCTGTCGTCCCTATCCAGCAACAACACGCCAGCATGAGGGAGCCTAGGACAACTCCCATGCTGCGGGACCGGGAAGAAAGGAAACGGCTTGGGTTCATGGTGACACACTAGCCGTTCAGCTCAAAATAGGTGGTAAGTTCGATCACATTGCTTACCCCCAGTTTTTCAAAGATTTTGGATTTATAAATGCTGATGGATGAGGGCGAAAGGTGCAAATGTTCGCTGATTGTCTTGGTGGAAGATCCCTTGATCAGCAGCCGTGCCACTTCGAGCTCTTTGTCCGAAAGCTTGTCTGCGATAGACTCCTCGGAACCTTTTGCATTGAATAGCTGCCGAAAAGCATTTTGCATGACCTGCGGACTGGCATAGGTGCGACCGTTGAGCACCTGGTCCACTGCTTCCGTAAAGTCATCATTCATCGCCGTTTTGGATATGTAGCCGTTTGCGCCTGCTTTGAGAAACGGCAAGGCATAGAGCTGCTCGTCGTAACTTGAACAGACCAGGATCGGTATTTCCGGTTGCTTTAACCGCACCGAATGGATCATGCCAACCTTATCGCCGCCGGGCAGATTGATATCCATGATCAGCAGGTCGAACTTCCGCTTTTCGAGCATTGCGATGGTTTTGGTGAAATCGACTGTACACGTCAGCACTGCCTCTGGCTTGTGTTCCAGCAGTAAATGCTGGATGCCCATCAGGATTAGCGGATGATCTTCCGCGATGATGATCTGAATGCTCATTGCAAGGGACGTAAGTAATGCCAGGGCTTTAAAGTTGACAATAATATAGAAAATCAGTCATAGTAGTACTTCGATAGGTTACTAAATTTTTTAAATGAACAAATGACATTTTTTAACTGATGTTTCAATTTTTTATGGTTTCGGGCCAGGATATACGCCATACATTTGTTGCGTTCCAAATCCCTTTGATATACGGAGGATTTGGAATAGTAGGCTATAATAGGAGGACTGCTATAGTGATTTCATGACGTTGAGTAAGTAATCATCTCCCGGTAGGTACCGGGAGAACTGATTTTTAAAGCAGAGCACCAGCAGGAGATAAAATATGCACGTAGCCCTTATTGACAACCACCCGGTATTTCGAACAGGGATCCGTGTCATGCTGAAAAGCCAGTTCAAGGACATAACCACCCTGGAAACCGCCTGTATGCGGTCTCTCGGAAAGCTTCCTCAGCCCGGCCCCATCGACATCATCATCATCGGCCTTTCGGAAGAGGAACCGGAAATAGACAAAATAGTATTGAAAAGAGTCATGCGAAAGAACCCTTCGGCGTCATTTATTATATACGCCATTCATCCGGCGCATGAGCTTGCGAGTTCGCTGCTGCGCATGGGCGTGAAAGGTTATCTTACCAAAAACGGCTGTTCGGAAGACCTGGTGACCTGTTTGCATTCGGTCATCGCCGGCGAGTCATATGTATGCGGTCAGGTGCGGGCGCCCGCACGACTGCACAACTAAGATGCCGGCCAGCCCGATCAGGCCGGCGGTAATTTATTGCATGCTTAATGCATGGTCTTCTACGGAGTTACGCAGCATCAGTCCGGACGAAACGCTGGCCAGCACGAGTGTCAGTTGTTCGCTCAACCCGTTTTTGAACCATATTTTGCCGTTGTTGATCGTAGAAACTGCTCCTACAACCTTGCCGTCGAGCCGGAATTCGTAGCCATAGACCTCGTTCTGTGTCAGCAACGCCGGTGAGCCTTCCAGCTCCCTGATGCCCGAGATTTCAATGCGCATCTGACCCTGGCGAATGAAGCCCGCAGTTCCATTGTTTTTAGGATTGCGTATGGCCCCATCCACCTGATGGACGATAAAATCCCAACCATCGGCCGTGCCATCAACCTTGACTGAACCTGCGCAGTAGTTTTTGTATTGCAGCGTAATTGAAAAGTATGTCGTGAGTTGAGACAGCTCCGTTTCGCTGAATTTGCTGATCAATGCTACGTCGGCAAAGCGCCCCTTGTCGTCAAACTGCGTAAAACTGAGCTTCTCGGAAGCCCCGTTGAAGGTGGTGATAAACGGGATGCTGTACCCAAAGGTCCATCCCCTTTTCACTTTGTTTGTTTTGAACCCGCCGAATGTCAGCGTCTGGCCGATCAGGGATCCTTGCCTGCCCTTTACTGCATAGGTTGTCGTTTCGTTTTTCAGGTCGTTGTCAACTGCGATCTCGGCAGTTTTACAGGCCAGAACGGAGGCCCAGAGCAGGGCGGCTAGGAAGATCCCTGTAAAGCTGAATGGTGCGGTTTTGATTTGCTTATGCATGGTTACTGATATGGTTTTTCAAATCAGAACCCAATATAAATCCAGGGGTTGTAGCGTGGGCTGCGGTTTTGAGTGAACGGCAGTGGAATTGCATTACCGTCCTGCATCACAGGCGAAGTCTGGCAAATGAGCCATCGGGACAGCTGTTACATATCCGCATCCAGGCGGGAGATCAGTTTTTACCTTTTAATTCCTGCGATAACCTGAGCGCTTCCTCAACAATCTCGGCGGGATACTGATTCAAAGAGAGTATCCTGATGGCATTAGTGGTGGTCAATTTTCCGGGCTTGATTTTGTAATCAAAAGTGATTTTGTTTTCCTCTATTAATTCGGTGAAATGATAAAGGTCGAAAGTGTCGGTTAAATAGTCGGCAAGTTCCACGTCGTGTGTGGAAACCAGTACCTTGTTGCCCCGTCGGGTCATGTAGCTCAGTGCCGATTTCCCGATGGCGATCCGCTCCACCGAATTGGTGCCCTTGAAGAGCTCATCCAGGAGAAATAGGTTATTGTCACTGGACCCACTTTCTTCGATCAGATGTTTCAATGTAGTAACCTCTTCAAAATAGTAGCTTTTTTCATCCAGTAGGTCATCCGATATCCGGATCGAAGAATGGATTTTTGTCAAAGGCATGGCGAATTCCTTGGCAAAGCAGGTATTGATAGTCTGTCCCAGGATGGCATTGATACCCATCGTTCGGATGAAAGTGGTTTTGCCCGACATGTTTGATCCCGTCAGCAAAGCTGATTTTCCTTTCAGGACCAGGTCGTTAGGGACGCCGTTGAACAGCAGCGGATGATATATTTCCCGGGCAATCAAATGCATTTTGTCCTTTTCTGAGGTTATCTGGCAATAATGCGGAAGGCTTTCCCGAAGTGCGAGAACAGACAGGGCGACGTCGCATTCGGCTACGAAGTGAAAAATGTCCGATATGTCTTGTCTTTTAGCATCCAGGACCCGGAGGGTGGTGAACATCAGGACCGGTTCCAGCAGAAAGAATGCTTTAAACAACTCCAAAACATATTCAACAAACTGGCCGATCTCGCCTTGCAGTTTCGCTTCCATTCTGAAAACCGACATCTGCGGGCCAAGCCGATTGAGCATTTCAATGGACTTCTGCAAGTCCTTGTTGGCCGCGGCAAATTCGGCATTCGCCATTATCTTTTTAGCCACCTGATTCAGGAGAAACAGTTGCGGGATAGAGCTGCCATATCGGTACAGGTTGTTTTTGTTCCAATAATGGATACCCATATTGACTGGGAAAAGGATAATCACCAGAACCAGAATTTGAGGAAAGAAGAAGGATAATGCGATCGAAACCACGCTGATGCCGCAAAGTATCCGGATGAGCCAGAACCAGGAGGGCCTTTGCAGGTATTTTTCCTGAAAAAGTGATGTGATGTAGTATGCATCACTTTTATTAAGTCTGGATATTTCGGTCGTGAGTGCGGTCCTGAGTGCCGGGTCGTTCCGGAAAACGTTGATGATCCTTTCCAGCGTTCCAATGCGGGTGGCATCTCGCGGGATACTTCTGATCAGCGCGTACAGATATTGCTGGCCGACGCAGGAGACGGTACGGTCCGCAAACCGGAACACATCTTCCATATCCAGGTCTTTGAAAGTCCGGTCGGAGATAATCTGCAGAGCGTCGTCGTGCTTTGCATGAAGAAAGTACTTCTCGATCTGCATAAAATTGCAGAACGCGGTTTTGATCCTGTGTTTTGGTTCCTGCTCCGGGAGGATTTTCATTGATTTCTGATTCATGGGACAATGCACCGGATCGGGAAATGAGGACTTTTTTCCGGCGATGAACAGAGATCAATTTATAGTTTTGGAGCAAAAGGCAGGTCCGGAATGTGTCGAGCGGAAGATCTCCACCGTTAAACGCCCGGCCGGGAATATCGGATGGATCGATTCCCGGCCGTGTTGCCTCATGCGTATGCGGAATTGTGGCGGTTAGAATTTGAAGGAAAAGTTAGCCACAAAGTTCCTCGTAAATTGCGCGTTCCCCACCGAATCCCAGTACCTGACGTTGGTGATGTTATTCAATTTGAAACCAAGCTTCCATTTTTCCTTTTGGTAGAATGCGGTGGCGTTAATCGTGTGATAAGCCGGAATGGTGTAGGTGTTGCTGGAATTGAGGTAAGAGTCGCTCACATAGTTTCCTCCAAAACCCAACCCGATGCCTTTCAGGCTCCGGAAAGGCAGACGATAGCTGAGCCAGTAGTTAACAATGTGTTGCGGGGCCTGCGTTTCGAATTTGCCTTCATACACATCAGCTTTTACAAATTTGTTTTCATTGAACCCGTATCCGGTAACAATGCTCAGGCCGCTCACCGGGTTGGCGGTAAGCTCCACCTCGATACCTTTGCTGACCTGCCGGCCGTCCTGAAAACTGTATTGCGCATCGTCGGTACGCAACGCATTATCAATGCCGATGTGATAGTAACTAATGCTTCCGCCCAGCTTATTTCCCGGTAGTTCGACCTTTAACCCACCTTCCAGTTGGTTGGCAAAAACCGGTTTGGGTTTGAAGAGGCTGCCGTTGGGCTGCTCCACGGGACCCTGGTTCCGGAAACCGTTCATGAAATTTCCGAACAGCGAAACCTGGTCCTTCACGACCTGATACACAATTCCTAATTTCGGAGAGAGAGACGGCTGCACAAAACCTCCTTCATAGGTTTGTTCAAATCGGTCATAGCGCAAACTCAGCATGGTCGACAGGCGATCCGTCCAGTTAATTACATCGGAAACATATATGCCCAATGCATTTCCCCCGTACGCATCGTGGGACGCTGTGGTTGAAGGACTAGCCAAAATGCTGTTCACCCGGCTTAAACCTGCCTTTTCGAACGGTTGACGGACATTTATTTTATCAAGGGGAACAGCCCTGTAGGTAAGTGTTTCGTCATTGTATTCATAACTTGCTCCAATCAACAGGTTATGATGAAACCTGCCTGTATAGAAACTGCCGTTGAAGTTTTGCTGCACATTGGCATAGGTTCTTTCTCTTGGCCCGAAAAGCCGGATACTTGTCACGGCAGTATCGGCACTAATCCAATTGATGTAAGGCTGGTAGCTATTGTTCAAAAATTCATTCACGTGGGATATGCCGGTGGTGGAGGTCCAGTTCTTACTAATCTGATACCTGGCCTGACCGAAATACTTCGTGGCTTCCGCATCGCTCAGCAAATCATTTTCGAAGAAAGATTTTTTAAAGCCCACCGGGAGGTCTTTTGCGGATTTAAATGGCACCTGGTCGTCAAAAAGTAATGTGTATGCCAAACGGGTCGCATTACTTTTAAAATATTCGAAATCGAAGAGGAATGAAAGACGGTCACTGGCCTGATAGGAAAGGCTTGGTGCGATGACGTACCTTTTATTTTTACCATACTCGTTTGAGCTGTTTTGCTGGTGCTTCACGGCATTGAACCGCAGTAATACGGTCTTATCTTTATTTAACGGGGTATTTATATCAATTGTGGCCCTGCTTAAATCAAAACTTCCCATGCTATACGACACCTCACCTCCCAAGCCTGCATAAGGTTTTTTGGTGACCAGGTTCATCGCGCCGCCAAAGGTGGACACTTGCGAACCGAAAAGCGTGCCCGACGGCCCCTTGATCAACTCTATGCGTTCCAGGTTAGCGATTTCGGTTCCCGTCCTGTAAACCGAGGTTGCCATTCCGTTCCGGGCATAGTCGAAGTTCGTAAATCCCCTGAATGTTACAGCAAAGCTTCCGGTAACGTATTCGGTGGGGGCGACGCCTGCCGCAGCCCGAAAGACATCCTTGATATCGGTCATCACCTGCTCTTTCATCAGATCCTTGCCCACGACCTGATATACCTGTGGATTTTCGAGGTTTTTCAAAGGCATCCGCGCCACGTATTCCGTTTCCTTGTTCGTCAGCCTGCTGTCGTCGCGGACGACAACCTCCTGCAACTGCCGGTTATCCTCGGCCAGGGTGAAATTCACTGAACTGATTTCCCCTGCTGCGACCGTTACGGTACTCTTTTGTTCAATAAGCCCGGTAAAACTCGCTGTAATGGTATAGGTTCCCGCAGGAACCTTATTGATCGTGTAGTGACCAGCCTCATTGACCACTGTACCCCTGGACGTCTTTTCCAGAACAATATTTACAAATTCGGCGGGTTTGCCGTCCGAAGTGGTCACGGTGCCCTTGATCGTCCCGGTTTGGGCAATGACCTGCACTGAAAGAATGGAAAAAATAAGTGTTAAAAATCGAAGCATTTGATTTTATTTTATTTGGACTTATTATAAATAAATGCAAAAGTAGATAAACTTTGAATCCATTGCGCAGCGTTTCAAAAAATTAATGCTCTTGTAAAGAGCACCCGCTTCTGATTAGTGATCAATGCATATCATCCTGGATATGCAAGGTTACCGACGGTGCCAGCTAACCGTCCGGATCAGAATGTAGCCATTCAAATCGACACATCGGCCCCAGGGCGTGGGAGCCTGAATGGCTTGCGTAAAAATTCCCCGGGGTATCCTGTTGAAGTGAGCGAAAGCAGGTAAGTTTGAGCATCCATTCCTCTGCACGATATGGTTTTTCATTTTCGGGAGCAATTCCCACAGCTAAACGACTATTGGGACAAGTACCTGCCGTATATGGAACGACGGGAAGTACCGGCAAAGACCGTTCTGTTGAAAGAGGGCGAAGTTTCACAGCATTACATTCATGTCGAGAAAGGATGTGTACGCGCCTACTTCGATAAGGACGGCGACGACAAAACCGTCCAGTTCTTCTTCGAAAATTCAGGCTTCTCCTCTTTTGAAAGCTTTGTGAATGAAGTACCCGGTTCGTTTAGCATTGAAACCATCGAGCCATCAGTCATTTACTTACTATCGAGGGTATATGTGCTCCAACTCATCGAAGAGCTGGCGCACGAGCCCAGCTTTATCCGGATCGTCCTGCACATTTTCGCTTCCCGGCATAAACGTTTCAACGACGAGCTCGTTTCCTTCATCCGCGATACGCCGGAAGAGCGTTATCAGCGCCTGCTTACCGACCGCCCGCATATCGTCAGGCGGGTGCCGCAGCATTACATTGCGTCCTATCTGGGCGTAAGCGCCGTACATTTAAGCCGGATTAAGAACAAATTGGCGAGGGGCAGGGAGCATTTCTGATTTCATAACATATGTTATCGTCGCGCAGCCGCTGCTCGTCCTAATTTTGGCACACACTAAAACAAACAGAGCATGAAAGCAGCAGTAATATATCCCGACGGCGGGCTGCCCCAATACACAGAAATTGCCGAACCGGAGGTTCAAAATGAAAGCGAAGTGCTGGTGACGGTAAAGGCCGCAGCGGTAAAGCACCTGGATAAGGGCATTGCTTCCCGTAAGCATTACAGCAGTGGCCATCAGGCTGGAACTCCCATTGTACCTGGGGGCGACGGCGTATGCCTTCTTCCGGATGGCACACGGGTGTACGGCATGGGTGTGAGTGGGATGTTGGCTGAAAAAGCGACTATCCATAAGGACCGCATTGTGAGCATACCCGAGGGGCTTGACGACGCCACAGCAGCCGCATTGCCGAATGCAGTCATCGGGGCAGCAATGGGCCTGAAATTCAAGGCGAAGATCCAGGCAGGCGACACTGTGCTGATAAACGGAGCCACCGGGGTTACCGGACGGGTGGCCGTGCAGCTGGCCAGGCATTATGGCGCGAAGAGGATCATAGGCACCGGCAGGAATCAAAAATCGCTATCCGACCTGCTGACGCTCGGTGCGGATGAGACGATTGCCATCACCGACGACGATAGCTTTGCGGCGCAGCTTAAAGCATTGCACCAGGCTTCTCCAATCGACATTGTAATCGATTATCTGTGGGGCCACACCGCCGAGCTGATCCTGTCTGTGCTGAAAGGCAACGGCATGTTCACCAATCCTGTGCGGTACGTGTCGGTAGGCAGCATGGCCGGCGACCTGTTGCAACTTTCGGCTGCGACCCTGCGCAGCGTCGATTTGCTCCTGACCGGATCGGGGATGGGCTCGTGGTCCAGGGAAGAGGTGGCTAAGGCTTTTACTGAAATCCTGCCCGAAGCATTCACGCTGGCAGCAGAAGGGAAACTGAAATTAGAGATCACCACCGCAAAACTATCAGACATTGCCGGCTTGTGGCAACGCGATGTTCCGGGCGGCAGCCGTCTGGTAGTGATACCCTAACTCGCCGGTGCATTGCTCAATGTGACCACATCATCTGTAACCAGTCGCATCTGCCGCCTTGCCTGCGTCCTGCACCTCTACGACATATCGCCATGCATCGGGCTGAGAACCGTCCAGATCGGTGAAGCCGTAAACTTTGGCAAGTGCGCCGCTGGATGTTGAATGACCGTTCCAACGTTGTTTGCCTGGGTCGGCGGCCATTGCTACTACGGCCCGACCCACATAATGCGGTGTCTCGGAAATGACAAAATGAGGTTGTTTTTCAAGTGCATCCATCCAGTTTGACTCATTCACGCCATAAATGTCCAGCATGATCTCCGAGCGCAGCCATCCGGGTGTTAATGCAACCGCCATGCAGCCGAATGGGGCCAGTTCTTTCGCCTGAGCCCAGGCCAGGCGGATGACCGAAGTTTTCGCGAGATCGTAGAAAAGGGATAGACGGTAATTGGATTGATTGTATTCCGCAGTCCCGTCTGTAAGTTCCACCACCAGGCCGCCGGGATTGCGGATCAGGAGCGGTAGTGCGAAGTGACTCGTGATGATATGCGTGTCAATGGCCAATCTCAACAGCCGCTGACCTTTTTCAAGTGAATGCTCCCACACGGGCTTGTGCCACTCTGTGAGAAATTCACCGCCCCAGATGTCGTTGACCAGAATATCCAGCCGCCCATGTTCTCGATCGATCCGGTCCACAAGCCCTTTCACCTGGTCATGCACCAGGTGATCTACCTGGACTGCAATACCATGTCCACCCGCTTGTGATACCAGTTCGGCAGTTTCCTCGATCGTTTGTGGCAAACCGTATTCCGACTGCTGTGCACGGGTTGTGCGTCCGGTCACATATACGGTTGCACCCGCTTTGCCCAGTTCGATGGCAATGCCGCGCCCGGCGCCGCGGGTTGCTCCCGCCACCAGCGCGATTTTCTCTTTGAGTGATTGATCTGTCATGGATTACTTAGTTTGTGATTACTTAGTACGGCTTTTGACCTCTGCAAAAATAGCGGGCATTCATCGGGCAGGCTTTGTACAAAACCGACAAAGTGCAGGGATTTATTTGTGCAATTGGGAAGGGACGTAGCCTGAGTAGCGTTTGAAATGCCTCGTCAGATGGGCATGGTCGTAGTAGCCAGCCCTGAAAGCGATATCCAGCAAGCTCTCCTGCCGGCGATTGCTGATCAGCTGAAAAGCATACTGAAACCGGACCAGGTTGCAAATCTCTTTGAGCGGGACGCCAAGGTTGAATGCGAATCTGCGTTCGAGTTGCCGCTCGGTAAGATTGAATCGGGCCGCTATTTCCCGCACACTGATCTGTCCGTTTGATTCCAGGATGGTACCGATAATGGCGTTCATATGGGCATTGTCCTTTTGATCGGCCAGCGCCGACAGCCATGCATTCGTCCCATGACTGGGATCGCTCTTGCCAACCAGAAGGTCATGGAAATGTTTGCAATCCAAAGACAAGTCCCGGTGGCCCAGCTCTTCGATTTTATTTGCCATTCCATTCTGTGGAATATTCAATAATGCGCTGGCAGCAAATGGTTTGAAGCGGATTCCAGTGAGCTTGATGCCGGGCCTGAGCACGATCTCATTAAACGATGTCATGGCTCCCATCAGGTACGGCTTTTCGGACCTGAGAACGGTATTTTCTCCATTCCATATCTGAACGTCTTCTCCCAGATTGATTATAAGGTCGGTACATATATCAGGAAACTGCCTTTTCCGGCCATCACTAACCGATAAATCCGTTTGCAATGTCCAGTAACAGTCGATGAATGGTATCAGGCCGGGTGTGGGGCGGTGTTCCTGGTATTTCATTTCAGCATGTCCGTTTTAAGGGTACCCAAAAATAAAGATTGAGATCAGGGAAACTTACTACCCATACCCGTCAACGGTTTTCGAATGGAGTTTTGACATAAGGCCCGCCCGGGTATTTTTTGTCTTGTGCCAAACGGTAAAGATCGGGTAGGTTGTTCGGGCTATTTGCTTTGATGATGGATCAAGCTAAAAAGCAGGAGCTGCAATGCGCTTGGTCGAGATTTGGGAACGGCTTTTGTTTACCAAAGCCGACCTTGTAAAACGAACCGGAAACGTTGTATGAGTTTAGTTGAATGGCTTTTTGAATCTGCTAACCCAGGTCCTGTCGGTAAAGTAGAAGTGAATCAGGAAGAGCCCGGTGATGGTGGTAAACCACCCCAAAAATGGCTGATTTACGCCGCGACGCTGATCGGTCTGTTTCTGGCGTGCGTTGGCCTTTACTGGGTTGGCTATCACCGGCCGAACGATAGCGCTGGTACGATCCTAGTAAGGCTGTGCTGTTTCGCTTTGTATGTGGTGACGAGTCATTTTGTGAACGCAGCGCCGGAAACTACAAATGTAGGCTGGGCCGGAGGCTTGATTGACAACCCTTTCCGTATATCCGACGATTACAACAGACTATTAGTACTTTTACAGGTTTTTTTACTGCCTGGAAAGTTGATCGCATATGGCTTAATCATCGGTTGGCTGTTGAGCCGGCATTTTTTCAAGTGGCTATCTGATTTTACTGCCGCCCGTCGACGCAAATAGTGAGAACGGGGTGTCGTGGATAAGTTATTCGTAATCTGCACTGCCGAATACGTTTGTCCGTTGTGTAATGAGCTTGCCTATATGTAAACCATTTTTAATGGCCTGCCTTGTATGAAATTGCTGGAAATATTGCTACTTCTGTTCTGCTTTGCAACTTCATTGTCAGGCTGCAAGGAAGACGACGAATACTTGATTACCTGTACAGATGGACAAGTAAGCTATCAACTTCTAAACGGCAGTTTAAATCCTGGGGCTCGTTTAAAAGAATTTGATCGGGAAGACAGTATGATCGTCAGGGTGATACAAACTGAGGACGAACTCTTCGGTAATCTTCAAATTTCCTTTCTTAAAACGAAGATCGATTTTAAAAGAGAGACATTGCTTGTTGGGGTAGTGAGGACACACTCACTGGCACAAGTGGTTGAACAACAGGTAGAAAGCAAATGTGCCAGTGGTGAAATTATTCTTCGGACAGTCGTAGGGATAGGAGGACTATCGGTGGCCGACAATGTGCATATATTCGCAATTGTACCGAAAATATCTCCTGACACCAGAGTACGCCTGGTTGCGCAAAAGATTAAGCTGTAAAGGCGCGATGTTTGTGGAGGTAACCTTTATCTACCTAAACCCGGCTTTCACTTTCACGCCCTCATGGAATTTATGATTGGCGTCCTCGGAATCGGCATTTCCGACGTCATGCGGGTAAACGGTGAAAGTAACGGGATCTGCCCCTTTGACGACCTTGGCTTTGTAATAGACGTTTTTGTGATCGCTGGCGTAGTTTTCACCCAGTACTTTAAAGGTGGTGACATCGGCTGCATTTACTTTTCCATCATTCATAAAAACCGAACAGTGATCCCTGGCATAGCTGACATCATGCCCGTACATTCCGTTTTCCTGATAAACTTCGAATGTGCCCGGGTCCACGCCTGTGACTTTTCTTTCCTGGAAATAAACTATTTTTGCATCTTTCGCATATCCCTCGGAGCGTATTTCGAATAAGTCGGGATCGGCGCCATCCAATGTAAATCCAAGGAAGAAAACATGCGTGTGGTCCCTGGAATACCGGTAGTCCAGTATTTGAAATGACCCTTCGTCACAAGGCAGGACGCTAATCTGGTGCGCTCCCTGGCCAGGATAGCCATAGTAATAGTGGTGCAAACGGTCCCTGGCAAAATTACCGTCCAGGAGATCAAATGTCTTCCCATGACTACCCGCAACTGGCTGCTGGTTGAGGTAGGCCGAAATGTCGTCTTTCGCAAAATACTTATCGATGCTGACCAGCGTGGAGACTTGTTTTACTTCAAATATAGTACCCTGGAAATATGCATTTGCCTCGTCTTTTGCATAGCCCTGTCCCAGGCTGACAAAAGTGGGAACATGTGCATTCGGCATGGTAAAGATCCTCTGTTTTTTAGTCAGATAGTAGTTTTGCCCTTCCCGATACTCGTCGCAGTAATACGCCCGGGATTTGTCTTTGGCATAATGCTCGTCAAGCGCTTCAAAGGTAAGCAGGTCGGCACCAGTCAAAGTGCAGGATTTGTAATATACATTGACTGAATCTTTTGCGAATGCTTCGTTGAGTACCTGAAATGTCTTGTCGGTAACCACCTTACCGTTGAATTTTACCGGGGCGGGTTTAGGCTTGATACCAAACATGGATCGTGCCAGGCTTCGGATAATGCGAAAAAGGATTTTAAGTACCCATTTAAGGAATCTGAACCAGTCGCGCATGCTTGTGTTTTTGAGTGGATTTAAATGAACCTGGCCTTTTGTGGGACGCAAGTTAATCACCCGGCAAACAGATCTCCTACCACGACGGGTATACATAAGGTGAACAATGCATCAAACAGGCATTCGTTTCACTTTTTGAGCCCCGTCTTAGATGCTTTGCTTGGCTGAACACCTCATTTCATTCCCGGACTTATTCCTCCCATGATATTAATCGCGGTTGCCCGACTCAGTAATTTGAACCCGGACAGCATCAGCCGGTTTTTCCAGCCGGATACCACCCGTGGTTTTTTGCGGTTTTCCAGCGCTTTTACCAGATCGCTGGCCACGTCTTCACTGGTAGAAAGTGTAAATTCGGGATAGGAAGAAGTTTTTCCACCGGCATTGGAATGGAAATCCGATTTGGTCGCCCCGGGGTTAAAGCCGAGAATATAGATGTTCCTGTTTTTGAACTCAAACCACAACGATTCGGAGAAGTTGGCAACGAAGCTTTTGGTACCCGCATAGACCGACGCGCCCGGGAATGAGGAATGTCCCAGCATAGAGGCCACGTTCACCAGCGCGTCGCCGGATTTAGCTTTCTTCAAAAATGCGTAAGACAATATCACAAGCGCATCCATATTCAGCCGCATGCTCGACAATTGGTCTTCCAGTGGCATCCGGACGAACTGGCCGTACATGCCCACACCCGCATTGTTGATGAGTACGTCGTAAGAACTTGCCTCAATATGTGCAGCTAGTTTTTGCACATCTTCCTGCTTTGTCAGGTCACTCACATAAAGGGCATGCCCGGTTCCGGAAAGGGCGCTTTTGGCTTTACTGAGCACGTCTTCACGTCTTGCTACCAGGGTGATCTGGTAATTTTTTGTTGCTAAAAGTCTAGCCACTTCCAGTCCGATGCCGCCGCTGGCACCGGTTATCAGTACTTTTTTCATGATTCGATTAGTTTAAATGCTGGTTTTTGTAATGGGTAGGCGACACGCCCGTTTCTTTTTTAAACAGCCGCGAGAAGTAGGACATATTCTCGAAACCAAGTGCGTAAGCGATCTCGGAAACCGATTGGTCATTGGTTCGCAGTCTGTTTTTTGCCTCACTGATCAGCGCGATGTGGATCAGGTCCTGAGCCGTTTTGCCGGTTTCTGTTTTTAAAAGATCCGTCAGGTAGCGACGCGATATATTCAATTGGCCAGCCAGGTACGCTACGCTGGGCAATCCGTTTTCCATGGAACCATCTTGCAGGTACGTTTGCAGGATCCTGTTGAATTCGGTCACTGTTTTACCCGATAAGGGTTTGCGGTTGATAAACTGCCGTTTGTAGAACCGCTCTGCATACGTAAGCAGCGAATTGATGCCCGCCAGTATGATTTCCCGACTGAACTCGTCTTCATTATTGTTGTATTCCTGTTCAATGGAGGCGAAAATGTTCCAGATGATCTTTTCTTCCCTCGGTGCGAGGTGGAGCGCTTCATTGGTTTCATATTCAAAAAACGAATACTTCCGGATCTGCTCGTGCAAGGGATGCGCATGCAGAAAATCCTCGTGAAAGAACATGATAAACCCGTCTTCTTCGAACTCGACGTGATCCATTTCCACAATCTGCCTGGGTTTGACAAACATCATCGAGCCGGTCTGGTGGTCGAACGGGGTACGGCCATACAGCATGTGCCCGGCCCGTATCTTCTTAAAACCTATTTTATAAAAGTCGGTGGTAAATGCTTCTTTGTTGATCACGGTCCGGTCTGTGACGCGCAATAGCCCGATCAGCGGATGTTCCGGCGGCGCGACACCCGTAGCGGCTGCCAGTTCGTGGAGTGATTTAAAGTGTTGCATGGTATTACCTGTTAATAGCTGGGTGATTCTTACTGGTTTATTGTTTGATGATTAGGACGTTACAAAGGTAAACTGTCGGAACGGGCAGTATTTAACACGAAAGGACGATTCTCTGACACAAAAAAACCTAGGTCAAGATCCGCATTTATCACTGCTTTTTGAACAGTGTTCAAAAAAAATTGCAAAATATTTTTTCTATTGAACAGTGTTTAATAGATTTGCATATCAAATAAGATTGAGATGTCGATAGCAAAGAGAAAAGAGCTGGAAAAAATAGAAATGCGTAAGCGTATTCTGGATGGGGCGCGCAAGATTTTTCTCGAAAAGGGCTACGACCAGACCAGCATCCGCAATATTGCCAGCGAGATCAATTATAGCCCTGGTTCGATCTATTTCTATTTCAAGGAAAAGACTGAAATCTTTCATGAGCTGCATAAGGAAGGATTCCGGTTACTATTGAGCCAAATGAAGGAGTTGGATGTGATAGAAGACCCTTACGAGCGGTACAAGGAGATGGGGCTGGTCTTCATCCGTTTTGCACAGCAGCATACTGACTACTACAATCTGATGTTTCTGGTGAGCGAGACGGGCAAGTCAGAGGGGGAGGGGTTTCAGATTGCCCAGGGAACTATAGAATATTTGTCGGATGTGATCGATCAATGCCAGCAGCGAGGGAAATTTAAGGATCTGGACAATAAGTTTTTCACTTTATTGACGATTTCTTCCGTCCACGGCATTTGCTCCCTGTATTGCAAAGACCGGATGAAGGGTTTTTTCGAGAAATCAAGCGAAGAGCTGATGATACATGGCTATGAATGTTTTATAGCGCTAACGGATAAGTACTAAATTTTTTTGACCATCATTTGAACGGTGTTCAAAGTTCATACATCGAGTTTTTTGTCATTGAAGCTCCTGCGGCTGCCAGGTCTTCATCCAGTTATCTCATGCACTATTTTGCCCCTTTGTTGAACAATGTTTAAAATAAATACACCGAATAGATAAATGAAAACAAATGTAAACTGGAAAGCAGCCCACGCGCTGCTGCTGCTGGCAATAATAGCCAATGCGGCCAGCGGTCAAGGCAGGCTGGACGCGTACATCGCCGAAGGCATCGCGGCCAACCAAAGCATTCAACAGCAGAACTTTCTGTTGGAACGAAACGTACTGGCGCTCAAAGAAGCCAAAGCCATGTTCCTGCCCAGCGTGTCTTTTGCGACGACTTACGTAAAGGCCGACGGAGGCCGCACCATCGATTTTCCAACCGGCGACCTGCTGAATGGAGCATACACGACATTGAACCAACTGACAGGTACACAGTCCTTTCCCCAATTGCAGAACCAGAGCATTCAACTCTTTCCTGATAATTTCTACGATGCAAGATTCCGTACGAGCCTGCCCATCGTGAATGCAGAGCTGCAATACAACAGGCGCATTAAAACCCAGCAGGTGGATTTGCAACGGGCCGAAGTAATGCTTTACAAGCGCGAGCTGGTCAAAGAGATCAAAACAGCTTATTACCAGTACGCCAAGGCGACCAATGCTGTAAAAATCTATGAATCTTCGCTGTCGCTCGTCCAGGAAGGGAAGCGGATCAATCAGGTGCTGTTCGACAATGAGAAGGTGAACAGGACCGGGGTGATCCGTAGCGCCAACGAAGTGGCCAAAATCAATGCCTCATTGATCGCGGCGAGGAAAACTAGCGAGTCGGCACGCAACTACTTTAACTTTCTCCTCAACCGCCCGCTCACCGACAGCGTTCAGCTGGACTCGATCGATCAGCTGCCCAATGCTGGCATACTAATGGGCGATGAGGTCGAAAACCGGGAGGAGTTGCAAAAGCTCCAATTGTCGCAGGACATTGCTACAAACCTTACCGGTCTGGCCAGGTCTTACATCGTCCCGAAAGTGGGTACGTATATCGACCTGGGTTCGCAAGCATTCAGCTGGGATTTCAATAGTAAAAGCCGCTATTACTTTTGGGGCGTTTCGCTGGAATGGGACCTTTTCTCTTTCGGAAAAAACAATTATAAGATCAAAAAGGCCGTTGCCGAGCAGCGCAGCATTTCAGCACAAACCGATTATGTGGGCAAGCAGTTATTGACTGAATTGAAAGTGCGGCAGAATGAAATGCAAAGCGCAATCGCACAATATGAGTCCGCCCTGACGCAGCTTAAAACGGCACAAACCTATTACACCGACCAGCTAAAACTATACCGGGAAGGCGTCGCGATTTACATCGAACTGCTCGACGCCCAGAATCAGCTTATCAATGCCCGCCTGGATGCGAACATCGCATTGTTTGACACCTGGATATCCCAGGCCGCGATAGAGCGGGCAAACGCCGGTTTCAACTTAAACTAATCAAAAAACAAACTATGAAAACGATTTCAACGCTCATCCTGGCAGCGCTCTTTTTGATTGCCTGCAATGAAAAACCCAAAGAAAAGGCCCATTTAGACGACACGAATGTGATTCCTGTAAAAGTTTCGGCTGTCAGCTCACTGGAAACATCGGGTAACATTACAGCGACGGGCCTGGTGACCACGGAGCATGAGGCCCGATATGGCTTTAAAATTGGCGGCGTCATCAGCCGCATATTAGTTGAGGAAGGACAGTCATTCCGGAAAGGCCAGCTGCTGGCTGTTTTGAATGCGACTGAAATTGCGGCCGGGCTGGGGCAGTCACAGCTGAACCTCGAAAAGGCGCAGCGCGATTACCAGCGGGCCGAGAACCTTTACCGGGACAGCGTTTATACGAAGGAGCAGCTCCAAAACACAAAAACGCTTTTAGATGTGGCTAGGAAAGCGGAAGAATCCGTCGCCTTCAACGAACAGTATTCACGGATTTATGCGGCTTCGGATGGTTTCGTGACGCGGAGGCTTGCTTCTGAGGGAGAAGTGGTTGGCGCAGGAATGCCGGTATTGGCGATCAACGAAACTAACGAGGATAAGAGTTTTATTCTGCGGGTTGGACTCACAGATCAGGAGTGGGCTTCGGTGTCGATCGGACAACCCGCAACTGTGACGCTGGATGGTTATCCCGGCCGGAAAATCCAGGCAATTGTATTCCGTAAATCGCAGGCGGCTGACGCGGCGGCTGGCTCTTTCCAGATCGAATTGAAATTAAAACTGACCGACATCAGGCCCGCGGTAGGCATGTTCGGAAAAGCGCAGATCGCTACCGGGAAGGCACAAAACGTGGTGACGATCCCCTATGACGCATTGATAGAAGCCGACGGGAACAAAGGCTATGCATTCGTTTTGAACGGCCCGGGAAAGGTCAGCAAAGTGCCGGTTGATATTGCCAGTTTTGACAACAAGACGGTTTTTCTCAAAGATGGGCTTAAACCGACGGATCAGGTGGTGATTTCCAACAGCGCATACCTGAATGAGGAATCTGTCATTAAAGTAATCCAGTAACCGCACCGATATGAAAATTACCACTTTTGCCGTCAAAAATTATCAGTTCACGCTGATCATTTTCCTCCTGGTCGCTGTCGTAGGCGTGCTTACGCTCTTTACGATGCCGCGCTCCGAAGACCCGACCACGCACCCGCCCCAATACCTGATCACGGTGATCTATCCGGGCACCAGTCCGAAGGATATGGAAGAGCAGATTGTGAAGCCGATCGAGAATAAAATTTATGGACTGGAAAATATCGATAAAATCCTGACTACCGTCGAAGATGGCGTGGCTGCTATCCAGGTCAAGTTCAAGTATGGCGTGGATGTTGACAATAAATACCAGGAGATTTCCACCGAAATGAATGCATTGAAAGCCAGCGAGCTTCCCAAGGACATTTACCAGATCAAAACCGAGAAGATCTCATCGTCGGATGTGAAGATCCTGCAAGTCGCATTGATGTCCGAAAACGCGTCGGACAAAACCCTGCGGGATCAGGCCGACATTTTGAAATCACAGCTCGAAAAAATCACGGACCTGAAAGAAGTAAAATATTTCGGAATGCCCGAGCAGGAAATTCGGGTCGACGTTCAGCTGGATAAGCTCGCACAGCTGCGGATTCCCTTAAACCTGGTCATGGGAAGCCTGCAAAGCGAAGCGGCCGATGTCCCGGGAGGGAGTGTCAATCTGGGCGCGAAAGTATTCAATGTAAAAACAAGCGGCAAATTCAAAGATGCCGAAGATGTGGCCAACACGGTGATTTACAATGCGAATGGCAAGATTGTCTACATCAAGGATGTGGCGGTGATCGGCTATAAAGCCCAGGTGGTCGACCATATTACCCGCATCAACGGGCACCGCTGCGTGCTGGTAACAGCTGGGATGAAAGACAATGTCAACATATCCGACGTGCAAAAGCAGTTTCTGCCGATCATTGACGCCTACTCGAAAAGCCTTTCTCCCAATATTAAGCTCATTAAGAATTTCGACCAGGCCGATATGGTTTCCGAGCGGCTGGGCCACCTGAGCTTTGACTTTATACTGGCCATTGTACTGGTGGTGGTCACGCTGCTGCCGCTGGGTATCCGGGCCTCGGTGATTGTGATGATCTCGATTCCGCTTTCGCTGGCGTTGGGATTGATTGTGATGAATGCATTTGGTTTTTCCCTGAATCAGCTGAGTATCGTGGGACTTGTTGTTGCACTGGGACTTTTGGTCGACGACAGCATTGTGGTCGTTGAAAACATCGAGCGGTGGCTTCGGGAAGGTCACTCTAAATCCGATGCGGTGCTGAAAGGCACCCGGCAGATCGGAATGGCGGTAGTAGGCTGCACGGCAACGCTGGTGATTGCGTTTTTGCCCCTGGCATTTTTGCCTGACGTTGCAGGCGAGTTCATCCGCAGCTTGCCCATGACTGTCATCACCAGTGTACTCGCGTCGATGATTGTCGCTTTGACACTGGTTCCTTTCATCGGAAGCCGTTTTTTGAAAACGCATGAACATGGAGAAGGAAATGTGTTTTTACGTTACCTCCAAAAATTCCTGAATGTAAGCTATCGCAGAATCATGCCGGCTGCTCTAAACTGGCCTAAAGTGACTGTTTCCCTTTCGATCGTTCTAAGTGTGATCGCTTTCGGATTGTTCGGCGTCACAGGCTTCAAACTGTTTCCTACCTCTGAAAAGCCGATGTTTCTGGTGACGATCAAGATGCCATTGCAAGCGAGCATTCCGGAAAGCGACCGCGCCGCCCGTCTGGTCGAAAAGCAGCTGGCAAAGCACAAGCAGATTGCTTTTTACACCACCAACGTCGGAAAAGGAAACCCACAGATCTATTATAATGTACATCCGCAGGACAGGAAGCCCGATTTTGCACAAATCTTTGTCCAGATGAACGATGAATCCAAACCGGCACAGAAAACTGCGCTCATCGCTCAACTCAGGAAAGAGTTCAGGCAGTTTCCTTACGCGAAAATAGAAGTAAAGGATTTCGAACAAGGCACGCCCATTGAGGCCAACATCGTGGTCCGAGTCTTCGGGGAAGACCCGGAGGTGCTGAGAGGTCTTTCCTTTCAGGTCGAATCGCTCCTGCGTCGGCATCCCGGCACCGACTACATCAACAATGAACTCAATACCTACAAAACGGATGTGAAAGTCAATGTCGATAAAGAGAAGGCCCGCACGCTGGGGGTAATGACCGCCGATGTGGACAGGATCGTGCGGCTCGCAGTGGCGGGCCTTCCGGTAGGGGACTACATCGATGATCGTGGCGATTCCAGGGCGGTGACCGTAACGGTAGCAAGGGACAAGTTCCCCAACCTGGACGTGTTCCGGAACCTGTACGTCAACAACATTCAGGGAACGCCCATTTCGATGAAGCAAATCGCGGACATTTCCTTCGAGACTTCGCCAACCGCGATCAATCACTTCAACAAGTCGCGTTTTGCAAAAGTTACAGCGATTACGAAGGACCATGTGTATGCCAATGATGTGCTTAAAGATGTGGTTCCTCAATTGGAAAAATTGAAACTGCCGCCGGGTTACTACTATAAATTGTCTGGTGAGAAAGAATCGGAAGGCGATGCGCTGGGGGGCAATTTCCTTTCGGTGATCCTGTTGAGCACATTCCTGTTCGTGGGAGTGCTGCTGCTGCAATTCAAGAATTTCAAAGGGATCATTATAGTCCTTTCGATTATTCCATTAGGAATTTTGGGCGGAGTCATCCTGCTGATTGCGACGGGAAGCCCGATGTCTCTGGTAGCCATCATCGGTTTCATAGGCCTGTCCGGTATTCAGGTAAAAAACTCGCTGCTGCTGGTTGATTTTACCAACCAATTGCGGCAGGAAGGGAAAAGCATTGACGAAGCCATCGCCATCGCAGGCGAAACCCGCTTTTTGCCCGTAGTACTCACTTCGATCACAGCGATTTGTGGCCTGATCCCGCTGGCGCTCAACCCCAATCCGCTGATCTCACCCCTGGCGATCGTCTTGATTGGGGGCTTGACTAGCTCTACCATACTCTCCCGGATCGTCACCCCGGTAATGTATAAGCTCATCCCACCGAGTGTTGAAATGGCTTAGTGAAGGGATGACAATGCCTGTATTGAGAATATCAATGGGTTAGCATTAAACTAACTTATGGATGAGGTGATGAAGAAGTAGTGCAGATTTAGTGTGATAGCATGTTTATCACACTAATTTTTTTGCAGAAGCGATGCTCACCAGCATTGGCCGAGAAATTACATATTTTGATTAATGCTGATAAGAAAAACGAAAAGTCCCGTAAATGATTCATTTACAGGACTTTTCGTTTTTCTTATCAGCAGAGAGGAAGAGATTCGAACTCTCGATGCAGTTACCCACATACTACCTTTCCAGGGTAGCCCCTTCAACCACTCGGGCACCTCTCTATTTGTGGTTACGGGCTGCAAAGATAGCAAAGAGATTTTTGTTTCCAAATCCTCGATCAAATCAAATACTCATTTCTCCGCGCAGAGGCGTTCCAAGCATGTCGATGCAGGTGCGTGAAGGGTGCCCGCAAGCGAAAACGTACATCATTTTGGTGATGGCTGCTTCGGCCGTGATGTCCGAACCGCTGATGACGCCGATCTGCTGCATGAATTTGCTGGTCTGGTACTGCCCTTGCGCAACGCGGCCTCCGTCGCATTGAGATACATTGAAAATCACGATATTCCGTCCGATAGCCTCACTGATCGCATTCAGAAACCAGGGTTCAGTTGTGGCGTTCCCGGCGCCGTAGGTTTCCAGCACAATGCCTTTCAGTCCTTCAATGCCGAGTATCGACTCCACGACCTGCCGGCTGATGCCGGGGAACATTTTGAGGAAGGCGACGTGGTTATCGAGACTTTTATGAACTTTCAGCCTCAAACCCGGCTGATAAGGCTTAATGTAGGGCAGGTCGTATTCGATCCTCACACCGGCATTGGCAAGGGGTGGATAGTTTTCTGAATGAAATGCATTAAAATCGGAGCTTTCCTGCTTCTTGGAGCGGTTTCCACGCAACAGCGCGGAGTTGAAGTAAATGCAGACTTCCGTGATAATCGGGTGCCCTTCGGCATTTTTGGCCGCGGCAAGTTCCAGGGCTGTGATGACGTTCTCACGCGCGTCGGAACGAGCGACGCCTATCGGCAGCTGGGCACCTGTGAGAATAACCGGCTTGTTGAGGTTTTCGAGCAGGTAGCTCAATGCAGATGCCGTGTAAGCCATCGTATCCGTGCCGTGCAGGATTACGAAACTGTCATACTGGTCGTAATGGGTTTCTACGATGCCCGCAAGCTCGATCCAGATCTCCGGATTCATATTGGACGAGTCGATTGGTTCGGAAAGCGACAGAAAAGTGATGTCGAAGTCCAGTCGGCTGATTTCCGGCACCTTCTCGATAATCTGCTGAAAATTGAAAGGTACCAGTTGCTTGCCCTTGGTTTCGTACACCATTCCGAGCGTACCGCCGGTATAAATCACAAGCACAGAACCCACAGTCGGTTCGGGCGAAATAGGATTGATATGGATTTTTGTATAGTTCATAACGGTCTCCTGTTGAGCATGGTTTTCGCATTCTCCGAGGTGGCAGCGATCACATCCGCCTTTGACATTGCTTTCAGATCGGCTACACGTTGTGCCACGAGATCGATATAGGCGACTTCATTCCTTTTGCCTCGGTAGGGCACCGGTGCGAGGTAGGGAGCGTCGGTTTCGAGTACAATGTGTTTCAGGTCGATGTATGGGATGACTTTGTCCAGCCCCCCATTTTTGAAGGTAGCGACGCCACCTACTCCCAGTTTGAAACCGAGTTCAATGGCCTTCTGCGCTTCCTCCAATGTTCCGGTAAAACAATGGAAGATACCTGTTAATGCGGGATCAGCGAAATCTTCGATCAGTTTGACGGTTTCCCAAAATGCACTTCGGCTGTGGATATCGATCCAGAGGTTATGCTTGCGGGCGAGGATGCATTGGTATAAAAATGCCTTTTCCTGCTGTTCTTTGAAGGTAACGTCCCAGAAAAGATCCATACCGATCTCTCCGACGGCAATGAATTCGTATTTCCCGAGCCATTCTTCCATGATCTGCAATTCTTTTTCAAAGCCCTCCTTCACATAAGTAGGATGCAAACCGATCATCGGCAGGCATCTGCCGGGGTATTTTTCAGCCAGTTCGAGCATTCCTTCAATGGTGCTATGGTCGCAATTGGGCATCCAGATCTGCTCGATGCCGGCATTCCAGGCACGATCCAGCATTTCGGTACGGTCTTCGGCGTAATCTTCGCTATATATGTGAGCGTGGGTTTCAATCATTGTTGTTTGTGCAGTGGGCTTTAAGCTATAAGCCGTAAGCTTTATTTTTTTGTTGTATTTAAATGTTATTCATGGCCCATAAACAAAGCCAAATGCTCATAGCTTATTGCTTAAAGCCTATCGCTTAAAGCCTATCGCTTCTCCATCCCCAACGCCTCAAACCGGTAACCCCGTTCCGTAAAGTGTTCCAGGTAACGGGGGAGCGAGTATAGCATATTTTTCGAGGCCTTAATGCTGTCGTGGAAAAGGACGATCGAGCCGGGGTGCGTGTGTTGAATGGATTTTTTCAGACAGGTTTCCGCAGTCAGACTAGGGGAGAAGTCGCCGCTCAGGACGTCCCACATGATGATCTGCTTGTCTTGCAAAACGACCTTCGCCTGGCTCCTTTTGATCCGTCCGTAAGGTGGCCGGAACAGCCGGGTCCGAAGATTCAGCTGGTCCTGGCATTTCCGGATGTTATCCAGATAGACGCTGTCTTCGGTTTGCCAGCCGTTCATGTGGTTGAACGTATGGTTACCGATGGAATGGCCTCCGTTTCTTACTTTTTCAAATATATCGGGATGTTTGCGGACATTATCTCCGATGGAAAAGAAGGTCGCCTTTGCTTCAAACTGTTCCAGGGTTTCCAGGACGGCCTCGGTAATGTCCGGAATGGGGCCGTCGTCGAACGTCAGGAAGATCTCTTTCTCCGTGGTAGTTACATGCCAGGTAAAGCCGGGAAAAAAAGCTTTCAGCCAAAATGGGGAATGGTGCAGAAACATGCCGTAAACGGACAGATGTGATTCATATATAATCATCAAATAAAATAAAAAAAGCTGCGTGATCAGACAGCTTCGTGATTTTATAGATGATTATATACGAATCAGACAACAAAAAAGCCGCCGGTGAAGGCAGCTTTCTTGCAAAATAATATTTGGCGGTCGTAGCGCTTACGCGTGTGCGAACGCAGGATTCAGCATGGATACGGCCTTAGCTTCCAGGAATGACTCACCCATCAGGTATTCATCCACCGCACGTGCGGCTTCACGTCCCTCGCTGATCGCCCAAACTACCAGCGATTGTCCCCGGCGGCAGTCGCCGGCCGCAAAAACTTTTTCGTTGGAAGTCGACTGGTAACCATTGGTTTTGACATTACCACGGTCGTCAAATTCCAGATCGAGATCGCTCAGCAGGCCTTCTTGCTGGGGATGAAGGAAGCCGGCTGCCAGGAACGCCAGTTCGCAAGGAATGGTGCGTTCGCTGCCTTCAACTTCTTTCATCTGCATACGACCGGTTTCAGGATCTTTCTGCCAGTCGAGGTCCACGATTTTCAGCGCTTTCAGGTTGCCGTTTTCGTCACCTAAGAATTCTTTGGTATTGATAGACCAATGTCTGTCGCAGCCCTCTTCATGTGAAGTGGAAGTGCGGAGCATCATCGGCCAGTTCGGCCATGGCGTACTGGCGTCGCGGTCTTTCGGCGGAATGGGCATCAATTCAATCTGCGTGACGGATTTCGCACCGTGACGGCCCGAAGTACCTACACAGTCGGAGCCCGTGTCGCCGCCACCGATTACAACCACGTGTTTGCCGGTTGCAAGGATTTCGCCATTGGTATAGGTCGCACCGCGGTGATCTACCACGCGATCGATTCCGGCTACGCGTTTGTTTTGCTGGCTCAGGAACTCCATTGCGAAGTGCACGCCTTTGAATTGACGGCCCTGGATTTTTACATCGCGGGGAACAGTCGATCCAACGGTCAAAAGCACTGCATCGAACTCATTTTGAAGCTCTTCCGCTTTGATATCCACACCTACGTTGACATTGGTGCGGAATTCAATACCTTCTTCCTGCATTACAGCAAGACGACGGTCGATAATGCCTTTGTCTAGTTTGAAATCAGGAATACCGTAGCGCACCAGACCACCGATCTTATCCGCTCTTTCGAGCAATACCACCGAGTGTCCGGCCTGGTTCAATTGATTGGCGGCAGCCAATCCCGCAGGTCCCGAACCTACCACCGCTACTTTCTTACCGGTGCGATATTTAGGGACTTTGGGTTTAACGAGGTTCAACTCAAATGCTTTCTCGATGATTGCTTTTTCGATATACTCGATTGCGACCGGCGGCTTGTTAATGCCGAGCACGCAGGAAGCTTCGCACGGAGCCGGGCAGATGCGGCCTGTAAACTCCGGGAAATTATTGGTCGAAGCTAATATTTCGTAGGCCAGTCCCCAGTTTTCATCATACACCGCGTCGTTGAACTCAGGGATGATGTTGCCCAGCGGACAACCATTATGGCAAAAAGGAATTCCGCAGTCCATACAACGGGCTGCCTGCTGTTTGGAATTAGAGTCGGTCGGTGCGGTTTCAATCTCACGATAGTCTTTCAGACGCTCGTCTATGCTTCTCTTTTTCGGCAACTCCCTTTCAAACTCTAAAAATCCGGTTGGTTTTCCCATTCTTATTACTGATTTAAAAAATTCTGATAGTTGATCTTGAAACTGAAAATTACTGGTGTACTACGTCTACGACGATGTCCTTGTACACCACGTTTTTGTCTGCAATCTGCTGTGCAAGCGTGATACCACGTCCTTCCAGTGCTTTTTGGAAGTCAGATGGCATTACCTTGACAAACTGTTTTACAGATTGCTCCCAGTTCTGGATCAATTGGAATGCAATGTTGCTGGTTGTATACTGGAAGTGCTTATCCAGATATTCACGCAGGATACTCTTATCTTCATCCGTGAGTGGTTCCAGGGAAACCATTTCCTTGTTTACTTTCTCTTCGAAATTGCCTGCCTTATCGAGGACGTATGCCACACCACCCGACATACCTGCCGCGAAGTTCCGGCCCGTTTCCCCGAGGATGATCGCCAGACCGCCGGTCATGTATTCCAGACCGTGGTCGCCGACACCTTCGACCACCACCTTCGCGCCCGAGTTACGCACGCAGAAGCGCTCGCCCGCGGTTCCGCGGATGTAGGCGTCACCCGAAGTAGCACCGTAGAAGGCCACGTTACCGATGATAATGTTTTCTTCCGGCTTGAATTTCGCGTCGCGATCGGGGTATACGACCAGTTCTGCTCCGCAAAGGCCTTTTCCGAAATAGTCGTTGGCATCGCCTTCGAGTTCCAGACGGACACCGGTAGTATTGAATGCACCGAAGCTCTGGCCGGCCGTACCACGGAATTTGAAGTGGATGTTGCCGGTTGGCAAACCTACGCCGCCGTACTTTTTGGAAATTTCATTCGAGAGCATCGTTCCGACCGAACGGTTCAGGTTGTTGATCGGGAATTCCGCGTAAATCTCTTCCTTGGTCGCCAATGCGGGCTGCGAAGCGCGGATCAGTTCGTGGTCAAGAATGGCGTCGATACCGTGATCCTGCTCTTCCTGCTTGAACTGAGCTACCGACAGATCGCCTTCCTTGTACAGGATCGCGTCAAAGTTCAGATTTTTGTATTTCCAATGCTTGATATCATTCCGGATTTCCAGGTATTGAGCCTGGCCAACCATTTCATTGACCGTGCGGAAGCCTAGCTGGGCCATGATCTCGCGCAGTTCTTCCGCCATGAATGTGAACATGTTCACCACGTGCTCAGGCTTACCCGAGAACAGCGCCCGCAGTTCTTTGCGTTGCGTTGCCACACCCACTGGGCAGGTGTTCAGGTGGCATTTACGCATCATGATACAGCCTGCGGCTACTAATGCAGCCGTTGCTACACCCCATTCTTCGGCACCGAGCAATGCGGCAATGGCAAGGTCGCGCCCGGTACGGAGCTGTCCGTCGGCCTGAACGGTTACCCGTCCGCGTAATTTATTTCTTACCAAAGTCTGGTGCGTTTCAGCCAGACCCAGTTCCCAGGGCAGACCCGCGTGACGGATCGAGCTCAATGGAGAGGCGCCGGTACCGCCGTCGTATCCCGAGATCAGGATGTGGTCGGCGTGTGCTTTCGCGACACCGGATGCTACGGTTCCTACACCCGCCTCGGATACCAGCTTCACGCTGATACGTGCCGCGCGGTTGGCATTTTTAAGGTCAAAGATCAGCTGTGCCAAATCTTCGATCGAATAAATGTCGTGGTGAGGAGGAGGGGAGATCAGCCCTACACCCGGCGTCGAGTGACGGGTACGTCCGATCCAGTCATCGACCTTGAAGCCCGGCAACTGACCACCTTCACCTGGTTTTGCACCTTGTGCTGTTTTGATTTGCAGTTCGCCCGCATTGCTCAGGTAATGGCTGGTTACACCGAAACGTCCGGATGCCACCTGCTTGATCTGCGAATTCATGCTGTCGCCATTCGGCAGGCGGTTGTAACGCAGCTCGTCTTCGCCACCTTCACCTGAGTTGGATTTGCCGCCGATGCGATTCATCGCGATCGCCAGAGTCGTATGTGCTTCCCAGGATATCGATCCGAAAGACATGGCACCCGTTGCGAAGCGTTTGAATATGTTTTCGACAGGCTCCACTTCTTCCAGCGGAATTGCGTTGCCTTTTTTGAACCGAAGCAGACCACGCAATGTAAGCGCTTTGTGGCTCTGGTCGTCGATCAGTTTTGAGTATTTCTTAAATTGCTCGTAGCTGTTGCTGCGCGTTGATTGTTGCAACAGGTGTACCGACGCCGGGTTGAAAATGTGTGCTTCACCACGTTGTTTCCATTGGTATACGCCGCCCACTTCCAGCCTTGGCTTTTGCTCAGGAGTTTCGTGGTAAGCCACTTTGTGACGTACGAGTATCTCGCGGGCAATTTCAGGAATACCCATACCGCTGATCCGCGAGATAGTTCCTGTGAAATATTTGTCGATTACGTCCTTGTTCAAGCCCACGCATTCGAAGATCTGCGCGCCCTGGTAGGATTGCAGGGTAGAGATTCCCATTTTCGAGAATATCTTCAAAAGCTCTTTATTAACAGCCTTGATATAGTTGTAATGCAGTTTTTCGTCGGTGAACTCGCCATCGATCATGCCTTTACGGTTCATGTGCGAAAGCGTTTCAAAAGCCATGTAAGGGCAAACACCCGCGGCGCCGTAACCGATCAGTGTCGCTACGTGGTGGGTTTCCCAAACGTCGCCCGCTTCTACCAGCAAACCGACTTTGCCCCTCAATCCTTCACGGATCAGGTGGTGGTGAATGGTTGCGGTTGCCAGCAATGACGGGATTGGTGCGTGATCGGAGTCAATGGCACGGTCGGAGAGGATCAGGATCTCGAATCCGTCTTCGATAGCGTCCACCGCATAACGGCAGATCCTTTCGAGCGCTCTTTCCAATGCTTTCCCACCCTCGTCGGCACGGAAGTAAGTATTGATCGTTTTGGCCTGGAAACCGTCTTTATCTACAAACCGCAGCTTGTCGAATTCCTGCACCGAAAGGATCGGGTGCGGCAATGCGATCTGGCGGCAATGCTTTGGTGTTTCAGTGAGAATGTTCTCGGTGCTGCCTACGAAGGAGATCAAAGACATGATCGCACGCTCGCGGATCGAGTCGATCGGCGGGTTGGTAACCTGTGCGAACAGCTGTTTGAAATACGTCGACAAATGCTGGCTCTGGTCAGAAAGTATGGCCAGCGGAGAATCAGTACCCATAGAACCGATCGCTTCCATGCCCGTTTGCGACATAGGCGCGAGGATCATGCGCAAATCTTCCGATGTATAACCGAATGCAACCTGGCGTTTCAGCAATGCATTGTCGTCGTAAGCCCGGTAGGTACGGATCGGGTGGTCCAGCTGGTCCACGTGCAGCTTATTCTCATCTAACCATTGCTGGTAAGGCTGTGCGGAACAGATCTGGGATTTAATTTCTTCGTCGGGAACAATGCGGCCCTGCTCCATGTCCACTACGAACATACGTCCGGGTTGCAGGCGGCCTTTTGTTACTACTCTTGCCTGATCTACTTCCAATACACCCGCTTCCGAGCCCATGATGATGGTATCGTCGTCGAGTACCCAGTAGCGCGACGGGCGCAGACCGTTGCGGTCGAGCGTAGCGCCTACCATTTTGCCATCGGTGAACGAGATCGACGCAGGGCCGTCCCAAGGCTCCATAATGGCCGCGTGGTATTCGTAGAATGCCTTGCGCTCCGCATCCATCTGGTCGTTGCCGTCCCATGCTTCGGGGATGAGCATCATCATTACATGCGGCAATGAGCGGCCCGAAAGGTGCAGCAATTCGATTGCATTGTCGAGGTTGGCGGAGTCGGACTGGTTCCTGTCGCAAATCGGCAGGAGCATGTCCATTTCTTCTTTCGAGAAGAATTTCGACTCGAATGATTTTTCTCCGGCGCGGATCCAGTTCACGTTACCTTTCACGGTGTTGATCTCGCCATTGTGCGCGATGTAGCGGAATGGCTGAGCCAGCTCCCATGACGGGAAGGTGTTGGTCGAGAAACGCGAGTGTACCACTGCCAATGCAGATACCACCGACTCGTTTTCCAGGTCCGGGAAGTAATATTTCAATTGGGCAGTGGTGAGCTGTCCTTTGTATGAGATGGTACGGCATGAAAGCGAGGAGAAATAGAAGTTCTTCGCACCTTTCACCGTGTCTTTAATCAATCTTGCGGCAACCTGGCGGAGGATGAACAGCTTGCGTTCAAACGCCATATCGTCCGTAATGTCGTCCGGACGTTTGATGAAAACCTGCTCAACCGCCGGTTCAACGGAGAGAGAGCCTTCACCCAATGTATTGTTCAATGTAGGAACCTTGCGGTAGCCGAGCAGTTGCAGGCCGAGCTTCTTGATCTTTCGGTTCAGGATATCCCTGCTTTCTTCCCTGGCAAGCTCATTGCCCGGGAAAAAGATCATCCCTACACCATACTCACCTGCCGGAGGCAAGTGGAAGCCCAACTTGGTAGATTCTTCTACAAAGAACTCGTGAGGGATCTGAATTAAAATACCAGCACCGTCACCGGTGTTAGGGTCAAAACCAGTTGCACCCCTATGCTCCATCCTTTCGAGCATATGAATGGCATCAGCCACGATCTGGTGCGACTTACGACCCTTGATGTTAGCCCGGAAACCGATTCCACATGCATCATGCTCAAATTCCGGGCGGTACAGTCCCTGATTTTCTACCATTTGTTCAGACATTTGCGACATTTATCGAATTGTAGGTAATTAACAAATTCGTAATTAGAATCTGTTTAAATAAGCACTTTAAAAGGAAAGCGAAAACGCCAGTGTGTGATGTTTTGGGTAAAGCCACGCAATATACCCATAAAAAATATTTGGCTTATTATGGGAATGGCAAAATTTTCTATCCCGAATATGCATTTGGCCGATTAATTACAATTATTATCGAAATATTGATAAAGCCATAACGAATGCCGCTATTCGTTGCCATTTCTGGAATGTCGAAAGGCACTTTTCGGTGACTTGGAGGATTACAAAAAGCGTCTGGGTAAAATATAAAAAGTATTAGAATGGCATAAAAAAAACGTCCCGCCGAAGCTCGGCGGGACGTTTGTGTAAGTGGCTGAAAATTATACTATTCAAATATTACGGTTCTTTCGATTCGCTCACGCCTTCATAGTCCTCGTCGTCATAATCGTCGTCCCCCGCACCGAACTCATTTTCAAGACTGTGCATGAAAACGGCGTCGATAGCTTCCTCTTTGGTTGGTAAAACCGTCAGGTCCGGGATGCGCAGGTCTTCCAGCGTATCGATAAAATCGTCATCCCGCGTTACGAGCACGAGCAGGCCGAGATCGTTGGCGCAGAGGCGGTTTACTTTCTTTAATATCATGATTCCGGCCGCATCCAGTGATTTCACGGTTTGCACGTTTACGATCAGGCTGTGGTAACCTTCCCGGAAAAGCGAGCGGGCTGTTTCTTCGAAAGAAGCTGGTACATCTTCGGCAAAGGCTGTTTCGGCCACTTCCATATAGACGTATTGTTCCTTCTTTTCCAGTTTAAAATCCATTGCGTTTGTCGTTTTGTCGAACAAATATTTAGTGTAGTTGTACAGAGCAGTTTTTTACGCCAATGTGCGCAATACGGCTGTTTCGATTCTTTTCAGCGGGTTGTCCAGGTTGTTTTTCTGGAATTTGTTGCCAGTTACTTTCTCAAATAGCTCGATGTAGCGGTCCGAAATGGATTGTACGCGTTCATCGCTCATCTCGGGGACGCTCTGGCCTTCTTTGCCCTGAAAACCGTTCTCGATCAGCCATTCCCTTACAAATTCCTTGCTAAGCTGCTTTTGCGGGATTTCGGAGCGCTGATTTTCCTCATAAGTGTCCTTGTAGAAGTATCTTGAGGAGTCGGGAGTGTGGATCTCGTCTATTAAATAAATCGTGCCATCCAGCTGTCCGAACTCATATTTGGTATCCACGAGGATCAGCCCCTGGTCGGCAGCCATTTCCGTTCCCCTGGCAAACAAGGCGAGCGTGTAGCGTTCCAGATGCTCGTACTCGTCCGCACTCACGAGCCCCTGCGCGAGGATTTCCTCTCTTGAAATATCTTCATCGTGGCCTTCATGTGCTTTGGTGGTAGGCGTAATGATCGGCTGGGGGAGTTTGTCGTTTTCTTTCAGGCCTTCGGGCAATGCAACGCCGCATACCGAACGCTTACCTGCTTTGTATTCCCGCCAGGCGTGGCCGGCCAGATAACCCCTTACGACCATTTCCACCGGATATGCCTGGCATTTGAGACCGATGCTGACGTTTGGATCGGGGACTTCTTCAAGCCAGTTGGGAACGATATCGGATGTAGCGCTCAGGAAGTGTGCGGCTATCTGGTTCAGGACTTGTCCTTTGTAGGGAATAGCCCGGGGCAGGATCACGTCGAATGCAGAAATGCGATCTGTTGCGATCATGATCAGTCGTTTTTCGAATGAATAAACGTCGCGGACTTTTCCTTTGTAGAAGCCTGTCTGACCCGGGAACTGGAAGTTGGTTGCTGGTATGCTGTTCATTGGATTATGGGTAAAATCACCATTCGATTTCGGTTTTTCGTCCCGGCGTTCTGTTGTATTGTTTGCGCCGGAGCTGGTAAATATATTGCGATTCGTTCGATTTCATGGCATCCAGGATAGCCCGGGCCTGTTCTTCCGACATGTTCATCGCTTTGAGACTTTTAAGCAGTTCTTCTTTTTTGAAGTCTTCCGTTACTTCCCGCGATTCCGGTTTTTGCTCCGGAGGCGTTTCCTGTTCGTTGGGCGCGATAGACTGTTGGCTGGACCGCTGCTTTCTGGTACTGATATCCGAAGGCTGTTCGATACCGGAGAAGCTTTTTTTCAGGATGATATAATTTGTTCTGGCGAGGTTGTTACCGGGCTCCTGCCGCACCGCGGATCTCAGGCTGACCAACGCGCTGGCTGTATCTTTCCTGATGACCCTGATTAATGCAATCTGTGAGTTTGCGACCGATGCGATGGCATTATCGTCAATTTCGCTGAGCAACCGGTAATGTGTCAATGCCTGCTTGTAGTCACCCATTTTATAGAACGAATGGGCAAGGTTAAGTCTCGCTGCCGGATCCGAAAAGAGAGAGCCATAAGTGATCTGCCGGTACAATTCGGCCGATTTCTTATACTGCTTGCCCTTGAAAGCTTGTTCCGCATCCAGTTTTCTCTGGTTGGCCTTCGTAATGGAATCGAAAGTCCGGTTATCCCAAAGCCAGAGCAGGACATAGAGAATCAAAGACGTCATATCGGTTCACATTTGCCTGCAAAAATAGGGAATTGATCCTTACAGTCGAAACGTTCCGATTGTAATTAAAACATCCAGCAGGATCAGAACGAGTGCTGCACCCAGGAAATAGTAGTATTTATTGCTGATGACGGTGATCGTTCGCGAGTCCACCAGTGTACCCTCGGCCAGGTTGACGTCGTTGATAAGTTTCTGAATATCATTATGGGAATTGTTCAGTTCATAATACGATCCCCTGGAAGAGGTGGCTATGCCTCTCAGAAAATTTTCATCCAGCTTGCTGATCACCAGCTTGTCGTACTTGTCCATCATCGGTTTGCCATTCTGCTGGATACTGATGCCTACTTTGGTGCCGACTGCTACGGCATACATGCCGATCCCGAACCGCCGGAGGTTGTTGAACATTGCATTGCTGCACGCCGAGCTATTTTCCCCATCGGTGAAAACCACCATCATCTTGGAGCGACTCGTAGGGTCAGCGGTATTCAGCAACTTGTTGTAAGCCATCTCTATCGCGCCGCAGATGTTGGTACCATTCGTAGGCAGCAGATCTGTCTGCAGCGACTGAATGAACAGTTCCAATGCAGCCGCGTCATAGGTGAGCGGGACATGGATGAATGCGTCATTGGAGAAAATGATGATGCCGATGCGGTTGGCACGTTCGCTCTGTACAAAGCGGTTCATTTCAAACTTGACTTTTTCGAGCCGTGAAGGGATGACATCGGCCGCGTCCATCGATTTGGAAAGATCCACAACCAAAAAGATGTCCTTGCCTTTGGCCTGAATATCGCGCTCGGCTTCTCCGAATGAAGGCCCAAGAAGGCTGATGATTAAAAGTGAGAAAGTAATCGTCCGTAAAAAGAGCTTGATGATTAATGTGCGGGCAGTCGTCTGAAGCTGCCGGGCGATCCGGACAGTTCGGATAATGTAGGCTGTGTAGGCAAAAATGAAAAAAAATATAAAAAAATATTCAGTGCTTTCAAAGGGGTAATTCCAGTTCATAATGAACGTATTGGGGTAATTTAAACTTTGGCAAAAATAGGGAATTCAGGCTTCTGGTAAAGTTTTTTTCTTCAAATGTTTGCTTTTCTGAAAGCGAACCCTCTATATTTGCAACCCAGAACGGAAAGAAGGAGGGATGGGTGAGTGGCTGAAACCAGTAGTTTGCTAAACTGCCGTACTCGCAAGGGTACCGCGGGTTCGAATCCCGCTTCCTCTACACCTTTTCTAAACGTCTGAAAATTGACTTACTTTTGAGTAACAGAATAAGTCAAAGCTCGGGGAGTGGCGCAGCCCGGTAGCGCATCTGGTTTGGGACCAGAGGGTCGCAGGTTCGAATCCTGTCTCCCCGACATCAAAAGGACAAAATAGACTTCTATTTTGTCCTTTTTTTTATTGTTCACTGGCGAAGCAAATTCCGCGGCTGAATTCAGAAAGCTGGAAGTGGATCAAATCAAAACTTTTGAAGAGGGTACGATTTTGTCGGGTCAGTCCGGTGCAGAAATGCATGGTTATGTGATCATTAACGAAATGCCAACATCTTTTATCGAGAAATGCCACCGTTCTCTGCTTGATATTGAAACTTTTTGAATACCTTTGCACCCGCTTATGTTAGAAGCAGTTCGATTGCCCAGCGGCAACTGTCTTCTAAGCAGTAGGTTAATAACAGGGTCCCGTAGCTCAGCTGGATAGAGCAACTGCCTTCTAAGCAGTAGGTCTTGTGTTCGAATCACAACGGGATCACTTGAAAATCAGATGCCTGGCGCGCTTGCTCCGGGCATTTTTTATGCCCGGCGGCTTGGATTACATCCCCAATGATCTGGATCAGTCCGAAAACCGCCTGCACGGCGTCCGCTTCTAAGCAGTAGGTCTTGTCCGGGCCGCCGGTGCGGTTCGAATTACAACGGGATCACTTGAAAATCAGATGCCTGGCGCGCTTGCTCCGGGCATTTTTTATGCCCGGCGGCTTGGATTACATCCCCAATGATCTGGATCAGTCCGAAAACCGCCTGCACGGCGTCCGCTTCTAAGCAGTAGGTCTTGTCCGGGCCGCCGGTGCGGTTCGAATTACAACGGGATCACTTGAAAATCAGATGCCTGGCGCGCTTGCTCCTGGCATTTTTTATGCCCGGCGGCTACTATTGTTTCCACAGCGACCTGTGCTGAATGAATGGGCCCTCACTTTGCCGCGAAGATAGATTTATTCCTCAGGATCTTTATATTGGCTAGATTTGCAGTTCTGCGACCCGGTTTATGGGATCGCAGACCAACCATTTTACTAAACCCATATGAACAGTCGTAGGAAATTCCTGAAAAATACCATGGCACTGGCGGCAGTATCGGCCCTGGATCTGCCCCTGAAAAAAGTTAAACCCCAACTCGCCTTCTCAACGCTGGGCTGCCCGAAATGGACGCTTGACCAGATTCTTACAACAGCAGTTTCCGAAGGCTACCGCGCGGTCGAAATTCGTGGACTGCAGGGAGAGCTTTTTCTTCCTAAATGTCCGGAGTTCAGTTCTCCGGAGCAGATCGCGAAAACGAGGAGGCGGTTTGCAGATCATAAGATCAGCATATGCAACCTGGGTGCTTCAACAGCACTACATCATCTGGATCCCGAAAAACGGAAGAAAAACCTGGATGAGGCACGTCAGTTTATCGACCTGGCGCAACAACTTTCCTGTCCTTATGTCCGGGTATTCCCCAACGACCTGCCGAAAGACCAGGATCGGGAGAAGACCATCGACATCATCGGGGAGGGGCTTCTGGAATTGGGGCAATATGCCGGGAAGGCAAATGTAACCGTGTTGCTGGAATCACACGGAGAGGTGATCTGGAAGGATGTACTGCTCCGGATCATGAAGCAGGCCGAGCATCCCAATGTGGGTCTTATCTGGGATATTTTCAATATGTGGTCGATTACCAAAGAGCCGCCGACAGAAGTGTATGCCACATTGAAAAAATACATCAGACATACGCATATCAAGGATTGCCGGCTGATCGACGGCAAACCGGAATACACCTTTATCGGTAAGGGAGAAGCGCCGCTTACGGAGGCGATCGGTGTGCTCAAAGCAGGTGGATACACAGGCTATTACAGCTTCGAATGGGAGAAAATGTGGCATCCCGAGATCGCAGAGCCGGAAGTCGCTTTTGTTGATTATCCTAAATCAATGGAAAGGTACCTGGGGACTATCCGCTGAGAACCGAATATCCCGCCTGCGGTTTCTGCTGAGCAGGCGGGATATTTATATGAATTTGGCCCCGAGTGGAGACTCCCCAAGTGGAGCCTGTGGGATCAGGCAATTGTAGCGAGCATTGCCTGGGACTGCCGAAGGTTTGTGTCGGCATTGAACTGTACTGTATCACGATGTGTATCAATGCCTTCTGCGAGTGCCTTCACATGCGCCCGTCTGCATCCTGCCTGCACGAGGAGGGCGAGGAAGTCCTTCACATGCTCAGTACTCGCGAGAACCAGTACATCGTCTTGCTGCAATTTCGATACTACACCGGATAGGGTGTCATTATCGTCGTTTCCCTGCGCAATCACTATTTTCTGACAGCCCGCCGTCTGCAGTGTTTCGATAAACGCTTCCGCTGCGCCGTAGGGCAAGTATCCTGTAACCATTTTTTTACTTCATGATGAAGCGATAAAAGTAGGACTCCCCGGAGCTACGGCCGACTGATCGGGATTAGAAAAAAATTAAAATGTGTCTCCGGAGGGTGGTGGATATTTAGATTTTATGAGGATGTTTACAAAATTACTTGATAAATTGCTATTACTTTATTGAAGTAAATCCTCTAACAGCACCCTAACAATGACTTTAACAGAAATCAGGGCCGAAATGGTCATGAAAACCGAGCGCAAGATCCAGGAAATGAAAAACCGGAACATTGCGCTTCCCGCCCATCACACCGACATGTGTGAGCTCTGTGATCAGCTTTCACAGGAAATCTACGATTTCGCCGTTAATACCGTCATTCAGATTGCAGACCGGAATCACCTGCGCCAGGAGATGGCCACTCTTTTGGAGGCTGTTCACGAAGACATCTGCGCACTCACCAACGGTGCCATCGACATAATACTTTCTTCACCGATAGCAGGAAGATATGATTTGACGGGAGCCGAAGCGCAACGCAAGGTTGAAAGAAAGGCGTTTCGTTACATACCTGTTACGGGCGAGGCTTTGCTCAGATTATTTCAGGGTTTATCCGGCTGGATCAGGGGAAGGTGGTATTTTGGGCCTGCCGCGTAGGCTGTGGACAAGCCATGGTGAGAAATCTCATGTGCTTTCGTATTTTGTGCCGCCCAACTGCCGTCCTTACAACCGGTGGAGCGTCTTTACATGAATCTTTCAAATTGTTACGAATCCAATCATAAACTGTTCGGCTACATGATCAAGCCGGGCAGTGCATTGGAGGTGCTGAGCATTGATGCTTACAAGGAATACATCAGAGTTTTATATCTCCCCGCCGGCTTTAAGCTGACGATCGATTTTGATAAATACGAAACCGACCATCCGGCACTTTTCTTCATCGGAAATAACCAAAAGGTGCGAATCGACGCTACCGGAAGCGGGGATGTGCATTTTATCCATTACAATCGCGACTTTTACTGCATTCAGATACACGATTCCGAGGTAGCATGTGACGGGCTGCTGTTCAATAATATCTACAATATACCGATGACAAAACTGGATGAAAAAGACATCCGGATTGTCGACTGGTTATTTGAACAGATGATGACGGAACTGATCGAAAAGGAGTCTTCGCAGGAGGAAATGATCCGGATTTACCTCAAACAACTGATCATCCGGGCGACCCGGATGTGGAAAAAGCAACAGCTGGCCAGCCTAAACGACGAGCCTACGCGGGAAATCGAGTTTTTCAGAGATTTCAGCCGACTCGTCGAGATCCATTTTCGAAGCAAGCATTCCGTAGCGGCCTACGCCGATATACTGGGAGTAGCGCCCAAAACGCTTTCTGCAAATTCAACCGACTGGCTCTCAGCCCTCCGAACGACATTATTAAGGATAGAATACTCCTGGAAGCCAAGCGCCTCCTTTGCTACACCAATCTGAGTGTGAAAGAGGTCGCCTATCAATTGGGTTACGAAGACCCGGCCTATTTCAACCGCATGTTTACCGGTAAAACGGGCGACACACCTCACAATTTCAAGAAAAACTTCCTGCCTGGGAAAAAAGTACAATCATAAGCGACCTTTCTGTATTTTTTGCGGTGCTGTGCGGATCTAATTTTGTTTCATCAAACATCAGATCTAAAACACATGACGTGAAAATCAAAACCCAACAGCTTATAAATCCGCTGCCGCATTACGCACAGTGATCTCAGGAACAACAAGTAGTTTTTTAACAATCCAAAACAAAAAGAAACATGAAAAATTTAACATTCTCATATAAAATCAAAGTGCTCACCTTTGCTCTCATTGCCTTTGGTGTATTAGCAGTTCTTCCTAAATCCGTGGCCCAATCCGTTCCCGGCATTAAAAATATCGTATTGGTACATGGAGCCTTTGTCGATGGCTCGGGCTATCGCGGACTGTACGATGTGCTGACAAAAAAAGGATATTCCGTAACAGTAGTGCAAAACCCGCTGACATCGCTGGCGGCAGATGTGGAGGCCACGGCAGCCGCATTGGACAGGCAGGACGGGCCTGCGATCCTCGTGGGACATTCTTACGGAGGAACGGTAATTACCGAAGCAGGGGACCATCCCAAAGTCGCGGCACTGGTATATCTGGCAGCTTTCCAGCCCGACAAAGGTGAATCCGCACTGGATTGGGCTAAGACAGAACCCGGATCGCCCAAAAACGGTATCCTGCCCGCCGATGACAAGGGTATTTTATACTACGATAAGGCCAAGTTCCACGCGGGATTCAGCGGAGACATATCCGAGGCGGACGCCGACTTTATGTATGCATCGCAGGGCCGGTTTGCCGCTAATGCGCTGGCTGCGAAAGTCTCGAAGGCACCATGGAAAACCAAACCGTCCTATGGTATCGTAGCAACCCAGGATGAAGCCATTCTGCCATCCATACAACGGAAGATGTATAAAAGGGCCAATGCCAGGGTCACCGAAATAGCAGGTAGCCACGTTGTATATATTTCCCGCCCGAAAGAAGTGGCCGATGTGATCATCAAGGCGTCCGTTGAGGTGAAATAACCGGGCGACCATACTTACCGCGCATTAAAAGACAGACGGAGAGATGGCGAAAGCGCGCCATCTCTTCGTCGTTGTAAAGATTGAGTGCAGGCAGAAAAAGTCGAAGCAACTGTACGGCGATTTTTTTGTAATTTCAGTACGTGAACAGGAAAACGGAAATCCCGACGCTCGGCATCGATGCCTTTGAGTCCCATGTGGAATCGGATTACAGGCTCTTATTTCATGAGGCCGATGGGAAAAACCACATTGACAAGCCCCATAAGCACGATTTCTTTATGATGTTCCTGATCCGGAACGGGAGCGGATTTCATTCGATCGATTTTAAGGATTACCGGGTAACCGACAGGCAGGTCCATCTTTTATTTCCCGGACAGGTGCATCGCTGGGAGCTCGGCGAAACGACCTCTGGATATCAGCTGATGGTCAGCAGGCGGGCATTTGAGACCTCATCGAGTTTTCTCCGTCTCGCATTTATCCTTAATCAGAATCATCAGACCGTAGACCTGTCGCCCGAGCTATTCGATGCATTATGGTACGAACTGGAATCGGTGCAGCGCGAGCTTCGTATGGCGTCCATCGATTGGGACCTGATACAACTAAGGAGTAAGCTCGCCCTGCAGATCGTAGGAAGGGAGGCCGAGCGGGCCTTCGACAACATAGGCACCTACCGCTCGAATCCCCTGCTGATTGAGTACCAGGCACTGATCGAGCGGCATTTTGCGACACAGAAGAATGTAGCGTTTTATGCCGGAAACCTGCATATTTCGGCAAATTATCTTAACATACTATGCAAAAGGCATTTGCACGTGCCGGCCACTTATCTGATTTACAACCGGGTGATCCTCGAAGCAAAGCGGTTGCTGCTCGTTTCAGGGAAGTCGGCTAAGGAAATTGCATTCGAACTCGGTTTCAGTGATCTGCCGCATTTTTCCAATTTCTTCAAAGCCCGCACGGGTCATTCCCCACGTGCATTCAGGCAGGAGTTATAAATTTTACAAGTTATGGAATAAATGACGCATCGGTTTTGAGCTCCGGTGCCGCTACTTTTGTATCATAACTATGCTATCCATGCTTGCAGAATCCATCTCCCGCAAAACTTTTATCAAAAACTCCGGTCGGATGCTGGCCGGGGGAATGCTGGCGGCCGGCCATGCCATGTCGGCGGATCCTTCCAAAGAGACCCGATTGCCGGTGAACACAAGAGCTACAAAGACCTGGACTTGGAAGAATGTCAGGCTGGAAACCGGATTTATCCGGGAGGACGACGAGATTGCCGGTACGCAGACGGACCTGTTCCGCATTGTTATCGAAGACGGAAAGATCAAAAATGTACTTCCCAACGATGCCAGGGGAGAGGGAGTGGATGCCAAGGGGCATTTGATGGTGCCTGCCTTCCGCGACATGCACATCCATTTGGACAAAACATATTACGGCGGTCCATGGAAGGCGCGATCGGCGAAAAACCGGTCGGTGCGGGATATGATCGCTTTCGAGCAGAAGGTGTTGCCGGGTATGCTGAAAACCTCCACTTACCGGGCGGAGAAACTGATGGAATTGTTGCAATCCCATGGCGTCAATTTTGCGAGAAGCCATGTCAATATCGAGCCTGCATCCAAACTGGATTCGCTGAAAAACCTTGAAAAGGCGATCCTGAACAAGAAAGATACATTCCAGACGGAGCTGGTCGCATTTCCGCAGCATGGTATTTTCTTTTCACATTCCGAACAGTTGATGAAAGATGCGGCAGCCATGGATATCGATTTCATTGGCGGACTGGATCCTGGCTCCATTGAGGGGGACGTCGAAAAAAGCATTGATTTTATCGTGCAACTGGCGCTGGATCACAACAAAGGCATTGATATTCACCTCCACGAAGGCGGCGAAGCGGGACTGCGGACAGTAGAATACCTGATCGGGAAAGTCAATGAAAACCCGGTATTGGCCGGCAAAACCTTCCTGAGCCATTGCTTTGTGCTGGCACGATTGGAAAAGGCAAAACTGGAAGCCACTGCCGAGAAATTAGGCCAGGCTCGCATTGGTATAGCCTCCACGATCCCTTTCGGGAACCTGATCATGCCCATTCCCACGCTCTATCGTTACGGCGTGAACGTTGTTACCGGAAATGACAGCATCATCGATCATTGGAATACCTTTGGTTCGGGCAGTATCCTGCAAAAAGCGAATATGATGGCTCAGTTGTATGGGCATACCACCGAATTTGAATTATCGCGCTGCCTCAAACTCGCTACCGGCGATATCTTACCGCTCGATAATGATGGTAAACAGCAATGGCCGAAGGCCGGAAATGAGGCGAACCTTGTATTGATCGATGCCAGCTGTTCCGCGGAAGCGGTCGCGCGGGTGTCGCCGGTGAAATCACTGGTACACAAGGGGAATGTAGTGTTTTGAAACAACTCCCGTAATAAGATCTTTGCAATTACATCAGCTGACAGGCACCCGGAATCACCCGGGTGCCTTTTTGTTTTCAGTTCGTAAT
Source organism: uncultured Dyadobacter sp. (assembly GCF_946482605.1). The sequence continues at coordinate 210,651 of NZ_CAMLSE010000012.1, read as the reverse complement.
TGATGAGCTTTTCAACAAAGTATCTTTGAGCTTTTCAACCAAGTCGGACGCAGTGAGGCAGGATACCTTTGCATTGTACTTAAAAAAGCAAAGACAATGGCAAAAATATGGTTCATTACTGGTAGCTCCCGGGGATTGGGACGTAACCTGACCGAAGCGGTGCTTCAAAGCGGTGATAAAGTGGCTGCAACGGCCCGGAATGTAGCTCAGCTGGATGATCTCGTGGCACAATATGGCGAACAGATATTCCCCGTCGCTCTGGACGTGACGGACTATGAGGCGGTTTATCATGCGGTTGCGGAAGTGGTCGCCCATTTCGGACGCATTGACGTGCTGGTTAATAATGCGGGCTTCGGCATTATCGGCGCGGCAGAAGCTTTTACCGGCGAGCAGGTCCGCAGCCAGCTGGAAACGAATTTGTATGCTCCGATCGAAATCACCCGCGCCGTACTGCCTTATATGCGGCAGCAAGGCGGAGGGCGCATATTACAGATCAGCTCCATTGGCGGCAGAGTAGGTAATGCCGGCCTGACGATGTATCAGGCCGCCAAATTCGGCCTGGCTGGGTTTACCGAGGCGCTCGCAAAGGAAGTAGCGCCCCTGGGCATTTATCTGACCAGCGTGGAACCGGGTGGTTTTCGTACCGACTGGGCGGGAGCTTCCATGAGCTACGCAAGGGAAATAGATGATTATGAATTGGTTAACCAACGAACTGCACTATTTAAAAGCGGTACATTCACACCGGTCGGTGACCCTGTGAAAGCAGCCGGCGTAATGTTGGAACTTGCATCGCATCCGAACCCGCCTGTGCACCTCGTGCTCGGAAGCGAGGCGATCGGTATCCTGAAAGCCGCAGACGAGGCCAGGCGTGCCGAAATGGAGGAATGGATGGCTATTAGCCTTTCGACCGACCATGATGATTCTGTTAACTTCCTGGAAACGGCGGCGGGCAAGTGGTATACGACCGCGGCTCAATCGAAACAATAAACGGGCTATTCCGAGCGGGCGGCATTACACGGTAACGCTGCAATGCGCGTCCGCTTTTTTATAACTTTGGTTATGACTGAATTTAAAACTGCAAAACCCTTGTCGTCCATTGCTTACTCCTGCTATTTCACCCGGAGCCGGGAAGGCGAGCAGTTCGCATCCGAACATGTGCTGAGCTATCTGATATCCGGAACGCTCACGGTGAGCACAGGGGAAGAAGAGTTTGTTTTCAAGGAAGGCGATTTTCGTTTTGTCCGAAGGAATCAACTGGTTAAGTTTATCAAGCAGCCGGGGCAGGACGGTGTTTTTAAGTCCATATCGGTGTATTTTAATCAGCCCGTCCTGAGCGATTTCAGTATGGAATATGGTTATTCTGCCGAGCCGGGTAAGGCCCACGATAGCGGAGCGGTCATCAAATTGGCCGGCGGAGGGCTGCTACGAAGTTTCATGGATTCGTTGTTGCCTTACGTACAAGGCGATAACCTGATCAATGAGGACCTTCAGACCCTGAAACTGCGCGAAGCGATCATGGTACTGCTCCAATCCAAACCCGGGATAAAGGATGTTTTGTTTGACTTCGCCGAGCCCGGTAAGATCGACCTGGAAGCATTCATGAACAAGAATTACCATTTCAATGTACAGCTGAAACGGTTTGCCTACCTGACCGGACGCAGTCTCGCGACCTTCAAACGCGACTTCGAGCATATTTTTCACGTTTCTCCGAGCAAATGGTTGCAGCAAAGAAGACTTCAGGAAGCGCATTACCTGATCAGGGAAAAAGGCAAATCACCCTCGGATGTTTATCTCGAAATCGGCTTTGAGGACCTCTCGCATTTCTCGTTTGCATTTAAAAAAATGTATGGCGTGCCGCCTTCACGATTGGTGGGATGACAGCGTTTGCCGAGATGCGATCCTCAGGCAGTATTAGTCACTGTAAAATGCAAAAGCACCCGAATTCTCCATTCGGGTGCTTTTTTTATTCAATTTTCAAGGCTAATATGCTTTCATGGCTAAATTGGGTTCCCAGTATGCCGGGATTATCCTAATTAGAAAAAAGCTTGTGCCAATCTGTCGAATGTGTGAGTAATGGTGTGTTGGTATTGAGTTAAAATATTTTAAATCAATGAATTATGTATTGTTAATAATTATTAGGCAGCTCAACTGCTTTGCTATCGCCTTGTCCGCATCTGGACGTTTGTCGCGAAAACGTACAACGTATTAGTAAAACCGGGAATAGTAAACCTTAGGTTAATTCGAGTAGTACTAATTGCACCGGACATCAGCGCAAGCTGGTACCGGAGACCGGGTTTTCTAAAACTGACCATCTATGAAGTTGCTATCCCTCTTGCTGTTTTTCATGTTTTTCCCGCCGGCAGGGCATCGGTCTGGCGGACCCGCAATCGATAAGGCACGCAATAGCCCGCCGGGAGATCTTGTTCCGCTCGCGTACAGGAACAGCGACGAGGTGTCTGACCTGGGGGTAGGGCTGTGGGCCTGGCCGTTGCCGATGGATTACGACGGCGACGGAGATATGGACCTGCTGGTTTCCTGTCCTGATGTGCCTTATAATGGATTGTATTTTTTTGAAAATAAGTCGGGCCGGAAAGTGCCGGTCTTTGAGGCGCCGGTGCGCATCGGACCGGGCCTGAAACACCCGCAGGTTTCATACGTGAATGGAAAACCGCGTGTTTTGGACCAGGGTGCTGAACTTGCCGGGTTTCCCGATAAAAAGGACACGCAAAGACAACCGCTGTTTTCGCCCGACTCCCTGCATTCCGATTTCAAGAAAAAGCCGCGTTTTGTACAATGGAAATATGTGGATTACGACGCCGACGGGGACCAGGACCTGATCGCCGGGATCGACGATTGGCTGGAATATGGATGGGATAATGCGTTTGACAGCAAAGGAAACTGGACCAATGGCCCGCTGCACGGCTACGTGTACCTGATCGAAAACAGGGATGGGAAGTATGAAAACAAAGGAAGGCTCAAAGCGGGCGGTGCTGTGATCGACGTGTACGGCGCACCGTCGCCCAATTTTGCCGATTTTGACCGGGACGGTGACCTGGATCTGATCTGTGGCGAGTTTGTTGACAAATTTACCTGGTTTGAAAATACGGGTACCGCGAAGGCACCTGTATATGCCGCCGGAAAAACTTTGTCAAACGGCACAGGGAACATCCGGATGGATCTTGAAATGATCATTCCCGTCGCTGTGATTGGGACCGTGACGGGCATATCGATCTGGTGAGCGGGGATGAGGATGGCCGGGTAGCATTCATCCGAAATACGGGAAAAGAGCAAAACGGAATGCCCCTTTTTGAAACTCCCTTTTATTTTCAACAAAAGGGAGGACTTGTCAAATCAGGCGCATTGGCGACGCCATTCAGTGTGGATTGGGATGATGACGGGGATGAAGATATCATTACAGGCAACTCGGCAGGCTACATCAGTTTTATTGAAAACAGAGGCGGAGGGGCTCAACCCGATTTTGCCCCACCCCGGTTCCTGAAAGCGGACGGGCGGGTGATCCGTATACAGGCAGGAGCGAACGGTTCCATTCAGGGTCCTTGTGAGGCTAAATGGGGCTATACAACGCTATCGGTAGTCGATTGGGATGGCGATGGGTTGAAAGACCTGATCGTTAATTCTATCTGGGGCAAAGTGGAATGGTTCAGGAATAATGGCAAGAAAAAGGCACCGGCATTAGAGAAGGCAAGGCCGGTAGCGGTTGCATGGAATGACGCACCTCCCAAGCCCAAATGGGTGTGGTGGACTCCGGCAGCTCAGGAACTGGCTACGCAATGGCGTACCACCCCATTTGCCGTCGACTGGAACAAGGACGATCTGACAGACCTGGTGATGCTCGATACGGAAGGCTATCTGGCATTCTTCGAACGTTTTCGTAGTAGCACGGGACTCATGCTTCGTCCCGGCGTGAGAATGTTCCTTGACGAAAGCGGCGCGCCGCTTCGGTTGAATAAAAAGGAAAATGGGGGCAGCGGAAGGAGGAAATTCACCCTTGCCGATTGGGATCACGACGGCGACCTCGACCTGCTGATCGATAGCCGGAACGTCGATTTCTATGAAAATCTGGGTAGTAAGGATGGCAAAGTTACATTACGGCACAAAGGAGCACTGTCCGAGTTGCGGCTCGCCGGGCATGATACCAGCCCGACGGTCGTCGATTGGGACAAGAACGGTCAATCTGATCTGCTCGTGGGAGCGGAGGATGGCCATTTCTATTACATGAAGAGATAGTCAGCCGATCGCATTGCCATCTGCTGATGCCCGTCGCTTGCCAGCTATTTCCTAATGACTATGAAAGGGGTTCGGGCCTTGGTGGCGTTCCGGCGGGGCGGGAGGGATCATCGGGCAGGGGAATAAATTCGTGATCATCGGCGGGAGGTAGTTGGATGCGGCCCAGTTTCCAGTCTTCCTTGGCTTGCTCGATGCGTTCCTTGCGGGATGACACAAAGTTCCACCAGATAAACCGCTCGCCCAATGGTTCGCCACCGAGCAGCATCAGCGTGGTGCGCTCGCGTGCACGGATGAGCGGATCGGCACCCTCACTGAAGACAAGCATTTGACCTGGTTCATAGAAACGGCCGGATATTTCAAGAGACCCTTTCACCACGTAGACCGCCCGCTCGGAATAGCCAGCAGGAATGGCGAAATGGGCCCCCATATCAAGCACAACGTGCAGATAGAACAGTGGTGATAGCGTTTCTACATCATTTTTCAGTCCGTAGGCGTCGCCCGCGATCAGGCGCATCCATACGCCCTTGTCCGTGAATACAGGAAGCTGTTCCCTCGTGTAGTTGACAAACGATGGGGCGGATTCTTCGTTTTTTTCAGGAAGCGCAACCCAGGTCTGGATCATTTCCAGACCGCCTGCCAATGCTGCCGGGTCTTCAAAACGCTCCGAATGGGCGATGCCGCTGCCGGCAGTCATCCAATTGACTTCGCCCGGCCGGATAACCTGCTCAACGCCCAGGCTGTCGCGATGGGTTACCTGTCCATCGAAAAGGTAGCTCACCGTCGAAAGCCCGATGTGCGGGTGCGGCAAAACGTCCAGCGACGACGGATTGGCGGGAATCGTGGCCATCGGGCCAGCGTGATCCATAAAAATAAAAGGCCCAACCATTCTCCGCAGACGGAACGGAAGAATCCTTTTCACCATCACCGACTGACTGATCGCCGCTTTTCGGGCCTCTATAACGATATCAAGCATATCACTGGATTTGTTTTCAGCGAAGATATGAAAAGGTGTGTTTCCTGATCCATCATTTTATTTACATTCTACAGAGATACGCGCTTATCGCATTGTACTTAGAAATACCAAAAAAACCGGCCCGGACCATGGTTAAAGATCAGCCTGCGATCGGCGGGTAGCCGGGGTGAGACCTACCCGCCAGACTTTTCGTAGCCCTGCTATTCCAACACAATTTCCCGCTCTATCTTTACTTCATTCAGAAAATGAGTGTCGTGCGAGACGACGATTAGTGTTCCCTCATACTCATTGATCGCATTGGTCAGTATACCAATGTTCCGGATATCGAGGTTGTTGGTCGGCTCATCGAGTACGATTACGTCCGGGGCCTGGTTGCCGATCGCCAGGGAGCACAGCAGCAATCGCATCTTTTCTCCGCCGCTCAATGCTTCACAAGGTTTGTCCCAATAAGCTCTCGTGAAAAGGAACCTGTTGAGACGAATTTTGATTTCGTGCTCCTGTAATGCCCCGGAATTGAATCTTTGAGCCTGCTCATATACCGTCAGTTGGTTGTGGATCAACGAGTAATCCTGGTCGATGTAAATGTGTTTGAAATCCGATCGGTCCATCGTTCCGGATGAAGGAACGGCCTGGCCGAGCAGCATTCGAATCAGGGTGGTTTTTCCTGAACCATTCGGACCTTTGATCGCGATGCGTTCGCCGCTGGTGACTTGGAAGGACAGGGGCATTTTCCAGAGCGGCCGCGGTTCATGGCTGAAATTTAAATGCTCGGCCGTGAGGAGTATTTTGCCTTTGTGCAAGCCCGAGTTGTCAAAATCGATCTTCATTTTATCTTCCCCACCCATTTCACTCCGCAACTGGCTCAATTCCTGTGCGATGCCGCTTACTTTTTCAGCGTGAACGCCCTTTAATTGTGCGGTACTTTTTTCCGCGTTGTTCCGGAATGCATTCATGACAATGGTGGGCAAGCCAGCTTTTTCCTGCTTTTTTTTGCCACGGGCATCCAGCTTCTGCTGGCGCTCCATCGACTCCCTTTCAACTTCCTTCGCTTTCCTCAGCGCTTTTTCTCTGGCTTTGACATCCTGGGTCAGCGCTTCGGTTGCTATCCTTTTTTGGGTGACATAAAAATCGTAGTTCCCTCCATAAACGGCAATCCCGCGCTGGTTGAGTTCAAAAACGGTTTCAAGCAGGTTCAGGAGCGTTCTGTCGTGGCTGACTACCATCAGCGTTTGACTGGTGGATTGAATATAGTCATACAGAATGGCCCGGCTGGCAGTATCCAGGTGGTTGCTCGGCTCATCGAGCAGCACGATATCCGGCTCGTGGATCAAGATCCCGGCCAGAAAAACCTTTGTTTTTTGCCCGCCGCTCAATGCCGACATGGACTGGGAAAGATCAATTCCAGCCAGTTTCCAGTGCGCGAATGCCTCCTGGCAGCGTTCTTCGATACCCCAGTCGTCATCGAGTAGTTCGAGGTTAATGTCGGTCAGGTGTCCATCCAGAATCTCTTTCAGGGCGAGTAATTTATCCTGGATGCCCAATGCCTGCGCAACAGTTTGATCCCCGAATTGCCCGAGCAGTTGCGGCACATAATAGGGTTTTGACTCCGCCTTAACGATTCCCGAAGCGGGTATCAGATGGCCGGCCAACAATTTGAGCAGGGTGGATTTCCCTGTGCCATTGTTTCCGATCAATGCGATTTTGTCTTGTTTGTTAACGGTCAGATTGATATCCGTAAATAGCACGTCCCGGTTCGGGTGTGCGTAGGTAACACCTTGAAGAAAAAGCATCAGTACGTTTCTTTTGAGAATGAATAATCGCAACCGCCGTAACGGCCGCCTGGATTTATTTTTCTGAAAGAAATCGTCTCTTACACCTGGTGTTGCGGTTAATAAATAATGGTTACAAAGATAGTAAAAAAGCCAGGTACTAAAAACCCGGTGCGTCCGTCTTTCAGATTTCGGCACCGGGGGAGTTTAATCAGATATAATTAAACATATTAAATTTATAATACTTGCTGGAATTTTAAAAGCAGTCTGCAAGTAAAAATTGTAAATGGTTTTTTGCAGAAATGAATTGCCCCAATGCATGAGACGGGTATTGCCGGTTACATTGGATCGAATAAAGACGTTTGTCGATAAGGTGCTTCGAGTTCCAGCAAAAAGGCCTTATTGGCGAGGCCGCCGCCAAAACCGACCAGTTTTCCGGTTGCCCCCACGACCCGGTGGCAGGGTGCTATAATGGAGATCGGGTTTCTATTGGCCGCACCGCCCACCGCGCGTACCGAATCGGGATTGCCGATCTGTCGGGCGATATCGCCATAGGACCTGGTTTCGCCAAAAGGGATCGTCAGCAATGCCTCCCAGACCTGTTTTTGAAAGTCACTTCCTACAAAATCAAGTGTTAGCTCGAAAGCCTTCCGCTTTTTGGCAAAATACTCTTCAAGTTGTTTTTCAGTTTCGGCCAGTATAGGATGAAGAATATCCTCTGTGCCGTACTCGACACTCGTCCGGTCGGGATTGTCCCTATCCCAAAGCACTGCCCGGAGTCCGCGGTCGCTGGCGATGAGGGTCAGTCGGCCGACGGGCGATTCGATTGTTTTGAAATAAGTTTCCATGTTGCCTGAGTTCGTTTCCGGGAAACACGAAAACCGATTTGATCAGTTCGCCAACCGACGGTCGAAATGTAAATGAGGTTTGCCGCAGTAGTTTCGCGAAAATGGGAATGCCTCTATTTTGCCTTTTTAAACCGCTTTTTCAAAGTAGTGATTGAAATCCATAAGACTGCGGCAACCACCGTACCCTGTGTAGAATTTGCCCATAGCCATGATGGCGTCGGGACGGCATAGTTCAGTGAACACATTCAATACCAGTCGACAGCCGCTGGTAACGGAAGCGATTTGGAAGCCGGTGCTGATCAGATCCGGCAGGTTGGTCTGGAGAAAGCGCTTCTGAGCCCAGAATGTCGGCAGATAAACAATGCTTCCCAAACCGGCCAATATGAAAATAACCCTGGGAGCGAGTGCTTCCCGGACAATGGATTGCAGAATTTCAACCAAGGGAATACTAGTTCTTTTTGGTTGGCACCGGAGTGTTTCTGTATTCGGAGAAAAGAGCGATGATGATGCCGAATGCCCCGCCCAGCAGTGCTCCGGTAATGTGGCCAACACTACCGCCTAGTACTGCGCCACCCAGAGATGTGGAGATTAGCGAAGGAGTAAGGCTGCTGAATCGATCGCCGGAAAGGGTTTGTTTTGAATCGGTTACGGAGGATTGCATATTAAATAGTGTGATTAGGTGACAAAAATTAATGTTAACAAATCTACTGAAATTGGACAAGATTTGTATCGAATTCAAAGATTTTAATATCCCATTCCCATACAAGATTTGGAATGGGATATTAAATGTTCGTCGCCACTGATTATCGCCATGGTTTTCAATGTACCCGGGCAATTTCCGCATACTTCCCGGAAGCGCTATTCGGGGTTCAAAACATTGATCAGGAACTCGATTGCTCCGGGAGCGTGTAATGCGCGGGTGGAGTCGAGCGTCATTTCGGTAATTTCCGAAGCTCGTTCCCGCATGCCGCGCTCGTAGGTTGCGATGGCTGACCGGCTGTCCTGAAAAGCCGGATCGGTAAGCGTTCTGCTCAGTTCCAATGCGTCGAGCATGGCCATATTTACCCCTTCACCCGCGTAAGGTGGCATTACATGCGCAGCATCGCCGAGCATCGTCAGGTCGGGCAGCGGTTCCCAGTCTTGATCCAAAGGCATATAATATTGAGGTCTGGGTGTAAAAACGGGTTCGGCTTTTTCAAACATTTCGACCCATATGCTGTTCCATTCCGCAAATTCTTTCCGAAACCAGCTGACGACCTGTGCCTTGTCAGAGAAATCGACGCCGCATTCCCGCACCCATTCTTCCGCCGTGTTGCAGCCCGTGTAAAATACCAGACTTCCATCCCCTTTGGAGCTGATGATCAGTGTTTTGCTATCGCCGATGGTAAATATCTTTCCCCCATTCAGCATCGCATGAATCTCAGGTACACGGTTTTCAGAATCATAAACGGCCCCTTCCACGATCGTTACGCCTGAGTAAATAGCCTGAACCGGCGTGATGTAGGGGCGAATACGAGAATTGGCACCATCGGCTGCGATGACCAGATCGGCAACGGCCGTTGTTCCGTTCCGGAATGTCAGCAGCCAGGTATCGTTCGGTTCGCGTGACATCGAAACAAAGTGGCTGTCCCAAACCGCGGTGCCGTCCCGAAGCGAGTCCAGCAACAACTTCCTCAGCGGTCCACGGTCAATTTCCGGACGGGTGCTGTCCAAGCCTTCATAACCATTTTCATCGAGTATGAGCGCAGCCTGCTGATCATAAATCCTGAGCGTGTCTGCACCGGGGCGATAGTGCGTTTGAAATGCCTCCATCAGTCCGGCTTCGGCTAATGCAAGCAAACCGGAATCGGTATGCAAATCGAGCGTCGCACCCTGCACGCGTGCGTCGCGGTTGTGATCGCGATCGTAAACTTTTACGTCGGCACCTTGCATCTGCAACAACCTGGCGAGCGTAAGTCCACCGGGTCCGCCGCCTACAACGGCTATTCTTTTGTCTTGAATGGCATTCATCTGATATTGGTTTTAGTTTGTTGATTTACTTGGTAAGTCCTTTGATAATCACATCACAGCAGTCGGAGAGGACGAGGTCCGTGATAATTTGCCGGGGCCTGTCGAGGTGATCGAAATATTCATTCACCAGGTCCAGCAATGGTGAGAAGAGTAACGCCCTGTGCACATCGATCGGGAATTTCCGGATGGTTCCGGCCTCCATATGCCGTTGCAGAAAAACGTGAACCGGCACGAAGAACTGCCCTTCACGGATGTTGGCCTTCTGGTATGCCTTGTTGAGAAGCGGAGAGGATTGACCGTAGCGCATCAATGCAAACGCCTCCCGGTTACCGGTCAGGTAGCTAAATACATTGGCCCAGATCTTCCTGACACCTTCGGCGAAATCCATTTCCGGATCAAAGCCGTCAAGCACCGCTTTTTCATAGTTGCCCAGCACTTCTTCGATAAACAGCCGGATCAGGAGATCTTCTTTGTTCTCGTATTTGATATAGATCGTTCGGGGTGATATGTTGGCAGCTTTCGCCAGTTTTTGCATACTCAGGTTTTCCAACCCCTCCTCGGCGATGATTTGCAATGCAATTTTGCGGATGGCTTCCTCTTTTTCGATGCTTTTGGGTCTCATAAACAGTTATCTTCAATAGCTCTGTAAATATAAGTAAATGTTTATTTACTAACTGTCGAAAACTTGAAAAACTTTTTAGAGTCTTTCAAATTCAATAGGAAATGGCGGAATGGAACGGCTGCTAATCCGCTCTGAGGTTTTTGACGGGGTTCAGCAGGGCCGTTTTAACAGCCTGAAAACTAATGGTAACCACAGCCAGCAACAATGCGGATACGCCTGAGATGAGAAATGTTTCATAGCCAATGGCAATGCGGTAGGCGAAAGAACTGAGCCACAACTCCATCGTCCACCAGGCTAGCGGTAGCGAGATCGCAATCGCAATGGCGACCAACACCACAAAATCCTTCGAAAGCAACATCGTGACACTGCTTACCGATGCGCCCAGCACTTTCCGGACGCCCACTTCCTTAATGCGAAGCTTTGCCGAATAGGCCGACAAGCCGAAAAGGCCCAGGCACGAAATAAAAATCGTCAGTATTGAAAACCCGTTGAAAACCTGGCTCATACGATTCTCCGACGCGTAGAGCTTTTCAAGGTTCTGATCCAGGAATGCGTATGTGAATTTGCTGGAAGGCGAGAGGGTATGTACCTGGCTTTCCAGGAACCGGATTGTTTGGGTTAGGGCATCACCTTTCACCTTCACCATCAGATAATTGGCCCGGTAAGGATTGTACTGGATCACCAGCGGTTCCACGGTAGAATGCAGGGACGCAAAATTGAAGTCTTTCACCACACCCACAATCGTACCGGTATCGGCATCCGCCACAAATGATTCACCCACAGGGTTTTTGAGTCCGTATACTTTGACGGCCGCTTCATTGAGGATGAACTCGGGGTTTTTGATCTGCGGAAACTGGCTGCGAAAATCCCGCCCTTCTTTCAATTGGATACCCAGCGTGGCCAGTATTTTGTCATCAGCCCACAACATCCGCGAGTTATCCGGTACATCGTCGTGCTCAGTGCGATGGAGCGGGGAAGCGGTGTAGTTCCCGAAGCGCTCTCCAGGCAGCGTGGAAGTGACCGAAAAGGAGCTAATCGCCTTATTCCGGGTCATTTCGTTCACCAGCACACTGTATTTTTCCCACATCTGGTCGTACATCGTCACCGCTATGATCTGGTCTTTGTCAAATCCCAGATCCTGATTGTGAAAAAGCTGCATCTGGCGGTACACGATAATCGTCCCAAAGATCATAAATACCGAGACTGTAAACTGAAGTACGATCAGGCCCTTGCGTACCAGATTGACCGCCGGGCCTGCAAGTTTCTTGCCTTTCAAAGAAACCACCGGATTGAACCGCGCCACAAACCACGCAGGATACAAACCAGCCAGCAGGGCAATGAGCCCGATTAGCAATGCGACGATGACAACACCCGACAATGTGAACATATCCGAGAACACGAAGCTCCCGGATGCGATATTGGTATAAAAAGGTATGCTAAGTTTAAAAAGCAGTCCCGCCAGGCCGGTTGCCAGGAGCGTAACCAGGAACGATTCGCCCAGAAACTGCCGGATAAGCTGCGGGCGGGTGGCGCCCACTACTTTTCGCAAGCCGATCTCTTTCATGCGGTTGAATGCGAGCGCGGTCGAAATATTGATAAAATTGACAGTCGCAACCAGCAGTATGAACAGTGCCGCAACCGAAAAAATGTAGACATAGGTAATGTCGCTGTTCGGAAACATCTCTTTTTCCAGTTTGGAATGCAGGTGGATATCCCTCACCGGTTGCAAATGCAGCTGACGCGTCGCAAGTATTTTCTGTGCCGATTCTCCCGAGGGCGCATAGAAGCCCGTCGCGAAAGAGGGTAGTGCGGCTTCGAGTTGCGGGGCGGCGACGCCTTTGCGCAGCATTACATAAGTGTAGAAACCCGACCAGTCGATGTTTTCCATGGATTGCTTGTCGATGTAGCTATCGACGGTAGGCATCGAGACGAGATAGTCGAATCGGAGATGGCTCGGGAAATCAAATTCCTTTATGACGCCCGTCACCTTCAGCGCCAGCTTCCTACGGTCGTCCTGGATGACTTTACCCACCGGATCTGCCTTCCCGAAATACTTTTCGGCCATTGCTTCAGTGATGATCATCGTGTTGGCCTCCGTTAGGGCCGATGCGGCATTGCCGCGTACGAACGACAGGTCAAAGACACTTATGACCGCTTCATTCGCAAAAAATCCTCCTTTCTCTTCAAATCGCCTGACGTCGCCCTGAGGACCGGAGTAGCTGAACAGCTGGTAGGGGAACAATCTGTGAAAACGGACCATCTGCTCTACCTGCGGGAACGTGCGTAGCAGAGATGGGCCCAGTGGTGGCGGGGTGGCGGCCCAGTGACGGGAATTGGCATCCTTATTTTCGTAGGTGACCCGGTAAATGCGGTCGGCTTTGCTGAAACCCTTGTCGTAGCTCAGCTCATGTTTGATATGGAAAATAATAAGCAGTGACCCGGCAATGCCAACAGCCAGTCCTATGATATTGATAGCTGAGAAAGTCTTGCTTTTCCAAAGATTGCGCCAGGCGATTTTTACATAGTTCTTGAACATGTCGGCAGATTTTTGGTTCGGGAAAGGATGTAGTCTGCCTGTGAAACAAAAAATGAATGCCAGATTTGTAATTAACTGTATATTAGTTAATTATCTCTAATCCGCTTTGTGGATATGTTCAGTTTCGTACAGAACTTGTTCGGGGAGGAACAGGCTTGGAATACACTTCACAAAGCAAAAAAGCACCCGATACCAAACCGGATGCTTTGTTTACCGCTGCGGGATGCGGTTATATCAGGGTTGCATTCAGGACGATTTCAAAATTGAAAGCCTGACTCACCGGACAGGTTTTTTCGGCTTCCTTGGCAATGAGCTGGAATTCCTCGTCGCTGATGCCCGGTACTTTGGCCTGCAACGTCAGTTCGGACTTGGTAATTTTGCCATTGTCCAACGTAACCGCCGATTGGGTTTCCAATGAATCCACCGTGTAGCCTGCCTGGGTGAGGTCGAGGTCCAGTTTCATGGTGAAACATCCTGCGTGCGCCGCCGCCAGCAATTCTTCCGGGTTGGTGCCGATACCGTCGGCGAATCGGCTGTTAAACGAGTATTGTGTTTTGTTCAGCACGGTGCTTCCGGTGGTAATGTGTCCGGCCCCGGTTTTGATGTCACCATTCCATACGGCTGTTGCTTTGCGTTTCATAATATTTCAGAGTTTTGAATTGAAAAATGATTGGAATATAAACTGTACTGTTTGGTACAAAATTGGGTAAAAAAATTATTGTAAAATGTTCAGGTTCATGCGCACAAGCTGTACCAGTTTTTGTTGGTCCGTTTCCATCCGCCGGGTTACATTCATACCGTTCCAGAGATTCACGAGGTAGGCACCCAGGGATGCAGCCGATTCTTTTGTGGTTAGCAGGCCCAGGTCTTTGCCTTTTTGTACCGCCTCCGTGAAAATTTCTTCCAGTAAATGCAGGTATTTGGCCGCGATCAGTTTCAAGCCGGCATCGTCCGCCGAAACCTGGATCAGTGCATTGCCGAAGTAGCAGCCCTTGTTGCCGACCGGCGATTGGTCGCCGGTCAGAGACATGAAAAAGTCCCTGATAAATTGCACCGGATCTTCGCAGGAGCCGAGGGCTTCGCGGATCGATTTGAAATTCAGTTCCACGACGCGCTCCATGGATTTCCGGAATAATTCCTCTTTACCACCTTTGAATGCCAGGTAAAAACTTCCCTTTCCGATTCCCATTGCCGCAAGCAGATCGTCGGCAGTCGCATTGGCATATCCCTTGTCCCAAAAGACGTCCACCGCCCTGTCCAGGATCGCCGTTTCGTCGTATATTTTAGGTCTGCCTGCCATTGTGATTGCTTTTGATAGGACAAATATAGAATACTTTACTAATTGGTACAAAATAAAAGACGATATTTTTCTGAAATTTTTTTACGAACCCCGGTCAGGGCTTTTCATGCCGCCGCTCTCATTTTGTTTGTTATCCGCGCGATCGGGTACTACATTTGCAATCACTACAAATCACCGTAACCGGATCCCAGTTCTTGAAAGGTTCCAGCAAACAATGGATAGCCATGAGCCTTATGGCCCTGATGCTTGTGAAAGCATGGGTGATCCCGCTGTTATACCTGGATTTCGAGCTTAGAAAGGAATACATTATCGCTAACCTTTGTGTAAATCGCGATAACCCGATCACGGTCTGCGGTGGGGTATGCTACCTGGCGAAAAATGTCGCCGATGCCAAAAAGCAGGAAGAGCGGCGCGCAGAGCAGACCTCGATGGCGCAGTTTCTGTATCAGGTTATGGACACCCGGAAACCGCTTTCCTTCAAACTGCCTGAACATTTCGAGGTTCCGGCCGACGTTGCATTCGATTATACTTCTCCATTTTTGGCGCGTATCGTTGCCGAAGATATTTTTCATCCCCCGCTGGTCTGACCCGGCATCCCTTTCTGTTTCCATCCTTCCGCGAGGGAGGTAATCATTTCCATTCATTCATTTTCAGATTGGCCGGCCGTTAAAGGTCCGGGCCGCTCTGTCCTTATTTTTTACTCATGAAAAATATCTTTTCCTGCGGCTATGCCGTCCTGTCTATCATTTTGTCCATTGGCCTGCTGGGCGCCTGCTCCGAATCGTCGGGTAACCCCGATTCATTGCCTGATCCATCGGGAAGCGGGAAGTTGCGTATCGAGTTCGATAATGTGGTTGGGGATAAAAACCTGGTCATGAACAGTGTGACGTACCGCAATGCTGCGAATGAGGATTTTGTGGTGACCAAGTTCAATTACTTCATTTCCAACATCAAACTCATCAAATCCGATGGCAGCAGCTTCACCGTGCCGCAGGATTCCAGCTACTTTCTGATCCGGGAGGATACCAAAGCTTCCCAGTTTGTTACGCTGAACGGTCTGCCCTTCGCGGATTACAAAAGCGTCGAGTTCATGGTGGGCGTCGACAGTCTGCGGAACACGGCACCCATTGAAAAGCGTCAAGGCGTGCTCGATCCGTCCGGTTCGATGATGGAAGACGGCATGTACTGGTCGTGGAACTCGGGGTACATTTTTGTAAAGCTTGAAGGTACTTCGCCCCAGGGTAACCCTGTAAACGGCAAGTTCTACTACCACATCGGGCTGTTCGGCGGCTATTCGCAGCGGACGGTCAATAATACGCGGGTCGTACGGGTGGATTTCGGGGAATTGAGAGCCTCCGTGAATGCTTCCAAAACGCCGGAAGTCCATTTGCTCGTGGATATCCAGAAAATGTTCGACGGTCCTGGAACGCGGGCC
This sequence comes from uncultured Dyadobacter sp., assembly GCF_946482605.1. The sequence continues at coordinate 194,910 of NZ_CAMLSE010000012.1, read as the reverse complement.
AAAATAGCGGAATCGAATAGCATTATGGGCGGACAGCCGGTGAAATCGCAGGAGATCGCCAACAACTATGCGCAGATGTTCTCGCTGGATCATATTCACTGACAATCCCTGGTTTTATCATAATGAACAGACTGATCATGCTGTTGCTATCAGGGTTAGGAATATGCCAGATAAGTGCTTCCTGCAAGCACGCGGGCAATCTGCCTTTCCCGGACGATCCTACCGGCCCGACGGCCATAAGCTGGCAGAAGCCCGCACATTTCCCGGATCCGGTGTATGACGTGGCCCGGAACCCGCTGACCAAAGAAGGGGTGAAGCTGGGACGTTTCCTGTTTTACGACGGCATCCTTTCCCGGACGAATGTGGTGGGATGCGGCACCTGCCATCAGCAGCAGGCTGCATTCACGCACCACGGGCACGAACTCAGCCATGGCGTCGAAGACAAGCTCGGCGTACGCAATTCGCCAGCCGTGCAGAACATGGCCTGGAACACATCCTTTTTCTGGGACGGAGGTGTGCACGACCTCGACCTGCTGCCGTTCAATCCCATCGAGAATCCGGTGGAAATGGATGAAAAAGTGGGTAATGTACTCGAAAAGCTGCGCGGGACCGCTGGCAAGGCGATCAACTATCCGCAGATGTTTAAAGCCGCATTCGGGACCGAAGAGATCAGCAGCGAGCGGATGATGAAGGCGTTGTCGCAGTTTATGCTCACCATGGTTTCTGCCGGGTCGCGCTATGATTATTTCAAAATGGGAGATACCGGTGCACTCAATGCACAGGAGCGGGAGGGGCTGTCTGTTTTTCGGAGCAAATGTGCTTCCTGTCACGTGGGTGAGCTTTTTACGGATTTTAATTTCCGGAACAATGGTCTCTTGCCGCAGCGCAACGACGATCAGGGGCGGTTTGCGATCACCGGCCAGCCCGGTGATGAATACAAATTCAAGGTGCCCAGCCTGCGTAACGTGGCATTGACGGCCCCGTACATGCACGACGGCCGGTACCATACCCTGGAAGAGGTCATGGACCATTACACCGACAGTATCCGGAAATCCGGAACGCTCGACCCGCTCCTGATACAGGCCGATGGCAGGCCGGGCATTGCATTGTCGGATACCGATAAGCGGTCGCTGATCGCCTTTCTGCATTCGCTTTCCGATGATCAATTTATCCGTAACGCAAAGCTGTCCGACCCGGGCGTCGGCAATGCTTTCTGACCTAACAAACCTGAAAAATGAAAAGGTATTATGTGTTTCTGATCATTCTCACGGGCCTGGCGCGCGCTGCGTCGGCCTGTGATATCTGCGGCTGCGCCAACAGCGGCTCCTATTTCGGTCTGATGCCGCAGTCGCACAAGTCGCTGATAGGCCTGCGGTACCAGCACCTGCATTTTGTAACCCATCCCGACAGCAAAGTGCTTCGGACCGAGGAGACATTCCGGGTTGCTGAGCTGTACGGACGGTTTTTTCCGGTCAAACGGGTGCAGGTCATGGCTTTTGTACCGTACCGTATCGATCGCCAGGTGACGACAGCCGATACGAAAAAGCAGAATGGGCTGGGGGATATGACCGTCCTGGCGAATTACAATATCATCAACTCGCTGATGGACAAGGAAACGTCTTCTGCATTCACGCATACCCTGCTCGTGGGTGGAGGCGTGAAGCTGCCGACAGGCCGGTTCAAGTACGATGAGGACGACGTTTTGCAGGTCGCGAACGCCAATTTTCAACCTGGCACGGGCAGTACCGACTTTATTTTGCAGGCATTTTATACCGTGAACAAAAGCGACTGGGGGCTGGCCATGAACGTTTCACGAAAGTTCAATACGACCAATTCGAGGGCATACCGGTTCGGTAACCAGTGGTATGGCACGGTGGACCTTTACCGCTCCTTCCGACTCGGCAAGCTGACCGTCACTCCGAACGCAGGTGTCTACGCCGAGCAGTCGGCACATGGCAGGCAGGACGGTAGCCTGTTGGAGGAAACGGGCGGCAAGCTCCTGAATGCCACTTTGGGGATCAACCTGTTCGCAAACCGTTGGATGTTGGGTATCAGCGGGCAGAAGCCCATTGCTCAGGAAAGCGCATCGGGGCATGTCGTTGCCCGGGAGCGGATGCTGGTACAGCTCGGGTGGCTGTTCTAGAGCCGTAATCCAATCAGCCAGCGGTATTGCTGCTGGCTGATTATCAAGTCATTCATTTATTAAATACATTGGTTCATCATGAAAAATCTAATTCTGGCAGCATTACTGATCCACGCATTAACAGCCTGCGAGCAACGAAAACTTCCTTACCTGGGCGAACCGGAAACGATTGTTAAAACGGTCGACGGCAAGGCGGTTGAGGAAAACGTCCCCCCGGTAATCCCTGAATTTACCTTTACAAACCAGGACAATCGTACCATCACAGAGCAGGACTTCAAGCAAAAAATCTATGTGGCGGATTTTTTCTTCACGACTTGCCCGACCATTTGCCCGATCATGAAAAAGAACATGCTCAAAGTGTACGACGTTTTCAAGGACCATCCGGATGTGCGGATCCTGTCGCATTCCATTGATCCGGAGCATGATACGCCGGCTGTTTTAAAGGAGTATTCCGATGACCTGGGCGTGAGCAATGCCATGTGGCAGTTTGTGACCGGAGAGAAAAGTAAGATTTACGAGATAGGACAGAAGCATTATCTGGTCACTGCCGGAGAAGATGCCAAAGCACCTGGGGGCTACATTCACGGTGGACAGTTTGTGCTTGTGGACAAAGACAAGCACATTCGCGGCATCTACGACGGCACAACCGATACCGGAACGCTCGACCTGATCCGCGATATCCGGGTACTTTTAAAGGAATAAGCGCGTTGTAATGAATTGATTACGGGTGCTTTGTGACGGCTATGACGAAAATCAGTTTTCTAAATGGTTAAAATCGAGGCATATCGGACTTAGCAATAGGAAATCGATGTTGCGTAGCGGGTAGTTTGGTCATGTATATGTTGTTAAAAGGTTTGAAATGGGTTTGTGCTTTGCCGGTGGTGTTGGTGTGTGCTTCATGCGGAACTAACCAGGAATCGACGCGTGCCAGGAAAAAACCGAAAACAGAAACCATAGCAGATCTCGGCGCATTGCCCAGGTATGTGACCGACCCTGTCGACAATCCCACGAGCCCGGAAAAGGTGCAGCTCGGGCGGCTATTGTTTTTTGACCCTATCCTGTCGGGGAACAAGGATGTATCCTGCGCTACATGCCACCAGCCGGAATTCAGTTATGCGGAGTTTCTGGAAACTTCGATCGGTGTCAATGGGCTGGGGCGGGGCTCGAAACGCTATTTCCAGGACCCGAACGACATTCCATTTGTAAAAAGAAACTCGCAAAGTATTCTGAATGCGGCATTCAACGGCATCCGCAACGACGAGCCGTATCGTCCGGAATCGGCCCCGATGTTCTGGGACATGCGGGCGAAAGGGCTGGAAGAGCAGGCTCTTTTTCCGGTCAGGACTTTGGAGGAAATGCGGGGACACGGCTACGAGGAGGAAAAAGTGGTGGAAGAAGTGGTGGCCAGGCTGGCCAAAATTCCTGAATATCGGACACTGTTTGCCGCTGCATTCAGGAATGATCAAAATCCCGTCAACGCTGGTAATCTTGCCAAAGCCATTGCTTCCTACGAAAGGACGCTGATCGCCACCAATTCCCGGTTTGACCAATACATGCGGGGCGATAGCAGTGCCCTCACGACCGGGGAAAAAGAGGGAATGAATCTGTTCCTGAAAGCCGGGTGTGCCAAATGCCATTCTGGTCCTATGTTTTCTGATTTCAAACTGCATACCCTGGGCGTGCCCGACACTCCCAACCGCAAGGAAAGCGATACCGGAGGCAACCCCAACTACGGATTTCGTACTCCTACGTTACGAAACCTGCGCTATACAGGCCCGTACATGCACAGCGGGGCATTCAAGACACTCGATCAGGTATTGCTGTTTTATGAAGACCTTGCCGGCGGTAAGATCGAAAACCCTAACGTGGCAGTTTACCAGATGGATACGCTCATCAACCAGATGGAGGTCAGGTTCAAAGACATCGATCGTATTGTGGAGTTTCTGAATGCATTGAATGATGATTCTTTCGAGAAATCGATCCCCGACAGGGTTCCGAGCGGTTTGCCGGTTTCGGGCTTGTAATACCTGCCCCGCTCTGTGCAACGCTTTGCATCGGAAGAAAACCTGACTATAATCATCCTGACAAATGTCATTCGCCGGAACCAGAACGTGCTTTTTGGCGTATTTTGGAGAGAAAACAAACTATTTAGTCACTAAACTTTAACCGTTATGTCAAAGAAAATTTTGTTGCTGGCCGGAGATTATGTCGAAGATTACGAGGCCATGGTACCGTATCAGGCGATGTTGTCGGTGGGACTGGAAGTAGATACCCTGGCTCCTGACCGCCAAAAAGGAGACACCGTACCGACCGCCGTGCATGATTTCGTGGGTGACCAGACCTATAAAGAAACGCCAGGCCACCGCTTTGCCATCACCACCGACTTTGACAGCGTCGACCCTGCCGATTACGACGGCTTGTACATCGCGGGCGGACGTGCACCCGAGTACACGAGATTGAACAAGCGGGTGCTTGAAATTACCCGGCATTTCTTTGAAGCCGACAAGCCGGTCGCGGCCATTTGCCACGGGATTCAGATCCTGACCGCAGCGAAAGTATTGCAGGGACGCACCCTTACCGCCTATGTGGCCATAGGGCCTGATATAGAGCTGGCTGGTGGGACCTGGAAAAACATTCCCGCCGATCAGGCAGTGGTGGATGGCAACCTGGTGACTTCCCCGGCCTGGCCTGGACATCCGGCGATCTTAAAGGAGTTTTACAAACTGCTGGGCATTCAGATCACGGGTTTCTGAGTTGGTAGCAGCATGCGGGCAAAAGCGGGCCGGGAACCTTAGGGTACCGGCCCGCTTTGCATTTAATCCTTCATTTCGCGCTTTTTACCCAGCTGTGAAATGCTTCACGCCCCCCGGCCTCAGAAAAGAATTTGACCTCTTCCCGGTCTGCGATCCGGCAAAAGCGCTCATACGTACCGTCATATCTGGCTACCACGGGCATTCTTCTGCATTTGAGATACAGCAGTGGGAGAGAAGCCATTTCGACACGTTTCAGAACTGCGTCGTCACCAGCGACTTTCCGGGCTTCCTCGAAAATCTGGTAAGCTTGCTGCACAAAATCGTCGGAGAAAACCGGATCACCCGGTTCCAGGCCCAGGTGAATGTGGGTATTGGGTGTTAGCCGATTATGCAGCAGGTCGAAGTATTGGCGGACGAATTTCCCCGCGCGACCATAATATCCATTCATGAAATCGTCTATAACGGCTTCCTGGTCACAATCCGGGTTCCAGAGGAGTTTGGCGATCAGATAGGCGCGCAGTTCTGCGAATTCACCACCGCGGCTCTGGTAGGCGGCCTGCTCCATGATCCCGATCGCATTGTTTTCGCGGAAGGTCCGGATGTTGGGCTGTAACACCCTGAAATTGGGAAAAGGCATTACATAATGGCTGAAATTCACCACATAATCCCAAATGTAAAGGTGCGGTGCCCGGGCCGACCAGTCGTTTAGCTCGGTCAGAAATTCCTGATTCTCGGGACAGGATTTGAAATCGTGTGCAAAGCAGCATTCGATACTGCACAAACGGACTACCACATTGTTTTTTGGACGGATATGAAGCGGCGGTTTGCGTGTATACTGGTAGGCGAGGGTTCCGATAAATTTCCCGGGGAATTCCTGGGCGACAGCGTCGGCGACCTGGTTCACAAACCAGATAATGATCCCCGATTCGGCTCCTTCCCGTTTGACGATAGACTGGCATTCCGTGCATTCGCAAGGGTTGTACCAGTCGTTTTGCGATACATCGTAAATCAGGTATTCCGGGCTTTCCCGCATTCGCTTCTTGATGCGTTCAGTGATAATACGCAGCACGGCCGGGTTGCTCAGGCACAGTTGGGCATGGTCGTGTATTCTTTTTCCATTGATCAGGCTGTAATATTCGGGATGTTGGCCGTAGAATTCCTCGGGCGGCATGAGTGGGTAAAAGGTGTGTACGGCCCAGTAACTTTCGATGCCTCCAGGTTGTTTGGGCGTGCCCATGGAGCCGTTCATTTTATTGCGGGTGGCCCATGTCGGATCGAATGCTTCGAAATAGAAATCGTTACGCACCCGCACGCCGGGTCGTTCACTATGCGCAAAACGTATGAATTTCAGCTCCGACCGGGTGGGTATGGACTGTACCGACGGCGTGTACCACCGGCAGCCCAGCTCATTTTCGAGGAATGCGAGTACACCGTACATCGATCCGCGCTGGCGGCCTCCGAAGATCAGGATATCGGGTCCGGCATTCAGATAACGATAGCTTTCATCGGAGTCAGCCGGTGCGTTGATGCCCAGTTTTTGTTTTACCAAATTATTGAAACCCACCACAATCTGCGGCCCGTTATACGGCCTGGCCAGCTCCTGAACAGGGAATTCTGCACCGCTTACTTCTTTCAGCCATCTGGCGAGCTCACCCGCAGCCCACCGCTCCGATTCGGATGCATTGGCGTCGATCGCAATGCGGTAAGCCGTGTTGTGGTCTTTAAACAGTGCATACTCTGCTCTTTTACCTGAGTTAAAACGCTGGTCGAAATGAATGGCTTCGCCGCTGGTGAGTTGGATGTCAAAATACGCGTAGTAATTCTGATAATCGGTGCCTTTCAGATCGATGACGCCTGTGAAATCATTAGTTTTTTCTGTCGAGACTATTTCGCGGCCGATCTCGTTTTTTACGGTCAGTTTCACCTTCCGGACCAATTCGTGGAGTACAACCTGCGAATAGGTGGAGGCGACCACGGCTTCTCCGTTTGCCCTGGGCTCTATGCGCAAAAGGTCCTGACCGGAAAGCTGAGTGACGTGGAATGGCAAAAAGCGGGCACAGAATTCCCATCGGTTGCCGCGCTGCTCGACTTTCAGCAGCAGTTTATTAATGCCCGTGTGTAAAGCGACGGGGATCACATCGTCATCGGATTTCAGCCCTCTCTCCGATGGATGGTCCCAGACGAGCCGGCCGTTGAGCCACAAACTGCCGCCGTCATTGGTACCCAACGCCAGAGAGCGGATCTCGTTCCGGAGCGAATAGACTTCAGTGTAAGCGTATGCAAACAACGGAGAGCTTGCAGAAATTGCCTTTCTGAGGTCGATAATGGAGTCGTTGGCATGATGCATGACCCATTTAAAAGATTGCTTCCCCGACCGGATGCTGGCACCCTCCTTTGGTGACAGCGTTTCCTCCCCACCTATTTTTTTAAGAAATGCGGCTTCGTAACCGGACAGGTGATCCCAGGCCTGAGCCGGGTCGGTCGCTTTGGCAAGCGGAAAAGGGCCGCAGAGCAGCCAGTCAGTCAGCCATTGGCCGTCTTTGACAGGCTGCTGAGCGAATAAGGAGAAAGTCAGGAAACATAGTAAGCCAATGCATGTAGCGCATTTAAGTGTCAGTTTGCCGTGCATCATGGGATAGGATCGCGTTGAATCAGTCGATAGGTTGAAATAGTACTGTATGAAGAGATCCCTGGACTATCCGGTGAGGTGCGACAGGCAAAAAAAGTCCCGCATACGAAGGCGCGTATGCGGGATAGAACGTTAATGCGGGAACAGGAGGTCCTGAAAAAATTATATGATCTGTTGTACCTCAAAACTTGAACGATACACCGGCATTCACCGAATAGTCGGCAAATGCGGCATCGCCCCGGACGAATGTGTTGGTTTTGACAGAGTTTTCCTTGTCCGTGACACTTTGCGTACGGTTTCGGATGAAAGCGACAGGGACGGTCACAAAGAAGCTGAATTTTTTACCTGAATAATTAATACCAGGTTCAACACTCCACACATAACCAGGACGACGGAAATCACCGCTCCCTCCCACAATGTCATGAACAGGAATGCCTTCCAGGCGCGCTCCTGCGGCAATGGACAGGCCGCGGGCCAGGGCATTGAGCGAGTAGCTAAACCCGCCACGCGCCATATATTGGTCGGGAACACTCATGATAGCCTCATTGGCCAGCCGGGGTGTCAGCGTTTCACGGTAAGTGCGGACGCCGTTCTGCTCCCGAGGGTTTACGAGGTAAAAGAAGTTGCCATATACCCCGAAATTGTGGAAGAGGTTATAGTAGGTGTTCAGTTCGACAGTGACACCGGTTCCGCCATCGCCCAGCTGAATCGACTGATCCACAGTGCGCAGCTCTTTGGTGCCATTCGCACCCACATTATACCAATAGTCTTCGTACTTGTAATCGCCGGTAGGCAGCTTGATACCCAAACCAAGCTGGATATTGCCCCGGGTGCTTTTGCGAGGGTCAAGCAACCAGTGATAGGCCGCAATGCGGAGATCTCCGATGCCGAAAGAATGCATGCTGTGGCGCTCATTGAATTTGTTGGCACCATTGACGAGCCCGTGTTCGTAAAGAGATGACCGCGCATTGGAAATAATGGGCAGGTCTATCATAATGGACCACCTATCGTTCAGGATGCGGGTCAGGTTAAAGTCGAGGGAGGCGGTATGATTGATCACTTCGGTATGCTGTACCAATCGCTCCTTGTTTTCATCGGGGCCCGAAAAGTGACGGAACGACTTGAAATACCGGGCACTGGTGCTGAATACCCATTGCTGGTGATCGGAGCTGTCGGCATGTGCTAGCATGCATGCGTTCCCAGTACCGCGAATCGCGACGCAGCCTTGGGCAACTGTATTCTGAGTGGCGCAAAGTGTAAGTAACAGGGCGAATTGTAAGTATATAAGAGCTTTCATAATCGACTTGGGGAAATATTTGCAGGAATGGATGCGTACGCCGACATCACCCTGCTGTTTTAGCAGGTAATGTCAGGCAATTTTACAAGATCAGGATTGCGGGAGACCGTCGGGAGGTGGGGTCGGTGTGCCTGGACTGGTTTGGGAAACCACGTCGTTGTATTGGTTTATTGCTGATGGAGTTGTTTCAAGCCATTCTATCAGGAAGAAAATATGCTTTTGGTGTGAAGCCATAAATTCTTTCATGAAGTCTTTGAGCAATCGGGAGTGGTTCCCGGAAGAAGTCCTGCTCGTTTCATCGCGGATGTGATCGACCAGCTCGGTATACCGGTCGCGGGCATTCTGATCGTACTCACAGTACACGTACATGGTGTCGCTGACGAGCTGCTTCGTCCTGATCTGGTAATATTCTCCCTTATGCTCGATTTTGCCTTCGGAAGGCTCCGGATGCGACCAGCTTACCTGGTACGGCAGCGATACAGGCACCTTCACGACAATATCCTTTGAATAGGGACTGTGCTCGATATGGTCCGGTCCTGCCCCGGTGGCTACGTAGTTTTCCTCCAACAAATACACTACCGAATAGCCTATCATGTTGTAAATCAGTAGCCCAAAAAGCAGAAATGATAAAATTCGGCCCAAATTCTATTGCAGCAGTTTTGTACTTTATACAAATGTAAAATAAAGTCAAAAAAATGCAAAGATCGTACAATGAAATTAGTGCTGCAAGTAGCTATGCAGCTTAATCGAGCCGCTGATAGACGATTACGCTGTCTTCATTTTTCCATGTCATGCGGTTACCCGAGAAACTGACGGTGTAATCGTTGGAAACAGCGAAGTTGGAAGCCGATGTGGAGATTTTGTTGCCATTCAGTTTCCACTTCGTTTTGGCCCACAGTCGTTGCTGGATACTTTTATATGCCTCGTCACAGCCCGAGCCTGATGCGTCCAGGCGATAATTGCCGTCTTCCGTAATGCGGTAAACGATCTTTGCCGCGCACGGACGCTGGGAAATCAGGGCCGAGTGGGAATCGAATGTTTTGCCTTCGAACGTTGCCATATGGGAAACGATCTGCCAGTTGCCCACAGGATTCTGTGCGTATAATGTGGAAGTGCAGGCCAGGATGAGCAGGAAGATCAGCTTTTTCATGATACGTTTTATTTTTGTTAGCCTTACAAAGGTATCATTGCCGGAAAACCCGTTCAATGCCGAATCGACGAGCGACATTTCAAATCGACGGAAATGGGTTGCGTCTCGCAAATCCGGAGGAATCCGCCTATCTTTGCCCGGATAATTTGAAAAGATAATGTACGACAATCAGTTCTTCCGCAATATTCTTCCCCCTCCGCCAGCCAGCCAGGCTTAACAACCGGAGTCAGCCAGGTACTTCCTGTTTATGCAGGGAGTGGACATGCTATTGCCCGTTTCCATTGTTCATGAAGGTTGTTTGGCCCGGAATCCTCCCGCGATTCCACAAGCCGGTGTATGTCTTTGCGTCAAGCGCCGCATTGCATGCCCTTTTTCCCATATCAATTATTAGAACAAGCATAACAATGAAAAAGGCTTTCATCAAGCTGCATATAGCTATTATACTCGCCGGGTTTACCGGTATTTTCGGAAAACTGATCACCCTTAACGAGGGCTTGCTGGCCTGGTACCGGATGTGGCTCGCCGGGATCCTGATGGTCATCATTCTGATGGCCACGCGAAAACTGCCCCGGATATCGCTCGTGGAGTTCAGACGCATTGCGCTGGCAGGTTTGTTGCTCGGGTTGCATTGGATTTTCTTTTATGGCAGTATCAAGTACTCCAATATCTCGGTCGGGGTAGTGTGTTTCTCGCTGGCAGGCTTCTTCACCGCGATCTTCTCGCCGCTCATCAACCGGAAGCGGTTCATGCTTTCGGAAATGCTGCTCAGTATGCTCACCCTGGCCGGCATCGCGCTGATTTTTAGTTTTGACTCGCGTTACCGGGTCGGGATTACATTGGGAGTCATTTCCTCGGCCATCGGCTCGCTGTATATGATCACCAATGAGCGGCTGGCGCATAAGTTCCCGAGCGAAACGGTGACGGTATATTCCATGATCGGCGGAGCCCTGAGCCTCACGCCGCTGATGCCGGTATATTTCCATTTCTTTCCCGTGGCTACGCTGATGCCTTCCTGGTCGGACTGGGGTTATCTTCTACTGCTGTCGTTCTTCTGTACGGTGGTGCTGTACATGCTGCAAACCCAGGCGCTCAACCGCATTTCCGCGTTTACAGTCAATCTCAGCCTCAATCTGGAACCGGTTTATACCATTGCCCTGGCCATTCTCATTTATCATGAAAATAAAGAGCTCAACTGGGCATTTTACATTGGATTGACGTTGATTGTCTTGTCGGTCATATTGCAGATGTTTCAGGTATTGAAAGACCATAGAAAGGCTCAGGCAGTGGCGTGAGCAATGTGAGAGTGGTTCCCGGTTTTCCGGGGGCTACTTTCTCAGCTTTTCAAATATTTCCTCAACCGCAGCTTTGACGAGTTTCAGCGGATCATCATGATCCGGCGTCGCAAACCCGCGATAGGAGGACGAAGCCGGGAGGTCCAGCTCTAAATCCAACGCATCCTGCCTGCGGGTGAGAAACAATCCTCTGGCCTGCAAATGTGCCGCGAGGTACTCCTGCTCGGATTGTCCCGGAGTTGGGATCAGCAATGCTTTTTTTCCGAATGCGGCAAGGTCCATCAGGGTCGAATATCCGCTGCGGCATATCACCAGCTGCGCTTTGTCCAATGCGTCCGCCAGTTGGGCGGCATTCAGATAGGTGTGGTAGGCGATGTGCCGAGGGAGCCCCGACGGAACACGCCCCGCCGGATGGCCCGCAACGATCCGGAACTGCCTTTCCGAAATGCGGGTCGCTTGGGCGATCAGCAGCTCTTCAAACATTCCACGCATTGGTTCCGGTCCGGAAAGTAAGGCCAGGATCTCCTGTTCTTGCCCGGACGGCCGTGCGGGAGGCCGCTGCAACTGCGAAAGGACACCGATGTAGCGTGCATTTGCCGGCAAACGGTCGGGGTGCGACAATGTACCTCCCAGGCCGGTATCGGCATAATCGACGACCCAGCATTCGTCAAACTTTTCCAGTAAGCGATAATGCAGTTTCCTCATGAAAAGGTCTGAAACCTGTCCGAAGCCGGTTCTGATCTGTAATTGATGGGTCATGATCACGCTGCGAACGCCAGGAATTTTCAGTCCATAGCGGTTATCAGAAATAACCAGATCGAACGGTTGGCGGGCATGTTCGCGTGCGAGCCATCGTCGCTCCCGACGAATGGCACCCAATATTTTGGGCACCTGAGCAAGTATGCGGGCTGTGAAAGTTCTGCCGCTGCGGCTGTAAGTTATTTCGTAACCGGGTAAGGGCAGGATATCAAGTTCGGGGAAATTGCTGTTCAGCAGCGTCGCCGTCGGACCGGATGCCGCAACAACTACGGTGTGTCCTTTTCCAAGGAGAAACCGGATGACGGGGATACAGCGGGTGGCATGTCCCAGTCCCCAGTCCAGCGGCGCTATCAATATACGGAACGGCAGGGCGGCGTATTTTTAGTTAAGACGATAAAAATAGCAGGTTGGAAGTTATGTTGGTCTATGGAATTGCAGTACGCGATCGGTTACTTCGCGGAGCAGCGGAACCTGCAACGGTTTTTGGAGGTAGTCCATGACGTGTCCTGAATGCATTGCGCGATCGTAATCATCTTCTTCGGTGGAAGAACTCATCACACAGATCTTGATCAGGTTCGCCACCGCCGCTTCCAGTTTCCCGTATTCATTGAGAAACTGCCAGCCATCCAGAATCGGCATGTTAATATCAAGCAGGATAAGCTGTGGCAGCCTCCGCGTATCTTCTTTGTACCGGACCAGGTAGTCGAGCGCTTCCTGCCCGTTTTCAAAGAATATGATCTGCCGGGCTATGCAGGCTTTTTCAATGATCTTTTTAAGCAGGAACGTGAAGATTTTGTCGTCGTCAATGATACAGAGTATTTCAAGCATTTTCGTTAAAAGTGATTTTAAAAGTAATCCCCGCGTCGACTTCGCTGAATACTTCGATTTTCCCGCCCTGGGCCTCAATCTGATTTTTTATCAAAAATAACCCAACTCCATGAGCATCCTCGTGTTTATGGAAAGTTTTGTACAGGCCGAACACTTTTTCTGCGTGCAATGCAAGGTCGATGCCCTTTCCTTTGTCGCTGTATTCGAGCACTTTTATACCAGAATCGTTCCGGTAAAAACGCAGTTTAATGCAGGGGTTCTGATGCTCTTTCTTGTACTTGATACCATTTGTAATCAGGTTCAGAAGTATACTTTCGAGGTAAATGCGCGGGAAAAAGATCGTTTGCTCGTCGAATGCCATTTCAATGCGTGCCTCGCTTTTGTGAAGGCTCTCGTCCAGCACGCTCAGTACCTGGTTGGTGATCTCCCGGATGTCCAGTTTTTCGCCATGCAGACGGTTGTCGCGGATCTTGATTACCTGCGACAGGTCGTCGAGCGTTCCGCTGAGGTGTTTCGAGACGGTTTTGATCTTCTGAAAGATTTCCTCGTTCTCGCTGCTCAGCGTCGATTCTTCAACGAATTCAGTCAGTAATGCAATGTTGCTGGAATGGTTACGGAGATTGTGTGAGAGGATATGTGTAAAGCTCTGAAGTTGGTTGTTCTTCTGGGCCATCTGATCGATGGATTTTACCAGATTGATTTCCAATGTTTTGTATTTGTCGATATCCATGATGATACCACGGACTTTATGGACATGCTCGCTGGCATTCGAAAGCGGCGTGGCGGAAAACCGCACCCATTTCTTCGCTCCGTCGGGGGTGAGCAATTGCAGCTCATGGTCCCACGTATTACCGCTTTCCCGGGAGTGATGCAGCGCAGCCCGTATAATCAGCTGATAGGGTTCGGGGAAGAAACGCAGCAAGTCCTGCTCGTACTTGATCGCGGCTTCGTCGGTTTCGAAGATATTGCCGCAGGTGGCTGTCCATTTAAACTGCCTGGTCAGCATGTCGAATTCCCAGCCACCCAGCTTTCCGACATTTCCCGCTGCCGAAAGAAGGAATTCGCTTTCCGCCAGCTTATTTTCCACTATTGTGCGCTCGTCGATCTCCCTTTGCAGGTCACATACCGACCGGATCATGAGCACATTAGGGAAGATTTTAAAAAGGTAGTAAACCGTGGCAAGCGAAATGATAGCCGTTGCGAAGCGTATCAGCGCGCTGAGACGGTACACCGGTATCCAGAAGATCACCGCGTCGATAAGGTGCGTAGTTCCACAGAACAAAATAAAGGCACCGAAAAGCCAGATCGTTTTGGGAAAGGGGAAATCCTTTCTTTTCCGGAAAAGCCTTACCAGGAACACCGGAATCAGAAAATAGGCAGCCCAGATGAGTATATCGGAAGCAATGTAAAGCCACCCATGGAAATCCGACCAGGAGCCGCAGTACCAGCGGGCAGGCCATTCGCTGGTGCTGAAAAGGCCACTGAAAAAATCTCCCGCCTGTTGGGGCAGGCTTTTTTCACCGGTTCCTGCGGATGACATGTCCACGCGGCAAATGGGAATGTTTTCAGTCGGAACCACTTTGGGAGGGGCTGTTTCCGGGGCCATGAATCGTCAAGTAATGGAGGGTTTTATCGAATATTAACGATTATAACTATCTCAAACAACTGCAATTTGGATTCACGATTCAGCCCAACTGGCGGTGTAAAAATACTGTTTTATATAAGTATAGAAGTATTTTTATCACCCATGACTGTGCTTGCTGGCTTTTCAGCAGAAGGCTTTTGATTGCGTTTTGACGCAATTGCTCCTGTCAGGGCCCGTTGCTGTAAAATGAGGTTTTCGGTCTCCGAAGAGTGGGTGATCCCGGTGTAACAATGACCTGTCAGGATCAGGAAAGCCGGCCAGGCGAACCGGCTTCCTGACGGCACCGCGCTAATGGAGAAGCCAGGTGGATAGAATAAATATTTCTGTGTGTAGAAAAAATTAATAGGGGCCTGGGCCGGTCTGATCGGATCGATCTTTACCATATTTGCCACATGCGGCGGGGCCGGGAAAATAGCAAATGTGCGCAATCAGGTGCTGAGACGGTCCGCTCAGCTGAAACTTTTATTACTTTGGACCCGTTCCGTTTAAATCTTTCGAACAGCATTGCGGCTTTTATGAACATACAAATACACGAAATCAGGGGAACAAGAATTGCGGAGGTACTATCGGACGAGATTCTGATCAGCACGGCTGAGGAGGGTCTTCAGTTGATCGTTGATTTGTATTACCAGGATTTCGGCGAGTTTATTTTGCACGAGCGAAACATTACCCAGGCTTTCTTTGACCTGAAAACAGGTATTGCCGGTGAAATTCTTCAAAAATTTACCAATTACCGGGTCAGGGTGGCGATCATAGGCGACTTTTCGACCTATCCGGGTCAGAGTTTGAAGGATTTCATATTGGAAAGCAACAAGGGGCGGCAGATTAATTTTTTAAATTCAGTGGAGGAAGCCATCGAGCGGCTTGCACACTGATCACCGGTAATTTGAGCCATGGAAATAGACGGGATTCTGGACAGTCTGTACCAATTGCCTGCAAAATCCCGGGCGGCGTTGCTGGGCGCTATTTCCGGGGTAACTTATCCCAAGGGTCATATGCTGTTGCGGGCCGGGAAGGTTGAACCCATGCTCTATTTCATCAAAAGGGGCATTGTCCGTGCATATGCGGATTCTGAATGTGGCGATGTCACTTTCTGGTTTGGCAGAGAGGGCGACACCATAATTTCCATGAAAAGTTATGTGGCCGGGGAGCCGGGTTATGAGCATGTAGAACTGCTGGAAGATTGTGACCTTTACGCGCTGCGCACTGAGACGCTGCGGAATTTATTTGCCAATGACATCCATATCGCCAACTTAGGCCGGAAACTGGCCGAGAAAGAACTGATTAAAACCGAGGAAAGGATTATTGCTGCCCAATTCAGAACGGCCCAGGAACGATATGTGGCCTTGATGGCCGCAACCCCTGATCTTCTTCAAAGGGTACAGCTATGCCACATTGCTTCATACCTCGGTATCACACAGGTTACGCTGAGCCGAATCAGGGCCGGAATCAGATAGCGCTTTTTAACATTTGTAAAATTTTTTGTCAACCCGGTTGCGGACCTTTGCAGAAAACAAAAAAGGTATGAACTGGTTAATTTTGATTGTAGCAGGATTGTTTGAAGTCGGATTTGCTTCCTGCCTGGGAAAAGTACGCGAAACCAGCGGTGTTGAAATGTACTGGTGGTTTGCTGGGTTTATCATTTCTCTGACCGTCAGCATGGCACTATTGCTGAAAGCCACACAAACGCTCCCGATCGGAACGGCTTACGCAGTCTGGACCGGCATTGGGGCCGTAGGCACGGTGCTCGTGGGAATACTGGTGTTCAAGGAGCCTGTCAGCTTTTGGCGTGTGTTTTTTATCACGACGCTGATCTGTTCGATCGTCGGGTTGAAAGCAGTCGCCCATTGATCGATTTTTTTGGATCCGTTATATTGAAAAGGATTGGAAATCATTAACTTGGCGGTGCTTCAACTAGTTTCACAGATATGAAATACTTTAAAATCAGTCGCGCCGCCATTTTTATGTTTCCAATGGTCATATCCACCATGGGTTTTTTCCTTCCCGGACGCTGGGTGACGCTTTTTGATGGAAAAGAGCTCAAAGGCTGGCATAGTTACAACCAGGCGAAGGCTGTGGGCTGGTTTATTGAAGATGGTACGCTGACCAGCGACGGCAGTGGCGGCGATCTGGTGACGGACAGGGAATATGGAGATTTCGAACTAGAATTTGAATTTAAAATTCCGGAAGGAAGTAACAGCGGCGTGCTGTACAAAGTGGTTGAAAACCCGGAAATCAAACGGACCGTTTTTTCGGCTCCGGAATACCAGATCATTGATGACAAAAACTATGTGGTTAAAGACGAAAACGGGAAAAACGTTGGCCTGAAACCGGTACAGCTCACAGGCGCAAACTACGACATGAACCCGCCGGCCGATCAAACCGCATTCAAACCGGCCGGAAGCTGGAATACCGGGAAAATAGTAGTCGAAAAAGAGCATATCCGACATTACCTGAACGGTAAGATCGTGGCCGACTATGAATATGGCAACGATGCCTGGAAAGGGGCGGTGGCCAAAAGTAAATTCAAAGACTGGCCCTACGCCACTCCCCACCACAAAGGTAAAATCGCCTTACAGAACCATAATGCAAAGGAAAAAGTCTGGTTCCGGAACATCAGGATCCGGGAGTAGGGCGGGGGATGCTAATCCAGAATGGACAATGTGACCTTGATAATATCATCAAAAAAGGCCTTGTCCGTCGTTAGTTTGGCAGACACCCGCAGTCCTTTGACCGCATTGAAAATGAAGCGCGCCAGTGCTCTGGGATCCTGTTTGCTTTTGATTTCACCACTTTCCTGTCCTTTTTGTATAATGGAGTAGAATAGTTCTTCGATACGGAGCTCATTTTTGGAAACAATTTCCCTGACTTCGGCGTCGTGCGGCGCAACTTCCACTTCGGAGTTCACCATAAAGCAGCCTTTGCCCTGCTCGTCATTTAAAAGTTCGCCGGTGAAAAGCTCCAATAGCTTTGATATGGCTTCTTTGGCCGATGAAGTGTTATCCAGGATCTGGTACATGGGCGAAGAAGCGTTGTGCTGGTAGAATTCCAGGGCCTTGATAAATAAAGTATGTTTGTCGGCGTAGGTATCGTATAGGCTCGACCGGCTGATACCCAGGTGCTCTACCAGCTCTTGCATGGACGTGCCATTGTAGCCCTTATGCCAGAAAAGGCATACGGCTTTACCCAGTACTTCTTCCTCGTCAAAATCCTTCGTTCTTGCCATCGCAGAAAAGCTTTACCCGTTGATGAGCAAAGCTATTCATTTTTGAATTAATTCGCGATCCGGCATTCCCGAATGATCGGGGTGCAAATCGCTTTCAGAGTTGTATTCAATTAGCGTATACCGCCGCTCGCAATGATCGTTTCGCCGGTCAACCAGCGGGAATCATCGGATGCAAGGAATACCGCGATCGGTGCGATATCGTCCGGCTGACCGATCCGGCCCAGCGGAGCTGTTTTTTCGGCATTCGCGTGAAAATCACTGCCGATGAAGCCCGCGGTGTGAGTACCCTCGGTTTCGACCATTCCCGGATTGATCGCATTGACCCGTATTTTTTTTGGACCCAGTTCTTTGGAAAGCACCTGTGTGATCGAATCGACGGCACCTTTACTGGCCGTGTAGATAGCGCTTCCCGGAGGAGTGATCCGCGTGACGGTGGAACTGATGTTGATAATGCTGCCTCCTTTGTCGCCGAAGTTCCTGACAGCCCCTTTGGTTACTAGCAACAAGCCCAGCACGTTGGTATTGAACTGACGGTTAAATTCTTCCGCCGTTATGTCCTCAATGGCGCCGAATTGGTATACGCCGGCGTTGTTTACCAAAATATCGACACCTCCGAATGCGTGCTGAGCCTCTGAGAAGATCCTGTCGACGTCGGCCTGTTGGGAGACGTCTCCCTGAACTGCAATTGCCTTGCCGCCGTCATGAATGATTTCTGATACTAATTTTTCAGCCCCTTCTTTGGCTGATGCATAGTTAACCACGACCGCTGCACCTTCTGCTGCGAGACCTTTGGCGATGCCGGCGCCAATTCCTTTGGATGCACCTGTGACCACGGCCACTTTGTTTAATAACTTTTCCATTTGCTCAGTGATGATAAATTTCTATCCGGAATGATCGTTCCGAATATGTAAAGCAATAATGCGGAACAATCGTTCCGGTATTGTTGAAATTTTTTAAATATTTACGAATTGAGCGATTTTAGAAAGGAGGCGACTGAAAGTGTTATCAGATCCATTGAAGAAATTGGGCAGGAAAAACGATCTGTTTCAGCTTCCGGATCCCGGGGAAAAGGCAGGATAATGGCCGATTTGAGGGTGTATGTTGTCTTAAAATCCAAAGGGCTTTCCAATTGGAGCTACGCTCCTCCATTTATGAGGCGGGACGCCATACTCCTGCTTGAATATCCTGGCGAAATAACCAGGGTCTTCATAACCGCAATCCATCGCGACGGATGCAATGCTATTGGCCGGATCCTGCAACAGTTCTTTCGCTTTTTCAAGCCGGATAATCCGGATGAATCGGCTTGGAGAGCAACCTGTCAGCGCATCCAGTTTGCGATGCAGCTGCGAATGGCTCATAAAGATCAGTTTGCTCAACTTCTCGACCGTAAAATCTGCGTCGGTTATATTTTGCTCAATGATTTCCCGGACCCTTTTGACAAAGCGGTCTTCGACGGGGTGACCGCTGATTCGATCCGACACGGGCTTCGCGTATGTCGGGTCGTCGATTCCCGCCCTTTTGAGATAATACTGTTGCAGATTTTTACGCATTTCCAGCAACTTTCTGATCCTCACCTGTAACTCGTCGCTGTTGAATGGTTTTTCAAGATAAGCGTCGGCGCCTAGCTGCAAGCCTTCCAACTTGCTGTTGATGTCGGCTTTGGCGGTCAGCATGATAATGGGAATATGGCTGGTTTTTTCGCTGTCGCGTAATTTGCTCACGAGCTCAAAGCCATCCATCAGGGGCATCATCACGTCGGTAATGATCAGATCGGGAATTGTTTCCATCGCTATGTCAAATCCTTCCCTGCCGTCTTTCCCCACAACAAGCCTGAATTCGGGCAGGCAGGAGGCCGTATACGCCACCACATCGGCATTATCCTCGACCAGCAATATCAGAGGGAGTTTCAGATCAGGTTCTGCATCGGAAGCTTTCCGGAAATGGGGGTCCGTAATGGTCGCGGGGGCAGTGTGTCTTTCAAATTCTTGCGATATGGTTTCGGCGACCGGGGCCACTTTCTTTACGGGAAATGTCACGGTAAATTCACTGCCATGGGGCACACCTGCGGGAGGGCTTTTGACGACGACCTCTCCCTTCATTAACTTAACCAGCTCTTTTGTCAATGCCAGGCCGATTCCCGTGCCTTCCATTTTGCGGGTGTGGCTGTTGTCCAACTGGTAAAAACGATCGAACACCAGTTGCAGCTGATCTTCGGGGATCCCGATTCCGGTATCTTTTACTTTGATCGTCAGTAGCGCGGCGTCATTGGCGAGATGCGTATTTTCAGTTACGCTGATGTAGATATTTCCTTTTGGCGGGGTGAATTTAATGGCATTCGAAAGCAGGTTGGAGACAATTTGTTTTACTTTCTCCTGATCATACTCGATAAACAGCCTATCCAGATCTGTGAGAAAATGCAGCTGCTTTTGCTGACTCTCGGCCAGTGAATGAAACGACTCGGTGACATAATGCAGGAAATGGATCACATTACCTTGCGATAGCTGCAAATGCATTTTCCCGGTTTCCAATTTGGAGAGATCCAGTAATTCATTGACCATTTTAAGCAGGCTGCGCCCATTGCGCACGATCATATCCATACGTGTTTCAAACTGGTCACCCGGTTTTTCGATAACCTGCTGCGCCATTCCGAGAATGACAGTCAGGGGCGTGCGAAATTCATGGGTGATGTTGGTATAGAGTTGTGTTTTAACGGTATCCAACTCTTTCACCCTCTTGGCTTCCAATTGTTCGTAGTTGAGTTGCGATTGCAGCCTTGCCTTGTTGACATTAAAGCGAAGATATTCCCGGATCGCCAACGCGATGAGCAACACATAGATCACATAAGCCCACCAGCTGTGCCACCAGGGAGGTAAAACCCTTATTTTCAATTGTGCGACGTGATCGCTCCATATACCCTGGCTGTTGCTTCCCTGTACTTTGAAAGTGTAATCACCAGCCGGCAAGTGCAGATAAGTAGCCGAGCGCCTGTTCCCGCTTTCGACCCATTCATGATCAATGCCTTCCAATTGGTAGCGGTATTTGTTCTGCTGCGGTGCCGTGAAGTCGAGAGACGAAAATTCCAGTGTAATTACATCCTGCAAATGGCTAAGTGTGACCAGCTTGGTCTGCTCAATCGTTTCTTTTAAGACGCCGGTTTGGTCGCTGGGGTTCACTATTTTGTTGCCAATCTGGATTCCTGTGATGAAAACCTGGGGAGTAAAACTGGCAGCCAGCACTTTTTTGGGGTCGAAGATATTGATACCGTTCACCCCTCCGAAAACAAGGTGGCCATTGGGCAGCCTCGAAAATGCATTGGTATTGAACTCGTCTGCCTGTAACCCGTCGCTGGTGCTGAACACCTTGATCACGGACTCCCCGTCACTTTTTCTGCCTTTGGCAAGCATGCAAAACAGCCCTCTGTTGGTGCTGCCCCATATATTGCCCTCTGCGTCCGACAATGTGCCGTAGACGACATCATTGGGCAAGCCTTGGCGGGTCGTGAAATGGACAAAGCGACCTGCCGATTTTTGCATGCGGTTGATGCCGCCGCCCTTGGTGCTGATCCACAGATAGCCAGGGTCAAAAGGGTCGTCCATAAACCAGGAGACGTAATTGTAGTTTAGAGATTTGGTGTCCGAAGGATCATTTCTGAACCATTTCACGTCCGGTGGCGCGGTATCATTGGCAAATGCCAGTCGGGCGAAGCCGTGTTCGGTACCAAGCCAGAAAATACCTGCTTTGTCTTCATGAAATGCAGTGGTTTGGACAATGGCTGCGCCGCCCGCACCTCTTTCGACGTTCACTGTGAACTTTACCACCTTGGCGGTCGCGAGATCGATCCTTGTCAGCGACCCATTGGCGCCGCAAAGCCATATTCTGTGCCTGCTGTCTTCTATCAACGGCTGTAACTGCTCGGTGAGTGCAGGGTTCACCGGATCATGGTAGGTGGTTTTGACGCGTAATTCTTTGGAGTAATGCACCACTTTCCTGGATTCGGGAAAGTGAACCCAATAGTCGCCATCGGTGGCTTGCAGCAGGTTGGTAACCGGATTGCTGGTCACCAGCGGAGCCAGCGGATTGACACATGCTGCTCCTGCTGACGTTATGCTCATCTGCGAACGCCACCCATGCACATAAATGATGCCCTTGTTCAATACGGTGGTCCGCTGGATACTTAGTTTAGGAAGGCTTGTTTTGAACCTGTTGCTTCCGACCCGGTATTTATAGAGGCCATATCCGAGCATACCTACCCATAAAACGCCCGATCTGTCCAGCAGCATGCATTTAATGGCGAGGACCCTGCCTGCTTTCGTTAAAAAATAACCTTTTGCCTTGCCGATCGGATCTCCTGCTTTCAATGAACTGAAATCATAAAATACGCTGCCTTCCGGGCCCGTCTTCAAAGTGAAACGATTGCCTATCATCATATTTCTCCCAGTTCCGTTGGTGATCACGCCAGGGTGCATCCGGCCGGTCGAATCCTGAATTTCGATCACATTAAGCGGGAAAGGTTTTGATATAAACAACTGGTAAATCCTGCCGGATATATGGGTACCGACTTTTTCGATCAGGCCGGTGAATGTCCGGCCATCGGTGAGCATGTCGAAAGAACCGGAGGACGGGGTAAATACAAAAATGCTTCCGTCCGTGCAGCCGACCCATATATATCCCTTGTCATCTTTCTCGACACCCAGCACTTCACGGCCGCCGGGTACCTGAAGCCGGGTCACCAAAGGCTTGCCGGCCAGGTTGTCGCCCAGGAAAATCACGCTCAAAGGTGCGCCCTGCGGACAAACGAGTATGCGGTTGCCCGGCAGCTCTATCATGGAAGATACGATCCTGTTACCTGAAATCCCCGACTCGTTGCCTGGTTGATGCGTGATCCGGAAAAACCTTCCGGATGCTTTATCGTATACATTCACGCCTGCGTCATGGGTGCCGATCCATAGTCTGCCCTTGCTGTCTTCCAGCAGGTTGCTGACAGAATTGCTGCTGATGGAACTGGTATCCTGTGGATCCGCGGTAAATGTCTTGAAGGCATACCCGTCATACCTGTTCAGACCGCCCTTGGTCGCGATCCAGATAAAGCCTTCCTGATCCTGAACCATATCATTAATGAGTCCCTGGGAAAGACCTTGCGCGGTGGACATGAATTCATAGTCAGAAGACGCCTGCCCGAAAGCAGAACTTCTGAAAAAGAGAAACATAAGCCAGAAATAGACGAACGGATAGCGGAGGCATATCATACTTATAAAGATAACCTCCACGGCTTGCTACGCCATATCCAACACCCAATTTTTAACGGTCCCTATTCAAAAAGCTGAATTTGTCCGGATCGTGCACGATTTATCCGGTTTAAAAATGGGAATGTGGCTTTAAAAGCACAAAAACTCCTCACGAAAAGCCGGTTCCGCACGGAACTTTGGAGCATCAGAAACCCCGCCTCTAAAATGAAAAAACTCCTCCTCCTCTCCATCGCCTCATTAGGCCTTGTGCCCGCATTGGCACAAAAAAAGTCAAACGGGATCGTTAGCATGGAACACCCGGCCATTACCCTGGTAGACGAATTTTTAACAGCCACCGGCAGCGGTGATCCGGAAAAAATTGCAAGCTATTTGTCGGACGATTTTAAGTTTTACAACGGCACAAGCGCCGCCAGGTACGATCCGGGTATACGCAGAACGGGTTTCGTTAAACTAGCGCTGCGCTATCAGCTGGAACCGGATTACTTTGCCATAGAGCCCTTTCCGGGCGCACACCCCGACGCGGTTGTCTATCGGGAGGATAAGGACGGGGAGGTGTGGGTGCAAACCTGGAATGCTCCGGAAGGAACGGACAAAGCAACCGGAATAAAGTTGAATACAGCAGCGCCGCGCCTGTATAAGGTATGCAAAGACAACAAAATCAAAATGATCATCAATTATACGAAGGTACCCGATGCAATCGGAGGGGCTTTCGAAGACGGGACGAATAAGACGAATTATAGCCATCACGATCACATCCGCACCGTTCGGAAGGACATGTAAGATGTCCTCCCTGCAATGAAGCGGACTCCGCGGCATTTCAGGATATATTCTTTTGCCGGCACTTTTCTGGTACCATGGTTTTGGTGGTTCACAATCGGGTTTTGGCAGGGTCGCTGCCTCACCCTGTTGTCACCGGCTTCTCATTCAATCCCGATGAGGCAGTGCCGGCATGTTTGAAGTTTAGATTTACTAACTTCTTGATAATAATTGCTTCTTAGGTGCGGTCCGGGCAGTTTTTGGCTTTTTGTCCTTCCTGTTTCTTCCCCACCAGATATAAAATCCTGTAACGGGCAGACTTGCGCAAAACAATGCAATGAAGGTGGCGATGATTTTGGTGAAGGTCCCGTAAATGCTGCCCACGTGTATGGCATAATTGGAATTCCGGAATTTGGCGCCGGTTGTCTTGTCCTCGTGTCTGACTGAGAAATACAGATCGCCGTTTCGGGCATCGTAATGATGAAGATCCCAGGTATCCCAACCCGAATCACCGTTGTACCTGATCACGCCCAGAAATTTCTTTTCGTTCAGGAAAAAGGAAATTTTGTTCCATTCCGATTTTTTGGTGAGCATATCCGTAAAGGCCCGGTCGAGCGGATTGGCGGCGATTTGCCCGTCGGGTTTTAAGGCAGGCACCGCATTGAACACTTTTTCGGGATTGTCGCCGAGTAACCTGTAAATGCCGTCGGTCCACCAGTCGAAAGTCCATACAAGGCCTGTTGCCGCGAAAATCAGGATGAAAATTTGAGTATAAAAGCCGCCGACATTGTGAACGTCATAGTTGACACGTCGCCATTTGGCATTGAACTTGATCTTAAACCTTTGTTTCAAAGCGCCCTTATTTTTTGGCCACCAAAGGATCATACCGGTAACGACCATGACAAACATCAGGAGCGTGGAAATGCCTACGATCATGTGTCCGATATCGTATTGCAGTAAGAGCTGCTGATGCATAATGCGCAACAACCATATCCAATCGGTTTCCTGGTCCACCACGCCCAGGACCTTGGCAGTATAGGGATCTACGTAAACCATATTGGAGTATTCGACCTCCGAAAATGCGTTCCAGCCTTCGTCCTCGGCATGTTCCAAGCCCGTAAAAATATAGGCCCTTTTCGGGTCGCTGCTGATGTTGACTTCTTCAAGTGCCTGATTTGCGGGAACGCTTTTTCTCGCAACTTCGAGCAGTTTCGTTAAGGATTGCGGCTGTTTTCCGTTTGGTTCAACAAAAACATAATCGCGATAGTAAAGGTCTGTCAGCTCCTTTTCCCACACAAATAATGCGGCGGGTAAAAAACTGAAAATGACTACGATACCGACGGCGAGCCCAAGCCATAAATGAAGGACCGAGGCAAGTTTTTTTACAGTCATGGTTGTGAATAGTAAAGCTAAAAATCATACTTATCAACTGAATGATGCTCAGCTGATAAGTATGATCGAAGTGGAATTGGCCTGTAAAGGCGTTAGTCGTTAAACCTTGAAATCCAATTCACGTAGTCCAGTCCTTTGATTTCCAGACCTTTGGTGATTGTTCCCGACGAAATATTATAAGTGTATACAAAATGGCCGGCTGTCGACGAGGAAATGGCGATATATGCTTTGCCACCTTCCACCCACACCGGGGAGGTACGAACGCCTTTATCCAACGGCAGATCCAGTTTTGTACGGGTTTTGTTGACCAGGTCAAGCACATAGTATTCGAAAACGTCTTTCGCTGTATAGTCTTCAAATGTTTTCAACAAATCCGTTCTTCCCATCCGGGTCAGCGCCTTGCCATTTCCAAGGTCCCAAAGGCCATAGTACTCCCTGTTTCCGCTGCTGATTGCAGAAAGATCGTAAAAGTAATCGGTGTCAAATGAGTCCTTACCATTGCTCACCCGGTAAATCGCGCTCGGTTTTTTGGCATTGATGCCCCAGCGGTCGCCGGTGTTGGTAAGAAAATAGATGTTGTTGTTATAGGTCACTGTCGAGGGCAGATCGCTTCCGATGGCTCCCGGGTAAGTCGATCTGCTGTCTTTGGATACGGTAACCTTATCCAGAGCGGGGTAGTCGACTGCTGCGAGGTAAGCGGTGTCAGAGGCATTCCAGTCTGCAGTGAAAATCGCGAAGCCGACATACAGTTTGTTATTTCTCAAAACGAGGGAGCCTACCGAGAGGTCGTTGTCGGTTTTGCCAATGGCCTGGCCCGTTATCGTACCCGATTTGGTCACAGCCATTGTTTCCACATTGATGATCGAGTAGCTGAAAATGGGGTCGGTGCCTGTGGGGCTTGCATTTTCAAGCATGATAGTTTTGTCGTCCAGCCAGGCGTAGGTCACGGAATTTCCTGTAACGGGAATTTCAGCCACAGTGGTAAGCACCTTGTTCTCGTATTTGTACTTGGCGAATTTACCGCTGGTCCGTTTGTAATAGTATCCGTTTTTAAACCAACGGCTCCACGAGGTGGTTTCGATACCGTTTCCCACCGAAGTAACAGAGCCTTCTGCAAGCGTGCCGGCCGTCAGAAGATACAGCGTCGACGGATTATTGACGCCGCCCACGATCATAAACTCGTCACCGTCAGGTGTCTCAACGATGGGTTTGGCATCTTCTTTATCGGAGCAAGCCGACATTGTCAGCAGTGAGCCCAATGCGGCCATGATGCTTAAACAGGTGCTTTTATTCAGTCCTTTCATTTCGGGTATATTGATTAATTAAAAGAGTTTACAATCGGTTATTTAAGGAAATACCTCAGTTTGACATTGACAGACCTGCCTGGTTTCTGAAGGCGGAAATTGTCGTAGGCAAGCTCGTCGAAGAGGTTTCGGGATTCGAGGGAAATGTTGTATCTGCCATTTTTCAAAGAATAGGAGAGGGTTACGTTGTGAATGAATTGCGTCGGAATGCGGCTTTTACCCGGTTCGTATCCGCGGCTCGGCCAGGTGAGATAAAACCAGTGGACATATTGTGTGAACCAGTTGAACTGCAACCGGTCATTTTCCTGAAAAACATCGTTTTTACCCAGCCCGATATCAGCATTGGCATATAACCAGGGTTGGTTCGGAATGCGGTCCTCGTACACGGCCGATTTTTTATCTACGTTGGTCGCATCCGTGTAGCTGGCATTGAAATTGGCGAAGAGCAGATTTTTGTAGCTGTATTTCAGCTCACCATCGATACCGGTAATGGCGACTTTCCCGATATTGGTGTAGCTCGAAAATGTGCCGCCGGGAATCGCATTGATAAAGTCCTTGGCGGTGCGGGAAAAAGCGGTGGCTTCAATGGTGAACTTATGGTGGTTTATTCTTTTGGTAAAATAAGCTCCCACATTGATGTTGTCGCTTTCTTCCGGTCGCAGTTCAGGATTCGCGAGCACGGAGACACCATCACCAAACAATTCCTCCACTTCCGGCAGCCGGAAAGCGTGCTCGAAGGAGGCTTTCAGGCCGACGCTCTCCAACAGCTTGAAGCGGGTAGCTGCACCGTAACCGAAAAAATGCCTGGTATCGTCCGCTTCCTCCTTCACATACCCCGAGCCATTGTAGAAAACCGCCTCGCGGATGTAGGTATGCAGGCGGTAATGCTTTGCAAAAACCGAACTGGTCAAACGGTCGCTCAGCAAATTGCTCTGCCAGGACAATCCCAAAATTCCTTTTCCGAGCTTGTTTGGAACATCAAGGGCATTGCCTTCCTGGCTGGCGTTTTTGTAGGTGTTAATGCCCTTTCGCTGCCCGGCATTCAAATTGTAATTGAGCCCAACCGAGTTGTTTGCGTTCAACTGGTAACTGAAATTAGTGCGCACGATGGCGAACTTATTGGTGTATTTATAAAGTGCAAATGTCCCCTGTTCGCTGAAATTCTGGTTTACGGCCGTGATATTGCCATCCCAGCCGTAGCGGGAAGCGGAGGTGTCGACGGTTGTGGTGTTGTTGGTGGCGTAGGTTGCAAACAGGGTGGTCGTTAAGCCTTTTACCAGAAAATTCTCCTTCTTGTATTTCAGCGTCGGCATTACAAAGTGGCCATATGAATGGACTTTGCCGTACACAATATCCTGGTCCACACCTGTTTGTCTTTCCTTGTACTGATCTGAATAAAGCAAACCGATCAACACCAGATCGGCCCATTTCTTGTTTCTCAAACCAACCTCTGCCTGGCCCATCGCCGAATGGAAGGCGTCGTTGAAACGTTTGAAATCTTTCCGGACAAACGCGCCATTCTGTTCGATCTCGACGCCCTTCATGAGGTAGTTGTTGTCGGAGTAATTGTAAAAGCCGCTCGCACTGACGACGAAGCCGGTTTTTGCGTCGATGTAGCTCCCATTCAACGAGGCGCGATGGGTGTTGAACGATCCGTAGCTGTAACTGGCATCCAAAAATCTTTGGGTGTTTTGAGCAGTCACGATATTGACGGCACCGCCCAATGCATCGGCCCCCAGCTCCGCAGGGACTACCCCCTTATATATTTCAATTCGTTCGGCAAGGTTGACAGGAATGTTATTCAGCGACATGGCGCCTCCGAAGTTTTCCATCGGGATCCCATCAATGAAAAACTTGACCTGCCGACCTGAAAGGCCATTCATCGAAAAATTGAAGTCGGACCCAAGCCCGCCGTTTTCACGAATCCTGATCCCTGAGCTTGCATTCAGGATCTGATTGATATCCCGGTTTGAGTTTGCGAATGGCTTAATGTCGATCGCATTGACATTAAATCCAGTTTCTTTGAGCTGCTGCGTTTCCGTTTTTCCGACGATCAGCGCCTCCGCCATGTCCCTGGAATCGCTTTTCAGTATAAAATCAAAAACCAGGTCTTTGCCCGGCTTTACCGCAAATTCCTTCGACTGGGTGGCATAGCCGACGGAGGAAACCACCAGCGTAAACCGGCCTTGGGACACCGGGCTTAGGGAGAACGATCCGTCGGAGCTCGTAACTGTGCCGGCAGTCGTTCCTTTCAAGGTTACACTTACCCCGGAAAGCGCCGAACCATCGTCTGCATGGACCCGACCTGTAACCTTCACGGATTGACCGGAAGCGCCAAAAATGCAGAACAGAAAACAAATGGTGGAGATCAGAAAAGTACGAGGGTTCATTGCGAATGTCATTGTAACCAGAAGGCGCAAAAGGTGCTTCTTTGAGCACAAGTAGCGCGAACGGATCTATCCCGAAGGCGCCCGGCAATTTTTTTTTTCGCAATCATGATGACGGAAGCGGGAGGCTCAGCGTCCTGATGGAAAGTAGGAGCTTTGAGCGCTGGAATGCATTCACAATGCAAAACTTACAAGGTAGAAGTCTTTCAGCCCTGGTCTTTTAAGAGGAGTGTCCGTTTAAACTGACGACGATGAAATACAATGCACTGACTATTTGTACTTGCTTCTTCTTGTATTTGGCAAATGTCCTTTTTGCCCAGGAAGATCTCTCCGTGTACAGCTATTGGAAATACTATCAGAAGTCGACGGACCAGCTTGTTTACAATGAACTTAGTAAAAGGGCATTTTCCCAGCTCCAAAAGCGGGAGGCCGCCATTTCCGGGCTCGTAACCAGGGAACAATGGCAGAAGCGCCAGGCGGAGGTCCGGGCGAAACTGGCAAACGCTGTCGGCCCATTTCCTCCAAAAACGCCACTAAACCCGGTAATTACGGGAACATTAAGAAAAGAGGGCTTCACCGTCGAAAAACTCTACTTCGAATCCCGCCCCGGATACCATGTCACAGCCGCCATGTTCATTCCTGACAAGAGGCAGGAAAAAGCCCCGGCTATACTGTTTTGCAGCGGGCATAGTGAAAACGGTTTCCGGAGCGAAGCATATCAGCACCTTATCCTGAATTATGTGAAGAAGGGCTTCATTGTCCTTGCATTTGATCCGATTGGGCAAGGGGAACGTATCCAATACCAACCGGATGAATTAAAGAAGGGCGCTACGGGCGAGCATTCCTATGCCGGCGTCCAGACTTTCATTGCGGGTGTTCCGGCCGCCAATTATTTCATCTGGGATGGCATACGCAGTGTTGACTATCTGTTGACAAGAAAAGAAGTGGATCCCGCCCGTATAGGCGTTGCGGGCAGGTCGGGCGGCGGCACGCAGAGTGCGTATATTGCTGCGATGGACGACCGGGTTCTGGCTTCGGCTCCTGAGTGTTACATTACTACCTTCGATAAACTAATCCGTTCCAATGGCCCGCAGGATGCCGAGCAAAACCTGATGTTTGGACTGGAAAGCGGCATTGATATGGCGGATTTCCTGGAAGTGCGCGCACCGAAGCCGACCCTGATCGTTGCAACGACCAGGGATATCTTCGCCATTCAGGGAGCAAGGGACAGCTACGACGAAGCGAAGAAAGCCTTCAAAGCATTCGGAAAGGCGGATCAGATCCAAATGACGGAAGATGACGCCGGTCATGCGTCGACGCTTAAAAATCGGGAGGCGTCGTATGCTTTTTTTCAGAAACACCTGCATAATCCCGGCAGTCCGGTCGATCTCACGGTGGAGAAATTAACCGACGAAGAATTGCATGTTACGCCTGAGGGAAAGGCAATCCCGGGCCTGAAAGGAGAAAGCATGTTTTCTTTGAATGAAAAATATGCCAGGGGGCTTGCCGAGAATAGAAAAAACAGCAGGAAGTCGGCTGCTGAGTTTTTCGATGACCTTCGAAAGAAAGTGATTTCCGTATCCGGATTTGCGAAACCGGCCGGTAAGAAGGACATTGTTTTTTCGGGCCGGATACAACGGGCGAATTATGCGATTGAGAAATATCTGGTGAGGGGAAGCGGAGACTATTACATTCCCGTGCTGTGGTTGAAGCCTCAGCAAAAGTCCGGCGCGACTGTCTTGCTGCTGAATGAGGAGGGCAAAGCGCAAGGGCTTCGGAAGGAAGAACTTGCGGATCAGTTAACCAACCAGGGTTTTGAGGTGGTTGTGCCTGATCTGAGCGGCATTGGCGAACTGGGAAATGGGTTTATCAAAGGCGGGGACTCGGTCGTTGAGGATGTTCCGCTGAACCTGTGGTTCTTTGGAATGTTGACACACAAGAGCCTGGTGGCGACAAGGGCAGAGGAGATTGTCATCCTGGCCGACGCTATCAGGAAAGCGGGCACACCGCAAACCGTGGTAGCGGGCATTGCTGTGGGAACGCTGACGTCGGATCTGCTGCATGCGGCGGCCATCGAAAATCCATTCTCAAAGTTGGTTTTGATCAGTCCGCTCACTTCTTATCAGTCAATCGCGGAAGAAAGACTTTACAAACCCAAGTTTGCACTTTCAGCCGTGCCGGGCGCACTGGCAAAATACGACTTGCCTGACCTGGTAGAATTGCTATCCACCAAGGGATTGTTGTTGATCAATCCTGTAACGGCGACTGGGAAGGCGGTAGACCAGAGCCAGGCGGATTTGATTTATCGTCATGCACTGAAGCAAGCGAAACCGGCCGGTTTGAGCATTAAGAGCGGATTGAAAGGAGATGAGTTAGTAAATGACGTCGTGTCGTGGATAAAGTAGCATCAGATACTGGTCTATCAGTTTTGAAAAAAATGCATTGGACTTTACATTAAGCTGAAAATCTGCCAGATCATCATCACAACATTGAGAACGACGAAAAATTTAACCAGTGCATTGAGTTTGAGTGAAGAAAGAGGGCTCCTTAGAAAACAGATGATTGCCAATACATTCAGGACAATATGCAATGCAGTCAAAACACGGGCGTTTTGTACGAATGGCGGATAATTTGAGAGATACAACTGCCTGGCGGTCTCAAAATCAGTCTTGTTGGTGAGAGTCACTTTGAACCACAAGGCGAAGCTCAACAGCACAACCAAACTGAGCAGCACCCCTACTGGAATAAACACCTTTTTGCTGATTGATTCCTTCATTGCCATGCGGTTTAAATAACGGGCAAGCTCCTATGTCACCTGTGACGGTTCATATGAACGCATCTTCCAGAATGACGACGATGTCAGGCAAGAACAATGCTGCAACAAATGTACAATTTCAATACCATTTCGTATGATATCGTCAGCTACACTGCCGAAACCATCGCACTTCTCAGCAAAATCCTGGTTCCGCGCAAGCGTTTTTTTGAGGCATTTTAACGAAAAAAGCCCATGAGCTTGCGCCGAAGGGCTTTCGTACCCGCAACCGAACAAATGTCGAACCAAATGTTGGTTGATTTGCAGAAAATATTTTCTTTAAGTGACTGTTAGTCAATGGTTTTGTTGAGATTGGTAAACATTGGGCTCACCAATCAGAACCAAGGTCAGCATTAGTGTTTAATTATCTCTTATTTGGCTGCCCACTCGATAATAGCAGGATACAAATCCGCAACAGTTTGACCTGGTTTTTTATTTCTGTACAAGCGTAACAGCTCTTCATTAAATTCTTTAAATCGTTGAAATCCTCGCAGTTCGACCATCGTTTTTTCATTGCCCATATTGAGCGTATCAAATGCTTTTTTATCAAAAATATCTAAATAATACAGCGTAACCAGTCCCCAATTCATGTATTCCTCAAAGCAAGTCAGGGGAGTAATATATGTGGAAGATGGTTTACCTATCGTAGTCCATTTGGATAAATCTGTGAAAACACTGTCGATTATTTTTCTGTATTTCTCTGCTTCCGGATTAATGTACCCATGATTAATTTCAGTAAATGCAATTTTCATGCGTTGACCTTTCAGTATATCGGCTGGTAACTTTTTAACGTCCTGGTTTACAAAAGGAAAATTAACATGTGCATGTGCTTCTGTAAAGCCATTATCACTAAAAAAACTGGCAGATTGATTCCATCCAACCAAAGGAGAAAAAATTACTTTTGTAGCCGAATACCTGGTCGTGGGGAACTGTTTTCCCAGCCAATCTTTCATACTGGCTATATTGATGCTATTGGTGTAATCTTTTTTGAGCTCTAAATAGTAATTTGACTGACGTTTATAAAATTCTCTGAAACCCGATTTTATAGCAAATGCCTGTAGTGCCGGGATATAATATTCCAACTCATTTCTTTCTCCCCCGCCAGGACGGTCGTAAACACCTTCATTGATGATTTTGTTTCCAGAAAACACAAATGCATAACTATCCATTTTTAAATAGTAATAGTAAAAGGCGGGGGCTATTTTCAACAAAGAATCGACAGTCGACACAGCGGCATCGTTGTTATATGGCGCAAAATGATCAATTACTTTCTTGTAGTATTCCGTTTCCTTGTTAATAACGCCTGTTTTACCGTATTCTGTAAATGCGATGATAATATTCATCAACTCATAGACTTCCGGAATCTCAATAGTGGTCTTACCGTTATTTTCTGTTTTATATTTATCGCCGAACGTAGCGGGTTTGACATATTTTTGAGTAGTAAAAATGCATGTTACGGTGTCTCCTTTGGATTCTCGTGCAATTTTAAAAACACTATTTTTTTTAGGTTTGAGTATAAGAGAAATGGAGTCGGATTTTGACACCAGGGCAAATACAGATGAATCCGTTGTAACTACAAAACTGTAATTAAACTGGGAGCCAATTTTATTAACACCATTGAATTCATCTTTTTGTCCATTCAGATACATGATCAGACTGTCGGAAGATGTATGTAGAATGGGAACGGTCGAATTTTGAGCGAAAACGAGTCCTGTCAAGCAAACACAGAGACAAGTAATAATTAATTTCATTAAGTGTTGGTTAGTTTATATCTAATACTACCGAACTACGGGAAATAACAAAAAAGAATGTTGAGCTTCGATGGTTTGTTATCAGCTCCAAAAGATAATAAGGTTTTCTTAGAAATGGGTGAAAAGCGATACTGTTTAGCCACTGCCCCTTTCGCTCATATCAACCGGCTGGGGAAATGCTCCTTTAATACAGACCCGGATCTTGCCGGCAATGGCTTACGGCCATTGAGAAGACCAAAACTACATACTTAGTTTGCTAGCGCCGTTTTTAGCCCATTTGTAAGAAAAACCTCAGAACGCGCCGAAGGCATCAAAGGCAGTTGAGAAAGCGAAGCCATCCGGCCATATCTCCGAAGCGGGAATGCTTATTTTCCCCAAAGCTACGCTCGAAGAGAGAGCAAGCATTCCCGGTAACTTGAACCTTACTTCGTTTTACAAAGGATTGTGGATTGAATAGGGATAGATTCTCGTTCAAATTGTCGAATCGCAATTAGGAAGCCTTTCTTTGGTATAAAATACTGACAATCATATATTTAACTTTATTTATTTCTTCAAATTTAAGAAGCTTTTGGTTAAAGTTCGGTTTAGGTGACGCAACCGGAGTCGAACCAATAGAGTAAAATTCTGATAGAAAAGAAAGATGTGATTGTAATTTTCCAGGCTATAAGAGTCAAAAAAGCCCCTCAACTTTCGTTGAAGGGCTTTCGTACCCAGAGCCGGAGTCGAACCGGCACGAGTGTAACCTCATTGGTGTTTGAGACCAACGCGTCTACCAATTCCGCCATCTGGGCATTGATCTTCTCTTGTTGGGAGTGCAAAAGTAGACAGAAAATGATATTAAGCAAGTTTCCTGCACAAAAAATAGTTGGAATTTGTTGAGAAAAAAATCCTTTGGAAGCTAATGTGCTTATTCATAGCGTAATGCTTCGATGGGGTCGAGTTTGGACGCCTTGATGGCGGGGTAGATGCCGGAAAGCACGCCTACCGCAACGCATATTGCAATACCCACGGCCATCCATAACCAGGGCACCACGAAGGTGCTGTTGGAACTGATAAGCCCCGTTATGCCATTTCCAACCAAAATGCCCAGGATCAGCCCGCCCATCCCTCCGATAAGGCATACGACGATGGCTTCAATGAGGAATTGCAACCGGATCACCCTCGGCGTCGCTCCCAGCGACTTCCGGATGCCGATCTCGCGGGTACGCTCGGTGACAGACACCAGCATGATGTTCATCAGCGCAATGGCCGCGCCAAGCAGCGTCACGGTTCCGATGACGAAGCCTCCGATCCGGAGATAACCGGTAATGTTCTCGAAATCCTTTGCCATAGCGTCAGCGCGGTCGATGGTAAAGGAGTCTTCTTTGCCCAGTGCATCATTGCGGATGCGGCGCATGATCCCGCGCGCTTCTTCGACGATAAAATCGCCATCGGCAACATTAGGCGCGGAAGCTGTAACATTGTAGGTGAGCGTACGGTTTGCCGCTAGCCCGCGGCCATTTTCAAGCGGTATCAGAATAAGCCGGTCGCCGTCGCTGCTGCCGCCGAGTGATCCTTTTTTCTGCAAAACTCCCACTACCTTGTATTTGCTGCCCTTGAAGGTGATCTCTTTGTTGATCGGATCAACCCGCTCGAAAAGTTTGCGGGCGATTTCCTGACCCAGCACTGCAACATTCAGCGCGTTTTCCATGTCATTCCGGTCCAGGTTGCGGCCCAGATCGATTTTATAGCCGTTAATGGGCAGGTATTGCTCGTCGGAGCCTACGACGTGACTGTTGGGGTTGGTTTTGTTGCTGCGGTAATTCACCTGAACCGCCCCGGCAATGTCGGCTGACAACGAAGCGGTTGCGGTGTAAGAAGCCTTGAACTTTTCGGCAAAGGCTTTGGCCTGACGATAGGTGATGGCAGGGTACTGCTTGTTGCGGCGACCACCACTTCGGAAATCGTCATCCGACCTGTTCCGAACCGTGAAGGTATTGGCGCCGAGGTCGGCGAAGCTGCTGTTAACCGATCCCTGAATACCGTCGATAGCGGTCAGAATGCCTACCAGCGAAGTGATCCCGATCGCGATAATCAGCGCTGTCAGGACCGTCCTGAGCAGATTGCTTTGAATGGAACGCAGGCCTTCCTCGATGTTTTCGCGTATGATCATGGCAATTTAAAACTGGTGCACCAGAAACGGGATCCGGTCGTTAGATATGGACTTGGGCAAATCAAAAACCGGTACGACTTTTGGGTTAAATTTCAGATCGTTGCGGTTTCTTTATATATTTATTCACTACCTGATGTAAAACTGCGCATGAAACTCGAAAGAATCAAACCAGTGGTACGCCTCATTATCCCGCTCGTCATTTTTTTGACGGGTGCGGTCAATGCGCTTGCTAACCGGCTTCTGATCCCCATGGACGAGACCCAGAAGAACCATTTGAAAGCTTACGGCATATCTTACTGGATACTGAAAAACTATGAAATGGAAATGGACTGGCTCCTCAATTACCGGGGCGGTAGTTTTATGGTAGCTTACAATCAGCAGTTTGCTTCGGAAATGACTGTCAGGGGAGTAAGCTTCGAGGTGATATCGGAAGGTCAGGCGGGGCAGATTCTCAGTCAGATCAGCGCAGCGGACGTGAATATGGATGCCGTGAAATTACAGAAGGCGCCCAGGATAGCCGTGTATTCACCCAAGTCTAAACTTCCTTGGGACGACGCAGTAACGCTCGTGCTCACCTACGCGGAGATTCCATATGACGTCGTTTATGACGATGAGGTGCTAAACAACAAGCTTCCCGAATATGACTGGCTCCATTTGCACCACGAGGATTTTACGGGGCAGTTTGGCAAGTTTTTTCAATATAAAGACCGTCCCTGGTACCGGGAGCAAAAAAAGGACGCTGAGGAGACTGCGGCTAAATTCCAGTTCAATAATGTGCCTCAAATGAAACTGGCGGTAGCCAAAAGAATCGCCGAATTTGTGACCGGCGGTGGTTATATGTTTGCGATGTGTAACGCGACCGACACCTTCGATATCGCATTGGCAGCCGACGGCGTCGATATCGTGGATGCGATGTACGACGGCACACCGGCAGATCCTACCGCCAACGGGAAACTGAATTATGACAACACATTTGCATTCCGGGATTTTAAAGCCATTTCGTATCCCTATGAAATTGAGTTTTCGGATATCGATAACCAGCCTGAGGAGCGGGGCGTCACGGAATCGAACGACTTCTTTTCGTTGTTCCAGTTCTCCGCGAAATGGGACCCTGTTCCGAGTATGCTGACCCAGAACCATCAAATCATGATCAAAGGCTTTCTGGGACAGACCACCGCATTCAAGAACCACCTGATCAAACCGGAGGTGATCATTCTAGCAGAAAATAAAGTTTCAAAGGAGGCCCGGTACATTCACAGCACACACGGCAAAGGTTTTTTCACCTTCTATGGCGGCCATGATCCGGAAGACTACCAGCATCGGGTAGGAGAGGAACCGACCGATTTGAACCTGCATCCGAACTCCGCTGGGTACCGCCTGATCCTGAACAATATCCTGTTTCCCGCGGCGAAAAAGAAAAAATTGAAGACCTGAACGGAAAGCTAACACCGGAAGAAATGCGTTTGAAATCACACAGGCCGTGCGTTATCGCACGGTTTTTTTTGTTTTAGTTTTAGTCTAAATATTTGATTTTCAATGTGTTAATGATTGGCACGGATTTCGGATAAATCAAGGTGTATTAGCCATGATTTTTTCCATTGAAAACCTCCAATCAAACCCACATGGATCGGGAAATCGCGCCGGAATATGCCAAGCAAACCAGAAACCGCCGATGGCTGATCATCGGTGCGGTGATAGCAGGGCTGGCTCTTTTGTTTTACTATTTTAAAAAGTCGCTTTCGAGTACGCTCGAAAGCGCTCGTATCCGAATCGGTGTTGTCGAAACGGGCGA
Organism: uncultured Dyadobacter sp.; assembly: GCF_946482605.1. The sequence goes on along the minus strand of NZ_CAMLSE010000012.1, from coordinate 157,596 downwards.
CGTCGAGAACACGCTTACTGCCTCGGGCGAAATCATTCCGGCCTACGAACAGATTTTTACCAGTCCTATCCGCGCGAGCATTAAACGCATTCTGCTCACCCCCGGCACGCGCGTTCAGCCAGGTCAGGCCATTGTTGAGCTCGATAAATCTCTGACTGAAATCGAATCCGAACGCTATAAGGACCAGCTGGAACTGAAAAAGAACAGCATCGATCAGATGCGGATGAAGTTGAATAAGGATTTGTACGATGCTGAAATCAACGACAGGATCAAATCTTTAAACATCAATAAGCTGAGAGCTGATTTTGAAGATGCGAAACGGTTGCAAAAGGTCGGTGGTGGGACAGTCGAGGACATCACCCGCGCCGAGAATGCACTGAAAATCGCGGAGCTTGAAAAGAAGCAGCTCGAAAATGGCCTGAAATACAACCGCGAATCGATGGGTGCGAGCTTACGCGAAACCGAGCTGGGCGCGCAGATCGAGGGTAAGAATTTGCAGGAATTGCAGCATAAACTCAAAATGGCCGATATTATCGCCGACCGTCCGGGTGTTCTCACCTGGGTGAATGAGAATATCGGTTCTTCCGTCAATGAAGGTGAAATGCTCGCGAAAGTGGCGGACTTGGGCAGTTTTCGGGTCGAAGGAAGTTGCTCGGATGTGTACGCCGACCAGGTGAAGGCAGGGCTTGGGGCTATTGTCAAAATCAACGAATCCCAGCTGCGAGGTGTGATCACGCAGGTGAAACCGGCTGTTAAGGATGGGGTGATTGGTTTCACGATTCAGCTCGATAATGCACGAAACGAGTCACTCAGACCCAATATGAAGGTGGAAGTGTACGTCGTCACGAGCAAAAGCGCCAAAACATTGCGGGTTGCTAATGGTCCTGCGTTTACGGGCAAGCGGAAACAGTACGTGTATGTCCTCGAAAACGGCTCAGCGCGCAGGCGGGAGATTGAGACCGGTCTTTCGAATTTCGATTATGTCGAGGTCAAAAGCGGGCTGAAACCCGGCGAAAAGGTCATCCTGATCGATATGAACGATTACGAACACCTGGAAGAGCTCACGATCCAATGACTATGAAAAAGCTTTTTATCTTGGTGCTCCTGATTCTTTCTGCCCCTGTTTCGGCACAAATCCGCAAGCTGACGCTCGACGAAGTGGTACAGCAGTCCAAAGAGCAATCCATTGCCTCCAAGCAAGCTGTGACGCAAAAAAAGACTATTTTTTGGCAGTACCGGTCGTTTATGGCCGACTACAAGCCGCAGTTGAGTCTGCTGGGCACCGTTCCCGGGTTTACACGCTCCTACATCCAGGTCGTACAGCCGGACGGAACGGTTTCGTTTCAGCAGGTTTCAAATAATAACTCCATGCTCAGCCTGTCGCTCAGCCAGAGTATTGCGATGACCGGCGGAACCGTTTATGTGCAGCAGCAAATGCAGCGCTTCGACGATTTCCAGCGCGATGTGACACGCTATAACGGTATTCCTTTTGAACTGGGGATCAAGCAGCCGTTATTCCAGTTCAACCCGCTGAAATGGGACAGGAAGATATCGCCATTGAAATACCAGGAGGGCAACCAGCAGTATATCCAGTCACTCGAACAGGTTGCATTGGATGCGACCGGGTTCTATTTCGATCTGCTGGTGGCACAGGTGAATTTGCAGATCGCGGAGAAAAACCGGAGTAATAACGACACTTTGTTTAAAATCGCCCGGCATAAGCTGGAATTGGGTAAAATCTCCCAGAACGACCTTTTGCAGCTACAAATGGGACTGCTCACTGCTCAAAAGGACCTGGCATCGGCCCAGCAAAGTGCTGCGGTGGCATCGCTGAAACTGAAAATGTACATGAGCTCGCGAGATGAACGTGAGCTGGAATTGGACATCCCCTCCGAAGCGGGGGAATTTAAGATCGATCCGCAACTGGCGCTCGACGAAGCATTCGCGAACCGTTCGGCGTCGGTAGCATTCCGGCGCAGGCTGCTTGAAGCCGAACGGGATGTGCAGCAGGCGAAGAAGGACAATGGCTTGAATGCGACGCTGGTGGCCACATTCGGGCTTTCGAACCAAGGTAACCTCCCGCGCGACGTGTACGTGAGCCCGCAGGACCGCGAGTTTGTAGAGCTGCAACTTACGCTACCCATTCTGACCTGGGGCCGCAATAAAGCGAGAACCGAAGTAGCCCGCGCCGCGCAGGAGTTTGCCCGGCAGTCGGTGGAGCAGGATAAGCTTACTTTTGAACAGGAAATTTTCACCCAGGTAACCCTTTTACAAATGTTACAAAAGCAGGTTAAACTCACGCAGCTTGCAGACAGCATCGCGGCCGACCGCTACCAGATCGCCAAGGAACGCTTCATTCTCAGCGATCTCAGCGTAACCGACCTCGGTATTGCGACCCAGGAAAAAGACATCGCCCGCCGCGATTATATCCTGGCGCTGCGCGACTACTGGCAGGCGTATTACAGCCTGCGGCTGCTGACGCTTTACGACTTCGAGCAGAATAGGAAGATTGGCTATTGAATGATTGAATGACTGAATGAGTGAATGTGTGAATGAGTGAATGGGCCGCAGTGGAACTGTGAATGTTGAATGACTGACCGGGTCGCCGGAGCGATGACCGAATAAGTAGTTATTGGATCAGCAGTCATGAATTCATCTGGACGAGAATAGAGACCACATCTAACCTTTTCATTCGCTCATCGCAACAACAACCCGATCATTCATTCAAAATTCAATTATTCACACACTCATTCATTCAAAATTCAGCGATTCATTCATTCACTCATTCAAAATTCATTCACTCATTCAATCATTCAACATTAAAACAACACGCCATGATCAAATTACAAAACGTAGAGAAAGTTTACCGCACCAGCTCCATCGAGACGCTGGCTTTGAACAACATCAATATCGATGTGAAGAAAGGGGAATTTGTTTCGATCATGGGACCTTCGGGTTGCGGGAAGAGTACATTGCTGAACATAATCGGGCTGCTTGATGCGCCTTCCAAAGGTCAAATCGAGATCGACGGCACAACGGTGGAGCGTTATACCGACAAGCATCTGGCTGAATTGCGCAACCGTAAGCTGGGTTTCATTTTCCAGAGCTTTCACCTGATCAATGATCTATCAGTGATAGATAACGTCGAAATTCCGCTGCTTTACAGGAATACGTCGGCAAAGCAACGCCGCGAACTCGCGCAGGATGCATTGGAAAAGGTGGGATTGAGCAACCGCATGAAGCATTTTCCAAAGCAACTTTCTGGCGGCCAGAAGCAACGCGTCGCCATCGCACGGGCGATCGTCGGTAATCCCGAGATCATCCTCGCCGATGAGCCTACCGGTAATCTAGACAGCGCCATGGGCCACGAAATTCTCGGCATCCTCCAAAAGCTGAACACCGACGGCGCCACGATCGTGATGGTCACACACGACGAAGCCATGGCGAAGAAAACTGACAGGCTGATCAGACTGTTCGATGGGACGCAGGTTAGTTAATGAGTGAATGAGTTAATGAGTGAATGAATTTTGAATGACCGAATGACTGAATGACTGAATGACCGAATTGTGAATTAGTAAATGTTTTCTGCATTCTGTCAATATTAACCCATTCATAACCCAGTCATCGCACCGGCGACCCAGTCATTCATTCGAAATTCTCAGTTTCACTGCGGCTCATTCATTCATTCACTCATTAATCATTCAGTCATTCAATCATTCAGTCATTCAAAATTATCCCCAATGCTCTCAAACTATATCAAAATCGCCTGGAAGGTATTGCTGCGGCATCCTTTCTATACTTTCATCACGCTATTCGGCATTACCCTTACGCTGACGGTGCTGATGGTGGTGACTTCTTTCCTCGATCACCTTTTTGGGGCGCATTATCCCGAAAACAAAAGAGACAGGTTGCTCTACGTCGCGACGATTATTCAAACAGATTCAGCCAACACTTCGATGTCGTCGGGACCTGCTACTTTCGATTTTCTCACAAAATATGCCAGATCGCTTAAAACCGCCGAGCGCGTTTCGATCTTGAACAATTTCGGTTTTTCGAATGCCTATGTGAACGGTAAGCGGATCAAGCTCAATACGAAATACACTGACGCTGAATTCTGGAGTGTGACCGACTTTAAGTTTCTTGAAGGGAAGCCGTATAACGAAACCAACATCCGTAACGGCGACCACGTTGCTGTCATTACTGATGCGCTAAAAAGCCAGTATTTCGGTACGGGGGATCAACCGGTAGTTGGCAAATACATCGATATCGAAAGTATAAATTATCGCGTAATCGGTGTCGTGAAGGGTAGCCCGCCTACCCGGATCTATACTTATTCGGATGTTTATTTCCCCTACACGGCCCCGAAAAGCAACTACGAAGAAAAGGGATTTCGGGGGCGCTTTGTTGCACTCGTGCTGGCCAAAACGACTTCGGACATACCGGCCGTCCAATCGGAGTTTGACGGGCATATTGCACGTATTCCCCGCTCTGAAATCCCCGATGGCAAGCGACTTAACGTGTTGATCGTGAAGGCTGATACTTATTTCGATCATTTTCTGAACACTTTGGCAAGAGGCGACAAAGAGAAAGTGATGTTCTACTCCGTTGTCTCACTGGTGTTGCTGATGATCATGGGACTGCCCGCTGTCAATCTGGTCAATGTGAATGTGAGCAGGATACTCGAAAGAGCATCCGAGATTGGGGTCAGGAAGGCATTTGGGGCTCCCTCCAAGGCACTTTTATGGCAATTCATCATTGAAAATATCTTCATCACTTTCATCGGAGGAGCATTTGCATTGGTATTGACATTGGTGGTTATCCAGTTTATCAATGCCAGCGGCTGGATCGCTTACGCCGATCTGACCGTCAACCTGCCCGTATTTCTGATAAGCCTGCTGGTTTGTCTGGTTTTTGGATTGCTGTCAGGTGTTTTACCCGCCTTCAGAATGTCACGGCTGAAAATAGCGGAAGCGCTGAAAGTGTGATTTTATGAGTGAATTGTGATCACAGCAGTTCCACTGCGATCCATCGCCCCGGCGACCCGGTCACTCATTCACAGTTCAACTTCGGCCTACTCATTCACTCATTGACTCATTCACTCATTCAAAATTGATCCCATGCTAAGACATCTTTTTAAATTGATATGGAATAAAAAAGGCGCTCATTCCCTGCTTATTATCGAGATATGGGCGGCCTTTCTGGTATTGTTCGGTGTGCTGACGCTCATTGTTTATAATGTGCGTAATTATGTACAGCCCATCGGGTTTCAGTACGAGCAGGTATGGAACCTGGAACTGGCGCGCTACCAGGATACCACCGAGGTTGGCTTGAAGCTGGAACGGGTGATGCAGCGGATCCGGTCTTACAGGGAAGTCGTTTCGGTGAGCCGGATGAGCAGTAATACGCCATTTTCGGCCAACCAGATCGGTAACTCAGTTACCTACAACAAGGTAAATGTAGGCGCGGATTTCTACTACACCGATGGCGGGTTTAGCGAAACGCTCGACTTGCCGCTAAAAAAGGGACGATGGTACCGGGAGAGCGACCTCGCGGGTAAGTTTATACCCCTGGTGATCAATCAGAAAATGGAGGATAAGCTTTTTCTGAATGAGTCGGGGTTGAATAAGGTGGTCAAGCTGGACGACAAGACTTCGGGCAAAGTGGTCGGTATTGTCGACAAATTCAAGGCAAAAGGGGAGTTTATGTCCGATAACCCGGCACTTTTCCAGATGTTGGCTAAGGACGACCAATGGAATTCGAACATGCTCATTAAAACCAGGCCGGGCACCGACGCTAACTTCGAGGCAAGTCTTGTGAAGGATATCGCAGCAATGTTGCCAGGTTGGGGCATTGAGGTAGGCTATCTCACGGATTCCCGCAAAAACCGGGAAAATCTGACGCTCGTGCCTGTATTGATATTTCTGATCATAAGCGGGTTCCTGCTGACCAATGTGGCGCTTGGGCTCTTCGGTATCCTGAACCTGAATATTGCCCGGCGTAAAAGCGAAATAGGTCTCCGCCGGGCTATGGGAGCGACGGAAATAAAGGTAACCACCCTGTTTTTGGGTGAAGTGTGGGTGCTTGCTACATTCAGTCTGATTTTAGGACTGATCTTTGCGGTGCAATTCCCTCTGATGAATGTTTTTGATCTGGACAAGGAAATTTACGTGATGGCGATTTTGGCGGCCGTCGTTGTAATTTATATCATTGTAACGCTTTGTGCCTGGTTCCCCAGTAAGCAGGCATCCCGCATTCACCCCGCGATGGCGCTGCATGAGGAGTAGGGGGGATGAATGGGTGAATGAGCCGCAGTGGAACTGTGAATGATTGAATGATTGAATGAGTGAATGACCGAATGAGCCGCAGTGGAATTGTGAATGAGTGAATAGGTTACGGAGGGATCTTGATTAACTGGTGACTTATTTTAGTTTTTTGCCTTAGAACCGGAATAAAATGAACTCATTGACGGACTGAGAGTTTGCCAACAGCCAACAGCCAACATTTAAAGAATATTTATGCTCCTGATAGTTGACGACGATCTTGCGATCCGTACTTCGCTGGTACTGCTCCTGAAAAAAGAGGGGTTTGAGGTCAGGGGCGTGAGTTCGCCGGAAGAGACATTCGACGTGCTAAAAACATTGACGCCCGAACTGATATTGCTCGATCTGAACTTTTCGATCGAAACATCGGGAAAGGAGGGTATGCATTTGTTGCAGCAGATCAAAAAACGACATGCGTCGATTCCCGTGATCCTGATCACCGGTTGGGGCACGATCGACCTGGCGGTGCGAGGAATGAAGGAAGGGGCTGTCGATTTTGTGACGAAACCCTGGCAGAACGATTACCTGCTACAATCCATCCGCACGATCCTGAACCTTGCCAAGCCGGCACTGCAGGTTGGGAGCAGGCGTAAGCTGGATCAGCAGTATCAATTCGATAACATCGTCGGTGAAGACCCCAACCTGCTTAGTATACTGGAAACCATCGGCCGGGTTGCACCCACGGACGCGCCGGTGCTGATCACAGGTGAAAGCGGAACCGGCAAGGAGCTCATCGCAGAAGCCATTCATTTGAACAGCAGACGAAAAGTGAGGCCTTTTGTGAAAGTAAACCTGGGCGGAATATCTTCCACATTGTTTGAAAGCGAACTGTTCGGCCATGTCCGGGGCGCATTTACCGACGCGAAGACGGACCGGACGGGCCGCTTCGAAATGGCGAACCGGGGCACCATTTTTCTTGATGAAATCGGAGAGCTGGACCTTTCAAGCCAAGTCAAATTGCTCCGGGTATTACAGGAGCGCACATTTGAGCCGCTGGGAAGCAGCAAGAGCCGCACGGTGGACATCAGGGTGATATGCGCGACCAACCGTAACCTGGAAGAGATGGTGGCGCAAGGCACGTTCAGGGAGGATCTCTACTATCGGATCAATCTTATCACCGTGAAATTGCCAGCATTGCGTGAGCGGCCGGATGATATTCCTTTACTATCGGTGTTTTTTGTCAACAACCTGAAAACGATTTATGGAAGGCCTGACCTGAAACTGAGCACCGAGGCCTTGAAATGGCTGAAAAACCTGCCGCTGCAGGGAAATATCCGTCAGCTTAAGAACGTGGTCGAACGGACTGTGCTGCTGGCAGGAACGGACGTCCTGGACATTGCGGATTTTCAAAGCAACCTGAATGCGGGCAATGCGGCGCCGACGAAAAGCCTGCCGGAAGTCGGTAGTATCACTTTGGAAGAAATGGAATACCAGATGATCGTGCGTGCCATGCAATACCACCAGAACAAGGTCAGCAAAGTCTCCCGTTCTCTGGGGATTACCCGTTTTGCATTGTACCGGAGGCTGGAAAAGTACGGGATATCTTTTGATTCGGAGGAGGTATGAGGCTATCCACGAAGACGAAATACATTCTTTACATCACGATCCTGCATTTAGTCCTGGTAATGCTGGTTTACAAGGTTCTTTTTCAGGACAAAATAGTTTTTATAGCCTCCGAGATATTTCTGCTGACATCCGCGGTCACTTCCATTGTGCTCTATAACAACTTTATGCAACCTATCCAATTTGTGAAGTCCGGAATCGAGGCCATTAAGGACAAGGATTTTTCTATCAAGTTTGTCCCGACGGGCAAGGGCGAAGTAGATGTGCTGATCGAGGTGTATAATATGATGATCGATCAGCTGCGGGAAGAGCGTATCAAGCTGAACGAGCAGCATTTTTTTCTGGAAAAACTCATTGAAGCGTCGCCCATTTCGATCATCATCCTGGATTACGATGAGCAGGTCGAATCGCTTAACAGCAAGGCGAAGGCGCAATTTGAAGAAGCGGGAATGACCCTCACCGGAAGGAAGCTTACTGAAACCGGCCAGCCTTTGCTGGCGGAACTTTCGGGCATGCAGGATGGCGAATCGAGAATGGTGAAGACCAATGGAATTGTTACATTCAAAGTGCAGCGGTCTCATTTCATGGACCGGGGTTTTCGCCGCTCGTTTCTGATGATCGAGGAGTTGACCAACGAAATCCTGGAATCGGAGAAGAATGCCTATGGAAAGGTGATCCGTATGATGGCACATGAAGTCAACAATACGCTGGGCGCCACCGATTCGATATTGCAAACGACTAACCACCTGCTTCCCGATGCAGATTACCGGGAAGTAAAGGATGCATTGCAAATCGCGTCGGAACGTAACCGAAGGCTCACCCGGTTCATGAGAAACTTCGCGGACGTAGTGCGCCTGCCCATGCCCGCCCTCGCAAGCACGGATATTCGTAAACTGATCGCAGACGTGGTATTGTTTATGGAAAATGCAGGTTCAGAACGCGGCGTGACTATTACATGTGACCTGGAAAAGACGCCCGTTTTCTGCAATGTGGACCAGGGGCAGATGGAACAGGTTTTAGTGAATGTGATCAAGAATGCCATTGAAGCCTGCGAGGCTGGGAACGAAATCGTCATCTCGGTTACCGCTGAGCGTATATTGATCCGAAACAATGGCAAAGCCATTGACGCGGAGGTGAACGCCCAGCTATTCAATCCTTTTTTCAGCACTAAGCGCGATGGTCAGGGTATCGGACTGACATTGACGAGGGAAATCCTGAGCAACCACGGATTTGCATTCGCCCTGCAAACCGCAAACGACGGCTGGACCGAGTTCAGGATTGAGATTGGGTAATGTCATGCTTTCCGTACCTGAATGGCGAATGCGCGGGCAGGATTTGCGATCATCAGCGTGTCGATATCGTCCTGCGTAATGCCGTTCTGTACCAGGGCCGGAAGCAGGCGATCTGAAATGGCCGTAAAGCCACGAAACTGACCACCATCAGGCTCGCCGGGCCGGTACCAGCCCGCGTCATGTGAGATGAGGACTTGTTTGAGGCGTTTCTTCTTTTTCAGGAACGTGATCAGTGCCACATGGCGGTTAATATTGTCTTCATTCACACCGTCCAGGCTGATCCAGCAGCCGCTTTTTCCTACATTTTCCAATTCTTCGTCGCTCCCGCTCGCGTGTACCCATACGAATGCGGACGGATGTACGCCCAACTGTTTTAGTATACCGATTTCCTCGCGTGCGGGTAATGTCGGGCCGGTGTGGGAGCAGATGGTCAGGCCGGTTTTCAAATGTGTCAATGCGGCTGCCCTGATCAGCTTTTGGTGCAGTTGGGATAATGCGCCGTTGTTGACGCCGGTCTTGATAAATCCAGGACGAATGCCGGTACCTTCAATGCCTTTTTCGAATTCGGTTATCCAGCGATTTGCAAGCTGATCGGCCGTTTCGGTGAATGCCCATTTGGGTAAATATTTGTTGTCGGAAGCTCCGTAATAGCCGGTGTTGGTCAGAATGTGCAGTCCTGATTGTTCAGAAAGTGTTTTGAGTAAAACTACATCCCGCCCGATGAATGCCGGCGTGCATTCAACCAGCGTGTTGATCCCGCGTTGCTTTATTTCCAGCAGGTAGGGCAGGACTTTTGCAACCACCTCGTCGTGTTTCCAGCGATCGGATGAAATTTTGTCGGCACCAATAAAATCAACGAGCACATGCTCGTGAATTAATGCCCGGCCAAGTTTGGCGACGGCAATTTTGCCTTGGACTGAATACGTGTAAGGTAGATCAGCGAGATCGATAGCTGCCAGGGACGGAGCTGCTCCTAGTGTCGCCAGGAATTGCCTGCGGGAGACGTTGATTGCCATAGTGCCTTTCAAGAACAACAATTAAAGCTCCTGGTTTCTTTAATCTCCTTTACTCAATAATGATAAAAGGCGTTGGGCTGAAAGAGATGATAAAAATGACGAACGCGAGGATGCCCAGGATGATCCTCGGCGTGTCCAGCGGCGTATTGTCCTCGGTTTCAGGATGTCTGATGCCCAGAAAACGGCCCAGAATAAAGACGAATGGCAGCAGGTTCACGGATCCGTTCCATTCGGGGCGCACATAGGTGACCGCAAACTGCCCTACTACGATGATCAGGCTGACCATCAGGGCCGTGGAAGTGTTGTCAAATGCCCGTTTGAAGCAGATATACAGGAAATAGATATAAATCGCGAGGTACAACAGGCGTTCATAAAACACCGCATTGCTTCCGGTTGCAAAAGAATCGGTCCGGAAAATACCCAGCCCGGCATAAAATGCAAAAATGCCGAAGAGGACGGGCGCTACGACGTTGAAGCGTTTCTTCCCGATTAATCCGTAAAGGATATGCCCGCCGTCGAGCTGTCCGATTGGGATAAGGTTCAGTGAAGTGAAAAAGAGCGCCAGGTATCCTGCAAAAAGATAGGGATAATGGATCATTTCATACGCATGAGGCAGTCTGGCAGGATCGGCAACATAGGTTTTGAAAAACCAGAACAGCATATTGTCACCCAGCATAAGGTTTCCGGCAGGGTTTTCATAAACGAACTGAGGGTAATTCGGGCCAAAACGGGCGTAATCCGGGTGGATACTGAAAATGTATTCGGGCGGCGGCAAATGCGTGAAACCGTACCAAAGCACGACCAATGCAGCAACAAAGCCAGCCAACGGTCCTGCGATGCCGATATCAAAGAATTTGAGCCGCGACCTTACCGCCTCTTTAATTCTGATGAATGCGCCCAGCGTCCCGATGCTCTCCGAAATGCCAAACCAGAGCGGAATGTAGTAGGGAAGCGTCACCTTCACTTTATGCGCCCTGGCGACGAAATAATGTCCGAACTCATGAATGGTCAGTATGAGCAGGAACGGAATGGAGAAATGAAAGCCCTGAACGAACTCCGCCCAGCCCATCGCCTTGAAATTTTCCGGGATTACTAACTCTTCTTTTTTCCCGATCAGGAAAAAAAGGAAGTCGTAAACGAACCCGAACTTGTTGCCGAACATCCATTCCGCACCGGCCATGGTAGTGGTAATGACGGTGACAATAAATAAAACGGCCTGGATGATGTGGGTTCGCGTGTTAGACGGCATAGTCTTTGAGGTATTCCAGAATGGTGACCGGCTTTTGGACATGAATGGTGGCGATGCCCAATTGGGACGCGGCCGTGATATTGTCCAGGTTATCGTCCAGGAATAATGTTTCGTCCGCTTTCAGCCCGGCTTGATCGAGGACTTTTTCATAAATCCGGGGATCAGGCTTCATCAAACCCATCTCATAGGACAGGAAGACGATTTCGAAAAGATCATCGAGCCGGTCGACACCCGTCGATGCTTTCAATATCTTGTTCACCTGGGTAATGTGAATGGAGCTGGTGTTGCTCAAAAGGAAAAGCCGATAGCGGGTGGCCAGTTTCCGAAGCAATTCCACGCGCTCTGGCGGCAGGTCCAGCAGGAGGCTGTTCCAGGCCGTATCGATGGCTTCGTCCGACAGATCAGGGAAATTCAGGATTTCACGCACATAGTTCCGGAATGTGGCTTCGTCCAGCAAACCGGTCTCAAACTGGCGGAAAAGCTCACTTTCCTTGAAAATCGTGAGTATTTCACTTTGTTCCCTGCCGCTCAAATCAGCGAAAGACCGGGAAGCAATGGGTACGTCGATGTTCAGGATGACGTCGCCCAGGTCGAAAATGATATTCTTGATCTGATCGTTTTTCATGGATGATTCTTTACGCTTCTACGACAACCCCCATTGAGCAGAATTTGTCGATCCGCTGATCGATCCGGTCTTGCTCGTTGATGGCGGACAATTCGCCAATGTTTTCGAGGATTACCCTTTTCAGCTCGTCGGCCATCCATTTGTGGTCCAGGTGTGCGCCGCCAAGTGGTTCGGCGATGATTCCGTCGACCAGTTTATTGGTTTTCATATCCTTCGCGGTGATCTTCATCGCTTCGGCTGCCTGCTCCTTGAAATCCCAGCTCCGCCAGAGAATAGCCGAGCAGTTCTCGGGGGAGATCACCGAATACCAGGTATTTTCGAGCATGAGCACGCGATCGCCGATGGCGATACCCAGTGCGCCCCCGGAAGCTCCTTCGCCGATGACGATGCAGATTACCGGGACTTTGAGCATAAACATTTCTTTCAGGTTCCTGGCAATAGCTTCGCCTTGCCCGCGCTCTTCGGCTTCCATACCCGGAAATGCACCGGGCGTGTCGATCAGTGTCACGATAGGCTTGTTGAACTTCTCAGCCAGTTTCATCAGACGCAACGCCTTGCGGTAGCCTTCCGGATTGGGCATGCCAAAGTTCCGGTGCTGGCGCTGCTTGGTGTTACGGCCTTTTTGTTGGCCGATGAGCATGAACGATTGGCCGTCTACATTGGCCAGTCCGCCGATAATAGCCGGATCGTCGCGCACCTGCCGGTCGCCGTGCAGTTCTATAAACTCGTCACAGATCAGTTCGATGTAGTCGAGCGTGTAGGGGCGGTCGGGATGGCGGGAGAGCTGTACGCGCTGCCAGCGCGTCAGGTTTTCAAATATTTCTTTTCGAAGGTTGGTGATGTTGCCTTCCAGCAACGCAATGGCGTCTGAAAAATCGACATTGTTTTCATTCGCCAACGCTTTCATTTCTTCGAGCTTGCGTTCGAGCTCGGCCATAGGCTTTTCAAAATCCAGGTATGTTCTCATATTTAGGTTCTGGTGATTAGTGGGCGTGATGAGAGGGAATCAAAGTTCGTAGGTAGTGCCTCTCAACGGTATTTCAACCGATTCGTAGCCGTGTTCTTGAATTTTACTTTGGAATTCAGCCATGCTTTGCTGCTCTCCGTGGACTAGAAAAATGCGTTTGAGTTTCTCCGGATCCTGCATTTTTACAAATTGAATTAGGTCGTTTTGGTCTCCGTGGCCGCTAAATACGTCAATTTTTTCAACATTAGCCAAGACCGGGTACTGCTTTCCGCGAATCGAGATGGTATCCTGTCCATTCAGAAGCCGCCATCCGAGGGTCCCTTCCGATGCATAACCGATCATCAGGATCGTAGCGTAAGGGTTGCCGATATTGGCCTCCACGTGATGCTCCACACGCCCGCCCTGTACCATTCCCGATGAGGAGATAATAATGCAGGGTTCATTATAGTTGGAGACTGCCCTGCTGGCGTCCGCGCTTTCCAGGTATATCAGGTTTTCGAAGTCAAAGAGCATATCGTTGTCTTCCTGAAATTCCCGGGCTTCCTTGTTCAGCATACGCGTGTGACGCTGATACACCTTCGTGCTGCTGTGCGCCAGCGGACTGTCGGAAAATACCTTGATGAAAGGAAAGGAATGGGTCAGGTACAACTGATTCAGGGTATAAAGCAATGCCTGGGTTCTGCCTACACTGAATGAGGGAATAATGAGTCTTCCCGGAATATCGATACAGGTGCGCTTGATCACATCGGCAAGGGTTTCCGCCGATCCGCGCTGATCTTCGTGCAGCCGGTTTCCGTATGTCGACTCGCAGATCAGGTAATCCACCTGAGGGATTTCCTGCGGATCGATCAGCAGGGGATAGTTGCGCCGACCGATGTCACCTGAAAAGCAAACCCTTTTTTTCTCACCGTTTTCAAATACTTCAAGCACGATATGCGCAGCTCCGAGCAAATGTCCGGCTGCGTAGTAAGTGACGGTAACATTGTCGGCAATGCGGTAACGTTGCCCGAAAGCAACCGGAACGAAATTATCCAGCGCCTCGGTCACATGTTTTTCAACGAAGTAATCCATGGGAACCTCCCGCTTCTTCTTGCCTTTGCGTTTGGATGACCCGTAGCGGGAATTCAGGCGCTTCTGGTGGAGATTAGCCGCATCTTTGAGCAGGAGGGAGGTCAGCGCCATAGTAGGTTCCGTGCAAACCACCCTTCCTTCAAACCCTTCCTTGTAAAGATTGGGGATATTACCCGAGTGGTCGATGTGCGCGTGAGTAAGCAGCACAGTATTAATCAGGCTCGGTTCAAAAGGGAAAACACTTTTTTGTTGTTCATACCTGGTTTTCTTACCGATCTCATCCAGATCGAAATCGGAGCCGCAGTCGATCAGGATCCGGTAGTCGTCTGTTTCCAGAAGGAACATGCTACCTGTAACCTGCTGCGTAGCTCCCCAAAATGTCAATTTCATATAAATAGTATGGGGTGAAAGCTATATTAGGATTTTTCCCTCGTCGGAAAAATCAATATGACTATTGTATCTTTTCTTTGTAAACTACCAATTGTTCGGCTAATATCTTACAAAAGTACCAAAAAACTGCCTCTGAATCGGAGATTAGTTGCTAGATTGGAGAAAGCGGTACGAATTTTGTGCCTTGCGAATATTTTAACATGATGAGAGCGCCTCTTCTTTTATTTAGTATCCTGCTGACAATCCGCACCGCCGCTGCACAGGCGATCGACAGCGCGGGGCTCGTCCGTTTCTCCGACGCTGTGCTCGAATTACAGAACAGCGAATTCATGCGAAGCGGCTCGCTGGCCGTGAGTGTCAAGGCTGTAAAGGAGGGTGCTAAGGTGTTTTCACTAAACTCCGAACGTTCGCTGCCGTCGGCGTCCACATTAAAACTGGTTTCCACCGCAACAGTGCTTGCGCTTTTTAGCGGTGATTTCAAATTTCAGACATTTCTTGAATACGATGGAGTCCTTCGCGGCGATACGCTCGCAGGCAACCTGTATATCCATGGAACCGGCGATCCGTCACTGGGAAGCGACCGATTCAAAGGCTACCCCACCGCTCCGGAAATGGTCAACCGATGGGTGGCGGCGGTCAGGCGTACGGGCATTAAGTATATCAAGGGGAAAGTACTTGCCGACGCTTCATTTTTTGATAAAGAAGCGGTTGCCAGCACATGGATCTGGGGTGATATGGGTAATTATTACGGGGCAGGAGTTCAGGGACTTAATTTCAATGAAAACTTCTACCGTGTCAAATTCAAACCCGGCGTGGATCCGGGTGGCCCTACGACCGTTCTTGGTACCGACCCTGTGATTCCATATTTGTCGTTTACGAATCAGGTCATGACCGGGGAACGCGGCTCGGGTGACCAGACGATCATTTACAGCAGTCCGCTGGGCAATCATGTGCTGCTTACCGGCACTATACCCGCGGGGAGTCCCGCCTTTACGGTAAAAGGCTCCATTCCCGATCCGGCATGGTATACCGCCTATGCGTTGAAAAACGCATTATCGGGCAGCGGTATCGTGGTGGTAGAAGAGGAGCGGCTATCCGGCAACCAGAATCTCATTGCACCCACTCCAAAGAAGATCATCGACGAGTATAAATCACCACCATTGCGTGAGCTTTGCCAACAGGCCAATTTTTGGAGCATTAATCTTTTTGCCGATGTTTTTTTCAAGCAATCGGGCAAACGTCTGGCCGGCAGTTCCGGATTCGATGATGCTGCAAAGGCCATCACCGGCTACTGGTCGGGGAGAGGGGCAGATTTAAGGGGTTTTTATATCAAGGATGGCAGTGGCCTGTCGCCTTCCGGTTCGATCACAGCTGGAAGCCTGACGGATATCCTGAATCTCATGAACAAGGATGCAGGCTTCACCGATTTTTATAAAAGCATTGCGGTGCTAGGCCAAAACGGAACCGTCCGTAACCTGGGCAAAGGCACGCGGGCGTCGGGAAACGTGCATGCGAAAAGCGGATCTATCGAAGGTACGCGCGCATTTGCGGGTTACGTGACGTCCAAATCAGGCGCTTTGCTCAGCTTCACGATCATCGCTCACAAATATGTGCCTGGAAGCAATCGTGTGATTTCGGATTCATTGGTGAAGTTGATGACTTTAATGGCGGAGCTTTGAGAAATCAAATTTGTTGTTACATCCCTAACTGGATTTCATCGTACGGTCCAAGCATCTCTTCTACCAATATTACGTGCCTGACGGCACTTTTATTGGGAATGCAAAGTCGCGTCAGCGACGTAACATCGGTAGAACAAGGAACGCGGCTAACTAAAAACGGAAATGCCGTAGGCATGCAACAACATTTATAAAAAACTATTGCACCACTTTCTCGATCACCAGATTGTGATTGGTATAAATGCAAAGATCAGCTGCGATGGTCAATCCTTCCCGCACCATTTCTTCAGCGGACAAATGCTGAGCATGTTTTTTCAATGCCTGCGCAGCCGACAATGCAAAGTTTCCTCCGGATCCGATCGATGCTATCCCGTTTTCAGGTTCCAAAACGTCGCCGGTTCCCGAAATAACGAGAATTTCTTCCTTGTTTGCCGTAATCATCATCGCTTCCAGTTTACGGAGGTAGCGGTCGGTGCGCCAATCTTTGGCAAGTTCGATCGCAGCGCGTTTCATATTGCCGCCGTAGGCATTCAGTTTTTCTTCAAAACGGTCGAGCAGGGTAAATGCATCGGCTGTCGATCCGGCGAAGCCCACCAGGATCTTACCACCCATCAGTGACCGTATTTTCTTTACATTACTTTTGGCAACGGTGTTACCCATTGTAGCCTGGCCATCAGCGCCCAGCGCGACGGTGCCATTATGCAGTACACCAAGGACGGTGGTAGCGTGTATTTTTTCCATGTTAATCGTTAAATGTCGTCTGTTTTGCCATCAACCTGGCAGGACGGCGGCTAAAACAAAAGTGCCAGGCGGGTTGGCCTGACACTTTTGCATATTAAACTATGTCTTCCGATCAGACGAGCATGCTCATCGGTTCTTCCAAAAGCTTTTTCACACTAAGCAGGAACTGGGCCGCTGTTGCGCCGTCCACCACGCGGTGATCTGCGGAAAGCGTCACTTTCATGATGTTGGTAGGATAAACCGTTCCATCTTCCTTGAAAGCAGCTACCTTCTTGATCGCACCGATCGCGAGGATGCACGAATCCGGCGGGTTGATGATCGCCGTGAACTCGTCTACCCCGAACATACCCAGGTTAGATATGGAAAATGTATTGCCTTCCCAGTCTTTGGGTTGCAGTTTTTTGTCTTTCGCTTTACCGGCAAGATCTTTCACTTCACCTGAAATCGTCGACAGTGTTTTCTTATCGGCGTCGCGGATTACAGGAACCAGCAGGCCTTCGTCTACCGCTACCGCTACACCTACATTGACGTAGTTATATTTTCTGATCTTGTCACC
Organism: uncultured Dyadobacter sp.; assembly: GCF_946482605.1. Next base: position 140,130 of record NZ_CAMLSE010000012.1, on the reverse strand, counting down.
CAGCCAGGCAGAGTTAACCGCAGGATGTTGTTTCAATGCAATGGCGCACGCCTTGATCACCATGTCGTTGAAAGAGATCTTGGCAGTAGCTACTTCGTTCAGCTGCGGACGAAGCGCCATGGCCTTATCCATTGTGATTTCCATGGTTACATAGAAATGCGGGGCAGTGAAGAGGCTTTCGCTCAATCTGCGTGCAATGGTCTTACGCATTTGTGAAACCGGCGTGTCGGTAAAGTCTCCGGATGCTGCGGGAGCGCTCGTTGCCGCAGGAGCCGCTTCTGCTTTGGCGGCAGGTGTTCCCACTGCGGGAGCAGGTTGAGCCGCAGCAGCAGGTGATTCGCTTTTGGCAGCAGGCTTGAATTCGTCCACATCGCGCTTTACGATACGTCCGTTATCGCCGCTTCCTGAAACCTGGCTCAGGTTGATGCCTTTTTCGTCGGCGAGGCGTTTTGCCAATGGCGATGCTTTCACACGTTCATTGGAATCTGCCACTGATACCGCTTTGTCGGATCCGTTTACCTGTGCCGCAGGCTGCTCTGCGGGAGCCGATGCAGCAGTTTCAGCAGGTGCTTCTCCGTTTTCGCGGGCCAGCAAAGCTTCCACATTAGAACCTTCTTCACCGATGACGGCGATGATACCGTCTACGGGTACCGCTTCACCTTCCTTGATACCTACATAAAGCAGTGTACCGTCTTCATATGCTTCAAGTTCCATTGTAGCTTTGTCGGTTTCGACTTCTGCCAATATGTCGCCTGATTTTACTTTATCTCCTACTTTTTTCTGCCACGACACCAGCGTACCTTCTTCCATGGTATCACTCATTTTCGGCATCCGAACCACAGTCGCATTGATTTTTTCAGCAGGAGCCGAAGGTTTCGGAGCCGCTGGCGCTTCAACCGTTTCTACGGCAGGTGCAGGTTTGTTCTCTTCTTGCGTAGGCTCGGCAGCAGCTGCAGATCCGTTTCCGTTGCTGGCACCTTCGAGCAAGGCCTTGTAATCTTCGCCTTCTGCGCCCACGATAGCCATGATCCCGTCGATGGGGACGGCATCGCCTTTTTGGACGCCAATGTAAAGAAGAGTTCCGTCGTAATAAGATTCAAGGTCCATGGTTGCCTTGTCGGTTTCCACCTCAGCAATCACTTCACCGGATTTAATTTTATCGCCTACTTTTTTGTGCCATTCCGCGATAACACCTTCTTCCATGGTGTCGCTCATTTTGGGCATACGAATTACTTCTGCCATATCGCTCGTTAAGGTATTTTTTGTTCTTGGTCGAAATTCAGATTCCAGTCAAAATTACAATAAAAGGTGAATAGGAGAGATTTTTAGCAGTATAAAATTGCCCTACCTGCCGCGGCCGTCTTATTTGGTCGAATTAGTTGTTTTGGTAGGTCTTGATTATCAGTAGTATAGGAATGTGAAGCGTTCCGGAAGCATTTATATTGAGCCAAACCTTACCTCCGTACGGCCTGTTTAAGGTTTTTGGGTAATATATAAATGATCTGCCAAAAGATGTGAATTAAGCCATTCCACGTTTTCGGCGGCCGTTTGGACGGAAACTAACCTGAGCGTTCTGAAGAAACCCGCGGCAACCCGCAGCCGCTTCCGGAAGGTATACGACGTTTCTCCGTGTTGATTTTCAGGCCGCTCGATGGGGATCCCAGTGCAGCGCAGCCTGATTTTGGCGATCAGACCGATCAGGTAGGGCGATTGCCTCAGAAAGGGAAGGAACTGTTGTGCGGCCTCCCGTCGCACGACCATGAAGAGTCCCGCATTCATTGGAATCCGCTTTCCAGAGAGCCAGTGAATCATTCCCTTGAAAAGAAAGGAGGTCAGCAGCCTTGCCGGAGATTCGTATTGCCCCTGCCTTTTTGCGAACACCACATCCGTGCCCGGGCTCAGCGCACGGATCAGTCGGGGCAGGTTTTCGGGCTCGTCCTGCAAATCGGCATCCATCGTTGCAATGACCTCGCCCCGGGCGAAAGCCATACCAGCTATTAGCGCGCTGCTCTGTCCTACGTTCTTTTTCAGGTCGACAATGTGGAAGGCAACGGTGGGCGGCAGGTTGCGGAGGATCGAAAGCGTATGATCCGGCGAGGCGTCGTTGACATAAACCATTTCGTAGGCCTGATTTGCCCGGGCCGACATCATACTGACCCGCTCATGGAGCTCCGCGAGTGTGGAGGCGCTTTTATAAAGCGGAACGACAATGCTGATCATCAGTAACCTTTGTCATAATCTACCACATTGACTAATCTTTCCCCGCGCAGGTAACGCGCGAGATTTGCTTCGAAAAGAGGCTGCCATTTGTAAACCGGCCCTTCCAGGCTCCGGCCTACATGCGGGCTGACCATGATGCGGGGTTCCTGCCAGATCCCGTGAGAGGGTGGCAATGGCTCCTGCTCAAACACATCGAGTGCAGCCCCTGCGAGCTTCCCTGCCCGTACCTGTCGGAGCAGCGCTTCATCGTCGAGTGTTCCGCCGCGTCCGATATTGACCACGAATGCGGTTGGGGGCAGTTGGTCCAGAATCTGTTTGTTTACCAAATGCGCTGTTGCCTTTGTTTTCGGTAAGCATATGATCAATGCATCTGCATCGGCAAGCCTGGATTGCCAGGATTGACGTCCGAAAATAGTGACAGAGCCCTCCTGTGAATCTTCCATTTGGTTTCGCGTCGCCGACACTTCGCCTCCCATTGCGGTAATCAGTCTGGCTATTTCTCTGGCGAGGCTGCCCCATCCCAGGATCAGGCACCGGCTCCCGTGTAGCGTTCGCAACCGGTGACGCTGCCATTGACTGCCGTTTTGCTCGTCGCGGAGCAGGTGTATCTGGCGGAACAGCGTGAGCAGCAGTGCCATCGTGTGCTCTGCCAGCTCCGGATCATATATCCCCCGGGCACAAGTGAGCAGAATGTTGTTATCTACCAAATGTTGCTTTTCGGAAAGTATCAGGTCCACGCCGACGGAATTGGATTGCATCCAGCGTAGTTGACGGGCAAAAGGCAGGCTTTGGATAAAATAGCGGTTCCCAAGCACGATCTCTGCCCCGGATATGAGCGTCCGGGCTTCCTGCTCAGAGTGCGCAATGGCAATGCGGTGGTCTGGCGCTATTTGTTGCAGGCGGTTGAAATGTTCCGGCACCGGCTCGTACATCAGCAGTATCATGCGTGGTGCGGATTGGTGGTCCAGCTTTCCACCTGCTGCCGGAATAAATGAAAGTCGGCGGCTACCTCTTCGGCAGACCGTGCGCGCGCGTCTTCGTACGCTTCGCGGATGTGGTGAATCATGTGTTCCATGCTGTACTGGGCATGGTCGCGGATGAACGTCCGGCGCAGGAAGCTGAAATCGATGCCCAGCCTGGCGTATTCCTTGATGAGGTATTTACTGGGAATGGGCGCTCCGCTCGCCGGATAGGTAACGCCGCCAGCACCCAAAGGCACTTCGAAATGGTTGCGGATGTTGACGACCGTTTCGTTCATCAGGGGAACAAATATGTTTTTGCTGTTTTGCTGGATATGGAGGTCATTGAGGCCAATGTAGGCTCTCCGGAGCGGCAGTTGACTGAGTTCGGCCATACAATTCAGCGCCGAGGCAGTTTCAATCAGAATGTTGAAGCCTGCCCGATTGCCGATCAGCTCGGCGGCTTGCCGGGCTTCCTGCGTGTGATGCACCATTGGGAGGAAAATTTCGTCGGCCCCGGCCTGCAACGCCAGTTCGATTTCCTGGTGGGTGTGCTCAACAGAAAAGCCGTTGATGCGGCAGATGAGTTTGCCCTCCGGTGTTACTTGCCGTGCCCGGCACAGATCGTCGTAAGTATCAAAGTTGATCTGCGTATCGAATCGCTCCTGACGTAATTTTTTGCCCTGGTTTTCCCAATCGACGATAATGCCATCTACACCGGCCAGAACCGCCTTTTCGATGACCGTCGGATCGGTTGAAAACAGAAATAGCTGGAAATGGCTGGTTTTACGTAGATTTTGGTTCACAGGCTTTTTGTTTTCCGTGCAACGATCAGACAACTGGTTCCAAAAGGTATTTTCGATTTACTACGGATGGCTTTGGTCTCCCATTGCAGCATTCTCCGCAGCATGCGTGCGGTACCGGGACGTCCGGCCATATGCTCATTCTTCTTTTTTTCGGGCGTGTTATTCTTTTTTACACCAAACTTTTCCGGCAGAACCCGGGCCAGCCACATGGGTGCCCACACGAGCGAGAAGAAGTAGGTTTGATAGCTGACTTCAAATCCGGTTTGTTCCAAAAGCTGGGAAAGCTTGCTGAGCGTGTACCTTCTGAAATGCCCGAGCTGCACATCATTTTCAGACCACAGGCTATTGAATGCGGGGACTGTCAGCATGATCCTGCCATCCGGGACCAGCAGTCTGTTAATGTTTTCGAGGAAAGCCCGGTCGTTTTCGATATGTTCCAGCACATCAAAGAACCCGGCAGCAGGTGCGGACCCGTTTGCTTCCTGTATATAATCTTCTAATGTACTTTGGATCGTGGATCTTATCCCTCTTTTCCGGGCGTTTTCGATACCGCTACGGTAGGGCTCGACCAGCGTAACCTGATAGCCGGCTTCCTGCATGGCTAATGCGGTGATCCCGTTCCCTCCGCCGATGTCCAGGAAGTCGGTAGGGAAGGTATTGGCCTGCATCGCTGCCACAAGGCATTCGTTCCGGTGCTGGTACCAGAAAGAAACATCTTCCATGTCATAGCAAACCGAATTGCCGTCGTCGGGATACGAAACAATCCAGTTTTCCCTGTCTCTTCCCATTATTTCTTTTCTCCTGTGATGATCTGGAACGGCAGAAAGGTGTTAAGGCCCGGGATTTTTTCCAGAACCGGCTCGCTTTTTTGGCCGATGGCTGTGTTGGATAGAAATGGCGGGTAAAAGCCAAATCTTTTGATCCGGAGATTTTTCCAACCCGCATAATCCATGGCCCCGAACAGCTTTTTCCGGGTCATATCTGCAACGCCTTTATCACCTTCCCAGGACATGCCCGGGGTGAATGCGATTTGCAGATAGTACAACGGGTTATAGGCATTCGGTTCGAGGAAAACGAGCCTGGCCCCCGGTTTGGCGATGCGGTGCATGGCTTGAAAACAGGCATGCAGGCTGTGAAAATGATGCAGCGCCATGAAACCCATCACCACATCGAATTGCTCATTCAGTTCCTCGGGAGCGTCCAGAATATCGGCCGCATGCAATTTCACCGGGAACTTATTGTCATTATATACCAGCAACTGCTGCAAAAGGAATGGCGAGAGGTCGAGCCCTTCGACCCTGTAACCCTGAGCAAGAAAGTTGAGCGTGTATTTTCCCATGCCGCATGCCACATCGATGATCCGGTCTGTCTTTCTGATTCCGGCAAAATCGATCACTTCCTTCACATGCCTGCGTACATAGGGTGATGACACCGGGATCATCGTCTTCTTGATCTGGTGCCCGAAGTAATCGAGCTGCTGATTATTGTGGAATTTGATGTTGGAAACGACAATGCTCATAGCAACTGAGTTGGAGATCCTTTGAGCATTCAATATAAATTAAAATGTTGCGATCGGCAACTAATGGGAGCTGCTACTTTTTTACCGGCGTAACGCGCCTATAAGTTACTCATTGCTGGTTACTTCATAGAGGTTGACACGCCAGATCGCCGAATTGAAGATAGCCAGTTTTTTCAACCCCGACTGCTCCGGGTTTGTGATGTTTTCAGCGGACAGAATATAATCACATCGCATCGCACGCAGCGCCGCATGTGAGAGCGTGACAGGCCTGCTGGCCGGCGCCTGCCCGCGTGTCATATGCGTTTCGTAATAGGATGTTCCCTGATCGTACAGAATGAGACACTGGCTGCCCCAATAATCGAAAAACCCCCTGTTTGCCTGGTTCTTTTCCAGCTCCGCTGCGATGATCTTCCTGAACTTTTGCTTGTAGGAAAGCGGGTAGTTGCTCGAATAGCCATCGATTGTCCATAGTCCATTATACTGGGCTATGGCGGGAGGAATGCCGATACTCGCTACGCGGTAGGATTGAACGGGCTTTTGAATATAGGCTTTAATTTCGCTGAACATGCGTTCAGCATAGTAGTCATCGTAGGTGTAGATATAATGGTAGGGCGTGATCTTCACAAATTGCTTAACGAACCGCTCATAGTAAGTGGGCTGATAAGCGAAGCAAACGGCGAGTTGTGCGAATGCGACCACGGCGGTGATCCGGTTGCGATAGGCGTTTGAAATGAGCAGGATAGCTTGCGCAGCAGCAATATGCCACAGGAGCTGAAGAAAAATATGAAACCTATCCAGGCTGAACATCCGCAGCAGATCGGATCGGTTACGGAGGTTTACGACCGGTTCCCATTGTAGCGCCGCAATATACATGCAGATCAGCACGATAGCGGCCATTGTGATTGTCAGTTGCGCAGGAAGGAGCTTTTTGCGGACGATGAAAACACCGTAGACAGAGCACACGAAAGGCAGCAGGACGAACGTGTGCAGCGATAATGCAACATCGATATTTCCCAGAAGGAAATACCGTGCAAATACCTTCACACAGATGAATAGCGAGCTGGGGAAGCGACGCATTTCCGTGCGGTGAGAAACAAAGCCCTGGCCTCCCAGCAGATTCTGGATCAGATCTATTTTGGTAGTGAGGTAAACCGCCAGCAGAACGCCGAATGCCACCAACAGACGCCGGTAGGGTAATTTCCTGATCACATCATGGGCAATCAGCAGGCCTAATGCGAAAAGTATAAAAACACCCGCCGACTGAAAATTCGAAGTGAACGGAAATGCACCGAAGATCAGCCAGTTCCACGTTGCGGGTTTTGCATTCCGGATGTTGAGTAAGGCGAAGAGAAGCAGCGGTTGCCCGGCGATGCTGAGGCCCCAGGTTGGTAAAAAGGGCGTAAATGCGAACGATAGAGCCAGCAATGCGGATGCCCATTCATTCAGCCCGAGATAGCGCCGGGATAACAGCCACATGCCGGCTAATGCAACCGCACTGATGAAAAGGATGTAGAACTGATAGGCCGCGAAGGTCGGTAAAACGAGGTTCAGCCAGTAATAAATGTGGTAGTTGCTGACCAGCGTGAATTTGGGTACTCCCCCCAGAAAGGGCTCAACAATGGCGTACGGAGGCGCCCATGCGTAACCTTGTTGCGTTACAACCCGGTACCAGACAACGAAGGAGTCCAGCGAATCGAATGCATTGAAGTAGGAGCCGGGACCCAGGAAAAGATTGGGAGCGTGATAAAGCAAAAATACCGCCAATAAACCAGAAAGGTAATATTGGCGGTATTTTGCGTTCATAAATGTATACTTAGTTGATTTTTAAGACCGCCATAAATGCCTCCTGCGGAATTTCCACATTGCCGACCTGGCGCATCCGCTTCTTACCTTTCTTCTGTTTCTCCAGCAGCTTGCGTTTACGGGAAATGTCACCGCCATAACATTTGGCCAAGACATCCTTTCGCATCGCTTTTACAGTTTCACGCGCAATGATCTTCTGCCCGATCGCAGCCTGAATGGCGATTTCGAACATCTGACGCGGGATCAGTTCGCGGAGCTTTTCACAAAGCTTTTTCCCCCACTCATACGATTTCGACCGATGCACGATCGCCGACAATGCATCCACCGCCTCGCCGTTCAGCATGACGTCCAGTTTTACCATGTCGGATTCCTGGTAGCCCGCCAGTTCATAATCCAGCGACGCATATCCTCTCGAAATGGTTTTGAGTTTATCAAAAAAGTCAAACACCACTTCCGCCAGCGGGATCAGGAATTGCAGTTCCACGCGTTCGGCAGTCAGATAGATCTGGTTTTTGAGGATACCGCGCTTGTCCATACACAGGTTCAGGATCGGACCGATGTAGTCGGACTTGGTGATGATCTGTGCATTAATATAAGGCTCCTCGATATACTTGATATGGTTCGGTTCCGGCATTTCCGACGGAGCACTGATGTTCAAAAGTTTATCTTTGGTAGTCAACACCCTGAACTGCACCGATGGTACGGTGGTAATCACCGTCATGTCAAATTCCCTTTCCAGGCGCTCCTGCACGATTTCCATGTGCAGCATGCCCAAGAAGCCGCAACGGAACCCGAAGCCGAGCGCTGCCGAAGTTTCAGGTTCCCATACCAGGGCAGCGTCGTTGAGCTGCAACTTTTCCATTGCCTCGCGAAGCTCTTCGAACTCGCTGGTATCCACCGGGTAAATGCCGGCAAAGACCATTGGTTTTACCTCTGAAAAGCCAACAATGGCCTCGCTTGCGGGCCGGTCGATGTGGGTGAACGTGTCGCCTACCTTTACTTCCTTGGCAACCTTGATTCCCGAGATCAGGTAACCTACATCGCCGCATTCCACCACCTGCCGGGGAATCTGCTGTAAGCCCAGAGTGCCTATCTCGTCGGCAATGTATTCCTTGCCGGTGGCCATAAATTTCACTTTATCGCCCTTTTTGATACTTCCGTTTTTTACACGGAATATAACTTCGATACCGCGGTACGAGTTAAATACTGAATCGAAGATCAGCGCCTGCAACGGGCCATCCGGATCACCGACAGGCGCAGGAATACGTTCTACGATGGCATTCAAAATATCTTCAATACCAATTCCCTCTTTGCCGCTGGCCGGGATAATGTCGGCGCGTTCGCAACCCAGCAGGTCTACCATTTCGTCTTTGATTTCCTCGGGCATCGCACCGGGCAAATCGATCTTGTTGAGGACCGGTATAATCACCAGGTCATGGTTGATCGCGAGGTAAAGGTTCGAGATCGTCTGGGCTTCGGTGCCTTGCGATGCATCCACGAGCAGAAGCGCGCCTTCGCAGGCGGCAATGGAGCGGGAAACCTCGTAGGAAAAGTCCACGTGTCCCGGTGTATCGATCAGGTTCAGTATATATTCTTCTCCTTTATAAACATAGGTCATCTGGATCGCGTGGCTCTTGATGGTGATGCCGCGCTCGCGTTCCAGGTCCATATTGTCGAGAAGCTGGGCCTGCATTTCGCGGTGCGACACGGTTTTTGTGAATTCCAGCAAGCGATCTGCCAATGTACTTTTCCCGTGGTCAATATGGGCAATAATGCAAAAATTACGGATTTTCTTCATGAAAGTGGTTCCTATTCAAATGCTTTGAATATATAGTTCAGGTCAAAGCAACCACAAAATTACGAGGGGAATTAATATTTCAACAGGTTTTCCAAGAGAAGTTCAAACTAAAATGGTCAGGACCGGGATCAGGCAGAAGCTGCCGGCACGGGTACCGCGGGTTTGCGCTGCGGCCACACATATATATAGTACCCGGTCAGGACGAGCGCGCAAAGCGGCAGAAGTTTGCCATAACGCACCATGGCGGCCGATAACACAGTCAGAAAAAGCAGGATCGCAGGATGAGAGATGAAGTCTAGACCGGTGCGGAACCACTTGCCAAGGGAATCACGGCCGGTGACCGCGGTATGCGTAACCAGCTGTCCATTAAAATCGATACGGCTGAGTAAAGCGATGAGGAAGGGGCTGTGACGAGCGTTGCCGGCGATCTGCTGCGGCCACACGAGCAACAACCCATAGGCAACTACCAACGCAAAAAGAAATGGTCCGAAAGTCATTTGCATCAGGATTACCATAGGCAAATGCAGCAGCAGGGCGAGCAACGTGGCGTATGCTACCGTGCTTCGCCTGCAAAGCAATGCGGCGATACCCAGCTGCAACAGGATAATGCTGATGCCAATCACCTGGGACAGGAGCTGGGGAGGGAACCTGCGGGCAAGCTCGATGTAAGCGCCGATCCGGTGTTTGGTGACCAGCAGGGTTTCAATGCTCGCGCCGGTCCACCAGTCCGGGTCTGACACTTTGTTGAGGTCGGCGCCCAGATACAGTACGACCAGCTGAAAACGGATCAGATCCGTACCGGTTTCGGCATTGCTCAGCGAGGTGCAGAGAAAAATACAACCGGTAAACATATGGGCTACCGACAGGCAGGTCTGGCAGGAGAGGAGGCCGGCGGCAAAGGAAAGTCCTGCTCCGAATGCGCCTATACGCACCCACGAGGAGAACAATAGCACGCCGATGCTTCCAAGGAACAGCGCCTGAACGCCCAGGTTGAATTGCGGATCGGTTCCGATGTTGTCCAGTACGTCGATCAGCGGATAGAATCTGCCGGAACCCTGATTACCATTGAAGGGATGTTCACCGGTGACCAGCAAGTATACCGATAGTAGCCGGACGGCAAGGACCAGCTCGGGCGGGACGGCTTTTCCACGGACGTAAAATGGGTTCAGGTGGTGCATGGCTTACAGGCTGGCTTTCCAGCGATAAAGCCGTTCCGGGCCGTTGTTCCGTTGGTAGCGAACGATAACACTGTCGGGATGATCCGGCATTTTTTGTTCTACCGACTGAATCAATCGCCTCAAGTTGCCTTCCGAGTGGCTTTCCCATTGTGTTTGTGCAATCCGGTAGCGGGCTTCTACGGCTTCCCGGCCCCAGTTTTCGCCATTTTGGAAAACATCGATCCGGTAATGTACCTGCGTGGTGTGGGGTGCCCATGACATGGTGCGGGTGTCCTGGGTGAGCTCATAAATCGTATTGACAAGCTGTGCAGACAGAAAGAGAATGCCTGGCAGCCATTTCCTGAAGCTAAACGAAGTCATCGAACTTGATTAGATTTACAATCAAAGGAGCTGGATTGCTGATGTTTTGTAAAAGTTAAGAAAAAAAAAGGTCGGAAATGGAAACCGGGTATAGAGAAAAGGTAGATCCGCAATTGAATGGCGTGCTGAATCATTTTTATCTGATCGAAACGCAGGCAGGCCACGGAAGGAGAACCTACCATTTGTCCCCGAATCTGGAAATGATGCTGGTGTTTAATTTCGGAGCACCTGTGTTTTTTTCGTTTGGGGAGTCTCAGATCGGGCGGCGCGCCGTGCGGGCAACCGGGGTTTTCGGGCCTTTAAGGAGAATGCTGAACTATGAACTGACGGACGGCGCCGATCTGCTGGTGCTGAACTTTACGCTGAATGGCTTTTATCGGTTCTTTTCAGTGCCTATGGATGGTTTTGAAGGCGATATGGTGTCCGATGAAGTTGTATCCGGCCAGCAGGAACGGTTGGAGGCGATGTGGAATGCGCTGGCCTCGCTGGTCCCTCACGACAGGATCCAGTGGCTGAATGCATATCTGCCGGCTAATCTTTTTGGAAATGAACCGGACTCGCTGCCGTTGCTCGACGCGGCCGCCCGCTTCCATCAGCCAGAAGTCAGTCCAGTGAAAGCCATCGCGCGGGAGCACGGTATTACCGAGCGTACCGTGCAGGGACGGTTCCGGAAGTATGTCGGATACACCTCCAAGGAATTGATCCGCTTTCTGCGGTTTAAGGAAATCCTGCGGTTCCTCTTAGCCGCGGGGGCTCAGGCACCGGTTGACTGGGCGATGCTGGTGGAGGAGCATGGTTACCACGACCAAAGCCATTTAATCAAGGATTTTAAATACTACACAGGAATGGCTCCAAGGAAGTTCATGAAAATGAATGAGGCCGACGGGTTCTGCATGACAAATGACTGGTAAATAGGAAGGTGCCAATAGTTATACAAAATATTTAATCAGATGATTAAATATTTTGTATAAATCAAAAACCTGCTTTACCTTTGGACCGTTCAAAGAATTTACAGCATGGCGAAAGTTGGAAAGGCGGAAATAGATCTCAGTACCGAAGAGAAAATCAAGGAGGCGGCTAGCATTGTATTTACTAAAAAGGGTTATGGCAATGCACGTACCAGGGATATCGCAGAGGAGGCGGGGATTAACCTGGCGCTGCTGAATTACTATTTCAGGAGTAAGGAGAAGCTTTTTCAGATCGTGATGGCCGAGCGTATCGATAAATTGTTCGGGGTGCTCGCTCCGATCCTGAACGACGCCGGAACGACGCTCGATGACAAGCTCGATAAGATTACGGAAAACTATATCAGCATGCTGCTGAAAAATCCGGATCTGCCCATTTTCGTGTTGAGTGAGATACGCAACAATCCGGAGCAGCTGTCGAACCGCTTTCAGGCCAGGAAGAATTTAACAGAATCGGTTTTTATCAAGCAGCTCAAAGAACGCCGGAGTGACATCAGTCCCTTCCATTTTTTGATGAATTTGCTGGGTATGACGCTTTTTCCTTTCGTGGCCAAGCCTGTGCTGCAACCCATTGCGGGGAATGAAGAGGTGTATAATGCCATGATGGAGCAACGCAAGAAGCTCATTCCGGGATGGATCAAAATGATGCTGGACCAAACCTGAAATTTTTTTGGACTACAATTAATCAAATGATTAAATAAAACGAATAAATAAAATGATTAACCAGCTTAAACAAGTGATTTGGGCGCTATGCGGCTTGCTGCTGGCCTTGCAGGCACAGGCGCAGACGCTCACGATCGGGCAGGCGTATGAACTGGCGCGCAAAAATTATCCCATGATCCGTCAATTCGATCTCATTGCGAAGACGAGGGACTATTCGGTCGAAAATGCCGCTAAGGCGTATCTGCCGCAGTTTTCATTGCAGGGGCAGGCAACCTATCAGTCGGCCGTCACGGAGTTTAAACTACCCGTTTCGATTCCCGGTGTAGAATTTCCGACGCTCAACAAAGACCAGTACAAAATACTGGGGGAGGTCAATCAGGTGATTTATGACGGCGGGCAGGTGCGCACACAGGTACGTTCGCACGAGGCTAATGCTGCCGTGGAATCGCAGAAACTGGAAGTGGATTTGTACAAGCTCAACGAACGGGTCAACCAGGTATTCTTTGGAGTGCTGACCCTGGATGAGCAGCTCCGGCAGAATGAGTTATTAAAAAAGGACATTGAGCTGGGAATCAAAAAAGTACAGGCATTGATCGACAACGGGACTGCATTCAAGTCCAATGCGAGTTCCCTGAAGGCAGAATTACTCAAAGCAGAGCAGCGCAGCATCGATTTGAGCGCCAGCCGCAAGGCATATACGGCCATGCTGGGATTACTGGTCGGGCAGCCCCTGGACGAGACTGCCATTCTTGAAAAGCCGGTAGCAAAGACCGTCGCGAGCGGGATCAGCCGTCCGGAACTCAAATTGTTCGAGGTTCAGAACGCGAGTCTCGATATTCAGTCGGAACTCCTCAACGTGAAGAACCGGCCGCGTCTTAATTTCTTCTTCCAGGGCGGTTTCGGAAGGCCGGCATTGAACATCCTTAGTAATGGCTTCGACCCCTACTATGTGACGGGTGTCAGGCTGAACTGGTCATTATCGGGACTGTACACCCTTAAAAAGGATCGCGAACTGATCCGCAACAACCGCGAATCGATCCGGTTGCAAAAGGAGACATTCGAATACAATACCAATCTGACGGCACGGCAGCAGTATGCGGATGTGGACAGGTACCGGCAGCTGCTGGGCACCGATGACGAGATCATTGCATTGCGGGAGGGAGTCAAGGTGACGGCCGCCGCCCAACTGGAAAATGGGGTGATCAATACCAATGACTACCTCCGGGAAGTGAATGCCGAGGATCAGGCGAGGCTCAGCAAGATTTTGCATGAAATACAACTACTCATGGCCCAGTACAGCCTGAATACAACCATGGGACAGTCCATTGAATAAACCAGACATTGACATAAATCCGATTTACATGAAAACATATGCTTATCTGATCGCATTGACTGCGGCTTTGGCAGCCTGCAAAGGAAAGGAAAATCCATACGATGCTTCGGGGACTTTTGAAGCGGTAGAAACGATCGTTTCCGCCGAGGCCACAGGAAGGATCATGCAGCTGAACCTGGATGAAGGGCAGGTGCTGAAAGCCGGGCAAACGGTTGGATATATCGACAGTCTCCAGTTGTTTTTGAAAAAGAAGCAGCTCGAAGCACAGATTCGCGCCACAGGCAGCCGCGTACCCGATATTGTGGCCCAGACGAACGTCTACAAGCAGCAGATCGCCGTTTCGCAGGTACGGCTGGACAACCTCCTCCACGAGCAAAAGCGGATTCAGAACCTGCTGAAAGCCGACGCGGCGACCCCCAAACAGCTGGATGACATCAATGCACAGGTTGAAGAACTCCAAAAGCAGCTGGATGTGATCAGGAAACAGGATGCCGCCCAGACCTCCGTTTTGAAAACACAGACTTCCGGATTGCGGAGCGACGCGCTGCCCCTGTACGTACAGATCGAACAGATCAGCGACCAGCTGGCCAAATCCAGAATAGTGAACGAGGTGAACGGCACCGTGCTGACTAAATACGCCGAGGCAAACGAGGTGGCGTCGGCAGGCAAGCCGCTCTACAAGATCGCAGATCTGTCGACGCTCATCCTGCGCGCCTACGTGACGGGCGACCAGCTGCCCGGGATCAGGCTCGGCCAGCCGGTGAAAGTGCTGGTGGATGATGCCGGCGGGAAGTATCGCCAACTGCCGGGAGCCATTGAATGGATCAGTGGCAAGTCAGAGTTTACGCCGAAGACGATCCAGACCAAAGACGAACGTGCTAACCTGGTGTATGCGGTGAAAATCCGTGTTAAAAATGATGGTCTGCTTAAAATCGGAATGTACGGAGAAGTGGTATTGAAATAATGGAAGCAATCATTGTCAATAACCTGACGAAAACCTACGGGAAGGAAAAGACCGGGACCGTAGCGGTGGACAATGTCTCGTTTACCGTTGGCCAGGGAGAGCTCTTCGGGCTCATCGGACCCGACGGGGCGGGTAAGACCAGTATTTTCCGGATGCTGACGACCCTGCTGTTGCCCGATGGCGGCAATGCGAGTGTGGATGGGCACGATATCGTGAAAGATTTCCGGGAGATCCGGAGTTCGGTAGGCTATATGCCCGGCAAGTTTTCGCTTTATCAGGACCTGACCATCGAGGAAAACCTGAACTTCTTTGCCACGGTGTTCGGAACGACCATTGAAGAAAACTACCACCTGATCGAAGACATTTACGTACAGATCGAACCGTTCAAAAAGCGTCGGGCCGGTAAGCTATCGGGAGGGATGAAGCAGAAGCTCGCATTATGCTGTGCATTGATCCACAAACCGACGACGCTATTCCTCGACGAACCGACCACCGGCGTCGACCCGGTCTCGCGGAAAGAGTTTTGGGAAATGCTCAAAAGGCTGAAAGCGCAGCACATCACCATTATCGTTTCGACGCCCTACATGGATGAGGCCTCACTTTGCGATCGCATTGCATTGATCCAGGGCGGACGGATCCTTTCGATCGATACGCCGGAAAATATTGTAGGGAGCTATCCCGAGGAACTTTTCGCCATCAGGAGCAGCGAAATGTACCGACTGCTGCGCGTGTTGGAGGCACATCCCGATATTCGGAGAAGCTATGCCTTCGGAGATTACGCACACGCCACTTTCCGCAATGCGGCCGACCCGGACACAATTAAGCATTACCTCGAAGAGCAGGGGCTTCCGGGCGTGGAGGCGAAGCGCATTAAAGCCACGATCGAGGATTCATTTATTCAGTTGTTAAATTAAAAGGCGGCTCAGGCCGGAAAGATATGATGCAGGATGACAAAGTAATTATCTGCGAAAAGCTCACCAAGCGTTTCGGGGACTTTACGGCTACCAACGAAATAACGTTCGACGTCAGCAGGGGAGAAATATTCGGTTTCCTGGGGGCTAATGGTGCGGGCAAAACGACTGCGATGCGCATGTTGTGCGGCTTGTCCGCTCCCACCTCGGGAAAAGCCTCCATCGCGGGGTATGATGTATATACCCAAACCGAATCGATCAAGCAGAACATCGGGTATATGAGCCAGAAATTCTCATTATACGAAAACCTCACCGTGCTGGAAAATATTGAATTTTTTGGCGGGATTTATGGACTTTCGGATGATCAGATCAAGGTAAAAACCGGGGAGCTGTTGCATCGCCTCGGCCTGAAAAGCGAGGGCAGCAAGCTGGTGGGCTCGTTGCCCCTGGGCTGGAAGCAAAAGCTTTCGTTTTCGGTTGCTGTTTTGCATGAACCCAGGATCGTTTTTCTGGACGAACCCACCGGGGGCGTCGACCCGGTAACGAGGCGGCAGTTCTGGGACCTGATCTATGAAGCTGCCGATCGCGGCATTACCGTGTTTGTGACCACGCATTATATGGACGAGGCGGAGTATTGCAACCGTATATCCATTATGGTCGATGGAAAAATGGAGGTCCTTGATACACCTTCCAATCTGAAGGCCCGTTTCGGTGTACGCTCGATGGACGAAGTTTTTTACCAACTGGCCCGCGGAGCCAAAAGAGGGGATTAGCCATGAAACAATTCATTGCATTCGTCCGAAAGGAGTTTTATCACGTACTGCGCGACCGGCGTACGTTGCTGATCCTGTTCGGCATGCCCATCGCCCAGATCCTGATCTTTGGTTTCGCACTCACCAACGAAGTGAAAGATTCTGAAATCCTGGTGGTGGACTATGCCCGGGATAATGCGTCGCGGGAGCTGATCACGCGCATCGGAGCAAGCCGTTATTTCAATATCCGCCAGACGGCGTTGAGCCATCAGGAGATCCTGGCTACTTTCCGCAAAGGCAAGATCAAGGCGGTGCTGGTGTTTCCGTCCAATTTCAATGCTGAGCTGCTGCACAATAACAAGGCACAGGTCCAGGTAATCACCGACGCAACGGACATCAATACCGCCAACATGATCACGAACTACCTGTCGGCCATCATCCGGGATTACCAGAACCAGGTGAACGGGAACCTGGATATGCCTTACCGCATCATCCCTGAAACAAGGATGCTCTACAATCCGCAGCTGAAAGGTGCGCATGGGTTTGTCCCCGGTGTAATGGCGCTCGTGCTGATGCTGGTATCGGTGATGATGACCGCCATTTCGATTGTGCGAGAGAAAGAGACCGGGACGATGGAGATTTTGCTGGTATCGCCGTTCAAACCGGTACTTGTGATTTTTGCGAAGGCATTTCCTTACCTGATCCTGTCACTGGTCAATGTGAGCGCGATCCTTTTTCTGAGTGTCTTTGCGCTGGATCTTCCGGTGAAAGGGAGCCTGCCATTACTGTTCGCGGAAAGCACATTGTTCATCATCACCTGCCTGGCATTGGGAATATTCATTTCCATCAAAACCGAATCCCAGCAGATCGCAATGCTGATCTCCCTGATGGGCATGCTGCTGCCGACGATGATGTTCAGCGGCTTCCTGTTCCCGATTGAAAACATGCCGGTTCCGCTTCAGGTCATCTCCAATGTGGTACCCTCCAAATGGTTTTACATTATCGTCAAATCGATCATGATCAAGGGTTTGGGATTACAGTCGTTGTGGAAAGAAACGCTGATCCTGCTGGGGATGACCGTTTTTTTACTGGTTATTAGTTTGAGAAGTTTCAAAATCCGTTTGCAATGAGGACTTTAAGATTTTTGCTGCGCAAAGAATTCAAACAGATTTTCCGGGACAAATCCATTGTCGCGCTGATTTTCTTCATGCCGATGATGCAGTTGATCCTGATGCCGCTCGCAGCGGACTACGAGGTCAGGAACATCAATCTGTCGGTAGTGGATCACGATAAACCACCCTATTCTCAGAAACTGATTTCCAAAGTCATCGCTTCCGGATATTTCAGGCTGACGGGCTACAATCATTCCTTCAAGGAAGCATTCGGGCTGATTGAATCGGACCATGCAGACCTGATCCTTGAAATTCCGCAAGGGTTTGAGAAAAACCTGATCCGGGAGGGTGAGCAGAAGCTGTTTATTGCCGTCAATGCGATCAATGGTACCAAGGCGAGCCTGGGCGGTTCTTACCTGGGGAGTATCATCGGCGACTTTAACGCGGATATCCGTATGCAGCTGGTGCAGCCACCACGTTTCAGCCAGTTTCCGGTCATCGATGTGGTGCCTTCCAACTGGTTCAACCCGGTCCTGAACTATAAGATCTTCATTGTCCCCGGGATACTCGCAATTCTGGTGACGATGGTAGGCGGGTTTTTATCCGCATTGAATATCGTGCGGGAAAAGGAGATCGGCACCATCGAGCAGATCAACGTGACGCCGATCAAAAAGCACATTTTCATCCTGGGAAAACTGATCCCGTTCTGGGTGCTGGCGAACATCGTTTTCACGATCGGACTGATCCTCGCGCGGTTCATCTACGGCATTGTGCCGGTAGGGAGCCTGTTTGTGCTTTACGCATTCATTTCGGTGTATCTGCTGGCGGTGCTGGGCTTTGGTCTGCTGGTTTCGACGTTTTGTGACACCCAGCAGCAGGCCATGTTCATCATGTTCTTCTTCATGATGCTGTTCATACTGCTGGGTGGTCTGTTCACTTCGATCGACAGCATGCCCGAATGGGCCAAAGTGATCACGCGTTTCAATCCGGTGCGATATATGATCGAAGTCATGCGGATGGTCATTCTCAAAGGCAGTGGATTTACCGACGTCCTGCCTCATCTTGGCATGGTGACCCTGATGGCCGTTGTGTTGAATGGCTGGGCCGTTTTGAACTACAAAAAAACCAACTGACGATCAATCGATCTCGATCATAGCCTTGATGACTCCGTTCGCGGGATCGAGCCAGCTTTCGAACTCCTTCTTCACTTCCCCGAACGCTACCCGGTGGGTGATGTAGGTTTTCGGATCGACCAGGCCATTTTTCATGCTATGGATCACGTGCTCGAAATCGGCTCTCGTCGCATTCCGGCTACTCATCAGCGTTGCTTCCCGTTTGTGGAATTCGGGATGGCTGAAACTGATCTCGCCTTTTTGCAGGCCTACGAGCACGTATTTCCCGCTATGCGCGAGATATCCGAAGGCGGTATTGATTGCGCGCAGATTTCCGGTGGCGTCGATGATCACCGTGGGCATATCCCCATTCGTAATTTCCATCAGGCGCTCCCTGACGTTTTCTGTGAGACCGTTAATGGTATGTTCCACACCGATGCGTTCGCGGCAGAAATTGAGCCGGCCATCATGGATATCCAGCGCAATGACGTTCCCTCCGGCAATGCGGGCAAACTCCATCGCACCCAGTCCGATCGGGCCTGCACCGACCACGAGTACCATTTCGCCCTTGCGGACGTCCGCACGCCCGACGCCGTGTGCGCCGATCGCAAGCGGTTCTACGAGCGCAAGCTCATCGAAGCTCAGGCCATCGCCGTGCACAAGCGAGTAGGAGGGGACAGAAAGGTATTCCACCATTCCTCCGTCGATATGGACGCCCGACACTTTGAGACTGGTACAGCAGTTGGGTTTGCGATTCCGGCAGGCCACGCATTTGCCACAGTTGAAATAGGGTACGAATGTGACGGCCTCTCCCGGCTGGAAGCCCGGTGCGTCTTTTTCGACGATTTCACCTGCAAGCTCGTGGCCCAGGATCCTTGGATAATTGAAGAAAGGCTGCGTTCCTTCAAATGCATGCAGGTCGGTGCCGCAAACACCTATCCTGCGGATTCTGATGAGCGTATGCCCCGGCGTCGCTACCGGCTGTTCGGTTTGTTGGTATTTAAAACTGCCGGGCGTAGTGCAAACGAGTACTTCCATTTCAATGTTTTTCAGGAGTTGGCGAGCGCGCGGTCGAGGTGAACGTAGCCGCCGTCGACATAAATCAGCTGCCCGGTTGTGTGGCTCGATCGCTGGGAGAGCAGGAATACTGTCATATTGGCGATCTCTTCTGCGGTGGTCATGCGGTTTTCAAGCGGGATGTTGGCTACAATGGATTCCAGCTTTTCCTTCGGATTAGGTAAAGTCTCGATCCACTTCTCATAAAGCGGTGTCCAGCATTCGGCTACGATCACCGAGTTGACGCGGATACCGTATTTGAGCAATTCCACAGCCCATTCCCGGGTGAGCGCATTGCGGCCGCCGTTGGAAGCAGCATAAGCCGAGGTGCCTCCCTGGCCGGTGTCGGCTGTTTTGGAACTGATATTCACGATCGAACCTTTGGACGCCTTCAAGGCAGGCAGCGCATAATGCGCCATCAGGTAATAATGCACTACATTTTTGTGCAGCGAAGCGATAAAGCCTTCGTAGCTGCCGTTTTCCAATCCCACACCGTCATTGACGCCGGCATTATTCACCAGTCCGTCGATCCGGCCGTATTTTTCCAGCACGGCATTCACCGCCCTTTCGGATGCTTCCGGGCTGGTCAGTTCTGCCGCGACCTGAAAAGATTCTTTACCCTGTGCCGCCAGTTCGTCGACCACCTTTTGGTTATCCGCTGCATTTCTTCCCACAATGACAGGAATGGCACCTTCCGAGGCCAGTACCTGTACAATACCTTCGCCGATCCCCTTGGCACCGCCGGTGACGATGATTACTTTATTCTGAAGTTGTAAATCCATTATTGATTGATATGGGATTTGTAATGATTAGTAATGTCTTAATGCGAAGTGCCCAGTGTAACATGTTTCACCGAACCGTTCCGGATCGCGAAGTATAGTACTACGAGAAAACACACCGCAGGGACTATGTAGGCCGTCTGAATAGACGAGATATCGGACACCTGCCCCATAATTACCGGGAAAAATGCACCTCCGACGATCGACATGATCACCAGGGAGGAGCCGATCTTGGTCTTCTCGCCCAATCCGCGGATGCTCAGCGCAAAGATGGTAGGGAACATGATCGACATGAAGAATTCTACGCCGACCAGTGCATACACGGAGAACATGCCCTCCGTGAGGACAGCAATCACCAGCAGCACGATATTAATGACGCTGTAAAGTGCCAGCAGGCGCGATGGCGCGACAAAACGCATGAGATAGGTTCCGATGAAACGGCCGATCATGAAGGCCAGCAATGCGCCGGAAAGGAGGTAGGCGGCCGTTTTTTCGTCAATGCCTGCCACCTTATCGGCGAAACGTATGAAAAAGCTGCTGATACAGACTTGTGCACCAACGTAAAAAAACTGTGCAGTGGTGCCGAGGATGAGATTTTTTTCACCCCAGATCGAGCCGCCCGCTTTTTGTTCGGGTTCGTCCTCGCCTTTGATCTCGGGAAGTGAGGTCCGCCAGATCATCACCGCGACGAACAATACCACCAGGCCGATCAGTATAAAAGGAATCTGCACGGAAGAAGCTTCTTCGTTCAGATAGCTGTTCAGCTGATCCGATGACATGGCCTGCTGCTCCGCGTCTGTCAGGGTCTTGCCCGAAAGGATGAACTTGCCGCCCATCAGCGGGGCGAGGAATGCCGCCAGCCCATTGAACGACTGTGCGAAATTGAGTCGTTGGGTTGCCGAATCGGCATCTCCCAGGACGGTAATGTAGGGGTTTGCTGCGGTTTCCAGCATGGTAAGGCCGCTGGCGATCACAAACAATGCAAACAGGAAAAAGCCAAAATGCCGCATTTCCGCTGCCGGGTAAAAGAGAAACGAGCCGGTCGCAAAAAGAAGCAACCCCAGCGCTATCCCCGCTTTGTAACCATACCTTTTCATGAACAACCCGGCAGGCAGTGCGATGAGAAAATAGGCGATGTAGGATGCCGAATCGATCAGGGCGGATTGGAAGTCGCTGAGCTGACAGGCTTTTTTCAGGTGCGGGATCAGGATGGGGTTGAGATTGAGGGCAAAACCCCAGAGGAAAAACAGTGATGTAATGAGGATGACAGCCAGCCGCGTTTTACGATCGGTCATAAAGGTCAGGTTTAATAGAATTTGGAACGATTGTAAAGTAAAACAAAACAATGCAAAGGAATTATATTTTTTTGCGAAGATGTTTTCCTGAAACCAATCGGAATGCCGTGCCGTCGCGTTAATGGGCTGGTGCAGACGGCCTCAGTGGATGTTGAGTTGCTGCTGTACCTCCTCCTTTTTTCTCCGGGACACCTCGATCCGGGAGCCGTCGGAAAGAACAATGAATTCGTTGTTGTTGCTGATCCGGACGATGTGGTCGAGATTGACCAGATGAGATTTATGGGTACGGACGAACCGGAATTTTTCGAGCGTTTCCTCGAAGTGTTTGAGCGTCTTGCTTGCAATGAATGGACGTTTGCCGCGCAGGTGGATGATGGTGTAGTTCCGGTCGGCTTCCAGGCGCAGAATGTCGTGAATCATGAAAAAGAAAACACCTTCACTGGACGGTACTGCCAGCCTGTAATCGTTGATATCCCTTTTTTCGATATTGCTAGCCAGATTTTCGTAGAGCAGCTGGGTTTGAAGAAATGTTTCCTGATTGGTGAGATGGCGTTTCACCGCCTCATGGAGCTCGTCGGGGCAGATGGGTTTCAGAAGATAATCCAGTGCGCTGAAACGTATCGCCTGGATCGCGTACTGGTTGTATGCAGTGGTGAAGATAACATCGAACTGAGGGGCGGTGAGGGACAGCAGAAAGTCAAATCCGGATTCATACGGCATTTCGACATCGAGGAACACAATTTCCGGCCGATAGAATTCAAGAATCAACCTGGCTTCTTCCGCTGATCCCGCAGCACGTATTTCGGTGATTTCAGGTACATAGTTGACGATAAACTGATGAAGCACATTTCGCGCTCTGGGCTCGTCGTCAATGATTAACGCTCTTATCATATGCATGTGGATTGAAAACCCGGTGTGAAGGATGTCTCTGCTGAGATTTCTTGCACAAAATATGATAAGGCTTAGGAAGCACCCTATTTCAATGTCCGAATGGAGGTAAATGGTTATTCAAAGGATTTAATAATTTTCTTACAAAACAGCCGGAATCGTTGCCTGGCGACCCGGATTTCAATGTGTGTCGCTGCCGTAGCTCAGCGGCTTTTTTTGAAAACTGTAAATCAGGTAAAACAAGGCTGGCAGAATGAGGAGGCTGCCGAGCAACAAGGCCATCGCCAGCGCCTGGATGGTTTTTTCCTGACCGGCATGTTCGGTGAGGGAGAGGTAACCGCCTCCTTTCAGAATGACGATGTTGGGGAAATGTCTGAACGTCGTTGTCAGCAGGATCATCGTCACCTGGAAACCGGCCAGCGGACGGAGCAACGCTATTTTTCCGCGGTACAAAAGTACCCACATCCACACGAGTGACAAGGTGGCGGACAGGATGGCGATCCGGCCGACCCAGTTTCCGAAAACCCAGTCAATAAGCGGGATATGCTCATACCAGGCGGCAGCAAAAACCAATATTCCACAAATCACCGCAGCTATATTGAAGAATTGGGCTTTGTGGGCAAAACGTAATCTTTCATGCTCGACCTGCGTTTCTCCGATCAGGTACACGGACGCAAGGAAGCCGCAGATCGCGGTTGTGAATAGTCCTACGGTGACCGAAAACCAATGCAGCCAGCTAAAAATATATGCGTCAGTAAAGGAAGTTGCCGCGGGGTCGATGTGGCCGGAAACAGCACTGCCGGCGATAATGCCGAGAAAAAGTGGTGTGATAAAGCTGGAAATGGCGAATATGATATTGTAAAGATGCTGCATATCGTCGACCACCGCATCGTAATGCCTGAATGTGAAAGCCGTACCCCGCGCAATGATGCCGATCAGCATGATCGTCAGGGGGATATGCAGGTTAACGGACATGGTGGCATAAATCACGGGAAATCCAACAAAGAGAATCACAATCGCGATGATCAGCCACATGTGGTTAGCTTCCCAGATGGGCCCGATGGCAGTGTAGAGCGTTTTGCGGGTAACCTGCTTGTTTTTTTGAGACGTAAAGAGCTCAATGATGCCGGCGCCAAAATCCGCCCCGCCAAGGAGCAGGTAAAGCAAAATAGACGCCCAGAGGTAGGTGATGACGATGTAGAGCATTTTTTAGTTTTGAATGAGTGAATGATTGAATGAGTGAATGATTGAATAACTGAATGAGTGAATGAGTGAATTTTGAATGAGCCGCCGTGGAACGGGGAATGAGTGAATTTTGAGTGAGTAACCGGGTCGCTGGAACGATGAGCGGCTTTGGAATGGAGCGTGTAGCTGTAATCAGTTTAGGCAGAGCCGTTGCGATAGTTCCGAAAAGCCCAATGCCGTCAGGCATGTAACGTTGGTAGAAAACAGCGACATACACCGCGCCGGCAAATGCCCTTGGGCATGTAACAACAACACATTGCTTTGGCCTATTCTCCACGGTTACATCCCTGACGGGATTTTTTGAATGCGACATCGCTATTTTTCTACCAATATTACATCGCTACGCGATTGGACCGTTCTTGCCATTGCATGGCGCTCATTCCCCGTTCCACGGCGGCTCACTCACTCATTCACTCATTCAGTCATTCACTCATTAAACATCATACAACTCCCCAACCATCTTGATCTGGCGGTAGAGCATGAATACTACGAAAATAGCCAGTGAGACGTAAATGGCTGAAAAAAGATAGAACGAATAAGCGATGCCTGGCATCGGGGTGACGGCGTCGGCGGTGCGCATGACGCCGTAAATGATCCAGGGTTGCCTGCCTACTTCCGTGACCGTCCACCCTGCCTCTACCGCGATGAAGCCCAGCGGAGTGGCGAATGCGAACAGTTTCAGGAGCCAGGTCTTCTGCAACCAGCCGCGCTTTTTCCACAGCGCGGTGAAGTAAAGCGCAGCGATCAGCATCATCACCATGCCCATGCCCACCATCACCTGGAATGCATAATGGGTGATGGCTACCGGCGGATGGTTTTCCTTGGGAATGCGGTCCAGACCGGTCACTTCCGCTTCGAAATTACCATGGGCCAGAAAGCTGAGGAAGCCGGGAAGCCTGATGCCCAGATCCACTTCCTGCCTTTCCTCGTCCGGAATGCCGCCTACCAGCAGCGAAGCCGACTTTTCGGTATGAAAATGGGCTTCCATCGCCGCCAGTTTGGCCGGCTGCCGGATGGCCACGTCTTTGGCAGAGATATCGCCGCTCAGTGGCTGTACCAATGCGGCCACACATCCGAATACCGCGGCGATCGTAAATGATTTGGTATGAAAAAGAACATGATTGCCACGCAGGATCATGAATGCATGGACACCCGCGACCGCGAAGCCCGTGGCTGCGAACGCCGCGATCGTCATGTGCAATGCCTGCGAGAACCAGGCGTCGTTGAACATGGCGGCAATAGGGTCGATGTCGAGATATTGTCCGTTCACATAATCGAAACCGGCAGGGCTGTTCATCCACGCATTGGCTGCGACGACCAGTATTCCGGACGCCAATCCACTGACGCCCACCACGACACCGGTGAACCAATGGAACCATGGATTGAAGCGGTCCCAGCCATAAAGGAAAAAGCCCAGCGCGATGGCTTCAATAAAAAATGCCGTTCCTTCGAGAGAAAACGGCATTCCGAAAATGGGACCGGCATGTTTCATGAACCCCGGCCATAAAAGCCCCAGTTCGAAAGAAAGCACAGTGCCCGACACCGCGCCGGTTGCAAAGAATATAGCCACTCCTTTGCTCCACGCCTTCGTGACATTCTTGTATACCGGCTGACCGGTTTTGAGATAATAATAATGGGCAACGGCCATAAAGAACGGCATGACCATTCCGATGCAGGAAAATATGATATGAAAGCCCAGCGAAAGGGCCATTTGAGATCTGGCGGCAATGAAGTCGTTCATGGGAATAGATTTACTGAAAAAATATCGTTTTCCGGGTTAGGAACAGCTGCCAAGGGTAATTCAAAACTAAGGAAGTCTTTTAGAAGAACCATCATCAGGGTTAAAATGATCGGCATTTTTCGCTTTTTTATCAAAATATTTTCGCCATTATCCGGATCAATAAAAAGGATGAAAAAAATCATTGCCATACTACTATTAGTCAGCAGCGGCGCGCAGGCGCAGTTCAAGCAGCCCTGGCTCATCGATGCCAGGCATATCAAGGTCGACACCCTGTTGTGGGACCTGAAAAAACTGAGCAGCGCACCCGGGTTCCGATGGCTGGACGAAGGCGATCCGGTGCGGTCCTTGTTGTTCAGCAGTGTGGATTATGAGGGCAAGCCGACCGAGGTTTTTGCCTATTACTCCAATCCCGACCTAATCGCAGGCCGGAAACCGGGTACGCAGCAGTTTCCCGGGATGGTGCTGATTCACGGCGGAGGCGGCAAAGCATTTCGGGAATGGGTGGAGAAATGGGCCAGGGAAGGGTATGCAGCCATCGCGATGGATTTATCGGGCAATGGTCCCGATGGCAAGAAGATTGACAAACCCGGGCCCGACCAGGCCAATGTGAACAAGTTCGGGAAGATCATGCAGGGAGATATCCGTGATGTGTGGACTTACCATGCGGTCGCAAGCTCTATTCTGGCGCATTCGCTGTTGCTAAGTTTCCCGGAAATTGATCCACTCCGGACGGGCGTGACGGGCATTAGCTGGGGTGGCTACCTTACCTGCCTCGTCGCCAGTCTTGACAGTCGTTTTATCGCTGCCGCGCCGGTCTACGGTTGCGGGTTTTATGATGAGTCGGACGTGTTCAAAGAGCCGTTGAATGCATTGTCGCCCGCAGCAAAGGCCCGGTGGATGAAGTTTTTCGATCCGTCCGCTTACCTGGGTTTTGCGAAGCCGTTCATGTATTTTATCAATGGCAACAAGGATAAGCACTATAATGTCGCGCCCTATATCAAAACCTATGAAATGAGCCGGAATGGGCAGGTTTGTATTATCCCGGATATGCCCCACAGCCATCAGGCCGGCTGGGCTCCGCCGGAGATCCGCATATTTTTTGACGGAGCACTTCACGGAAAGCCCTATCCTTTTGTTGGACCGCGGGTAATCCTGACGGAAAACAACCAGTTGAAGATGTCTCTGAAAAGTGAGGTGGCGGAACGCGTGTCGGTAGCGGAGTTTTATTACACTACCGACGTGACTTCGGATAACGAACACCGAAACTGGCTCCGCCAGGACGCAAAAATCGACACCCAGGCAAACACGATCACCTGCCCGATGCCGGCCGGGGGATACAAGTACGGGTTCTTTTATCTTAAAGACCGCAACGGGATATCCGGGACGACGATGTTTTTAAAAGACGGGAAGGTGAATCAGTGATTTCGTTGATTATTATTTGTCATATTACTGATTTTATTTAGCGAAAAAGCTAATGACATGCTAGGGATCATCGAAGATTACAAGGAACTCAAACAACGTCTCGGGACGCTGATCGACCAGTCGGGTTACAGAAATGCATATATCGCCGATAAAGTGGGGCGAAATTTACAAGAAGTTTCCCCCGAAGTAGCGGCTAAACTTCTTCATCCTGGTTCATCTCACGTTTCTCTGCCAATCGCCTCTTCACAATATCGCCTGGGTATTTCAATGCAAGTTCCCGGATGTCGTAGGTGAATTCCTTGAATGTTTCCTCCCACACTTCCGCTTCCCCCGGCTCGTATTCATAAAAACCGTGGGAATTGAGGATGCCTTTTCCGCCCTCACGCACGACCTTGTCGATCAACTCGGGAACTTCTGTGCTGTTGTTTAAGGTAGGCAACAAATTCTTCATGACGGTGTGGTAAGCCGGGACGCCGGTGAGGTCCATCCAGCGGAACACGCCGACGAGCGTCATGAAATAACCCGCATTGTTGCGGCAGGAGCGGTCTACATCCTCAATCGTCGCATAGCCGTTCTCGACCAGGCTGATCGCCTCCCGGTACATGGCGTACATGAGCCGGTTGGTGATAAAACCCGCAATGTCTTTCCGGACCAGAATAGGCTCTTTACCCCACAAATGCGATAGCTCATACAAATATTCGCCGTTCCGGATATCGGACTGCTCACCGCAGATGATTTCCAGGAAGCGGGTCGTGTGAGCGGGTTCGGTCCAATGAAGGCCCAGGAAGCGCGAGGGATGTTGTGTCAATTGCTGTAACTGACTGATCGGGATGGCGGAAGTGTTGCTGGTCAGCAATGCGTCCGACGCAATTTCCTTTTCGATCTTTTGATACACCGCCTGCTTGATCCCGATGTTCTCGATCGTGCATTCATTCACCAGTTTGCATGGGTAGAGCACTGAATAGTCCTCGCTAATGATGAGTTTCCGAAGGTAAAATTCCGGTTCGTTCTCGATAATGCCGTTTTGCCAGGCGTTCTGCAAATGCTCACGGATGCGGCGCTCGGCGTGATCAAGATCGGCAGGGATAGGGGCGATGGCCGCCACCGGGTGACCGGCGATAAGCAGGCAGGTTACAATGCTGCACCCCATTAAACCAAGGCCAACAATGCCGACGGGTATTTCATTCGGATTCATTTCGGAAAGCGGATTTAGGATTTTTGGTCGGTAATATAGTGTTAAAAGCGCTTCCCAATGGCTGGCTACTACAAAAAAAGCCCCGGAACCAAATGTTCCCGGGGCTTTATATCGACCTGCTTAGGTCTAGCGTGACCAGCTTTCAACTTCGCTCTCTACTTCCTCTCTGGTTTTGCCGATTTTTTTCTGAATTTTTCCAAGAAGCTCATCTTCTTTTCCTTCTTCATACAGCAGGTCGTCATCAGTCAGATCAGCATATTGTTGCTTGAACTTCCCTTTGAGTTCGTTCCAGTTTCCTTTGACTTGTTGTGTGAATGCGCTCATGATTGTGTGGTTTTTAAAATTTGATAATGGCGCTTTTTGAAGCGCTGTCTGCATCATCATCTTCAAGAACCATTCCACTTCTCATGACATGCTCCGGAGGTTGCCAATGAGTAAAAATTTTCCCGGAACGTCCAGATTCTTGCTGGTAGCTAGCGCAAAATGTCTCCCTGAGCGAACGGGGCCGCGACAGATGGATCACAAAGAATTACCCGATCAGTTTGTTCAAGCGTACGATCCCCTGTACCATCGAGCGCACCGAATGGTAGTTGACTTTCCACGAATGACTCATGTGTTTCCAGATCGGTTCGCCCTGGCGGGTCAGCAACGGCAGCCATTCTCCCACGGAATGATGGATCATTTTATCAAAAACAAAACGGTGCGTCGCGTCATAGGCTTTCAGGTACTTTTCGTCGCCGTAGATACGGTAAGCGTCCAGCATCCCGATGATGACCTCAGCCTGTTGCCAGAACTCCTTTTCGCGGTCGTACACTTCTCCAGCGTGCGAGCCTTCCACGTACACGCCTCCAAATTCCCAGTCGATGCCGTGTTCGACAGCGTGGTCAAAAGAGGCCCGGAGCTGATCCTGGTATTCGTCGTAAGGTATTCCGGCGATGTCGAGCGCGTGCATGAGCAGCCAGGCAAATTCTACATTGTGACCGTAACTGGTATTGTCCTCGGCCGCACTTTTCAGGCCGTCTTCCGTGAAGCGGTCCCAACCCCAGATAATGTCGAATTTGATCTGCGGTGCGACGGTCCAGTCTTCCCAGAATTGCGGAATGCCCGTTTTGTATTGCGGATGCATGATCTTGTTGATCAGCAAACGGATGATCTCCACCAGCTTGCGACGGTGGACCTGCTTGCCGCTCGCTTCATATAAGGTAGTGAACGCCTCCATGAGGTGCATATGCGCGTCTAGGGTCTTGCGGTCGCCACCTGCCGCGCCGGGGCCTTTCAGGTCCCAGTTACGATGGAACATTTCGAAATATCCACCATAGTAAGTGTCGGCCCCATGCTTTTGCAGGAGATCGAAAACTTTTTCCGAATACTCGAGTCCGCGCGGGTCGCCGGTTGCGAGGGTGTATTCGGCAAGGCTATATATGGCGAAACTGTGCCCGTAGACGATTTTTTCATCAATTTTAACATCCCCTTTGCGATCCATGAGCCAGTAAAAGCCGCCGTGTTCCTGATCCCACATCTTGTTGATCAGGAAATCCACGCCATGCCTGGCGATTTCGGCATAGCGCCCCTCACCATAGCCTGCACGGTGAGCCGATGAGAACGTGTAAACCGTGCGTGTCTGTGCGATCAGTGATTTTTCATCTTCGCCCGAATCATGGCCTGCATTGTCGAAATGGGTAATAAAGCCGCCGTTTTCTTTGTCCACACACCGGTTTTCCCAGAAGGGCAGCAATTCATTGGTGAGGTGCTGACGAATTTCCTCGCGGTAACTTTTCAATTGATCTGCATTCATTGGTTTTGGAAATGTCAAGAGTTTAAAATGGTTAATAGATAATACTTCGATGGCTCAGCTCCCGGCTATCGGGTCCCGGGTTTATGATTATAAATATTTTTTATGGAACAATAATCCTTTTTCAGTGTCCTGCCACAGCCTGTTTTTCAGGTCGTATTTTTTAGGTAAGACGGGCCAATGGCATAACTACTTGACCGGATTATCCCGTTGCCGGGCCGCTTTGATTTGCAAATGCTGACGCATACTTCGTAATTCGCAAAGAATTCATCAATCCCAATCCTTATGAGCAATTCGGAAATTGTCGAGATCCTCGAACTGACGGTTAAACTCCTTGAACTGCATCACGCAGACCCATTCAAAGTCAAAGGATATGCCGTAGCCGCTTTTTACCTTGATAAATACAAGGAGAGCGAACTTCAGTATATGACCGAGCAAGAACTTGTCAAATTGCAGGGGATTGGGAAAAGCACCGCAGGTAAGATCATGCAGATCGCGAAAACCGGTACTTTCCCTGAATTGGAAGAACTTATCAGCAACACGCCGTTGGGTGTGATGGAGATGTTCAATATCAAGGGGATCGGACCCAAGAAGATCGCGATACTGTGGCAAGAGCTGGGTATCGACAATCTGCACGAGCTCGAACTGGCTTGCCTGAATGGAACGGTTGCGAAAGTGAAGGGTTTCGGTGCCAGCACGCAGCAGAAGATACTGGACTCCCTGGCATTTTTAAAGGATCAGGCCGGGAAGCTCAGAATGGATAAGGCCGAGTCGGTCGCGCATGTGATCGTGCAGGAGCTGAAAAAGACTTTTGGGCAGGTAGAGGCGGCGGGGGATATCCGTAGAAAATCGGAGGTCGTCGACACGATCCGCATTGTGGCCGCTACGGATTCGCCGGCATTGTTGCAAAGCACGATCGGAGAGATCGAATTCCTGGTTCAGGATGAGAAATCTTCCTCGCCGTTTGTCTGGCGCGGACATATTCAGGATGTGGCAGTGGCGGTCGAGATTGTTGCGGTGAAGCCGGAACGGATGGTCAACGAGCTCTTCCTGGAAACCGCTGGCGCAGACCACCTCGGTTTGGCAGGCACGTCGGGCAGCACGATCTGGAAACATGCCCATTATGAAGAAGCAGAGAGCGAGCAGGCCATTTATGAGCGGGCCGGCCTTCCTTACATCGTACCGGAAATGCGTGAAGGTGCCGGTGAGTTTGCCTGGGCCGAGACGCATTCGCCGGACCAGCTTGTGACGTGGGACGACCTGAAAGGCATCCTGCACAACCACAGTACCTATTCCGATGGTCAGCATACGCTCGAACAAATGGCCCTGCACTGTCGCGAGCTGGGTTTTGAGTACCTGGGCATTGCCGATCATTCCCAAACTGCGACCTATGCACAAGGTTTGAAAGTTGAGGAGGTGATCCGGCAACATGAGGAAATAGCGAAGTTGAATGCCCGTTTTGCGGTTGAAAACCCCGGAAAACCTTTCAAAATTCTCAAAGGTATCGAATCTGATATTTTGGGTGATGGTTCACTGGACTATCCTGCCGACGTGCTAGCGTCTTTCGACTACATCGTAGCGTCGGTGCACAGCAATCTGACCATGTCGCTGGAAAAAGCAACGACGCGTTTATTGCGGGCCATTGAAAATCCCTATACCACTATTCTTGGCCACCCGACAGGGCGACTATTGCTATCCCGTGAAGGTTATCCGATTGATCATAAGGTGATTATCGACGCGTGTGCGGCAAATAACGTTGTTGTGGAGATCAATGCATCCCCCTGGCGTCTCGACCTCGACTGGCGCTGGATCTCCTATTGCATGGAAAAAGGTGTCATGCTCAGCATCAATCCCGACGCGCACGCAATGGAAGGCTACCTCGATATGCATTACGGCGTTGCGAATGCCCGTAAAGGCGGCTTGACGAAAGACATGACTTTCAATGCATTAAGCCTGGAACAGATCGAATCCTATTTACGCAGCCGGTTGGCCAAACTGGCGTAGCATTTACTATTTTTAAGGTGCAGTTATGGGTTAGCTTTACTATTTTTAAAGTGTAGTTGTATTATAGTTTTACTATTTTACTTATGCAACTATAAAATAGTATTACTATTTTTACACTGTACTTTAAAAATGGTAACATGTTCCAGGCCCGCGACATCTACCCAAAGCTTCTCGCCCACACCACTAAGCGGCAGATCACCGTGCTCACAGGAATGAGGCGAACCGGGAAAACGACCCTGGTGAAACAGCTGATGGCACAATGCGATATTCCACAGAAGCATTACTTCGATCTCGAGAGGATCGATGTGCGAACGCTGTTTTCGGAGCCTAATTACGAAACCATTGTACAGGCATTAACCCGTCAAGGAACTGATTTTACAAAGAAAGTACTGATCGGTCTGGATGAAATTCAGCTGGTACCTAATCTGCCGAGTGTTTTAAAGTACCTCTACGATACCTACGATATCAAGTTTATCGTGACGGGCTCCAGTGCCTACTACATGAAGAATCAGTTTTCGGAATCTCTGGCAGGGCGGAAAAAGATATTTGAAATATACCCGCTGAATTTTGGAGAAGTATTGTCATTCAAGGGGGTACAAGCCAAGAGGATGAGTATCGATGCCGCGACACGGTTTATCCCAGCGGAGTATGAGCGATTAAAAGCCTATTACAACGAGTACATTGAATTCGGGGGATTTCCGGAAGTGGTACTGGCGGAGTCCGATGAAGATAAGAAAGATCTGCTCAGCGATATCATCAGCTCCTACATCAACTTTGACCTCAGCTTGCTTTCGGATATTCGTAACCCGACGAACTTATTCAAACTGATCCGGCTGCTTTCTGTCCGAATTGGCACCAAGCTGGATATTTCCAAGTTGACGAGTGTCACGGGCATGGCCAGGCAAACTGTTGAAAACTACCTCGACCTGCTTGAAAAAAGTTATCTGATCAAAATGATTCCTGTAATGGCCAATAGTCCTGAGCGGGAAATTGTCAAGGCGAGAAAAGTTTATTTTCTGGATAATGGGATTGCTTCCAGGTTTGTGGAGTTGAGCAGCGGGGCGAAGTTTGAGAATGCGGTTTTTAACCAGCTCTTACACCATGGTGAGATCGCTTACTACCAGCTCAAAACGGGACGGGAAATTGATTTCATACTCGACCAGAAACAATGCTTCGAAGTGAAAGAGACCGGCACGGAGGCTGATTTGAAAAATACGCAGTCACTGGCTAAAAATCTGGCTATCAATGAATCATATATTGTGGGCCGCCATCCTGCAAGAGTCTTCGAAGGGTACATTTGGGGAGGTTTCATCGTTTGAAAACCTCCCCGGGCAATTTTCAGCTACAACACCTTCAACTCCATGTCCCTGTTCAGGATCCCTGCCGGCAGGTGGGCTGTGATCCCTTCCTTCAATGCGTCGATCAGGCGGGCTTTCATTTGTTCCCGGTTCACCACCAGGCACACTTCTCGTGCGGGCTCGGGAAAGCGGAAATGCCGGATATGCTTTTGCCTTTCTTCCGACAGTTCCAGCACCGCCATTTCGGGCAGGATGGTAATGCCGCCATTACGTTCGACCATCCGGATCAGTGTTTCAATGCTGCCTGAGCGATAACTGAAACTACTGCCGAACTGGCTGTTGCGGCTCAGTTCGCACAACCGCTGGATCTGGGTCCGGAAACAATGCCCTTCTTCGAGCAGCCACAGCTCATTGGGCTCGATGTCGGTGGGTAAAATGTACTGCTTTGCGTAAAGGTCGGTCTTCTCGGATACATAGGCATAAAACCGCTCCTTATACATCGGTATTTCCTGCAAACTGTTTTCCTCGGACACCGATGCAATGATGCCCACATCCAGATTACCCATTTTCAGCCCGGCAATGATGCGTTCCGTGATCATTTCCGATACATGCAGTTTGATATCGGGGTATTTCGAGATGAATGGGTTCACAAAATGGGGGAGCAGATAGGGCGCGATGGTCGGTATGACGCCGACGTGGAGTTCGCCCGACAGGTCTCCGTTGAAATGTTTGGCGATTTCGTTCATCCGCGATGCCTCCCGCAGGATAGTTTTGGCCTGGTCGATGATCTCCCGCCCGATACCGGTGGGGACGATAGGCTGCTTGGTCCTGTCGAAGATCTTAACCGAAAGCTCCTCTTCGAGTTTCCGGATCATCATCGAGAGGGTAGGTTGGGTAACATTGCAGTGCTCGGCCGCCTGCACGAAATGCCTGTGGTTGTCGACTGCGACAATGTATTCCAGCTGCTGGATATTCATGGTGGTCTGTTTGGGTCAATGGGTTATTCCTGACAGGGTACGACTTTCCGCACACAAGGATCGGAGAGTAGATAGATTTCGTTTATGCAAAGATAGAAACTATCAGTTTGATTGATTCTTTTTATTGCCCTAGCATTGTGCCTGATTCAAATCATTCATTAAAAAACAGCTAAGCTAGATGGCAACGGCAGACGAGAAGAAAAAACTAACGACCGCCTCGGGAAGACCCTACACAGAAAATGAAAATTCGCTTACGGCGGGTCCGAGAGGTCCCATACTGTTGCAGGATTTTGTCCTGCACGAAAAGATGGCACATTTCAATCGCGAACGGATACCCGAGCGGGTTGTTCACGCCAAGGGATCGGGCGCTTACGGGACCTTCACCGTAACGCACGACATCACAAAATATACAAAAGCGAAGCTGTTCAGCGAAATTGGAAAACAAACCCAAACATTCCTCCGTTTTTCGACGGTGGGCGGCGAAAAAGGCTCGGCGGATACGGAGCGGGATCCGCGCGGTTTTGCTTTAAAATTTTACACCGAAGACGGCAACTGGGATTTGGTGGGCAACAACACGCCGATTTTTTTCATCAAGGATCCCAAGAAGTTCAGCGATTTTATTCACACACAAAAGCGCGATCCGCGTACCAACTGCAAGAGCGCGACCATGGTATGGGATTTCTGGTCATTGAACCCGGAGTCGCTGCACCAGGTAATGCTGCTGTTCAGCGACCGGGGTACACCTTACAGCTATCGGCACATGCACGGCTTCGGGAGCCACACTTTCTCGATGGTCAATGCGGACAATGAATTGGTATATGTCAAATTTCACTTCAAGACACAGCAGCAAATTAAAAACTTCACCGATGCAGAAGCGGGCCGGATGAAGGGTATGGACGGGGATTGGGCGCAGCGCGACCTGGTGGAGGCCATCGATGCGGTTGATTTTCCGAAATGGGACCTGAAAATCCAGGTAATGACCCGTGAACAAGCCGGGACATTCCGCTGGAATCCGTTTGACCTGACCAAAACATGGCCGCAAGGCGAGTATCCGCTGATCGATGTGGGCGTGCTGGAACTGAACCGTGTTCCGGATAACTATTTCGCCGACGTGGAGCAATCTGCCTTCGCGCCGTCACATGTAGTGGACGGAATCGGTTACTCTCCGGACAAGATGTTGCAGGGTCGGTTGCTGTCGTATCCCGACGCGCAACGCTATCGGCTGGGTACTAACTATGAACAATTGCCGGTCAACCGCTGTCCTTATGCAACCCAAAACCACCAGCGCGACGGGTTTATGCGTCTCGATGGCAATGGCGGAAGTTCTCCCAATTATTTCCCCAACAGCTTCGATGCTATCGAGGCAGACCATGCGTATAAGGAACCGGCGATCGAACTGGATTCATTGACAGCCGACTGGTATGACCGCAATGGAGAGGGAGAAAACGATCATTACTCGCAGCCGGGCATTCTTTTCCGGCAGGTTTTTTCCGAGGAGGAGCGAACGACACAGGTCAATAATTTGCTTGGTTCGCTACGGAATGTATCGGGTCCGAAGCGTGAGCTGATTTTAAACAGGCAACTCTGCCATTTCTTCCGCTGCGACCCTGAGCTGGGTGCGCGTATTGCAGCAGGGCTGGGGATCGAGATCGATGCAGCGATGTTCTCGCACCGGTAGTCAGTGATGCGATATGTTCGCAGCCGCGCCTGGTCATTCCGGTGCGGCTGTTATGTTGATGGAGCGGGTAAGGAATGGCCAAAAGCTGTGAGACAGGTCAATGGGATTAAATCACCATTAAACTTCCTTTTGACAAGATATCTCCGGCTTGCATTTCACACAGGAATTGTAACTTAGCAACTCTTTAACTATCACTCACTTTAAAGTTGTCGCAATATGAAAAACCTGAGATTATGGATGCTGCTGGCTTTCATGGCCATTGCAAGCCCGATTTTTGCCCAGACCACCGCACAGACTGAAAAAGACAAAACGACCGCCGCCAAAACGAAGAAGGACGGCACGCCCGACAAACGCTATAAGGAAAACAAGCACCTGAAAAAAGATGGCACGCCCGATAAGCGTTACAAGGGCAACAAAGCCGATACCACCAAAGCGGCTAAAAAGAAGTAGGATAGGTAAAACATAATCCGGAATATTTTTCCGGAAAATTTAGGGTAAGCGCCCGACCGGTTGTCAATGATATGAACAACCCGAGTCGGGCGCTTATTTTTTATCATTAACCATTCAGTACAATGAATGCAGCCTTAGCGGATGACCACGTAACGGTTTTGAGCAGGGACAGGGAATCGGAGTTTGAGAAGGTTTTCAAGAAACATTTCAAAGGATTGCATGCCTATGCCTGCACCATATTGAGGGACGATGTCATGGCCGAAGAGATGGTCCAGAATGTGTTTTGCAGGTTGTGGGAAAAGACAGACCATATCGATATCCGCGAATCGGTCAGCGGGTATCTTTACCGGTCGGTGTACCACGAAAGCCTCAATTATATCAAACATCTGAAAGTACGGGATGCCTACCAGACTTACGCCCTGCACCAGGTAGAGCACAGCGCCAGTACCTCCCAACACCTCGAATTGTCGGAACTGGAAACCCGGCTGGACGCTGCATTGCGGGAATTGCCGGAGAAATGCCGCACGATATTTCAGATGAGCCGGTTTGAAGAACTGAAATACCAGGAAATCGCCGCCCAGCTTCAGATACCGGTCAAGACGGTCGAGAACCAGATGGGGAAAGCCCTGCGCCTTTTGCGAGTTAAGCTGGCCGATTTCCTACCCGCCTCCTTTTTACTATTTTTCCTCAGCTGATCAGTCATGAAAACAGAAAATAACCATAGCATAGATGAACTGCTGGTGAAGTCGATGCTCGACGAGGCCAGCGTAGCGGAGCAGATCGAGATCAATCAATGGCTGCTCGATAACGATGAAAACCAGCGGTACTTCGAACACTTCGAGTTGATCTGGAACGAGAGCAAACGGCTTGTGAGCAGAAGCACCGTGGATGAGAACGCGGCATGGGAACGGTTCAAAGCGAGGAGCCGTGGCGCAGCAGAAGAGGAAGCCGAAGTGGTGCCTTTACATCCAAAACCAGTTTTCAGGATATTACGGATGGTAGCCATGGTACTGATGACGGCCGGGGTGGGCTGGCTGAGCTACCTCGCTGCGAAACGAAGTTCGGCCGGCGAAATGCTCACCGTCAGTTCGGGAATGAGGACGTTGACCGACACGCTTCCGGATGGTTCGGTGGTGACCCTCAATAAGAAATCAAGCATTTCCTATCCGGAGCATTTCGACGGGAATACCAGAGCCGTGCAACTGACGGGCGAGGCGTTTTTCGATGTGACACCTGATAAAGCAAAGCCCTTCATCATTTCGGTGAATGATGTGACGGTGAAGGTTGTAGGCACTTCTTTCAATGTCAAGGACAATGCCAGCAGAACGGAAGTGGTAGTGGAAACGGGTGTCGTGGAAGTCGCACGTGCGAATCAGAAAGTGAGGGTGATGCCTCAGGAAGAAGCCACGGTGGTAAAGGCTGATCCGGAACTCCGAAAGGGCAGGGCAGAGGATGAATTCCACAACTATTACCGCACGGGAAAGCTGATTTGTGACAACACACCTTTATGGAGGCTGGTGGAGATCCTGAACGAGGCCTACGACGCTGACATTGTGATCGGGAACGAGCGGCTGAGAGAGCTGCCTATTCATACCACCTTTGATCAGCAGAATCTCTGGAGCATACTGAGCATCATCGAGGAGACCCTTTCACTCAAAACAGAATACCGTGGCGACCAGATCATTTTGAAATAGCCTTATCTTTCGGAATGAATCAAACTTTTATATTCCGCAATGCGCTAAGGCTGGCCGTTATCTTTATCGTGGTTCCGTGTAGTTGCTTTGCACAGCAGATTCTTCATAAACCGGTTGATATCTCCGTCAGGGGGCAGCCGGTTTCTGCCGTTTTGAAAATGATGAGCGACCAGGGCAAATTCTATTTTTCCTACAACAGCAATCTCATCCCGGGCGACAGTCTGGTTACATTGAACGCTTCCCGATCGACTGTGAAGCAAGTGCTGGACCAGCTTTTCAGTACTCATTACCAATACCGCGAGAAGGGCGATTACCTGATCATTCTTCCCGGCCAGAAAGAAAAGTCGTTTCATTTCAGCGGCCGGATCATCGACGGGGAAACGGGCAAGCCGGTGGATTATGCCAGTGTGTATTCCCGGCAGCTGCTGATTTCCGCACTGTCGGGCGACGACGGCGGTTTCAGGCTTCGCATTAAAGACCGGGTTTTTCCCATTCAACTGACGATCAGTAAGGTAGGGTATGGGGACACCACATTTGTGATGGGGAATGCCGATGAGGGCAGCCATGAAATTGTGATACTGCCCCGCGCGGTGGACCTCGATCCGCTGATCGTGCGTTACTCCGAGGGAGAGTCGACCTGGCTGGGACGGCTGTTCCTGTCGGCACGGCTGCGTGCGCAGAGCCGTAACATTGGACGATTTTTTGTTGCATTACCCTATCAGGCGTCCCTCACGCCTGGTCTGGGCACGCACGGGCGCATGAGCGCACAGGTTGTGAACAAGTTTTCGCTCAACCTGGCTGGCGGATATACCGCGGGCGTCAATGGGGTCGAGATCGCGGGTGGGTTCAATATTTCCAAGGAGAATGTACGTTACGTCCAGATCGCCGGCGCATTCAATGTCGTATCAGGTCATGTAAGGGGCGTTCAGATAGCGGGTTTCAGCAACAATGTGCTCGACTCGCTGAATGGCGTACAGGTTTCGGGATTCTCCGGCATGGCAAACAAGCGGGTTGATGGTGTGCAGATAAGCGGCTTTTTGAGCAGGGCGGGTGCCAGTATGGGAGGCGCTCAGATATCGGGTGCCGTTAATCTGCTGCGTGGCGGCGGCAATGGTGCGCAGATCACCGGGGGGTATAACCAGGTCAGGGGCGTTTATCAGGGCATTCAGATTGCCGGTGCAGCGAATTTCGCTCGGGACTCGGTTCGCGCGACGCAGATTTCGGGGGGCATTAATGTGGCCAGCAACATCAGGGGAGTACAGCTGGCCCCGTTCAATTATGCCAAAAGAATGCGCGGCGTGCAGGTCGGGATGGTGAATATCGCGGATAGCTCTTCGGGGGTGAGTATCGGGTTTCTCAACTTCATCCGGAAAAGCACGTCAAACCTGTCGGTGTATGCCACTGAAATTGCACCGTTCAACCTGGCCTGGAAAATGGGGACGCACAAGTTTTACAGCCTTTTAATGGGTGGTACGGGCGTGAGCGCCGATAAAAAGGTTTACACGTTCGGCGCAGGAATCGGCCGGGAGTTTTTTCCTTTCCGCAAGACAGGCTTTTTTGTTGAAATATTGAACCAGAACATTTACCAGGGCAACTGGGACAAAATCCCCGGACTGTACCGCTTACAGCTTGCGGCCACGTATAAAATGGGTAAGCATTTCCTGATTTTTGCCGGGCCGTCGTACTCCGTTTACGACGGTAATGATTCTGAAGGCAGCAAAGGGTATAAATCGTTTCCGTCGAGCGGATATCCGCAGTTCGACCTGGGCAATGGGAATGTTACCTCGTGGATCGGCTGGCAGGCAGGGATAAGTTGGAGGTACGGCAGGTTGTAGTGGACCAAAATGCAAAAGAGGGCGCCTCATCGCGAGACGCCCTCTTTTGCGTTTACAGTTGCGTGAACCGGGCCTTAGAGTTTCCTCACCGACCATACGATGCCATTGGTAGTACCATTGCCACCTAAGTTGACGTTGATGGTAAGGCCATCTGCTACATACTGAAGATCAAGTACGTCGCCTGCCGCCAATGGGATGTCTCCCGAGATTACCACGTTACCACTTCCTAAAATAGCCCTCAATGACAGTAACAGTAATATGTCGACGTTGAGAATCGGGAAAAGACCTGATAATCTTTCGGTACCATTTACCCTGAATGCTATTCTGGGATCAACACCAGCACCTAATGATAACGAAAGGGCTGCGGTGGTCGAGTAGTTAACGACGGCAGATATACGGTAGGTGCCGGTTACGGGAACGGTATAAGTTCCGGCAGCTACATTTAGGCCTGATCCGTCCGCATAAAGCTGGGTATATCCGTCAATCTGATCGTTTGCAGTAACGCTCATTGAACCCTTCGTAGCGGTAAAGCCGATAGGAACGTTAGCGGCGCCATACATAAACGGTTGCCAGACGGCCCCGTCAAAATACCAAAACCCGGCTGCACCGTTGGTCTGATAAACCAGCAAACCCGTGGCAGGGCTCGCGATCGCTGTCCGTTCGGAATCCAGCATGCGAGGGATCAATGCGCCTTTGGTGGTCGATTGTACGTCCAATTGGGCACTTGCGTCAGGCGTAATGGTTCCGATACCAACCTGTGCATTGGCTGCGAAGGCAAACAATGCCAGAATTGCAGTCAGCAATGTCCCCTTCCACTTCAGAGAGGACGCGAGAGCGTAGAAAATATAAGGTTTTTTCATGTTTAGAATTCGATTTGTCCACCCAGCTCTGGGTAGGGTTTGAAACTGGAGTTATGCTAACAAAAAAGTCAATTGATAGCGACACCGGCGCTGGCGTAACCCACGACGGTATTGATCAGAGAAAATCCTGTTGCGGTTGCAGAATAGACCAGCAGCAATCTTTGACCCGCTACCACAGGGATACTAAGTCCTGTGGTAATTCCCGAAGAAGGGGTACCGATCACTAAAACTCCGGTCATTGCGGGAGCCATGGTTACCAGTGCGCCGGGAATTGGCGTAAAAGAATTGCTTCCTGCGTCAGCGACATACAACTGAGCGGTAACTGTGACGGTGGCACCAACAAGCGCTAATGCCACAGTAGTGCTGAAAGAGCCGGAAATGGAGCTGATGACTCCGTCCCTGGGCACTGAGAAAGCGAAGTTGGTGAGATTTGTCGCATCAATGGCGCCTCCAAGTACTGTCAGACCAGGTGCAGAGAGTCCAAAACCCACCACAGAGGGTATACCGGCGAGTCCCAGGGCAATGGTGGTCAGGGTGATAGGTGTGCCCGATGCGTAAGGAATGATAGCGCTACCAGCTGCCTCACTTTTCAGCGGCACCCACTGCGTACCGGTGTAATAGTAAAACCCGGATGTACCGTTGGTCTGATAAACCAGCAAACCGGTTGCGGGGGAAGGGATCGCAGATCGCTCCGAATCCAGCATACGCGGGATCAGGGCACCCTTGGTGGTCGATTGTACATCCAGCTGAGCGCTTGGGTCGGGCGTGATGGTTCCGATTCCGACCTGGGCATTCGCTACGAATACGGATAATACGAGCAGTGCGGTCAGTAATGTGCCCGTTAGCTTCAGACGGGACGTGAGAACGTTGAAGATGTATTGATTTTTCATCTGAATCAGAGCATTTATTGTTTGATGATTTTGACTACCTGAGTTTGGCCGTCAGCCGTTTTGAGCTGAACCAGGTAAGTTCCGGCAGGGTAGTTCTTCATATTGACTTCCTGCCCGGCTTTTGGCTTGGAAAGCTCTACCAGCGACCTACCTGAAACGTCAGTCAGTTTCAAAGTAGCCAGCTCTACGTTGGTCCCGATATGTAGTTTATCTACTACGGGGTTCGGATAAGCGCTGACCAGTTCTGTCGAACCGATATTCAGGTTACGGATGGCACTGTACGCATAGCTACCATCGGCGTCAACCATTTTCAGACGATAGTATTGCATTCCCTTCCTGTTGGCCGGATCCTGGAACGAATAGTCTTTTTGCAGCTTGCTTTCACGAGCTGCGTCTATTTTACCAATCGCGTTCCATTTTTTTGCGTCTCCGCTTTGCTGAATTTCGAAGAAATCACTGTTCTTTTCTTCGGAAGTCTGCCAGTAAAGCATCGTCAGGTTTTCCACCCTTTTTACACTGAAATCTACCAATGTTACAGGCAAGGCACCTTCCTGAGCGGCGGTCACGCCTGTGAACTCGGTGAGCGGCAATGTATTAGAAATGTAATGCTGCGGTATGTTTACAGTACTTCCAAGCGTGGTTACGAAGCTTGGATTTCCATATGCCAGCTGTAAAGTACTCTCAGTATTACCATTGAGCTCAGTACCCAGGTAGAAAAATCCGACAACTCCTACAAAACTCACCGGAGTGCTGAAATTGTAGACCCGAGCGATACTGGGCGGGGTGCCGGGGATCGCGGTAGGTGAGATCGTCAGTGTTCTGGAATCAATGTTGAAGTTCGTGCTGGGCAACAACGTGAGACCGTCAATGAACACCTGGGTGTTTTGATTGATGGCGAATCCCTGAGAGCCGGCCCCGAACTGGGCGAATGCAGCCATAGTAGGAAGCAATGCCAATTGACAAAAAAGCAGATAACGTTTCATAATAAGTGAACTGATTTTTGTGAGAAATGAATAATAAGATAATTAGATAAATGTATATAAATATTTATAGAAGCTAATGATTTTAAATAAAATTATTTCTACTACACGCTTTCATGATTGAATATAGTTTGTAGAGCTATGTTTAAACTCTATAAAAACTAGATCGACTACCGAGAAAACTAGCTCGATTGCTGAATATTTTTCAAGAAAAAATTAGGGTAATGCGGGGCCTGATTGTCGATTCATTGTATACGGTTGAAACAGTTGATTTGAAGGCCTGCAATGAAATGGTGTTTGCCGTATGCATTTGAACACTTTTAAATTTCCAAATGCATTACCCATGAAAAATCTTGTTTTTAGTCCATCCGAAATTCTGGCTACCATCATCATACTCGTCTCCACCGCTTTTACATCTTTGTATGCACAGGAGGAACGCACCGCTACCGTGCATGTCGGTTTTATTTATCCGGTCAGTTCCAATG
The DNA here is from genome assembly GCF_946482605.1 of uncultured Dyadobacter sp. The sequence continues at coordinate 97,111 of NZ_CAMLSE010000012.1, read as the reverse complement.
GCAAAAATGCGGCGTCCTATACCAACCGTTTCTCACTACACGCAATAGCCGGTCTTTCCAAGGCGGAGACAGGCGTTGCGATAGCCGGTGCCGCCAATGTAATTAAGGAAAACGCAAGCGGCGTACAAATGGCGGGGGCAGCGAACGTGACCGGAAAAGACGCCGGTGGCGTGCAGTTGGCGGGTGCTGTGAATGTGGTCGGTAACAACTCCGGCGGAGCACAGGTTGCGGGATTCGGTAATATTGTAGGGCACGATGCCAAAGGTGCGCAGATCGCGGGCTTTATCAATTTGGCAGAAAATGCGGGAGCTGCACAGGTAGCCGGATTTACCAACATCGCCCGGAAAGATGTAAAAGGCATTCAGATCGCCGGTTTCCTCAACAAAGCGAATGACGTGAATGTCCAGATCGGCGGCTTTGCCAACGTCGCCAAAAAAGTGAAAGGCGTTCAGCTGGCGGGCCTGATCAACATCGCCGACAGCAGCGATTACCCGATCGCCATCTTCAACTTTATCAAAAATGGCGAAAAGTCCGTAGCGCTTACCTTCGATGAAAGCATGACGGGCATTGTTTCTTTCCGCTCAGGTGGACGCGTACTGTACGGCATTGCGGGTATCGGTTATAATTTCAAGGATAATAAAAAAGATATGTTTGCGGCCGAGGGAGGTTTGGGGGCGCATATTCCGCTGGGCAGAGGTTTCCGGATGAATGTGGAGGCAGTAAGCCATACGCTGACGGATTTCCACGGGGGCAGCTATTTCAAAAATTCGTTGCGGATCCTGCCTGCTTTGAAGCTGGGCAACCGGTTTGAGGCTTTTGCAGGACCAACAATCAACTACGCCAGCTATGAGCGCGAAAACGATTACGATTTCGTCAAGAAGTATATCTGGAAGAATAACAAATCCAAAGACTTCCAGGGTGTGTTCGTAGGGTTCAATGTGGGTGCCCAGATCCTGTTCTGATGCAGGCACTCGGTTTCAGGCTGGCCCTACGGGGCTGGCAGTCGCTGGCGGACCTGATTTTCCTGTTTCTGGTCAGGATCTGGCCTTACCGGAGGAACATGGTGCTCGTCAACATGGCCCGCTGTTTTCCGACCCGGTCTGAGAAAGAGATCGGTCAGATGACGAGAGATTATTTTCGTCACCTCTCCGACCTCGTGGTGGAACCGCTGATGCTCAGCAATATGAAGCATAGCGATCTGGACCGGCTGGTGCGCTACGAAAATACCGCATTGCTTGACCGCCTGCTGCGGGAAAAGAAACACATTGTGCTGATGGCTTCGCATTATGGCAGTTGGGAATACCTGTTCTCACTTCCCTTACAAACCGACGCACAAGTGCTCGCTGCCTACTCACCGGTGTCGAACCGGCGGGTGGATGGCTGGCTGCGAAAAGTACGCGGACGTTTCGGGGTGATGCTGGTGCCGAAATCGGAGTGGTACCGCAAAACGATGGAATGGCGCGAGGATAAGCCGGCGATATTCGTGACCATCGCCGACCAGCGCCCACCGGAGTCCGGCAAATACTATCTGCACTTCATGAACCGGAAGACATTTGTACAGTCAGGTGCTGCGCGCATAGCGGTTCGACGGGACTGCGCAGTCGTGTACCTGGATGTGACCCAATCTGCGCGGCATAACTACCATTTCCGGTTCAGACTGATCACGGCAGAAGCGCGCCAGCTGGGGGAGGCAGGAATTATGGAACATTACTATAAAGCCCTGGAAAGCACCATTCAAAGGCAGCCGGCACTGTGGCTTTGGTCGCATAATCGTTGGAAATTCGCGAGCAGGGAAGGGCAGAAGCCGGTTAGCGCGCTTAAATTGTTGTAATATTCAGCAAAGGGTAGGTCTTTCTCCCCACATCCCTGCATTTTGTAATTTTCCGATAATTCTTTTTAAGTAATTGGTTGTCAGTTTGTTGCTGACAATGTCGTCCGGCAGGAACCATAATTTTGTATCGCCGCGGTCAAACCAATTATTTACTAAAACAAAGCATTATGAGAAAATTAGCATTCATGGGTGTGTTTGTGATCGCCGCGATGGTAGCAGGTTGTAATGATGACGACGATCCGACAGACCCAACTCCTGTATTGCCTGAGTTGAAGGTCACCACGACACTCTCGGGGGCAAACGAAGTACCCGCTAATCCATCAACAGCTACTGGTTCGGTAGATGGTACATTAGATCAGGAATCAAGGATTTTGAGTCTCAACATCATGTACAGCGACACCGCTTCCGCGGATTCGTCAGCAGCTGATTCGATTTTTACACCCACCGCATGGCACATTCACAAAGCACCAGCCGATTCAACCGGTTCGGTCGTGATCGACTTTGGTACCGATTTCAAATCACCTTTCGCATTTAAAGACACCCTTACCGAGGCACAGGTCGCGGATCTGAAGGCAGGCTTGTATTATGTCAATATCCATACAGCCAAGTATCCAAACGGAGAGATCAGAGGTCAGCTGAAAGCAGAGGAGTAAACGATTTGGCTGACGCACCCACTGGGTAATGCAGCCAAACAGAAAGAGCGGCATCCATTAGGAGCCGCTCTTTTGCATATGAGCATGAGTAGTAATGGCTGTTAGAAAAGGCCCCGTGCTTTCTCAAGCGCGGTGTCGAGCCCGCTGGCATCCGAACCGCCTGCTGTGGCGAAGAAAGGCTGGCCACCGCCGCCGCCGCGGATATCCTTCGCCAGGTCTTTGACGATCTTACCTGCATTCAGGCCCGTTTCCTGCACGATGTTTTCGGCAATGAATACCGAAAGTTGTGGCTTACCGCCTATTTCAGCGCCAAACACAGCAATCAGGTTCTCCACCTGGTCGCGGAGCTCGTAGGAAAGCTGCTTCAGTGAATCGGCGCTGGGAACATCCACCTTTTGTACGATCAGATTGAAAGTGCTGTGGGTTTCCATGTTTTCCACCAAGGTCGTTTTCAATGCCTGGATCTTCTCATTTTCAAGCGCCGTGATTTTCTTTTGCAGTGCGGAGCGTTCCTCGATGAGGCTCTCCACTGCTTTAACAAGGTCGGTCGGGCCTTTGAGCAGGTCTTTGATTTTGTTTAAAATTTCCTCCTGCTGGCGCATCAGTTCCAAAGCTTTTTCCCCTGTTACGGCTTCCACACGACGTACCCCGGCCGAGACCGAACCTTCGGATATGAATTTGAACACTCCGATTTCTCCCGTTGAAGGTACATGGGTACCCCCGCAAAGTTCGAAGGAGAATTTGGGGTCAAAAATGATCAAGCGGACAAAATCGCCGTACTTTTCGCCGAATGTCGCCGTCGCGCCCGCGTCGAGCGCCTGTTGGATAGGCACGTTCCTGCGCTCATCCAATGCGATGTTTTCCCGGATTTTTTCATTGACACGGTCTTCGATCTTTTGCAGCTCCTCGTCGGTCACCTTCGAGAAATGTGCGAAGTCGAAACGCAGCACTTCGTCATTCAGGAAGGAACCTTTCTGGCTTACGTGCGTACCCAGTACCTCGCGCATAGCCGAGAGCATCAGGTGCGTTGCCGTGTGGTTCGACTTGATTTTATTGCGACGGTCAATGTCGATTTGAGCGGTAATAATGCCGGCTCCCGACAATGCCTCGTCCAGGTTTTTATCGCGCGAAATATGTACAAAAAGGTCGTTTTCCTTCTTGGTATCAACGATATTAATCCTCCTTTCTCCTTCCTCCTTGATCCCCAAAACCAGAGTACCGGTATCACCCACTTGTCCCCCCATTTCAGCATAGAATGGTGTGCGGTCGAGCACGATATGGTATTCTTCACCAGTCTTAGTTTTGACCTTGCGGTACTTCACGATGTGGCTGTGTGTTTCTTCAAAATCATAACCGAGGAATTCCACTCCATCATACTCGCGCAGCTCGATCCAGTCGGTGGCTTCCTTGGCGGCATCCTGGCGGGAGCGTTTTTTCTGCGCTGCCAATGCGTCCTGGAATCCTGTTTCGTCGATCTGGAAGCTCTTTTCCCTGGCGATCAATGCGGTAAGGTCTACCGGGAAGCCGAAAGTGTCACTGAGTTCGAACACCTCGTCACCCGGAATGGTATTGATGCCTTTTTCTTTCAGGGTGGTGGTAATGTTGTCCAGTCGCTTCAAGCCTGATTCCAGCGTGCGCAGGAAGCTTTTTTCTTCTTCCAGGATCACTCTCCCGACAAATTCCTCCTGATCTTTCAGTTCGGTGAACACATCCTTGAACTGCTCTGCTAAAACCGGCACGAGCTTGTGGAAGAATGGTTCCTGCAAACCCAGGTAGGAATAGCCGTAGCGAACTGCACGACGGAGAATGCGTCGGATTACGTAGCCAGCCTTGACATTGGATGGCAGCTGGCCGTCGGTAATGGCGAAAGAAACGGCCCGGATGTGGTCGGAGATCACGCGCATTGCAATGTCTGCGAATGGCTCGCCGTTCTGTCCGTATTTTTTGCCCGACAGGGTCTCCAATATCCCAATCGTATTTTGGAAAACGTCGGTGTCGTAGTTGGAGGTTTTTTGCTGGATCGCCATACACAAGCGCTCGAAACCCATGCCGGTATCAACGTGCGTGGAGGGGAGGGGGATCAGAGAGCCGTCGGCTTTCCGCTCGAACTGCATGAACACCAGGTTCCATATCTCCACAACTTGCGGATGGTCGTTGTTCACGAGCGATTTGCCGGATATTTCGGCTACCTCGGCCGGGGAGCGCAGGTCGATGTGGATTTCCGAGCAGGGACCGCAGGGACCGGTGTCACCCATTTCCCAAAAATTATCCTTTTTATTACCCAGGATAATGCGGTCTTCGCCTACAATGCCCTTCCAAAGGTCCCACGCCTCCTGGTCGAACGGCACGCCGTCGGCTTCATTTCCTTCAAATACGGACACATACAATCTGTCTTTCGGCAACTTGTAAACCTCCGTCAGCAATTCCCACGCCCAGCTGATCGCCTCTTTCTTGAAATAATCTCCAAAGGACCAGTTACCAAGCATTTCGAACATGGTATGGTGATAGGTGTCGAAACCCACATCTTCCAGGTCATTGTGTTTTCCTGATACCCGCAGACATTTCTGGGTGTCGGCGATCCTTCGGGAAGGAGGAGTGCCATTTCCGAGAAAGAAATCCTTGAACTGCGCCATCCCGGAGTTATTGAACATCAGGGTGGGGTCGTTTTTCGCCACGAGCGGGGCCGACGATACAATTAAATGCTCTTTGCTACGGAAAAAATCAAGAAAAGCCTGACGTATTTGATGCGAGGTCATTGTATATGTTTTGGTACTATATCAATCAAGAAATTTGCCGCAAAGGTAGCGAAAAATCTCATTAGTCAGGTTGGTATATAAGCTTTCCGGTGTTGTACGCAGCAAAGCATCCCAGGCCTCCCTGGATGTTACCATAGATCATGGCCGGCTCTGTGAAAGGGTTGTCCGTACCGATCTGTGATTGCAGGGACTGGTGGTATTTAAAATAATGTATGTCCGTGTTATAAAGCAGCATGGTGACGAAAATGATACGACTTCTGGGATAGAACGGTACCGCAGCGGGAGCCCCGGGCTGGGGGGGATTGAAGTTGGGCATCGTCACCTTCCCGCGGGGAGAGGAGAAGAGTGATCCGTCCATGTTCCGGTCCGACTGCAATTCACTGTGTCCGTTCATATCGTCCCATGTAAAATTGAAACCATCCCGGGTTCTTTTTTCCTTCGTTTGGGGATCGGGAATACTGTATTCCACTTCCGCCATAGCCCATACCTTGTAGTAATTGGTGTCTGCCGGAATATCCTGCCAGTCCATTTTGAGCGTAATGACGGTGTCTTGCCCGAAAAATGAGTTATTGGTAACAATAGTATCCAGAACATAGGATTTGATGACGGGTGTGTTTTTGGGTACGGTACAGGACGCTTTGACTTCCCTTGTTCCGTCTGAAACGACGAGCCAATAAGTTTTTGATGCCTCAATCTTAAATTTTGCCTGGTCGACGCGGTAAGTCTGGCTTTTCGTGTCAAATGGGAGTATGACCTCCTTTGTTCCGTCAGAAATTTTTACCTCGGTATTTTCTATGATGCTGTTTGTTGCTTTGGATTTTGAAAATAATGGACTGGATTCTGAAACGGATACATCGATCCACGGATTCTGGGGCGATATAAATGAATGGACAACCAATTTGGAATCTGTTTTGGGTAAACGGGCTTCGGGTATGTTTGTTACGAGTGTTTCGCACGAAGCCATCAGGATTACGATCATCAGGGAGAAAAAATAGCGTGATTTCATGCCCGTATGGTTTAGAATTTGAAATTGTAACTGAATGATGGCAGTACCGGAAAGAGCGAATATTTTTTTAAAGTCTTTTTGCCGGACGTTTCCTCCTTCCCCATATCGTAGAAAAAAGGATTTTTCCTGTTGTAGGCATTGTAAACGCCTATTTCCCAGGTTCTTTCAAACCTTTTTTTCTTTTTGCGAAATTGAGCGGCGATATCGAGCCGGTGAAATGCCTCTGCTCGGAAGTTGCCCCTTCCTGCGTATTCGCTTAATTCAAAATTGATCAGGTGCAGTGGATTAGCGGCCGCGCTGCCCATAAAATATTCTTTAACACCATTGTATTTTGAAACCGGCAGGGTCATGGCATTCCCCGTGCCGTACACCCAGGTTGCTGAGAGTGTAATGCGCTTGTTGGCTTCGAAAATGGCTACTACCGATACATCGTGCCGCCTGTCGTGCCTTGGGAAGAATGTTTTCCCAAAGTTTAGCTCGGAGAAGTTCCATTTTGTCCATGATAGGGTGTAGCCGGCCCAGCCCGACAGTTTTCCGGTTTTCTTCCGGATCAGTAACTCGGTTCCATAAGACCATCCTCTGCCGGCGGTAACGTTGTCCTGCCAGCTGAGGTCATTGGAGTTTTCTCCATTGATGTTGATAAATGAAGCCCCTTCCATATAAGATAAAATATGGTTCATCTTTTTGTAGTACCCCTCCAGCGTTATCAGCAGGGCGGGACTTTCCAAATCCCCTGTGAGACCTGCCGCAAATTGCTCGGATCGCTGAGGGGCAATGCGTTGCGTTGCGGGTACCCAAAGGTCCGTAGGAAGTCCGATTCCGGTATTGGACAGCAGATGCACATATTGGTTCATTCCGGCATAGGAGAGCTTCCATGCAAGCCCTTGCGCCAACCGGATAGCCGCGGAGATCCTGGGCTCCGGCCGAAAATAAGTTATTCCCCCGGCTTTAAACGAGCTGAGTCGCATTCCGACATTCATCTTCATTCCGTCGAGCGGCTGCCACGTATCCTCGGCATAGATGCCCGCTTCAAATGAATCGAAAGTAGGGTTGAGGGCTGGGCCCGGGTTGGCGCCGTCGGATCCTTTAATGACGACTGCCGACGGTGTCGCTCTATGGAATATTCCCTGTAGCCCCATCTTTAAGGTGTGTCGTGAAGATGGATAAAAATCGAAATCCGTCTTAAAACCGAGGTCTCTGATCTTTGAACTGTATCGGAGACTGCTGCGACTGACTTCGGTGCCTTTCTTGTCGTATTCGGTAAAATCATTTTGGACTCCAAAATCGAAGTTGCTGAATACCAGGGATGCGTTGGCGAATAGCTTTTGTGAAAAAAGATGGTTCCATCGGAAAGTCCCCGTCGCATTCCCCCAATCGAGTCCGACGAAGGCCTTATAAAATTTGCTTTTTTCCTCTACAAAAAGCCGGTCTCTGCCAAAATAGCCGCTGATGTAAAGCTTGTCTTTGGGTCCTGCATCAAAATTCATCTTGGCATTCAGATCATAAAAATGATAGCCCGGCTTCATACGATCCGTCAGGCCTTTTTGCTGGTGCGCGATGATCGGTGAAGCCAGCAGGTCGATGTACGTTCGGCGACCGGAAATCAGAAATGACGATTTCTCCTTTTTCAGTGGCCCTTCCAGCGTCAGCCGGGAAGAAATCAGTCCAATTCCGCCTTCACCATGCAAGCGGTCCTTACTGCCTTCCTTCATATTCATTTCGACTACGGAGGAAAGTCTCCCGCCGTATCTGGCGGGAAAGCCGCCTTTCGTAAGTTCTACACTTTTGATGGCATCGCTATTGAAGACCGAGAAAAAGCCGAAAAGGTGATTGGCGTTGTAAACCACTGCATCGTCCAGGATGATCAGGTTCTGATCGGGGCCGCCACCGCGAACATACAGGCCTGTCTGGCCTTCGGTCCCCTTCTGAACACCGGGCATCAGTTGGAGGACTTTCAGAACATCTTTTTCTCCAAAAAAGGCCGGAATTTTCTTGATTTGCTGAATTGAGACATCGATCCGACTCATCTGAACATTGCCCGCCGGATCTTCTCGACTCGCTTTGACTACCACTTCGTCGAGCTGGTTATCGGGCGAGAGCCAGATATTTAATCGCTCATTCTTTTTCAAAAGTAATTTCTGCTCCAGTCTCTGATAACCGACTGATGAAAAAGAAACGACCGTAGAGTCGGACACAGGTACTGTGAGTGAATAAAAGCCGTATGCGTTGGTAACTGTGCCGTACGGAGTGCCGGGAATAAACACGTTGACACCCGGTAATTGCTCATGACTTTTTCGCTCTTTCACAAAACCGCTGATGGTTATACGTTTCTGTCCGGAAACAGGAATGGTAAGCATTGCGAGTACTATCGAAAATAATAATTTCATGAGATGAAGTGATCTTTGTGAATAGATGTGTGTTGGCTAATTAAAGTCTCCGATCTGAGGCGTGCGGCTCACTCATGCAAGACGATCGGAATTTTTTCTCTGAGCTCCTTCCCATTGTCGAGCACCGCGGTGATCAGTACCGAGACGTCCATTGTTTTTTCTACATCATAGAGAAATGCCTTGTGCACGGTTACTTCGCTCTGGGATTTGCAATCACACCCTTGCTGACTGCTGAATATCGTCTTACCATGTTTGTTGGTAACAGTAATTAAAAACTTGGTAACCGATGCATCCTGCGGTTTAATTACAAAATCAATGTCCACACTGTCGCTGTCATTGATTACCTGTCGCGGTGTCGGGGAGGAGACCGTAATAAATTCTGAATCTATTTGGACTGTTTTTTCCTTACAGGAAATGAATGCCGCAGTAATGCCGACACAAATGGAAATCAAATGTTTCGCTTTCATTTTTAGATGGTTTTTAGTGAACTGACTTTGATTGGCTGACGCTTCCAATAATTCTTATATACTTTTGAAGGCGTCAGAAAGTTATTTAGGGCTAATCAAAAGTTATTTCGGTGTATCAATCAGCCTAAATGGAGCTTCTTCACGGACGGTTTCTCCATTATTGAATTCCGCGTGAATATTAATGATGAGATCCGACGTCTTCGCTATGTCGTGTAAAAAGCTCGTACTGATTACGACTATCTTTTCATCCTTGCAGTCGCAAGGCCACTGTTGATTGTATATGTATTGTTTGTTGTTGTCCATTAGCCAGACGGAAACGTTTTTTAACGAGGCGTTTTTATTTTCGATTACGGCCTGAATCCTAACGCTGTCGGTATCTTCAATGATCTGTTTCCTGGTTGGTGAATGGACAGTTATCAATGGTGAATCTTCGTATACTCTTTCTTTTTCCTTACACGCGCTAAACAGCGACATGGTACCCGCAACGCTAATTAATAGCGCAGCCAAATATTTCGTTTTCATTTGAATTAATGTTTTAATTATGAAATGTGTATCGGCGAACAACCGGATGGATATATTGAAGACAAGCCGAGTCTGAGTTGCATATGCCGGATGTGACACTTTTTTTGATTTTTATATCAATATCATTTCGAAATGCCGCATACAATCCGGTGCGATCAGTGAGGGATCCTTGCAAATGGGTTTGGTAACAAAGCGGATGCATTTGGCGAGCTCGAAGATCGTAATGTCTCTTTTCGGTTTCCAGATATAAACTTTAATCTTACGTTCCAACATGCAACCGGTGATAGAATGCATCGTTTTATAACAAGGCTTTTGTTGAGCGTATTTTTTTAGTTGTGCGCATTAAGCCATGTTCCGTTTGCGATGGCTTCTTGATCAATTTTGAATAAGCAAGGGGTTAAGGTCCATTTCGATCTGCGGGATCGGGAACAATCTGTGTTTGTCGTACTGAAAATTAGCCTTGCCTTGTGCCTGGAGTGCAGGCGTTGCGTAGTTCACGCCCCAGCGGATGAGATCGAAGTAACGCTGACCTTCCAGCGCCAGCTCTACCCGCCGTTCTTGCCGGAGCCGCTGGCGCAGTACCTCCTGGTCGCCCGGCGGCACAGGTGGCATCCCGACTCCCTTACGTGACCGCACAGCATTGATATCGTTCAATGCATCTGCCAACCGCACATTTGCTTCTATCAGCGCTTCGGCGTGAATCAGCAGCATTTCGGCGTAGCGCAACACGATGTAATTGATGCCTTCCCCGTTGGTCCACCCGTTTACGGCCTCGCCCATGGTGGCAGGGTCGAACACATACTTGCGCGCGAGATAGCCGGTCGCCGTGTTTGGTCCTTTCTGGGGATCGTAGTTTTGCCCGAACCGATCGTCGCCAGGGCTGAATACGGTGTAGCGCAGGCGTGGGTCACCTTTTTCATAGGCATTGACCAGTTCTTTGGTCGGATTATTGAACCCCCACCTGCCAAAATCCAGACTGATCTCCGTACCGCCGCCCCAGCCATTGGTTTTAAATGCCTGGATTTCAAAGATGGATTCAATGGTGTTCTGGTCGTTCTGGTTATTAAACTGGCCCAGATAATCCGCGGTCAGGGCATAGTCCCCGGACGAGATCACCGCTTCGGCAGCCTGCGCCGCCGCTTCCCACTTCTGCTGGTAGAGCAGCGCCTTTGCAAGCAGTGCCGCTGCCGCTCCCTTACTCGCGCGACCCAAATGGGACGTGTTCCTGTATGCGGTCACGGACGGGAGAAGCTTTCGGGCCTGCTGTAAGTCGCTTTCAATAAAAGCCCATGTCTCCCCGACGGTTGCCCGGGCTACTTTCGTTTCGTCAATGGTCGTGATAGGCGTATCAATTAACGGCACGCCGCCAAAGACCTTCACGAGGTCGAAATAATACAACCCGCGCAGAAAATAGGCTTCACCGAGGCACCGCTGCCTGAGCCCGGTGGTTTTGAAAGTCTTTTCGGGAATGGCCCCGACGCCCCGGATAACGACATTGCACCTGGCAATGCCGACATAGGCGCTTCCAAACCAGTCACGGAGATTCGGATTATCGGGAAAAACATTGAAGTCCTGTAATGCGCGTTCGTTAATATTGTTTGGGTCGACCGGCGTTTCTGTATCATCGGACATGGCGTCGCCCAGTATCCACATATCATTGAAATAATGGCCCTGCATCGGATCCCCGCGGCCCCACAGCAATGGCTCATAAGCAGCGTTGACGAAAAGGACAGCCTGTTCTTCAGTTGTGATATTTCCCAGGACGGTTTCGCCCAGCGGTTGCCTTTCCAAAAAATCGTTGCAGCCTGAATGCAAGAGCATCGGGCAGATGAGAACACATATTTTTTGTAAAACTTTCATAACGATCTGAATGTGTGTGTGGTTATTTTAAAAAACCAGGGAGAGTCCCAATGTGAATATCCGCGACTGGGGATATCTTCCTTTGTCGGCGCCAATTTCCAGATCGGCCCCGCGGCCGTCCACAAATTCGGTAGAAGGCCCCATTTCCGGGTCGAAGCCGGAGTACCTCGTCAGCGTGAGTAGATTCTGCCCGGTAGCGTAGATCCGGAAGCGCGATAATCCCAGTTTTTGAACCACCGTCGTGGGCAATGCGTAACCGATCTGCACGTTTTTCAGCCGGATGTAAGAGCCATCCCCGATCCACCGATTCGATACCCGGGCATTGTTGTTAGGATCGGAAAGGTGAACGCGCGGCTCCGTATGGCTTGTTCCTTCGCCCGTCCACCTGTTTTCGATGTCACTGAATTTATTGAACAGATTGGTCCCGCTTTGTGCCCGCATGGCCAACTGGTTGTAAATGTCATTTCCCTGTACGCCCTGAATTAGCAGTGAGACTTCAAATCCTTTGTAGCTGATGTTTCCGTTTACGCCATACAACCAGTCGGGTATCGGGCTGCCAATTTTCATCTGGTCCGCGGCATTGATGATATGGTCATTGTTAAGGTCTTTAAAACGGATGTCCCCCGGCGCGGTTCCGATTTCCTGCCTGGCGTGATTGTTCACTTCCTCCATGTTCTGGAAAACGCCGTCGGTCACGTATCCGTAGAATGCCCCGACTTCATCGCCTACGGAAGTACGCGTGAGCAGGGCTCCCTGCGTGCCGCTCACGGGCCCGAGTATGTAGCTGATGCCGGGGTTGAGGGCCAGGACCTTGTTTTCAAGTACCGTAAAGTTGAAGCCTGCGCTATACCGTAGATCGCCCGAACTTTTGTTCAGGTTCAGGCTCATTTCCAGGCCGCGGTTCAGGATGGACCCTGCATTGACGCTGATCGTCGAAGCACCTGACAGGGAAGAGACCGGCTGATCCAGCAGCATATCAGTGGTTTTTCTTGAAAAGTAGTCGGCGGTAATTTGTAGTTTGTTGTTAAAAAATGCCAGATCGACTCCAACATCGGCATGTGTACTGGCTTCCCAGACGAGCTCATCGGAGGCAAGTTTCGCCCCGGCTCTCCCGTTCGTGGGAATGCCCAGGCCATCGTAGTAAGTTTGCGAACCGGGCCCGAATGCATACTGTAATCCTGTCGCGACGGTATTGTAAGTGGCATAATTGTCGCCAACCTCCTGATTGCCGAGTTGTCCCCAACTTGCGCGGATCTTGAAATCCGACAGGACTGTCTGATCCCGTAAAAGCGGTTCGTCGGAAACGCGCCAGGCTGCCGAAAAGGAAGGGAAGCTGCCCCAGCGGTGGCCATTTGCAAACCGCGACGTGCCATCGCGCCGGAAGCTTACGCTGAACAGGTAGCGGTCATGAAATGAGTAGTTCAGCCGGCCCACGAGCGACAATAGCGCCCATTCGGTCGCATTGCCGTCCACACGTCCCGCATCGATATTTTGAGCAGCGGAAACGTAGCGGTTGTTCGGATCGTCGGAAATGAAATTGTCTGCCTTGACTGCCGTAAATTCATACCGCCCTTTTTGTGCATCGATGCTCATCACAGCCGAAAAATCGTGTCGGTCGTTGATTTTTTTGTGGTAGGAAACCGAATTTTGCCAAAGCGGAGCATAAGAAATATCGGCATATTCGACCAGGGAATTCGGTGTCGCGCCAAATGCGGGGATGTAATTCCGGTTCTTGGAATAATTTATATCCAGCCCGAAATTGCTCCTGAATTTCAGGGTATTGGTAACCTCATATTCCGCAAACAGGTTGCCGAAGAGCCGGAGCCGCCCCCGTCGATTTTCGGTGCGGTGGGCCTGCGCAATGGGATTCGGGTCCATGGCCGACTCCGCATATTTCCCATCGTCGTCATATACTGCGTCGAAAGGTCGTTTGTAAACCGCGTTCGCCAGGATGCCTCCCAGCTCGTTGGTTCGGATCTGGTTGCCGGTCGAGTGGCTGACGGTCAGGTTTTGGCCAACCGCCCATTTGGCTTTGACCGTGTGCGATGTATTCAATCGGAATGAAAGCCTGTTGAAGTCGCTGTTCGGTAAAATCCCTTGCTGGCCCAGATAAGACGCGGATAATGCATATTGCGACTTCGCGGTACCCCCAGAAACAGACAGGTTGTAATTCCGGACAGGGGCTGTGTGAAACAGTTCTCTCAGCCAGTAGTGATTTGCGCCCAATGTGTCGGGGCGCCCGAATGCCGCTGGCTTCCCGGCATTCACATAGGCTTCATTGACAATGGATGCATAGCCTGTAACATCCAGCAACCGGGGCAACCGCCAGGCGCTTTGGAGACCGTAGTAAGCGTCGAATGCAATTTGGGTATCGCCGTTTTTGCCCTTTTTAGTAGTTACTAGTATGACACCATTCGCTGCCCGGGAGCCGTAAATACTCGCCGCGGCGGCGTCTTTCAATACTACGATGGATTCGATATCCCGTGGATTGAACAGGTTGAGGGCTTCGGGTCCCGTGGGTGTGCCATCGATCACATACAACGGATTGTTGTTCCCGATCGTGCCGGTTCCGCGTATTCTCACGGTTACGTCCGATCCCGGGGCGCCCGAGTTGGACGATACGAACACGCCGGAAGCCTGGCCTTGCAATGCCTGATCCAAGCCCGTTACCGGCATTTTCTCGATCTCCGAAGATTTGATGACGGAGATCGCGCCCGTAACGTCTTTTCGTTCCTGCGTTCCATAGCCTACGACCACTGCCTCCGTCAGTATCCTAATATCTTGTTGCAGCGAGACAAGCAGGTTTGTCTCGTTGTTGATGTTAACCTCTTTTGATATATATCCGACATATGAAAACACAATGACAGGCTCCGCGGCGTCGGTGGATAGACTGAATGTACCCGCCGCATCCGTCACGGTTCCCTGCGTGGTGCCTTTGAGCAGGACATTTACCCCTGGCAAAGGTTCGCCGGTGGTGGCGTCGGTAACTTTTCCTGACAGCAGCTTTTGCACGGACGGAGCGGTCTCCGGAATTTCGCCGGTTGTCTCCGGGAGCTGGCCGGACGCCGGGCGGGCGGTCGGGCTGGAATAGCTATGATCCTTTTTGGCGGAGATATAGTAAAATCCATTGGCAGCCTTTTTGAAATGCAGGCCATGTTCCCGAAGCAACTTCGTAAGCGATTCCTCAATGGACCCGGATTCATAATTGCGGACGCTGACCAGTTTATTATCGACGAGATCGCTATTGTACATGATCGACACGTTAAAGCGCTTTTCCAGTTCGGTCAGGGCCAGCCGCAATGTCTTTGGCCCTGATCTATACCATACACATCCGTTACGTTTATGGGCGGCCAGCGCTCCGGCTCCAATGAATGGGGCGACACACATAACACTTATCAGAATCAGTAAGTTTGTTCTCATAGCTCCTTAAAAATTGGTCAATAGCATACCGTAAGCCGTTAAGCTTTTATCAAACCCGGAATGTGGAGGAAGCTGAGTGGTCTTTAATGGGCGGTAATGGTGACTTTGTTTTGTTTCCGTTCGATCCGGAGATCAAACGAACCGGAGAGGGCTTCCAGAAATGTATCTGGGTCATGGATGGGAGCGGTGCCGGAGAGTTTTTTATCGAGCAACTTCGGATCGTCGATCACGACATCCAGCCCGTAAGTATCCCTTAGCATATCCGCTATTTCGCGAAGAGGGGTATTTTCAAAAACAAGTTTATGGGTAGTCCAATGATCAAACAGGGAGGGATCTACTTTGCTGCGTTTGGTGATTGCTGCATTTGCCGAGATATCGACCAGTTCGCCGGGCTTCATGAATACTTCGCGGAGCGTGCCGCCGGCCACCGTAAGCCGGATGCTGCCCGACCGCAGTACGACCCTCGATTGACCCGATCTGTGACGAACATTGAATTCCGTTCCAAGCACCTGGATTCTTCCGGTTCCAGGCATAATCACTTCGAACTTTTGATGGTCGGGCGTTTTCCTGATTTCAAAAAAAGCTTCTCCTCTCAGTTCAACCGACCTCGTGCCGGTCCTATCTGTTGCTCGATAAGTAATGTCGGAATTACCGTTCAGGGTCACCACTGAGCCATCCGGCAGGCTGATGCGTTTCGTCTCTCCGAATCCGGTTGCGTAATGCTTCGCAGAATGGTAGGGGAGCCGATAAATGACCAGTGCTGCAACAATCAGGATACCAGCAATGGCTGCGGCGGCGAAGTACTGCCATTTCCAAGAGGGGAAGTTCCGCCTGCGGTGTTGTATCCCAAGCCTTTCTTCCAAAGTCCGGTAGTTTTTTTCGATCACCTGGTCCGCGACGGCTACCGGCTTCATTGCCCCGTTTTCGACCGCCGCGTCCATCAGTTGGCCATACAGCTGCCTGTTTTTTTCGGAACCCATCAGTGCGATTACCCTGGTGACTTCCTCCTCATTACAGCTGTCGGCGATAAACCGGTGCATCAGATCAATAGCTTCGGACTGCTTCATGCGCTTGTTGTTTCCTGTGAGACAAGCAGAAACCTTCCGTCATATGCTCCGACAAAAACTTATTTCAGCAAGGCCAGAAAAATCAAATGGACGAGCGTGATGTTGTAGCGACGCAGGTATTCCTTTACCGACCTGGTTCCTTTTACGATGTGATCGTTGATCGTGCCCGTGGTGACGCCCAGTTGCGCTGCCACCTCTTCGTAACTTTTCCCATCGATCTTACAAAGCCGGAAAATCAACCGGCGCTGGGGAGGCAGGTGTTCGATCGCTTCGTGGAGCAACTTTTCATATTCCTGCTGCTGTAACTTGGTTTCGGAATCGAGATGGAACTTCTGTGCGCCATAAATGATCTGGTCCATGATCTTTGCTTCCCGGGATGCTCTCGCCAGCAGGTTGAGGGTCATGTTCCTACAAATGGCAAACAGATAGCTTTTGAAATGCTGGACTTCGCTTAACATGGCTCTGTTTTCCCATATTTTGAGAAATACGTCCTGGACGATGTCTTCCGCGAGATCGGCCGACTTCGTGAATTTTAACGCGTGCCCGAAAATGGAACGGTAGTAGGAAGTATATAACTGTTTGAATGCCAGTCTGTCGCCTTCTGTCAATAATGGCAGTAGCTCTTCCTCGGGGAGATGTGAATACCTTTGCAAAATGAACGTGTTATATAGTGTGTTTTTTGCAAATGTATTCAAATTTGAAAACTCCCCTAACATGAATGGGTTTTTATAACTGTTTAATACACTAGAATCCTGCGGGTTGCCACCGGTTCGCCTGTCTGGGCGCGGACTTTCAAAACATAAATTCCTTTCGTCAGGCCTGAAACATCCAGCGGCATGGCAACGCCGGCGCGCAGGCCCAGGCGGCGCACTATGCTACCGCGAAGATTGAAGAGCTCCGCATAGTAGGGGCGTCCCTGCTGCCTTTCACCCGTTACGAGCGTGATCTCATACACGTCACGCGTGGGATGTGCGACCCGCAAGATTGCATCTTCCCGGGAGCCGGCAACGAGTATTGGCGACTGTGGCGGTACAGGCGGGGCGGCAGTGCTGAAAAAGGCAAATGTGGCCATGGTTACAGCTATTTCCTGGACGGTAAATTCCGACATTTCTACGGCTTCGCGGGCATCGGTGTACCGGCGAAGCACAGGATAGGGGTCGGATTTCTTGAAGCCGGCCGGGTAGCGGTTGGCAGGGTCCTGTATCGCAAAGCTTGAAGGCCGGTTCATTACAAGCGAAGCAGCAGGCCCGAAAACCGGCACACCGGGCACTGGCTCGGGATATTTGCCCGGGACGGTCGACCAGTGCAGCGGATAGCGCGGGCTCCGCTTGCCCAGGCCTGTGATAAATGTCATGGAAAGCGGATTATTGCCGAGCGGAATATCGAGCTGGATCTTCCCCAGTTCCAGTAATTCGGGCTTTTGAAGCAAATGGCTGAACATAATATAATCGAATGCGTAGCTCTGCGCCATTCCGAACGAGCCATACCCGATGTACTCTTTGAAAGGATGGTAAGCGCCATGGTAGGCGTGTATGTCCATGGTCCGTTTCTCATAATTGACCAGGATTTCGGTGTTCAGCTTGTTTTTAAACTCATCGATGAACGCGGGCAACACGGGATGTTTCGTGGTCGAATATGCCCAGATAGCCTTTACCGTGTGTTGCTGCCAGCTCATGGTCGCATGGAACTCGTGTGGGATCTTGCTGTACCAGGTCTGGAAATCGTTGTGGTAGATCGCCTCTCCTGTGGTTTTGTATAGCTCGGCGGCGGCCCAGGCCCGGTTGTCGCGGTCTTCCGGATCAGGATAAGGCCCTGCCGAGATTCCCGGCACATTCACCGGCATCGAAGCATCCTGGTGGGCATTGATAAACAGCCATGCATTTTTTGCTTTTTCCAGGCAGCTGTCGGCGTAGGCCGGGTAATAGCTTTTAAAATTCCGGGATGCCATGGCCATCGCCGCAGCGAACATTGCCGTTGCCTGGGTGGTCTTTTCGGAGATGAACAGTGTGTTCTTTTCGTCTTCGGGCAGGCCGGTGGACCAGGTAGCGGGCGTTACGCGGAAGTAAACGCCGCCATCCGGGGCCTGCATTTGTTTGAGCCAGTCGGTTTCGTATTTCAGTTCATCCAGGAGGTCCGGGACATTATTGCCGCTTTCCGGAATTTGCAGGTGGTTGTCAGGGAATTTTTGAGGATAAAGTTCATAAGCGGTAAACAAAATGAACATTGCGCTGGCAGCCGTGGGTACATAGCGCCCGTAATCCCCTGCGTCCAGCCAGCCCTTCGTCATGGGTAGCTGCGTACCGGGCAGGAAATCCGTAGCACTGTACAGCGGTGACGACAAATGCGATGTGTGGATCTCAGCCGTCGTCGCGGGAAGTGCCTCCCGGGCCCAATCGCCTGCATATGCGTGGTCCAGGCGACCGGTACGCTGGTAATATAATGCGCGCCCGGTGTGGAAATAAGCATCTTTATAAATCTGGTCGGAGATTTGAAATGTTTCCGATCGTCCGTAACCGGGGACATACAGGAAATAGTCTCCGGGTGTTTCCAGCGCGGAAAAATCAAGATCTACCACCCATTCGCCGCTAAAATCCAGGTCGGATTTGAGAAACTTGCCCTTCTCATTCCAAACCACCTGTCCGGCAGTACTAATTACCTGGAAAGCGGGCGGGTCGATGGTATCCAGCGGCATTGCCCATTGATCTCCTAGAAAATTGCCGAGCTTGCCCAGTTTGGGGCTGTTGGGAAGATAGCCGATCTGATTGGCCTTCACATTGCCATAAATATCCCTGTCCGAAAACGGGAAGGTCGCTTGAAGGGTGGCGCTGTTTCCCGAGAGGTCCGGGATATCGTCTGCATGGAGCTCGTAAGAATGGCCCTCCATGAGCGTATTGTCGAATAGGAGAAAGAGTTCGACAGTCACAATGGGACTTCCGGATATCGGTTTCAAACCACTTACATAGTAATGCAGGCCCACGCGTGCCGGATTACCGCCGCCCTGATAATGGACGTCGGTCTCGCTCGTGAGCGTATAATGCGTCACCTTGCGGCATTCGAGGGTGTCAAGTTTTTCATTGATTTTAAGCGTAATGACCCGATCCGACAACACCTGGTAAGCAATATCAGGCTTCGTCAG
Organism: uncultured Dyadobacter sp.; assembly: GCF_946482605.1. The sequence goes on along the minus strand of NZ_CAMLSE010000012.1, from coordinate 78,006 downwards.
GTCGGCTACGGAAATGTTGTCGACAAAAAACATCAGCTGCGGCACCGGAGATTTGCTGAATTCGAGGTACTCGACCGAACTGAGATCAAATGCAGCGGTTTTTAGCAGATCGAGCGGTATCCTCACTTCCTGATATCCCGTTGAAAGCGGACCGCCGCCTACAATGTACGGATCGACGTTAACCCATTTGCTTTGAGCAAAATAGGTGGTGAACCGGACGGACGTTGTCTGCCCGGGTTGGTTGCATTTGATAAAGAACCTCAGCTCGTCGAAGCCGGAAATGTCGGCCCGCCACATGTCGGTGCAATTGAAACCGATCCGTGGTGCATGCGAGTTGTCGGGCTCCGCTCGGAAGCAATAATTTCCGGCATAGGCATCCGGCCCGGATATGATGCTTCCATAAGCCTTGTTGCAGGAGGCGGGATCGGCCATTTCGCCATCCCACAGGACCTTGTTCTGAGCCGTCAGCCATCCCGGCAAACAGCATAGCCAGAGAGAGAAAATGTATAATCTTTTCATCATCTTACTAGGGGTAAGTTTGACGTAAGACCATTGAGCGGCAGGTAACATATGCTCGGGAGCCGGAAATCACAGGAGAAACGGGGCCGGTTGGCCATACCCCACAGTACAGGATGGCTTTTTTTGAAATAATTTCCTTAGCGCCGAAAAATTGAGTATAAACCCGGAAAGACCTACTTTTTTACACATTAAGCTTAACAAACAAATAATACCGGATTTGCATAATTCCGGATAACTGTTTGAGAAGGCTCTAAAATTCAATCTACTAATACAATGAAACCGTTTTCAGAGTTATCGGCTGAGGAGTTGGCAATGGAAAACCTCTTCATAAGATGGGTACGGTTTCCTGATGATCCACCGATCCGGTCCTTTTGGGAAAACTGGATACTGAAATACCCTTCACAAAAGGATACCGTGGCCAGAGCCCGCGAGCTGGTGCTGATCGCCTCCGACTGGCGGCCCGACAGCCTCAGCGGGCAGGAAGTAAATTCTATCTGGGGAAGGATCATGAGCTCGCTCGACATCATGGGAGATCGTGACACCACAAGTAACCCGGCGATCCAGGACCACGGCCTTTCCGCACGTAATATTATCCTCATTCTGATGTCGGTCACTTTCCTGATCTTTGCATTTTATTTTATACTGGGTAATTCCTGAACAAAGCCGCCCGTTCAAACTCCTCCCTTCGTTCTGTTTTAATATTTCCTTGAAAAATATTGATTTTTTTAAGGGTGAATGTCAAATTCTGCGTCACCAAGAAAATTATCGCGAGGTTACAATTCTGCGGTATTTTTTCTCAGCGAAACAGTGAAAATCAGCGAACATGGAAGTGAGTATCAACCTGACTAATGATTACCGGAGGTCCGATCGTGGCCAGCGGCCCGTAACGTTCGAGGAGGCGCCGCTTTGGAATGCGCTCAGATCAGGCAGCAGCGAGGCGTTCGAGCAGATTTTCCGGCATTACTACCCGTCGCTGCTTAACTATGGGCTCCGTTTCCATAAGGACGATGAGGAAGTCAAGGACTGTATCCAGATCCTGTTCATGAATATCTGGGAGCGGAAGGCGTTTCTTGGGACCTCGGATTCGATCCGGAACTACCTGCTGGCCTCCCTGCGCAGGCTCATCGTAAAGCGCGCCCGCAATACGCCCGACATAGTGGAGCTGGATGGAGACGAATCCTCATTTCACGTCGAGTTATCGGTAGAAATGAAGATGATCCATGACCAGACCCTTAAAGAAAATGTGCTGGCACTTCAGACCGCCATCCAGCATCTGCCTGCCCGCCAGAAAGAGGCGTTGTACCTCCGTTTCTATAATGAGCAATCGTTCGGAGAGATTGCATTGATCATGAATATATCGACGAGAGCTGTTTATAAGCTCATATATAAAGCATTAGATGCTCTTAATGAAGAGCTGGCCCCGCAGGGCCGGGACGTTCCGTTTATTTTCGGACTCTACCTCTCGCTGCTGACTTCTGGTGGGGTTATGACGGATTATGTCGAACTTTTTAATGAGCTTACACATAGTTGATTGAAAGGTATTTGAAGAAAAATATAATAATTTCTACAAAAAAAAATCATCGGTCGAGGGTCACTAGGTATTTATTCTGGCTTTATGAAAGTAAAGAATAAATATTATCCTATTGGAAACGCACAAGTACGACCGGTTTGGCTACAAGGATTTCGTCCTCGATGAGGACTTCCGTGCGTGGCTGAACGGCACCGCCCCCGAAAATGACAACCTCTGGGAAGCCTGGCTGATGGCTAACCCTTCCCGCCGTCCCGAAATTGAAAAGGCAAAAAGAATCGTCTATGCCATCAGTTTCCGGGATACCGCAGTTCCCGCTTACGACATCGAGGCCCAATGGAAACGGCTCGAATCTTCCATGGTCGGCCCCGGTCCAACTCCGGCGACGGTCCGCACGTCCAGGCGGATGAATTTTGGTTGGGTGTATCAATTGCTCGCCGCGGCTTGCCTGGTAGCGGGTGCCTTCTTTTTTGTAAACCGTTATTGGCTTTCCGATGGCCGCTCAATGGGCGAGGCGACCCCTGTCGAACAGAAGGCAGCGAACGGCCAGCAGCGGAAGGTAGTCCTGCCCGATGGTACCCGCGTTACGCTGAACGCCGGCTCGTCGATTTCCTATCCCAAAGCATTTTCCAGCGACATCCGCCGCGTGGAGCTCACCGGGGAGGCATTTTTTGATGTGACCAGAAACGAACGGGCACCATTTGTAATTCACACAGGTGACGTAACAACCAGGGTGCTTGGCACATCTTTCAACATCAGGGCATATCCCGAGAACAATGCGGTACAGGTAGCCGTGGTGGAAGGGAAGGTTAAAGTGAATGCCAAAATCGGGTCAGTCGATCACGACGCCAGCGTTTGTCTCACCAAAAGTGAAATGGCTACTTTTCAGAAGGAAGCAGGGGAGCTCATTGTCGGGACTTACGACGAAAAGGAGCAGATCGGCTGGAAAGATGGCATGTTATACTTCCAGAAAGCCGATTTCGAATCGACCATCATCAGGCTGGAACGCTGGTATGGTGTCCGGTTCGAGGTTGCACCGACGGTCAGGATGGACGCCGACTGGCGGTTTAGCGGCAAGTTCCAGGAAAAGTCCCTCGACTACATTCTGGGTGTGATGAGCTATCCCAACCGGTTTGCCTACAAAGTCACGAACAATACTGTACACCTTCAATAACCGACACCGGCCCATGCAATCCGACACCAGCTGAAAAAGAGAACCGGTAACCATTGCTGATTACCGGTCCGTGTGACTTCCCGTGCTAAGAGTTGGCGCTCAATCAGGTAACGGAGAAAGTCACTTGTCATGAACGTGAAATTCAAAACGATCAAAAATATGCAATATAAACTACTACGACAAATTGTAGCGATGTCTAGGTATGCGGTTATCGGGACGATTTTGCAATGCATTTTTGCGGGATTGCTGTCGGCTTCGGACGGGAAAGCGCAGGAACAAAGCATTGAGAAAATCTACATCTCCATCGATCTGCACGACGTGCCGCTGGAAGATGCCTTTGTGGTGATCAATGACAAAACCAATTTCAATTTTCAGTACGACCAAAAGCTCGTGCGGAACAAAAAAGTTGACCTGAACTTCCCGCAGGCGAGTGTGGGAAAGCTGCTGAGGCACATTTCGCAGGAAACAAACCTTAGTTTCAGAAGGGTCAACGAGACGATTTATGTTTCCAATGCCAAAAAGCAGGCCGTTACAGAGGTATTGAACGGGCCCTCCGTTTTCAAAACTTCGGCCAGCGGCCGGCCAGCCTGGAACGGCTCGGTGGAAGCTTACCATGAGCAGCGGCTTCGGGAGGTTATGGACAATGCCATCGCATCATTGGCCGTCACGGTTAAGGGTGTCGTCCGGGATGAAAAAGGGGTAGGGTTGCCGGGGGTGAATGTCGTTGAAAAGGGTACGCTCAACGGCCTCTCGACCGACACGGACGGTAAATACCAGATCACCGCAACCAATAATGCTTCTATACTGGTGTTCAGCTATATCGGTTACATTTCCCAGGAGGTGCAGGTGGCTGGCCGCCGATCGCTCGACGTGAAACTGGTGCCTGAGAACAAGGAACTGGAAGAATTTGTGGTGGTGGGCTATGGAACACAGCGCAAGGAGAGCATCGTGGGCGCGATCACGCAGGTGGACAACAAGGCGCTGATGCGGTCGGGTACTTCCAATGTCACCAATGCGCTCGCCGGAAAACTCTCGGGCGTGCTCACCATGCAGAAGAGCGGAGAACCCGGTAACGACCATTCGGACATCGTCATCCGCGGACTTTCGAGCTGGAACGGTTCGGAGCCACTGGTGATGGTCGACGGCGTGGAACGCGATTTCAGAGATATGGACCCGAATGAGATCGCCACGATTTCGGTGCTCAAAGATGCCTCCGCCACCGCCGTTTTCGGGGCCAAGGGAGCTAATGGTGTCATTATCGTCACCACCAAGCGGGGAGTGATCGGAAAGCCCAAGCTGGACTTTACCGGTTCGTACGGTATTTCCAAAGCGACACGCATTCCGGATCACATCAGCTCGTACAGGACCATGTCGATGTACAACCACGCGCTGATGAACGGTCAGCAGTTTACCGACCTCATTCCCCAATATGCATTAAACGAATACAGAAATCCATCGACGCCTCTGAACAGCCTGCGTTACCCGGATGTGGACTGGTTCAAACTGATGACGAAACCGTTTGCGACCAATGCCAATGCCAACTTCAATGTATCGGGCGGCACGCATTTCATCAAGTATTTTGCATCGCTCGGCTATGCGCACCAGGGCGATTTCTTCAAGGCATATCAGCAGGGGTACGACGATACCCGCTACTGGTACAATCGGTTCAACTACCGCACCAACATCGATTTTAACCTCACGCAAAGCACAACCTTGTCGCTGAATGTGGGTGGAGAAACCGGGATCAAAAACCAACCCAACAGCTCTCCCTGGCGTAACCTGTATTCCACCGGCCCATCGCGCTATCCGGCTTACTTCCCGGCCTGGGTCCTCGCGCAGGTGCCCGATCCCGACTATCCTAACGACACGGGCGACCGCCTTGCGATGAATTTCGGAGAGTTTACCGGTAATCCATACACTTCCATGAACCAGGGTTCTTTCAACCGTTACCTGGATTCTAAGCTTTTTACCGACCTGATCCTGGACCAGAAACTGGATTTTATAACCAAAGGGCTTTCGGTAAAGGGCAAAGTTTCGATGAGCACCTACTACCGCAACCGCTCGTTGATGGCCAGCTATTCGTTTCCGGAGTACCAGCTCAACTACGACAAAATCGGCACCGAAGAGAATCCCTGGTTCCGGGCCGGACAGGGTAACGAAGTGTATCAGCAACCGCCGCTCGATATCAATGTAGGGGAACTGGAAAATGACTATTACAAAGATTTTTACTACGAACTCTCCACCAGCTACGCACGCACTTTCGGCAAGCATAACGTAACCGGCCTGGTGCTCGTGAACCGTCAGCAGAAGGATAAAACGACCGAATTTCCCTATTACAACCAGGGGCTCGTAAGCCGGGGTACTTATGATTTTGCCGGTAAATACCTCTTCGAAGTGAACGTCGGTTACACCGGTTCGGAACGTTTTGCGCCCGGTAACCGGTATGGTTTCTTCCCCTCGGGGGCGGTCGGCTGGATGGTGTCGGAAGAGCCGTTTTTCAAAGATCGTGTCTCCTGGATCAGCAAGTTGAAACTGCGTTATTCGGATGGCAAGGTGGGAAGCGACATTGCGGCGAACCGCTGGCTGTATCTGAGCGATTATTTCAAGGATAATCTGGGGTACATTAATGAAGACCTCGGTCCTAACATGGTGTCGCAATGGGAGGAAGCCCGCAAACGGGATCTCGGGATCGAGGTGGGACTTTGGAACGACACGTTCACATTCGGCGTCGACCTGTTCGATGAGCGCCGCCGGAAGATGCTGCTCTATCCGCAAAGCGTTACAATGCTGATCGGCAGCTCTTTCAAAGAGCTTAACCTGGGGCGGTTGAAAAAGCATGGCATCGAACTGGAAGCCGAATACCGCAATAATACCGCCGCCGGCCTCAGCTATTTTGCCAAGGGGATTTTTGCATTCAATGAAAACCGGATCCTGTTCAAAGACGATCTGCCCTATGCCTCCGATTACCAGAAAGCCGCCGGCAAACCGCTTGGGAGCCAACTTAGCGGTGTTGAGCTGACAGGCTCGGGGTACTATACTTCTGTCGACGACATTCATAACAACGTGTCGGCCATCGACCTGCAAAAGCTGAACGTAGGCGACTACAAATTCCTCGACTACAATGGCGACGGCAAGGTGACCAATCTGGACAAATATCCGATCCCAGGCTCGGACTTCCCGCCGATCACCTATTCATTTTCCGCAGGTTTTTCCTACAAAAAGTTTGATTTCAACTTTATGTTTCAGGGGAATGTGGGCAAGTATGTGGAGTTCAATCAGCCCTATGAAGTCGAATTCATCAAGGGCGACTGGCGGGTCCACGCTTCTCAGCTGGATTACTGGACACCGACGAACCTTGGTGCCAACCACGCTACCCTGCATTATTCTGGTGGCGGCAGCACCGACAACCTGTTCTGGGGCGGCGGGGAGGCCGACCGGGGTTTCGATATTATGGTTAAAAACCGGTTCTGGCGCAATGCCAACTATCTCCGTTTGCGGGAGGTTTATGCCGCGTACACTTTCAATTCCAAATTCCTGCGCCGGGTGATCGGCACATCGAACCTCGTGTTTTTTGTGACCGGCAATAACCTGCTCACCTTCACCAAGCTCATCGAAGGTGACCCCGAAAGCCGCGATTTCAACCAGGGATTCTACCCTCAGATGACCAGTATCAAATTCGCCATTAAGGCCGCATTCTAATTTAAGACCGAAATGATGAAAAGCTATATCAAACGAATATGGATCTCCGCGCTGCTGATGGTACCGATGGTGTCGTGTGTGGAAAGCTACCTGGACAAGGCACCCGAATCCGGACTAACCGAGGCGGATGTTTTTTCCAAATATGAAAATTTCAAAAAGTTCTTCGACGCTATCTACGAAGGCAACAAGCTGGACGGTAAAGACTGGCGCGGCTACAATATCAAAATGGGGTATTCGCTTTACTTCGATTTTTGGGACCAGAAGTATACCATGGAAGCGCTCACGGACATGAGCGACATGGGCCGTGTCATGGACGCGCAGGTCATCAAAAGCGGGCAGATTTCTGCGATTATCAATAAAATGACCTACGACCAGGCGCGCCGTCCGATACTGGGCTCCATGTTTTGGATTATACGCAAATGCAATATGTCGTTGAAAAACATCGGGATGCTTCAGGACGCCAGCCCGGTGGATATCAATGATTTCAAAGGTCAGGCACACTTCATCCGCGCATTCGCTCACTTCGAGCTTTTCAGGCTCTGGGGGCCCATGCCGTACATTAACCGCGTGATCGGGCAGGACGACGAATGGGATATTCCCCGGCTGTCGAAACGCGAGACGCTGGTCCGCATCGCGATGGATATGGACACCGCGGCCACTTACTTCGAGCAGGCCGATCTCATGCGCCGGGACCCGGGACCGGGCGTGACGGGACACCTGAACAATCCTGAGCAAAAACGCCCAACCGGTGTCGCGGCCAAAGCAATCAAAGCACGTGCATTGCTGTACGCGGCCAGTCCGCTGAACAACGAGCTCGGCAATGCCGACTGGGAGGCTGCTGCAAAGGCCAACTGGGAGGCGATCCAGATCGCAGAACGGTATGGTTACGAGCTGCTTTCACTAGCCGACTACAAGAAGAATTACATCGGCACCACCTATTCCAACGAGCAGCTCTGGGCCTGGTATGCCGGTACCAAAACCTATAATGCGGGGGATCTGAACGGGCAGATGAACGGTGTCTTTGGAGGCGGCAAAACAGGCTGGTCGGGTGAATGTCCGACGCAGAATACCGTCGACAAGTTTGAAACCAAATGGGGCGAGCCATTGAACACCCCGGCCGACCGGCAGGCTGCTGCGGCAGCCGGGCATTATAGCGAGCAGGATCCGTACAAGGACCGGGACCCTCGTTTTTACATTGACATAATCTATAATACAGCGCCGGTGCCCGGGTATGGCAATGCCAAAATTTACTACGAAACCAAAGACGGTGCCGCCATCTACGGTCAGCTCCTGGACCAATCCTACGCAGGCATTACCCGCACAGGCTACTACGAGCGTAAAACCTGGGGAGAACAAAGTGTGAACAACAAAACGAGCCCGCAATACACCGATCCGCTGATCAGGCTGGGAGAGCTGTACCTCAACTATGCCGAAGCGGCCAATGAAGCTTACGGACCCAACGGGGCCGCTCCGGGCGCATCCATGACCGCGCTGCAGGCGCTCAACCGCATCCGTACCCGTGCCGGTATGCCTCAGGTATTACAGGCCTACACGGGCAGTAAGGATAAGCTCCGCGACCGCATTAAGAATGAGCGGACGATCGAGCTTTGTTTTGAAGGCGGGCACTACTACCACGATATACGCCGCTGGAAAGATGCTCCGAAGGTGATGGGAGGCGTGCTTTATCGAATGGATGTGGAGAAAGTGGCCGTGAGCGCCAGTTATCCTACCGGGTTCAGGTACACCTGCATGCCGCTCTCAGCCGACCGCCAGACACGCTGGAAAGAGGCGATGTACTATCTGCCCTTCAACACCGAAGACATGTACAAGATGAAAAATTTTGTACCGAACGAAGTCTGGTAACCTAAACGCTCGAACTAATGATGAAGAAAAGTATACATTATGTAAGGCAGGGAGTTATCGGAATGATATTGCTCTGCCTGCTCTGGGGCGGCCATGCGCTGGCCCAAGATAAGCCGGCCAAAAAGCCCAAGCCCGTAACTGTAAGCCTGAAAGTAACCGACGAAAATGGCAACCCCATTCCCAATGCCTCGGTAGTGGTAGGCGAGGGGCAGATCCACGCGGAAACCAACGCCAGCGGGGATTTCGATTTCGAAGCGTTGCCGGAAGATTTTGTGACGGTATCGTCGTACGGGTATAGCAAATCGGTGTCGCTGGTGAGCGATATGGTCACCAACAGCGTGGTGGAGCTGAAAAAAGCGAAACTCTTCGCAACGCCCGACGACGTGGTGCCCATGCCTTTTATGAATATTCCCAAAAGACTGGCCACCGGGAGCTACGTGACCCTGAAAACCGCCGATCTTGAGAAATATCCTACCAACGACCTGCGGAACACATTTGCAGGACTGGTGAACGGCCTGGAAGTAGTGGAACGCGACGGGTCACCGGGACTGACTGCCGAGGAAGAGATAGGGAATTTCCGGATCACCGAAAAGATCGGCATCGCAACACGCGGTCGCAACCCGATTTTCATCATCGACGACATTCCTACCGACATCACCGAAATGCCGATTGACCCGCAGGAAATCGAATCGGTGACAATCATTAAAGACATCGTAGGCAAGGCAATGCTGGGGCCAAGGGGTGCTGACGGGATTATTTATATTAAAACCAAAAGGGGGAAAGTGCACGAGCGCGTCATGAGCGTGAATGCCGAACAGGGTGTGAGCATTGTGGACCGCTTTCCAGGCTGGGCGTCGGGTGCACAATATGCGCAGCTCAACAACATGGCCAGGTCCAACAGCAGCTTGTCGCCGCTGTACAACGAGAGCGACATTGCTGCATATGCAAAAGGCGATCCGTATAATATGTACCGTCCGAGTGTCGACTTCCGGGGCCTGATGCTGAAAAACTCAAAGCCATTTACCCGGGTCAATCTATCCTCGACGGGCGGGAACGAAACGGTACAGTATAACGCCTATCTGGGCTACAATGGGGAGGGTGATATTTACAAAATAGGGGCCAAGTCCGACTATAACAGGATCAATGTGCGGTCCAACATCGATATCAGGATCAATCCGCTGATCAAGGTCAAGTTCGATTTTTTTGGAGGGCTTACTTTGCGCCGGTCGCCCAACTATGGCTATAATGCCAACTTTACCAATGAAGACGGCAACACCAACACGGCCCTGGATCTGGTGGAGTTCAACAGCGCCATCACCGACATCACCAACACGCCGCCAATTGCGTTCCCGGTATACGCGGCATTCGGTGACAGTCCGGTGGCACCGTGGTATGGCGTCAGTTCCAATTTTAAGACAAACCCGATCGGTAACCTGATGCATAATGGGTACTACACCGAAACGGGACGCACAGGAGCTTCGAACCTCACTTTTGAATATGATTTGAAAGAGATGATCCCGGGCCTGAAATCGACGACCTACGCCGGTTTCAACCTCTTTAACAGTATCCGTATCGGGAAGGCCGAGGATTACATTGCTTACATTGTGAACCCCTCGAAGACCGATGCAGGACTAGACACGATCAGGCTCTCGAAGGTGCACGACGGGGTGGATATGGCAGGACAAGCGAAGTTGCACGACTATTACTCTCAGCGCTTTGTGGTGTATGAAAACCTGAGCTACGAACGGAGCTGGGACGTGCATAGCATTCAGGCCGGACTTACATATTACATCGGCAAGTCGACGCGGAACGGGATAGAGGAGCCTCAGCGCCAGCAGAATGTGGTTTTCAATGGGGTGTACTCCCTCAAAGACCGGTACGTTTTTCAGGGCGTACTTAATTATGCGGGTACTTATAGTTTTGACAAAGGAAAACGTTACGCCATGTTTCCGGCAGCCGGATTCAGCTGGGTTATTTCGGAGGAAGGATTTTTCTCGGCATTCAAAGGTGTTGATTATCTCAAAATCAGGGCCGAGGCGGGTGTTCTGGGGTATGAATTCTTTCTGGCGCCCTTCTATTACCTCGACCGCTGGGGCGTAAATTCGACCGGTTCAGCATTCGGTCCCTATTCGACCGGGCAATGGTTTGGCAGCAATACCGATAACCTGGTTTATCGCACCACTCCCAGCCGCATCGGCAATCCCGACCTGACCTGGGAAAAGCGCAAGGAGTTCAGCATTGGTCTCGATGGTTTATTCCTCAAACGCAGGCTTTCAGTCGAGATCAACTATTTCAATAACCTCCGTGACGGCATTATTTCGCAGCTGGCCAATACCGTGCCGTTCGTAGTGGGGATATCGGGTGCCAGGCCCTGGTACAACTATAACAAGATCAGGTACTTTGGGGTAGAGACAGCATTGCAGTATTCGGATCGCATCGGCGACCTGCGTTTTTCAATAGGCGGTAATGCAACGGTGCAGAACAGTAAGGTCCTTAAATGGGACGAACCCAACTATCGCTTTGGCTACCAGACTCGTGTGGGCAGGCCGGTGGACGCCTTTTGGGGACAGATTTATGCCGGAAAGTTTGCTACCGATGCTGAAACTGACGTGGTACCGCAGATTTATGACGAAGAGCTGAAAGCCGGTGACCTCAGATACCTCGACCGGAACGGTGACGGTGTCGTTGATGATAACGACCAGAGCCAGATCGGTTATGGTTCCCCGCGGCTGATTTACGCACTCAACCTCAAACTGGCCTTCCGAAACCTGGAACTGACCGCGATCGGAAACGGGCGCGCATTTTACGAAATACCTTTCACCAACAAGTATTTCTGGAACGGGTGGGGCGACAATAACTATTCGGATTTTGTGAAAGAGAATATCGGCGGGCAGTATCCGCGCCTTACCTATTATAAAGTGAACAACAATTTTGTGGCATCGGATTTCTGGCTGCGCGACGGCGGCTTTTTCAAGATCCAGAATGTAGAGCTTGCCTACAATGTGCCTGTGCGCCTGGGTAACCTCATTGCTGCGCGTGGTATCCGGGTGTATGTACGCGGGGCAAACGTGCTCACATTCTCAAAGATCAAAAACGTAGATCCGGAGTCGGTCAATTCGGGAATCACCACCTACCCGTTGTTCCGCACTTTTTCAGGAGGGGTTAAACTGACATTTTAAAGCCAGAACTATGCATTTGAAATTATTATCTATCAGGAATATAGCGTGCCTCACCGCAGTGGCGTTCGCCTTCGCTTCCTGCGTCGATTACCTCGAACCATACCCAAATGGTAACCGTACTGCCGAGGACATCTGGAAATACCAGGACATGGTACAAGGCCTCGTAGGGCAATGCTACGAAAATATGCCCCGCAACTACAACGACAATGAGGGCGTTTACCTCGACGGCGCGACGGACGATGTGGTCATTACCAGCACCACCCACGCGCTGAACCGACTGGCGGTAGGCGCGTTGCCGACCAGCCAGGACCCGTTCAGGACTTATTGGGACCGTGACTACCGGTCTATTTATCTGGTCAACCTCTTTCTCAAAGACCGGCGGGGCTACAATACGCGGTTCCTGGTGGACCCGCATTTGGACAGCCTCGTCAAGAACCGTTTGCAGGGAGAAGCATTTGCGTTGCGGGCGTGGTTTCAATGGGATCTGCTGCAAAAATTTGGCGGCATGGCCAACGGGCAGCTGCTGGGCTTTCCGATTGTGCTGGAACCGGCCGACATCAAGGCCGAGACCAATCTGGCCAGAAATACCTACGATGAATGCGTTCGTCAGATCATCGCCGACTGCGATTCGGCCTACAAGTACCTGCCCATTGCCCACCGGGATTTCCTGGTGAAGAATGTCAACGACAGGGCTTATGCCGGTGGCAGGTATTGGGGGCGCCTGGACGGCATTACCACGCGGGCTATCAAAGCGCTGGTTTATCTGACCTGGGCCAGTCCACGTTTTAACCCGGGGAACGACCAGTCCCGCTGGGACCTGGCCGCCCGAAACGCGAAGGAAGTAATTGATTTCAAGATGAAAACAGACGCGGTTACCAATGGCTTTAATCCGGTGAAAGCCGTTAATTGGTTTGATCCGAACTTTGGGGGAATCATATGGGCGTCGCGCTATAACAACGCCAATGATGCGATGGAGCGCATGTTCTATCCCGGGGGCTTTCAGGGCACGGGTTCCGTGGGCGCAACCCAGGAGCTGATCGACGCCTTTCCTATGAAGAACGGTTATCCGGTTACCGACCCGCGGAGCAAGTACGATCCAGCAAACCCATACGCCGACCGCGATCCCCGCCTCTATGCGACCATCTTTCACAACAATGCGAAAGCGCTTAAAATCAACACCGACAAGGTGATGTACACTTTCGAAAACTGGCAGAATGCGAAGGATGCGGCCGGCCCGGCGATTAACAGCCGGACCAACTACCACATTAAGAAAATGGTGTTTATGGGTTTGAACTGGTCGGACAATTCCATCAACCGGCAACCGCATTCCAAATTCTTCATTCGCTGGGAGCATCTGTTGCTGACCTTCGCGGAGGCCGCTAACCAGGTGGAAGGCGCGAATGGAGCCAGATATGGCATGTCGGCGAAGGAAGCGATGGAATATTTGCGCAAAAAAAATAATACAGATGGCGGAAAGGGTTTCACCACAGACCCTTACCTGGCCGAGGTAGCCTCCAAAGGCAAAGCGGCTTTCGACGGTTTTATTAAAAGCGAAAGGAGAATCGAAACGTGTTTCGAAGGGATGCGTTTCTTTGATATCCGCCGCTGGACGACCAATCTGACCGATTTGAACAAGCCTGTTCATATGGCAAAGATCACCCGCAACTCCGACGGTACTTTTCAATACAAACTGGATGAAGTCGTGGAAGCCCGCTCTTACACGTCGGCGTTTCTCCCGATCCCTTATGACGAAGTATTAAGAATGAGTAATCTGGTTCAGAACGACGGCTGGGAAGCCTGGAAATAAACATTCATTATGAAAAAGATAACCACAATGGCCCTCGGCCTCGTTTTGCTGATGAGTTCGTGCTACGACGACTACATCAAGGATTTTGATTACACAGCCGTGTATTTCATGTACCAGACCAACGTGCGCACATTCGTGGTCGGGGAGGGGATGAAGATAGAGGTGGGGGCGGCATTGGCCGGCGTCCGCGAAAACCGGCAGGACCGCATTGTCAATTTTGTCATGGACAATGCACTGGTGAATAAAGATGCGCTGACAGCCATGAAAGGAGGTCCCAATTACATCCGTGAAGCGGTAAGCAGCGTAGACACACTCAAGCCCATGCCGGGCGACTATTTTACGATCTCGGACAATAGCAAAATGGTGATCAAAAGCGGGGATCACATGGGGTCCGTCGTAATCAGGGCGGATTCGGCAAAGTTTCTGAAAGACGCTTCGACCATCAGGCCCGGTTACGCCATTCCGTTTTACATTACTTCGGCAGACGCCGACTCCATTCACCGGGCAAAGCGGTATGCGGTGGTCGCGCTCAAATATGAAAACATGCTTTTTGGGAACTACTGGCATGGCGGTGTGACGACAGTCAAAGACGCAAGCGGGAAGGTTGTGAAAACGACCCGTTACTACACCAGCATTCCGTCTCCGGAAAGCAAGATCGTGACGCTGAAAACCGTTGGACCCGACGCGTTGGTTACCAACAGGATCAGCGATCAGAATGGTTCTTTCCGGATCAGCCTTAGCGGCGGAACGATCAGGATCGGCAAGGCGGACGGGTCGCCGATAGCGGTATCACCCGATGGTGCAAGCACATTCAACCAGGCGAGGCTGTTGCAGGATAGAAAAATATTTTTGAGTTACAAGTATGATAATGAGGATGGTACGACCTCTTTTGCACAGGATACGCTTACATTCCGGAACCGGATCCGCGACGGTGTGAACGAATGGCAGGACGAAAACCCGGACCATTATAAATAGCTGTCAGATTACACTTTTCAACTACAGACAGTCATTTTCCGACAGGTATTCTTTAAATTGATATTGGTTTAATCCAATATTTGTTCACGGGAAGCCTGTCGGGGATGGCAGATTTGTATCTGTTTATGTAAATATTTTATAATAATTTATTGGATCGTGTCTATTCTGGCAACGTTCCCGACAACGATTGCATAAATAAACTTCGCATATCGTTTTCAAATCTCTCCCCGAATATCTATCCTCAGACTGATTTTCAAATTGTACTATAAGTACAAATAATATACTTATTGAAATTGTTCAAATAAGTACGATCAGCGAAAATCAACGAATTGTATCATCCCTAAGCCTCTTCCAAATAATAAATATTATCAGAATAGTTACAGTTCTGTGTTAAGTAACTGCATATGTATTTGTAATTATTTATAGAAAATATATAATTATTTTGTAAGGGCTACTCTATCGAATGATCGTCAATTAAAGTGAGTGATGAACTATTAATGGTTAAACAATCAATGCGTATGAAAAGAAACTTTACGAGTATTGGCCACTGTATGATGAGATGGGCAATGGCTGGTGCGGTAGCGACAGGTTTTACAGGGCAGGTCTATGCAATGCGGCCTTCAAATCCAGCCGTCAGGGTTATCGACAGGACAGTGTCGGGAAAGGTGACTTCGGTGGAAGATAATCTTCCGATTCCGGGTGTCTCCGTAGTACTGAAAGGAAGTAAAACGGGTACAAACACCGATGTGGACGGCGCCTTCAAAATGAGCGTGCCGGAAGACAATGCAATTTTGGTGTTCTCGGCAGTAGGTTTTGTAACACAGGAAATAGCTGTTGGTAATAAAAGTATCGTGGATATAGTGCTGGCGAGCGACCAGAAGATCCTGACGGAAGTGGTGGTCGTGGGTTATGGTACACAAAAGAAAAGCCAGCTGACCGGCGCGATCTCGTCTGTCGGTTCCAAGGAAATCAATGAAATGCCTATCACCAACCTGGGACAGGCCCTTCAGGGGCGTGCTGCCGGGGTGGACGTTACCCAGGCGGGCTCTAAACCGGGAACGGTTCCGAAAATCCTGATCCGGGGCCGCCGTTCATTCAATGCGGGTAATGATCCTTTATATGTAGTGGACGGAATACCGCTCGCGGGTGGCTACGAAGATATGAACCCCAACGATATCCAGTCGATGGAGGTTTTGAAAGATGCGACTGCGACGGCTATTTATGGTTCGCGCGGTGCCAACGGGGTTGTGATTGTGACCACCAAGCGGGGCGGCCTAAAGGGAAAAACGACGGTGAGCTACGATGGCTACATGGGGGTTTCCAAAGCACTCGATAAAGTGGAACTGTTCAACGGTGAGGAATTTGCGGAATTTGTTCGCGAAGCTTACCGGGCCACCGGCGGTTATAAAGACGCGGCGGGTAACGCAATCCCGACAGGTGTGATCAACGCCGAAGCCGATGCGAAAGTGGCGGTACTGGGTGGTGACCCTAACGTGGCGAAAGGTATCGCCAACGGCACCAACACCGACTGGCAGGACCTGATCGTGAAAAACGGGGTGATGCAGAACCATTCCATCGGTATCCAGGGTGGAAGCGACCGGACGCAGTTCTATATTTCCGGCGGCTTTTTCCGCGATAAGGGTGTGATTAAAGAGGCCAATTTCACCCGTTTGTCGCTGCGCGCGAACATCGACCATAATGTAAACAAATGGTTGAAAGTAGGCTTGTCATCGTATATGATGAACAGCAAGCGTAACGGGGAGAACCTGAATACGTATGGTATGACGATCAACCAGAATCCGCTGGCGGCTCCCTACGATGACAGCGGAAAGCTCATTTTTTCACCTACTAACGACGCATTGCTGACCAACCCGCTCGCCGAGCTGGTTCCGGGTGCGCAGGTGGATGAACTGAAACGTTACCGCATATTCAACAGCCTGTACACCGAATTCAGCATTCTGCCGGGTTTGAAATACCGCGTAAACTTTGGTCCGGACTTCACCATTACCCGCTACGGACGCTTTATCGGTTCCATGACCAACGCCAGAAAAGGCGGGGACGCGCAAGCCAACAGCGTCAGCGCATTCGGTTTCAACTGGACATTGGAAAACATTGTAAACTATTCCAAAACGTTCGGCGGCAAGCATAACCTGAATGTAACCTTGCTGCATTCCATCCAGCGCGACCGTGCAGAAGGTTTCGGAGCTGCCGTACAGGGTGTACCGGTTGAACAACAATCATTCTACAACCTGGGCGCTGCAACGACGGTATTCTCGCCCATCAGCGGCTTGGTGGAATGGTCGATCAACTCTTACATGGGTCGTTTGAACTACGATTACAATGACAAGTATCTCCTGACCCTGACAATGCGTCGCGACGGTTCGAGCCGTTTCGGGGAAAACAGCAAGTATGGTAACTTCCCCGGTATCGCGGTGGGCTGGAACCTTAGCAATGAAAACTTCCTGAAAAGCGTAAGCTGGCTGGATTTGCTCAAAGTGCGCGCAGGATGGGGTAAAGTGGGTAACACCGGTTTGGCACCTTATCAGACGCAGGCGTTCCTCGGCCGCACCGCCTATGCCTGGAACACGACCCCTGCGTACGGCTACCGCCCCGGAACGATCGGAAACGCGGATTTGCGCTGGGAATCTTCGGCCACAGCCAACATCGGCTTTGATTACAGCCTTGTCCGCGGAAGAGTTCAGGGTTCATTGGAATTTTACCAAACCAATACTACTGCATTGCTTTTGTCTGATCAGCTCCCCGGATCAATCGGTTTCGGCGCCGTTACACGTAACGTGGGCGAGACACGCAACCGCGGTATAGAGCTCAGCCTCACGACTATCAACGTCGACTCACCAAGCAGTTTCAAGTGGACCACTGATTTTACATTTACCAAAAACACCGAGGCCATTCTTTCGCTGTATAATGGAAAAGTGGACGATCTAGGTAACGGCTGGTTCATCGGTCGCCCGTTGAGCACGGTTTACGATTACAGAAAAATCGGTATCTGGCAGACTAACGAAGCAGACGCAGCAAAAGCTGTGAACAGCGAAGTGGGGCAGATCAAGCTGAAAGACATTGACGGTGACGGCAAAATCAATGCGAATGACCGCGAGATCATCGGCTCAGACGTTCCTGATTTCAGCGGCGGTATCACCAACCGTTTCAATTTCAAAGGCTTCGACTTGTCGTTCTTCTTCTTTGCACGTGTAGGAAACCTGATCCGCAGCGAGTTCCACAGAAACAACAACGCGCTGGCAGGCCGCTATCAGCAAATGAAAGTGGATTACTGGACACCGAACAACCCGACCAACGAATTCCCTCGTCCGAAAAGCAACCAGGAGTTCCCGGTTTACGGCAGCACGCTTACTTATTTCGACGGAACATTCGTGAAACTCAGAAACGTGAACGTAGGTTACACATTCACGCCGGAATTGTCGAAAAAGCTGGGAATGGAGTCACTGCGCTTGTATTCGAGCATCCAGCAGCCGTTCATCTGGGCAAAGTATCGCAGCAAATACAATGGTGTTGACCCTGAAACAACCGGCCTCGCAGCTGGTGGAACCGGCATCACCCCTGCTACGATGGTGTTCACATTCGGCTTGAACGCGAAATTCTAACGGCCTGGTTTTGAAATTAAAAAGATACTGACAAATGAAAAATATAAGAAAATCGATTGTGGTGTGCGGTATGGCAGCGATGATGCTTGCGGGGCAGGGGTGTAAGGATGTGCTGGACGAAAAGATCATCTCGGGCGTTGGCAACGACTACATGAATACTGCCAAAGGCTTTGAAGATGGTGTAAAAGCCGCCTACTCATCGCTCCGCTTTTACTATGCTACCCAGCAGGGCCTTACGATGAGCGAATACGGTACCGACATTTATGCTACCGGTGCGGACGGCGGGTACAAGGGTTTCCATTTCTACGATGGCCAGCTGAACCCGACCGTGGATTATCTCGCAACAACCTGGGACGAGCTTTACAAGGGGATCAACACTTGTAATGCGGTCATTGAGCGCGCTCCCAACGTTGCCGGTGTCGCTGATAATGTCAAGAAACTCCGGATTGCGGAAGCCAAATTCCTGCGCGGGCATTACTACTATATCCTGCACCAGCAATACGGCGGCGTCGATCTTCGTCTGACTGAAACGCTGCTTCCCACCAAGGAAACCAAGCGTGCAACCGATGCGGAAATGTATGCGGCCATTATCAAGGACCTGAGCGAAGCGGTCACGGATCTGGAAGCAAAGGCGCAATCGAGCGACTATGGCCGTGCTACCAAGCCGCATGCGCAGGCGTTGCTGGCGAAAGTGTATCTGGCGAAGGGATATTCGAC
The DNA here is from genome assembly GCF_946482605.1 of uncultured Dyadobacter sp. The sequence continues at coordinate 58,925 of NZ_CAMLSE010000012.1, read as the reverse complement.
CCAAAAGGCGGCGGACGATTTCACCAAGGCGGCCGAACTTTTAAAGGAGGTTTCTACCAAATATGGTTACAAACTGCTGGATGACTTTTCCGCTGTATTTGACGAAAACAACCAGAATCACAGCGAAGTTGTGTTTGCAGTACAGTATACCACCGACGCATTGACGAACGGTACCGGTAACAGCCTGCACCTTTACTTCGGGATGCAATACGATGTGCAGCCGGGTATGAAACGCGACACCTATTGGGGACGTCCTTTTAAACGGCTGAGACCTACCGAGTATCTGATCAACACTGTTTTCGCTGATCGCGTCAACGACTCGCGTTACAAGAAAACGTTCCGTGATACCTGGCTTTCCAATAACCCGGGAACCTACAATGCGGCTTCGTTTGATGATTCCAAAACCAAAGTGACGTTCGCGTCGGGTGATACGGCGATCTTCATTCCGGGCTACGAAATGACGAAGGAAGTACGCGCAACCAAAAAATACCAGGTGCTGGTGCCAAGCAAATACTCGGAAGCGTTGTTCCCGACATTGCAGAAATTCTTCGACTCGAAGCGTCCCGACATGACCTATGAACCAGGGAGCCGCGATTACTACGTGGTGCGTCTGGCGGATGTTTACCTGATGCTCGCAGAAGCGCTGTTTCAGTCGGGAGACAAAGCGGGTGCTGCGGAAGCATTGAACATGGTGAGATACCGTGCTGGCTGGCCTGGTAAAAAGGACAAAATGCTGATCGACGCGAAAGACCTTACGATGGAGACGATTATGGAGGAGCGTGCAAGGGAACTAGCCGGTGAGCAAACCCGCTGGCTGGACCTGAAACGCTGGGGACTGCTGGTGGAAAGGGTGAAAAAATACAACCCGCAAGCCTCCGCGATCCAGGCCTACCACGCTTTGAGACCGATCCCTCAGACGCAGATCGACCGGAGTGCGAAAACCGCCGATGGCAAGTCGGTGTTCCCGCAAAACCCGGGATACTGATCGGACCAGGAATATTCAAATCAAGAGGATGGTTGCCCCACGGCAGCCATCCTTTTTTTGTTTTTTATGATGAAAAAATTAAAAAATACTACCGGTGAATCATTGGTAATATCCGATTAAAAACTAGGACTTATCCGTAGTGGGGGCGGGCTGGAATGCGAGGCGTCAGGGTGGTATATTTCATCACTGTATCATCTAAATTCTCCCAGACCTATGCACATCACACAACGATTTACCATGTGTTTGCGGCGTATGAGCAGGGTATGCATGCTCTCGATATGTATGTACCCTCCTGTATTCGCAGGTGCCGCTGACGAGCCCGCCCAAAAGATCGGCGGTGTCGTCCCGCTCGACAAAACCATTACCGGAACGGTGCTGGCCAAAGAAGGTGGCACACCCATTCCGGGTGTTACGGTTGTAGTGAAAGGAACTACCCAGGGCACCACAACCAATGCCGATGGAAAGTATGTCATTGAAATTCCTGGAAATTCGGCCACGCTGGTTTTTTCAGCGGTAGGTTACGTCACGCAGGAACAGGAAACGGGTAATGCCAGCGTCCTCGAAATCCTGATGGCTACCGATCAGAAAACGCTGAATGAAGTAGTCGTGGTCGGGTATGGCACGCAGAAAAAACGTGACCTTACCGGGGCGGTGTCACAGGTGAATGCGACCCGGCTGGAAAACGAAAACCCGCAGTCGGTGCAGGACGTGCTGAGAGGGAATGTGCCGGGGATGAATGTTGGATTTTCGACTTCGGCAAAAGGAGGAGGTAATGTTTCCGTCCGCGGACAGAACTCCATCAACGCAGGTTCCAGCCCCCTGATCGTGCTTGACGGTACAATCTATTATGGTGGCCTCGAAGATATCAACCCCAACGACATCGAGACCATCGATGTGTTGAAAGACGCCAGTTCTTCGGCTGTCTTCGGCGCTAAGGCGGCCAGCGGGGTGATCCTGATCACGACGAAGAAAGGCAAGGAGGGCAAACCGGTCATCAATATCAACAGCAATTTCGGGTTTGGAGAAGTGGCCAGAAACCAGCCGGTGCTTAGTCCGGATGGCTTCATTACCTGGCGACAGGAGGTTATGCGCAACATTAATGCCACCGCTCAGCCGGCACGCTTCACCGACCCTGGCCAGCTGCCTGCCGGCGTAACACTCGACGAATGGCTGGCGTACGACGGTTCCAAAGGTGACCCGACGACAGTGTGGCTCCAACGCCTTGGTATGCAGCCCGCCGAGATCCAAAACTACAAGGACGGCAAAAGCGTAGACTGGTACAGCAAGGTGTTTCAAAAAGGCTTTCGTCAGGATCATACGGTGAGCTTGTCGGGGCGAAACGAGCGTATTTCCTACTATATGTCATTGGGTTATCTCAACAACGAGGGGATTATCGTAGGCGACAAATACAGCACCGTTCGCGCGCGGCTGAACCTTGAGGGTAAGATCAATCAGTTTCTGACGATCGGGATGAACACCCAATTCGCACGGAGAGATGAAAGTCAGGTACCGGTGAATTACGATCTGGCCAGGGTGCTTTCACCGTGGGGTTCCGAATTTGATGCGAATGGTAAATACTCGTGGCGACCGAACGGTGAGGCCAGCGGAGGAAATCACCCTTATTATGCCCCGGGTTTTACCCAGCGCGACCAGGGTGCTCAAACGCTGAATTCTGTGATCTTTGCGAAGGTCAGCCTCCCTCTAGGGTTCACTTATCAGCTAAACTTTACACCGCGTTTTGATTACACCCACCGTTACAATGCCGAATCATCCAAGCATGCCGAATGGGCGGCGGAAGGCGGTCGTGCATCGCGGAAGGATTCCACGGTGTTCAACTGGCAGGTGGATAATATCCTGAAATGGAGCAAGACCATCAATCAGAAACATAACATCGATCTCACTTTTCTGGCCAATGCCGAGCGGTTCAGAAGCTGGCGCGACACCGTATCGAACAAGGGCTTCACACCGACGGACGTGCTGGGTTATCACAACATCCAGGCGGGAGGTCTGCCGATCGTCTATACGGATGACCAGACCAGCACAGCCGATGCATTGATGGCCCGCCTGTTTTATTCTTTCAAAGACAAATACATGCTGACCCTGTCCAGCCGAAGGGATGGCTACTCGGCATTCGGACAGAAAAATCCGCGTGCCGTGTTTTCATCTGCCGCCCTCGGCTGGGTTTTTACAGATGAACGCTTTCTGAACAGCAAATGGCTGAGTTATGGCAAACTGCGGGTTTCTTACGGGAATAACGGGAACCGCGACATACCTCGCTACGACGCACTGGCCGACCTGGCCAGCGGCAAATACCTGCACGTGAAACCGGACGGGACGGTTTACCAGGTAAGTCAGCTCTATGTCAGCCGGATGGCAAACCCGAATCTTAAGTGGGAGAAAACCAATGCACTGAATGTCGGCCTTGACTTTGCACTCTTTAATAACATCGTCGAGGGAAGCATTGAAGTGTATAAGTCGACAACCAAAGACCTGCTCGTCAAGCGTGCGCTGCCCAACATCCTGGGTTTTGACAATGTTTGGGATAACCTTGGCGAAGTACAGAACAAGGGTATGGAGATCAGTGTAAATTCTAACAACATGAAGCGGGAAAACTTCTCCTGGCGCAGTACCCTGAATTTTCAGCTGAACAGAAACAAAATCGTGCATTTGTACGGCAACTACGTCGATATCAAAGACGGCTCGGGGAATGTTACCGGCCGCAAGGAAGCCGACGATATCACCAATCGCTGGTTTATCGGACATGCGCTGGATGAAATCTGGAACTACCGCATCCTGGGCATCTGGCAGAAAGAGGAAGAAGCAGAAGCAGCGAAGTACGGTGTCAAACCGGGTGATTTCAAATTGAAGGACGTCAACAACGACGGTAAATTCACCAACGACGACAAGGAATTTTTGGGCTACACCTCTCCGCGCTTCCGATGGACATTCAGGAATGAATTCAAGCTCTTCAAAAGCCTCGACGTATCGTTCATGATCTATTCCTACTGGGGGCAGAAAGGAACTTTCAATCAGATGAAGAACCGCGATGGCTTTGTAGACCGTACCAGTTCCTATGTGTTTCCCTACTGGACAGAGCAGAACAGGTCGAATGAATGGGCACGGCTCTATTCCAGCGAAGGATCGGCTACGGGTTACAGTGTGTACCGCAGCAAATCGTTCGTGCGATTTGAAAACCTGTCCGTTGCCTACACCGTTCCGAAAAACATCTCACAAAAGGCGGCTGTGCAAAACCTGCGTATTTACGGCAACATACGGAACATCGGCTTCTGGGCGCCTCAATGGAACTTCTGGGACCCGGAGAATGGAACGAATGGAACCACCAATGCGAGCATTGCTACCTCGGTACCGAGCCCCAGGATTTACACGATCGGGCTGGATATCACCCTGTAATCACTATCACTCAAAAGTTACAAGCATATGTTTAAGCATATATCAAAATACTGGCTGATATCGGGCATCTTCTGTGCAGGTATAGCCGTTACGGGATGCAAGGAGACCTGGTTGAAACCGGAACCCCTGTCGTTCTTCGAACCAGACCTTACTTTTAAGGACCTGGCTGGCCTGAAAGCAACCCTGGTGGCTTGCGAGCGGAACCTGCGGCAGGAATGGTACGGAGATGCCATGCCGATGATCACCGAATCCATATTTTCGGACATTGCCGTGGAGGGCACCACCGACAAATCGGGGCCGGCCCAGAACCTGAACCTGCTCATCACGCCCGACGCGCAACTTAATAATATCGACTACAACCGCATCGGCTGGTACTGGCTGGAAGGCTACAAGGGAATCAAATACGCTAACACCGCCATTTCCCGCATTGATTTGCCTGCTTACAAAAATGAGCAGGAAAAGAACGAACTGCTGGGCGCCGCTTACTTCCATCGCGCTGCACGCTACTACCGCCTCACACAGCAATTTGGAGATGTACCGCTGATCCTGGAAGAGATCAATGGTCCCAAGTTGGATTTTCAAAGCACCAAAAGGGAGGTTATTCTCCAAAAAATGAAGACAGACCTGGAATTTGCAGCGGAATGGGTTCCGGCTGTGACCGATAAGGGCATGGTGAACAAAGGGTCGGTCAATCACTTGCTGACGAAAGTGAACCTCGCCCTGGGCCTGTTCGACGACGCGATCAAATCGGCGACGAATGTGATCGACGGCGGAACGCATAAGCTGATGACCGCGCGCTTCGGTGCTAATGCGAACGACGCCACGAAGAACGTTGTATGGGACCTGCACCGTCCGCAAAACAAGGCGCTGGCGACGAATACCGAAGGACTCATGCTGGTGGTCGACCGTCTGAACATTGAAGGGAATGTCGACGGAGGCATGCTGATCATGCGGAATTGTGTACCGCTTTGGTTCAATAACATCAATACACCGAATGGGAACCGGGGAACGATCGACACTTATGGCATCGAGATCGACCAGGTAGTTAAGTTGGGGCGCGGTATCGGACGTTTACGCCCGACCGATTATTCTCAAAATCAAATATGGGATGATAAAAACGACCTCCGGCACGCTCCGGGTAACTGGACGCGGATGGAGGACATTTTGTATAACAATCCTGCATTGAAAGATAAGGATAGCTTCTACAACAAAAATTTGCAGCTGAAAAACGCGGAAGGCGTTGTTCTGACGATCGACACGATCCGCTGCTGGTTTGACTGGCCGAGCTATAAGCTTTTTGTGGAGGATCCATTGCGTGTCCAGCCCCAGGGAGGTAATTCGGACTGGTATGTGTTCCGGTTAGCCGAAACCTACCTGCTGCGCGCGGAAGCCTACGCCTGGAAGGGCGACCTTGCCAAGGCCGCCGACGACGTGAATGCCGTACGCACACGCGCCAAATGCGCACCCCTGGCAGCGGCAAAGATCAACATCGGTACCATTCTCGACGAGCGTGCGCGCGAGTTGTATTTCGAGGAGCCGCGCAAAACGGAACTTACCCGCATTGCGTACATCTTTGCAAAAACAGGAAAGCCCGCGCCCAACGGAAAAACCTACACGCTGGACAAGTTTTCCGACGATAATTATTTCTACGACCGTGTGATGGAGAAGAATGATTTTTATAACAAAGGAGTCAAAACGCGGCATGCCGACGAATACACGATGAGTCCTTACCACGTGCTCTGGCCCATCCCGCAGCCTGCGATCGACGGGAACACCCAGGGTAGGATCAACCAGAACAAAGGATATGCGGGCTATGAGAAGAACGTACCGCCACTGACCGAGATCCCAAAATAAACTTGATCGCAATGACCCGCAGATAGCGGGTCATTGCTGCTTTATGTCGTCTGGCAACGTGATGGTCCTTTATTACTAAACCAAACCTGTCATGAACAGACGTAATTTTCTTCAAAACTCCGCGCTGGCGGTCGCAGCCACCTATGCAAGTACCAGCTGGCTTGAAGCTGCGGCAAAAAAAGGCGATATTAAAATAGGCTATTCGGCCATTACCTGGGCTGGAAAGGATGAGCAGGCGATGGCTGACCTCGCGGGTCTGGGTTTCAAAGGCATTCAGTTGCGGGCCAACACTTTTGGTCCATACCGGAACAAGGTTTCTGAACTGAAAGATGCGCTGGCTCAAAACAAGTTGACGCTTTGCATGTTTTCAAGCGGCAATGTGGAGATTGACCCCGCCAGGTTTGAGAGTACCGTAGACACCCACGTCGCTCATGCGAGCTTTGTGAAGGCTTTGGGCGGAAATGCGATACAGCTCACCAACAGCCTGCGTCCCAAAGATCGTGCGCCTTCGGTCGAAGAATTGAAGAAGCTCGCTCAGGTGATGAACGAGATCGGCAAGCAGACGGCGGACCTTGGTGTACAGGCAGTTTATCACAACCACATGAATCAGTTGGGAGAGACGCCGGAGGAAGTGGATGTGATCGTGCAGGCCATGGACCCGCGTTACATAAAACTGCTGCTCGACATTGCACATTATAAGCAAGGAGGCGGAGAGCCGCATGAAGCGATCGTCAAATACAAGAGTATTCTCCATTCACTGCATTTAAAAGATACTAAACCCGCTGAGACTAAAAGCGGCTACAAATTTGTGGAGCTTGGGCAGGGCAGGGTGGACGTTCCTGCTGTTTTTGCTGCATTGGATAAGGTCCGTTTCAAAGGATGGGCTGTGATAGAGCTCGACGGCGTACCTGATCCTGAAAAATCGCCGCTGATCTGTGCAGGTATCAATAAGAAATATATCACGGAAGTACTTAAATATCCGGTTTAGGCGCTAGTCTTAACTGTATTTGTAAGGGTATTCTTATCAATATATCGTTATTATAGAATAACTGATATGAGATAGGATGCCCCTTTATGCTTTTCAGTTATCCATCATCATTATTCAACGCAATGAAAAAATTCAGGTTACCGCTCCTCTCGCTGGTATTGCTTTTATCCTGCTACACACTCCGGGCCCAGAAGTCGAAGGACGGCTGGCAGGAGTTGTTTAACGGTAAAGACTTGTCCGGCTGGAAGCAGCTCAACGGTAAAGCAAAATATGAAGTCAAAGACGGAGCCATCGTGGGGACTTCCGTAATGGGTACACCGAATTCATTTCTAACGACAGAGAAGGATTACGGTGATTTTATTCTCGAACTCGAAGTGAAGGTTGACAATAAGCTGAACTCGGGGATACAGATCCGTAGTTTGTCGAAACCCGAATATCAGAATGGCCGGGTGCATGGCTATCAGGTTGAAATCGATCCGAGCGACCGTGCCTACTCGGCCGGGATCTACGACGAAGCGCGCCGCGGCTGGCTGTATCCGCTCGATCTGAATGCCGAAGGTAAAAAAGCATTTAAAAAAGAAGCCTGGAACAAATACCGCATCGAAGCGATCGGCAATTCCATCCGTACTTTTCTGAATGGAGTGCCGGTTGCGCACGTGATCGATGATATGACGCCGGTTGGCTTTATCTGTCTGCAGGTCCACGCGATCGGCAACAAAGACCTGGAAGGAACGCAGGTGAGCTGGAAGAATGTCCGTATCAAAACGTCGAACCTCAAACCGAGCCCTGCGAGCAACATTCGCATTGTGAACCTGATCCCGAATGGCCTCGACGCCGCGGAAAAAACACAGGGTTGGTCCCTGTTGTATGATGGCAAATCAGCCGATCAATGGCGCTCCTACGGCGGCACCGAGTTTCCCACCAAAAGATGGAATTACCAGGACGGTGCGATCACTATCTCCAAATCCGACGGGTCTGAAACAGGTAACGACATCGTTACGCGCAAGCTCTATGGTCCCGCATTCGAGTTCGCATTCGAATTCAAACTCACAGAAGGTGCCAACAGCGGTGTGAAGTACTTTGTAGACCAGAAATTTAATTCCAATGGCAAATCGGGTATCGGCTGTGAATACCAGGTGCTCGACGACGAGAAGCATCCCGATGCCAAACTCGGCAAAAACGGAAATCGTACCATAGCCTCTTTTTATGACGTTATCCCCGCCGACCGGCCCAAGAACGCTGTGAAAAAAATTGGGGAATGGAATCAGGGCCGCATCGTCGTCCAGAAAGATGGAACGGTGCAGCATTATCTGAACGGCTACAAGGTAGTCGAGTACGTACGCGGGTCTCCCCAGTTTAAGGAGTTTGTTGCCGGTTCCAAGTTCGCAAAGTTTGAGGGCTTCGGCATGTCGCAGGAAGGTAACCTGTTGTTGCAGGACCATGGCGATCATGTGTTTTTCCGCAGCCTGAAAGTTCGCGAGGTTAAATAATCCGGACGGCGCGAAAAAAGAAAGAAAATTACAGTAGATAATCCGGCATCCGTTATTTACAAACGATTGCCGGCAAAAGTGACTGAACAAGCAATCCAAAATCAACTTTTATTCAATCCAATATCATGACCAGTAGAAGGGATTTTCTTAAAAATACAGCACTGGCTTCTGCGGGTGTAGCAGTGGGCGCTAATGCATTCAGCGCGGCCAGCTACCGTCGCATTCTGGGGGCCAATGATCGCGTTAGAGTAGGTATCATCGGTTTTTCAGACCGTTTCCGCAGCTCGCTGGCACCCTCCTTTTCGGATCATGCCAAAGAACTGAACTTCGAGTTCATGGGCGTATCCGACCTTTGGAACCGCCGTCGCGATGAGGCGGAAGCATTTATGAAAGGAAAGGCATATGCGTCCAACGAATTCGTGAAGGCCCGCAATAACGAGGAGCTCCTGGCTCGCAAGGATGTAGATGCTGTGATCATCAGTACCGCCGATTTTCAGCATGCCCTGCATTGCGCAGAAGCAGTGAAATCCGGGCGCGACGTGTATGTCGAAAAGCCTTTCGCCGAAACTTTGGAAGATGCAAAAGTTGCCTTGAAGGCCGTAGAGGCGTCGAAGCAGATTGTACAGGTAGGGTCTCAGCGTCGCAGTGCACCTAACTATTGGGCCGCCTATGAATACATCAAGTCAGGTAAATTCGGTGATATTACTACCGTTGAAATGACGTGGAATGTAAATCAGCCAGGTCGGTGGAGACGTAAGGACCTCGTTGCCCAAATCCGCAAGGAGGATACCGACTGGGACCGCTTCCTGATGAATCGTCCGAAAGTGGAATGGAACCCGCGCTACTACCTGGAATTCCGGTTGTTCTATCCTTATTCTTCCGGTATTCCGGGACAATGGATGGCGCACCAGATCGACACCGTGCACTGGTTCTCCGGCCTGGATGCACCGCGTAACGTGGTTGCCAATGGAGGGATCTATACCTGGAAAGATGGTCGTACCAATGTGGACACTTTCAGCGCGGCATTTGAATACGGCCCATTCGACGATAAGAGCAAAGGCTTCCAGGTAATTTATTCCTCCCGCTTCAACAATGAGGCTGGCGGTGTTAAAGAATACTATTATTCAAACGGGGGGATGATTAACCTCGATACCAACAAGATCACTTCCGAGGGCGGACTGAAAGAAAGGGATGCGAAAGGAATGGGCTTGCAGGCGAATCTGCTGCCTGAAATGTCGTTGAAAACCGGTGACAAAATTGCAACCGACGCCAATACCGGCGCTGATCCGATGACCTCACTGCACATGCGCAACTGGATGGAATGTATCCGCAGCCGTAAAGAGTCCAATGCACCTGCGCGTGTCGGTTTTAATCACTCCGTGGCTAACATTATGGCCACGAAAGCATTGCATACCGGTAAGCGGGTAAGTTGGGATCCCAAGAAAAAGGAGATCATTTTGAGCTAATCAGTGCATTCACTTAATGAACATTCACGTGAATCTTAAACATACAGGAATTGCACTGGCTACGGTTTCCATCGCTGCGTGGGCAACTGTTGCCGATGCGCAGAAAGTGGATCTGGTCCGGAACGACAAGGAACATAAAGTCGAGGTGAAAATCGATGGAAAGCCTTTCACGTCCTACTACTATCCGGGAGAAAAGGTTCTGAAAAAAGCAGTATTATATCCCGTGATGACTGCAAAAGGTACCGTGGTCACCCGCGGCTGGCCGCTCGATCCGCGTGGGGGTGAGCGTGTGGACCACCCGCACCATGTAGGCATCTGGCTCAACTACGAAGATGTAAATGGCAACGACTACTGGAACAACTCCGATGCAGTAGACCATAACAAACGTGCTTACGGAACCATTATCCATACCGGTATCACTTCCGCGAAAGGTGGGAAGGACAAAGGAGAACTGAAAGTAACGGCCGACTGGGTCGATAAGAGCGGAACGCTTACCCTGAAGGAAACGACAACGTACACATTCAGCGGAAAGGGCGACACCCGTATCATCGACCGCACTACGACGCTGACAGCCGTGCTTCCGGAAGTAAATATGCCTGACGTTAAGGACGGCATGTACGCCATCCGCGTGGCCCGTGAGCTCGAACTGCCTTCCAACAAGCCGGAAATCTTCACAGACGCCAGCGGAATCGCTACCAAAGTGCCCAAAATGAATAATGAAGGCATTACGGGAAACTATCGGAACAGCAATGGTGTAGAAGGAGAAACCGTTTGGGGCAAACGTGCGATATGGTGTAATCTGACCGGCAAGATCAAGGACGAAAACATCAGCATCGCGATGATCGATCACCCCAAGAACGTCGGTTATCCTGCTTACTGGCACGCCCGCGGCTATGGCTTGTTTGCGGTTAACCCGTTGGGTATGAAAGCGCTCAGTGATGGGAAGGAAACATTGAACTTCAAATTGAAAAAAGGCGAGTCGACGACTTTCCGCTATCGTATGGTCATCGCCTCTGAGCATTTAAAAGATGCCACATTGAATGATCTGGCTACGGCATATGGGAAGACAGAATAGTCGGTAAGCGGCATAAAAAGGATAGCCAGCGATTTCGCTGGCTATCCTTTTTTATATGGGTCGCTATCGTTCCATTGTGCCCGGAGAATGCCAGCTGATCACGTGATAGGTGGCAGTAGTTTTTCCTACATTTCGGATTGAGTGCGTTTGGTTAGAAGCCTGGAAGATGACCGAACCCGGCCCTACTTTTTGCTTTTCTCCATTCACGAGAGCTTCAAGAGTCCCGTCTTTGATGATTATTACCTCTTCTTCCGGGTGTTTGTGCGGCGGATGGGAAGCCTCGCCCGGATTTAAGCTGGTCACATGGCATTCCAGCTCGTCCAGCGTGGCTGTCTGTGACCGGAAGAATGTTCTGACAGCGCCTATCTTGGTACTTTTGACGGCAATGTTGTTCCAATCGTAAATAGAAGATTCCAGAATACTGATTTTGGGGCGGGCAAAAATGCATGTCATTGTGAGGGTGGCTGTGATAGAGGCCACTGCCAGATCTCGTTTTGTTATTTTCATAGGGTCAATAGAGAGTAGTTTATATAGAAAGTCCTCGGCATATCGTGTTTACTTTTGTTTGTAATCATGAAATAGTTTAATTTCTTAACAATTAGTTTCTAAATACCAATGCAGACCTACATCGCTATTCTGAGGGGAATCAATGTCGGAGGTACCAGCATGATCAAAATGCCGGTTTTGCAAAAGGCATTCGAAGATGCCGGATTCAGGAATGTGAAAACCTATATCCAGAGCGGGAACGTGCTCTTCAATCATCATAGAGCGTCAGAGCCGGGTGCATTGGCGGATGAGATTGGTAGCATTTTGAAGCGTGATCTGAAACTGGATGTTCCGGTGCTGGTGCTGGTGTGGCAGGACATGAATGGGATTTTGGAGAACAACCCGTTTGTCAATACCCGGCAGGAAGACATTACCAAATTGCATGTCACTTTTCTGGCTGATCTGCCGGAGACGGATCGCGTATCCAAAATTGAGCGGGATAAGTACCTTCCGGACGAATTTTACCTTTCGGGAAAGGCGATATACCTGTTCTGTCCGGAAGGGTATGGCCGGACGAAGCTGAACAACAATTTCTTCGAAAGCAAACTGAAAATGGCTGCAACTACCCGCAACTGGAAGACGGTCACTGAACTGGTAAGGCTCGGTGGAGAGCTGGCGGCAAGCCGTGAATTTTGATAATGTGTAAATTAACATTATCCTTGATTTTAGTTTCTCTCTATACCATTCATGGAAGATCAATCAAGAAGAAAATTCCTGCAAAATGCGGGACTGGTATCACTCGCCTCTGTCTCTGACCTCGCTGTTGAACCCGAAAGGACTAAGGAGCTCTTTATCCACCACGTTTACTTCTATCTGAAAGAACCAAACAATGCCCAGCATGAGGCGCAGTTGCTGGAAGGGCTTCATAAGCTCGCGAAAGTCCCGATGATCCAGTACGTACATATAGGCAAACCTGCAAATACCAGCCGGGCGGTAATCGTGCGAGATTATTCCATCTCCTGGATGTGCTTTTTTAAGAACATCATCGAGGAGGAGATTTACCAGACTCATCCCATTCACCTGGATTTTATCCGCGACTACGGGCATTTATGGGAGAAAGTGGTCGTGTATGATTCCGTTGGGCCAAAGAAGGTGGTGTAGTCAAATGTACATCCAGTAACATATTGACCGTTAAATAGTTAATGCTTCCTTTGCCTCGATCGTAATAGTGCAGGGGCGCCTTTTTGATTAATTTTGAGATTCATTATTGATCTGATAGAGGTGATGGAAGTGAGCAATGACAATGGGCTGTGCGTTGAATCCGGAACGTGGAACAGGATGCCCTCAACCAAATTTGCCTTCCTGGTCCATTTGCGTGACTATCGCGAGGACCTGGGTACGATGGCCCGGCCATTCGGCTGGATTCCCAACCAACTTTACGAACGGCTACTCCGAAAACGTCCATTGCCTCCGTTTGTGTGGAGCGAGGTGCGGATAACGGCAGAATCCGATGAACCGGACGGTTATATCATCATGATCCCCTATTCCGGAAAGCAGCTCCTGGAGCAGAAACGGGACATGCTGCCTGTTATCCGGCAGGCGGCCGATTTTGCCTTGCGCAAAGGTGCTAGAATAATCGGCCTGGGCGGGCTGATATCGCCTGTGACGCTCGGAGGTAAATTGCTCGCAGGTTCTGCCGACTATGTGGTTACCAATGGCAATGCCTTTACCGCCTCGACGATCCACGAAAGACTGGCCGGGTTGCTTACTGACTTTGACAGCGGCAGACCAACCGTTGCGGTTGTGGGAGCGACCGGAAGTGTAGGCTCTTTACTATGCAAACTTTCAGTAAGAGAGACACCGGATGCAGCTTACCTTCTGGTAGCAAGAAACGCCCGGAGGCTGGGAAACCTCAGCGACGAGCTCTATGCCGTTAACCCATTTGCCAGGCTCGCTACCTCGACCAGCATTGCGGATATTGTTCAGGCCGACATAGTGGTGCTCGTAACAAGCGATTCGGAATCTCTGTTGCAGCCAGGTTTCCTTAAGAGTGACTGTGTCGTGCTGGACGCTACCCAGCCACGAAATGTAAGACAATCGCTGATCCGGGACAGGCCCGATATACAGATTATCGATGGAGGGCTGGTCTCGGTGCCTGATCTGAGGACGAACCGGATCGGTCAACTTGGGTTGCCAAAGGGAGTTTCATTCGCATGTATGGCAGAAACGATGCTGCTGGCCATTGGTGGGTATGACAGCGATTTTTCCGTAGGCTCGCCCACGCTCGTCCAGGCGGACGCCATACGCAATCTTGCAGATAGGTTTGGTCATCTGGGCTTCGGACTGGCAGATGATCATAGCTTTGGAAAGCAGCTGAACAATGCTGCAAATGCGGGTCCGCTACTATGTGACAGGTAACAGCCCGACGATTTCGCACATGCTCATGGATGATCCCATATTCAAGCCTTTAAAATTCAGGAACCTGGTCATCCCGAACCGGATCTTACGATCGAGTATTTCGGGACGCATCGATAACTACGATGGTTCCGGGAGTCCTGCCCGTATCAACTGGGAAACCAGGTTTGCGAGAGGTGGAGTGGGGGCTATCATCAGCTCCCACATTCCGGTAGATCCTGCACAGCGCATACTTCCGAACTACGCTATGCTGGATCAGGATAGCAGGATTTCATTCTGGTCTGAACTGGTAAAGGCAGTACACGCGTACGATTGCAGGTTTATCGGGCAGCTTTCCATGTCGGGGCGGCAGCAGGATATCAGAGGTATCGAGAATCAATTCAAAATACCGCTCGGACCGGTCGGCGGCATGGAGCATTTTCATGGCCTGAGAAGCAAAGCCATGACACTTGCCGACATTCAAACGGCTGTCCGCAAGTTCGGGGAAGCGGCAGGTCGCGCACGAAGAGCAGGAATGGACGGTATAGAACTACACGCTTCAAACGGTTACCTGTTTACACAATTTCTCAGCTCTGCGATCAATACCAGGAAAGATGAGTACGGCGGAACACTCGCTAACCGCAGCCGTTTTCTGCTGGAAGTGGTGCGTGAAATCCGCAAGGAGGTTGGGCGCGATTACCATTTGCAGGTCAAATTCAATGCTGCGGATTACCATGACGACTATTTTTTAAACTTTGGCAAAGGTAATACGCTGGAAGAAGGCGTGCAGCTCGCACAATGGCTGGAAGCGCAGGAAGTAGACGCGCTCCATGTGTCTGTCGGAAGTCAGTTTCCTCATCCCAGAAACCCGGTAGGCCCCTTACCAGTAGAAACGGCGGTTGATACTTATACATCGATGATCCGGAGTGGGAGATTGTCATACATGAACTACCTCTCTTTCCGTTCCGGACTTTTACGTCCCCTGATCAAATGGCTTTGGGCCAGGAAGCAGCCGCAGTCCAGGGAAGGTGTTAACCTGACTGAATGCAGCCACATACGAAAAGCCGTATCCATCCCGGTACTGTGCACAGGAGGCTTCCAAACCGCTTCGGTGATCAGGGATGCCATCACCGGAGGTGCCTGCGATGCCGTAACGATCGCCAGACCGCTTATCGCCAACCCCGATTTACCCCTTATATTTGCAAAAGGCATGGACAAGGCTCCCAGGCCGTGCAGCTATTGCAACAAATGCCTTGCGCACGTGCTTACCGATCCTCTGGGATGCTATGACGAGCGCCGCTATGACACCTATGAGGAAATGATCGCCGAGATCTTAAGCATTTTCAAAGATGAACAATAACAAAGCTAATTTTAAAGAAGGCCATCCGGAATGTCGCGAAATGATATTGCCGGTCCGGGACGCGCTGGACGTTATCAGCGGGAAGTGGAAGATCTCCATCCTCATTGCGATGGGGCTTGGGCATAAGCGATTCATGGAAATTCAGAATGCTATTCCGAACATCACTGCCCGGATGCTTTCAAAAGAGTTGAAAGAGCTGGAAATGAACCTCCTCGTCGAACGCAACGTGTACGATTCTTTTCCGCCGGTGATCGAATACGAGCGTACGGAACACAGCAAATCGCTTGATCCGCTGATTGAAGAACTGCGCAAATGGGGCGAATATCACCGTTTGGTGGTGACGGGTATCAACATCGACCATCCCGCAAAAGTGTTGCAGGATTGAGGTAAAGTCGGGATACGGATGACTTTGTGATCATAAATACGCATCAGATCATGAAGTTCTCTCCGAGTTTGGCCGCCTTACTGCCGGTATTGTTATTGTTCATACTACCTGTCCAGGCACAGGTCCATTCGGACTCGATCCGGATGAATCAGGTAGGTTTCTACCCGGGCGCTCCGAAAATCGCAGTGGTTGCCGCGGCAACTTTCGACGCATTCGAAGTGAACGACGTCAAGTCGGGCAAGACGGTCTTCAAAGGTAAACTCAGCCCTGCACGGACCAGCCAGCATTCAGGAAAGCACACACGTATTGCAGACTTTTCGCGAGTTACCAGGCCTGGTAATTACGTCGTCAATGTGCCCGGTCTGGGAAAATCCGCTCCGTTCAAAATCGGCGAACGCATTCACCGTGACGTGGCAGAGGCATCGTTGAAAGGGTTCTATTATCAGCGCGCTTCAATCGATCTTCCGGAGAAATATGCCGGCAAATGGGCCCGCCCGGCAGGCCATCCCGACGATAAAATACTCATACATGCTTCGGCTGTTTCACCTGGCCGGCCTGAGAACACCGTGATCAGTGCTCCGCGCGGCTGGTATGATGCGGGCGACTACAATAAATATATCGTCAATTCGGGAATCACGATGGGGACATTGTTGTCTTTGTATGAAGATTACCCGCTCTATTTTGAGAATTTCAACGTCAATATTCCCGAAAGTAATAACGGGGTTCCTGATTTGCTGGATGAAGTGGTGTGGAACTTGCGCTGGATGCTTGCTATGCAGGACCCAGCCGACGGCGGAGTTTATCATAAACTGACCAACCCGCGCTTCGATGGTATGATCATGCCGGATGCTGCGAAAAATCCACGCTATGTGGTGCAGAAGAACACCATCGCAACGCTCGATCTGGTGGCTGTAATGGCGCAGGCGGCGCGGGTATTTAAGGGTTTTGACAACAAATTCCCCGGGCTGGCCGATTCGTGCACAACCGCCGCCGTGAAAGGGTGGGAGTGGGCCGGGAATAACCCTAAGCTGTTTTACAGGCAGGATGAAATGAACAAGACCTTCGAGCCCGCTGTGGTGACGGGCGCATACGGCGACCGCGATGCAGCCGACGAATGGGCGTGGGCGGCAGCAGAAATGTTTGTTTTGACAGGAAAACCGGCTTATATCGAAAAAATTGATTTCGGATTGGAGCAGCCGCTTGCATTACCGACCTGGAGTCAGGTCAGGGCATTGGCATACTATACATTGATCCGGCCGCATTTTGATGTAAGCATTCCCGCCAAGCTCTCCGATGCGATCAAGGCGAATCTGCTTCGGTTTGCGGATGACCTGGTGAAAGATATTGAAAACCAGCCCTATCACACCGTAATGGGCAAATCGGCCAGGGATTATTCCTGGGGTAGCAGTTCGGTCGCAGCCAATCAGGGAATTGTCCTGCTGAATGCGTACCGGCTCACAAAGGAACAGAAGTATCGTGATGCCGCTTTGGGCAACCTGGACTACCTGCTGGGCAGGAACGCGACAGGCTATTGCTTTCTGACCGGAACCGGATCCAAAAGGGTAATGCATCCCCACCACCGTCTTTCCATTGCGGACGGGATCGTCGATCCGATACCCGGACTGCTCTCGGGCGGGCCGAATCCGGGCCAGCAGGATAAATGCGCAACCTATCCCAACAAGTTTGCCGACGAGTCGTTCACCGATCACGAATGTTCTTATGCTTCCAACGAGATCGCGATCAACTGGAATGCACCCATGGTGTATCTGGCGGCTGCGCTGGAAGCATCGATGGAGTAGGGGTGTATGCCGGATGTTAGGTCTTCTTCCCTTTCACCGGTACTGTTTCCGGCGTTTCGTTGTACCCTTTCTTTTGGGTCATGTTACCTTTCTCCGACTTTTGAATAGCTTCCTGCTTCAATGTCCCGGAAGGTTTCAGGCTGTCGTCTTTCTGTTTGGATTTACCTTTC
The DNA here is from genome assembly GCF_946482605.1 of uncultured Dyadobacter sp. The sequence goes on along the minus strand of NZ_CAMLSE010000012.1, from coordinate 41,062 downwards.
GGGCCGCCCTTGCTGGGAGAGCCGCCTTCTACGTTGTCTTCAGATTTCGTTTTCATAGCAATTATGTTTTAAGCCAGGCAAATGCAATTTTCGTTCCCGGGTCTTTTGGCCCTTCTTTTTTATACGCATTCAGTAGAACAGCATTCGTAGCTGACTCTTTGTAGAAACCAACCGTCCGATTGCACATGAATCTTTTCAAATCGATTTCCCAGTTGCGTAACCTGCTCAAATCCGTTGACATAGAGGCTGTCAGCAAGCTTTCTCAGAAGGTCGATCTGAACCAGCTGATGGGCGTCGTTTCGAAAATGAGTGAGGAAGATTTAGGGAAGATGCTGAAATTCATGCAGGCCGGCTCCGGCAAGAAACGAACTCCGCCGCCGGTGAATGGTGATTTTTACGAACTTGGCTCTACGCTGAATGCGGAAGAACGTGAAATCCAGCTCAAAGTCAGGGCATTCATGGAAGCCGAAATCCGCCCGATTGCGAACCACTACTGGAACAAGGCGCACTTCCCGATGCATATCATTCCATTAATGGCTAAACTGGATGTTTGCGGACTTACCTACCATGGCTATGGCTGTGCAGGCCGGTCGGCCTTGCTCGAAGGGTTTATTGCCATGGAAATGGCGCGGGTCGATTCATCCATTTCTACATTCTTCGGCGTGCACAGTGGGCTGGCCATGGGATCTATTTACCTGTGCGGGTCGGAGGAGCAAAAGCAGCAATGGCTACCGGTGATGCAGCGAATGGAGCTGATCGGTGCATTTGGCCTGACCGAACCCGAGGTAGGTTCAGGGGCCGCAGGAGGCCTTACGACGACCTGCCAGCGCGTAGGCGACGAATGGGTGATCAACGGGCAGAAGAAATGGATCGGCAACGCCACATTCTCCGACATTACCATCATCTGGGCGCGTGATCTGGGCGATAGCCAGGTTAAGGGTTTTATCGTTCGCAAGGAAAACCCGGGTTTTAAGGCTGAAAAAATGGAAGATAAAATGGCTCTGCGAACCGTTCAGAACGCGGTGATCACGCTGACGGAATGCCGGGTATCCGAGGCGGACCGTCTTCAGAATGCCAATTCCTTTAAAGACACAGCCAATATTCTGCGTATGACGCGTGCGGGCGTGGCCTGGCAGGCAGTCGGATGCGGGCGTGGTGCCTATGAGCTCGCATTGAAGTACACGACCGAGCGCAAGCAGTTTGGAAGACCTATCGCCAGTTTTCAGCTCGTGCAAGACCTGCTGGTGACCATGCTGGGCGACCTCACTGCCATGCAAACGATGGTTTACCGCCTTTCACAATTGCAGGACGCCGGTCAGCTTGCCGACGAGCACGCTTCGCTGGCGAAAGTGTTCTGTACGCTGCGTATGCGATCAATTGTGGACCACGCGCGCGAGTTGTTCGGCGGCAACGGCATTCTGCTCGAATATGATATCGCCCGCTTCGTCGCCGATGCCGAGGCGATCTATTCTTACGAAGGGACAAAGGAAATCAACTCCCTCATCGTTGGAAGGGCTATTACGGGCGAAAGTGCGTTTGTATAGTGTAAAACAGGAATAAGTGTGTCATAGCGTGCCCGCCTTCATTTTGTTGAGCGGAATTTCCAGGTATTGGTGTGCCATTCCGGTAATTTTCTGGGCCTCAACTGCTCTTTCCTGCCACGAAATCGCTTCATCTTTTCTATCGAGGCGATATAGTATTTTCGCATAGGTATCCATGTAATCCGGGAAGCCCAGTTTGAACGGAGTGTAGCCCTTTTTTGCCTTAGCCTCTGCCAGCTCCATTGATTTTTTCGACCATTCCAGCGCTCTTTCCAGTAATGCCTTGTTCCTGGTCAATTCAAAAAAGTGATAGGCGTGTTCATTGAGATCATGGTAAATGAACTGAGAGGGTGGCATAATCCCGATCGCCCGGACCTGCATGCTATGCACAGGGCTCCTACTTACCGGAAGTTGCGGCGCTGTCTTGACTTTGAATGCAGCATCGTCCATTGCATTGAGCGAATCGATCGTCAATGGCATATATTTGGAATCCATTAGTCTTTGGGTATGCGCAAAATAATGGGCCGTATCCCGCACCATATAATAGTAACGCACCATTGATTTCATGAAAGCGATTTCTCCCCGGGCAGGTTCGTCTTCGTAAGTGCCCTTGGTGAAAAGCGCTACACGATAGGCAAATTCTTCATTCCTTCCCCGTACCGCATTTCGAAATGAATTTTCGATAATTCCGTCATTAAGTGCCTTGCGTTTATCGGGAAGACTAGAGTTATAGATACTGTCGATCAGCGAGCGCGGCGCTTCGTTTTGAATGGCGTTATAAGCGTAGCTATTCAGCGAAGGTGCCATTTCGAAAATGCCCATGACAATTTGAAAGTTGCGCAAAGAATCCGGTGGGAGCGCCGCCACGTACTCGTCCAGCAGATCATCGAAGGGCACAGCGGTTTCACGCCTTTTGCTCATGTATTCCTTTAAAAATGCAGAGCCTCTTTCACCTGCTTTGTATTCTCGGTCAAAATCAACCAGCTGTTTTTTACCCTTCCTGCCGATTGCTACATCGGCAGCGATCAGATAAGTCTCCGACGAACTGGTTGAACCATTGTTTACGTGAAGTATATTTCCTTCCGGATCGACAAACAATGACATCAGTGAGCTTCTTATCCGGAATTTTTGTGCCAGGTTCTGGCCATTAGGCGTGGCAACATTGCAGCGTATGGAAACAAAATTATCGGCAAACTGATCTTTCAAGATGGTGCCATTGAAGCCTTTCGTGGCTACGTCATTGCATTGGACACATTCGCTGTTTTCAAAATGGATAAAAATTAGTTTGTCTTCCTGTTTGGCCCGGCTGGACAGCAAGTCCCAGGGCGTATTCGTATCGATGAAGGTAATTTGACCGCGGCATGGAATGGAAACTATAAAAGCAATGGCTAATAGAATGTGTTTCATAAAGTCAGGCTGAGTCGGACGGCTTAAATGTAATTCAAAATTTTGTAACCGGTTGTTAAATTCTAATTATTTATATGTAAATAATTCTTTTGCGAACTCATTGCATTTACAACGATCTGATCAAAAAAAGTGTCCCGGATTTCGTACTCACTTCCTAATTTCCTCGCTATGAAAAGCCATTTTTTATTTCTTATTCTGATCCTCTTTTTCTCCTGCAAAGACAAAACCATTTCATCCGATATCGAAGTATGCGGGGTTAAAGACCCGATTCGTAATCTCCCATGGTTAAGAACAATGATCGAGGATGCGAAGGCAAAAAAACAGGAAGATATACTGACCATTACGATGGGTAAAATCAAGGACGAGGTAGTGTTCGATTTTAGCCTCATTTACATGTCATGCATTGGTTGTAATGCCTATCATTGCGATGGCTCTCGGGTGGACCCGAGCAAGTATACACACGAAGAAATGATGGATTTCATGAATACCATCCGGGGAGACGGCCAGAGAGGGCCGGTTCTATGGCCTCAGAAATAGCGTTGCGCTTGCCTTTTGGCCCGCCTGAATGTAATTTGTGGGACTCATCTCAACCACGTTAATCCTTTGCAGGTACAAATATCCATCCGAAAGGCAACCATTGCAGATCGTGCGATTATTTACGATATGATCTGCGATCTCGAAAATAACGTCCTCCACCGTGAGGGGTTTGATGCTGCATTCAACCGTAACGTCGCCAATCCAAATGTCGCTTATTTCCTGGCAGAGCACGATGGCCATCCTGTGGGAATGGTCAGCTGCCATATCCAGCCGCTGCTGCACCATGCGGCATTGGTTTCGGAAATTCAGGAGATGTATGTGAGGCCGACGTATCGCTCCCGGCAGGTTGGCAAGGCGATGATGGACCATGTGACGGCTTTTGCCAAAGGTGAAGGCGCCATTCAGATCGAAGTTACTTCCCGTGCCACCCGCGAACAGGCACACCGGTTCTACCAACGCGAAGGCTTCGAGAAATCACATGTCAAGCTGGTGAGGTATTTCAGCAACGAATAAAAAAAAGCGTCAGACCACCGGCCCGACGCTTTTTGCATTACCCTAAACCTTCAACTATCTCTTCAAAAACTTAATATCTTCCTCTTCCGTGGCGGTCGCGTGCCCAGCGGTCTCTGTCGTTGCCCAGGCGACGGGTATCAGACATCAGTTGCAGCAGATCTTCACGCAGAATTCTTTCTTCACGGGGTGAAAGACGTCCATGGCGGGCGAATTTCCGTTCTTTGGCTTCGATGCGGTCGTATTGGTTCATCAGCGCGTTGGCTTCGCGGGATGTGAGTGTGCCCCATTGCACACCGTTGGCTATATGTTGGCGGGCTTCCCGTTGCATGCGGTTGATGTCGCTCCCACGCTCACGGCTGTATCCGTCGCGGTGATCGTCGCGGTAGTCGGGGCGTGGACCATATTGGGCGGAAGCATGGGTGAATCCTAATGCAAGAACCACTGCGGCAAAAAGTATCTTTTTCATAACCCAAAAGTTTTAAAGTTTTCGTGGGTTAGAGGGCTACCTGCGGCAGAAGTTTAAAAGGGGATTGTTAACGATTGTTAAGTCAATGAAAGGACTTTTTAACGAATTGTAAATCAATGGTTAATTTTTTCGCGGATGGCTTCGCGGGCCTCTTCGAGTATCTCCTCAGCCTTGCGGCCCGCAGGTTCGATAGCTGGAAGCACGGTGAAGCTGAGGTTAGCGAATGATTTGAGGGGAAAGACACCTTTGGGGTTAAATGCGCCGGTACCGTCAATGGCGACGGGAACGATGAGGGCGTCCGGGGCTCTTTTAAGCAATGTCGCAACGCCGCCCGGCTGGAATGATTTCATCTCGCCGCTGGCCGTGCGGGTTCCTTCCGGGAAGATGATGGCCGAAGCTTTTTCTTCCTGTATGAGCTTGCCAAGGCGTGCAATTTCGGTGATGGCCTGCTTACCGTCCTTTCGGTTGATCAGCGCGGCACCACTTTTGCGAAGGTTATAGGAAATGCTGGGAACGCCGTGGGCGAGCTCGATCTTCGAAACGAACCGGGGGCTGTATTTCCTCATAAACCAGTACACCGGGGAAATGTCATAGCTGCTCTGGTGGTTGGCGATGAATATAAGCGGCCTGTCTTCCGGCAGCTGGGCAAGATTTTTGAGTGTGATACGTGCGCCGGTCAGGTAGAGCCCGAAGGTGAGAGAGAAGTTGAGCCAGTCGACCGACAACTTGTGTGCCTTCTTTCCGAAGACATTGAAGGCAATCACCTGGATGACATGGAATATTAGTAATGTAAGGCCGAAATGGATCAGGTAGAGGGTACTTAGGAGGTAATCCAGGATTTTTTTCATTCTTATTTTTTTTGCAAAAATAGTCGAAATCTGTTTTGGTTATTCTAAATTCCAGAACCCGAAATGATAATTGTCATTCAAAACTTACGTATAATTCACGTTATTTGTAAAATAGTCAATAGTGTTTAAATCGAAATACCAATGGATACCACACTTTCAGCTGAAAGGCTTGAAGTAATGAAACATATAGGCAAAGACCTCGACGGGCTGATCGGAGAATATCTGAAGCCGATCGAGGAGAACTGGCAGCCAGCTGATTTTCTTCCCGATTCGAGAGATGAGAATTTCGTTCACGAGGTCAAACTTTTGCAGGAGAGCTGCCGTGATTTGCCTTACGACTACATTGCTGTGCTCATCGGCGATACGATTACCGAGGAGGCATTGCCTACTTACGAGTCGTGGCTTGTGGACGTGATCGGGGTTGATCAGGTCGGGGAACCGGAATCGGGCTGGGTAAAATGGGTGCGGGCGTGGACGGCCGAAGAGAACCGTCACGGCGATCTGCTGAATAAGTATCTTTACCTCTCAGGCCGCGTCAACATGCGCGCCATGGAAGTATCTACCCAATACCTGATCGCCGACGGCTTCGATATCGGGACGGACCGCGATCCATACAGGAACTTCATTTACACCTCTTTTCAGGAACTCGCGACGAACGTATCCCACCGCCGCACGGCTACATTGGCTAAAAAGTTCGGGAATCCACATTTATCCAAGATATGCGGGGTGATCGCTTCGGACGAAATGCGCCACGCCAAGGCTTACAAAACATTTGTCAGCCGCATTCTTGAGGTAGATCCTTCCGAACTGCTATTGGCACTGGAAGACATGATGAAGAAGAAGATCGTAATGCCTGCGCATTTCATGCGTGAGACGGGTGTAAAAATGGGGGAGACCTTCTCACATTTTTCAGACGCAGCGCAACGACTTGGGGTATACACGACACAGGATTATATCGACATATTTGACGATCTGCTTGCAGAATGGCAGATCGGATCGATCAAAGGTATCAACGAAAGGGCTGAAAAAGCGAGGGACTACCTGATGGCGCTGCCAACCCGCCTCAGAAGGGTTGCCGACCGTACAAAGATTCCCGATCTGGAATACGAATTCAGCTGGATCAGCCGCTGACCGGAGCTTCGAGACTAATGCGACGTCCTTCCATTTGTGAAGGACGTTTTTTTTGCTGCTAGCGGAGCAGCATGACGGCACCTTTCTTGCTGACAATCCTTCCTTTGCTGGACACTCCTTCCACTTCCCATACATAGTTCCCTGCCAGCGGGGCATTGCCCTTAAAATACCCGTCCCAGCCGGTATTGAGCTGATCGGTGTAAAAGACAACCTGCCCCCACCGGTTGAAAATCCGGAAGTAGCGGATCGACTCGATGTCGTTGGTGATAGGCATGAGCACCTCGTTCCGGCCGTCGCCATTTGGGGAGAATGCAGTGGGGACGATGATGCTCTCCTGCCGTTTGATAGACAGGTTCACCTGCCCGGAGCCTTTACAGCCCAGCTCGGAAGTTATTTCGACGGTATAGGACTGGTTATCCTGCAATATCGCCACCGGGCTTTGACTGGCGGGGTCATTGAGTCCCGTAGCCGGGCTCCACACAAAGGCCGTCTGCCTGTAATCTTTGATCTGCGGAGACGAAGCTGTCAGTTGAAAGGGCACATTGTATTCTATCACAGCATCGGGTGTTACATTCACCTGGATTTTCGGAGCGACACGGACGTTGACTGTGTCGGTTTGAGTGCAATAACCCTTGGTAGCCTTTACAACGTATTGCGTCGTCGTGCCGGGAGTCGCGATGGGTTCTGATGCCGAGCTGTTGTCCAGCCCATCCTGAGGTAGCCAGGCAAACGTTTGTCCATTGCCTTCGGTCGTCAACTGAACCGATTCGCCTTCGCAGACAATGGTGTCGGGCATTGCCCTGACCGTGATGTCACTGGTGAACTGCACATCCACGTTTTTTGCGACAATGCAGTCATTCCCGTCTTTGACAAACACGCGGTAGGACGCCGCGGGCAATTTAAAGATATTGTCGAACTGGTAGTTGACTGAATCGACCGAGTACTGATATGGGGCCAATCCGTCCGTTCCGGTGAGTGTCACGGTGCCTTCGGTGCCCACATCGCAGTTTCCTGCGGTGACGGCGGTAGTCAGATTGAGGTTGCTCATCGTGGCCTGTTTGGTATTAACCAATGGGTTTCCGCAGGCTTTGCTTGTGACAGTCAATGTTACGTACTTGATTCCCCCCGTATCCCAACTCAATACATAAGGTCCCATGCCGGAGCCGGATATTACCCGTCCGCCATCCCAGTTCCATGTAAATTCATAGCCGGTACCCGGAGCCTGAATGGGGCCTGTGTACTTCACGTCGATATTTTTAGGAAAGCCGCAGCTTGGGTTTGGAGAAATAGAGAAATCGGCGTAGGGATTGATATTGGCTTCAAAGCAAATCTGAGAAAAGGCGTAGTCAACGTCTGTCTTTGTAAAATACTGGCCGTGAAATGCCAGATATGCCATGTTGGCCTGCCCCGATTCGCAGGAAACCTGCTGGTCGTCGCGGAAAATGTAAATGGGTACTCCTGCTTTACCTACATAGTTTTTCCCGGCGTCGTTATAAGTCGCAAACAGCGTATTGTCGACATACACGTCCATTTTGCCGGTTTGTCCGTCGCGGGTAATCGTTAGCAGATAATAGGTGGAGGTGTTGAAAAACGGACATGCGCCTACGATTCCATTGGGGTAAAAGTCGAGGCAGCGTTCGGCGGATCCTCCCCGGTTTTTGAAGTAAATGCCGTCGTCAAGCCCGCCGTTTGAAAAATCGATGATGCGCGTCCAAGATTTCCCCCAGTCGGTGACTTTCATATACATCTGGATCGTGTAGGTTTCGGTCACCAGTCCCTCAGAATTAGGGTACATCACGCCCCAGTCCATACTGTTGTGATATACAAACCTTTTGACACCACAAGGAAGGACATCTTCCACAAATTTGCCGGGGGAGCTTGGGGCTCCGCAGGAGCCCGGGGCCTGCACCTGCGTCAGTTCCGGGCCGCATTCAGGGTAAGCCACTTTGAAATCCTTGTAAAAACGATAGGTTTGTTTGCCGGTTTGTGCCTGGACAAAGGGTAGGTAAAAAGCGAAAAGCAGAAGAATATGTAAAACTCTCGACTTCATATCATTGCCCTGCGAGTCAAACGTGAGTAAAAGGGGAACCAAAATTACGTGAAATACGATGAAATCGATGACGGACGCTGCGTTTTTTGATGTAACGGCAGATAATAAAAAACAAGCCCGCAAAGCGGGCCCGTTTGAACAACACACGTATGAGAGAATTTACTATGGGATCAATTGGACGGAGCCGCTCCGGATCATGCGGTTTTCTTTTGTACGCAGGTCGTCGCGGAGCATTTTGCGGAATGAGCCGACCGTTTTGGTAGCTGCAAGTCGTTGCCCGGCAGGCGCGGGGACGCCCATTACGTCCAGTGCCTTGCGAAATAAAGTTTCGTTTTCATCGCCGAACGGCAGGTAGGGCACTTTGGAATCTTCGACTACATAATCAGGCGTCATACCGTTGATGGTGCCGTAATCAGATTCCCCGTTCGCATTCGCGGTTTGGCCCAGCATGACATACACTCCCCATTTCCACCTTTCCTGATCATCGCCGACGAGCGAGCCGAAGAGGTTTTTACCTGCTGTATGTTCCCCGATCCGGATCACGTTCATGTAAGGCTTCAACCCATTGATCACCAGTTCGCTGGCCGACGCAGTTCCGTTGGACGTCAGCACGAATACGCGACTCAGGTTGCTGCCGATATTGCCAGCCTCATTAAGGAAAGGGTAGTTCATGGCATTGGAACCTTTTATTTTTTGCCAGTAAGCGGTGTATTTATCGTTCCATTGCTCCTTGTAGAAAGTCTTCGAACCCGACACGCCTGTGCCAATGAGTGAAGCGAGGGTGATTGCAGAACTGATGTAGCCGCCCGGATTGAAACGCAGATCGAGCACAAGCTCATTAACGCCCTTACTTTTAAAATCTGCAAATACCTGGCGTAATTCGTTATCATATTTAGACTCATCGGCATCGGTACCCGGAACAAACTGGGTGTAAACCAGATAGCCTATCGTTTTGCCATAATCGCTTTTGGTGACGACCGTTGAGAAAAGAACCGGATCTTCGCTGACCTGTGCTTTCGTCATCGTCACTGTCTGATCGCCGGCTACGATGTTCGTGCCAGACACCTTTCCGAGCGTAAATGTAGCCGTTTCAGCTCCGCTCAGCAGGGAGGTGTAGTTGGTCGTTGTCAGTTGTATCCCATTTACTTTCAGTAGGATATCGCCTCTTTTTAATCCCGCCGCCTCTGCCGGGCTTCCTTTTACCACAAAGTTGAGAAAGGCCGCGATATTGGAATTGCCGGCATCTATATAAGACAGGGAATAGCTAATGCCGAATACCTTGCTGATCCCATTGAACTCGTTTTGCAAAGCATCGTAGTCGTCCGTTACCGCAGAGAAACGGTCCACGGTAGTTCGCTGGTAGACGAGTTTTTCAAAGTATAGTTTAGGGTCTGTGCTGGCATCCAGGGTGTTTTGCGCAGGGAGGTCCTTATACCAGAAATAAGCGTCGTTCATGATCTCATACAGCCAGCTGTTGACAGCGGGATAGTCGGCAGCAGAGGTAGAATCGAGCATAGCCGCGGCCGCTGGATCGACGTCTTTGTCCTTGCACCCTGCCACCACAAACGCGAAAATCAGCACATAGGGTAGATATAGCTTTTTGATATGTAACATATTAGTCAGTTTAAAGAATGAAGTAAACTGCTATTGCATAGGCTATCTTGTAACACGGATTGATGAATCGATCATACACTTGTTACGTATCTGCTGCGGGAAATGTGGCGAAGGATGCGCGGGATTGGGAAGAAAAATTGGTAATTTGTTTAATGCTAAGCGTTACTTTTTAAACAGGTTTACGTCAAAAGGATGTGGGTATTGGTCAGATCGTCACAACAGACCCCGGGATATTGAATGGACAGCCGGTTTTCAGCGGAACACGGGTTCCGATAGAATCACTTTTTGATCATCTTGAAACGGGCATTTCTCTCGATGAATTTCTGAATGACTTCCCAACTGTTTCACGAGAGCAAGCAGTAGCGTTACTCGAAAGAGCATATAAGCCACTGCCGTTGAGAAATATTAACGCCACTGGTACGGCGGTTTTTGAAAATACAAAAAGCGGGAGCCGGACCAGTGGCGATTTATGAGGGGATGCCGGTTTAAATGCCGGTGAGGCCCCTGAAAAAATTCCTTGCGATGATGGCGTATTCCAGTGGATTCGCTTTGGCAGGATCCTGCTCTGCTTCCAGTACGATCCAGCCGCGGTAGTCGCTATCCTTGATAATGGAAAAAAGCGATGGGAAATCAATGCAGCCTTCTGCATCGCCCGGGACGGTAAAGACGCCATTTTTGACCGCAGTCAGAAAGCTCAGGCGCTCGTCGTGCACGCGTTGCAGAACGTTCTGGCGAACGTCTTTCAAATGGATATGCGCCGTTCTGCCAACATATTTTTTGAGCGCGGCGACCGGATCTTCCCCGGCAAAATAGAAGTGACCGCAGTCGTAGTTCAGAAAAACGTACTCGGGATTGGTTTCATTCAGCAGGCGGTCGGTTTCTGCTACTGTCTGAATACAAGTTCCCATATGATGGTGAAATGCGAGTTTCATACCGCGATCCCGCGCAATTTTACCCAACTCGTTCAATCCGAAGGTAAAGCTGTCCCATTCGTCCTTGGTGTTGAGCATTCCTTTGCCTTCAAAAACAGGCACGTTCATTTGCCCCTGGCAGCTATTACCTGTTTCGCCACCGCCGATCACTTTGGCGCCCATGGTTTCCAGGAAATCCAGCAGTTGGGTGAAACTCTTTCGGTTTTCAGCCAGCGACTTGGTAGTCAGTTCATAACTGTTCCATTGGTTGCATATTTGTAGTCCTCTCAATTCCAGTGCTTTTTTCAAAACATTGGTATCTCTGGGAAACTTGTTACCTACTTCACAGCCTGTAAAACCGGCCAGCGCCATTTCGCTGACGCATTGCTCAAAGGTATTTTCGCCGCCGAGCTCCGGCATATCGTCGTTGGTCCAGTTGATAGGAGCAACGCCCAATTGAATGTTTTCGAAGTTCATTATAAAAAAATGCGTTGCGTTTTTTTGTTCTCTTGATAGGTTTCAAATGCCTGCTGCACCGACGAAGATGTCGATACCTCGGCTACCGGCACTTCCCACCAGGCATGATAGCCCTTCACGGTGCGGTACAGACTGGTTTCGATATAAATGACGCTAACACGGTCCGTTGTCCTGGACTCGGCCAGCGCGTCTTCCAGCGATGCACGGTCGGTGGCCCGGATAACATAAGCGCCCAGGCTTTCCGCATTCTTAGCGAGATCAACCGGAAGAAAGCCACCTGAAAGCTGTCCGGAGTTATCTTCCCGGTACTTGTACATCGTCCCGAACCGCTCGCTTCCAATGCTCTCGGATAGTCCGCCAATGCTCGCATATCCATTGTTGTTGAGCAGCAGGATCGTGAATTTAACTCCCTCCTGAATGGCCGTTACGATCTCGTGGTTATTCATCAGGTAGCCGCCATCACCGCAGATCACATATATCTCACGGGTAGGGTCGGCCATTTTCGCACCGAGACCAGCGGCGATTTCGTATCCCATACAGGAATAGCCATATTCGAGGTGAAAATTCTTGGGGTCTGTCGCACGCCAGAGCTTATGCAGATCGCCGGGTGCGCTGCCGGAAGCATTGATCATCACATCACGGTCATTCATGAAGCTGTTCAATGTACCGATCACCACAGCCTGGTCGATCGGCGGCACGCTGCCGTTGCCTTCGACGTAAATCTGTGTCACCTCGTCATCCCAAGCTTTATTGACAGCCGTCACTTGCTCACGGTAGGTCGCCGTAACCTGGTAGTCGCCCAGCAAACCGGCCAGCTCTTCCAGCGTAACCTTCGCGTCGCCGATCACAGGCAAAGCGGCGTGTTTGAATGCGTCAAACTCGCTGATGTTGATATTAATAAACCGAACATCGGGATTTTTGAAGAGCGATTTGGAAGCGGTGGTGAAATCGCTGTACCGAGTTCCGATGCCGATCACGACATCGGCTTCGTTGGCGATATCAATCGCATATTTGGTCCCCGTCGCGCCCAGCCCGCCTATGCTGTAAGGAGCATCGTAGCGTACCGCGCCTTTGCCGGCGAAAGTCTCGCCGACCGGGATGCCGGTTTGGGTGGCGAATGCATGCAAGACCTCCGTGGCACCGCTGTATATGGCCCCGCCTCCTGCCACGATCACCGGTGTTTTGGCGGCTTTGATCCATTCGGTGGCTTTTTTCAACGTCTGAACATCCGGCCGGGGGCGGCCGACGTGCCATACGCGTTTGCGGAACAGCTCTTCCGGGAAATCGTAAGCATGTGTCTGTACATCCTGCGGCATCGATAGCGTTACAGCACCCATTTCAGCTTGTGACGTGAGCACGCGCATTACTTCGGGCAGAGAATAGATCAGCTGTTCGGGCCGGTTAATGCGGTCCCAGTATTTGGAAACCGGTTTGAAACAATCGTTGACCGAAATGTCCTGCGTGGACGCACTTTCCAGCTGCTGCAGTACCGGATTAGGTTCACGGGTTGAGAAAATGTCGCCGGGGAGCAAAAGGACCGGGAGCCTGTTGATTGTTGCAAGCGCTGCACCCGTGATCATGTTCGTAGCGCCCGGACCGATGGACGTCGTACAGACAAATGCGCCGAGCCGGTTTTTGATCTTGGCATAGGCAACAGCCGTATGGACCATAGATTGCTCGTTGCGGGATTGGTAATAGCGAAAATCCGGATTTTCCTGCAATGCCTGCCCTAATCCGGCTACGTTGCCGTGGCCGAATATTCCAAAGCAGCCTCCAAAATAAGGCTCTTCGATCCCGTCGCGTTCGATGTATTGATTTTTGAGAAACATGATGGTAGCCTGGGCCACCGTAAGTCGTCTTGTCATGTTATTGATTTTAACTGTTCGAACAGAGTCATCTACCTACATTACTGAAATCTCCTGCCTTTCCGGCGCAGCCGAATAACCCGAACTTTTTCAGTATAAACTTTTTATATTCTTCCATGAAGATCTTTCCCGGTGTGGTGGGCGCGAATTCGTCGGGGCGGTCGCGGAAAAATTCCCTGTTTACCATGGTCCACAGCAGCCGGGTGTCCGTCGCAATGTTTATTTTGCAAACACCCAGCGGAATCGCTCTTCGGATTTCGTCTTCCTGCACCCCTTTCGCATCAGTTTTTAGCTGGCCACCGGCGCCATTGATACGTTCAATGACTTCCGGAACCACATTGGATCCCCCATGCAGCACCAGTGGAAAGCCGGGCAGACGCTGTTGTATTTCTTCGAGAATGTGAAATTGCAGGCCCTGGCCGCCGGAGAATTTATAAGCTCCGTGGCTTGTCCCTACCGCGATGGCCAGGCAATCACAGCCCGTCGCATTGACAAAATCTTCGACTTGCTGCGGATTGGTGTAAAAGGAATGTGCAGCATCGACGGTGAGGTCATCTTCCACACCGGCGAGCACGCCGAGTTCGGCTTCCACGCTGATATGACGGGCGTGTGCTGCCGCTACTACCGCCTGGGTCCGTTTTACATTCGCCTCAAAATCGTCGTGTGACGCATCGATCATCACCGAGGTATAGCCTCCGCTTTCAATTGCGTCGAAAATGTGCTCTTCGTATCCATGGTCCAGGTGTACCGCATAAACTACATCCGGATAAATGCGTGCCGCCGAGGCTATCATCGAAAGCAGCATGTCGGGATGGGCGTAATCCCTTGCAAAAGGCGTGGTTTGCACAATAAAAGGAGCATTCGCCTCCTGCGCAGCCGCAAAGAGTCCATGTATTTCTTCCATAAAAAACACATTGACCGCCGGTATCGCATAGCGGCCGTAACATTGCCGGAAGAGTTGTTGGGTGGTTAGGAGCATTGTAATGTGGTCTTGATGCGTTGAGCTGTAAGCCATAAGCTATAAGCGTTAGGCTTATTGCGCCTCAGCTATTTAAATCGATAAAATTAGTAGTCAATGAACCTTTTATTGCCAACACCGCCTTGTTGCTTACAGCTTACAGCTTACAGCTTACAGCATCCCACCTACCAAAACACCGTATACAAAGCCGCCAGCACGCCGCAGATCATGATGGAACCAATGACAAAACTTTTGCCCGGACGGAACATCGAGGCTTCGATATCCAGACCCTTGGGGTTGGTTTTGCTTTTAGGATCTGCGAGGGTCATGGCCACGATGACTGCGCAGAGAATCAGGAATATGATTCCCATCCGATCCAGGAAAGGGACCTCGGGAGCCAGAAATTTTCCGGCCGTCGACAATGGAATGGTCAGCAATGCGGCCGTCAATGCGGCGGCCGAAGTGGTCCGTTTCCAGAACATACCCAGAATGAAGATAGCGAACACACCGGGGGTAATGAAGCTGCTGTATTCCTGGATAAACTGGTAAGCCTGGTCGAGCACGCGCAATTGAGGCGCGATAATCACGCCGATTCCCATCGCGACGTAAATGGTGTAACGTCCCACCCGCACGAGTTGCCGTTCGCTGGCGTGCGGTGCAATGTATTGTTTGTAAATGTCGAGGGTGAAAATCGTCGAGATGCTGTTCGCCTTACCTGCAAGGGAGGCAACGATGGCAGCAGTCAATGCGGCAAATGCCATTCCTTTCAAGCCTGCCGGCAGCAGGTTCAGCAATACGGGATAAGCGTGGTCAGGCTTGATGGCGCCGTGTGCATCGAGCATTTCCTGCTGGAACATCCCATTCTGATACAAAACAAAGGCCGCTATTCCGGGAATTACAACGATGATAGGAATCAGCAGTTTGAGCAATGCGGCGAATAGAATGCCTTTACGCGCCGTAGGCAGACTTGCCCCGAGGCTGCGCTGGATAATGTACTGGTTGCATCCGAAATAGGCCAGGTTGTTGATCCACATGGCGCCGATGATGACCGATAGTCCGGGCAGGTCCTTATAAAAAGGGTTTTCCTTCGGGAGGATCATGTGGAAATGCGAATCGGCCTGTTCGCGCAGTACTCCGAGTGCGTTGAAGATCCCCGGCTTGTTGAAATGCTGCGAGACCAGGTCCAGGGCAAGGTAGGTCGTCGCCAGACCACCCAGTACGAGCACGATCACCTGCACCACATCCGTGTAGCCGATTACTTTCATGCCGCCGATGGTGATAACCACCGCGAAAATGCCCAGACCGATGATACCATATTGAAAGTCCAGCCCGGCCGTTACTTCCAGTGCCAACGCACCCAGGTAGAGGATCGAAGTAAGGTTGACAAAAACATAAAGTAAAAGCCAGAATACCGCCATGATCGTCGCCACCGTGGGATTGTAGCGCTCCCGCAGGAACTGGGGCATGGTGTATATTTTGTTTTTGAGATAAACCGGGAGGATAAACAGGGCCACAACGATCAGGGAGGCGGCGGCCATCCATTCATAGGATGAAATTGCAAGGCCTATCGCGAAGCCCGACCCCGACATGCCGATAAAATGCTCCGCGGAAATATTGGAAGCGATGATCGACGCGCCGATCGCCCAGAACGTGAGGGAGCCTTCGGCGAGAAAATAGTCGGTGGAACTAACCTCTTTCGAGCTTTTCTTTTTGTAAATCCAATAACCATAAGCGGATACGCCTATCAGATAGATGAAGAATACTATATAATCCAGCGATTGCAGACCGGTAGTGGACATGCTTGTTGAAAGGGTTAGTTGGTTAAAAGGACAAGAGGCGGTGGTGTCGGTCGGAGGTTGTCAGGTGTTGCCTTTGTGATTTGACATCGTTAGGTTTGTTATGAATGGTGCCTTGTGCGGGCCAAACTTATTCAATTTTTACATTAAAAGCTCCCCATCACAAATGACAACACCTGCCCGCCCTGACAACACCTGACCATTTTCCTAAACCGCTGCGTACTGCAAAATTTCGTCCAGCCTCACGCTGCGACCTTCGGTCAGCGACTTCATCGCCGCGATCCCGATGGCAGTGGCCATCAGGCCGTCATGTGCATCCACGGGCGAAGGAGTGTCTTTCAACACGCAATCAATGAATGTTTTGAGGCAAACCCTGTAAGCGGTTTCGTAGCGTTCCAGGAAGAAATGCAGCGGTAGTGAACTGTGCCCGCCATTGCTGTCGAAATGGATCAGCGTGTCGGTCGTGTTGTTTTCTGCCTTAGCCATTCCCTTGGATCCGAAAATTTCCAGGCGCTGGTCGTACCCATAAACGGCCTTGCGGCTGTTGTCGATCACCCCGATCGCCCCGTTTTCGAAAGTCAGTACGATCACCGCAGTGTCGATATCGCCGAATTCCCTGATTTCAGGATGGATCAGCGCGTCGCCTTTCACAAACACTTCTTTTACTTCACTACCTACTATGTAACGGGCCATATCGAAGTCGTGGATCGACATATCAAGGAAAATGCCACCAGACACTTTCAGATATTCGACTGGCGGCGGTGCCGGGTCACGGCTGGTAATGCGCAGGATATGCGGCTCACCGATCCGGTTGTCGGCTACCAGATGCCTCACGTTGCTGAAGTTGGCATCGAAACGGCGGTTGAAACCGAGCATAAGCTTCACATTGTTGTCTGCGACGGCTTTTTCAGCCGCCTGGATAGCCTCTAAGGTCACGTCCAGGGGTTTTTCGCAGAAAATGTGCTTGCCTTTCTCTGCGGCTGCAACGGTGTAGGGCACGTGAAACGGCGTAGGGGAGCAGATGATAACCGCCTCAACCTCGGGGTGGTTGATCACCTCGTAAGCGTCTGTGGTTACGTGTTGCACACCCAGCTCATACGCAAATGCGTGCGCAGCCGGGGAGAGGTCTGATGCGATGATCACCTCCGCGTCGGGCATGTGGTGAACAAGGTTGCTGAGGTGGATCTGGCCTATGCGGCCCAGGCCGATCACACCGGTTTTGAGTTTTTTTGTCATCTTGCGAAGCCCCCGGTTTAAACCGGGGGTTTGATTTAGGGATGTTATGCTTCGATTTTCAGAACTTTCTGTTCCATTCTTTCAGCCATCTTTCGATCACCACCTTGGTTTGGGTGAAGAACTCGACAGCGTGGCTGCCCTGCCCGTGGAGATCGCCGTAGAAGCTGTCCTTCCAGCCGGAGAATGGGAATTGTGCGACAGGCGCTGCGACGCCAATGTTGATGCCGATGTTACCTGCTTCCGCTTCGTGACGGAACCTCCTCGCATTCAGGCCGCTGCTTGTAAAAATGCAGGCCATGTTTCCGTATTTGCCTGCATTGATAAATCGGATAGCTTCGTCGATGGTATTGATGTGAACAAGGCTCAGCACCGGACCGAAAATTTCGGTAGCTGCCAGCTCGCCGTCCAGCGGAATATCCTCGATGATGGTGGGGGCGATGAAGTTACCGTTCTCATAGCCGCTGACCGCCACATTACGCCCGTCGACCAGCAAACGCCCGCCTTCGCTGAGCCCTTTGTCGATGAGTCCCTGCACCCGGTTTTTGCTTTCCGTCGTGATAACGGGCCCCATGAGTACGTCGGAATCAAGTCCGAAACCGGTTTTCCGGCTCTTCGCCGACTCGACGAGGCTTTCGGTAATGTCTTTGTGTTCGCCCACCGTAATGATGGTAGAAGCCGCGAGGCAGCGTTGCCCTGCGCAGCCGTACACGCTGTCGATGACAATCTGGGAGGTCATATCAATGTCGGCATCGGGCAAGATGATGACCGGGTTTTTGGCACCACCCTGGGCCTGTACGCGCTTGCCGTTCGCTGAACCTTTGGCATATACGTAACGCGCCACGTTCGACGATCCTACGAAGCTGATACCTTTGATCACCGGATGTTCGAGCAATGCGTCTACCACTTCGCGTGCACCTTGAACAAGTCCCAGAACGCCTTTCGGCAGATCCAGCTGATCCATCAATGCAACGATCTTGGTCATTGTCAAAGGCACTTTTTCGGAAGGCTTGATGATGTAGCTGTTTCCGCATGCCAACGCATAGGGCAGGAACCAGAAAGTGATCATCCCCGGGAAGTTGAATGGCGCAATGCAGGCGCAGGGGCCCAGCGGTTGCCGGATCATATACTCGTCGATTCCCTTTGCAATATCCTCCGAGAACTGTCCCTGGATCAAAGTCGGCATACCGCAGGCATTTTCCACGTTTTCGATGGCGCGTACCATTTCAGCTTTGGCTTCAATGAATGTCTTGCCGGATTCGAGGGTAATGGTGCGGGCGATATCGTCGAGATTGTCTTCGAGTAATGTCTTGAGTTTGAAAAGATATTGGACCCGTTTGGAAACCGGGGTGCTTCTCCATTCCTGGAAACCCTCATGGGCGGCTGCCGCAGCATCTGCCACATCTTGTGCAGTTCCATAGGGCACCTGTGCAAGCACGTCCTGATTAGCGGGGTTCAGGACATTGACATAATGGTCGGAGTGGCTCTGTA
The DNA here is from genome assembly GCF_946482605.1 of uncultured Dyadobacter sp. The sequence continues at coordinate 22,224 of NZ_CAMLSE010000012.1, read as the reverse complement.
CCCACTGGCCGTTGATGTAATTCTGTAACTTTTCCATTGGAAATTGATTGGAGCTTACCTGCCCGATCATTGAAAAGGGCAGGCAGGCATTGTAAATGGTGATTTATTAGGGGGTTATAGCCCGCCATATCCTTCGACAAACTGCATTACTTCTTCATAAGAAGGCATAAAATTCGCGCAGCCCTCACGCGTGACGATGATCGCCCCACAGGCGTTGCCCATTCTGACACTCTCGTACAGGTCGCGGCCGCGCAGTAACCCATAGGAGAATCCCGCGCAGAATGCGTCTCCGGCACCGAGCACATTCAGTACCTCCACCGGGAAGCCCGGAACTTTCACTTCTTCTTTACCGGGTTGGAAAATCGACGCCCCATCCTTACCACGTTTGACGACCAGCGTTTCTACGCCTGACGCCAGGATCTCAGCGATCGCATTCTGAATATTACCCCGTATTTCAGGAGCCGAAATTTGCTGGTGTTTAATGAGCAGCTGCTCTTTATCGGTCAGAAACGTTGCCAGGATTTCTTCCTCCGTCCCGACCACGATGTTGAAACTGCCCAATGCTGCCCGGATCGTCACACCGAATGCACGGGGATCGAACCATTGATCGGCCCGGAAATCGATGTCCAGCAAACGGGTAACGCCATTTTTCTTCGCCATTTCCAATGCATAGAACATCGCGGTACGGCTCGGGTCCTTGCTGAATGCGGTGCCCGAAAATGCGGCTGCCTTGAAATCCTGGAAGGGAATGGCGGAAACGTGATCGATATTCAGGTTGATATCGGCACAATTCTCGCGATAGTATACCAGCGGAAAACGGTCGGGCGGTTCAATGCCCAGCACTACGGCTGAACTTCGCGTGCCTTCGATCGTGGGTACCCATTCGGTTACGATACCTTCCTGGTCCAGGAAATGCTTAATGAAATTCCCCACCTGATCGTTCCCGATGCCGGTCAGGATGGCGGTATCCAGCCCGAGCCTCCTGGCTCCCGTAGCTATGTTCAGCGGACAACCGCCCACAAATGCATTAAATGCTTCTATTTTTTCAAAAGGGCTACCGACGTTGGCCGAATACAGGTCAATGGAGGAGCGGCCCAGGGTCAGTAAATCGTATTTGCGCATAGGGTTGGGGGGACTTCGGCTGTCGGCTGGCTGCCGTCGGCTTTTGGTTTTAATGATTTCGAGATCGTTTTTCGGTTTTAGTATTTTTCGATTGATTTCCAGTAGCTGGATTCCTTTTCATTTTTTCGCTCGACAGCCGACAGCCGACAGCCGACAGCCGACAGCCATCTCACCCATTCATTTCTGCCGTCACGATCGGCAGTCTCGGATCAGATCCTTTCCAGCTACCATAAATCCAATCATGGTCAGGGTCGGAGGTATTGGCGAGCGATTGATCACTTCCCGCCAGAAAATTGAGATAGTAGACATTGTATCCGTGCCCGGCCACCACAGGATGGTAGCCCCTGGGCACCAGCACCGCTTCGTTGTTCTTCACGCGAACGATCTCGTCGAGCGACCGGTCGTCGGTGTATACCTGCTGGATCGCGTAGCCTTGCGGTTTGTCGATTTTGTAAAAGTAAATTTCTTCCAGATTGGCTTCGATCAGATTCCCTTCGGCATCCACTTTACGCTCATCGTGCTTGTGCGCGGGGAACGAACTCCAGTTGCCTGATGGCGTATACACTTCCACGCACACGATCTTGTGGCAACCGAACCCGGGTTCGAGCAGGCTGTTGATCTGCCGGTTGGCATTATCGCCGCCCCGGAACTCGATGGCTGCTTCTTCGGGGCGTTTCATTCGCGGCGGATGATCTTCGTCGGAAAGTACCTTACAGATCGCGATGTCAGTGGCCGGGGACTGGGCGGTGAGCGTAAATGCAGTGTTGCGTGAAAGGTACATCGCATGGCCGATCCCGCTGAAAACATCCTTCCGCCCGTTACGTGTTTCCCATACCTGCCCGGCGGCCTCTACTTTGAAATTACCGCCCAGCAAAGCGAAACAATATTCGTAATCCCCGGTGTTGCCGGAAATTTGTTCACCCTCATCGAGTATTTTAGCTTCGAAGTTCAGATAGGTCCATCCGGCTTGCTGGCTGGTGAGTGAGTGGTAGGTCTTGGTTCCGGTTTGCGGCTTGATCAGCAGGTTACTCATTGTACGAATTCCATTACATTTGTACAATGATAGTGTTGTATAAATTAAACACAAAATGTAAATATGTTAATATTGAATGCAAACGTTTGAAAAAATTTCAAAGATTTAATTGCCATAAATCAATATATGAATTCCTCACGTCCTGTTACGATCAAAGACATTGCACGCCGGTTTCGTTGTTCACCATCCACCGTTTCACGCGCCCTCAACGACCATCCGGCCATCAACGAAGATACCCGGAAAAATATCCAGGAATACGCCCGTCAGGTGGGTTATCAGCGTAATGAAGTATCCCTGAGCCTGCTCAATAAAAGGACTGCCTCGCTCGGTGTAGTAGTGCCTACGATCAGCAATTATTACGAAACCGCTGTGATAGAAGGGCTGCATACGGTGCTGCAACCAATGGGTTATACGCTCAACATCTGCGTGACCAACGAAAGCTACCTACTCGAAAAGGAGTCTCTTTCCAAACTGCTCTCCAACCGTACCGAAGGTATATTCCTGTCTGTGTCGCAAGAGACATACGACGCCGGGTACTACGAGCATCTGGAGAATGTGATCCAGCGGAAAACGCCCCTGATCTTTATCGACCGGGAGTACGAGGATTTCGAAACAAGCCGGGCAACCGTGGATGACTATCATGGCGCATTTGCGGCCGTGGAGCATTTGATCAACATCGGGTACAAGCAGATCGCACATCTCAAAGGGCCCAATGGCCTCACGGTTTCCGAGCAGCGGTTCAAGGGTTATATCGATTGTTTGAAAAAATACAACATGCCTGCCCGGGAAGAGCTGATCCTGAATACTAATTTCAATGTAGAAAGCGCCATCCTGCCTACCAAACGGCTTTTGGAACTGGCTACGCCACCGGATGCTATTTTTGGGGTGAACGACCAGGTTGCGATCGGCGCCATGCGGGTGGCCAAAGACAAGGGACTCCGGATACCGCAGGACATCGGGCTGGTAGGCTTCGATAATTCCCCGATCTCGGCTTACACATTTCCGTCCCTGACGACGGTACACCGGCCGGGACGGAAAATCGGTATGGAGGCATCGCGGCTTTTCTTAAACCAACTGAACGGCTCGGGTGACTTCACGCATGAAGGCATTGTACTGCCCTCCGAGCTGATCATCAGGGAATCGTCGTTGCGCATTTGAAAAGTAACCTGACCTTAGAATAAAGTGAGCAAATAATCTTTCTTTGAAATGATTAATTTTACTCATGCAACAAACTGGGGTTAATGCGCGGGAGCTTTCGCGTTTCAAGGATTTGCCGGTCGGGGTGGCGCAGTTTAAAGTAGCTGCTATCGGCGAGGATAACTGTAATCTTTCTGCCTATAATCGAAGGGATTACTACAAAATCACGCTGATCGCCGAGGGACGGAGCGAGCTGCTATATGCCAACCGCGGGATCGGTATCGATAAGCCGGCGCTGGTGTTCACAACGCCCATGATACCTTACTCCTGGGAAAGTACATGTGAGGACACGCTCGGCTATTTTTGTCTTTTCGCCAATGCGTTTCTCCACACTGGCACACGTGGTGAAAGTTTTCAGGAATCAAGCCTTCACCGGGTAGGGAACGATCCGGTTTACTTTCTGGATAGTGATCAGGTGCGTTATCTGGAAAGTATTTTCAACAGAATGCGCAAAGAGGCCGATTCCGACTATCTCTATAAACATGACGTCATCCGTAATCAGCTCAATCTGATCATCCACGAAGCGATTAAGATGCAGCCATCGCTGGCCTATTTTAATCCTCCCAATGCAGCCACGCGGATCGCGAAGCTGTTTCTGGAGTTGCTTGAAAGGCAGTTTCCGGTGGATTCGCCCCATCATACACTGCTGCTGCGAAAGGCCGGCGACTATGCGGGTCGGTTGTCGGTGCATGTGAACCATCTGAATGCAGCTGTGCACGAGATTACCGGCAAATCAACGACGGCGCATATCAATGAACGGGTCCTGGGAGAAGCCAAATCGCTTCTGGTGCATACCGACTGGAGTGTCGCCGATATCGCCTTTGCATTGGGTTTCGAGTACGCTTCCTATTTCAATAATTTTTTCAAAAAGCACGCCGGAGTGACGCCGCTCGTTTTTCGGAAGGTGCTTTGAAAATTATAATTATGGATGTTCACGCGTGCTGGTTTCAGCAGGCATTCAATGCTTTTTAATATAAGTACCCTAAAAAAAGAATAGCGGACCAGGAATCGCCCAGGTCCGCTATTCTTTTTTGGATGTTTAATTAATATCCGTCATTCTGTTTCAGATAACCCGGCAGGTTGGAAGCACCATCGATGGCGGTCTGCGGGATCGGGAAGATCCGTTTCTTCGGGTCGCTGTTGGTTTTTTCTGTCCATTTGCCTTCGTACTTGCCAAAGCGGATCATATCAGGCCTGCGCAGCATTTCCCAGTAGAATTCGAAACCGCGTTCACGGAACAGCAGGTCCAGGTTCATGGTAGTCAATGGCGGCGGAGCCAGCGTTTTGGTACGTGAGGCACGCACAAGGTTCACATCGGCAAGAGCGCCTGCTGCATCGTTGCTTTTACGCAGTTTCGCTTCCGCACGCATGAGGTACAGATCCGCCAGGCGTACGATGACGATATCTGCCTCTCCGCGGTTACGGCCTGTGTTAGACTTGTTGCTGAATTCGTATTTTTCAACCCGGTAGCCCGTGTTATAGTTACTGCCGGCCGTAGTGAAATCGATCATTTCACTGAAACTCACCGGAAGATCGGCCCGGTTACGTGTCACATAGGTCAGCTTCCCTACTTTCAACTTGCCGTCGGGACATCTCAGGAATGCACCATTGACGCGCAATGCACCGTACTGCTGCCCTCTCAGGATACCGCGATTGATTTTATAGTCGGCGTCGTTCACGCAAGTATCGGCCGCATTGGTATAAATCGACATGTTTTGCTGGTAGAATCGCGGATCGCGGCTAGGGTCCACAGCGCCGTAGGCTTGTACCCAGGACTGGTAAAAGTCGGAAGTAATACCAGGCCCGTCGGTGCCGTTGGCTGCCGGGAATTCTGCAAGCGGGAACTGGTCCCCGGAAATCGAGAAGTAAGCCATCCGGTTATGTCCGTTCAGCTCGGCGCGCTGGTCGACCGCGAAAACGAGTTCGTCATTGGTATGGTTGGCGTTGCCAAAGATCGCGAAATAATCGGGTGACAGTTTGGCCTGGCCGGAGTTGATCACCTTGTCGGCATATTGGATCACCTTGTCCATGTCCTCTGATTTAAAATCAAAAGTAGCGCCGTAAATGTTGCGGTACACCGCTGCATTCAGATACAGGCGTGCCAGCAAGCTCCAAACGGCAGCCTGGTTCAAGCGGCCCGGGCCCACGGTCGCCTTGGGTTTCACGACAGGTTCAACGGCCAACAATTCGCTTTCTATGTATTTCACCGCTTCGTCTCCACGGATAATGGTGGAAGTCGTTCCCGGATCTTCTTTTACGAACACGATCCCGAAAAGATCCAGCATCACCATGTTGTAGTAAGCACGCATTCCCCGTGCTTCGGCGGTATAAAGTGCCGCATTCGGTGATTTGGCTGTTTTCAGGCCTTCGATGGCCGTAATACACCGCGAAATGGACTGTACAAGCTGATTCCAGGTATTGTTTACATTCGGATCGGTGCTGGTGGTATTGTGCCCGTGCAATGCGAGGTAAATGCCATTGTCACCCCAGTCTGTACCGCCGCGATAGGGGAGGATCGCTTCGTCGGTAGAGATTTCCTGCAATGCAAAATAGGTGGTATGCTGGAAAAGGTTGGGCAGCAAGGCATATGTGGGGGCCAGCAACCCGTTGACGGTTTCTTCCTCCGAAAGATTCGCGCTGAGCGTTTCGTCCAGCACTTGTTCTTTCAGGTCGGTGCAGGCATTACTGAACATCAGCAGGCCGGCCACCGTAAATATGAGTGATAATTTCTTCTTCATGGTTCAATAATTAAAAGCCAAGATTGATCGAGAAAATGACGGTTTTCGCTTTGGGATAACTCAGGTAATCGATACCATAAGAAGTGATGCCCGCGATCGAACGGTCGTTGTTAACTTCCGGGTCATAGCCATTGTATTTGGTCCACAATGCCAGGTTCTGGCCGGTCACCGAAACACGCGCTGTTTGTACCCATTTACTGATGCCCAGCTTGGCGGTGTTCAGATTGTAACCCAGTACAAGGTTGTTGAGCCTGAGGAACGATCCGTTTTTAAGATAGCGTGTCGATACCAATGCAGCATTGTTGATCGATTCCGAGGACTCGGAAAGCGCTTCTTTTGTTACATTGACACCTTTCGACAGTTTCAGCTTGTAAAAATTGGAGTTCGCCGTGTTGTCATACACTTTGTTGCCCGCAACACCATTGAAGTTGGCGGTCAGGTCAAAGCCTTTAAAGCTGATATTTCCATTGAAGTTGTACATGCGTGTTGGCAATGCGGTACCCGCCACCACTCGGTCGGCGTCGTTGACAATGCCATTGCCATCCACATCGCGGAACTTGCTGATGCCCTTATCATCAAATCCGATAAAATCTTTCAGATAGAATGTACCGATCGCTTCGCCGTTGATGTAACCGTTGATCGTGGCTGAGGTAAGACCTGAACCCTGAGCCGAGCCGGAAGGTATAACGGTATAAGGAGAGTTTTCGACGCGGTTTTTGATGAAAGTAATATTTCCACCTACCGAATATCTCAAACCATTGTCGAGTGCCTTGCGGAAGTTCAGGTCGAATTCCATTCCCTCGTTGATAATGCGCATATCCGGCACGTTTGTCCAGAATGTTCCCGCAGGCTGAACGGGGTCGGCCGGGATTACTTCGAGGAGAATCTTTTCGGACGTTTTTCTGAAATAATCGATTTCACCGGTTAATGCTCCTTTGAACAAGCCAAAATCAAGTCCCAAGTCGGTTTGTTTGGATACCTCCCATTGAATGTCGGGGTTAGCCAGTCGCGTATAAGTGGTTCCGCCCGGGTAGGTGGTGCCGCCGTCGAGCGGGTAGCTGGCTGTTCCTGAAACAACGGAAGTAAACCGTGCCTGTGTGATTTTGGAAGGGATTTCCTGGTTACCTGTCGATCCCCAGCCGGCGCGCAGTTTCAGATCCGAGAACGGAGATGATTTCATGAACGCCTCTTCCGAGATCCGCCATCCCAGCGAGAAGGAGGGGAATGAACCGTATTTGTTGTTCGCCCCGAATTTAGAAGATCCGTCGACCCGCAATGTGGCCGTTACCAGGTACTTGTCTTTAAATCCGTAGTTCACACGTCCGAAGAACGATTGCAGCTCATTGACGGTCGCGAAGCCGCCGGGCTGGTTCAGCACGAGAGAAAGATCCTGTCCGAGTCCCGGGTTGTAGATCGGCTCGATGTCCGAGATTGGGAATTTGTTGATACTGAAATTCTTACCCTGGATGAAAATGTGCTGGTAGGAATGTCCCAATAACGCGCCGAAGCTGTGGACTTTGGTATTCAGCGTGTAGGTCAGGTAGTTTTCGATCAGTTTGTTCGTGTTTTTCAGACCGTAGTTTTCCAACCGACCAATTTCAAAAGGAATTGTGTTGGGGAGCGTCTGCTTGTCCTGTGTCGAGATAGAATTGTCGATACCGAAGTTCAGCTTGTACACGAGGCCCTTGACGATGTTCACCGAAGGCGAAATGCTGGCCAGTACGCGGTTGGTGGTCAGTACTTCCTTGTAGAGTTTGAGCGAAATCAGCGGGTTGGTGCCGTCCTGATACTGGAATGGCTGACCGTCTGCGTCATAAGGTGCATAAGTAGGGTTCGCTGTGATCGCCCCACCGATCATTCCCCCGATGTTCGGACGATTGTTTTTGGTATTGGTTGCATTCAGGTTTACATCCAGCGTCACACGGTCGTTCAGCAGCTTCTGCGACAAATTGATGCGCCCGGTGTAGCGGTTCTGTTGACTTGCTTTCAGGATACCTTCCTGTTTTTGAGCGCCAAATGATGCATAATACGTCATTTTATCGCTTCCGCCGCCAATGGAGAGATTGTTGTTGTAGGTCATGGCGGTGCGGGTAATTTCCTTTTGCCAGTCGGTATCGGTCTTGCCGTCGATGACAGTGGCACCGAGTTTGGCGGATTCAGAAAGGAACTCTGGCCCCGAAAGTACGTCCAGCGGACGTGCCATGGTTGAGATACCGATACTTCCTGAATAGGTAACGTTGGCCTGGCCGGATTTCCCTTTTTTGGTCGTGATCAGGATCACGCCATTGGCACCTCTTGCTCCGTAGATGGCGGTTGCCGAAGCATCTTTCAGGACGTCGATCGCTTCAATATCCTGTGGATTCAGGAAGTTGAGCGGATTGGCATCACCTCCGGTGCCGCTGTTGTCGAGGGCCATCCCGTCGACTACGAACAAAGGGGTACTACCCGTACGCACACCACCGGGCCCGCGGACTGTGATGTTGGTCTTGCCACCGGGCTCACCTGTGGCCGAAGTGATGTTGACCCCGGACACTTTGCCCTGAAGCAGCTGTTCCGGCGAGTTGATGATACCCGAGTTGAAATCGGTACTTTTCAATGATTTGACAGAACCGGTAATGTCCTTCTTCGCACTGCTGCCGTAGCCTACTACTACGACCTCGCTAAGATTAGAAGCAGATTCTTTCAGTTTGACCTCAATCGAATTGTTGTTTGTTTCGGTGAGCAGGAAATCTGCAACGCTTTGTTTTTCAAATCCTATATAGCTGAATTCCAGATTGTAACGCGTGCCGGTTTGCAGGTTTGCAAAAGTAAAAACACCTGATTCATTGGTAGTTGCACCTTGCTTGTTGCTTCCGTTTGCTTCCGAGATCACGACCGTCACACCGGGCAGGCCTTCTGAGGAGCCTTCGGTGAGCACTTTACCGGTAAGTGTAATCTCTTTCAAAGTATTCATGTTTCTTTCAACATGTTTTTGGGGCTGGCCTTCGGGAACCGGTATTTCAGCTGCCGCCATCGCATGAAGGCCGCAAAGGGCCGTTACCTGCATTAGGCAGTTTCGGATTATCCCGGTCCTGACTGATAGAGTCGAAGTGTTTCTCATAGTCGTGGATTATTGGATTTTACTGTGAATGGAAATAGGGAACGTGAATACATTTTAGTCATAGTGAGAAATGAAAAAAGGGTCCGTGGTTACAAGATTACATATTGTATTTTTAAGATAATTAATAGAAATTACTTTATAGTTAATGCAAACGTTTGAAATTTTATGCAAACGTTTGAAAAAATATAAAGAATAAATTGGATGAAAGCAATACGAAAAGAAGCGTTACAGGAATAGTAAATTTTATTCATCCAAAAGTCTAATAACGAAGCGGAAAGTTGCATTAAAGCCACATTCCTGCTCCAAAAATGGCGGGATCGGAAAGAATAACGGTAAGATTACGCTTTAAGGAATTGTTAAATTGGGATGCTATGAGCTTCCAGCCGTGCGGATCGACGGGGAGATGTGTCAGCCGCCTTTCCGGCAGCATGAATTTTGGCGGTCAGTTTGACTATTTAAGAGAAGTCAGGATTGAACCAGATCCTGACGACGTCGAAGCAAGGCGCTGTGCAGCCTGTTATGCGGCATTTTCATTCGGCCGGATTTGTCCGGTAAGGCCATAGCTATGTAATAAATTCGAGTTCGTTTTGGTGCGCTGTTAGAAGTCGCTCGATTGCTCTATCAGCATCGGCGAATCGCTAAGCTTGCGATGGAGCTGCAAAGTCTTATTGGTAAGGGCGATTAGTTCTATAAGCCGTGATACCCTTTGTCCCCAATCGTGCAATTCTTTTAACACATGTTCTTTCATAACCTAATAGTTAAGCTGTATGAAACCTTTTGGCCGGCCAATGCGTGAACAAGTGAATTCCAAAAGCAAACTCAAACATCCTGCCGAAGCACTTCTAACGGTGGGCGCGACAGGATTCCTCTGCTGTTGATGAGCCCTATGAAGACGGTCATCAGGGAGACAAACAGGAAAATGACGACGACCGGGCCTACCTCCGGATTGAATTCGGATTCGAAATTAAATTTGGCCAGGCAGAAGCTCCCGATCAATGCGATGAGAATGCCGGTAAATGCAGCCAGCGAACCCAGGAAGAAATATTCCAGGGAAGTGATGACAAAGATCTGTTTCCGGCTTGCCCCGAGTGTCCGGAGCAATACGCTCTCCTGAATGCGCTGGTATTTGCTGATCATCACCGAAGCGATCAGTACAATGAGGCCGGTCAGAATGCTGAAACCAGCCATAAAGCGTATCACAAATCCGATTTTGTTGAAAATATCATCCAGAACCCGCAGGATCAGGGCCAGATCGATGACCGAAATATTGGGGAATTGCCTGACCAGCGCCTGTTGGAACTGTGCCGAAACGCCTGCATTGGGAACGTGAAGCAACATCGCATGGAACTGCGGGGCTTCTTCCAGAACACCCGTCGGGAACACGACCAGGAAGTTGGTCCGGACTTCGCTCCAATTCACCTCGCGGATGCTCGAAATGGTCGTAGGCATGAGCGTACCCTGCACATTGAACACCATGGTGTCGCCCAGTTCGAGATGGCTCCGGTCGGCAAAGCCCTGCTCGACTGAAATGGGGATCAATGCGGCGGATTTTTGGTAGGTGCCCTGCCATTTGCCTTTCGTAACCCGCTCGGAAGAAGTGGTGGAGTCGCGGAAAGTGACCCGGTATTCCCGGCCGAAAATGCGACGCGATTGCTCGGCAGTCGTGTCACCTTCGAAATCGGCCGCCGTTTTGCCATTGACCTCTTCAAGGCGCATGTTGACAATAGGTACGCTCTGTGTTACCGGGACTTTCTGCGCCTGCGCGATGGCCAGGACGCCATCTTTCTGGTGGTTCTGAATGTCGAAAAGCACCATATTCGGCTGATTACCGCTGCTGGAAAGCTTGACACGTGTCAGCAGGATGGTCTGAATGAAAAATAGGGTACAGATCAGCAATGTCCCCAGGCCTACGGACACGATGAGAATGGTGGTCTGGTTGTTGGGACGGTACAGATTTGCGAGGCCCTGCCGCCAGAGGTAGCTCCAAGAAGTAGGGAAGAAACGTCTGACGAGCCACATCAGCAGACTTGCAATGCCGAACAGGATCAGGAATGAAGTCAGAATGCTGGCTGTGAAAATGAGTGCCTGAACCCAGGTTTGCATTTGAAGGAACGAAAATCCGAAGATGAAGAGAATGATCAGGCCGTAAAGTGCCCAACTTACCGCGTCGCGTTCGGGATGGGCCGCATCCGCAGCGGACCTCAGTACATTCAGCGGTGATACCTTCCGGATCGAAACCAACGGTGGCAAGGCAAACAGCACGGAGATCAGCACGCCTATCGCCAGGCCCTGGCCGATCGCCGGCCATGAAATTTCGGTGGTGAGTTCAAACGGCAGCAGGTCTTTCATGACCACGGGCAAGAACTGCTGTATAGCTGTTCCCAGCAAAGTGCCCAGTATGGTGCCAATGAGCCCGATGCCGGCAATCTGGATCAGGTAGATGGTAAATGCCTGGCTCGCTTTCACGCCGAGGCATCGCAGGATGGCGATGGAATTGATTTTCTCGCGTATGTATATGTGTATCGCGCTCGCGACGCCAATGCATCCCAGGAGCAATGCAACGAACCCTACCAGCGAGAGGAAGCGCGTGAGGTCACGGAATGAGCGGCCCGTGTCTTCTTTCTGACTCTGGACGGTGTTGTAATCAAGATCATATTTCTCAAATTTCGGTTCCAAAGCCTTAACCAGTTTCTGGATGTCGGTCTTCGGCGGGTATTTGAAATAGTAGCGATAGCCAACCCGGCTCCCTTTCTGCATCAGGCCGGTCTGGTCGAGAAAACGCATCGGAATGTAAACGGTAGGTGCCACAGAGCTGGTAATGCCGGTCGACCCCGGTGCTTTTTCCAGAATGCCTGCAATGGCGAAGGTCATCTCGCCGATCTGGATCGAGTCGCCCACCGCCGCGTGGTATTGCAGCATGAGTGTCTGATCTACCAATGCTTCCTGCCGCGAGCGAAAGGTGTTTTCGGCGGATACCGGAATGGTTTCCAGTTTGCCATAGTAAGGGAAATCGCCCGCTAATGCTTTCACCTGTCCCAAACGGCTTGCACCGGACTTTTTGAAATACACCATGGAGGCAAAACTGCGCTCTTCGGACCGGACCTTACTCAGTGAATCGATCAGTGTAAGCGCCTTCCCTTCTATTTTTTTACCACTATAAAGAGACAGGTCGGCGCCGATCAGCGTAGCCGCCTGGCTGTCGATGTTGTCACGCAGGTTGTCGCCCAGTGAGTAAATGGCTACCAGCGCTGCGATGCCGAGGATGATCGAGGAAATAAAGAGGACCAGCCGGGACCGGTTTTTCCGGCTGTCACGCCAGGCCATCCGCAGCAGCCAGGAAATATTGAATGTGTTCATCGGGAGTTATACTAAACGATTTTGCCGCCTTTGATACGGATAATGCGCTGCGTTTTGGCAGCCAGTTCCAGGTCGTGTGTCACGACCACCAGTGTTGTTCCCGCCTCGCGGTTCAGGTCAAAGAGCAGTTTAACCACTTTTTCACTGGTTTCGGCATCCAGGTTGCCCGTCGGTTCGTCGGCGAAGAGAATCTGCGGTTGGTTTGAAAACGCACGGGCCAGGGACACCCGCTGTTGCTCGCCGCCGCTGAGCTGGGTAGGGTAGTGGTGGCTGCGCTCGGCGAGTCCAACTTTGTCGAGCAGGTCGAGGGCCCTGGATTTTACATTCTTTTCTCCCCGCAGCTCCATCGGTACCATCACGTTTTCGAGAGCCGTGAGCGTGGGAAGGAGCTGGAAGTTTTGAAATATAAAGCCTACGTATTGATTCCTGATCGAAGCAAGTTGGTCTTCATTCATGCCGTTCAGACGGGTTCCGTGCAATTCCACACTGCCCGAGGTGGATCGGTCGAGACCGGCGCAAAGGCCGAGCAGGGTCGTTTTGCCGCTGCCCGACGGGCCTACGATCGATACGGTAGAGCCGGTTTCAATGGAAAAGCTGACATTGTCGAGTACTTTGAGGGTGCGATCACCGCTTTTGTATATTTTACTGACTTCCTGCAGATCAAGTATGGTATTCATCAATCGTTTTTATTTTAAGTTTGCGTGGTGCCGGATTGTGGCTGCCGCGAAGAATCCAATTTGGCTCTTTTCGGCAATTCTTCCTCATAAATATAGTTCAAACGGTTTTTAAATGAGAACGAATGGCCGGGTATACCTTTTTTACATATCAAATTCTGTTCCCTGTCGATATTCATTATGAAGCATAGTCGCCGTTTTTTTCAATTGTCAATATTCGTGCTGGCCGCGGCGATGCTCTCGTGCGGCGGTGAAAAGAAAGAAGGGGGGGAGAGCAGTACCGATTCCCCTCAGGCAGCTGCCAAGGCACCTGCTGCGAAGAAAAAGGTCATCGTTTTTTTCGGTAACAGCCTCACGGCGGGTTATGGGCTGGATGATCCTTCCCAGGCATTCGCCGGGTTGATTCAAAAGCGGATCGACTCGCTGAAGTTGAATTATAAGGTCATCAATGCCGGCGTGAGCGGAGAAACGACCTCGGGCGGGAACAGCCGCATCGATTGGCTGCTGAAACAGCCGCTGGATGTGTTCGTGCTCGAACTCGGAGGTAATGACGGGTTACGCGGTATCCCCGTTTCGGAAACCAGGAAGAATTTACAGGAAATGCTTGATAAAGTACATGCCCGGTATCCCGAAGCGAAACGCGTTCTGGCGGGAATGCAGATCCCGCCGAACATGGGTCAGCAGTATGCATCCGAGTTCCGGGCGGTTTATGCGGATCTCGCCAAAAAGAACGAAGGTGTCACGCTCATTCCATTCCTGCTCGAAGGCGTAGGAGGGGAGCAGAAGCTCAATCAGGCGGACGGCATTCACCCTACTGCCGAGGGGCATAAGATCCTGGCAGAAAATGTCTGGATCAGGATCAAAGATCTATTGTAAAGAAAGGGACCGGCTTGTCGGCCGGTCCCTTTCTTTTTCTCACGCGGTGTACTGTTCATTCCCGTGCAGCTGCCGCGCACCGTATTTGTTCCATGCGGTAATGACCTCCATCCGATCTTCTACGGTTTTAGGCGTGAAAGAGATGATGACCCCGCCTTGCCGGATACTGGATTCGAGTGCTTCGGCGTGTTCATGCGGTAAGCCGGTGTTGTGTAATGCACCTACGATGCCGCCGGTAAGTCCTCCCGCGCCAGCGCCGGTCAGTGCTGCGAGTAATGGGCCTGCGACGGCAATGCCCAGCCCCGGGATGAGAACGGTGGTGCCTATGGCTACCAGTGCCCCGGCGATAGCCCCCGCGGTGCCTCCGATAACCGATCCGATGCCCGCGTTTTCGATGGTGGAATGAGCAGGTTTTGTCTCGTCGATCTCTGCGTGATGAATACGATGGGTCTCATCTGAAATGATGACATTGATCTCTTCCGGTTTGTATCCCCTGTAAATCAATTCGTCGTAGGCTTTCTGCGCGTCGCCGCGATCGGCGAATGCCGCATTGACCATTGACGGATAGTTATATTCGATCGTCGTTTCCATGTTTTGACTTTTTGGTTCAACCATAGCCAAGGGGTGGAAACAACTGTGCCAGTCGCGTTGGTGTTTTACTCGGCCTTAACGATCCGAAAATTCTGCGATCCGCCGCCTTCCCCGCTCAATTTCAGGATATAGATACCTGGTGGCCAGCCATGCGTCGGAATGCTGGCCGGCAGCCGCCCATTGACTTCATAAACCGTTTTTCCATGCGAATTGATCAGTTCGAGGCTTTTGCCGCGGGTTAGACTTGTTGCTGAAAGGAATAAGGATGTGGAAAAGGGGTTAGGGTACGCAGGTGCGGCGATATTACGCACACGGACACTACGTACGCGGCTATACGCGTAGGAGCCATCCAGGTCGTTAATGCGCAGGCGATACAGATTTTCGCCCTGCCACGGATATGCATCGGTGTAATCGTAGTGAGAAAGCTCCCTGCTTTCGCCGAGTGCCTTCACCTCACCGATTTTCCCCCATTGTTGTCCATCACGGCTTCGCTCCACGTCGAATTGAAATGCATCGGTTTCTGCGGCGGTGGACCACCTGAGGAGCACGTAAGTCCCTTCGCCCGTGGCTTCAAACTCGGTCAGAACAACGGGTAGCGGGCCATTGCAGGCCGTGTACAGCGTGCTTTCGCTGAAACAGGAGCCGGCATTTCCGGACACATTCAGGTAGGTAAACGAGGGGTGGTTCTTCTGATAATTACACACGGGGGTGATATTGCAAAAGGACAGTGCCGGATTATTTCGGATTGAGAGATCTCCGTTGATACTCAGGTTGTTATTGAGGCCTGTGAGCGTTGCCAGCGACGCATTTCCATTGATATTGACCGACCCGGAGACGGTGGTGAGTGTGCCTAATCCGCTGATATCCTGCAATGCGCTGTTGAATGATATTTCCAGAGCCCCGGCAGATGTGACCTTGCCCAAGCCGTTCAGCGAGGTAAGGGAGTGGTTTTCGCTGATGATAATGGCACCGCCTACGGTTGTGAGGTTTTGAAGCGGGGCGAGGCTGGTGATGACGTCACCGGCAACGCTGGTAACATAAATGTTGCCCGTGACGGTTTTCCAGCCCGGATCCCAGGAGTTAATTCCGCTCTGACTGGTGAATTCAACATTGCCCATATAGGTTTGCGCAACACTACCCGCAAGGGGCTGCAACATGAACAGGAGCGCCATCACTTTACGTTTGAGTAAAATCGACTGCATAGATGGGAGGTTTAGCGTTGGGCTATGTAGCCCTTAAATTAGGGTTTTTAAATGAAGTGTAGCACATGAAAAAGCCCGGAACATAGAAAACTAATGTCCCGGGCCTCAATGTCGGTCGGATGTCCTCTCTACACAACTCTGTCGCCACGTATCAGACGGAGGATAATGGCAATGACTGCGATCACCAGCAGAATGTGGATGATGTTGCCTAAGCCAAAACTTGCAAAGCCGAAATAGCCGATCAACCACAGAATCACCAGGATTACAGCTATTGTATAAAGGAGATTTCCCATTGTCTTAAAATTTTGAGTTAGAGTTATTTTAGATATGTGAGTATTATATCAATTTAAATGCCAGCGACATTCGGCGGTGCGTGGCCGGGATTATTCCCCGGATTCTACAATATTTGCGGGATTGCTGAGCGGCCTTTCTGTGAGTTGTAGAAAATTTTCTCACGATTTACGGGAATAATGGCTGTCTGTCGTCATATTCTCAATTCCTTATAACCTCTCAAAATGAAAAGAACAGTTTTAGCGCTTCTTGCTTTTTGCCTGATTTCCCTCCCAGGAGCATTTGCGTCGCGCATCGACACCGTCGAGGTGAACAGCGCTGTGATGAAGAAGAATTTTAAAGTGGTGGTGGTAAGACCTGACAGCTACGATGCCGGCAAGGAATTTCCGGTCGTGTACCTGCTGCACGGTTACAGCGGAAACCACGCCAACTGGGTAAGCAAGGTCGCAGGTATCCAGAAAGCAGCCGACTTCCATAACATGATCATAGTTTGTCCTGACGGCGGGTTCAGCAGCTGGTACTGGGATAGTCCGGTGGACCCGCAGTCGCAATTTGAAACCTATGTTTCGAAAGAGCTCGTCTCGTATGTAGATAAAAATTACAAGACCATCAAAGACCGTAAAGGACGTGCGATTACCGGTTTGAGCATGGGCGGGCATGGTGCATTGTACCTGGCATTCAAACATCAGGACGTTTACGGAGCTGCCGGCAGTATGAGCGGTGGGGTCGACATCCGCCCTTTTCCGAACAATTGGGACATGAGTAAGCGCCTGGGAACTTTGGCGGAGCAACCCGAAAGATGGGAGAAGAACACGGTGATCAATATGCTGCATTTGCTGACGCCCAATGCATTGTCGCTGATCATCGATTGCGGTACCGAAGACTTTTTTTATGATGTGAATGAAAACCTGCATAAGCAGCTCGAATACCGCAAGATTCCCCACGACTACATTGTTCGCCCCGGTGCGCACAATTGGCCTTATTGGGATAATGCCGTCCGATACCAGCTGCTTTTTATGAGCGATTATTTTAATAAAGGTAAATGACCTGCCACGCCTTTTAACCCCCTTCCATGAAGCACCTTCTCTCCGTTCTCGTAGCGCTCCTGCTGGTTTCCACAAAATTATTACATGCGCAGGAGGGTAATCCCGCATTGCCCGACCCATTTACATTCCATAATGGTAAAAAAGTGAAGTCGGTTAAAGAATGGGAAAGCAGGCGTAAGGAAATTCTGGAAACGATGACCCGGGAGATGTACGGAGTAATGCCCGAAAGACCCAGGGATATCCGCTTCGAGGTTTTCGACCACGATCGGAAAGCATTGGGAGGCAAAGCTACTCGTAAGCAGGTTACCGTGCATATCAGGGAGAAAGGCAAAGAGGCCAAATTCGATCTGCTGATTTATATTCCCAACCAGGTCAAACGCCCCGTCCCTGCCATTATCGGTCTGAATTTCATCGGTAACCAGGCTATTCATGCAGACCCGGGAATCCGGCTGACGGCCGCCTGGGTAGAAAACAGCCGCATGTTTCCCTGTGCTGCCGACGGTAAAGCAACCGATGCGTGCCGCGGGGTGAATGCGTCGCAATGGGCGGTGGATAGTATCCTCGCGCGGGGGTACGCGCTGGTGACCTTGTACCGCGAGGAAATAGCGTCGGACCGGAAGGATCATGCATTCCAAACCGGCATTCACCCGCTGTATCCGGAGTTGCAGGAGCGGGATGATAATTTCAGTACCATGGCCGCCTGGGCCTGGGCGTTGAGCAGGGGAATGGATTACCTGGAAACGGATCGGGACATCGATGCCAAGCGGGTAGCGGTATTTGGTTTTTCAAGATTGGGAAAAGCAGCCTTATGGGCAGGTGCGACCGACAGGCGGTTTGCCGCGGTACTGAGTAACGAATCGGGAGCGGGCGGAGGCAAGCAGTTCCGTCGGGGTGTAGGAGAGAATATCAGCCGGTTGTGTACGGTGTTCCCGCATTGGTATGCGAGAAGTTTGTGCAAGTACAGCGGCCAGGATACCTCGCTGCCGTTTGACCAGCATTTCGTACTGGCCCTGATCGCGCCGCGTCCCGTGTACCTGGCTACTGCCGAGGAGGACACGAACGCAGACCCCGCCGGAGAGTTCGCGACTGCGATGGCTTCGGATACCGTTTATCGTTTTTTAGGAACCAATGGTTTTCCGGGAACATCCTTTCCCGCGCTGAATTCACCCATAATGGGTCAAATTGGCTTCCATATCCGTCCGGGAGGGCATGATGTTAAAATGTTCGACTGGATACAGTTTTTAAATTTCTCTGATTTACATTTGCAAAAATAGACCGAACCTAATATTTAATTTTACTATTCAGCTAAATGAGCAACCATCCGTCTGCCAGCACAGCCCACACCTCTCCGCCGAAGTTCACTGACAAAAAATACCTGGTTACACTGGTCTTTGTTACATCCCTTTTTATGTGCTGGGGGATCGCCATTACGATGGGGGACGTTTTGAATAAACACTTTCAGCACGTGCTGAGCCTGACCAAGACGCAATCCGCATTTGTGCAGTTTGCCATTTTCGGGGCCTATTTTATCATGGGTATCCCGGCGGGCTTGTTCATGAAGCGTTTTGGTTATAAAAACGGGGTCTTGCTGGGGTTGTCGCTTTTTGCAATCGGTTCATTCCTGTTTGTACCTGCGGCCAGCACAGCTTCCTTTCCATTTTTCGGCGTAGCGCTCTTTATTCTGGGCTGCGGACTTGCCACGCTGGAAACAGTAGCGCACCCGTTTGTGGCGTCACTGGGCGACCAGCGTACCAGCGATCAGCGGATCAACTTCGCACAGGCATTCAATGCGCTGGGAGCCATTCTGGGGCCGGCTATCGGCGGCTATTTCCTGTTCCGCAACCACGCTGAGGGAAGTACCGACCTGACTTCCGTAAAGAACCTTTACATCGCGATCGGTTCGGTCATTGCACTGATCGCCCTGGCCTTTTCATTTGTGAAAGTGCCGGCGCTGATCGATCCCCATGCAGCCGAAGTGGATCCTGAGGCGGTGAATGTGGATTCAGAGCCAGGAAAGACGTTGTTTCAGCATCGCCATTTCGTGTGGGCGGTAATCGCGCAGACGTTCAATGTTGCGGCCCAAGGTGGTACCTGGGCATTCTTCATCAATTACGGTCATGAAAAAATGGGCTTCTCCGACGCGGTGGCAGCCAATTATATGATCGCATTTATGGCATTGATGCTGGCAGGACGTTTCGTGGGTACATTCCTGATGCGTTTTATCGCGCCGAATGCATTGCTGGCCATTTTCGCATTCAGCAACATCGTGATGTGCCTTATCGTGGCGCAGGCCTGGGGATGGCCATCTTTCATCGCACTGATGATGCTCAACTTCTTTTTCAGTATCATGTTCCCGACCATTTTCAGTCTTGGCCTGAAAAACCTCGGGCCACATACCCAGCAAGGCTCATCGTTCATTGCGATGGGTGTGGCAGGCGGTGCGTTCTTTCCGTTCCTGATGGGTGCGGTTGCCGAAACCAACGTCGCGCATGCATACTACCTGCCGATCATCTGCTACACGGTGATATTCCTGTTCGGATACAAATTTTATAAGGCAAATTAACGGGACTTCGGCTCTCGGCTTTCGGCTATCGGCTGGTTTACGCATTTGCTGCCGACGGCCGACAGCCGAAGTCTTTTTTCTTTTAACTATCTAGTCCCAAAAAAAGCAATAATGAAACTCTGGGGAATCGACTTAGGAGGTACCAAAATAGAATGTGCAGTGCTGGATCCGGAAAGGAATCTGGAAGTGGTGGTGCGTATGCGTGTACCGACGGAATCCGTAAATGGGTATGACCATATTTTGTCGCAGATCAAAAAGCTGATCGACATGGTAGCCGAACAGGTAGGCGAGCGGCCGGTCAAGATCGGTTTTGCCACACCGGGCGTACTCGAACCGGACTCGCAGCTGATGAAGAATTCCAATACGACCTGCCTGAACGGAATGCCTTTGAAGGCGGATCTTGAAAAAATACTAGGTGTGCCCTGCCAGCTGGCCAATGACGCCAATTGTTTTGCATTGGCCGAAGCATTGATGGGCGCTGGCAAGGATTACCATGGTGCCGAGGTGGTTTTCGGGGTTATCATGGGAACCGGGGTAGGCGGCGGACTGGTCGTGAACAACAAAATCATCGGCGGGCATCACGGTATCGGCGGCGAATGGGGGCACAACATCCTGGAAGAGGACGGCGAGCCTTGCTACTGCGGAAAAGCCGGCTGCGTGGAACAGGTTATTGCAGGACCCGCATTGGAACGCTTTTATGAAAAACAGAGCGGAGAAAAGGTGTCGATGAAGATCGTGCTCGAAAGGTATCATGCCGGTAACGATGAACACGCGAAGGCAACCATCGAACGCTTGCTAGAATACTATGGCCGCGCGATATCTACATTGATCAACGTGATCGATCCGAACCTGATCGTGATCGGCGGTGGTGTAGGGAATATAGACTTGCTTTATACAGCTGGTTATGAGCGCATCCGCAAATATATTTTCAATAAGGGAATCGTAACCACGCCGATCGTGAAGCCTAAATTGGGTGACAGTGCAGGCGTTTTCGGCGCTGCATTGCTATAATCGGATCCATTTTTTGAAATCCCGGCAGTTCTCAGCATTTTGTTGAAGATTGCCGGGTTTTTGTTGTCTTTTGTTCAAGGAATAAAGGCAGTAAATCAGTAATTTACATGGCTTCTTAACGCAGTTGTTATCAACTCACATTAGTCATGTACACCACCACCAGCACGCTCACCAGCCGTATCCGGTCGATCGATACTGTCCGAGGCCTGATCATCATCGTCATGGCGCTCGACCACGTCAGGGACTTCTTTCACATTGCAGGCGCCACCGGCGATCCTACCGACCTGGCTACCACCACGCCCGCATTGTTTTTCACACGTTGGATCACGCACTACTGCGCGCCGAGTTTCATGATGCTCTCCGGCTTGTCCGCCTATTTATCGGGACTGAACAAAACTGCCGCTGAGAAATCAATGTTCCTGATCAAGCGCGGTTTCTGGCTGATTCTGGTCGAAATGGTATTTATGACCTTCGCATTCACCTTTGATATTTATTATAAGACACTCTTTTTCGCCGTATTCTGGGCCCTGGGCGGCGCGATGATCGTGTTGGGTATTGCCGTGCGGTTTGCCTCACCCAAAACGATCCTGATCCTCGGGCTTGCATTGGTACTCGGGCACAACCTGCTGGATTATGTGCAGTTGCAGGAAAATTCGACTTACGATATTCTGTTGCGCATATTCTTCACCGGTAGGGGTACTTTTCTGCCAAGGCCCGATGGCGGCGCAATCATTTTTCTGTACGTGATCTTTCCCTGGGCGGGCATTATGATGTCGGGATATGGGCTTGGAATGCTTTACAACCGGAATGCGGACCCCGTCAGGCGAAAGAAGATCCTCATTCTGGCAGGTATTGCGATGACGGTCCTGTTCATTGTTTTGAGGCTGATCAACCGCTACGGCGACCCTGTTCCCTGGTCGGTGCAGGACACGGGTGCCAAGACTTTCATGTCGTTCATGAATGTCACCAAATATCCGCCGTCGCTCTTTTTTACCTTCATGACGCAGGGGCCGATATTCCTGTTACTGGCATTCACGGAGCAGGTTAACAACGCATTCAGCCGCATTTGTACCATTTATGGCCGAGTACCGTTTTTCTTCTTCCTCGTGCACTTTTACCTGATCCACATTATGACGATGATCGTGGTGTTTCTTTCCGGATATACCTGGGCGCAAGCCACGGACGAGAACCTGTTCTTCAAGTTCCGGCCCAATGAGTTTGGCTATTCATTAGGTCAAACTTACATCATATGGATATTGATCGTGGTAGCGCTCTATTGGCCTTGCAAGTGGTACGGGGAGTACCGGGCGCGCAAGCGGACGTGGTGGCTGAGCTATTTGTAAATGTTATTTCAATTAAAACACACTTTGGAATGAAGCGCTTGCTGCTCCTGCTTTGCCTCACTAGCCCACTGCTCACACTC
>NZ_CAMLSE010000011.1 GCF_946482605.1 uncultured Dyadobacter sp. | reverse complement strand
TAACGTGACGGGATTTGGGCTTACTGCACCCATTATGATGATACAAAGCGGGGGGAGAGGGGGCAGTGGTTTCAGCGGAGGCGGTGCAGGATCGTCCACGACAACATACAATGAAGCTTTCAGCGGAATCGAAAACATGACTATTCCAACCGGTGGAGCCGGAGGAACGGGTTCGGCATTTAGCTTTGCCCGGGCCAAGAAATACCCTTTTAATGCGGATGCCGGGCCAAATAACTATTTCAGTGGGCTGGAAAATGTGAGCATCAGTCCGCGTACATCCACGGCGGCACCCCAAAGCGGCTACATCATGTACCGGACCGTCAAGGATGCCGTGCCGCCCGTTATTGCCGTGGGTGAAGTGACGGTGAACCTGGGAAACGGCAAACAATATCCGTTTTACTCATTCACGACGCCATTGAATATGGACGTCCTGGCCGCCTACATCGGGAAACAAGACGGAATCTACGACGATGGCGGTATCAAGTCTGTCACTTTCAGCCGGCCGGAGCTGAATTGTTCGATGGTAGGCGAGTCTGTTCCGGTTGACATTACGGTAACCGATTTCGCAGGTAACAGCACAAACGGTTCGATCATCATCACCGTCAGGGATCCGTTTAAGCCGGTTGCCACCATGGAGCAGTCACCGGACATTTGGGATTCCGGGCTGCTTTCGCGCATCAATGTCACCCAAGGCCCGTACGCGCTGACGGCCGCTAATTTTCCGAAAGCGTTTGACGGCTGTCAAAGCAGCACGGTGGTGACTCATTTCACCCCAACTACATTCGACTGCTCCCACGCGGGCACGCCCCAGGCCGTTTCATACTATTACATCGATCGCGACGGCAACCGCAGCCCGGATTATACTAAAACATTCAATATCGTATATACCCCCACGTCCCGGTTGTATGTGGATCATACCGCCACGGGTGCCAACAACGGCTCGTCGTGGGCCGATGCCTTCACCAGCTTGCAGGATGCGCTCCAATACGGCTGCGCTGCCGGTGAGCGGGAACTATATGTGGCCAAAGGCACCTACTATCCCCATCAGAGCAATCGCAATGCTTCGTTCACGTTGCGCGCCAATGACAAGCTATACGGAGGCTTTCCCAATGGCGGAGGCGAGTTTGCCAGCCGCAATCCCAAAGCCAACCCGGTGATACTATCGGGCGAAATAGCGACCGCTTCCCTGAGCGACAATATTTACCATGTGGTGACCATCGGAGGCAGCAACACACTGCTGGAAGGTTTCACTGTTCGGGACGGCTATGCCAATGAAAACGAAGGTGTTGGCGGTGGGGCTCTGGTCCTGCGACAAACCGAAGGATCATTGCAGGAATCACACCGGACTACCATCCGAAACTGTGTCTTCCTGAACAACTATGGCAATAGTGGTGGGGCGGTTTACACCGATCATCGGAATTCGTCTCTTTTCAACTATCTGTTTTTTCAGAACTGTTTGTTTGAAGAAAATAAGTCTGCCGGAAACGGCGGCGCCGTGTACCTGAGCAACCAGCATGTGTCGGGCAATATGAAGCAGGAGTTTGTCAACTGCGTGTTCCATAAAAATTCGGCCACAGGCAAAGGTGGTGCTTTACATGCCCAGCCCAATGCCGGAGTAAAGGTCGTCAACTGCACCTATGCCTATAATGAAGCCGTTTCCGGCGGTGGGGCCATCCATAGCCAGGGATCGCTGACCCTGCTGAACAGTATTCTCTATTTTGACACGGCAGGCGGCGCAGCCAATGAAATTGAAAACGCCGGCAGCTTTCAGGCAGCTTACAGTAACATACAAGGCAGCGGAGGCAGTGGCGCGTGGGCGCTGTCCGCCGTCACGGACCAGGGGCAGAACCTGGATGCCGACCCGCTTTTTTACCAGCCGCTCCCCAACGAGGTGTTGCCGGCATTGACCCTCAGCCTGCAAAGCTCGTCGCGCAATAGCGGACATAATGCGCACAATAGCGAGCCTTACGATATTTCCGGTTATAACGTTCGCATCAGCCAGAACATCGTCGATATGGGTGCCTATGAAACCAATTCGGTTGTGTACGTAGCCGCCGACGCCCCCGCCGGAGGTGATGGTCATACTTGGGGGACGGCATTAAACAACCTGAACGAGGGGATACTGGCCGCCGGAACCGGTCAGATGCAGCGGGATATCTGGGTTAAAGAGGGTATCTACCGCCCCGACCGGACAGGCGCAGGCGCTCCCACGCCTGGTAGCCGGACAAATACTTTTTTCCTGAACTATAATTTGAAAATCTACGGCGGCTTTGCGGGTAATGAAACCAGCATAGCGCAGCGTAAAGCAGGAATTTACCAGACCATCCTCAGTGGCGACATAGGCGCTGCGAGCAATGCTTCGGACAACGTCTACCACGTAATCACGGCCAATGCAGGGCACTCGCGCCTCGACGGGCTGATCATAGAAGGCGGAAATGCCGATGGTGAAGGCGGAAACTCCAATGGAGCCGGGTTGCTCGAATATCCGGCCGGTAACGCAAACACGATGGTAGTCAATTGTGTGTTCCGCAACAACCACGCTACCGGTAACGGAGGGGCTGTGTATGTGGCAGTAGAAGGTTCGTATGCAGTCGGTAACTTTGTGCAATGCGTATTTTATGGAAATAAAGCAGCCCGTGGTGCGGCGTCGTTTGTCAGGATGGGAGGGGTCAAGGCCGATTACTACGACCAGAATTTTTATCATACCACTGCCACCGGCAACACCTCTTCCGAATCCGGCGCAGGCGCATTTGAAGCCGACGAGTTCATGACCAGCCAACCGGTAAGGATCAGATTTTCCAACTCGCTGTTGGCCGGCAACTTACCTGAAAACATCAATGATGCCGGTAACCCGGGAAATATTTCCCTTTCCGGCACCTATGCCGCCGCATCCAGCACGGGCATCTTTACAAACAGCTCCTTTCCGGCTGGTGCCGACGGAAAGATCATGACGGCGGACGATGGGCTGCAACTGCTTTCTTCCAGCCCAGCCATCGGCTACGGCGACAATGCTAATGTCTATAACGGGACAGAAAAAGATTTGACAGGCAGCCAGCGCATTGTAGGCAACGTGGATGCAGGGGCTTACGAGAGTACGTTCAATGCGCCCCTCAGGCCTGTAAATGGTATTATTTACGTAAAACAGGAAGCCGCGGGTACGGGTAGCGGCAACAACTGGGACAATGCCACCGCCGACCTGCACAATGCGATCCACGTTACCGGCGTACAAAAAGTGTTTGTTTCCATCGGGCATTACAAGGTAGGCGATCACAGTTTTATCATGAAAAACGGCGTCGCGATCTACGGCGGTTTCGACCCGGCGAATGGCATTACGGATTTGTCGCACAAGCGTACAATGCCCGATCCTTCCAATGGCCAGGGCTCTGTACTGGACGGTGAAAACGTGAGGCCGGTGATCTGGAACATCTTTGCCCCCGGAACGGCATTGGATAATACGGCCGTTCTGGATGGTTTTACCATTACCAAAGGGCGCCATGCCGATGGGGCCGGTATTCGCAATGTATATGCGTCGCCGACTTTGCGGAACTTGGTTGTGCGCAACAACTCGGCCACGACGACGGGCGGTGGAATTCTTAACTTTCGTTCGAGTCCCTTGCTGACCAATGTGCTCATCGGTGCCAACGCCGTCGGGAACCCCGTGGTCGGAGCTACGGTTTCCGGAGCTGGGATATCCAACGTGGACGGCTCAGAGCCCGTACTGACCAATGTAACAATCACCGGTAACGTGCTGGTGGCGCTTTTAGGGAGCATGAAAGGGGCCGGCATTTATAATAATGGTGCATCACCGAAAATTCATAACAGCATTATCTGGGGTAACCGCAAACTCGACAACGCGGCCGCGACAGGCGCTGATATAGAAAACGAGGGAAGTGTGAATCTGACCTTAAAATACAGTATCACACAGGACTACAACACCGGGAGTGCTGCCGATCACAACAAAGTCAGGGTCGATCCGCAGATGACCGACGGATACCGCCCGGCAGCCACTTCCCCTGCTGTCGATTCGGGCAACAATTCCCTTTATGCGGGCCTGGCAGCAGGTTCCACGGATTTGATGGGCAATCCGCGGGTAAATCGTCTGACCGAAGGCGGTATTATCGACATGGGTGCCTACGAAAGTACCCGCTCCATTACCCGCTGGTATGTAAACGCCTCCCAGCTTAATGCGCAGCAGGACGGCACATCCTGGGCCCATGCATTCGCCAGATTTGAAGATGGGGTGGCAGCCGCCAGGGCGGGTGATTCGGTATGGGTGGCCAAAGGCACTTATAGCCCGGCAGCAGGAGCTTCTCTGGGCATGAAAACCGGGGTAAGGATATACGGTGGCTTCGCCGGAACAGAACAGGCACCGGCCGACCGGAACCTGGCGCTGGGCAACAATGCGATCCTGCGGGGCAACGGAGCCAGTGTGATGGCCAACGACGGCGTTGAGAATGGTGCCTTACTCGACGGCTTTGTCATACAGGGCGGCAACGCGGCTTCCCGGGGCGGAGGGGTGCTCAATGTCAATACCCATGCCGCGTTCAGGAACATTGTACTGGCACACAACAGCGCTCCCGAGGGCGGTGGATTGGCCAATGTTAATTCAAATATTAAAATCGAAAATGCGGTTTTTTATGCAAATCAGGCCACGCAAAGCGGCGGCGCGATATACGACAATGCGTCCGAAACAGTGGTTCTGCACGCTACCTTTACAGGTAACAGCGCACAGAATGGCTCCGTTGCGGCCAGGCAGGATGGCAGCAGCGTGACAATCGGCAACAGTATTTCCTGGGATAATGCGCCCGGCGAATGGCATAGCGCAGGGGCAGCCTCCACTGCCGGCATTACCAATTCATTGTTACAAAGCGCGCAGAATGGAGCCGGCAATTTGTCCGGCGCTGATCCGAAATTCGGTTATCCGGACAATCCGGCCGGGTTTGATGGATTGTGGTTTACCGCTGACGACGGACTTACGGCCACCGAGCCGTCTGTGTTTGTGAACAAGGGTGATAATACGCTGTCGGCCGGAATCAGCAACGACATCACCGGAGCAGCCCGGGTACAGCACGGCATTGCCGATATGGGTGCCTATGAAAGCGCGTCGCTTGATTTTTGCGCGCAGGTCGCCGCATCAGGTCAAAGTAAACTCTATGTGAATGCGAATGGTCCCACAGGCGGCAATGGGCTCTCGTGGAACAGTCCGTTGAAAACACTCACCGAGGCGTTGGAAATAGTCAACGCTTGTAACGCGATCGACTCGGTACTGATAGCCGAAGGGACCTACTTCCCCACGGGCGGGCAGGCGACCGGCGACAGGACGCGGAGCTTTGTCATTTCGAGGGGCAATGTTCATATGTCCGGCGGGTTCAGCGGTACCAGTCCGGGGACGAAAAACATAGCTTTGTACAAAACGATACTAAGTGGCAATATCAACAACGATGCCCTTGCCGATGACAACAGTTTTCACGTCGTAACACTGAACAACCCCGATGGCGATGTTTCCTTTGACGGACTGACGATCAGCGGTGGTACGGCCGACGGCAGCGAGGCGTCCGACCAGACCGGAGGCGGCATATTCAGCAATGCAATGGCAGGCAGCCTGAAAATCAGCAATTGTATCCTTACACAAAACGCCGCCGTGCAAGGTGGCGCGATCGATCACCGGAATGCAAGTTTGCATCTGATGAATGTAGTGATGACGGGCAATTCCGCAAGTTCCAAGGGTAGTGGTATCCGCAGCACATCGGGTAACCTCACGCTGACCAATGTGACGCTTGCCGGCAATGCGGGCGGTAGCGCTCTGGACATTTCGGGTGGATCTTTGGCACTCTACAACTCGATTGTTTTCGGAACCATAACCGGGGCTTATACCGCACATTATTCGCTCGTAGAAGGCAACACCGACCTGGCAAACGGCAACATCAATGCAGCCGGAACCGGGCCTGAGCAGATTTTCGGTAATGCGGAGTACGGGGACTTTACCCTGAAAAGCTGCGGCCCGGCCATCCATGCAGGCACGCCGGATGCCGGCGCGCTGGGCTTGCCCGCCTATGACGTGAGTGGGCAGCAGCGCATTTTCGGCGACCGGATCGATGTCGGTGCTTACGAAAATACCCAGGTAGCCGCTAACCCGGGGATCGTTTCGAGCGCGGGTACGATTGTCAGGTCTCAACGTGCTAATGGGGCTACGACTTACCTGGACGCCTGCAACGCGCTGGCTTTGACGGTGACAACCACAGGTGCGCCGGAAAACATCAGCGGCAGCACCACAGCGACGGTTTGGCTGGATGCCTCACAAAACAAGCAATATGTCAAACGGCATTTTCAGATCGTGCCACCAGGCGGGGCAGACGGTGCTACCGGGCGGGTGAAACTGTATTTTACGCAGCAGGAGTTCGATGCATTCAATGCTGTCAACACGATCAAGCTGCCTACCGGTCCCGGTGATTCCCAGGGTATTGCCCAGCTGTTGGTTGAAAAGCGCGGCGGTGCCAGCAGCGATGGCTCCGGCGTTCCTACCAGTTACCCGGGCCCGGCAGAGACGATTGACCCGGCGGATACGGATGTTTTATGGAACACCGAAAATGGCCGCTGGGAGGTAAGTTTCAATGTATCGGGTTTCAGCGGCTTTTTTATCAAAACCACCGATTCGCCGCTGCCTGTTCGCTGGATTTCGTTTACAGCGAGCCTGGACGATCGCAACGAGGCTGTGCTGGAATGGAAAGTGGATCAGGTGCAGGTGGCTGGCTACCAGATTGAAAGGAGCAGCAATGCAAAGGACTTTCTTAGCGTGGCGACCATAGCAGGCACCGGCGACGGCATTGCCCGATACAGCTTCACCGATCCCGTTGCAGTAACCGGCACCATATATTACCGGATTCGCCAGATCGACCATGACGGCAGTTTCAGTTACAGCCGCACGGTAAGCCTTCGGGGACCGGAAGGCTTACAATTGATGGCTTATCCGAATCCGACAAGCGGAAAAGTGACCGTCCGGGTTGATGCGGCGTACATCGGAACCCGGTTACGGCTGGTGAATGCTGCCGGCAAGGAAATGCAGCATCTGAAAGTCTCTGAGGAGCAGCTGGTCCTGGACTTCGACCAATATCCCGCCGGTACTTACATGCTGTACACCTTTGATCGAAAAGTGCTTAAGATTATCAGATACTAATGCAGGCCCATGGTAACAGACTGGTAATCTACTGAAAGACATGGTATCCAATGCTGTCCGGGATTTTTGCCTGCTAGTTTGAATAATTTAACCTGTTGGTCCGTTTCTTTCCATATTACTTGATTCGCTGAATCTGAGCACCGCGGAAAAGGAAGACTTCGTATCTTGCCTGTGTGCGCCCTCAGGCACCTGCGGTACAAGTGCAATATCAAGGCGTTTGCCGGAAATAAAAGGCAAACGCCCCACGTTGAATGACCGGGTTGTTGTCGGGAATTTTGATAACCTGTTTCAGATAGCCGCTTCATTGTAAATATGGTTAAGATCAACTACCTCTCTCTTTTTCTGGTTTTCCTGGTGCTTCTGGCCTCGTGCTCGGATAAGGAAAGTGTGCGCCCGGATCAGAATTTCACCAAAAACCTCCCCGGTGTTTACAAGTACACCCAGTACAACTCATATTACCAGGTGGATTACAGCTGGACCATCACGCGGATTGACGATAAGGCAGTGCGTTTAAGCAGTGAAATCGCTTATACGATCTACTCGGGCACGGCCGAAACCTACCGGGACACCATTGACAACATCGCAGTGAGCGAGCCTGATCAATTCAGGTTTAATTACGAAAGTACCGGCCCAGCCCGATACAAACTCGATGCCAGCGGAAAAGTCGATGGCGACGTTTTGAATGTCAAACTCCTGACCACATGGACTGTCTCCCCGCAAGAGCGGTATGATTTGAAGTTAGAAAAGCAATTGTAACAAATTATTGACTTTTCGACGGCGGTTATCTGCTCCCTGTATGTACGCCATTGGCGATCGGTGCCAGTGCGCCCATATTCCTCCACAGCAAGGTTTTTATCGTAAATTTTTTCATTTTATTAATAATTAATCTAAATAAAAATTATATTTGCCGCACTTCTGAATAGACTCCTGAATGAATCAGATCCGCCGGAAATCAAATATGAAACAGGTTATATTATTGTAATGCGATTTGCTTTTTGTGAAAAACCGTGTGCTTCCGAACATGCTCACACTCATTCGTATAGGCCCATGCGTGGAACAGGTTTCGGCCTGGCCGTTTTAGTTTACCTCATCAGCTGGGTAACGCTTCATGCCCAGTCCGGAGAGCGGGGAAGCATATCCGGGACTGTGAAAGATCTGTTCGGAAACCCGGTGGCCGGAGCGTCGGTGCAGGTCGCGAAAACGGGTGTGGTATCCGACCCGGGCGGCCGGTTTGTGTTAAAGATTGCCGAACCGGGAGAGATTAAAATGGATGTCAGTGCGGTAGGTTTTGCATTCCAAAGCCATGCATTGCATGTCAGTAAGGGCGAAAATCTTCGGTTTGACATCATACTCACCGATATCAGCACGCAACTGGACGAGGTTGCCGTCACAGGAAAGTCGGAGAACCAGCTGAAAATCGAGGAAATCAGGACTTCGGGGTTTAACGTCAATGTGATCGATATCAAGAGCTATAACAACATGACCACCGATGTCAACCAGGTCCTGAAACGGACTACCGGCGTGTTGATCCGCGAGTCGGGTGGGATGGGATCCGATTTTTCATTCCGGATCAACGGGCTGGCAGGCAAGATCTACATCGACGACGTGCCGATGGACCAATACGGCAGCTCCATGACACTCAACAACATCCCCGTCAACCTGGTCGACCGTGTGGAAGTGTACAAAGGCGTGGTGCCGGCGCACCTGGGCTCGGATGCGATGGGCGGGGCGGTAAACATCATTACCAAACAGCGTACCCGCAAGTTTCTGGACGTGAGCCAGAGTTATGGATCTTTCAATACTTGGCAAACGGCTGTCTCAGGGGGGATTCGTGACAAAAAAAGCGGGTTGAAATTCAGGACAAGCGCCTATTACAACCATTCCGATAACAACTACATGATGTACAGTAACCCGACGTACGAAGTTTTGCTGAGGGAAGTCCGCAAGGATCCCGAAACGAACGACTACCGGGCCGTGACGGTAGATAAGGCCCGGCGGTTCCACGACCGGTATTGGTCGGCCATGGGAGAGGCCGAGGTGGGTTTCGAGAAGGTGAAATGGGCCGACTGGTTCACGGTAGGCCTTACCTATTCGCAGAACATGAAACAGATCCAGACCGGCGCCACGATCAACGCAGTCCGGGGCGGGTACTGGACGGAGAACCGGTACATCATGCCGGCCATCAAGTATCGTAAGGAGAATTTCCTCGTCCGCGGGCTGTATGCAAATCTTTACGGTAACTATTCAAGAGGCAGGGACAACATCCGGGATACGGCCTTGTACGTCTATGATTGGAGCGGAAAATGGGTTCCGAATGCGGGCGGAAAGCCTTCCGAGGAGGTTTTCAATAAGATCGTCGACGATAGTTATGCCGCAAGGGCCAACTTCAACTACGACCTGGACAAGGCATTCAATCACAGTCTGAACCTGAACTACACTTTCGCCTCGACGCGGCGGCGGACATACGACCTGATGGAGACCGATCCGGAGCGGCTCGAAACCTCCGGGCTACCCAAAAGGCTCGGCAAACATATTATTGGCCTGAGCTGGCAAGGCCAGTGGTTCGATAAGAAGCTGATCAGCGTGCTCTCCACGAAGTACTACGGAATGGATATGCGGGTGTCTGTCGACGAGCGGACATTCGATGATACGGGCAAGCCTGTCGGTGGACAGATCGTCTCCCGCCAGGATTTCTATGGTTTTCCGAGTGCGTCGCTGGCGCTGCGTTACCGCCTTACGCCGGATCTGGGCATTAAAGGATCGATGGAGAGGGGATATAATTTGCCTGAAACCACTGCGCTCTTCGGCGACGGGCGCTTTGTGCTATCGAACTATGACCTCAGGCCCGAGCGAAGCGATAATTTCAATGCCGGATTTTATTATAACCACTTCATTGGTAGTCACTTCGTTAATTTCGAAGCAGGCGCCTTTTACCGGAATTCGCAGAACTATATTATTTCGCAAATACTGAGCGACAATGTGCATTCGCAAAGCAGTAATGTACCCGGTGTGAAACTCTATGGTTTTGAAGCGGAGGCACGTTACGGCTACAAGGACCTGATCAACCTTTCGGTCAACGGCACGCTCGACAAGGCGCTCGACAGCTGGAAATACACCGATTCGACCCGTTCGCAGGTGAGCCTTACCTACAACGAGCAGCTGCCAAACCGCCCGTGGATATATGGTAATGCGAATCTTACACTTTCGAAGCGCGACCTCGTCGGCAGGAATACGCGACTCCAAGCCAGTTATCTGTACCAGTACATCCATTGGTTTTACCTCACCTGGGCGAAACTTGGCAGCCCGTCGAGCCTCAATTTTGTCCCTACCCAAACCATTCACACAGCCGTTCTCACTTACAGCTGGAAGAAGGATTTGTACAATATCTCCTTCGAAGCCCGAAACTTCACAGATGAACGCGCCTACGATAACTTCCGGTTGCAGAAGCCGGGCCGGGCATTCTATGTAAAGTTCAGATTTTCAATAATGTAGATTCAAACAATTCAGTATGAAAACAATTCTTACCAAAGGTGTAACCCGAATCCTGATAGGAGCAATTTGCGGGCTTCCGTTAATGCAGGCATGTAAAGACACGCCCGATGCCGTCGCTCCCGCCGAGATCAAGGACTACGCTATTTTTGTGACGGCCGGAAATGCGAATGCCACCGAAAGCTATTACACCCTCACCGTGGACAATCTGGAAAAGGATACGCTGCTCAGTCCGGTAAAATCCGGCATTGTGTCGGATGCCGACCTGTTTTGGGCGACCATTTACAGTGCTTATTCCAAAGGCAATTTCTACTTCACGATGGACGGCAATATCATCAGCAAGCAGAGAATTCAGTCTGGGAAGTACCGGGAGGTAGGTAATGTCGTGGCCGAGGCGGGTTCGTGGGAACTGGGCATGATGAAGACGCTCTTCAATGCCAACGGCCTGAATTTCATCAGTTGGCAGACCACCTACAACAAAGCGGATAATGTCTTGGAAAACAAGCTGTTCATGGTAGATACGGCCGCGTCGATGTCGGTGAAATCCAAAAATCCGATCAAATTCCCGCTGCCGGCATTCAAACTTTACGATGATGATGGTAAAGAAATCAGAAAAGAAGACATGCCGCTGACGCCCAGTAGTTTTACCATTCGTGACAATAAAGTATTGATCGGCTACCACTACGACTGGGCCACGAAGATCGACACTGCCTACATGCTCATGGCCGACTATCCCAGCCTGACTAATGTAAAAGTAATGAAGGACGCGCGCCTCGGCCACGTTTCAGGGGCGTGGTACGCCAGTTCATCCAGTTTCACGGATGACAACGGAGATTACTATTTCAGTACCATCAACAATAAGGATCAATACGGCTTGCTCCGCATCAAGAAAGGAGCGACGGAGATCGACCCTACCTATGCCTTCGACCTGAAAGAGCTCGGAAACATCGCGCTTGGGAATTCGGGCTATGCCGGACCCGATCACCATACTTATCTGAAAAACGGCCTTGCATTCATGGGATCATTTGTGGTGGATGTCCGCAACAAAAAGGTGGTGAAAGACCTGAACAGCTTCGGACTGGGCACGGTTCAAAAGACGATGGAAACTTACACCGAGAATGATAACGAGGTATACGCCGTGCTGAAAACCAATGACTCGCGCTGGTATGTCGCCAAATATGATGTGGAGAAAAACACGCTGAAAAGAGGTGTCGAAATCAGTGGAAGCATTAAGTCAGTGAGCAGGATCAGCCGCCTTAAATAGCTTTTCCATACGCCTCGACAAGCTTAAATTTATGACCCGCTTCAAAAAATACGTCGGATATTTTCTTCCAGGCTTGCCAGCAGTATTGCTGGCAAGCTTGATCGTTGAGCAATGCATTCAATTTTACTTTGATGGCAAACGACCGGGGCCGAATGGATTTGTAACGGTCGACGGGCGCTCTGTACATTTCGTGAAAAAAGGCTCGGGTGGACCGACGGTAGTATTCCAGTCGGGCCTGGGCGGCGACCACAAGATTTGGGAACAGGTGCAGGATTCGCTGTCTGGATTTACCACCACCATTTCCTACGACCGTAGCGGCCTTTTATGGAGTGAAGGTACCGACGAGCTGAAAACCATGGAAAATATTTCGGCGGAGCTGGCTGGGTTACTTGAAAAAACACATTGTCCCAAGCCGTATATAGTGGTAGGGCATTCGCTGGCAGGCATTACGCTGCGGAAATTTATCCATCAGAACAGGGCGGATGTAGCCGGCGCAGTTTTCGTCGATGTTTCACATCCCGATCAGGTAAGGAAATCGCCGGAAGATTTGAAAAAATACTTACAGGTACCTCCGAAATGGCTTGTCGGAATGGCGGTAGAAACCGGCATACTCCGGCTGGTGCATACCTTCAAACCGTTCATTTCGGATTTGCCCGCTGGTCATTGGATGAACCGGCATATCCGCGACTACTTCTACCGCATGTACGGAACTGTACTCAAAGAGGCCGTTGAGGACGATCCTATGTTCGACCAGGCTGCGCGGATCAACCATTTCGGGGATATGCCGCTTGTGGTCGTGACGGGAGCTTACCCGGATGGCGTCGATTTCCTTGCCGACGATCCCGCGCTGGCGGCCATATACCTGGAACTGCACCGTAATGGGCAACGCGATTTGCTCAATCTCTCGACGCGCAGCAGGCAGGTCACAGCCCCGCACAGCGCGCATTATGTCCCGCTCACAAACCCTCAGGTAGTTATCGACGCGGTCACCGGCTTGCTGCCGGTAAGGTCGGTAATGAAGTGAATGCTAGACAATGGAACGGGATACCTACACAGCGGAGTTTGAGGCCTTGTTCCGGCAGACCTGGAACAAGGTCTACCAGCTTTGCCTGCGGCATTGTGGTGATAAAGATGTAGCCAAAGACCTCACACAGAATATCTATACCTCACTTTGGCAACGCAGGATACGTTTTGACGACCTTGCCGGCGCGGAAAAGTACCTTGCTAAGGCGGCCAGGTACCAGTGTGTGCAGCATTGGCGCAACACCGCACCCTTGGCGGCAATCTCGTCGGCCGAACCCGAGGTAGAGAGCCCCGAGGAATTGTTATTGTACCAGGAATTCGCACACCACGCTCGGGCGGCCATCGACGGAATCCCTGAGCCTTCACGCAGCATTTTCCTGCTCAGCCGCGAGCAGGAATACACCTATCACCAGATCGCCCGCGAACGCAACATTTCTCCCAAAACCGTTGAGTTTCACATCAGTCGCGTGCTGCGCATCCTGCGCGAAAAACTGCTCGACTGATTTTTTCTTAAAAACTTTGTAAATCCGTTAGGGTATGGCCGCATTTCTCCGATAGGGAATTGTATGGACTATAACATCACCCCCGAATTGCTGAGCCGTTACGCACATGGCCGCTGCACGCCAGAAGAAGTTCGCTGCGTAGAGCAATGGTTGGAGCATGGGGGAGAGCAGTCCGGCGCATTTTCCGACGTGATAGGAGCAGGCGATCCGGTATTGCGGGACGAGATCTGGAAGGCAGTGTCCCCGCGGGCAGGTGCGAGGCGCTCACTACTTCGTTACTGGCATGCAGCCGCCGCAGTGCTTGTGATTTCCGCATTGGCGTTGGCCGGTTATGGCCGGTGGCGGGCCGCTCCGGCTGTTGCCGCACTCAAACAAATTACTTTCCAGGCCCCCGTTGGCCAAACCAGCGTTCTCCGTTTTCCGGACGGTACGGTGGTGTGGCTTCAGGGCGGTGGTCGGGTGAGCTATACCGAGCCTTTCCGGTCCGATTCCCGAGGATTGTCGCTGTCAAAAGGCAAGGCATTATTCGAAGTCTATCACGACCCGCGGCATCCTTTTACCGTGAGGACCGACAATGCGCGAATCCAGGTGCTGGGAACTCGGTTTGTGGCGACTCACGGGGCCAATTCGGTGGACGTGACGTTGATTAACGGGAAGGTTAATTTTCTTACCGGAAAGGGCCCGGCACAAATGCTGGCGCCCGGGCAGCAGCTTTTTTACGATGCCCGCAACGCGGCGCAGGGTACCATCGCAGCCGCTGACACGGGCCGCGCCACCGCCTGGACGAGGCAAGTGTTGTGGTTCGATGATACGCCGCTCTCGGAAGTAATGGAAGAGATCCGGCTTACGTATGGTGTTGCTTTCCGGGCTGCTCCCGGCGTGGACCTTTCGCGCCGGATGAATGGCAAATTTGAAAAGCAACCGCTTGGGCGCGTGCTCAGGTTGCTCACGCTCAGTACCGGTTATGAATTTTTCCAGCAAAAAAATACGGTCATCGTCCGCTAGCGGACTACCGATCTGTTTTACCGACACACTTACCGATAACCAGTTTTTCTATTTAATCCAAAACAATGAAAGTCATTTACATGCCTTTATTTCTGGTCCTCTGCCTGCTGTGGTGTGGCAGTGAACTGGCTGCCCAGCGCGTTGCAGAAAAGAATGTTACGATCCGCCCCTCGACGTTGCCACTCGAATCGCTTTTCAGGCAGGTTGGAGAGCAGACCGGCCTCAATTTCGTATACAGTTCCAGCGATCGGGCGATCACCCGAAATGTCACGGTGAACCCTTCCACCACGCCGGTAGGTCAGCTTTTTTCACTCGTTGGGGCGCAGGCGCATTTGAAATTCACGATGATGGCAACGACGTAGCCGTGCAGGCTGTTGCATCCGGCAGCATCCGCGGGAAAGTAAGAACTGCCAGCGGTGAACCGGCTTCATTTGTCAACGTAAGCGTGAAGGAAACCGGCCGGGGCGCTTCCGCCAACGAACAGGGAGAGTTTCTGATTGAAGATGTACCTGCCGGCAGGCAAACGCTTGTGGTGAGTGGCGTGGGGTTTGAAACTTTGGAACAAAAAATTACGGTGCGCGGCGAGCAAATAACGACTGCGGATATAACATTGCAGCCGGCTACCGGTGCATTGTCGGAAGTGACGGTGCTTGGGCAGAAGCGAAAGGTGGCTTCCGTGACGCAGTCGGATGTACCTTTGCTGGACCTGCCGCTCTCCGTACAGGTCGTTGACCAGACATTGATGCAGCAGCAGCAGATCATCGATGTGCGCGATGCGATCAAGGCCGTGAGTGGCGTTACCAACACCGGTACCTATGCGGGTGGCTATGCCGATTTCAATTCGAGGGGGTTTGCCATGAACACATCCAGCAACTTCCGTCGGGACGGTGTGATGCTCGACAATATCAGCCACCTCTATAATGACAACATCGAGCAAATGGAGGTGCTGAAAGGCCCGACTTCGGTTATGTACGGGGATATTTCACCAGGCGCAGTTATGAATTTCGTTACGAAAAAGCCATTGGACTATGACTACAAGCGCTTCGAGATGAAAATCGGGCAATACGGCCTTTTCCGGCCCTCATTTGACCTGAGCGGGCCTGTGAATGCGAAAAAGACACTGCTGTACAGGATCAATACGAGTTTTGAAACCTCCAAAAGTTTCATCGATTTCATACATAATAAAACGATCATGTTCACGCCCTCGTTGACATGGAAAATAGCCCCTTCGCTGGAATGGAACGTGGAGGCGGTTTTCAAAACCGACGACCGTACGCACAATCCGGGCATGCTTTCGGCCGACGGGACATTCGCGGGACTTAAAAAGGTGCCCTACACCCGCTTCCTTGGTGAGCCGTCGAATCAGTTTCGCTATCGCGAATCAAGCGTTTATTCCACATTAAGCTGGCAATTCGCCCCCGGCTGGCGACTTAAAAACACCACCTATTTTACCGACTACCAAAATCTGGTGGAAGGGGTTTATTTCCGTACCTATGTGCCCGATTCGGCAGGGAATATCAACCGGTCCTCGTGGATGACCAACTGGTTCTCCCAGGGTTGGGGGTCCAATTTGTTTGTAAACGGGCAGGTGAAGACCGGGCCTGTTGCTCATAACCTGGTCGTTGGGGCAGATTATATGATCAACCGCCAGTTCCCGAATGCGGTCGTTTCGCAGCCCGATCTGATTCTGAACCTCTACAATCCGGTTTATAGCGCCACCGGGCTCCTGAAAAACACCTCGTATCGCAAAATGCCGGGTGAGATCAGCTATCTCGATCGGCTGGGTATCTATGCGCAGGACCAGATCACCGCCTTGCGGGACAAAGTGCATGTCCTGCTTGGGCTTCGGTACAATATCACTTCCAATGGTACCCGATACAATGCGCAATTCCCTGCACCGGACGGCTATGTAGCTGATGAAAAGAAGGTTTTCAGTCCACGGATCGGGTTGTTGATCAAACCCCGGCAATGGCTGTCCGTTTATGGCTCCTATTCCCAGTCCTACGAGCAAAATGGTCGTGACTGGATGACGGGGCAGGTGATCCCGGCCACCGATGCGAGCCAGTTTGAAGTAGGAGCCAAGGCCAGCTTCCTTTCCGACCGGCTGGGGATAGGCCTGGCGGCATTTGACATTCAAAAGGAAAATGTGTTTGGGTATGTGTATGGCCTGAGTGGTCCGCCGGAGTTCGCGTATTTTAATTATGACGAAGGCACAGGCATTGCCTCTTACCTGGGTGCACACCACCAGAGCAAGGGCATCGAGGTAGACCTGAACGGAAAGATCACACCGGAATTGAATGTGAACATTGCTGCGTCTTACATCAATGCAACTATTGTCAGGGATCCCGCATTTGCCTCGGGTAACCGGTTGGGCGGGGCACCTCGCACAACGGTCAATATCTGGGCCAACTACGCATTCAGCCACGGCTCGCTGAAAGGTTTCGAGGTAGGGTACGGCTTTTTCTCGAAGGGGAAATATTTCGCGACGAGCGAAAACCTGTCAGACGAAGAAGTGGATCCTTTCTGGACGATGGACGTTTCCGTGGGGTACAAATACAAACAATTTTTTACGCGGCTCAATGTCAGTAATTTCACGGATAACCGCGGGTATCTGGGTAGTGTGATCTACGAACCATTATGGGTGCGGCGTGCGGTGCTGAGTATCGGGGTTAAGTTTTAAGCCAAGGCGGAAACCGAAAAGAATATCAAAACAGCGACGGCCCGGGTTAGAACCCAGGCCGCCGCTGTTTTGATTAATGCTTTATTTTAAAGACTTCACCGGCCATTCTGCCAATGGTTTGATGGGAATTACATCTGGTGAGCCGGATAGGTATGTGGTAAAACTATGTCGGCTATCGGCGGGTAACTTTGCCTCAAAACCCACGAATATCGTTCCGGGATTGGGTGCATCGTAATCATGCTGGGGTGTGGTGGGCCAGGTTTTGATGGTAATCGGAGTTTGCGTATCGAAAATCAGCAACATTTTTTTGCCATTCTGCGAAAGCTCCACGGTTTTTCCGTCAACAATCCGGACCTGGGCTGGGGTGAGCATGTTCCAGCGCATGACGGTTTCCTTCCGGCCGCATTCGATCTCGTCCCGCACGACCACATACCGCTGGTCGATGATCCCCAGTCCGCGCCTGACCGCTTTCGCCTGATCCTGATACAGTTCCGACAGGTCAGTTGTTGCCATCATGTTGGGGCCTTCACCGGTAGTCCCGTCGATCCGGGCATAGCCTTTCGCGTTCGTCAACTGGCCGTCAAATGAGATCACGTTGTGTGCGAAATTATTGAGCCGGAAAACTTCCCACCGCTGGGAGTTTTGTGCCCGGTTCCATAGGTCCACGCCCTTCGATTCGAGTGAGTTGTAGTCTTGCATCCCAAAATCCATTGCCCAGCGCTCACCGAGCGCATCCATCACAAATGACCCTACGTCCATGTGCGCGTGGTTGACCGCCGGGGAGCCTGCTTTCACTCCGAGAAATACCGCATCGGGTTTTTCCCAGGAGGTTCTCATCAGCGCAACGGGAGAAGGTCCCTGTCCGGCCCAGAATCTTTGTGCAGGCGCATGCACGGCAAATAGTTCGGTTTGCGTTCCCCAGATCAGCAATGCCGGCAGGATGCGGTTTTTGACTTCTGTCCGGGCAGATGCCGACAGCAATGCTTTCTGTCCCCATAGTAAGGCGGGGTCCTGCGTTCTTTTTGCGAACCAGAAAAGGGCAGGAGTAAGGCCTTCCTTTAAGCCGCTATCGCCCCAGTTGTGGGCGAGGCCGGTCGGGCCAACCAGGTGCTGCATGAATGCGCCGGTTTTTAGAAATCCGTCGGATTCGGATAGGCCGAAGTCAGTACCCAGCGCCTTTTGCAATGCGCTGATCAGTAATACATTGAAGCTGGTTCCGTATCCCCAATAGCTAAAACCTTCGGGGTAGGCACCGTCGGGTTTGTAGGAGTGGAGCATGGCCTTGGGTACGGATTCGACAGCCCGTTTCACGATTTGCCCGGCGATTGCGGGCTCGTGCTCGGCGATCGCCAGCGCCCCAAAAGTGATCCCCGCATTACAAACCTGGTTCCAGTTGTGCTCTGCCGATAGGAACCAGTTGTAGTTTTTGTCCAGGGATGGGTTGATGCCTTTTGTCAATATCGCTTCGCGCAGGCGGGTGCGCGTCTGGTCGCTCAATTTCGCGAACAGCCAGTCATAGCCGATTGCCACGGCCATGGTCATTTCGGCCACATCCAGAAAATGGGTGGGGTTCCAGTCCTCAAATGCCGCTACCGCGAGCAATTCCTTTTCGGCCCTCGCCAGGTATTTTTGCTCATTGGTCGTGCGGTAGGCATAGGAAAGCATGAAGACGCGCCGGAGGCATTCCCGGGACTTGTCGAGCAAGCGTTTACCGATCTTGATACGTTCAACCGGCGCCGTGTTAAGCAGCTGATCGCATTCTTCGATGATCGCCTTATGCACGGTTTGCCACTGGGGGTATTTCCGGATTTGCGCCAGAAGGGCCTTTTCTTCACCTTTCAGGAGCAGGAGCCGCGGATGGTCTTGTTTAAGTGTTTTGAGAATCTGACTGCTGTCCGCGGCAGGCTGTGCGGGAAGGCGGGTCAGTGTGAATAGTTGCAGCGTAATCAGTACTACCAGTGCTTTTTTCATATTGCTTATTTTGATTTGAAAAAAACCATCCGACCAGCATTTTGACCGGCCGGATGATACTCATGCGGATGTTGTCACTCCCAACCCGGATTCTGCTTGATTTTGGGGTTCTGTGCGAGCGTGTTCAAAGGGATCGGCCATAGATAATGCTTCTTTTCATCGAATAAGGGTATCTCGTAGTCGGTACCTTTATACACGGCAATATACTCTTTGCCGGACACAGGATCTATCGCCGATTTCATGGTGGTGCCGGCAAAGCGCTTTTTCGCTGCATCATTCCAGCGGACACCCATGGAGGGTATTTCCAGCTTTTTGCCCTGCTTCCAACGGATCAGGTCGGCGTACCGCTGGCCTTCCATAAACAGCTCAATCCTCCGTTCACGTCTGATTTCCGCGATGATCGGCGAGACACCGTCTTTGGTGTAACGCGGGTCCACCGGCACCTTGGACAGCAACAGGTGCGGCATACCCACGCGGTCGCGGAGTTTGTTGATCGTTTTGTCGAGGTCTCCCTGGTTAATGGTCCCCAATTCCGCTGTCGCTTCCGCGTAAATCAGCAGCGCCTCTCCCAGCCGCAGGGTAATAGCCGGTGATTCACCGGTATTATAGGCCTTGCCAATCATATCATCGGCATTGTAGTGTTTGATAATATGATAACCGGTAGTTGTTTTAAAGCCTCCGCCCGGCATGCCTTCCAGCATGGGATAGGCGCGACCGTCGGCCAGGTGGTATTTGTACGCGGCGGCATCCGCAGGATGGAGTATCGTCTGGCGCAGACGCGGGTCGCGGTTTTCAAATGTGCTTTCAATGGTTTCATCGCCTTTGTAGAGGGGCGATAATGTGATCGGCAGCCCGTCGGTGCATAAATAGTCTTCCACCACGCTCTTGGTCGCGCCCCCGGTGTAGCTGAAATATTGCTGGACGTGGTTGTTAATGACGCCGGTTTTGTACTTTCTCCAATAGATCACCTCGGAATTTCCGGCCAGGTCCAAAATACGGTGGTAAGCATTGTAGTCGCTTTGTGGCTTGCCGGTGTTGTAAAGGCGGTAAGGGCCGGTATCCATCAGCTCCGCAGCCGCCTTGGCGGCTTCTTCGAGCCACATTTTAGAGTCACCGCCTCCGTGGTATTTGTTGAATGTTCCTTCATATAGGCACACCCTCGCCTTCACCAGAAGTGCCCCCCAGCGGTTGATCCTGCCGGGCGCATTGCCGTCGCCCCAGCTGTTCGGGAGTTTCTGACTGGCAAAATTCAGGTCTTCCAGTACTTTCTGCATGGCTTCCGCCCGCGGGGTGCGCGCGGCGTAAAGTTCCTCCGAATCGATCGTCAGTTCCTTTTCAACGTAGGGAACATCGCCATACTTTTGCACTTTGTCGGCGTAGAACCAGCCCCGGAAAAGCCGGGCCTCCGCTATGTATTTGTCTTTCACGGCCTGACTCACCTTGGCGCGATCGTAATTGGCGAGCCCCACATTGATCGCCCTCACAAAGTCCCATCCCTGGTAGCCGAACCAGTCGGGACTCGAGGGTACATTATATTTCCCTGCGCGGATCTGCTGGAAAAAGTTGTGCCGGGGTTCGCGCGGGGCCATGTTGTCCGAAAGCTCGTCTATCGACCAGATATTGCCGAAGTGACTGTCGAAACCCTCGGTATGGCCCATCATAATCGGAATCTTCCAGTCGTTGCGGGCAATATTGTAAATGCTGTTGTTGTATACAGCCAGGTCGTTCTCGGTATTCCAATAGGTTGCATTGGTGATTTTATCGATCGGAGTCCGGTCGAGAAATTCATCGTTACAGCCCGCCAGGAGTAGCAGCATGACAGCCGTTACGGATTTTAAGAATATATCTTTCATACAAATCTGATTTTAAAATCAATTGAATACTTGTGTATTAATGCGCTTAACTGCAATGCGTCCCCGCGGAATGAATGGGGGCGGCTATTGTATTCGGGCTGCTTAAAAGGATATATTGATACCGAGTGTGCCGATACGCTGCATGGGATACTCGATGGTCGGGGTCCGGATCGTTTCGGGATCGAGGGGTTTACGGATTTTCGTGAATTCGAACAGGTTCATCCCCGACACAAATACCTGGGCGCGCGATATTCCGATTCTGCCCGTCAGATCGTAAGGTAATGTATAGCTCAGCATGATGTTCTTGGCACGCAGGTAGGAGGCATTCTGAACGTACCTGGATTGCGGCAGAATGTTCTTTTTATCACTGGTAGAAATGTGCGGGGCCGCAAAATAGGCATCCCGGTTGGTCTCAGACCAGGTATCGGTCAGATAATACTTTTCGACGTGCCCGGCATTGAAGGGATAAAACCAGTTCCAGTTTCCGTTATTGGGCAGGTAATCCGCCTTTCCGATGCCCTGGAAGAATGCCGTGAGGCGCAGTCCCTTGTAGCCGATGCTTGCATTGATCCCATAGGTGTAGCGGGGAGAGGAGTTGCCTATGATCTTGTTGTCACCCGGGTTCGCCAGGGTGTTGTTACCTGAGCTGATGATACCGTCGCCGTTCAGATCCGCATATTGAATGTCGCCCGCCCGCCAGTTGTTACCTAGCCTCGACTGGTTGGGAGCTGCTGCCACCGCGTCCGCTGTCTGAAATATCCCCACGGTTTGGTATCCCCATATTTCACCCAGTTTTTGACCTTCGTAATAGATCCCGTTGCCTTCATTGGGCAATGCGCCCGAAGGATTACGGAATTTTGTGATGGTCGCGCTGGCATCGGAAAGGGCAAGGGTGACGTCGTAGGTCCAGTCGGTTTTGAATTTGTCCCGCCAGGTCAGCGAGAGTTCCCATCCTTTGGTACGCAGGTCGGCCGCATTTTCCTGAGGGGCCGTCGTGCCCAGAATGTCCGGATAAGCCACGTTCATCAGCATTTTTTTAGTATCGCGCGTGTAAATGTCGAGCGACATGTCCAGCCGGCTTCTTAAAATGGTCAGGTCGAGGCCGATATTTTTGGATGTAACCGACTCCCAGGTCAGCGTCGGGCTCACGAGGCCAGCCGCCGACACATAGGGGATCAACGCGCCGGCAAGCATGTATGGGGCTTGTCCGGAACCCATTGTCGACACGGAAGGGTAGTAGATCTGAGCTCCGGTACTGCGGTTTTGGATGATCTGGTTCCCGAGTGTTCCGAAAGAGCCTCTCAGCTTGAGATTGTCGAGCCAGCCATTGGCTGCGGTCATAAACTTCTCATTACTAACCCGCCATCCGGCCGAGAAGGAAGGGAAAAAACCAAACCGGTCATTTTTGGGAAACCGGGAT
This sequence comes from uncultured Dyadobacter sp., assembly GCF_946482605.1. The sequence goes on along the minus strand of NZ_CAMLSE010000011.1, from coordinate 244,783 downwards.
GTCCCGTCATAACGGCCATTGAATTCGAGCAGATACCGGTCGCCATAATTATAGGCCAACCGGTAGAATACTCCGCGGAGCGCTACCTGTGACCGGCCGCCGAGTGTTTGCTGCGTGCCGGTGGTCGTGCTCAGGTCGGGCACCTGCGGGGTGATCAGCGACCGGGCCTGTGCCGTGGAGGACTGGTAGTTACCCATTTCCTGGTTATAGCCAACCAGCGCCATCAGCTGATGTTTTCCCAGATTCTGAAAAGTGTATTCCGCAAAGGTATTGAGCACATAATACCGGTTATAATCGTTGACATTCTTGATCCAGTCGTCGCCGCTGAAACCGTAACTGATCGGATTGGCTTCTTTTAAATCCTGTGATACGATCTCTACCTTGCTCTGGACATCCTGATACATATTGTTGTAAATATTGTAAGAGAAATTGCCTGTGATCTTCAAACCGGGCAGGGGAGTAAGCACCGCTTCCTGTGACAGCCACAGGTCATTCTTGGTAAACGTTTCCCGTCCGCCATCGAGCAGGTAGGGGAAAAAGTTGGTCCCGCCGAAATACTTTCCGATAAGCGGAGCATATTTGTCGTGATCTCCGGAGGCCATATATTGAGGGAGGTCGGGAAACTGGATAGCCTGCAGCGGGTTCACCCTCGCGAGCGAATTGATGTTTACATCCCAGTTGTAAAAGTGGGGCTTATCGCTGTTCTGCGAGTTGAAAACCACCTTCTCGGACAGGTTGAGCCATTTATTGACCTGAAAATCGGCTTTCATCAGGATATTGTACCGCTTGAACTTCTCATTGTTGTAGCGCAGGTAACCGTCCTTGCTGTACCGCCCGAAGGAAAAGAAGAATTTAGACTTGTCGCTACCTCCAGATACCGACAGATCCTGCTGGTTGGTAGGTGCGTAGTTGGTCATGATCTTGTCTTGATACCGGTTGTAGCCGTAGTATTGAAGCGCCCCGTCTACCACTCCCCATTCGTTGGCGGGGATAGGGTTTTCCGAGTATTTCTTGACGGCTTCTACAAACAGGTCGTTGTAGCTCGGCGCACCCAGGGTCCTGATGTTGGCCGCATTGCGCGCCAGCACGAACTGGTAGGGGTCGGTGACCACATCCATATTGAAAATGGGTTTAGCGAGTGAAAATTGAGTGCCGAAGTTCACCTGCACTTTTCCCGCCTTGCCACTTTTGGTAGTGACCAGCACCACACCGAAAGCCGCGCGGGCACCGTATATGGCCGCGGCGGAAGCATCTTTCAGTACGCTGATGCTCTCGATGTCGTTCGGATTGATCCGGTTGATATCCATTGGTACATTGTCCACCAGGATCAGCGGTGCTCCTCCGTTGATGGACTCATAACCTCTGATGTTGAAGCTGGGCGACTGGGCGGGATCACCATTGCGTATGGTAATGTTCAGGTTCGGTATGACGCCCTGAAGCCCCTCACCGGTATTGGCAATGGGACGGTTTTCTATACGCTTGGCGTCCGCAACCCCCACGGCGCCGGTCACGTTAACCTTTTGCTGGGTTCCGTAACCTACCACGACCACCTCTGTCATCAGGCGATCCTCGACCGCCATGTTAACGGTGATGCCTGTACGTTTATCGACGGCGATCTCTTGTGTCGCATAGCCAACGAAACTAAAAACCAGTGTCGGACTTTGACCCGGCACATCGAGCTGAAATTTTCCTTTTGTGTCGGTGGTAGTACCATTTGCCGTCCCCTTGGCAACGACGCTTACGCCCGGGAGGCCGGAACCCGATTCATCCAGCACGATCCCGGATATGGATTGTGCTGCGGCGGACAGGCATGCCATGATGCCCATTAAGGCGCACATCAGCGGAGCAAGTTGTTTTGGGGCAAATCTGAGCGGTGAGTAGAAATGTTTTTTTTTCATAAACTAGTTCGTTAGGTATAGTTGAAAAAAAACTTGAAAAGTATTTCAGCCTGACGCAAATCAGGATAATCAACCGGATGAAGCCCGCAGCATTGCTGGCGAATTTGATCCGGGCCTGGTACTAATATGGGCAGATAAATGGAATACAAAGTATCTTGGTGTGCATTATTTACTACTATTTTTTATTGAAAAAAGCCAACTAGTGCTTATTGTACTTCATAGAAGGTCGCGGCGGATGACATGATAAATCTATTTTAGACTTAGAACTGCATCGACGGCCGGCGCCAGGCTGCTGGATCAGCAATAGTTGCGTTGTTTGATCAAAAATTATTATTTAGAATTGTTTCAAATAAAAATAATACATACCTTCGAAGCGGCCTGAATGTCAACTGACGTAGGAATCTTTCATGTTCAGCGCCATCCATTATTTAAGTCCTGTTTACCCGTACGTGATGGTATGGGTAAATCAGGCCCAATGAATCCCCTCCGCATGATCAGCTTCAAAAAACCTGTAACCGGTGCTTATCTCCATGGCGTCGATTCCCGCGACCCGGGCCTCGCTGTGAAAATGCAAACGCTGCAAACCCTTCCGCAGAAGTGATGGAAATCGCAGCGAAAGAAACTTCGCAGACGGTCATCGCAAACGAGCGGGATTTCGAGTTGCTTTACAGGCAGTACGCACCGTTTGTCCTGCGGGTCAGTTATTCGTTTTGCAAAGATGAAACACTCTCCGCCGACATGGTCCAGGAGATTTTCTGCGCGATCTGGGACAGGCGGATGACGCTCACCGTAAAAAGCGGTTCATGGGAAAATTACTTGTACCGCTGTGCCAAATACCAGTTTTACAATCATCAGCGTAATGCAGCGCGTTTCCGTTCGGTGCAGGACGATGTTGCGGCGGCGACGGAGCATTGGGACGACAGCACGCGCCAGCACATCGATTATGCCGATTTGAATCGGAACGTCAACGAACTGGTCGAACAGCTCCCTGACCAGTGCCGCAAAGTGTACCGCATGAGCCGCCAGCAGGGCCTCAATGCTGCGGAAATTTCGGAAGTATTGAGGCTTTCGGAAAAAACAGTCAAGAACCACCTGACCAGGGCTTTGAATTTTTTGCGGCGGAATATCGGGGGCTTCTTCTCGCTCTTTTTTATTGTTGGTTAAAAAAAAATCACAAAAGGCATTGGGACCAAATCCTCTCCCGGGTTACTCACTAGTAAAGCAACCCGAACATGGACGAGGATTTACTCGACAAATATTTTGCAGGAAAATGCACAGCCGAAGAAGCTGTGCGCGTACGCAGCTGGCTGGATAACCCTGTGCTGGACGAGGAGCGGCTGTTGAAAAAATCCTGGCGCCACGTACATAGGTATATACGGGCAGGTGCGATACGCCCGCTTCGTCCATGGGTCTATTTGGCAGCAGCGTCGGTTTCCCTGCTATTGTTGTTCGGCATTGGGGGCAGTTTGCTTTCGCGGCATGTTGAAATACAGAACAACTCCCGCCATTATGATGCATTTAATGCAAGCGGGCTTCAATTGAGACTTCCTCCCCAAGCCTCCGCACGTGTGGACCTTAGCCTTGTTTCTCACCGCGCCGACCTTGTTTTCTGCGGCGATGTGCGCATCCACAATACTTCACAAAGCGATGTAGAGATGAAATTGAACCTGAACTGCACGGACGGGAATCCACACGATCGTACTACTTCCGTCATTGTCAGGAAGGATAAAAAATACCTGGCTTTTCAATACCATTTCAAGTCGGATGAAGTGGTGATTGTCGAGGAAGACAGGCTGTTCGATCTGCCGCTACCCTTGCAGCAGAAGGCGCTTAAAGCATTAAAAATCTGATGCATATTTTAAATAGAAGAGGGCTGGTATTCAGCATTATTTCAGTCGTGTTACTATTTTCCTGCGTGCCGGAAAGCGAAAGGCAATCCGGTGAGCAGCCCCATTATATCCTCGCATTGAGCCAGCCGGCCCGGAGCTATTATCCTTTCCAGGTGGTCTCTGATCTGGAAACAGGCGAGGCGGATATCGGGGATGCAAAGCAGGTTCAGGATCATCCCAACAATGTGCTTGTGACCGCTGGGCGGGGCTTTGTGTTGCTCAATTCAAAGGAAAAGATGACCCGATATGCCGTGGGCGCTGGCAATACGCTGAAAGAAGAAGGCAGTGTGCCGAATACCGGCCTTCTGGGCGGGCCCATAGCTGCATTTTTGGACGAAAGTCGTCTTTTGGTAAGCACAGCTCCCCGGCAGGTAAGCGACAGCATGTTTGCCTATCAGATCGTGAACACATCGGAGATGACGGTGGAACGCAGCGGCAAAATCCGGTTGCAGGTCACGCCCGGGAGCATGGCATCGCCGAGCATGTACGTCGTCAGGGACGGGAAGGTTTTGGTGCCTTATATCCATGCGGACACCGATAACCATGCTTATCCGAAAGCGAATCTGGCCATTTTCAATGCCAAAGATATGGTGTTGGAAAAAACAATTTCGACCGATAAAACAGCCTGCCTCGGTTACAGCGTCGTTTCCTCGCATGCATTCACTGAAAACGGCGATCTGTACCTGATTTCGTCCAACAGCAATTACTGGGGCGCGAACGAGTCGCTGCCATCAGGCATTGTGCGCATTAAAAACGGGCAGGACGAGTTTGATAACGATTATTTCCTCAACCTGACCGCCAAATTGAACGGCAACCATTCCGGCGGGATGATCTTCGCCGGAGGCAACAAAGTGATCGTGCAGGTTTTTGAAAGCAGCCTCATCAAAGCCTACCGCGATTACCAGCACGGCTTTGTGATCAGCTACTACGAGGTCGATCTGCAAACGCAGGCGCTCAGGAAGCTCGACATTCCCCGGAGTAAATATCCGCGGCGGGCATTGGAACGGCTTAAAAACGGCAAGGTAGCCATCGCCGTCAATGGTGAAAATGGGGAGAATGCATTTTACATCTACGACGGGCAAACAGGCGACGTCAGGAAAGGGCTGGTTTACCGGAACGCCGAATACCTGAGCGGGGTGGTGGCATTTTAGGAAAGGGAGGAAGGAGGAAAGGGAGGAAGGGGAGGAAGAATTAATGATTTAAGATATTGATAATGAGGTCTGAAATTGGGGTAGTTCGGGAGGTAACGGCGAGGCGGCGGAGCAAGAGTGTGTTCCGGCGGGTGAACGAATGGCTGCATCTCTGGCTGGGGCTGGCTTCGGGTATTGTCGTATTTGTGGTTTGCATCACGGGCGCCGTTTGGGTATTCAATGAGGAAATTACCTATCTGGTTCAACCGGCGATCCGTGCGGAAACACAGCCCGGACCGGTGCTGAAACCTTCCCAGGTGCTGGCCATTGCGCAGCGCGCTTATCCCGGCGAGCAGGCGTCCTATGCCTACTACCAGCAGGGCACAGCCATACGGGTTGGGGTAGGGGAGCGTACCCTGTTTCTGAATCCTTATACAGGGCAAGTGCAGGGCGTGGAAATGCATGAGAAAGGCGAAAGCGGCTTTTTTGAATGGATTTTGCTAGGGCATCGGTATCTGTGGCTTCCGCAGGAGATCGGCAGGCCCGTGGTCAATTACGGCACATTGGTATTTATCACCTTGCTTGTGACGGGACTTATCTGGTGGTATCCAGCCAAATGGACGCAAAGCGCCCGCAAGAAAAGTTTCGGTATCAAATGGAAGGCAGGCTGGAAGCGGCTGAATGTAGACCTGCATAATGTGCCGGGCTTTTACGCATTGCTCGTGCTGCTGGCGCTGTCGGTGACGGGCGTTGTTTTCGGGTTGACGTGGTTCGGCCAGGGTTTGTACCGCCTTACCTCCGGCGGCGACCCCGAGCCCGAATGGAAGCGGGTCGTCTCGGATACCACGCAGCAGGGCAAATTATATACCTACAACCAGGCAATCGACCAGGTATGGGCCGGCATGGTGGCGGACAACGACTCGGAAGGCGGTTTTTACTACGCTTTCCCCGATTCCTCGCAGGCACGGTCGACCATCAGCATGCGCACGTACCCATCCGCGGGACGGTTTTACGACGTTGCCCGGCACACCTACGACCGGCATACGCTCCGTCGGCTGGAATTTTATGAGGTTTTTGACAAAAGTTTTGAGGAATCATCGGTCGCCGCCAGGCTACGCCGGATGAACTACGACATCCATATCGGCACCATTTGGGGCTTGCCGGGGAAGATACTGGCTTTTCTGGCCTCACTCATTGGCGCGTCGCTGCCGGTGACGGGCTTTATCGTGTGGTGGAACCGGAAAGGTTTTGGTAAAAAAATAGCCAGATATACGGCTGTGTTTGTGGTGGTTAGTCTGGCGCTTTGCGGGCAGGCATCGGGTCAGCAAAAGCCGGGTAACCAGCGTAGTTTGTCCGACACGAGCGCCCGGGACTTGCAGGAGCATGTAGTGTCCGGCAAAACCGAGGCGACGCAGGTAAAAGAGCTGGTGTTCGCCGTGGATGTACTGGATTTGAAAGCCGTAGCGGGGCGGAACCTGGAAATTAACCGGCTGCTCGATGCCATGCCGGGCATCAGGGTCCGGGAAACGGGCGGAATGGGTTCGGAATTTAACTACGCTATTCATGGTCTGTCGGGCAAATCGGTCCGCTTTTTCGTCGACGGCGTGCCGATGGAGGCTTATGGCTCTGGTTACAGCATTCAGAACTTCCCCGTCAATTCGCTGGAACGGATCGAAGTTTACAAAGGCGTGACACCCATCGAGCTGAGCGGGGATGCATTGGGCGGCTCCATTAACCTCATTACCCGCAAAGATCTCGGCAATTTCCTCGACGTTTCGTACAGCATCGGTTCTTTCCAAACCCATAAAGCCGAGCTTTCGGGTAAATGGCGCCGTCAGAACGGCCTGACATTCCAGCTCAGCAGCTCCTACCGTTTTTCTGAAAACAATTATAAAGTGTGGGGGCAAACCGTGGAAGTGGCCGATGAATTCGGCAAGCCGATAGCCGGGAAAAAGTACAGGCGCTTCAACGACGATTTTCGTGCATTCAATATCAAAGCCGAAATTGGGATCACCGGCAAGCCCTGGGCCGACGCATTAATGCTCGGCGTGATCGGCTCGGATATGGACAAGGGCGTGCAAACCGGCCGGACCATGGCTTTCGTGTACGGCCAGGTGCGCTATGACGAAAAGCTGCTTGCGCCTTCGATCCGGTATTCGAAAAGGAATGCCAATGGCCTTTCGGTGGATGTTTACGGGGTGCTCAACCGCATGCAGGCGCAGACGACCGATACCAGCTCGCGCAAATACAATTGGGCACAGACGGTGATTGCCCAGGTGGCGGGCGAGCTCAACGGCATTCGGGCACAAAAATCGGCCTATCGTTTCAAAGACCGGAACGCGATGCTGATCGCTAATGCGTCCTATGCGCTGGGCGCGCACCACAAGCTGGCCGCGAGCTATTCGTGGAACCGCACCAACAGGACCGGCAGCGATCCGCTTGCCACGGCCGAATGGACGATCCCGTTCCGCGAGCCGCAGGAATTGAACCGGCATGTGGCAGCGCTTTCCTATCAGACCGTTTTTTGGGACGAAAAGCTCACCAATGTGCTTTTTGTCAAAAACTTCGGCTATTCTGCCCGCACCAATGTTTACAATTACAACGGCGGAGAACAGAAGGAACTCATTCCCTATTTTTCGGAGAACAACCGGTGGGGTGCGGGTTTCGGTTCGAAATTCCGGTTGAATGCAACGAGTCTCGTGAAGCTGTCTGTTGAAAGTGCGGCGCGCATGCCCGACGGCGTGGAGCTGCTGGGAAACGGTAACACGATTTTGAATGCCCCGGGCTTGAAACCGGAGAAAAGCACCAATCTGAATACGGGTATCGCGCAGTCGTTCCGGGTGGGGGAAGACAGGTGGGGCTATGAACTCGGTCTTTTTTACCGCAACACGCGCGACCTGATCTGGCTTGGTGAGGGCGACTTGTACGGAACGGCCCGGTATGAGAACATCGATAAGCTCAGGAGCGCCGGTGCCGACCTGGCCATGCGTTACGCACGTAAGAAATGGTTGGAAATCAATGCGTCTGTCACCTACCAGGACGTCCGCAACCGCCAGCGTTACACCGCTTCCGGTGCTAAAAGTATCGTTTTCAACGACCGGATGAAAAATCTGCCGTCGCTCATGGCCAATGGCGAGATACGGTTCAAAATCCCCTCCGTATTCGGCAGCAATGGAGACATGAGCATTTACGCCGGCACCGATTATGTCCACGGCTTTTTCCTCAGCTGGCCGAGCCTGGGCGACCGCTCTACCAAGAAACGCATCCCAACGCAATTTCTTCAAAACACCGGCATCACGTACAGCTTCTTGCAAAACAGCCTGAATGTGAGCCTCGAATGCCGTAACATCCTGGATAAGCAGGTGTACGACAATTACCTGCTGCAAAAGCCCGGCAGGTTTATCAGTTTGAATATCAGATGCTTTTTACATAACCAATAGTCTAAATACAATGAAAACAAACCAATTTCGTCTCCTGATAGGCATCGCGGCCCTGGGCCTTTCCGGGCTGGGCCTTTTTTCCTGCGATGACAAAGAGGAGCCTGTGGAGGTAGCACCGGCGGCGCAGCATTTTACCATATCCGCCTGGGCGCAGGGCGACGACCAGTACATTGCTGCGGTTCCTTCGTTACACGAGGGCAGCCTGTCGTTTATCGGAAAAGGCATTGAAGCCCAGGGATCGCGCTATTTGTGGCATAAGCAATATGTGTATCAGATGAATTTACCTGAAAAGAAATTTATCCAGTACGAAATGAAGGCAGACGGCTCGATCGCAGAAAAGTCGTACATCCTCACCGACGGCGTCGTGCCCAACTATTTTCAATCACTGAATGTGATCGACGATAATACCCTGCTTGTACTGGGCGCATTGGACGACAATAAGGGCGTTGCAGGTTGGGCCAGAATCAGCGTCACCGACTTCAAACTGATCGATAAAGGCACTTTCAGCCTTCCTTACGATGCCGCAAAGCCGGATGTCGGCTTCTACCTCGGCCGGGGGTTTGTGGATAATGGTAAATTCATTCTGGGTGGCTACTACTACAATGCGGCCACCCGGGCGTATGTCGTGGATGGCGTGAAAGCATTGGTGTACGACTTTCCATCGATGGGTAATATGAAGGTGATCAGCACCAATGCTACTAACGGAAGCGTGGGGTACGATTACCTGCATTCGGTAGATAAGGACGAAGAAGGAAACCATTATTTTGTGGTGAGCGCGGGTAAGTACTGGATGGGCAACGGCGGCAAGTCAGGTGTGGTGAGGATCAAAAAAGGCACGGCTGAATTCGACAAGGACTACTTTTTCGACGTCACGACGCCCGTCGGCGATGAAGCCTGTCTGATGGGCCTGAATTATGTCGGCAACGGCATTGCGTTCGGAACGGTACAGTATGAAAGCAAAATGACCTCCATCCGCGACCGTTACAACGACATTGCGCAGGTAGTAAAATTGAATTTGAATACCAAGACTGTCACGGTAATGAAGAGCCCGCTCAGCCCGGTAGGGATGGTACGCTCGCCGCTGGTGTTCAACGGCAAATACTATACGGGCATCAGCCCTGTCGACAAGGAGGCGTTCATTTACGAATTCGATCCGAATGGAGGTGCGGATAGTTTCAAAAAAGGCATTTCGCTCGACGGCGGCGGGTACATTCAGGTGCAGCTCATCGCACCGCACCCGGTGAAGCCATAACGCTCTGCCCATGTGCCGCACCGTTTCCAAGGCGGCAAATGCCCGCATAAAAGGCAATGGGCATATCTTGGGTATTAACTGGTAAATACCCTGTTTTCAGAAAAGTAATGCAGGGCAGGCGTTATGGCTTGCCCTGCATTAAATAGCTATCGCCACCCCAGTCCGGGTGCCACATGTTCTAAAATGGAAGACAATACGTGTACATTGTACTCAACTCCCAGCGTATTCGGGATCGTCAAAAGGAGCGTATCCGCTTCCTGGATCGCTTCGTCCTGTGCCAGTTCCCTGATGAGCTGATCTGGTTCTGCGGCATAGCTTCTACCGAAAATCGCCCTTTTGTCCTGTTCAATCATCCCGATTTTATCAGTCCGGTTGGATTCCTGTCCAAATAAATAACGGTCCTGGTCGGTTACCAATGCGAAGATCGACCGGCTCACCGAAACCCTCGGCTCACGTTGGTGTCCGGCTTTTTTCCAGGCTTCCTTATACAACCTGATCTGTTCCGCCTGCTGCACATGAAAAGGCTTACCGCTTTCATCGAATTTCAAGGTCGAACTTTGGAGGTGCATGCCGTTTTCGGCTGCCCAGACAGCAGTTGCATTAGAACCGGCTCCCCACCAGATGCGTTCCCGCAATCCTTCCGAGTAGGGTTCCAACCGCAGTAAGCCCGGCGGGTTCGGGAACATCGGGTATGGATTTGGCTCCGCAAATCCTGCCCCATTGAGCCTATCGAGGAATTCCAATGCCTTGCGGCGTCCCATTTCCGCATCGTTTTCTCCTTCGGCCGGTTCATACCCAAAGTAGCGCCAACCGTCGATCACTTGCTCCGGCGACCCTCTGCTGATCCCCAGTTGCAGTCGGCCTTCCGAGATCAGGTCCGCGGCGCCGGCATCTTCTACCATGTAAAGCGGATTTTCATAACGCATGTCAATGACACCCGTTCCGATCTCGATTTTACGTGTTTTGGCGCCAATAGCCGAAAGCAGAGGAAACGGCGATGCCAGCTGAGATGCAAAATGGTGAACACGGAAATAAGCGCCGTCCAGACCGATCTCTTCGGCAGCGACGGCCAGGTCAATGGATTGAAGTAACGTGTCGCCCGCTGTGCGGGTCCTGTACGCCGGATGGTTTGACCAATGCCCGAACGATAAAAATCCTATCTTCTTCATAATGCGCCTTTCAGACCGTTTTGAGAGCCAGTTTAAGGTGAGACAGATTATTCGGCTTCAAAAGTTCCTGGTATCGGGTACGCGGGAGCGATGTACTTCTTTGGGTGAAGGTTTAGCTTTGACTAACTGCTTCTTTCGGAGCTGCTTAACGCCCGGTCCGGAACGTATGGTCACTTCAACAGCGCCACTGACTTTCTTTGATTTTCCACGCCACTGCGCTTTGTCGTATCGATATTTCAGGAAGGCAGATCACGATCGGACTTCACCATGCAACGCGGACCTGCCCGGAGCCGACGTTAGATAGCGACTGTTTTCCCTACGACCATTCCAAGCCGATCATGCAGCTACTTCCGACAGCCACCTATCTGGGCAACAACCTGAGCTCCTGCCAGATGAACGGTATCTGGACCAGTGTTACAACCTATTCGCCGGAAAACCTTCCCAATGTGGCGCTGCATGCGCACGAAAATCCGCACATTACGATGCTGCTGGCAGGTGCAACCCTCGAAAAGAGGCAGCGAAGTGAGTGCTACCGGCAAGCAGGCGAAGCGGTATTCTTTCACGCCGGCGAGCCGCACCAAAATAGCAGGACGGTACCAGGTTCGCAGAATTTCAACATTGAGTTTACACCGGGATTTTTCAGTGCGTATGGCCTCACAGAGAGCGAGATAGGCCTTGCTGTGTGTGAAAACCCGCTTGCCGCCACCGCGTTTTTACGAGCATACCGGGAGTTACTGCACGATGACCACTATACCGGCGATTCGATTACGATGGCCATTCTCGGTCTGCTGGCTACGAGGGAGAACGCGGGTAGCCGGCCTCCGCATTGGGTAGGCCAGATCGCCGGGCTGCTGCACGATCGCTGGAATGAGCACGTGAGCCTGGGCGAACTAGCCATGGAAACCGGTACGCATCCTGTAACGATCTCGAAGTATTTTCCACGCTATTTTGGCTGTACAATGAGCGAATACATGCGGAAACTCAGGGTCATGAACTCGATCGCCCTCATTAAAAATACGCCTTACCAGCTCACGCGCGTCGCGCACGAATCCGGATTTGCCGACCAGGCGCACTTTACCAGGGCTTTCAAGCAGATCACCGGATTTTTACCCAAAGAATACCGGGCAACTTAATGCGCTAATCTGATACAATTTTGGGTGGTTGATATACAGGATCTTTGCTTGTAAAATAAATCAACCCAAATATATGTCACCTACCAAATCCGCCCGTTTCTGCCTGAATGCCATCTTTCTGCTGCTTTGCTGTCCATACGCGCTCGGCCAGGCGCTGTCGGTCCGGGAGATCGATGCGGCGATTGCCATCATGGCGCAACGAATCGATACCGCCTATGTTTTTCAGGAGAAAGGACAAAAAATAGCAGAACACCTCCGATCGGAACGCCGGCAAGGGAGATTCTCGGCTGCCAAAAACTGGCACGATCTGGCGGTATCTGTTTCGAAAAGCTTGCAGGAATTCAGCCGGGACGGACATTTGTACGTCAGATATGATCCGAAAACCGTCAAAGAGCTGCAAAAGCCTGCCCAACCGGGTGCGGATACAGCCACACAATCATATGATGCGTTTTTTGACGGGAAAGATGCCGCGGAACGGAACTTCGGCTTTCGTGATGTAAAGGTGCTGGATGGGAATATCGGGTATATCGAAATTTCGGAAATCAACATTTCGGTCAACAGCCTGCCCACACTGTTTGCGGCGATGCGCTTCGTGGCAAACACCCGGGCGCTGGTCATCGATCTGCGAAATAATGGGGGAGGGGGCAGCAATGCAGGCAGTGTAATGGAAAGCTTTTTTCTACCCAAACATACACCTTTGCTGGAATTCCGGACCAGGAATGGCAGCATGCAGACGGAAAAAACCGTCGGTTGGTTGCTGGAACCCAAATATGAAAAGCCGCTATTCATCCTGGTTAATCAGGGAACGGCATCGGCGGCGGAAGCATTTGCATATGCGCTGCAAAAGCATCGCCGTGCCAAAATAGTCGGGCGGCGGTCGGCCGGTGCGGCTTTCATGAATTCATGGTATCCCGTCAACGAGCACCTCTATGTTTCCGTTTCCACAGGAGCACCCACATGGCCGGGCACAACCGGGAATTGGGAAGCGACAGGCGTTCAACCCGATTACACGGTGCCTGACGGTACCGAACTTGCTGCGGTTATAGAAATGCTGAAATGACGGCAACAGGGCCCTGCGCTCGCCGGACGACAAGATTTGACACTAATTTTCTCGGGAGTTGTATACCGATGTGAGCAGTGCCCCTTCTCATCCGGTAGGCGACAGGTGATTCGATCAACGCATTTCAAATTATCCGGATTTTTTGTAACTTGTTGTCAACCAACCTCAACGGAAGCAACAGACAGCCGCCATGAAACATCGATCCTTCTTAGCCTGGGTATTGGTCCTGTTATGTTCGGGATGTAGTTTCCTGGGCGGTGACATTTTTGAAAAGAAATGTGGTACCTACATTCCCCAGAAATACAAGTTTGGCTACCAGGAAGCCGAAATCTGGACGACTTCCCGGCAAATGGGCATTGGCGATACGGTTTTCATCCGCGCGCATATTCCCGAAGCCGTCATGGATTCACTAAGCGGCAAGCCGGTGGCGGTGCGCGGACGCGTGGGCCTGTTTTTCAGGCTCTCCACGGCTTCGTACTTCACCAGCACCTCGCCGTTTGCGATGGACACCACCATTGTGCGGGTCTTTCATACTTATTTTGACACGTTTGTGCGCACCGGCAAACAAACCGCCACTTACAGCTTCGAGGCGGTGAACCAAGGCGGTTTCTGGAATCTCGACATGGGTTTTGTTGCCAAGAAACAGGGCGCATTCGATATTTATCCCGCGATCAATTATTTGCAAACCGAAGAAGTGATTCCGAAAGGAACCTGCATGCTTGGCGACTCCGAGAAGTACAATGCGCTGATCCGCATCAGATCGAGGAACAACCGGATCACCGAAATTTACCCGATCCTGCCCCAGGGCCTGGAAGAGAGTTTTGGGTTTATTGTAGAATGAAGGCCGGGATCAGCGCAAATTGTTTCCAGCCGCAGCTCTTCTTCCCTGTTCATCCAACCCGTTGAGGGGGCATTCATTATAGTATACCTGCTTGTCGATGAAAACTTGCTGTTGATCGACGACCGGCGGCAGGGCTTACGATAATGTTAAGGCGAACCGATAACTTTGTTCTTCGCGCGAAGTATCCAAATAGCCCGCTGGGTTTTGGTTCAGCGATTCGGCCTTATTTATAAATGAATGGAACATCTGTCTAAACAAGTCGAGTTTTTGTTGGAGCTGGAAAAGCTCAAAGTGGTAACCCGTTATAACCGCGTCATCGACGGTTCCCGGGCGGAGAACAGCGCCGAGCATTCCTGGCACCTTGCCATGATGGCAATGCTCCTTGCGGGTCATAGCGGTATGGAAGGGCTCGATCTTCTGAAAGTTTTGAAAATGCTGCTGATTCATGATATCGTGGAGATCGACAATGGGGATGCCTTCCTGTATGACGAGCAGAAAAGGGAGCAATCCATATCAGCCGAACGACTGGCCGCTGAACGGATTTTTGGTCTGCTGCCTGATCCGGAGGCGAATGAGCTGATGGGCCTTTGGGAAGAATTCGAAGCCAGGATCTCCCCAGAAGCGCGTTTTGCCGCGAGCCTGGATGCCCTGCAACCCCTTATGAATCATGTTATTTCCTGTGAACCAAACAAGAACGACGCACAATTGACAAAAAGCAGGGTAATGGCGAAAAAATCCTTCATCAAAGACGTTTCTCCCGCACTCTGGGAAGTCGCCGTCCACTTTATAGATCAAAGCGTGCAAAAAGGGCACTATCACGATTACTGACAATCCATTAACCGTCGTGCTGTACAAAGTTGGTGTCCACCTGTAAGTGCTTGTATTCGAGGTGGTTTTGCATTATTGCTACGCCTGCTTTCTCCGTGCTTGCCCCAGCGGGGGCCCGCCTTTCTCTTCACCGTTACCACCGTCTCTAATCCGGGCGAATATCTGCTGTGGGCTGGGCCATTGACCGGTCGCGACCAGCATGCGCCGGAATTTGAAGGCAATTCTCCAGAAGAAGAAAGATACTCGAGGTTATTTGTGAAAAATTCACAAAATTGTTGCCTGATGCAGTTATAATGCACCCTTCTCTATGAATTGTTTAGGTTATCCATTTTCGATAATCCGATGATGATTGACATCTCGGAGATTGTCGGACGCATTCGCAAAGGCTACAAGGCGGAAAAAATCCTGAAAGGAGAGTTTGAGCCAAAATTGCTCAAACGGGCCAGGGAAAAGCATAAGCTGACGGACTCGGAGGCGGCTGCCACCGCAAAACGGGCCGTCGCAGCCGGTGTCAATTCGGTTCGCAGGGCCCGGGAATGGGATGAGTCGATTTTCCAAAAAATGCTCGACGACCAGGTCCTCATCCGCAAGTTCAACAATAACGAAATCAGCGACCCCGTCTTTGCCAAGCTGCGCATGCAGCTGGCCCGACTGCAGTTTTACAGACGTTTGCCTGATCACGTCTTATCCGATGTGATTTCGGAGACCCTCTCCCGTTTTGCCGCCATCATCAGGCAACCCTCGTTCGAGCTTACCTCCCGCCTGGTGACTTTCCTTAACGGGATCGCCGATAACGTCGTTGTGGAGACTTGCCGGGCGTATGTTTCGCCCTTCGGAACCAGTAGCAAAAAAGCTTCTGCCGGTACTTTCGCTTTTTCAGCCGAGTACCTCAATGTCTTTTACGAGGCGAACCGATTGGTTTTTGAGAAGCTTTCCGACATGGATGACGTCTGTCATAATCTCATCATCAGTTATTACCGTATCGACCCGGAACGGGTTATGCGCACAGACAGATCGTCTCATGAAACGGCTCCCGATGTGTATACCTACGACGAACTGGAGTCCCTGTTCAACGTTTCCGCCCCGCAGCATTTCGAACGGCTCACGCTCGAAAAAGTGGCCGAAAATCTCGGCTTGAACCCGAAGCAGGTACGGAAGCGGCATGCTGCCTGCCTTTCCAAATTGTTAAAAATGACCGCATCCGAGCTGAATGACCGCGTTGGGGAACAGTTGATGACAGAAGTTTTAGCTGACATACGTGAGAGAAAGAACTATATCAAACGCCGGAACAGGCGGCAATAAGCTTAGGCACCCGACTCATTATGAACTCGCCATCAGAAGACTATGAAGAATCCAGACGCTTGCTTATTCAGCATTACATCGAAGGAAAGCTGCCCGACTGGGCAGATACCTGGATCGAAGACCAGATCCAGGCCGATTCCGATTTCAGGGAACAGGTAATAGCCCAGCAATTGGTCGCTGCCTATTTCGAGAATAAGCAGTTTGAAGAGACCATCCAGGAGGAATTTGATCACCTGGCTTCCATTCTGAAAGTACATAAGCCCAGGCCGATCGTGAAAGGGTTTCCAATACTGTACCTGCTGGCTGGGGCGGCTGCCTGCCTCTGCCTGTTTTTTGGGATCGGGTATCTGGTCAATTCCAGTCCGGCGATACACAACACGGAGGCGTACATCAGCGACGACTCCTATGGTTTCTCCAATTCGACTGACTCGGTCCATATCACTTTTTATGACCGTAAACCTGGCTTCTGGCGGCCCGGGAACGAGTACAACTGGAAGGGAGATACATTACAGCTCTTCGGTGGCGAAGTTTTTGAAAAGAGAAACAAGCGTGCTTTTCTGACACAATCGATGTATAGGGACTACTATATCCTGAACCTGGATAATCGCCAATACCTCATTCACAAATATCAGGCCACGCGCATTCCAATGAGAATCTATGAACAAAACCCTTAAACTGCTATCAAATTTACTGTTACCGGCTGTGCTGCTGGCTGGCCTGACAGCGGTAGCCCAGACGAGAAGGCCGGGGAAGGCCCAGGCCCAGGATAACGTACTGTGCGAATGTAACCAGGTAAGCCAGGAAAAGGACGGCTATTTCTTTGCAGGATACACTAACGAGCAAGCAGTAAAGGTCATCAAGTCCTTTACGGGGATGTTCAAAAGGCCGGTGACCGTGTACGCACGTCCTTACGCGTGCCGGAGTTTTCTCCTGGCGATGCTGTGCGACACGAAGCACGGACCGCAGAAATTCATTTTTTATGAGCCCAATGCAATGGATGATTTCGAACGCCAACAAAAGAACAGTGACAATTTTCTGCTCGCTCATGAAATAGCCCATCATGTGTTGGGACACACAACCCGCGCATATTACGTCGATTCCCGGCAGAGTGAGGTTTTGGATAAGGTCTCGAAAGGAAAAAGCTACAAGGGCAAGTATCGCAATGGAGCCGGGAAAGCGAGAAGGACCGAACAGCATGTGATTGATCTGCCTATTAAGCATCTGCATGAATTCGAGGCGGATGCGCTGGCGTTATGGATGACCATGAAGAAGGGAATGAAGGAATCTGAGGTCAATGAAGTGCTGAATGTGATCCCGAAGATCCTGGCCAATTACGACAAAAGGTACGATGAATATACGGACGAGGAAACTCATCCAAGCCATCATAACCGGGAGCTCTTTCTGAAATCCATGATGCCGCGGTTCACGCAGATGCTTGCGGAAGGGAAAGGGTACGAAACGATCACGGGGGATGGCAGCAGTCCATTGCTCGAAGACGCCCGGAGTTTTTATGCCTTTCAATTGCTGACCGCCGATGACGAGCGGGCCGAAGATTTTAATAAAGTAGAGCAGCAGCTGCGGGACTCATTGAACCGGCGTGCATTCTTTTCGCTTGACATGGTATTAGGCGGCATTTATCAAATTCCCCGGTTCAGCAGAGCGGGTAATGAGATTCCGGCTTCCGCCAGTCCGCGATTTTCGGCCGGCCTGCGTCTTGGTTTCCGTCCCTGGTACAAAAAGCATCGGTTTGAAACCGATCTGAAGATTTCAGAAAACACATTCACCACAACGCTCACGGGAGCGAACGGGCCGCAGTTGCTCGAACGGTTTAAAACTACATTGTTGTATGTTCAGCCGCGTTACGTGTTCAACATCTTCTCCCGGAACGAGAAGTTTTATGCCCGTACGTCGAGCTGGATGCTGGGCCTGGGAATGTCGGCTCAGGTTCCTTTAAGTCATCGGTATGTAAACTATGCATTGGAGAGTTATCAGGACGCATCGCCCCGCGTTACGCTTGCACCCACAGCCGGGATCGGGTACGGAGTATCGGGTTGGAAGAGGAAAAAAGGCCAGTATCGCGTCTGGATAAGCTATTTGCCCCAATCATTTGCCTTGAAGGACAATGCGATGCTGAGCGGCGGGAAGGCACTGCTGCATACGATTCAAATGGATGTTTCTTTTCGGTTTTGGTAAAATGACATTGAAAAACTACTATTTCCTGGGGTTATATGCGTTGCTGGCGATCACATTGGGTGCGTGCCGCGAGCAAGACCTGCCGCACGCTTCCAAACTTTATGTGATCAGCTCCAAAGGCGCACAGACGGCTTCGAGAAGGTTCGAGAAGTGTATTATCCATTATGCTTTTGTCAATAATGCACAAAATTTCGATGTGATGTCCCAGATCAAGTCCCTGGAAGAACCCTTTGACTACTGGGAGACGGCGGCGGGCTACATCAATTTCGTCAGGGTCACCGGCAACGATGTCCCGGATATCCGGTTTGTCTTTTCCGACACCTCTGATTTTGCAGGAGCAGCGTTCGATCAGGGCCTGGTAGTGCAGCAAACGCCGGAGCTGTCCAAATTCATCCCCGGACAGAACGGAACCTACACCGTGGTGCTGAATAACGCCTTTCGTTGGGACCTTCCTACCCTTCAGCGGGTACTTTTGTTCCAGATCGGTACTGCGCTCGGGCTTCCTGCTTCTACGGTTGCAGGTTCTGCGATGTCGCCCAAGTTATGGGTGCCGATGGCGCCCGATAGTTCGGATGTGTCGGGGGTCAGGCGATTGTACGATCAGCCCTGCGACGAATGGGTCAAGCTCGATTCTCTGCCATTCGGTACTTTCTTGAGTTGTTTTCCATTTACATTGAAGGGTAAGGGCTATGTTGTCAATGACCGGGACTGGAGTACATGGGAATACGATCCTGCGGCTAACAGCTGGCAGCAGCGCAAGCCTTTCCCCCATCCTTCGGCGTCATGGGTCAGGGACAATATCAGTGCTTTTGTGATCGGCGATCATGCCTACATCGGGGCCGACAATTTCACCGGAGGTGCATCCCGTCAATTCTGGCGCTATCAGCCGGCCACCGCTTTGGCACCTGATCGCTGGGATACCATTGCACCTTTGCCGTATAAGTCCATTGGAAGGACCGGCCTGGGGTTCGGAATGGGAGAGCTCGGTTACGTGTATACGGCAGTGCTGGACGACCGAGATCCTGTTTATGGATCTACCAGTAACAACGGCTTATGGGTATACGACCCGAAAACGAATACCTGGGCATTACCCGACGCATATATCAATCCAACAGGAAGCGAGAACGACCTGCTCTACCGGCAGGCCATTGCGGTCGGCAACCGCGCTTTTATAATTGCTCCGGGCTACGACCCGAGCTATCTCTTTGACCCGGCGAAGCCCTCCGCCCGGTGGAGCGCCATTCCACCGACAAAGAGCATTGTTTACACCGCTCAGGTATTTGCAGCGAGGGATTCGCCGTACATGATCAGCGGCTGGTTTGACCCTCCCAAAAACGTGAGACGCTTCGAGGCAAACGGCGTCTGGACCACACTCAAAGACATGAATGCAAACGGGCGGCTGGCGTTCTGTTTCACCATCAACGACCGCGTATATGTCGCAACCGACACGCGGGAGTTCTGGACTTACCGGCCCTGACGGCCGTCATTAATACGCGCAGTGTTTAGCACTGCACCCAAAGCGAGGGGGTACAATTTGCGCACTGACCATAGTCGGCAAAAACTATGGTCAAAAGCAAGATTATCTCCGGCAGCGATTTGGGTCGCTTTATTGAGTTCAACGAGCGCAACAATGGCGCAACCGTATCGATGGAATACCTGGAAACGGCAAGGGTTCGTGTTTTTTATGATCCGGCCGATGAGGCGCAATGGCTGGCTGGTTATGCGGTGAATACCGTAGCCCCATTCCGCTACCTGGCAGTGCTACCCGACGATCAGCGCGCTACCTTGCTCAGCGAGCACGACATCCGTGAAGAAAATATGGTCGAGATAACCATGATCGTCCGCGACAAGTCGTATCGCTGGAACAATTTTCAGCGGTTCATGTATTTCTCCCGCAGTATCGTCGATGCATTGGCCACCGGCCGCAGCGTCATTTTCGGCGGAACGGTGAACCCCCGCCTGCGCGACTTCATGATGACAGTACTTGCAAAGATGTTTTTCGTTGGCTCCGCCAATTTTTTTGGTAAGGACAGGCACATGTGGCTTTTCTATGACCGAAAGTTAAATGTGATGGCAAACCTGTTTTTGATCAATATTAAACAGGTTAAGACTTATCTTTGAGATTACAGGGGTGGCCCGGTAGGTTCCGGGCCACTTTCTTGAACCAAAAACCCTTCTCGACGTCTAATGATATCAGTAACGCTACTCGACGACCATCCGGCGATCACCTCGGCCGTGGTGTCCTATTTGAAAGCAAAGGAAGACATTCATATCCTGGAAACCTTTACGAGGCCCGATGAGCTGCTGGCCGCGAAAAGCCTCATTCAGACCGATGTGCTGATTTGTGACATGCTGTTCGCCGACGGGTTCTCCGGAATCGAGGTGCTGATCCAGCTGAAAAGGCGGTCGCCCGGCATGAAGGTGATATTTTTTTCCATGATCGAACGGGAGGAAGATATCCGGGCCGCACTCGCCGGCGGTGCCGACGGATATGTGCTCAAACGGTACAATGCCGATAAGGTTTATAAGGCGATACGTGAAGTGATCTATGAAAAAGAACGTTACCTGAGTCCTGAGGTCGTATCGATACTGAACCGCCAGGCACCGGCCGTTCCCAGGGACGAGGTTCCCGAGGATTTGAAAAGGCTCAGCTCGCGGGAGTTTCAGGTGTTGCAGCTATACGGGCAGGACAAGAACTACGGGGCGATCGCGGATGAGCTGAATATTTCGGAAAACACGGTGCGGACGCACGTTGCGGCGATCAAAAAAAAGCTCAATGTTACCAAAACCCGGATGTATATGATGGTGCACGAATTTAAGCTGATCCCGGAGAACCCATAACGAAGGGTAAGCCTATTTTAACGGTAATGCCTCCCTCGCTGTTTCTGGTGGTGTCGAGCTGTCCGTTCATGTGAAGGACCTTTTCCAGTATACTTCGCCAGCCGAGCCCGTTGGAGGCATACAGCGCGTTGGTATCGACCCCGACGCCATTGTCGCGGATTTCGGCATGGAAAATCCGGGGGTTGCGGGACGTGTGGAACCGGATACCTACCTCGGTCGCACGGGCGTGCTTCACAATGTTGGAGATCAATTCCTTACATATGATGAACAGGTTATACTGAACCTCCAGAGAAAGCTGATCTTCTTCGCCAGACATGAGCAGGTAGAAGGATGTCTGGCTGCCGGCCCGGTTGAGAGAGTCGACCAATTCGGCAATTCTTGCCGCAAATCCCTTATTACCAAATTCCTGCAACGACAAATCATGGCTGATCGTCCGGATATCGTCATACGCATTTTGAATCAGTGACATCATTTCTTCGTGGACTTCGTGCGTTACCACAGTGCCATGGAGGTTATCGAAAGCCTGGCGTAGCACCACCATGCTGCTCCCCACTTCGCTGTGCAGCTTTACCGCCACTCTTTTTCTTTCATGCTCCTTGCCTTTACTTTCCGCCTCCGAAATGGCCTTTCTTTTTTCTTCATCGGCTTGCCTGCGCTTGTACCGGAGCGTGCTCGCCAAACCAATCGCCAGCAGAATAAATTCGAGGACCGAACCAATGTTCATCGCATACCTGGCCAGAAACCCATCGTAAGGAAGCGCCCCGGAGCGATTTAAAGAATGGATCGCACCGCCCAGTACCACTACCAGTGCAGCCAGCAGGTAATAGAATGCCGGACGACTACCTTTCCAAAAGTGGACTGCGCCCAGGAAGACCTGGAAGAGGCCTGTGGAAACACCGATGGACATTGTAACCAGGTTGACGGACAGGCCATTCGGGCGAATCAGGGTTAGAATCCATCCGCCGACGCATACGCATATGAGCGTGAGCAAAATCAGCCGGTGGCGGGGCGCTGTGTTTTTTAGGTCAAACGCAAAACTGTAAAAGAGCAGAAAGGAGATGTTGACGCACAGGAAAAATGTGCTTAGCGAATTGAAAACCAGCCATTGGTTGTGGGGCCACAGGTACTGGACGCCCAGGCAATAGCCACGCGAAAGCTCGTAGAGCAGAAAACTTGCCAGGTAAGCGATCAAAAACAGATAGCCGGGTTCTCTTGAAAAAAGCCAAAGAGCCAGATGGTAAACGAGTACAGCGAGCAAAAGACCGTAGTAGAGCCCCCAAAGCAATCCGGATAGTTGGTTATGAGATACATATGCATCTAAATCCCAGAGGTACAACGGAAAAGTAGCCTGGTCGAAAACAGTTGTGGCGCGCAGGTAGATGGTGGCGCTGGGCGGAAGCTTGCCCAGGTGGAACACATAATTCGGGTTGGCGATGTCCGAACGCTTCCGGCGGTACCAGTCCCCGCCGGTTTTTCTGGTGAGGATTCTGACCTTCCCGTCGGATTGTTTTTCAACAACATATAAATCGATCTCCTTCATGTTCCCGAAACCCAGTTCAAGCAATGCGTTTGAATATGCATTATGCTGGTTGGGCACATCGAAGCGCAGCCACCAGGCGGAGGTGGAGAAGCCTTTATTAGCAATGTTCTTTAGATTTTTCTCGAATCGGGAGCTAGCGGCATTGTTAAGTACGCTGTTCAGCGTAAGCAGCCGGTTTTCCGGGTCTTCCAATATTTCAAGCTGCTTTGCGACGGAGACAAAGCCACCGTCAGCCGGGGTTTTATTCTCGCCCCGGGCCAGGTAACCAGAAAATGACAATAGCAAAACGAAGATGCCGCTTCGGCTCGGAAGGGTATGGCGGAGAAGTCTGTAAAGCATTCCGCAATATGGAGAATGTAACCTTCACCGACAATGCGTGATATGATGATTTTTTCTCAACAAACTGATAACCGGAGCAGTCATTTTGTTGAGTAGAATCAGCAAAATGAGCATTGTCGGCCGAATTATGAATGGTGAGCTTTGTGAAAGCTAAACGTCCCCAAATTCAAACGCCTATCTCTCATGATCTTGCCCATCAATAAAAGCCGGCCGTGTCCGGACGGTTTTGCCAATAGAACACTGGTTGGAATACTTCGAAACCGTTCCGGTAAAACTCCCCGGCTCACGAATAGCATTGTGTTGCCCCTGTTGCTCCTTGTCTTTTTGCCCGTCATCGCAATTGCCCAGAAAAAGGGCGACAAAGGAACCGAAATCACATTGGAACAGGTGACACAAAAGTGCAAAGACCTGCCCAGAGAGCAACGGGTCGTGATAAAGGTGGCTCGTTTTAGCGTATCGACCAAGACAGCCGCGGCTAACACGACATTCGGTGACGAGCTGGCCACCATGCTGACGTCCGCTCTTCACCAGACCAATTGCTTCCGGGTGATGGAAACCAACAAGAACCTGAGTGATGCAACCAGTGAAATCAGGTTTGAGCAGGACGGTTTCACCGGCGGCTCGGGCCCGCAGGCAGGACAGATGCTAGGTGCTCAGCTCATTGTCACAGGGGAGATCACCGATTTCAGCGAGGGGAGTTCTTCCAAATCCATCATGGGCGTGGAGAGCCGTAGCAACCGGGCTACGGTCGGTTTCACGCTCAAAGTGCTTAACCCGCAGACGGGCGAATTGCTTTTCAGCCGGGATGTGAATATGCAAGGCCATAATTCCGGCAAAGTGCTGGATATTTTCGGCGTCCGCACGTCGAGTACCAATGAAAACCGCGCGGTTCAGGATGCAACGCAAAAAGCGATTATCAAAGCGGTGGAGATCCTGGCGGATGAGAAAGACAGAATGGAGATTCCCGAACCTCAGAAACCGAAAGAAATCAAACGCTATACCGCACAGAACTGCGCATTGCTGCGCAGCTCGTCACCCAAGGTGATCATTCTGGTCACCGAAGCAACCACAGAAGGGACGACCCGGCTGGACGATGAGGGAGATTTCGCCAGGCGGGAGCAGGAATTATACGTGAGGCGGCAGGAAGCCATCACCACGGCCATTCATGACATGTTTAAAGGGAAAAATAGAAAAAACAGGCAGGAGGAAAAGACCAGTGAACCTACCACCACACAAACTGCCGCCACTGCGCAAATCAAGAAAGTGGTGATCGAGCAAAGCGCAACGGAGACCGAGCTGACCCGGCATTTTGTCGACGCTGGCTTCAAAGTAGTAGATCCCAAGATCTACGGCAAAATGAAGCAATTATCTGATTCGACGGGCGATCTAGCCCAAATGGCTGCTCTGGGCTTGAAAATGGGGGCTAACGTAATCATCACCGGCCAGGCCATTTCCGAAAAGACCAACGCACAGGGCGGGATGATCGCCTGCCGGGCGCGGCTGGAAATACGGGTTATTGCCACGGATGACGGCTCGATCCTGGCCTCCAATACCATATCCGCGGGCGGTATCGACGTTTCCGAGGCGGTGGCTAACAAGGTTGCACTCCGCAATGCGTCCGAGGGCATGTCCCAGTATCTGCTGGAACGGCTGTGCAGCATGAATACATCTTTCGGCCCCACAACGACTCCCAAAAAGACACAGGCCGCCGTTGCGGCACGGGTTGCATCTCAGATGACTTCCGAAATACAGGTCTCCAATGTGAATTATGCAAAACTCTCGGCCATGGCCACCGGATTGGGTAAGCATGCGAAGGTAAAGGGCATCAAAAAATCCATCAAGGGAACTGAGGGTGTGCTGGCGGTTGAACATACCGGAAGCACCGATGAACTGGTCGAAAACCTGAGCAAAATTCCGGCACTTAAGTTCGAAGTCCTGGAAATGGAAGAGGGGAAAGCGATCATCAAGTTGCCCTGATTTACTCACCACCAGCAGTGCAAAGCTGTTCGGTTTTTTACACGTGATCCTATGAAAAATCTTCTGCTCATTCGCTCTTTTCGATATTTACTATCCGTTATACTGCTTTTGCCACTGTCTTGTAAAGAGAAAGAGCGGACACCGGAACCGAAACCGGAGGAGCCATCTACCCACCTGAATGATCAGGTCGTTAAAGTTAACGGGACGCCAGAGCTGAGTGAAAATGTATTTTACCTCGATTCGGCAGCGTCTGGTCTCATCCGCGAATATTCCGACGGCAAGCTGGTATTGTCGGGTCTGACAGGGATCAAATCGCTTTCGGATGCGAGCCTGAACGGCCGGATATCAGCTGTAACGGAGCTCAGAAAAGGGTTTATCCTCGTGGGTGAGCCGAGCAAAAATGCGCCCAACGGCTTTCTGGTCAGGATAACAAATGTCTTTCAGGAGGGAAGCAACTGGATCGTAGAGTATGTCAATTCGGCACTGGACGAGGTTTGGAAGGATCTGAGCTTCGATGCATTCGATTTTGAGGATATTCCCATTGCGGTCAATTTGAAAGGATTCGAATTCGCCCTTAAATCGGCAGGAAGCGGACCAGCGGTGAAGTTGAAACTGGACGGCTACCTGAACTGGCTTTTTAAAGTGCGTATGCACGACTTTAAAATCGATGATTTCGAAATTCAAAAGTATGGACTGACGGTCAGGAAGCTGGCCGATCATCATGTGGAAACTGACATTACGGTCGGAATTGAAGGTTCGACCGACAAATATCCGCCTTATCTGCATGTGACGGAGCATTACCCGCTGGCAATCAAGGAAATCAAACAGCGTCTGCTGGTACCGACCCCCATTGGGATCCCGTTCCCGATCCTGGTAGGTTACACGATCGGTTTGGGTGTGCAGGTATCCATTGACGGTTCCATATCCTTTACGAGCGATCTGGTCAATATGAAGTCGGAGTCGGTTTGGGGACACCTTCACGAAAACGGGAAGGATACCAAGATTTCCGACTACAAAGAGGAGAAGCGCTCCATCCTGGATCCGGTCAGGGTCCGGAAGATTGAAGGAGAAGCAAAAATGGGGCCGGCTGTCGACTTTAAAATCCGGTATTACGATGCAAAAGTGTCTGGCTGGACTGTGTCGGCTGGTTTGTACGGTAAAATAGCGGGGGTGTGCAAGGACGGCAAGACATCCATTAAAAGGTTCTGGGGAATGGAAGGCAAGGCATCGGCAACACTGGCGCTTTTCTCCAACAAGCCGCTCGCCGCCGTTGAAATTACGCTGCCTATCATTACCGACACCCAGATCGGAGAGGAAATGATCGTGGAAGGGGCATGTGTGGGCGATGAGGTCATTAACCAGCCCGTAGATAATGCCGTTGAATATGCACCGGTGGCCATCAGTACCGGCGACCCTCACCTGACCACGATGGATGGTTTCAGGTACAGTTTCATGGCGGTAGGGGAATTTGTTGCGGTTAAGTCGACTGTGAGCGGGGATAAGTTTGAAATACAGGCCCGCCAGCAACAGGTTCCTTCCCGGAATAACTCGGGAACGGTGTCATTCAACACCGGGATCGGCATCCATACCGGCAGTGATCAGCTGTGCATATACCCGGACATTATCTACGTAAATGGCGCGCCGATCGGACTGCCGTCCGGTACCACCGAACTACGGAACGGAGGCCGCATGGTCCGGGAGTTAAACACATATACCGTCTACACGCCTAACAATGACGTCATCGCAGTGCGCCTGTTCCAATCCGATCTCGACTATTCGATCAATCTCAATCCCAACCGGAAGGGGAAAGTGCGCGGACTCCTGGGAAATTTCGACGGAGCGGCTGCGAATGATCTGGTTAACGCAGCAGGGCAGGCCACGCAAAACACTTTCCCGGCCCTTTACCCTGCATTTGCCCGAAGCTGGCGAATTCAACAGGCCAATTCGCTCTTCGTTTACAGAGCCGGCCAGTCGACAGCTACTTTCACCGATGAGAGCTTCCCCCTGAAAGCGGTCGCACTCACAGCGGCTCAGCAGTCGTATGGCCGCAGTATCTGCGAGGAAGCTGGTGTGACCGATCCTGTGATTCTGGCCAACTGCATCATGGATGTCGCGCTGACTGAGGACACGAGGATGGCAGAAAGGGCATTTACAAGTCAGGAAGAAGTTTCAGAGGTCCGGTCAGTGTCGATTGGCGACTTTAATAAATTCCCGTCGCTGGTGGGACGGATCAATGTCGAAATCCAGGACGGTGCGCTTGTTTTCCCGGCTTTTGCTAACGGGGGTACGGTGGTTATCAACAGGCGGATAGAGCTGGGCAAGGGATTTGAATATACGCTGGGTATAACGGGAATAGCCGAAGTGGGCCAGATCAAATGTGCCTTTGCGGAGAGGAACGAGGGAATGGGTAAGTATTTCGATGTTTCGGAAATCACATTTTATAAAAACCCCAACGGTACTTTCAATATAAACCATCCCGGTGCCAAACAGTTGGAAGGTGTTAAAAATGACATCTTTGATGGAAAGAGGCACAAGATCCGCGTGGTGGTTGGTCCGGAACAATATTACCGGGATATCAACGAATATAAATCCAGGTATTCCATCTATTTGGACGATGCGAGTACACCGGTGGTGGATGCTGAATTTCCCAATTCATTTCCGGAAGACCGAGACCTTCGGGGTGGATACTATCCATACATCATTTCAACGGGCAACTTGAAAATTCATGATTGGACCATCAGAAGACGTTGAGTACCAGTAAATCAGGAAGACCATCCATTACATCAAATAATAAATGTTAATTATGAAAAAGGTAGTATTACTCACTTTCCTCGCGGTATGCTCTTTTGCCGCTTACTCTCAAACCTCCATTGTTAAACTACAACCTATTCCGCTCGTCAACAGCACATTGAGCCTGGGTTTTGAGCAAAAGATCGCCCGCTCGACCTCGTTGCAACTGAATGTCGACTATCTCCGGGAGAAGGATTTCGGCTTTAAGGACTCCTGGCTTGGTATCGGCCTGGAATATCGTATATACAACCTCGTGAGTGCGCTGGCTACACCCGAAACACAAGCGCCGCACGGCTTCTTCGTAGCGCCTACATTAGGCATACGTTTCTTCAAATCGATCGATGAAGACGACCCGGATTCGGAGTTTACCGAGAAATACAATTTTGCAAACCTTGGTGCATTGGCGGGGTATCAATGGCTTCCCAAGCTGGGCGATGGCAAACGGCCGCTGGCGCTGGAAGGGTCGGTCGGCCTGCTGGGCGGATTTATGCTGAAAGGCGAGAAGTTCGACTATGAAGATTATCAGATCTGGCCGAGGTTCAACCTGGGGCTCGTGCCGGTAATCAATGTGTCCGTAGGCTTTGCATTCGGAAAATGAAACAGTGGTCCTGGTTGGAATAATAAAATTATATACAATGAAAAAAGGCATTCTATTCTTCATGCTGATGCTGGTCGGGCTGGCTTGCTCCGACTCGGATGACGATGGTATCATTCCCGGCAAAGGCGGGTCAATGTCCGCACAATGCAAGTCGGAAGGAATCAATTGGGCAACTTTTGATCCCAAGTACAATACTTCCACGATGAAAGTATCCTATTATTCCGGATCGAGCCGGGTGCTGATATCCATGGAATTTGGTGAGTCGGGCAAAAGCAATGGCAAGCGCGTATTCCTCAGTGTCGGATTTGCCTATGCTGGCAAAGGAAAGTATAAAATTTCGCCACTGCCTGCCGACGACAGCGTTCTGTATAGTTACTACGGTGCCGACAGGCTGGCTGTAATTGAAGGAGGGTCCGGAAACGGCGAAGTGGAAATTACAGAGCACGTAGCCAACCAGTACATCACCGGCAAGTTTCATTTTGATATCGAAAAGAACGGCAAAAAGAGCAAAGTAGAGGACGGTGAGTTCAAGCTGAAAGTTGATTTTTGAACCCGGATATCGGCCTAATAATTGACAGCTACCGAAAGCTCCTCCCGCTTGGAGAGGGCTTTCGGTAGCTGTCAAAATGTGGGGGGCATTACTAATTCTGAACAGCCAACGGATTGTACAGGATCTCTTCCTCGGGAATTTGAAGCGTCATGTTTGCAACCGGATAAGTCACTTTGGCCAGGTGGTTGGCGGAGCTGTTGCGATCAACGGGAATGTTCCACCTTTTGTTATTGTAAAATTCCCTTCCGCCTTCCCCCCACATTTCAATGCGGGTTTGCAGGTAAACCATCTGCAGGGCGCTCAACCCGGCCATTGCAGGATAGGTATCGCAGGTCAGGGCCCGGGAGCCGGTTTTGGTGCGGGCGGCCAGCAGGGTATTCAGGGTTGCCTTGGCACCAGCCTCATTGGAAAGCTGTGCCTGGGCTTCCGCTTTCATCAGTAATACTTCCGAACTGCGCATATAGTAGCAGGTGACATTACCAACCTCGATCTTGTTGGTGCTCCCTATTCCGTGTGTAGCCGCAAATTTGGTATTGGTATATTTCGGAATAAATGCCACTGTACTGTTGCTGGGGTAGGTATAGTCACCGAAGTCCGTCGCCATGAAACATGCCTTGCGATAGTCGGTAGCAGCCATTTTTTCATAAAGCCGGTTGTCAATCCGCTTGTAGGCGCGCGTGACCCCACCGTTGCCTTGTCCGAACGGATTGGTGTACGCATTATGATAGGTTTTGGCCTGACCTACCGGGAAGCCTAAAATCACCTCCGGGTTGGATGCATTATTAAGGAATCCATTTGTTTCCGGCAGGTAAACCGGGTCTGTTGCGGTCCCGGTATTTTTTCCTCCGTATTGTGTTTCTTTCATCAATGTGGGGTATTTGGCGAGGATTTCGTCGCATACGGTGACGGCGGTGTTCCAGTCGCCGGTCCATACCGATACCCTCGCCAGCAGGAAGTTGACTACGGCCAGATCGATATCCGTGAGGTCGGCGGTGTAGCCGATCCCTGCGTCGGTAAAGAGCTTTTTCGCGGCATTCAGGTCTGCTTTGATAAATGCATACGTCTCTTGTGCGCTTGTTCTGGCTTTATTGGGCTGCGTGGGCGAGAATGAGTCGTAGAGCATCAGACCCAGCTTGTCCTTACCTGTCTGCATAAAGGCATCCTGATAGTTTTCCATCAGGTAGTTGTAGCCGTATGCACGGACGGTCAGGCCCCGTGCCTTGTAGTCCATCAGAAAAGTATTATTGCCCACGGTCGCATCGGTCAGGAAGTTGAGCATTTTATTGGCCTGATTGATGCAGTTCCAGGCATAGTACCAGTAAATCAGGTTTTTGTTGGCTGTACTGGAAATGAAATTGTCGAGACCATACTCGGGGGCGCCTACCAGCGCCGACAGGCCTCCCACATCGCCGAGTACCATGTCGTTGCCTTCCAGGTTTCGCATGATATCCAGGCCCTGGTTGCTGTAATACATGTCTGCGGAACCCACGCCGTTGATTCCCGCGAAGTTGAAAAGCAGGGGCATGTTGTTGGCCATGCTGCCCATCACCAGTTTGATGGATTCGGTGTTGCCGGATTCGAGCAATTTCCTGATTTGCTCATCGGTGATGTTGTTGGGCGGCGTAATATCCAGCTTGTCGGCACAGGAGCTGAACAGGCATGTCGCCAGAAGAATGAAAATATATTTTCTCATATCAATATGACTTTTAAATGTCCTCAGAAAGTTAAATTAAGACCCAATGAAACCGTGCTCATGTAAGGGTAGGAGTAGCCTCCCACTTCCAATCCGCCCACGAGAGACATCCGGGGGTCGAATCCCGAGTGGCCTGTGATCATGGCGATGTTGTCCGCCGATGCGAAAATCCGGCAGTTGCTCGCTTTGAATCTGGACAGTACGGATGCAGGCAGATTGTATCCGAGCGAGAGATTTTTCACGTTCAGGTAAGATGCGTTGAAAAGGGCGAGATCGGAATACATCCAGCTTCCAATGGTGGCTCCATTGGTGTAATAAGTACTTCCGTAAAACGCCATAGGGAATTTGGCTCCGGTGTTTTCGGGTGTCCACGTGTTGCCAACCAGCTCTTTGGAAATAGCGCTGCCAATGTTTCCATTCATATAGAGGCCGTTGGCATATTCCACGCTCAAATACTTGCCTCCGATCTGATAAGCCAGGATGGCTGAAAAGTCAAACTGCTTGTACCGAAACGAAGTATTGAAACCTCCGATCCATTTGGGCAGCGCGCTTCCCATTTCATAACGGCTGGCCAGCGAATAGTCGGTCGTTTTCACGTCCGAGCCGATTGGTGTATCGGTGAACTTGTCGCCGGCATGATCGGCCTGGGTCACGCGGTGGTGGAACAATGGCAACCCGGTATTGACATCTACTCCTCCATATTTGAAGAAATACATGTTATAAAAATCTTTACCCACACCTCGCAGGTAGGCGATCTCGGCTGTCGAGCCACCTCCATTGGCAGCCCAGCCATCTACACCGGCGGTCCAGTTGCCATTCAGTTGTGCAGAACCCACGCCTGGCGGAACTTTGGTGAGCACCGTCGTATAGTGCGTCCCATTCACACCGACCGTCCAGTTAATGTCCTTTGTACGGATTATGTCCACATTAATATCGACCTCTATCCCCCTGTTGCGCAGGCCTGCGGAGTTTTTGGTCAGCGTGTTCTGCCCCAATGAGTAGGCGATCGGCTGGTTGTAAACAGAGTTTACCGTATGCTTGTTGTACCAGTCAAACGACCCGTGGACTCTTTTGAAGAGGGTAAAATCAATACCGGCATCCAGCGTGTGGGTATTTTCCCAGGTTAGCCCATCGTTGACGAATGCGCCCTGGGTGAGGGTGTAGCTGGCAGGAACTCCGGATCCCGAAGTGCTCGACGTAAAGGTGGCACCATAGCTCCACAATTGGTAACCGGAGTAGTTGCCGATCCCGCTTTGGTTACCGATCACGCCGTAGCTCGAACGAATTTTCAGGTCGTTAAGCCAGGAACTGGTCCCTTTCATGAATTCCTCGGCCGATAACCGCCAGCCTCCGCCGACAGACCAGAATGTACCCCAGCGGTCTTTGGCGTACTTAAACTTCGATGAACCGTCGCGGCGAATGGAGGCTTCCAGGTAATACCGGTCATTGTAGACGTAGCCCACGCGACCGAAGTAGCTTTCCATGGCTGTTTTGATCTCGTTGCCACCCGGAGAGGCGAACGTACCGCCTGTGTACCGGCCCACGAAGTTCGCATAGGCTGGAAAGCCGTCGATGAGCCCGTATGCGGAGTTGTAGTTCAGGTTTTCCAGATTGTACTGATAGTATTCATGTCCGGCCATGGCGGTTAATTCGTGGCGGCCATAGTTGTGGCCCCAGTTGAGCAACTGTTGCGCATCCAGGATTCCGACATTCTGGTACGTTTTACCGAATGCACCTACACCTACATACGGGCCGGTTCCGCTGTTGCCATAACGGGTGCGCGTCTCCGAGAAACGGTCATAGGAAATATTGGTTGTGAGGCTGAAATCTTTCAGGAGTTTGAATGTAGCATAACCTTTCAGGTTCAGGTCATTGGATACGCGTTTATCGATATCGTCGTCCAGCAACTTGATCAGGTTCGCCTCGGAAGTTGGAATTTTCGTAGGGCCCAATGGCGAGTAGGTGTCGCCCAGCTTCACATGGACCATGTCGGTTCCGTCTGCTTTTTTCTTGATGTTTCCGTCCTTATCCCGGGCAAAGAGCGAAATGAGCGGGCTCTGACCATTGATCCAGCGAAAAACGTTGGCGGTTGCCGAGCCTGCATTCCTGCCGAACCGCGTGGCCGGCGACTGCGTGGTGCGGTTCGTATACCCGATGTTGGCACCGATTTTTACCCAGTTGAAAAGCTGTGCATTCACATTCGAGCGCACATTGTACCGGCCGAACTTGGAGCCGCGAATGTAGGACGGATCTTCGAGGTAACCCACGGAAGTAAAGTAATCGACCTTTTCGGTTCCCCCGCTTGCCGTGAGGTTGTATTCCTGGCGGAGTTTACTTTCAAGAAAATAATTGTCGTAGCTCCCGGCATCGTAAAGTTGCCGGGCGTTTGGATTGAGCTTTCCGTCGGTATTCACCAGGTAGGCACCCGACATCGTGGCGCTGGCTTGAGTGCCGTTGCCTGTGGGCGTGTATACCGCGCCCGGCACATCGTACAGCATCCAGTTACCCAGCAGGTTAGCTGAAAAATTGGTGGTGGAACCCGTATAGTCAAACAAGTGCGCACTTGCAAACTGCGCGGCTTGTTCATGCGACATGTTCGGATTTTTGAGATTGGTGGTCGAGGTGCCGTTGGTCGAAGGCCCGCCTGATACGCCGTATCGTGCCGAATTGTAGATGGTCTGCCAGGCGTGCTCGTAAATGTCTTTGGCGTCAGTCATTTTATCAAATTTGAGGGCGCCCGCGTAATTCACCCCCCAGCGTCCTTCAAACGAAATGCGCGTTTTTCCGGTAGAGCCTCTTTTGGTGGTTACCAGCACTACGCCGTTCGCCCCCCTTGAACCGTAAACGGCCGTCGAAGCAGCGTCTTTCAGTACGCTGATGCTGGCGATATCTTTCGGACTGATGGACGACAATGCATTCTCGTGCTCGGCTGGTACACCGTCGATGACAATGAGGGCATTGGAGCTGTTCTGGCTTGTAGAACCTGCCCCGCGCACCCGTATCCCCATATCCAGACCGGGCTGGCCGTCCACCGACGAGACCTGCAACCCCGGTACGACTCCTTCCAGTGCCCTGGTGACGGTAGAATTGGATTGCACGGCTATGGTCCTGGAATCAATGGCCGTTACCGCGCCGGTGAGATCCTTCTTTTTAGCCGTACCGTATGCAATGACGACGACTTCGTTGAGTTGTTTGTCGTCCGCAGCCATCGTAATATTCAATACTGTTTTGGATCCGACGGGTACCTCCTGCGTGGCGAAGCCTACGAAAGAAAAAACCAGAACGGTACCCTGTACACCGGGTACGGAAAAGTAGCCTTTCTGGTCGGTGGTGGTGCCGGTCGTGGTGCCTTTCACGACCACACTCACGCCGGGTAATTCATTGCCGTTGGTGTCTGCCACTTTACCGGAAATCTGTGTTTGCGCATAAGCCCCCATCCCCAGGAGCATACACCACAGAAGAAGCAGCGATATCTTTTTCTTCATGGTAAATTGAGTTTTTGATTGATAAACTGAGTTTAAGAAAGGTGAGATCAGGAAGCGTATTGAGCGGATGCGGTCGGAACTGCACTGAGATTCTTCCACGTGTTTTGAAGAAATTTTTACATAAGCGGGGCTGGTTAAAGTGATTACTAATACAAAATACCAATGCTAAGACAGCGAAGAATCCCCGCTCAAATTATCATCGGCAATATGTTTACGGTAACGTTAACGTGTCAGAACTTGAAAAACGATCGAAGATGACGACCAGTGACTGTCGTTGGATGATGCATTTAACAAGTGATTAGTTAGGGGCGAAAGCGGTTACTTGTTTCGAGAAGGTTATCACGCCCGAAATCTAACCATGGCTATTTGAAACAAATTGGTTTTCGGTAGGATTAATCTCAAAAAATTGCGGTTTACCGGATGCTGACTTTTTGTTGGATACGACACTTGGTCACAGGGCGCATTGCCGTTTCACGTGAGACGCTCAGCAGACCGCGCAATTCAAATCAGTAAGCCACTCCGAAAGTGATCTACGTCACGTAATGCCCTGCCGATTCCTGCGGTACTTTGTGCTATCAAATTTTAAACGATAACATAAAGAAATGGAAACTAAAACATTTGCAGTCGAAGGTTCACAAAGCAACATCGACTGGACCGGAAAAAAAGTGACAGGCGCACATAATGGCACTATTGACATCAAAGCCGGGGAATTAACGGTGGGAGATGGGAACCTGAGCGGCGGTAACTTCGTCATCGATACTACCTCTATTAAAATTCTGGATATCACCGATCCTGATACCAATCAGCAGTTTGCCGGCCACCTGTTTTCGGCGGATTTTTTCTCAACAGAGCATTTCCCGGAAGCCGCTTTTGTCATTACAGCCACCGAGCATCTGGAAAGCAACAACTACCAGATCACCGGCGATCTGACGATCAAAGGCATTACCCACGAGGTGGCCTTCGGAGCTCAGGTACATATTTCGGACGATACAGTTACCGCTACCGGTAAGGTCATCGTAGATCGTACCCGCTACGATATGAAGTTCCGTTCCGGTAACTTTTTCACCAACCTGGGCGACTCACTTATTTACAACGAATTTGAACTGGAAGTACAATTGACGGCATTTGCCACGCATTAAAATCGACGTAAATACCTAATAAAAATGGAGGTAACCGGATGGCGTTACCTACTTGCCAAAAACAATAGCTGATCACCGGGTATGCGCAGGAGCCAAATGCCGGCGCATACCTCTAAACTCGAAAACACAATGGACAATTACACAAATCAGGCCGCGGATATTACCGCGGTATTGTCGGATTATTTTAATGGGGTTTTTAAAGGAGATACGGACCTGCTCCGCGGTGCATTTCATCCGCAGGCATTGGTTGCAGGTGATGTGAATGGACAGCCCTATTTCAAAACACTTGACCAATATCTCGACGGCGTTAAAAACAGAAAGAGCCCATTGGAACTGGGCGAAAGTTTTCGGATGGAAATTATTTCCATTGAAATCATTAATCTGATCGCTGTTGCAAAGGTCCGTCTGCCAATGTTTGAATTTAATTACCACGACCTGTTATCGCTGACCAAAGTCGACGGGAAATGGGTAATTGTAAACAAGCTATTGACCAATGTAAAGATATAAATTCGTTTGGAAGCAAACAGGTGAATACAGTTTTTGGTATCCTGTCTTCTATCTTTTAAAGCCCGATGGGCCGCCATCCGAAGCCGCCATGATTTCCCACGACGGTTTCGGATGGTGCTTTTATGTAATAATGCATGGCCTGGCTTTTTCGCTGTCGATCTACGAGGCAACTTACCAGTGAAATCAGCTGTTCACCGCGCCTAAATGCCGGTAAGTATTGAGGAGTACACCCGTTGGTGTGGACTTGGTACTGACAAATTCAAGTTTGCGGGCATCATAGTCGTCGGATAGAATGCGCTTGCCGCGGCCCAGCAACACGGGGTAAACGATCAGGATCACCTCTTCCACCAAGCCTGCGTCCAACAGGGGAGAGGTTAGTGATATGCTTCCGGAAAGCACCAGGTCAGGACCGTCTGTCGATTTGAGTTGGCGGATGGCTTCGATGATATCTCCGCCCAAATCTATCACCGGGCCCCATTGAAGGCTTTCCGGTCTGTGGGTTACGACGAATTTGGTTGCCGCGTTGATAGCGTTTGCCATCGGGAAGTCCCCGGCAGTTGGCCAGTAGCCCAACCACTCGTCGTAGGTTTGGCGGCCAACGAGCAGGTCGAAGCCGGTACCATAAGCTTCAAGAAGCATAGCCATGCCGGCGGGTGTGCGGTATGGTGCGGTCCATCCGCCATACGCGTAGTTTTTGTCATGCTCAATCACCCCGTCCAGCGAGATATGTTCGAAAATCCTGATCTTTCTCATGGTATTTGTTTTGTTTTAATGATCACCAAAATTAAGGTGGACCAGGGCCTTGCATGAGGTGTAATCACGACAATATCAGGGTGTCCGTTCGCCATTGTCTGTGCGAAAGGGCACCTGGGGGTTAGGTCGGTATCCTTATTCCGATCTAAAACGCGGGTTGCTATACGGTAGTCCGGAATGCTGATGAGATCGTTGCCAACTTTGAGGGAGGAAAAATTGGAAGAAAAAAGCCGGGCGCCGTTTACACCAGCCTTTCCTTGATGGCCAGGCTCACGGCCTCTGTGGCGCTGTTGACGTACAACTTGTCGTAGATATTCCGGATGTGGTTATTGACGGTGTTGTATGAGATGCCGCATTCCGCTGCGATCAGCTTGTAGCTGTATCCCTTTACCAAAAAGCCAAGGATTTGCTTTTCGCGTTCGGTGAGGTGGTAGTCTTTTTTGGCCTGACTTTCAGCGGAGAAGTGTCGTAAAACTTTGGCGGCGATGCTGCCTGTCATGGGAGCGCCGCCTTCCAGCGCTTCCCTCAAACTTTCCAGAAACCGCTCAGGGCTCGTTTTTTTGAGCAGGTAGCCGTTCGCGCCGGCTCTCAGGCTGCCGAATATGCGCTCATCCTCTTCAAAGTTAGTCTGGATTATGACGGGCAAGGCGTCAAAGTGCTTTCGAACGAGTTTGGTAGCTTCAATGCCGTCCAGGCCAGGCATGTCGATGTCCATGAGCACCAGGTCGGGTTTTGAATCGGTGATGTCGGCCACCAGGTTACCGGCATTGTGAAATGTGCCCGCGCATAGAAAGTCAGCCGAAAGGTTTAACAGCATGGCCACGCTGTTTAGCCTTTCCTGATTATCGTCGAAAATGATGATCCTTGATGTCATCCCGCAAAATTAGTGACTCACAAACAAGTATTACATAGCAAATATTTGCCATTAGGTCTGGCTAAAACACCAACTTGATGGTCGTGCCGCTCATTTCTTCGGATAGGATCATCAACTGTCCTTCCATCTGAGCTGCGCGTTGCTGCATGTTCGTCAGCCCATTGCCCTGTTTAGCAGCCTGGCGGTCAAAACCGTTACCATTGTCTTCAATAACCATATTTACATGGCCATTTTCGTAGCTGATCCTGACATGTAAAGTGGTGCATTCCGCATATTTGGCGGCGTTGTTGATGGCCTCTTTGAATATCAGGTAAAGGTTTTTACGGGTCTGCATGTCAAGCTTCCTGTTTTCGAGTCTTGGGTCGGTTTCGAAATGAAACGAAATACCTTTGGACTCGGCGAGTCCGCTTCCGAAATGGAACATCCGGGCAAATACATCCTGGATCTCGTCGCTGCCGGCTTTCACACTCCATACAATGTCGCTGATCCCTTCCTGTACCTGCTGCGCATTTTCTTTGATTTTTTGTACCACCTGCTGATGTTCGGGCTTGTCCATTTGCATGAGCAGTGCCTGGCTGTAAAAGGTAATGCTGCTCAGCGTGCTCCCGATTTCGTCGTGCATATCGGCGCTGATGCCATTCCGGATTTGCTGGATGTGCAGGACCTGGCGGAGCCGGTAGCGATAAAAGAGGTAGATCAGCAAACTGATCACCAGCGTGCTGAGGATAAAGAACCAGGGTGATTTGTACCATGGCGCCACCACTTTCACAGGAGCCTGCCATTCCTGCACACCCCAGTCGGCACCTGCCACGGACACCTGCACCCGTAGCTTGTAATTGCCTGGCGGCAGGCTGTTTAAGAGTAGCTTGTTGCCGTTTTCGAATATGTGCCAGCTGTCGTCGTCCCAGCCTTCCAGCTGATAACGGAACCGGTTGAGCCTGGTGTTGTGATAGTCGGGGCTCATGAATGCAAATGCGAAAAGGCGATCGTCGGGATTGAAAACGATCTGACTGCCCGACTGATGGTTGGTGATCGTATCTGTTCTGTTCTGCCCCGCGTCGTATTTGGAATAGGAGATCAGCTGCAACCCGCGCTCTTTCTGGGCACTGATGTCCAGTTGTGCCG
The DNA here is from genome assembly GCF_946482605.1 of uncultured Dyadobacter sp. Next base: position 206,437 of record NZ_CAMLSE010000011.1, on the reverse strand, counting down.
GGTCAAACGCAACAATGCCGTTCAGGCCACCAAAATACAGCGTGCCGTCCTGTGATTTGAGGTAGGAGCCATGGTTGAATTCTGTATGGGGGAGCCCGTCGGAAATGCCGTAATTGTAGAACTTCTGAGTGCGGGTATTGAAGCGGGACAGGCCTTTGTTGGTGCTTAGCCAAAGGTTTCCGCGTTCATCCGGCAGTGATGCATAAATGTTGTTATCAGGCAGGCCGTCATCGGTGGTGAAAAGTCGTGCTTTTTTCAAAGTAGTGTCAATGCGGATCAAGCCTTGTGTCGACGCGGCCCATAATGCATTGTCATACCAGACACTATGAAAGATCTGCAATGCAGGCAGCTTGATTTTGTCCGCGGCACCCTGTCCGTAATGTTCCTGAATGGTCGCATCCCGGTTCAAAATGTACAAACCGTTGGTGGTGCTCACCAAAATGCGGTTATCAGTCCAGGGCATGAAGTGGTTTACACGTTCATTTTTGATATACCTGCCTGCCTTGTCGTTGAACAGGACCGGTTTCATGTCCCGGATATCGATCATCGCCATCCCGCCCCAGGTCCCCATCCAGAAGGTGTGATCGTTCAGTTTGTAGAAATAGGTGAACCCCCTACCGCTGACAGACGGAAATTCTACGGGGAAGTATTCCTCGGTCTCCGGCTCGATTCGCAGGAATTGTGTGCCGTCGGTAACGGCGTAAACCTGGTCTTTTGCAAACAGCACCTTGTACGGGATCACATGATCGCCGGGGATGTTCTTCGGGCGGTGCAGGATCATGTGTCTGGCTTTGCCTTTTACCGGATCGATTTGGTGGAACATATAGGCCATACTATCGGCGTGATAGCCGTAGGAACATACCCATATCTTCCCCGTGCTGTCTTCTGTAATGCCCCGGATGCTGCTCCCGATATCGCCCGGGTTGTCCAAAGGCACGCTCAGGTACTTTCTGAATATTTCTTCGGTCAGTGTGATTTTGAAGAGACCATCGACGCACGACATCCAAAAACTATCATCAGCGCTCAGGAATGCTGCAAAGAAAAAGATATTGGCACCGGATTTTTGCTGTAACCGGTCTGTTATGGCGGTGAATTCGCCTGTTTTTTGATTTAAAAAGCCAACTTCATCTTTCGCCTTGTACCACGTATGCCCCTTTGAATCCTGGTAAACCACATCCGGAACGACTGCCGTGTCAGGATCTAGTATAGGGCCAAACATTTGTTTTGCACAGAAGTATTTGCGCATCCGGCCCTTCCGGGTTCCTGGTTGCTTGTAGTAAATGGTAAGCTCGTCCGTGCCGGATTGCACAACGCTGGCGACATTATAATGCCTGGAAAGCTGCCCGGCTCCCAGCAAATCGACCCGCCCGACGAAATTCCCCTTCTCACTGATCACATCCAGGAAATTACTTTCATTGTAAGCATACACATTGTTTTGACTATCATACAAAAGCTTCGTGACAACATTCCTGGCTAAAATCCCCGGACGAGCTGGCGGCGTGTACAGGGCCACAGGGACGGCATTCCGATCGATTTTTACCAGTCTGCCTCCCGATATCGCCACCCAGGCGTTTGATTTCCTGTCAAAAAATATATCCAGGTTCTGTTTTGTCGCTACCGCTTTCAGGTAGCGCGAGGGATCAATCGTACGGCAGGTGAAATGAAACGGATCGATGATGCTGATGCCATTATTATGCGCCACCCAGATATCGCCCCCGGCGCCGGTCCGTATCTGATTGATCAATGTTCTGCTGCCGATCGATTTTGTGAGTATGCCCGTGAGGTCCTGAAATGTATAACCGTCGTAACGCCAGAGGTCCTGGCCGGTGCCGACCCACATAAAACCCCGGCCATCCTGAGACAGGCTGCGGATATTTCGACTGGGCAGGCCTTGTTCGGGACCCAATAGCTGAATGTTGATACGCGTTTTGGGCGCCTGCGCATGGCATGGAATCACGCAGTTCTGGACCACGTAAAGAAGCAACCCGAAGTAATAGCGTTTCACCGATCGTCCGAAAAACCTGAACCGTGGAAGTTTGCGTTGCATTGCAATGACAGACATCATTTGAGAAGGAACTCAAATATATACTGGTAAACCTGATAAGGGACTAAGATCAGTCACTATTTATCAACCGTCAGGCACAAAAATGGTTTTTCGCCCCCGTCAGGCCTGCGTATAGCAAGAATTTGCTATTGTGCCTTGTGGCTACATTGTCTTCTTTTGTCCGGCCCAAATTCAGCATCGACATACGCCCGCACTTGCTCTGGTAACCTCCGGGGCCAGGCGGTTTTAGATATTCATTTACTCAACGTTATCAATCTTTCATGGCTACTAATCTGTACAAGAAATGAAGAAACGCTACATTTCCTACCTCAGCCCGCTCTTCGTTATTTTTTCCCTGCTTTTAACAGTTCAATCACCGCATGCCAGGGCATTCGGTGTGGTGAAGCAGGAGGATGGATCAAAGGTTGCTCCCGGAGCACCGAAACCGAAAGACGGATTGCCAGAAAGTGAAATCTACCGGAAGAAAATGGCTGAGCGGGCGGCCAAAAGAGCCGCCCGGGATCGTGTGAGCCAGCAGGGTCCGCTCAAAGCCGGGCCACAACCAGCACCGGGAAAGGCAACCACAAGCGCGGGGACGCGCTATGATCCGCGAGTTGGAGGCCTGAAAACGCTGTCGGAAAGCAATTCGGCAAGCTGGCTGGAAAGAACAGTCGCCGCAGCACTAAAGAGACATCCCGCGAAAAGCCCGGCTGAAATACGTGCCATCAAGGTGCGACAAACTGCTGCAAGACTATCAGCCACCGATGCAGTTCCGCCCGTTTTGTATGTGAATATCAATAAAACCGATGGGCCGCCTTATGATGGCAGTAGTTGGAGAAATGCCTACCAGCAATTGGGAGAAGCTTTTAAGTATGCGCATGAAAATCCCGGCGTCCAGCAGATATGGGTTGCCAATGGCGTTTATCGCGCTATTTATGACCACGACTATATCGACGAAGACGGCGTAATCCAGGAAGACTACACATTCAGGTTAGTACCCAACGTCAAAATTTACGGTGGCTTTACCGGTGTGGAGCAATCCCTTGCCGAACGCAAACTCGCGACCCAGACCAGCTATCCTTTTGATGATCGGGACGCAGGTCAGGATCTTGTAACGATTCTCGACGGAGACGAATTTATACACCATGTGGTTACGTCAGCCGGCGACGTGGGCAGTGCCAGTCTGGATGGGTTTTTGATTACCGGCGGAAATGCCAGCCTGGCGTCGGACGTTTCCGTGGAGGGTATGACTATCTCTCGCAATGCGGGCGGCGGCATTGTCATCATCAATTCATCACCTTCACTCGCCAACATCGAAATATACAACAGCAAAGCGGGCAAGGGGGCTGGGATTTTCGTCAGTAATTCGGCTCCATCACTGACCAATTTCCAGATCTCCGGCAACCGTGCAATGGACGGTGCGGCCATCTATGCATCTGAATCCGAAATTGTTCTAACCAACTCGATCATCAATAACAATCGTGCGGACGGATCGGGGGCTGTTTTCCTGCTTAATTCTTCTGATGTGCTCACCAATGTTACCATAGCAAGAAACAGGGGAGAGGGAAGCGGCGGATTGCTGGTTGACGGTGGTGCCCCGAAAATCCGTAACACCATCATCAACGACAACCGGAGCAATGCAGACATTGAAATACAGGTGATCAACGGCGGAGTTCCTTCTTTCGCCCACAGCATTGTCCCGGGAAGCGGCGGAAGCGGTTCCTGGCATACTGACTTTGGAAATGACCAGGGTGGTAACTTAGACGCAGACGCTCAAATGTATAACCCCGGAAGTGGTGTTTTTGGATTGTATCCGGGCAGTCCTGCCATTAACAAAGGCAATAATCTGTATTTTCAATCCGATCAGATACCTGATTTGTCGGCGCTGACCACCGATTACAGGGGAACGGCCCGGATCATAAAGGGCACAGTGGATATAGGTGCTCTGGAAAGTATATTTGGAATTTTGGAAACCGCACTTACTCCCAATGAAAACGGGATACTGTTTGTAAAAAAAGGGGGCACCGGCACGAAGAGCGGGCATGACTGGAACAATGCGGCACCCGAAGTGGCCGATGCGGTTTTTGCTTCCAATCTGATTGCGGTGAAACAGATATGGGTTGCCGGCGGAACATATCATCCGCTTTACCGCCCTGACGATTTTTCGAAAGCTGATCCCAAAAGTCCGTACAATGCTTTTCTGCTGCAACTGGACACCCAATTGTATGGCGGATTCAAGGGGGACGAAACATCGCTTGAAGCACGGGATCTCAGTCTTACAGCCAATGCCAGTATCCTGAGCGGCGACTTCAACGGAAATGACAACTTCAATTTTACCGATCTGTATAACAACGGGATCAAAAGTGAATTCGGCGAAAATGCACGCCATCTGATCTATGGATTCCAGCTGTATTCGGATAATGCATTGGATGGCTTCACGATCGAAGGCGCAAATAATACGTCGCCTGTCCCCGGAGAAAAGCTTTTTATCAGCGAAACAGTGGTGCCGACGGAGTACGGTTCTGGTCTTTTCATTCTGTGGACGGATACGGAAGTGGGTTTTAAAAACCTGGTAGTCCGAAACAACCTGGGTACCAAAGGGGGAGGGTTTACCGCATACGGCAGCGAATTGACGATCAGGAATTCGGCCATCTACCACAATTATACCAAAGGGCAGGGCAGTGGCATACTGGACATTGCGTCTGAGGGCGATCTGGAAATTATCAACACGACCGTGGCGCAAAACCTGTCGGTACAGGGCACGAACGGCGCGGGTGTCGCTTCGGTCAGGGGAGAATGGGTCGAGATTTTGAACAGCATTATCGCGAACAACCTGTCGTCAGGCGCCGAACCGTCTTCCCAGGCTAACTTTTATTTCGACGAAGCCACTGTTTACGTTGCCAATACGATCTTCCCCGGAAGCGGAGGAAGTGTGAACTGGCAGCTCGAAGATATCGGGGATGACGGGGGAAACCTGGATGTAGACCCGCAGTTTGCCGACATGAACGTCGGCGACTTTTCACTAACCGTATGCAGCCGGGCAATCGATGCGGGGGATATTGACCTTTATTCTTCCGAGGAAGATATTCCCGTGACCGACCTGGCCGGCAAAAGCAGGATTTTCCGTCATCTGATCGATATGGGCGCGTTCGAGTTTCAAACCGAGCGGTCACCCGATGCGACTGCGCTGGCAGGCAATGCAAAAGGAAGTTCTTTCACTTTCGGAAATGCGGGCAATGCGGCGCATACATTTACGGCGGAAGCAGCTGTTTGCGATTCGGATTTCCTGACCCTGATACCGGACAACCTGAATGGCCTGGTAACCGCCAAAGTGTGGGTGGACGCCCAGGTAAATTCCTACGCCAACGCCGCATATCTCCAAAGGCATTTTGACATTGTTCCTGCCGACAATCCGGGATCCTCGACGGGTCGCGTCGTCCTTTACTTCACCCAGACAGAATTTGACGCACTGAATTCGAAACTGACGCCTTCGGAGTATTTGCCCACCGGCCAGGCGGACGGTGAAGATACGAGGAAGGCTAACCTTCGGATCTATCAGTTTCACGGAGAGAGTTCCGATGGCAGCGGAAGCCCTGCTTCTTATGGAAATTCGCGGGACGTCATTGACCCCGACGACTGGGACATCTATTGGAATGCGGCTCAGAATCGGTGGGAAGTTTCATTTTTGGTTGAAGGTTTCAGTGGTTTTTTTGCAGGAACAGTTACGCAGAATCCATTGCCGGTCCGCGTGATCAGTTTCGAGGGGAAACAGACGGATAACCAACAAGTAAAGCTTGACTGGAAGGTTGCAGAACAGGAGAATATCCAGGTATACGAGGTCGAATACAGTAATAATGCCAAAACATTTACCAGGATTGGCGAGGTAGAAGCCAATGTCCTCGCCAGCACGGCCTACACCTACACGGATACGCTGACGCACACGGGTGAACGAGCTTACTACCGCCTGAAAATCCTGGAAATGGATGGAACAACGGCATATAGCAAATTAATATCCGTAAAACTACCGGCCAATGAAGGATGGATCGCCTACCCGGTGCCTGCCCAAAGCGAGCTTTGGATCGATTGGAAACAGAGCGATGCTACCTGGGCTGAGTTTACTGATTTCAATGGGAGAATTTTAAAGAAAGTCAGGAAAATATCGGCCTCTCAAAAAATAGATATATCGGGAATGCCAGCGGGTGTATTGTTATTGAAAGCAAACGGAAGCAGTGTTCTGAAAGTAGTGAAAGAATAGGGAGAAATGCTGCTGGAATTCCGCTTGCGAAAGGACCACAAAACCTCGAAGATTTTAATGGCCAGGTAAATTTTAAATCAAATTGAATCTTAAACCAAACACTGAAATTCCAAAATGAAAAAATTTGTTCTCCTAGTTAACGCCGCAATACTTTCCATTTTTATTCAAGCCTGCACCGACCACTCGGAACCCATTCCGGAACCACAATCTTTTTCCTCAGAAACATTTGTAACCGGATTGAAATACCCCATTGGACTCGCCTTTGACGACAAAGGAAACGTCTGGACTACCGAGGCGGGCTCAGGCAAAGGCAATGACGGCAGTGTTTCCATGATCACGCCATTGGGTATCAAAACTACATTTGTAACCGGCCTTGAGTCGCTGATGCGGGAAGGGTCGATAGAAGGGATAAGCCATCTGGTTTATCGCAAAGGGAAATTGTATTTTTTGCATGGCTCAAATGGCATCCTTTACACAGCCGATGTGTCCACCTTTCAATCAGGCAACGCCGCCGTTAAGCTTTCGGACATCCCCTCCGAAGATATCGGAAGCTATGTCGAAACCCTGGGTTTGACGGACCCGGTTAATTCGAACACCTATGATTTTACATTTGGACCTGACGATCACCTGTACATCGTTGACGCGGGAAGCAATGCGATCATCAAAAAGGATATGGTGAGCGGCGACCTGAGCCTTTTCGCCCGTATCCCCGACGTCGGGCCGGGTGTGGAAGCTGTTCCGACCGGCATCGTTTTCGACGGCAGCAAATTTCTGGTAAGCAACCTGACGGGCTTCCCGTTTGCAACCGACAGCGCGAAGATTTTCCAGGTGAATCAAAAGGGAGAAGTGGGCGTGTACAAATCTAATTTCACGACGCTGACAGGCATAACGCTTTCCATTAATAACAAACCCATCGTCATTCAGCACGGGGTGTTCGGAAAAAAGGGATTCGAGGCAAAGTCGGGTAAAGTGCTCGACGAGAATGGAAACACGCTTTTCAGCGGCGTTTCGCGGCCAACCGATATCATCCGAGCCGGCGATCAGACCTACTATCTGCTCAGTTACCAGGACGGGACGATCACCAAGCTTACCTACTGATTCGATTTTAAACCCGGGCGCTCCCGGGTTTAAAATATATTCGACAGGATCTATTCATTACATTCCGACATCCATTTGAAAGTGCTCAAACTCATTGGTAAAATACTCGCAGGCATCCTTGTAATTATTGTGGCAGGCATCATTTATCTGAAAGCCGCCCTCCCTGATACCGGCCCCGCCCCGGATATCAAGATCGATCGGACCAAGGCCCGTGTCGAACGTGGGAAGTATCTGGCTAATCACGTGACCGTATGTATGGACTGCCACAGCACCCGCGATTGGTCACAGTATGCAGGGCCGCTTACGGGGGCATTGGGCGGAGGCGGAGAGCAATTCAGTCAGGAGATGGGCTTTCCCGGAAAGTTTTTTGCACCCAATATCACACCCTATACGCTGGCCAGTTGGACGGACGGAGAAATTTTCCGTGCCGTCACAACCGGCGTCAATAAGGATGGTAAAGCGTTGTTTCCCGTGATGGCCTATCACCGTTTCGGCCAGCTCGACCAGGAGGATATCTATTCGGTGATCGCCTACATCCGCGAGCTGCCGCCGGTGCAGAAAGTGAACCCGCGGTCGGAGCCGGATTTTCCTGTTAACATCCTGATTAATACAATGCCCCGGAAGGCGTCCCTTGCAAGTCGCCCTTCGGAGACGGACGAGGTAGCTTACGGAAAATATCTGATCACCGCTACCGGCTGCGTGGATTGTCACAGCAAAACGGACAAGGGCAGCGTGGTCCCCGGAACGGAATTCGGCGGAGGAATGGAGTTCCGCAGCCCGAACGGTGTTGTACGCTCACCGAACATCACCCCGGACAAGGAAACCGGGATCGGTAGCTGGACAGAGGGCGCATTTGTAGCCCGTTTCAAAGCGTACGCCGACAGCAATTACGTCTCTCCCAAAATCGCACCGGGCGAGCTGAACACGCCTATGCCCTGGGTCATGTACGCGGGCATGAAGGAAGATGACCTCGCCGCGATCTTTACTTATCTGAATACGATCAAACCAATTAAAAATAGCGTGATAAGGTTCGAGAAGTAGGTGTTTTATTGAAAAATTAGGTGTCGGGGGAGGGGAGACTATAAAATGACGGTGAGCGAAACGGGGCTGCTGAACCCATCGCTTACCGTCTTTTGCCGTTTGATGGGCTGCATCATTCCCATCTTTATACGCATTAGCCATCTGTCGTTCCGCACTACTCGCCTCCCCCAAACCCCCAAAAATTCCCCCTCCGGTCTTTCCGATCCTCCGATCGACCATTTCCCGCCCGAAATATTTCAGGATCTGCTCCAAAATGTAACATGAGCCATGGTTTCTGTAACATAACCCGGCCTGTAATTGGATTATGTGAATATATATTTGTGCTCAATTGTGCCGCCGGGGAGAATTAGTCCAAATTTTTAATCCGTCACCAAAAGGATAAGGTCTTCCGGATAAGGTTTCTGCCAAGCGCCAATGGTCTCCGGACTATGGGTGGAGAATGCTTTTACAACCTTTTATTCATGTTCATTATGAAAAGAAAATTACGGCTTTTTTTACAATTGTCATTTCTACAATTAACGTGCGTGGTTGGTGTTTCCAGCTCGTTCGCGGCGGATCTGTCTGCCGGTGTCGAAAGCGGCAGAAGCGTCGGGGTGCTATCCATGGATAGAAAACTGAACGGCAAGGTGACCGATGAGGGTGGCCAGGGACTTCCGGGGGTTAATGTGACCATCAAGGGCACCACCCGCGGCACGTCTACCGACGTCAATGGGCTTTATTCCCTCGAATCCGTGGATGACCAGGATGTGCTGGTTTTCTCTTTTGTGGGGTATCTGGCCAAGGAAATCAAGGTGGGGACGGTGAGCAAGCTGGACGTCGTGCTGGCCCAGGATACGAAGGCATTGGAAGAAATTGTCGTGGTAGGTTACGGCACACAGAAAAAGGCGACGGTTACCGGGTCGATCAGCAGCATTAAAGGTGACGCCATCGCCGAGGTTCCGGCACCGAACATTTCGCAATCGCTGGCTGGCCGCGTGGTGGGTGTAAGCATGCGGCCCAATGGCGGGCAGCCCGGAAAGGACGACCCGGATATCCACATCCGTGGAATTGTGACGACAGGCAATAACCGGCCGCTTGTCGTGGTGGACGGGGTCAGACGGGACAACATCCGGCAGGTGGACCCGGGCAGCATCGAAACCATTACCATATTAAAGGACGCGGCCGCTGTGGCGCCTTACGGGATTGGCGGGGCCAACGGGGTAATTATGATCACCACCAAAAAGGGCAAAAGCGGAAAACCGCAGGTCAGGATTAGCTCTTCTTACGGCTTCCAAAACCCGACCTACCTGCCCAAAATGCTGTCGGCGAGGGATTATATGGCGTTACAGAATGAGGCTTATCTCAATCAGACCCCTGGCGGTACGAGTCTACCTAATGACCCGGAGCTTGTTAAAAATTACGATCAGCTCCACGCAGAGGACCCTTGGAAGTACCCGAATTCCAGTTTTGTCGATGTGTTTAACAAGAACGTGCCTGTACAGAATCACGGATTGGAGCTAAGCGGCGGCACCGAAAATGTGACATATCATGCCGGAGTAAGCTATTTTGATCAAAAGGGGATATTCGATCCGGTGGGTTACAGGCGCTATAACTACAACCTGAGCGTTGAAATGGCGGCGACCAAAACCACCAAGGTAGGAATGTCGCTGTTCGGAAGCGTTGAAAATACGAAGGATGTTGACGCCGACGAATCGACATCCGGCCACCTCTTCCGGAGCTTTTATAAGTTCTTGCCTACTCAAAGCCTCATCTATCCCGAGGGCGACAAATGGGGTGAGTCTTCCGCCAGCACACCGATAGGGGTTTTAAGGTCCGAGGGATACAGAAGAACCAATGGCAACACCCTGCTCGGGACGATATTTGTCGAGCAGCAGATCGCCAAAGGGCTGAGTGCCAAAGCGGTATTCAGCTACGACCCCTGGCAGCAAAACGTGAAGTTGTGGCACGTTCCGTTTATCTACCATAAAATAGACCTTTCCCAGAAACCTTACACTTACACCGAGGCGATTTCTCTTCAGGAAGGAAACGGCAGACCATTCAGGTGGTTGGGATTGCAAAATCAAAGGCGGACAAACTTTACCTACCAGGGTTACCTGAACTACAACCGCACATTCGGTGCCCATGCGATCACCGGGTTGGTGGTGATGGAAGCACGGAAGACCAAGTCCGATTCCATGGCAACCCGTCGTAACAATTTCGCTATCGGAATTGACGAACTGAGCTTTGGCAGTTCCGACAAACTGGATTACGACAATGCCGGCGTTTCGTCGACCGGGACTGAATTGGGATACGTATATAGGTTAGGGTATACTTACAAGGACAAGTACATCATCGAAGCCGCCGGACGCTATGATGGACATTATTACTTTGCTCCGGGCAGCAGATGGGGCTATTTCCCAGCCTTCTCGGCAGCGTGGCGGGTGTCGGAAGAGCGTTTTATGAAAAATTTCCGCTTCATCGATGAACTGAAAGTGAGGGGCTCGTGGGGTAAGGCCGGTATGCTGGCCGGAGGGCCGTTCCAGTATCAGTCGGGGTATGACCTCAGAGGTGCCGCATACGGTTTTGGCGGCGGGTCGCTGGTGCAGGGGTCACGCGTGCCACGCGAGGCGAATTCCAGAATTACCTGGGAGATCTCGACCAAAACCGACATTGGATTTGACCTGAGCATGTGGAATTCGTTGCTGACTGTCGAATTTGATTACTTCCATGAAAAGCGGACGGGAATGCTGCTGGCGCCGCAGGTAACATTACCGGTCGAATACGGGCTCTCGCTTTCACAGGAAAACAAAGGCAGAATGAGCGCCAACGGGGTGGAGATCAACCTGGGAACGCGCAAGAGGATTTCCAAAGACCTGGACTTTTCTCTGAATGCCAATGCCAGTTATTCCATCAACAAAATGCAGGAAGTATTTCAAACCGACGCGGAAGCCAAAAACCCGAACCGCACGCTGGTAGGAAGGCAGTTTGGAACACCATTTGGATTTAAGTCGCTTGGATTGTTCACTTCTGCCGAAGATAAAAACGGCGATGGGATCGTTGGCGCAGCCGATGGGTACAACGTCACCCAGTTTGGCGACCTACATCCCGGCGACATTAAGTATGCGGATTTGAGCGGTCCGGACGGCAAGCCCGATGGCCTGATCGACAACTTTGACCTCACCGTCATCGGAAATCCGGTTTACCCTGCATTGACTTTCGGTCTTACGCCAAGTGTGAACTGGAAAGGGTTCGATGTAACCCTGTTTTTCCAGGGATCGGGAAAGTCCAGCATCAACGTCAGACAATTCATGACCGTTCCGTTTGAAAATAACGGCAGCAACACCGGTTACGAATACTACGATAACCGCTGGACGCCTGAAAATCAAAATGCGAAGTACCCCAGATCGACGCCGGCGCCCTACGCGAACAACACGAAGGATTCGGATTTCTGGTGGGTCAATTCAAGCTATCTGCGCCTGAAAACAGCCAGCATTGGTTACACCCTTCCCAAAGGCCTGACCAGCAAACTGAAAATGAGCTCAGCCAGGGTTTACTTCTTAACGCAGAACCTGTTTACGATCAGCAAGATCAAACACATCGATCCTGAAATGGGCTACACCGATCGTGAGACCGCATACCCGGTGATGAAGGCGAGCACATTTGGAATTGATCTGACATTTTAACGATAACCGATCACATGAAAGCTGCAATTAACTATTTCAAAATATTATGTGCAGGCATTTTGATGCTTGTGCTGCCGGTGTCCTGCGATACGGACGAGTTTTTGGAGAATGCGAACAAGGCCAACCTCACCGACAAAACGCAATGGGAGTCGGAAACGAATGCCGACGTGTTTCTCAACGATGTGTACAGTGAATTGCCTAATAAACTCAATCAAACGGAGACACTGGACTATTTCAGCGACGACTACAACATCAGCCATTATTACACCGCCTCAAACTGGCGGCAGGGCGTAACTCAGATCCCGTCGAGCAGCACCGACAATCCCTGGGGAGGCACCCAGGGCCCGACCTATGGCTATACCTGGCAAAACTTTTTCGTCAAGATCAGGAAATGCAACACTTTTATCCAGAAACTGACGGAGAACAAAGCGAATTTTTCGGAGACCTATTACAACAAACGCATTGATGAAGCCAGGTTTCTCAGGGCCTTCTTTTACAGCGAATTCTTCGTTCACATTGGCGGCCTGCCCATCATCACCGTGCCTTTGGACAGAAACACCATGAGCCCTGAGGAACTGCTGCAACCCAGGAAGACATTCCAGGAAACGTTCGACTTCATTGTCACCGAGCTTGATCAGGTTGTGAAAGGGGAACATCTGGCAGTCAAATACAACTTGTCTGACAAAGAAGCGGGCCGGGCGACGCTGGGAGCCGCATTGGCGGTGAAAGGCTGGATCGAGCTGTTTGGGGCCAGTCCCTTGTTCAATACCGCGACACCATATTTGGCCGATCCCGGCAAGTTTGTGCATTTCGGTAACTTCGACGCCTCACGCTGGGCAAAAGCGGCTGCGACCAACAAGCAGTTCATTGATAAATATGGCAATGGACAGCGATACAACCTGTTTGGCGACCTCAAAAATCTGTTCAGAGCCAGTAATGAGTATAATTCGGAGGTGGTTTGGGACCGCCAGGTTGTTGCTAATGTCGGAGGAATGGGTTCCAGCTATGAGCAGCGCGGCGGGCCGACTTATGTGTTGGGCGAGTACCGGTCGTGGGGGAATTACAATCCTACGCAGGAATTGGTCGACCAGTTTGCGATGGCCAATGGAAAGCCGATTACCGATCCGGCTTCCGGATACAATCCTCAAAAACCGTATCTAAATCGTGAAAAGCGGTTTTATGACGCCATCGTTCATGATGGGGCAATTTATAAGCAGGATTGGATGCCGCGTGCGGACACGATCTACACCCGTATCGACGCGACCTACCCGAACCCGGACCGCACTAACCAGATTGACCTCGCCGGCAAAACCGATGTGGGCGATTCAGGGTATTATCAGAAAAAACGCCTGAACCCCGACGCGGCGCCGGGCAGCGATGCAAGCGGACAAAACTATATTTTCTTCCGGTACGCGGAGATCCTGCTGAACTTTGCCGAGGCGCAAAACGAAGCGAATGGCCCCGATGCCTCCGTGTACGACGCGATCAACAAATTACGTGCGCGGTCTGAACTGCCTGCACTAGCCGCAGGCCTGTCCAAAGATGCCATGAGAGCCGCCATTGCGCGGGAGCGGAGGGTTGAACTGTGTTTTGAAGACAAGCGCTTTCTGGATAACAAACGCCTGGCGACAGCAGCTGCGCTGATGAACAAACCGCGCCACAATATGGTGATCCGCAATTCTGTACCCGCCAACAACTCGGGTGTTTGGGTTTACACTGTGGAGGAGGAGAAAAAATACAAAGTGAAATTCGAGCCTAAACAGTACATGAGCCCTATTCCGCAAAATGTGCTGGATCAGAATTCCGGAATCAAACAAAACCCCGGGTACTGAGTGTCATACGCCGGATGCCTGCCCGGACTAGGGCAGGTTTCCGGCGTGTACCCTGGATCATAACTTGTGCAACATTGTCCAGCTACTTATAGTATGATACCCGCACCTATTTGTTTTCTGTTGTAAATCCATGTGAGAAGCAGTTAACAGTAACAACAGATATATCATGAACGTAGTCGAAGGGTGTACCGGCGAACGTAACCTGAAAGCATTAACAATCGCCGGCAATGCGGCAGCGCGGTTCAACCCGCTGGTGCTTGCGCTGGTGAGCTGGCTGTGTATCGTCTCTAATGTATTTGGGCAGTCAGCCAAGCTTTTTGGTGTTGAAAATGGGCTTTCGAGCAGTATGGTTACCGCCGTTCATCAGGATCGTAGCGGTTTTATATGGGTTGCTACCGAAGACGGGCTGAACCGTTTTGACGGGATCAAATTCACGGTTTACCGGCAAGATAAGGCCAATGGCGAGGCCGTGTCGAGCAATTTCATTCAGGTCCTTTTTGAAGATCAGACCGGAAGAATGTATACCGGCTCGCTGCACGGATTACAATATTACGATCCGGCAACCGACTCTTTCCGGACCATACCGCTGATGATCGGCCAAAGCAAAATGACCCATGTGCGGGTATTGGCGATCTGCCAGCGCAGGAATGGCGACATTCTGGTGGGTACCTCCGGGCACGGCATATTCAGGGTGGAGCAGGAGGGCAGGCAACTTTGCGCCCGACCGGTTACCTTGCAGGTCCCGAGCAACCTCATTATTCAGATGTTCGAAGATAGTGACCGTAACCTCTGGGTGTCGACGGAGGACCGGGGATTGCTCCGGTTTGCGGATACCTCATTGAAATCCGTTAACGCATATTTTGTCTCCAAGAAAATCCAGAACAACATTGTGACCAGTTTGTGCCAGGACAAATATGGCCGTGTCTTTGCGGGCAATATGGTGAGCGGGCTTTACCAGTACAGTGCAGTCAATGACACGTTCCAAAACATCCCTTACCCTGGGGCCGGCAGCCTTCCGATTGCCGATCTGATGGTCAACGACAACGGGCAGGTGCTGATCGGGACGAGGGGGAACGGCTTGAAATACTTCGATTCCGGTTCAGGGAGGATCCTCGATATGAATCATAATGTGGACACGTTTGATTTTACAAAATCGAAGGTCTTCTCCGCTTGCGAAGACAACTCGGGTAATACCTGGCTAGGCATTTATCAGAAAGGCCTCCTGCTGCTGGGTGTGAATACCAACCGGTTTGGCTATATGGGTTACAAGTCGGCCAGTAAAAACCTGATCGGGTCCAGCGCTGTGAAGGCGTTGTTTGAAGATAAAAACCGGACTATCTGGGTCGGGACGGATAATGATGGCCTGTATGCATTGCCTGATGGCGGCAAACCGGCAATGCATTATCACAAGAGCGCGGCTAATCCTTCCGCTCCGGAGAATGTGATGACTGTTTTCGAGGATTCCGAGGGGAACCTCTGGACAGGCTCCTATCTGACCGGGCTTTCGAAGCTGGACCGCAAAACCGGAAAATTTGCTCATTCCGACAAGCTATCTGACAAGAACGGGGATAATGTTCAGCGGGTTTTTGATATCAAGGAGGATTCAAAAAAACGGCTTTGGATCGCCACGATGGGCTCGGGCATTTTTGGCATGGACCTTCGCACGGGATCGGTGGAGAACCTGGACGCACTGCCGGGCAGGGTCAGCCTTCCCAAAGAGAATTTTCTTCCCAACAGCTGGGTGAATTGCCTGCTCATTGCAAAAGATAACAAATTGTTTATCGGTACTTTCAATGGACTCGCCTGCCTGGATCTGGAGACTAAAAACTTTGTATCCGCATTCGGCGCGAACAGCCTTTTAAAGGGAGTGGTGATCTACGCATTGTTTGACGATGACAAGGGTAACTTGTGGGCGGGCACGTCGCAGGGACTAAAAAAGATCTCCCGCGCGACGAACGCGATCACCACGTTCGATATGGCGGACGGCCTGCCCAGTAACCTCGTCGGTGCGGTGAGAGGAGATAAGGCGGGGAATCTCTGGCTGAGCACGAACCGGGGGTTGTCAAAAATGGACCTGGAAAGCAACACATTTGTCAACTTCTATTCGGCCGACGGATTGCAGGGGAATGAATTCAGCCAGGGAGCTTCGATGGTCACCAGAAACGGAGCGTTCTATTTCGGTGGTATCAATGGGCTGACCCATTTCAAACCGGAAGAAATAAGAATGTCGGCCAAGCGCCCGGCTGTTCGTATCGTGGATCTCTACATCCATGATAAAGCCGTGAAAAAAGGGATGAAATCCGGCGGCTACATGATTGTGGATACCACCGTAAGCAGTGCGAGGGAATTTAATCTGGCCCATCACGACAATTCTTTCAGTCTTGAATTTTCTACGATGGATTTCATTGATGCTGAGCGCGTTTCTTACATGTATGCGATCAACGACAACGACTGGACGGCGTTGAGAGCGGGAACCAACAGGCTCACATTTGAGAACCTGGCACCCGGCAAGTATCAGTTCAGGCTCAAAGCAAAATCCAGTAAAACGGATTCCGATGAAACGCGGCTAACGATCATCATACACCCCGCCTGGTATTTTTCTGTCTGGGCCTGGCTTGTTTACGGCTTACTCGGACTTTTTGCCGGTATTTATATTTTTAAAACGCTCAAAAACAGGAGATTGGTAAAGCAGAAGATGCTCGCGCATTCACGAAGGGAAGAAGTGAACGAGGCTAAGCTCCAATTTTTTATCAATATCGCCCATGAAATACGCACACCGCTGACCCTGGTGGTGAGCCCGCTTCAAAAGCTGCAAAGCCAGGATTACAATGCCGAACGGATGCATTTATATGACATCATGGGACGTAATACCAAACGTATACTGGACTTGGTCAATCAGCTGATGGACATTCGAAAGATTGAGAAGGGGCAAATGGCCTTGCAGTTTTCGCATGTGGAAATGGTGGATTTTACCAAAGAGATATGCCTGCTGTTCGAGGAACAGATTGAAACTAAAAAAATAGAGTTTGTGGTCGATGCGCCGCCGCAAAAAATCTTTGCACACATTGATCCGCTCAATTTTGACAAGGTTTTAATTAATGTCCTTTCCAATGCGTTTAAATTCACGCCCAAAGGCGGCAGAATTCGAGTAGCACTGTCGGTGAGCGATACGCGCAATGGTAACGGTCGACATGAATTAAGAATGGCTGTCGAGGACTCCGGCCCCTTCATCGATCAGCACGAGACGGAACGCATCTTCGATTGTTTTTACCAATCGGATAGTCACCGGGACCACAACCGGTATGGGACGGGCATTGGCTTGCATCTTGTGAAGCAACTGGTAGAGCTGCATCGCGGCAGGATACGGGCCGAAAATATGGCTGAATCAGGATGCCGGTTTGTGATCGAAATGCCGGTGGAAGAGGTTAGCGCGGCAGAAATTGAATCCACGGATAAACTTTCGTCGGTAGATCGGCTGGCACCGGAAATGTCGGCTGAAGGCGCTCATAAAACGAAGTCGGCCAGGAAAGCGAGACGCCTGGTCGTGGTGGACGACGACACTGAAATCTGCAACTACCTGGCAGACGAAATGTCGGGAGAATTCACAGTTTCCTCCTACGCCAACGGTGAGGAAGCGTATAAGGCCATTTTAAAGGACATTCCCGATCTGATCATCAGTGATGTGATGATGCCGGTGATGGACGGTATGGCGCTTTGTAAAAAGGTGAAAGCCAATCCATTGGTTAACCACATACCGGTTGTTCTGCTGACGGCCAAAACCGCAGAATCCACGAATGCAGAAGGCCTGGAAATGGGAGCGGACGCCTACATTACCAAGCCTTTCAACATGCAGATACTGACCAAAACGATCAAGGCGCTGATCAGGAACCGGCAGATACTCCGAAACAATGATAATGAGCAGCATTACCAGGAGGAATATATTTCCAGGGTGAGCATCAAGGCTTCGGAAGAAAAGCTGCTGGAAAAAGTACATCTCTTAATTGACAAAAACCTGGGAAATCCCGACCTCAGCGTGGAGATGATCTCCAATGAAATCGGGATCAGCAGGGTGCATTTGCATCGTAAGCTCAAAGAATTGACCAATCTCACCACCAGGGACCTGATCCGGAACATCAGGCTCAAACAAGCGGCGGAACTGATGACGAAAAAAGGGTTGACCGTGTCCGAGGTTGCATTTGCGGTGGGGTTCGCCAATGTGAACAGCTTTTCAGTCGCATTCAAAGAGCTGCACGGGGTATCACCAACGGCTTTCGCAGAGAATTATATGGAAAAGGCGTAACCAACGGATTCCTATACCAGGTATTACCTTTAATTTAAACAAAATACTAAACAATGAGAAGGTTTATCCTATTGACAATCAGCATACTGTGTTTGTCTGCCTGCGCTTTTGCCCAAAGCAGCCAGCCCGAAATGCCTGCCGGTTTCGACTCGATCCGCGAAGGCGTCGCCACCGGGAAGATCGATACCATTCAATATGTGTCCAAAACTGTGGGGACCACGCGCAAGGCACTGGTATACACACCGCCCGGTTATTCCAAAAAGAAGAAGTACCCTGTCTTGTATCTCCTGCACGGAATTGGCGGGGATGAAAAGGAATGGCTGAAAGGCGGAAATCCGCAGATCATCCTGGACAACCTGTATGCCGGCAAGCAGATTGAGCCGATGATCGTGGTCATGCCCAATGGGCGGGCGATGAAAGACGACCGGGCGACCGGCAATATCATGGCGCCCGACAAGGTGGCCGCTTTCGCAACATTTGAAAAAGACCTGCTCACCGACCTGATCCCCTTCATCGAAAAGAAATACCCGGTGCTTGCCGACCGGGAACATCGAGCGATCGCAGGTCTTTCGATGGGCGGCGGGCAGTCACTGAACTTCGGGCTCGGTAATCTGGACCAGTTTGCCTGGGTAGGAGGTTTTTCGTCCGCTCCCAATACTAAAATGCCGCAGGAACTCATGCCCGATCCGGAGGGAGCGAAAAAGAAGCTGAAACTGCTCTTCCTGTCCTGTGGAGACGACGACCGGCTTATCACATTCAGCAAGCGTACGCACGATTACCTATTTGAGCACGACGTGCCGCACGTGTACTACATTGAGCCGGGTGTTCATGATTTCAAGGTCTGGAAAAACGGTTTGTACATGTTCTCGCAGTTTCTTTTTAAACCCATCGACATTAAGTCGCTATCCCGATACACCCTGCTCGGCACGCCGGCATCGACCAATATCCGGTCCGCAAAATATCCCCAGATCCTGCCGGACAACCGGGTGGTATTCCGCACCAAAGCGCCTCATGCACAACAAGTGCAGGTGGATCTTGGGAAAAAATATGATATGCGCAAAGATACCGCCGGATTTTGGTCGGTAACGACGGATTCGATCGGGGAGGGGTTTCATTATTATTCGCTGCTGATCGATGGCGTGGCGTTGGCCGACCCGGCCAGCGAGACCTTTTACGGGATGGGCAGAATGGCCAGCGGCATTGAAATACCTTTCCGGAAAGGTGGCTATTATGCCCTGCGCGACGTGCCTCACGGTGATGTCCGCATCCGGCGCTATCTGTCGAAGGCCAGCAATACCTGGCGGGAAATGTACATTTACACACCGCCGGGGTACGACGCTTCGACCGGAAAGTATCCCGTGCTATACCTTTTGCACGGAGGTGGGGAAGATCAAAGGGGCTGGGCGAGCCAGGGTAAGACAAACCTGATTCTCGATAACCTGATCGCGGAAGGCAAGGTAAAACCGATGCTGGTGGTGATGATGGACGGAAACCTGGGAGCTCCGCTTGGCCCAGGTAGCCTCGGCACGGCAGGGGATGGCTTTTTGAAAGCCTTCGAAAGCGAATTGAAGCAGGGCGCGATGCCTTTTGTGGAAGGTAACTACCGTGTGGAGGCTAATGCAGCAAACCGGGCGCTGGCGGGTCTTTCGATGGGTGGAATTCAAACGCTGTATGCAGGCATTAAAAATATGGACATGTTCTCTTCGCTGGGCGTGTTCAGCTCGGGCTGGTTCGCGAATAATCATGGGCTGTCGGGTCCGCATTATGAATTTGCCAAAGCCAATGCGGCCGGTATCAACACCAATCTGAAAAATTTCTGGATTTCCATGGGCGGACCGGAGGACATTGCCTTCAAAAACTGCAAGATCATGCTCTCGAAATACGATGAGCTGGGAATCAAATACCAGTACAGCGAATATCCCGGCGGCCACACCTGGCCGGTATGGAGGCACGATCTGTTTGGATTCGCCCAGCTATTGTTTAAGTGACATTCTTAATATCAAGCAATGATGATGAAAAAATCAATGTGGTTCGGGCGCCTGGCGTCTTGCTTTTGGCTGTCGGTAGCATTGACGGGCCCCGGAAAGCTGCTGGCACAAAGAACTCTGAAGGAAGCTTATCAAAATTACTTCCCCGTCGGCGTGGCCGTGTCGCCGAGGAACCTGTCGGGGCCGGAGGCCGAACTGATCACGCAGCAATTCAGCAGCATCACGCCGGAAAATGCAATGAAGATGGGGCCGATCCACCCGGAGCCCAACCGGTACCAGTGGCAGGATGCGGATGCGATCGTGGCCTTTGCTCAAAAAAGCGGCTTGATGGTACGCGGGCATACCCTATGCTGGCATAACCAAAGCCCGAAATGGTTCTTTACCGACGACGAGGGAAAACAGGTTAGCCGGGAGGTGCTGCTGGCGCGGCTCAAACAGCATATCAACGATGTGGTCGGCCGCTACAAAGGTAAAGTTTACGCTTGGGACGTTGTCAACGAGGCGGTACCGGACACGGGGACGGGCATTTACAGACGGTCCCGGTTCTATGAGATCATCGGAGAGGACTACATTGAAAAAGCATTCGAATTCGCTCATGCTGCGGACCCGGGAGCAAAATTGTTTTACAACGACTACAACACGGAGAGCGCTTCGAAACGGGCGAAGATCTTCCAACTTTTGAAAAAACTGAAAGAGAAAAATGTACCGGTGCACGGCGTTGGCCTCCAAGGGCATTGGTCTGTCTATGAGCCCTCGGCGGAGGAACTTGAAAAGTCGATCACCCAGTTTTCCAGCCTCGGACTGGCCGTCCAGATCACGGAATTGGACGTTTCCGTACACCCCAAGGAGCATGAGCGCCGACAGAAAAAGCCGGCAGACAGCGCGGCATTGACGCCGGGAATGATCGCAAAGCAAACTGCGCAGTACAAAATGCTTTTTGATGTTTTCAGAAAACACAAGGACGTGCTCACGGGCGTCACTTTCTGGAATGTTTCCGATAAATCGACCTGGCTGGACAATTTTCCGGTCCCTGGCCGAAAGGACTACCCGTTACTGTTCGACGAGCATTTAAAGCCCAAGCCCGCCTATTTTCAGGTGACCGGCTTCTGATGTTTTGGCTTCCGGCTCGTTGCGTTGCGATGCCGGCCGGGATTTCACGCGATCAGACATACCGATGGCAAGGGTAGGCCGTCCAACGCAAAGGTTTCCTGCATCCTGGTAAACCCGTTTCTTTCAAAGAGTTCGATCCACGGGCTTCCGGCGTGTTCGTTGACCCATATTTGAACACCTGGCTGGGAACGGCATACCGAGAGGCATTTGTGGAGCAACGAATCCGCGACAGCCGTCGCCGCGAAGGTGCTGAGTATCCCAAAATCGGCAATGCGGACGGACCGCTTGCCTTCCAGGAACGGCGGTCTGCTACCCCGGGTGGTGATTCGCGCGTAGCCAGCCGGCTTGTTATCTGCATATACCACCAGCCACTGGTTGGACATGCTGTTTAATTCGTGGATCAGCGCCTTTTTGTGAAAGTTTTCGGCAATGTAGCGGTCGAGCAGTGCGCGGTCTACGATGGATGCGTACTGCTCGACCGCCAGTTCCCTGGTCAGCATCAGAAGCGTTTCCAATCCCTGTTCTGTCGCTATCGTGAATTTGGTGGTAATATTCATGTTCCTGTATTGAAAGTGCGGAGGCAAATTTATAGCCGTTCCGGCAGACATACAGTGTACACATTTTGGCAAAATAAGCGGTACAGATCTATCGGGAGCGCTGGCCTGCAAGCCGGATAGCAGCAATCCTTTCAGCGGAGAACTTATCTGCAAAAACTAACCGGAAATACTGGTTAAAGGCGCCTGAAAACGAAAATGTGTAACCTGGGGTAAAACGGATTCCGATTTCCCCGCATCGGGTGTAGAACTGATGCATATCCGTGCCATCCGGCATTCGTATCCAGGCATTGTATCCACCTGCGGGCGTCATAATGGAAGTTTTTTCAGGGAAATTTTCGAGGATCAGCCGGGTGGTATGATGGGCGTTTCCGGCGAGCTGCAGCCGGAATGCGCGGAGATGGCGATCATAGCGATGATCGGCCAGGAGCCGGATGACGGTTTCCTGGTACAAGGGTGAAACAGTGCTGCCCAATGCAAACCTGATCTGCTCTGCACGTTGTGTAAACTTCCCGGCAGCCAGCCAGCCCAGCCGTATCCCGGCGGCCAATGTTTTTGAAAAGGAAGAATAGGTTAAAACAATCCCGCTGTCGTCGAAGCTCCGGATGGTGGCAGGCCTGGTTCCGTAAAAGTGCAGGTCGCCGTAAATGTCATTCTCGATAATGGCGACGTTGAATTCCAGCGCGAGGGAAACCAGGCTTTTCTTTTGCTCGTCGGTAAGCAGCATTCCGGTCGGATTTTGAAAGTTCGGCGTTACAATCACTGCCTTAATGGCATTGTCGCGACAGGCCTTCCGGAGCAAATCGACGTCGAATCCGGCAGAGGAGCTTACAGGGATCTCAACGACTTTCAGGTTAAGCACCCGTATCACTTCCAGCACAGAGAACACGCAGGGACTTTCGACCGCGATCACATCGCCGGCGTCGCAAACTGAGGCCAATGCAATGTACAATGCCTGCAATGCGCCATCCGTGATAAGCAATTCGTCGGGATTGAAGAAGGTTTGATAAGCTGCGGCCCGTTGGGCGATGTGGTTCCTCAGTTCCGGCGAGCCATTGGGCGGATAATACCTTAAAAGCCCGGCGCCGCATTCCCGGATTGTCTGCTGCATGGTTCGCAGCAGCATTTTCTGAGGTATCAGAAGATCTCCGGGCGCGGCTACATTGAATTCTGAAATTCTGCGGCCAGCCCTCAGGGAAGTCGTCAGTTCAAGGTGATGTCTGAAAACAGCATCCCTCACCACCGGCCGATGTCTGGTATCCGGCTGTTCGGGTGCCCTATCCGGTCGGTTAGCAACATAGTAGCCTGATTTGGGCACGCTCACCACCAGGTCGCGGAGGATGAGATATTCGTATCCGTTTTGTATGGTACTGATGCTCGTCTGATACTGCTGCTTTAATTCCCGTACAGACGGTAGTTTCTGGCCGGGCTTAAAAACTCCTGAACGGATATTTTGCTCGATCACGGTCGTAAAGGCTTCAAATTTGTATGTCTTCATATCTGTACTGCCAGGTTCTGGTATTTTGCCGGGCTGTACCGCAAATCTAGCTGATTGCCGTTTGCAAAGGGAGGACTGCGCAAAACGGACTCATGTGACGCCACTAAATAATTCATGAATGCTCCTGCATTCCCCTAAAGCTACTGCGTAAGCCGGATGAAGCCACGGCGGAAGCAGATCCGGACTTTTAAGGAAATGACCTCCCCCTCACCGCCTCGTGGTAAGCGCATACGCATACCTGTGTACAACGAAAACATACGCATTATGGCCTGGGAAGTAATTTGACGGGCGATTCAGACGATAGGCCATGACTTGCCGCAGAAAGTGATGGCGCTGCGTGAGCTATCCCCGGGGCCTATCACTAAGAAGATTTTTTATCAGGGTAATCCATTAATGGTTACAAGCGCGAAAATAAGTAGTATTTGAAATTGTATTTTACCGCTAAATCATCGCTTCGCTCATCGGTTTGTTATTTACAGGAGCTCCCTGTTGTTTTGCATCCGGAAACGGAATAACGGGCTGAAATTTAGTATCTGAATCAAAAAATGCATGAGCATGCATAGACGGATCCTGACTCACACGTTGCCGGTTTTTACTTAAATCAATTTATAACAATAGTACAAAACAAATTTACTACGTCATGAAAACGCTTTTGAAAAGTCTGGTAATGCTTGGAATCTCCACTCTGATGTTCAGCTGTAACAACAACGAAGAGCCGCTGCCGGATGGAGTTAGCGCCAGCGAGGCTGCAAGTTTGCCGTCCGACGGTGACGCCGCAGCCAAGACCAACGGATTTACCATTGTCCAGCCGAATGCGAGCGGTTGGCGCCTGACGAAAACGCTGTCCGTGCCGATGGAAAAAGGGTTCAACATTACCAGCCCCTATGCCATTACCGACAAAGGACTGGGTGATATCAGCTGGGGTGTTTCGGTCTGCTACCCCGACTTGAAACCGGTGAAAGTTGCGTTCCATAACCTGGGGATCGTCGATATTCCATCGGTCAAACTGCTGGCCGTGAAGCAACTGGTATTTAATCAGTACATCATCGCCAGCGCACCTGCGGGATCGGCTTCCTGGACCAACTACATGCCGGCGAAAACGATTATCGCGGCCAAAACACCTGCCGGCAAGTATTATTTGCTTGAAATAGTGACTGACAACCCGTTAAAGGTCAATATTTATACACCTGTCCGGATCTAGTTCGGGGACGCATTCCCACATCATAAATACCAAAGGGGCACAATGGCAAGTAACAGCCATTGTGCCCCTTTGGTATTAAGCATCTCTTACCAACCCTTACGGGGCTTTGATATCGTCGTTATCGACAATTTCGTTGATCAGCGCATCCCTTTCCGCGATGGTTTTATGCAGTTCTGGCGCCTCGTTTTGCGCATCGCCGGCTGCCGCGCTGCCGGGTGAAAATGGTTGCTGGCGCAGACGATGCTCCTGTTCCAATGGACGGTCAATGATGCGGCTCCTGAGATAAACGCCCCTTGCGTCCACACTGTCGGGCGCGGTTTCCCTTCCGGTCGAAATGCCGGGTGGATTCACGATAGGATCTTCGTACTGCTGGCCAGGCCGCTGGTTAAACTGGCTGTTGGTCACATCAATAGCCCCATGCTCATCCATAACGTGAGCGGCGGCCACCGCCTCGTCGGCGGTCAGGGCATGCACGGTCACGATCGTGCCGCGTTTCCCCGCCTGAATGTAACGTTCCGTTTCTTCTTCATCGTCGCTGAACAGCTCGCGGAAGAAATTGCCTATCCGATCCATCAGGCTCTCATCGCCGTCCGGAGATTCAGTTTCTTCCGATTTATAAGTCGCGGTTTTCAAATCCACATCGCCTTCGCCATAGCCATTGGCCAGCAAGTAGTTTTGTGCATTTTGGGCATCACTTTCATACTCGAAAATTCCCACAACAGTTTTTGACATAGCACAAGGGATTAAATGGTTTAAAGTTTGTCGAATGCCTGTTGTATAAAATATCCATGCCTGAGCGGCTTCCTGTGACGGATGGCCCGGATGCCCATCGTGTTCCTTTTACTCGTCACCTACACCCCTGCGCATTGCGATCAGGTGCTTTGTGAAACCTGCTTTTTCGTAAGCTTTAATCGCCTGAGCATTCGCATCGTACACATCCAGGCGCAGCTCGGTAATGTTTTGGGAAATAGCCCATTGCCTTAATGCCTCGATGACTTTTTGGTTGACACCCTTCCCGCGATGCTCCGGTTCCACATACATAAATCCGAGATAAGCATGCTGCTGATGTTTCAGATAATGCCTGGCCGCCTCGATCCGCGCGTAACCTGAACCGACCAGTTTGCCGGCTATTTCTGCGACTACGATCTCAATGTGGGGCGCATTCACCATTTCTTCGATGTCGTAATAATGAACCGGATCGTTTTTAATCTGTTGATCGAACGGCCGTTCGGCAAATATCACGCCCTGCTCGAAACGTCTTAATGTAGGTAAATCAGACAGGGTAGCCGTTCTGATAGAAATTTCTGACATGTATAAGTAGGTTAATTGTGTAATACATTTTTCGGAGCAAATCAGGAGAACAGCCGCCCTTTCTGGACCAGTTGCATAAAAGCATCGCGATACCCTTTACTCAGCGGGACCTGCCGTTCGCCAATGTGAATGGTACCTCCCTGAATTGCGTCGATTTTTGAAAAATTGATGATAAACGAGCGGTGTACACGCACGAAGCCCGGGCTGGGCAGCATCTGTTCCATTTTACTCAATTGCCCCAGGGCCATGATTTTTTGCCTGCCGCAGAAGATAAGGATGTATTCTCCATAAGCTTCGATAACGTCGATGTCGTTGTGGGCGATTTTATGGATCTTGTGATCCGATTTGACAAAAATATATTCGTTGGCAAGGGTGTGGTTTTGAGGTGGTACATCGGCAGGCTCCTGGGGTAATTTATTATGAAGCAGCCCAATATATTCCTCCGCGCGGCACACTGCCTGGAAAAACCTTTCAAAAGAAATCGGTTTCAAAAGATAGTCGAGCACAAACAGCTCGTAACCCTGGATCGCGTACTCCGCGTAAGCCGTTGTAAAAATAGTGACCGGCTTTTTGGGCAACGACCGGAGGAGGGAAATGCCGGTGACGTCGGGCATCTGAATATCGAGAAACATCAGATCGATCCGTTGTTTTTGCAAATAGCTTTGCGCCTCCATGGCGGATGCGCAGGCTGCAACCAGTTTTACCCCGGGTATTTTACCGACATAATCACTCAGCAGCCGCCTCGCAAGCAGCTCATCATCTACGATCAGGCAGTTTAGAGTCATAAACTAAATATTTTCAAGCTCACAAGGTATTCGTTGTGGCGTTCCGACAGCACCAATTCATGATTTCCGGGATAGATCAATTCAAGTCTTTTCCGCACATTGGTCAGCCCGATCCCTTGTTTCCGGTCCTCCTCATTGATCCGTTCCTTTTTCGTGTTGCCGCATTCAAAAAGCAGTGCTCCGGTAGCGTCGACCATTAATGAAATAGCGATGTAACCATTACTGTTAGTATCCAGATCCGAGTATTTAAAACTGTTTTCTACAAATACCAGCAGGAGCAGCGGCGCTATGTGCTGATCGGGCAGTATTCCGGAGGTTCTGAAAACGATACGCTGTTGATAAGCTTCGGATTTCAGCTGCTGCATGGCAACGATATTTTGTAAGAAATCCACCTCTTTTTCAAGCTTGACCCGGTCAGCCTGACAATCATAAAGGGTATACCGAAGCAGCTCGGAGAGTTTCATGATCATCGGTGCCGCATTGTCATCTTTCAGGTAAGCTAGCGTGTAAACGTTGTTGAGTGTATTGAACAGAAAGTGCGGATTGATCTGGCTTTTGAGCACCTGAAGTTCTGTCTCTAGCTGTTTTCTAAGCAACTCCGATTGCCGGTGCAAGGTATTCAAACGGTCGGCTGCCAACTTGTAAGCGGTGCTGCTCATATGGATAACAAACAGGAGAAAGTACATTCTCCCAAACTGAAATGCCCTCGGATAGCGAATTTCGCGTTTGACCGTCAGAAACTGCACGCCGGGCTCTGTCAGCTTAATATAAAGCACCGTCACCAATAACAGCAGCACTGCGACCTGCACCACATAGGCGGCATATCTCCTTTTTTCCAGATAGCCCGGGATCAGAAAGCGGACGGTGACGAAAGCTACGATCCCCTGAGCCGCCACATTGACGGACGCTATCCAAACCGCTTTGCCGAATGGCTGGAAGTTCGACAGCAGGATGATCCATACCAGCCAGTAACACACCCAGAGCAAATAGGGGTTCGCCAGCATATGGTGGTGTTGCTTCTCGCTCATTAAACTTTCGATGATTTTCCATGCAAGTGTAAGTTAAAAGCGCATTACTCAAAAAATTGACCGCTGAAATGCGCTATTCTTCCGATGAATGAACCATTCGCGCACATGAACGGAAGTATGGACCGCTTCCTGCCGCTCACAGGCGCATCACGTCATTCTGTGCACATATTCTGGTCACTCATTGAAAGCATTTCCGGCATTGCGAAGGGACCTGTTGATTTGGAACCGAAAACCAATCCAATGTTGATCAAACCATGAAAATGAAACACACGATGATGGCCGGGCTTTTGGGCCTGATGCTAATCTCCCATGCTTCGTCAGCGCAGAAGCTGTTGATGGACAAGCCGGCCCGGGAACGGGCGGAAGCGCAAACGCAGCGAATGGCCGCCAGTCTCGGACTGGATTCCGTGCAGACTGAAAAGGTAGGCCGGATCAATCTCAGGTATGCGCAGAAGGTGGACCCGGTTGTCCAGGGAAATGGAAACAGAATGTCAAAGCTGAAAGCAGTCCGCACTTTACAGAAGGAAAAGGAAGGCGAGCTGAAACAGGTGCTGAACCAGCAGCAATTCGAACAATTCAAGCAACAGCAACAAGCGATGAAAGATGAAATTAAGGAACGCAGGAAATCTTGAACGATTATGGCGGCTGCTGGTGGCCGGGGTGCTTCTGGCAGGGTGCAAAGCAAGCGAGCCGGACGGCTCGGAGGTATTGGATCATGCCTACGGGCCGGGTTGGTCGGCCGTGCATGCGGACAGCCGGAACTCCGATTATTCGCCGATCCAAGGGCCTCGAAAAGTTGCGCTTGCCTGGCAACGCAAGTTTGAGGGGACCATCAATCTCGGCCCGACCATTGGTAAGCAGGGCCATGTTTACCTTACCACGAATGCGGGTGACTGTCGTCTGTATGCATTGGATCCGCAGACGGGAGCAACGATCTGGTGCACCAACGAAGTGAACAAATTTGCCGTCGCATCATCGGCGCTGCTTGATAAGCAGGGGCGGCTCTACATAGCCGATAATGAGGCGATGCACGCATTTGGGCCCTCGGGAAACCTGCTTTGGGAAACGAAGATCAAGGGTTTTCCGCTCTCCGCACAGTTCACGCAAACGGGGCGGGTGATCTTCATTACCCACATTGGCATCATTTACGTACTCGACCGGGAAAGCGGGGCATTTGTTTTAGATCCGCAACCGCTCTCCGCCGAGCTCCCGTCCGACCCGGATTTTGATCCCCGGGCCTGTATGCGGGGCACTGCCGATTGCCCTTGTGCCAATACCCTGGCCGTCGACGAGCCAACCGGCAGGTTCTTTTTCACCTACTGGGCGCCGAGTGCGGCGCAAGCTGGCATACGGGCCATGGTTTATTCCGAAAAAAATGGCCCTTCTCTCAAACCATTATGGGAGAATACCACGCTACCAGGCGGCAGCGCTTCCAGCCCCGATATCTCGGCTGACGGTTCCCGGATTTATGTCAATGACAATGAAGGCGGCCTGCATGCGATCGAGGCTGCGTCTGGTAGGAACATATGGGAGTTCTCCATCGGATACGAGCCCGGAGGCAGTCAATCGACCTCTCCCGAAGGCCTGATCATGCCAGCCGGTGGCGATACTGCGCCATTGATGTGCATTCAGGACCTGGGGAATGAAGCCCGGCTGGTGTGGAAGAACGACAGCCTGAAACACCTGGGATTGCCCATGCAAACAGGCGGTAATCTCGCTTTTGCCACCGTGGCCGGCCCGCCCGGCAGATCCAACAAAGACCTGGTGGTCGTGGACACCCGCACAGGGAAAGTGCTCGATCGGGTGCATTTCCCCGGCAAAACACTTTTTACCGTCGGTACAACCATCGGCGGGGATGGAAATGTATATGTACCCGGCTTCGACGGGACCTTGTTTGCCTTCCGCCCCGACGAGTGATTTCTGTTATTAATCCTATTTAAACCTTAGAAAAAGAGCATTTTATGAAGACAATACAATTCGCGTTTCTATTGCTATACATCGTTTCAAGCACGACCAATTGCCAAACCAGTTCGCCCGCGCCGGGCAAACCCAATGCACCCGGGCAGCCGGTGTCGGGCTATGGGAGCAGTGCATACCAACATGCGGAGGTGATCAGAAAAAATTATGACGACGGCCCTACCGGCTACTGGCTGTATCTGCCCGCATCCCCGGCACCTGTATCTGCGCCGGTCATTGTGTTCAATCATGGTTATGGCGGCTGGAATCCGGCCAACTATGGTGCCTGGATCCGGCATTTGGTGCGGCAGGGGAATATCGTGATTTATCCGCGGTATCAGGAGGACGCGCGTACCAAGCCGGCCGAATTTACTCCCAATGCCGCGGCAGGTATCCGAAGGGCATTGCAGGTGCTGGAATCTGGTGAGCTGAAAATCCGGCCGGAGACCGATAAGCTGATCATAATCGGTCATTCCTACGGCGGTGTGGTGACGGCGAATCTCGCGCTCGATGCAGCCGGACTTCATATTCCAAAGCCGAAAGGCATCTTTCTGGCCGCCGCCGGCGTGGGTCCGGTGCCAGCCGGTCAGGCCAAGTCTTATGCAGGCCTGCCGGAATCGCTGAAACTGCTGATGGTCATCGAGAAGGAAGATACTGTCGTCGACAGTGTGTTTATGAAAAAGGTATTTGCGGAATCAAAGGCCATTTTGCCTGCGAATAAGTCCATGCTGATGCATTATCCGGACGGTTATGGCCTGGATTCCATTACCGCTGAGCACAACGAACCCACTTGCGTCGACCTGGACTTTGACAGCAAGGATGGAAAGCTGGCGGCGTCCACCAAGGTGGATGCTACCGACTACTACTGTTATTGGCGCCTGGCCGATGCGTTGATCGATTGCAGCAGGAATGGCAAAGGCTGTTCCACCGCATTGACGGAGGCCAGCGAACAGACATTTATGGGTAAATGGAGCGACGGGGTTGAAATAAGAAGGATGACCGGCCGCTAAACTGCGACGGGCCGCGCGATCAGGTTTTTTTCAAAGATCTGTCATGGTGTTTTTTTGACTATCGTGTTACCTCGTTTTGGATCGGTGGAATGGTTTTCAGATAGGCGAAGATTGCTGCCGTTTCCGCTTCTGTCAACTCGGGAAATAAGGGCATGGGGTAGCTGATTACCGAGTTATCCCTCGCAACGCCCGCGGTAACCGCGCGTCTGAATTCGGCTTCCGTCCAATGCCGGATACCGGTTGAATGCGGAGTGAGGTTAGGGGTTTTGATCTTTTTCCCGGCCGCGTCGCGCAGCTTGTTACCTCCACCCATATATCCCTTCGATTGAGAAGGGTCCTGCATGTCTAGCGCCGCGAAGCTTTTGGAATGACAATGAAAGCAAGCCAGATTATCGACCAGGTATTTTCCCAGTAATAGGGGATCGTCCTTCGGCTTTTGAATACGGGAAGCCCGGTACTTTCCGCCTTTCGCGAAGGTCAATCCAAGCTTGCCAATGGGCGAATACCTGGTTTTACCGGGATTTCTTTCAGACGGTTTTACTGCTGCGTCGCCGGATTTCAAATAGGCAATGATGGCGTCAAGGTCCTGATCTGCCATGTTTGGGCGATGCATGTAGGGCATCAGCCGCCCGGTTCTGCCAATACCCGTCCGGATCAGGTACGCGAGCTCGGCGGGTGTATATTGGCCGGCGCCTTGCTCGGGATGCTGTGTGATGTTGGCCGCATAGATTTTTCCGAGAAATTTTGGAGAGTCTTCCAGCTTTTTGCCGCTGAAATCTTTGGTTTCGAAATTGTAATGGCAAGATCCGCAGACGAGCATCGTCAATCGCTCTCCTTCTCTGATGTCGGGGGATTCTGGTGTATAGGTGATCTGTTCGGTCTGATACTGAATCTTGCACGCACAGGCCAGGGCGGTAACCGCCATGAGCAGCGCCGTCGTTTTCAAAGTCATGTTGCTGTATCGTTGTGTTGATGTCACAAAACTAGCTGGCACATGACTCGGGTAGCTCCATTTCGAGGCCGCTATTGACTGCCTCATCCGCCAGATTGCCCGATCAGACGTTCTGCATTTCCATAACCGGGCAGATTGGATACTCAAACAGCCATTTCAAGCGATCAACCGAACGCCCGCTTTTGCCATGCCTGCTAATTTTGCAATGTCCGAATCAAGCAGTGCAGAAGCATTCTGCATGGTGTTGAACCAACAATAGCAATGATGACCCTTTACAAGCATTCCCCGCGCAGCCTCAGCCTACCTGTTTTGATTGCCATGCTTTACTGCTGGACCCAAACCTTGGTAACTGGCGCATTGCTGTTCGATACTTTTGTGTTGTATCCTAATGTCTTTGGCGATGTTCCCGGGTCACTTTCGACTGCCATGGAATTCCTGAGCCACGCAAGCCCCGCCAGCTTTTTGCCGGGCATAGGAGCGCTTTCGATAGTGGCAGCCCTAGGTGCATTGTGGGTTTGGCGGGGTTGCCGGCCTGCGTTTGTCTGCTTTCTGGTCAGCTTTTTGCTCGTGCTGGCTTTTGACTTCGTCGCGTCAGTGCTGTATTTCTGGCCGCGAAATACCATTATGTTTACCGAAGGGCTTAAAGTGCATTCCCCGGAAACGCTCATTGCTGCGTCACGGGAGTTCCGCGCCGGGCATTGGCTACGGGTCGGGGCAAGCATTGTGGCAAGCTTTTCAGCCATGGTCGGCCTGGTTGCGGCCGTGCGGCATTCAATTCAAAACCGATGAATACATTACCGGTTTTCGACCCACGCCAGAAAAGCGGCGGATTTGGCCTTACTTACAACCACCGGCTCGCTGGCCACCCCGTCGAGTTTGATCAGCAATTTACGGTCGTCATAATGTTCAATGCGATGAATGGCTTCGAATGCGATCAGTGTTTGTCTGTTGGCGCGGTAAAATCGCTGAGGGTCGACCTGCAACTCGATGGTATCGAGCGGCTTGCAGAGCTGAAATTTTCTGCCATCCCGCATAAAGATCTCGGTCGTATCGTGATTTACCTTAAACAGCAGGATGTTTTCCGTAGCGACCGGGATCAACTGGTTTCGGAAGTGGATCAGGAAGCTGCTTTTGTGTTTCCGGGTTTCGGATTGGTAAGAGGTGAGCAGTTGCTCTAATACTTTCCTGTTGTATCCGGGCGCGAACAACTGGCCGATGGATTCGAGCTTCCGGAGACTTGCTTCAAACAGGTTTTCGTTGATTGGTTTAAGAATATAATCAATGCCATTGTTTTGAAATGCCTGAATGGCGTATTCGTTGTAGGCCGTGCAAAAGATGACCGGACAGCTTAATTCAATTTTTTGAAAGATTTCAAATGCAAGGCCGTCACCCAGTTGGATATCCGATATCACAAGCCTGGGATGCTGGTTGTTGAGGAACCATTCCACGCTGGTTTCAATGCTGTCGAGTACGGCAAGGATCTGATGTTCGGGGCGGAGGGTTTTGATGCAGTTCTGGATGTCCCAGGCGGTGTGGACCTCGTCCTCGATGATAACAATGGTCATAATTAATCAGCGATCGGTAAGGAAACTTTAAAAGAATTTTCACTTTTCTCAACCAGGATGCCTTTCCCCTTCAGAATCTCAAAACGGGTGTTGATGTTGTTCAGGCCTACCCCCGACGTTTCATCCGCTTTCTTGAATTGCAGGTTGTTTTCTACGATCAAAAGTCCTGCTTCTTCATATATACGAACTTTCAGCGGCCTTTTTTGAGAAAAGACATTATGCTTTACAACGTTTTCAATCAGGATCTGGAGTGTGTTCGGCGGGACTGTTGCATGAAGAGTCGACGCCGGAATCTGAATGCTGACCACAAATGCATCGCCATAACGTATTTGTAACAGACTGACGTAGGATTCCAAAAAGCGGATCTCTTCGTCCAAAGTAACTTCGGGCCTCCCGTTGTACACGAGCATGTACCTGTATATGGAAGCCAGCTCGTCGATAAACCGCAGCGATTGCCCCTGATCCTGCTTCACCAGTGATTTGAGGGTATTGAGTGAGTTAAACAGGAAATGAGGATTGAGTTGCTGCTTTAATGATTCGTGGAGGGCGATCAGGTTTTCCCGCTTCAAGGTTTCCAGTTCCGATTGCACCCTGCGGCTTTTTGCTGCCAGGTCGTAAAAATATTTGATCAGGATCATCAGACCATTCAATAGTATGATCCTTACAATGAGGTAAAACCACGCTTTTTGAGAATAGATCAGATCTCCTTTTACCTGGGAGAGCAACAATCTGGAAGTGTCCGCGAAACCAATGGCCAGGAATACGACAATAGCCAGCAATGTGGAGATCAGGATGCGCCGCAACAACTGGCCGGTTCCTTTCCTGCCATGCCAGAGACCGGAGAAATCGACAAGCGCGAAATTGATGATCCAGAAAGAAAAAATGCAGCAAAATGAAAATACAAACCGGAATAGCGCTTCTGTACCACCGGATACGGAAAATACGAAAATCCCCGGCAACACTGCCGCCAGAAGAGCTCCCGTTTTCAGTTGATATTTACGTATAAGTCCCGACATTTTTAAAAATAGTCCAATCGAAATTGATCACATGAAAAATCCGCCGCAAAACACAGGACAAGCACTTCCCACCGAATCCACGGCATTGCATATCCATTTTATTGAATTGATATTCAGTGCGGCAGCTTCCCAAGGTATAAAATTATGGTTGGAAAGCGGCTGGGCCATCGATGCCCGCATCGGCAGGATTACCAGGGTGCACGAAGATATCGACATAGCCTATCCGCAGGAACATCACGACGCGTACGTCGGGTTGCTCACCGACCTGGGCTTCTCGGGGTTTGAGCAGCTCGATTACGGCTTTCTGATGAGCCAAAACGGTGTTCTGATCGACTCTGAGCCCTGTTCGAAAATCGGGATGGAATATGAGCTGCCCGGGTTCCCTGCCGGTTCTTGTCCGTCGCTGCCGGAGGGCATGCTGAACGGGAAGCCTGTCCGGTGCATTAGCTGGCAAGCGATGTATTTCGAGTTTCTGGGTTATGAAACAGAAGTTCCAAGGTCGGGCTGGCGGCCCAAGGACCACGACAGTCTCAGGCTCATCGGGCTTCACCTCGGCGATCAGGAGAAGGAGGAGGCGAGACGTCACATGGCCGGCCATCACAACTAGCATTCCTGCCCAGCATGACAGGTTATTTTCTGGCCCCGGCCAATTCAATGGCTTTGTGCTCGGGATCGTCTGAAACGACGTCGGGTATCACACCCTTTCCCTCCCAGTTGGTTTGGGTGATCGCATTAATCGGGCTCGCAACTGAAATGGACATTCTAAGACCGGCGGGCAAATCGAAATACGCATTTCTATTGGCCCCTCCCGCGCTTGGCTGCCCCACAATTATGGCTTTCTTAAAAGCCTGTAATGTATAGGCAAAATACTCCGCCGCGGAAGCGGTTTTTTGATCGATCAGAATGTACAGCGGCGTCCCGATCCTGAGCTTGCCGTGAATGAGGTCGGAAGTTAATGTTACCTGGCATTGCCCCGTGGAAGATCTGGTGGTTGATAGCACCATGGGCTCTCCTTCGAAATAGTGGTTCAAAATGTACTCCATAATGCCCGGATAACCTCCGCCATTTCCGCGCAGGTCAATGATCAGCTTGCCGGAATTCTCGACCAGCTTCATCGCCGCTATCGCGGTCTGCATCGATCTTTTGGGATGCATGAATTCAGTGATTTTAATATACGCGACATCATTGTCCAGTATCGCCAGACGGGTGAATCCATAATTGTATTTTTTTTCCGATTCCCTTTCTATCTGCTCCCAGTTTTTGTCATTCGATACGGCTTTTTTACCCTGCACATACAGATGCCCGTCGTTGCTGATTTTACGTAGGTCGTTGCTTATTACCCGGGTCAATGTATCCGTGTTGGTATAACGCGAATACTTCCCGGATCCAGACAGTTTTCGGAACTCGCTGCTGATTCTTTGGCCCGCCGCCTGGTCGGCATAATGGGTCTCGATCAATTGCGCGACGGCGCTTACAACGGCGTTGACGTCGCTTCCGCTGAGGCTGCCGCTTTCCGGTCGGGCGGTATTCAGCTGCGCGCGGGCTGTCTGTGCCAAAACGAGCCAGATCAGCGTCAGTAAAATGGATTTCATCATCAGGACTTTCATTTAACATTACCAGAGTTTTTCCTGACAAAAATACGTGGATGGCGGTCATTGAGCCGTAGGTTCATCCGCTGTACGGGCCGTTTCATCCCGCCGGTTGCCCGGTTCGCGTCCTTTTACACCTGGCGACTCCAACCTTCCGGGAACGATGATTCTCTTACCGGTAATATTTTCTTTTTCAATGAGTAGCGTTTGAATCCTTTTTTACGACTTCATTAAAAACAACTTAATCTGTTAGCAAAATGAAACCAAATTTTTCAAAGCCTCTCGCGTTCCTCCTCCTGTTTGCACTATCCGCTTTCTTTTCGTGCGACCGCGAAAACAAAAACGATCCGGGACCGGAGGATGGTCCGTTGGTACAGACAAACGGGGATGAGTATAAGAGATTGATGAACGGACGGGAAAGTTTTGACGGTACGCCGTTCGAGATCACAAAAGTGACCCGGCAAGGTAACACATTAAAAATAGACGTGACCGGAGCGGGGGGGATCGAGAACTACAAGGTGGTTTGGGATGGCTCGCTGATGCTGTCCTACCCGATGCAGGCCCGGCTGGTGGTGGGATACGATGCCCCCGACGGCTTGCAGGATGCCATGATGCACGATTATACACTCGAACTGGACCTGCAAAAGTTGTTCGGCAGCGCTGCCAATGCGTCCGACGTGACCGTGCACGTAGCTAATGGCTCCAAAAAGCAAGACAAGGTGATTGATCCTAATGGCAGCACAACCAATCCCCTGTAACACGGCGTCCTTTTCAATCATCTTCTCCATTGCTAACCCCGGGTTGCCCGGGGTTAGCAACGTTATATCTTATTGTGGAATGGCTATCTGATTGTACAACGAATGAAAAACACTGGATTGAGCGCTGCGCGGGACGTGATCCGAAAGCGCAGCAATGGGTTTTCAAGCATTTTTTTGGTCTGGCAATGGGAATAAGTGTCCGATATCTTTCCAGCCACGCTGTCGCGCAGGAGGCGGTCAGTGATTCTTTCCTGAAAATATTCGATCAGCTGCCCCGGCAACTGGCAGGTCTCAATTCCTTTAAAGCCTGGATGCGGGCTCTGGTTGTTCGTACCGCCATAGATTATTTCAGAAAGGAAAAGAAAAACTACCTCGCTACCAGCCTGGATGCCTATCACGACAGCCATGCGGCAGCGGATGAAGCTGCGGATAACCAGTCGGTCGAAGAAATACTCAGGCTGCTCGACAAACTTCCGCCGGTCTGGAAAGTGGTCTTCAATCTGTACGAAGTGGAAGGGTATAGTCATGAGGAAATTGGAAAAATGCTGGACATTTCGACCTCGTCGTCGAGGGTGTATCTCGCCAAAAGCAAACAGAGCTTGCGGGAAATGATTACCATTCAAAACGGAAGCCACTAATGTCGGATCAGGAACCGCTCGGCAAACGAATGCTCGGTCAGCTTTACGAGCATACCAAACCCTATCAACGGGATGCCTGGAAGGATTTTGAACGCTTCCGCGCGGCAAAAGGACGTAAAAGGCGCATGCTGTTCTACTACCTGAGTGCAGCGGCCTTGGTAATCATTTTGGGAGCGGCCTTGCTGACCAACCGGATCATCAACAGGGGCAATATCACAAAGCACGGCATTGCGAAAAAGGAGATCGGGAGCAACACGTCTCCGGATCGGGAGAAACGGCACCAGCCCAACGCTTCTGACGGCGAAAGCGTTGCAAAAAAAGCTGAAAACCATACCAACCGCCGGAATGGTCTGTCGCCAAACCGGCAAAATCCCGCGGACTTTGCGACGGCCTTGGCGACCGAGGTGGCGGATGCTCCGACGGATCGTCAAGCGCCCGCTCCCGATCGCGCGGCCGACGAGCTGAGCCCCGGTCTGATACAGCCTCTGCCTTTCAGGTCATCGATTGTTCGTTTCGGTAAAGTGCAAATCCGCGTGGGACGTGAATCCATGGATGCGCCCGCGAGGCCCGCACGGCCGATTCGTTTTGGCATTGGCGTCTCGCAGCAGTCCAACCGGGCCGCCCATACCAGCCGGGAGCTGAACTATGGTGTAGGAGGATCCCTGGCTATTCCGCTTTCAACCAGAATGGCGTTCGTAACCGGGCTTTACGGAAGCAAGCAGTCCCTGAATGTGGAAGAGCCGGCGGTGCTGGTGGCCTCGGCAGGAGCTGCCCAGTTGCAGCGCGTGCGCTACCATTGGGTTAATCTGGAAGTCCCGTTGCAGGTACAATACAGGTTAAAGACTTATAAAATGTTGGGGATCAATGCAATAGGAGGAATTTCCCTGCAAAGCAGCATCAGGCAGGAGGCGGATTACCTGTATAAAACCAGCAGGACGATCTCAACTTTCTCGGAAACCCCGGGCGGGCCGGTTCTGGTTTCAACTCAAACGGTTGAAGAACTGAGCACGACTACCCAGCGTGACCACAAAGGCGAATGGGCCCTGGCGACCCCGATTTATCTGGGGCTGGGGTTTCATTACCGGCTGCAAAACACCGCTGTCGAACTTGAACCCTATGTGAAGTATCCGATCGGACCCACGACCGCCGAGAGGTTGCAACTTACTTCGGTGGGCGTGCAATTGCGGTTGACAGTGGGTTCGAAACATTAAATCACCCCACCCGAAAACCGGGCATTTACCCTTATCATGTCTTATGAAAATCAGAAGCCTGTTACCGGCAGCACTTATTTTTACGCTTTTCTTTAACGTAATGCCCGGTTTTTGCCAGCACAAGCCGAAGGCACTTATCATCACTGGCAGCGGCAATACCATAGTTCAAAAGGACAATTGCCCGCCTTGGAAGCATGCGTTTCAAAACAGGAAGATCTTACAGATATTGGAGAACGTCGTCGAGCTGGATACTACCACCGACCTGGCCATGCTCAACGATCAGACCCTAGGAGCTTATGATCTTTTGATCAGTAACTCGCTGTTTCTGACGCCCGATGCGGAGCAATTGGCTGCCATGGAGCGTTTTATAGCGGGAGGTAAGCCTTTCCTGACCCTCCATTGTGGTTTGCTGAGCTTTCTTAACTGGGATAAATACGAGCAGCTAATGGGCGGGATCTTCATTGGTGGACCATCTACCGAGCCGGCGATGTTTAAAGTCCATACTGATAACATGGAGTTTTGGGGTTATGAATATGCGTTTCGGAGAAAGTCAGAACACCCGGTTTCGAGCGTGGTCGACGATTTTATGACTACGGATGAGCTTTATTATTTCCAACCATCCAAATCTGAATTTCACGTCATTGCCCGCGCAGAAAATCACCCGGTCATGTGGTGGCATCCTGTGGGCAAGGGCAAAGTGATGAGCCTGACATTGGGCCATGACCAGCATGCCAAAGACAACCAGGGCTACCAGAAACTGCTTGTAAATGGAGTCCGGTGGCTCGTCGGCATTCCGCTTATCCAGGCCATTGACCCCAAACCTATCTCAAACCGGCGCTCCTCCTATGACAATATTGCCTATGTGCGGAGCTTCACAAACAGCGATCATGACGACATTAACTTTGAAATAAAAAACGGGACAAGCCCGGACCTTTTCACCGTCAGGGCCGGCTCCGACCAGAGCATCAATATCAGCCTGACAGGGAAAACGGGTAAAGGAAAGGCCATTATATCGGCAAAAAGCAAAGCCGGGGCATCGGCTGCGGAGTTGAATATCAATATTGTTGAGGATGGGAAAGGCAATATTGCCTCTTACCTGGGCAATAGCGTCAAAGTTTCGTCGAGTGAAAACCAAAGCGCGATGTTTGACGCCGGGAACCTGGTGGATGGCGACTCCACAACCCGCTGGTCCAGTGCTTCCGCGGATTCGGCGTGGGTAACCATTGATCTGCTCCAAACCTACGCTGTCGGTCGGGTAGCGCTGCATTGGGAAGCTTCCTATGCCGCTGCCTATCAGGTGCAGACTTCACAGTCCGGAGAAAAATGGCAAACGGTTGCCGACGTCAAACAGGGCGATGGGAAATTGGATAATCTCACATTTTCACCGGTGCAGGCCAGGTATGTCAAAATTCTGGCCCAAAAACGCGCACCAGGCAAATGGGGTTATTCGCTTTATGAGGTGGAGGTGTATCAGAGATAAAAGGAAGTAGCGCGAGGGCGCTTCATCGGGTAAGCCTCCCTTGGTGAAACTTCATTCGACAGGCCTTTGCCGTAATTGACCAGGGTTGCTTTCTCCATCCTTAACCATTATCCCATGCAATAGATTATCCGGAAAAAAATACCCACGAACGGTAGCATCGGGGTTTTGGAACAGCTATGGTTATTATCTTGCGAAAAAAAAGCAATCATAAAACGCCATGAAAATCAAGTTATTCTTTCTCCTTCTGTTTTGCCACTTTCAAACCTTTGCGCAGCCAGACCTCATTACACCTTTCAAGAACTGCAACAGCACCGGCAGCATCACGATTTACGATTACAAAAAGCAAAAATGGATCATCAGTGATGAAGTGGCTTCGAAGAGTGAAACGCAGCCTGCTTCGACGTTCAAGGTAATCAACCTGCTTATCGCACTGGAATCAGGGGTGATTAAGGATGAAAATGAAGTCGTCAAATGGCCCGGCTCTACGGATACCACGCTTTATGGCTACCGCCCGGACATTTACAGGGACATCACCGTGAAGGAAGCTTTTGAGATATCCGCCGGATGGGCGTTTATTGAACTGGCCAAAAAGATCGGGCGTGAGCGGTATGCGCATTATCTCAAACTCGCCGGCTACGGGAATGGTAATCTTACCGAAAAGGGCAGTGATTTCTGGAATTTCGGCCCGTTCGGTGTATCGCCCCAAAATCAGGTCGCTTTTCTGATCAAAGTTTATGAGGGCAAAGCGCCATTCTCGAAACGGAATGTAGAAGTCCTGAAAAAAGTAATGAGCAATGAGCAAACGATGGATCATACCCTTCGTGCCAAAACCGGGTGGACGCGCGTCGACGGCAATGATATCGGATGGTGGGTCGGATATGTGGAACGAAAAGACAATGTCTACTTTTTTGCAACAAGGATTATCAAGAAGCGGAGTGATGTGAACCCGGATTTTGGAAACTGCCGGAAAACGATTACGAAGGCTGTATTGACGCAGCTTGGCGCATTGTAAAGGCTACCCGATACGCAGGTTTTTGTTGGTAAAAAGGAACTCGCGAGCTGATTAAATGCTTTTTATTAACAGCATTACCATCGTTAATAAATCGATATGGCAGATAAACTTATTCAGGATATACCATTTTCCATTCTTGATCTGGCGCCGATCACGGAAGGAAACAATGCGGCTGCGACATTCAGGAACAGCCTCCGGCTCGCCAAGCGTGTCGAGGAACTCGGCTACAAACGTTACTGGCTCGCGGAGCATCATAATATGGCGAGTGTCGCCAGCTCGGCCACCTCGGTGCTGATAGGATACATTGCAGGAGGTACAACCACCATCCGGGTGGGCAGCGGCGGCATTATGTTGCCCAATCACGCGCCCCTGGTCATTGCCGAGCAGTTCGGTACGCTTGCCTCCCTGTACCCCGGCCGCATCGACCTCGGACTAGGACGAGCGCCCGGCACAGACCAGGTTACCGCCCGCGCGCTGAGGCGTAACTATATGGAATCAGCCCAGGATTTTCCGGACGACGTGCAGGCATTGCAAACCTATTTTTCCGCAGATAACAGTAATTCCAAAGTACGCGCAATCCCCGGCGAGGGGCTCGACATACCGATCTGGATACTCGGTTCAAGTACCGACAGTGCGCGACTGGCTGCGCATCTGGGATTGCCCTATGCATTTGCAAGCCACTTTGCGCCCGCCCATTTCCTCAGTGCCATAGAGCTCTACCGCCGGAATTTCAGACCGTCACCATATCTTGCCCAGCCGTATGTCATGGCTTGCGTGAACGTGATCGCCGCAGATACCACGGAAGAAGCGGAGCGTCTGGCGACCTCTTTCTTTCAGTTGGCTACCGGAATTATCACCGGCAAGCGCCGGCCTTTGCAGCCACCCGTAGCGAGTATGGATGGGCTCTGGGGAGAATATGAGGAAGCTGCCGTGAGAGAGATGATGAAATACACGTTCATTGGCGACAGAAAAAAAATCAGCAGTGATCTGGCTTATTTTCAACAACGTACGCAGCTTGACGAGTTGATGGTCACCAGCCACATTTATGACCCCGAGGCGCGTATCCACAGCTATGAAGTCCTGAAAAGCGCGCAGCATGAAAGTGTTTTCAGTTCCTGATGCTGTTAAAAAACGCGATGAACGTTGCCCGGTCTGCCGCCGGGCAACGTTCTCCCATTAACGGCTAACTTCGTAGTGCAATGTCACTACACCCGATTGAAGCGTTCTGCTTTCCAGTAATTTCAGGCTGCTTTTCGACATGTCGTCTTCGAACAGGCTGATGCCATTACCCAGTATCACAGGGTGCAGCGTTAGTTTATATTCATCGATCAGTCCCAGTTTCATGAAATTTTTGGCAAGACCGGGGCTGCCGAATATCACCAGGTCTTTGCCGAGCTCTTCTTTGAGCTTGCTAACTGCCTCCACCACATTGTCTTTGATCAGTGTCGTATTGTTCCAGCTCACACCGTCCAGTGTCGTGGAGAATACTACTTTGGGAATCTGATGCACCCATTGCGCGTGTTCGAGCGAATGCTTGTCGGCATTTGGATTGTTTAATACAGAGGGCCAGTAACCTTCCATCAACTGGTAAGTGGTTTTTCCATATAAAGGAGCGCCCACGGTTTTGACCAGCTCTCCGGCGTATTGCTGCAACTCCTGATCGTAGGTCAGAAAGCCGAGGCCGCCATTCACGTCTCCCGCGAAACCATCCAGAGAGATGTGCGCAAATAAAACTACCTTTCTCATTTTGATTGCCTTTTATTCAGAATAAGTACCCGGTGTGAACTTCCTAACTTCCCAACCGCGGGAATTTGTTTGACAGCGCTTTCAGGCGGGAGGTGCCGCGGCACAACGCATTACACTGGGCAAAGTCTTTGGTAGTTTAACAAACTTTTACATATCCTTTGCAACTAGCACCAGTAAGGCCGGGATTTTACTTTTTTAAGATCCCTTTTTCAACGCTCTCATTGATGAGCTGCTCTGCGAAGTGCCAGATGAGATCGGAACCCTGTTGGATAACCTGTTTTTTGGCATAAACCTTTTCATAATTTACATCGAACTCATTCCAGGTGCCGCCATTGTTCGAAGTATTTTGAAGCAAGGGTTCAAGCCGGTCCATCGCCCGGGCAAACTTCGCTTCATTTGTTTTTCCTTCTTCGAACTCCTCCCATATATCGATCAACTCATTCGCTTGATGCTCAGGTAATAGTCCAAAGATGCGGTTGGCGGCTTTCCTTTCTTCGTGTGTATTGCTGTGACTTTTTTGCGTATCGTAAATGAAGGTATCGCCGGCGTCTATTTCCACAATGTCGTGGATCAGCAGCATTTTAATAACCCGGAGCAAATCGACCGGAAAGTTCGCATGCCCGGACAAAACAACGGCCATCAGCGCCAGGTGCCAGCTGTGCTCTGCGTCATTCTCGTTGCGATCACTATTGATGAGCTTTGTTTTACGAAGAATGTATTTAAGCTTATCAACTTCCTTGATAAACTCAATTTGTCTCAGTAGATCGGTATATTCCATGGGTGGATTGAAGTAGTAGGTGAAAAGAGAATAAGGGCCAAATGGAGCAAAAGGTTCGTTCAGAGTGATCCGTTGGAGGAAAAATTCTGGCGTTAATGCTTCGATAAGAGGGAATGGGTATCCGGCAAAAAGCCCCGAATCGTTATGAAACGAGGCTTTTTGGTGGTTTGAGCAGGTATGAACCTCGGCAGCTTCTGCTGAGCCTTGCTTTTCGGCCTGCTCTGTTACTGCCCTGCTATAATTAGGGATTTTGGACCAGGTTCTTGTTCTGGTCTATTTCTGTTTGGGGAATAAAGAAAACTACCCTGGGATCGGTTGCCAGCACCGTCTGCCGTGTGTCGGTGGTGGGGGTATTGTTTTGCGCGTGCGTTCCCGGATAGTTGCGCACCATCGGGCGACCATTTCGGAACAAGTCGTAAACGCGGTGCCCTTCAAATGCCAGTTCCAGGAAGCGCTCTTCCAGTACCACATCCAGGATCGACTTGCCTGCCGTCGCCAGGTTGGCTGTGGTGTAAAGGGCAGTTCCGGTGAGTCCGGCCCGGGTGCGGATCAGGTTCACATCAGCCAGTGCATCGGCCGTATTGCCCAGTTTCGCATTGGCTTCTGCCCGGATGAGGTAGATGTCGGCCAGCCGGAGATAAACCGGGGAGGATGCATTGATCACATTATCCTGCAAGGTGTACTTGTTGATGTAGTACATGGGTGTTGCGGGCGTCAGCTTTTTATTGGTCTGCAATTCCCCGTTCAGCTTGTACGGCGTCACAAAGGATTTTCTCAGATCTTCCGGATGCTGTGCAAGGAAGTCTATATACTTTTGAGAAGCATATAACTCGGCCCAGCCGCTCACACCCTGCGCCAGCGGAGCGCCCGACCTGTCGGAACTGATGTACATCGTGCCGATCCCGGCGATCTGAACACTCGTATGGCGGACCGCAAAAATCGTTTCGGTATTGTTTTCAGGTACAAGCCTGAAATAGTTGGGGAAGTTGGAAGACGACAGTAAAGTATACCGGCCGCTATCAATCACCATGTTGGCGTATTTCAATGCATTAGCATTATCCCCTTTGAATAGATACACCTTTGCGAGTAGCGCATATGCCACCTCTTTGGAAGCGTAAATGTTCGTTTTTTTGACGGACATCAGCTCTGCGGCTTGCAAGAGATCGGTGATCACAAAATCGTATACTTCTTTCACCGTCGATCGCGCCAGGGTGGTGACGGCATTGTCGTCGAGGCCTTCACGTAAAATAGGCACACCCGGATTGTTTCCGTTTTCTTGCGTATAAGGTCTTCCGAACATTCTGACCATGTTGAAATGGGCCATTGCGCGCAGGAACAGATTTTCCCCTTTTAGCTGGCGTAGTTCATTGGAAGCCTCGTTGGAGACGAAACCGATCACCTTGTTCGTCGCGGCGATCACCTTGTAGCACTGGCTCCAGTACGCGGTCGCGTGCGTGGATGTGTTAATATGGGTATACCTGTAAATGCGGGTGAAGTCGTTGGATGAGATCTGTCCCTGCGCGATCTCGTCGCTGGGATATTCCATCATAATGTGGCCGCTGTACGTGTAGTTGG
Organism: uncultured Dyadobacter sp.; assembly: GCF_946482605.1. Next base: position 161,444 of record NZ_CAMLSE010000011.1, on the reverse strand, counting down.
CCTTATTCAAAAAAGCGTAAGTGCCGATCGTCACGGTCTGTACATCCGACTCGTTGGCCAGCGCAGTAGTTTCGTCAATGGAGGTAGTCGGATCGAAATACTGCTCGCACGACAGCATCGATACCAGGCCGAATGCCAGTAGTAACTTTGATTTTATGAATTTCATATTTCTGAAATATTACAATGTGAAATTGATACCAAAAAGCAGCTTGCGGCTGATCGGATATTTAATGCTGGAAAGGCCGGGTGTATCTTCAAAAGACATGGAGGATTCAGGGTCCGGACCGGTGAATTTGGTACCTGTCCAAAGGTTATCCGCACTCACGAAAATGTTGGCACGGGAGAACCCGATGCGCTTGATCGCAGTAAGCGGGATGTCGTAGCCCAGGCGAACGTTGCGCAGGCGGATAAAGCTGCCGTCTTCGAGGTAACGCGACGAAGATTGATTGGAATCTTTGTTACCGCCCACGATCGGTTTCGGATGCGTTGCGATATCACCAGGCTTGGCCCAGCGCGACCATTTTTTGGGCAGGACCATGTTGTTGTAGCTTTCGTACAGACCGTCGTTGTCGAAATAAAAGCGGCTTTCATTGTATACCCAGTTACCGGATACAAAATTGAAGAACGCCGAGAATGTAAGCCCTTTGTAAGACAATGTGTTGGTGATCCCGCCAGTGAATGTAGGGTTGGTAGACTTGCCTGTGAACTGACGCGACTGGGCCGTTTGGACAGAACTGTATGAATTGGTCAGCTCCCTGGTCACATTGCCATTGGCATCAGTAACCACCTTCTCCCATTGCGGATCGCCGTTTTCGGGATTTACACCCGCCCATATCGGCAGATTGAATTCACCCATGTCGTGTCCCGCTGCCAGCGGAAGGCGATTGCCCGGACGGAAAGTAGCTGCGCCGCCACTCAGTTCAAGAATTTTGTTGCGGTTGAAAGCCATATTCAAACTGGTTTCCCAGGTCAGCTGCTTACCGGTCAGATTATTGGAAGTCACACTGAATTCGAGGCCCCTGTTGCGCACCGAACCCGCATTTACCCAAACATAGCTGTAACCGGTGGTGGCCGTCAATGGTTTTTGATAAAGCAGATCTTCGGATTTCTTGTTATAAATGTCCAGAGCAACGTCAACCCGGCCCCACAGACTGATATCGACTCCCAGGTTCGACGATTTGATTTTTTCCCAGGTCAGGTCGGGATTCCCTTTTTGAAAAGGAGAAGCACCCGGGATGCCGGCGTAGCTGGCATCTTGTGAAATGGTGTAGAGCCCCAATGATGCAAAGTTGGGAATAGCAGCATTTCCGACGGTTCCGTGGCTCAAACGCAGCTTTGCAAAAGTCAATATCTTGTTGTCTTTCAGGAAATTTTCATTGCTAAGTACCCAGGAAGCACCAAACTGATAGAAGTTGGCACTCGAATTGTTTTTGCCAAACAGCGAAGAGAATTCATTGACCAGCGATGCTACCAGAAAGTAACGGTTGTCATAATTGTAATCGGCCTGGCCGAGGAACTTGCGGAACGCAACCTGCTGGCTGGATCCCGTTGGCGAGACCAGGATATCCGTTGCAACCGACAACACATCCTGCCCCGCCGGCAAGCCTTTTCCGGACACGGTTTTTGCCTCACTGAAAGATGTTTCCGCTTCCGCCACCCCCAATACCGTCAGGTTATGCTTTCCAAATTCTTCGGCATAACGCACACGGTTGGAAGTCAGCAAGCGGTAATTGTTGTCGTTGTTATTGTAAAGTTCGCCGCCATTCGCGCCGCCCTGTTTGGTGCGCCTGTCATAGTAAGTGGCACCCGACCCGTTTCCGAAGACCGCCCGGTTGTAGCTCGACAACGTGATTTTGTCTGTCAGATCGTAATCCAGGTTCACATCCAGGCTGGTTCTGAGGCTTTTGGCATTGGCGAAGTTATACTGGATCGAATGCAGGAAGTTTTCCCGGTCGCGGCCCAGCCAGTTCGGGTAGGAGCGCCCGTCTGTCGGTGCCCCGTTTTCGTATGCGGGATCGAAGGGTAGATTCACGTAGGCGTCATACAACGTGTTGCTGTTCTGGTAATTATCCCTTGTGTACTGCGCATTGAAGAGTACGGCGCCGGTCAGCCGTTTGGTCAGTTGAGATTTCAGGTTGGTCCGGAAGTTATAGCCGGTCTTGTCGTTCTCGACCACGGTACCCTGCTCCTTGTAATAGTTGCCGGAAACATAAAAAGTAGTCTTGTCGGAGCCTCCCGAAAGCGAAATATTATGGTTGTTGACAAATGCAGTCCGGAAAGCCTCGTTCCACCAATTGGTGTTGCGGTTTAAAACAGAAGCCTCCCTTGGATAGAAAGTGCTTTGAAAATCATACAATTCCTGGGCATTCATCATTCGGAACTTGCCCATGGTAGCCTCGGCAAAGCCAAATGTGTTGTTGAAGTTGATTTCAGTTTTGCCGGCCTTCCCCATCTTTGTATTGACGATAATCACGCCATTTGCGGCACGTGAACCGTACAAACCAGTGGCCGCCACGTCTTTCAGCACCGTAACACTCTCCACATCCACCGGATTGTAAGTACCGTCGATATTACCGTCGACCACGTACAAAGGTGAACTTCCCGCCGAGATGGTACCGGAGCCGCGGATCACCACCCTGGCGGCGCTTGTAGGATCGCCGGAACCCGTAGAGACCACCACGCCCGGCGCCTTTCCCTGCAACAGGTTTGGAAGTTCGTTGGAGGTTACATCCCGGAGTTTTTTACTGCTGATCGTCGAGACGGCACTCGACAGGTAGCGCACTTTTTTGGCCGAATAACCTACCACTACAACCTCGTCCAAACCCCTCACGTCGGCTTCGAGGATCACATTCAGGTTCGTAGCCCCGTCCACCATCACTTCTTTGGTAGCGTAGCCTATAAAGCTGAAAATGAGCGTGGTGCCCTGGTTTGTGAGGTTGATGCTGAACGTTCCGTCGGCATCGGTCGTGGTTCCCTTGTTGGTGCCTTTTTCGATAATGCTGACACCCGGAAGCCCCTCCTTATCGGTGGAAACCACCTTTCCGGTTACCGTGTAATCCAGCTGCTTCGATGCGCCGTTTGCATCCCTCTTTTCAGTCCCCCCAGGGACAGCAGCCAGCGAAGCCTGTAAGCTCACGGACAGGCCAAACGCTGTAATAAATGAGAACCGCAAAAACTGTTTGTATAGATCTTTCATTTCAGGAAAATTGAGTTGAGTGAGTCTAATGTTCGTAAGAGTTTAGTTGAAATGAGCAGTGTAATTGAACCCTTGAAGGGAACTACGCAGGCGGGACCGAAACTTTCTTTGGTTGCTCTCGTTCTTTATTTCATGCAAAATGGTTTAGGGTTTGACAAAAAGGTTTTATCCGAAATGAGCAGCTATCGATAGGTAGCTTCATTTCAGTTAGTTGCAACTGTATGTGAGGGGGTTTGATTACAATGTATAGACAAAATGTGTGCGTACACACTTTGGGATAAAAATTACTGCCCTTTTTTAATCTGGCAGTAAATTTTCCTGCTTTGGAGATAGGATGCCTTAAAGGATAGAAACGGCGAGCTTATCCGGGTTGCGGATGATGTACAATTTGGAGAAGGCCAGGTCGTCGGCGTCAAAACAAAAAATAGTCTCAGGCTTTTGACCTGAAAGAAATACGAGTCCGGGCCGGGCATTGACGCGCAATACGCGGACGCTCTGTGCCTGGACGCTTTCCTTGCGTGCTATCCCTTCCAGTAATCGTAAAACGGGGCCCGATCCTGTAATTGGCGTCAATGCGGCCGCTGCCTTGCCTCCGCCGTCCGAATAGACGGTAATATCCTCTTTCAGGAGCAATGCAAGCGATCTGATATCGCCTTGCTGATGTGCCCGGAGAAACGCATCGAGCAGCTTTCTATGTGTCGTTGCGTCGGTTTGTCGTAAGTTTTCGGATTTGATTTTCCTGCGTGCCCTTGAAAGGATTTTCCGGCAATTGGCTTCGCTGGTCTGCACGATTTCCGATAGCGACGCGTAAGGATAGTCAAAGGCCTCTCTGAGTACAAAAACAGCCCTTTCAACCGGGTTTAGCTGTTCGATCAGACTCATCAAACCGTAAGAAAGTATATCGATCCGCTCTTCACCGACGGCCGGCAATTCCGGTTGCAGGTAAGGCTCGGGCAGCCATGTGCCCGGATACCGCTCGCGGTCCTTTTTGAGTTTTTTCAAACGGTCAATGGACTTATTGGCGACAACCCGGGTCAGATAGGCTTTCTCGTTATGCACTTCTTTGTCGGGAGTACTTAAAATGTCCTCGAAGCAATCCTGGACCACATCTTCGGCTTCTTCAATCTGGCCCATGATATTATAAGCCACCGAAAACAGGTAGGACTTGTATGCCGGCAATGCGTCTTTCATATCGTCAATGCTAATCTGCTAATGGGAGCGAGCCTGCCACTTGTACGATGGGCCGGTGCAGGACGGGGAAATTGACCGAGTTGGCAATGAAACACAATTTATTGGCTTCCGCATGTAAACGCATCGCTTCGTCGACCATCGACTGATCGGATACGCTCACTACGGGGCAGAGCGTCACCTCCGAAAACCTGCCGCCGCCGTCTTCTGTTTCCAGCATGATCCCCGAAGCCTTGTCCTCGTAGCCGACCACCCTCACCGACGCCTCCGAGCACAAATGCAGGTACCACAGCATGTGACAGGATGACAATGAGGATAACAGCAACTCTTCCGGATTGTGTTTGGTGCGATCGCCCCTGAAAGCAGGATCGGAGGAGCCATGAATCACTGCTTTGTTTTCGATTTCGATCACATATTCCCGTCCGTAGGCGTGATAAGCGGCTGTTCCGGTGCCTCTGTTGCCGGTCCACCGGGTCGTTGCCGCGTACTTGTGTGTTCTGCTCATGCTATTTCAGTTATTTATATTTCATTCCTAATTAGCCAACAGTCTGTGGCCGGGATCAATTCCAGGTTTCCACCCGGATTTGGAATTTGCATCGGCCGCGGGTCTAAGCCGGACTGATTCCCTGTGTTTCCAGGGGCACCTTCCGGATTCTCCGTCCGCTGGCTGCGAAGATGGCGTTCAATACCGCGGGAACGCCCAGCGGACTGGATACCTCGCCGATCCCGCCAGGCCTTTCTTCCTGGGTATCAACAAAATGTACTTCCATGGGCGGGCATTCATTCATGCGCAGCAATTTGTTTTCATGAAAATTGGTATGAACGGCCCGGCCATTTTTGATCGGGAGCCCGCCGTAGAACAGTGCCGTAAGGCTCCATACGATCCCACCTATCATCTGTTGCTCGACGCCCGAGGGGTTAATCACTTTTCCACAGTCGATTGCGATGGTCATTTTATTGATGGTCAATTTGTTATTCTGCATGGTGACGTCGGCGACGACTGCACAGTAGCTGTATCCAAATGTACTTACGGCAATGCCCTTGCCCCGGCCGGTCGGCAACGGTTTGCCCCATTCCGCTTTTTCCGCAGCGAGTTTCAACACCCGCAAAATCCTCGACCCATGAACCGGAATCGCGTCTCCGACAAAGGTGTCTCTTCCGCCTTGCAGGAGCGACAGGCGGAATTCGAGCGGGTCTCTTTTCAGCTCGGCAGCAACTTCGTCCAGGAAGCATTCGCCATAAAAACGCCCGTGGCCGTCCACGCCGCGCCAGGCCGAAGAATGCACCAGTTCCTGCGGGATCATATCTTCAAAATCATAGCGCACATTCGGGATCACATAGGCCATCGACGGCAGTTTTGGGTCCATATATTTGGCTGCCCAGGTGTAAGTCCTGATCTCCTTTTCATACCATGCGTACATATTGTTGTCCTTATCCAATGCGGCCTGGTACTCCATATGCTGAAAAAGGTGTGCCAGATTTGCCTGATGATCGTCTTCACGGGTCCAGATCATCTTGACCGGAACATTTCCCGCCTCCCTGGAAATGAAAGCCGCTTCCACCGCCATATCCGGGTAATAGCGCCTTCCAAAACCGCCGCCGGACGGGAAGAGATGCATCCTGATCTTTTCCTGGCTGAATCCGAAAATACGCCGTATTTCGCTGTCTATCAGGTGCGGTGCCTGCGATCCGATCCATAGCTCGCATCCGTCTTCGCGTACGTGCGCAGTGCAGTTGAGCGGTTCCATGCACGAATGCAGCTGCTGCGGGAAAATGTAGGAAGCACGCAGCGTTTTTCGGACGTGTCCCAGGTCAGCCACCGCATTTTCATTCCCGGTAAAACCTGTCGGATCGGTCTTGTGCGTAGCACGGTTCCATGCCATTGCTTCAAAATCCGGCGAGCTCAGACTTCCGTTGGGTCCATCGTCCCATTCAATGCTGAGCTTTGCCTGCATTTGTTTGGCTGCCCAGAACGAGTCCGCGACGACCGCCACGCCCTCGCGGATGTCGTAAGGCATATAAGGCGCATGCAACTGCAAGCCGGCAATGGGCCGGGTGCTGAAAACGGTTCTGGCTCCCGCTACTTTCATAGCCTCGGCAGCATCAAAGGATTTTAGTTTCCCTTTAAAAACCGGACAACGCGCAATAACCGCATAAAGCATCCCAGGCACCTTAACATCCATCCCATATTTGAGTTCGCCGGTTACGATTTTTGGTGTAAGCTTGGCTGGTTTCGACTTCCCGATGAGCTGGTAGTCAGCAGCATTCTTCAATTTGATTTCCCGCGGAACGGGCATGGTGGCAGCAAAGGGTGCAAGTGCGCCGAAAGCAAGCTTCTTGGAGGAGCCTTTTTGAAATACAAAGTGGCTCTCTGCATAACAGTTCTCCTGTGACGTGTTCCATTGCCTGGCTGCGGCAGCGATGAGCATTTGCTTCACGGTCGCGCCCGCTGTCCGCAGCAGGTCCCATTGATAGGTGATCGTACAGCTTCCGCCGGTGTCATGTCCCCCGTTCCGGTCATTCTGATAGCGTTGCATATCGGCATCGGGAAAGTCGATCCTGACTTTTTCCCAATCCGCACACAGCTCTTCGGCCAGGATCTGCGCCATCGCCGTGGCGACGCCTTGCCCCATTTCATGTTTGACAAATTGGAACAAAACAGCTCCATTAACGTCAATCCGGACAAAATCGCCCAGCGCTGCCTCGCCCGGCGTAATCAGCTTTCCCTGCCATGAGCCGGCCGTCAGCTGGCGGAAGGTCAATAGGAGGGCGCCGCCGGCAATGCCTGCCGAACGGAGAAACTTTCGTCTTTGCATGGTTCTCAGGGTTATTGGCTAATCGAAGCAGCCTTTTTAATGGCTTTGTGGATGCGCTGGTAGGTGCCGCAGCGGCAAATATTGCCCGACATGGCCGTGGTGATCGCCGCGTCCGTCGGCCTCGCATTCCGGCGCAGCAGCGCGGCGGCGTTCATGATCTGTCCGGCCTGGCAGTAACCGCATTGCGGCACATCTTCGAGTTGCCAGGCCAGCTGCAACGGGTGGTCGCCTTTCTCCGATAGCCCTTCGATGGTTGTGATCTTTTGATCGCCCACTGCAGATACCGGCACCGAACACGAACGGACCGCATTACCGTCCAAATGCACCGTGCAGGCTCCGCATTGTCCGATCCCGCAGCCATATTTAGTCCCCGTCAATCCCGCGAAATCACGGATGGCCCACAGAAGCGGCATATCCGGGTCGGCGTCAAATTTGAATTTACGCGCATTGATTTGGAGTTCTATCGTCGCCATATCTGCCATAGTTACGCACGGGCGTGCGGTGTTTTTTATGCAAATCAATGCGAAAAGGGCATGAAAAACCGGGCAATTGGACCAGCGTTTCGTTTCCTGCGACAGACAATGGCTTTACCCTACAAACGGCGTTTGTCGGGATTGACGGCAAGGTGCGAAATGCGATCAGGAATGCATGATATCGTGCCTGGTAAGCGCTTTCAGGGTTTCGTTCTTGTAGTTCCGCCCGATGGGGATGGAGAAATCACCTACTTTAATGCTTTGCGGGGTGAAGGTTACAATCTGATCGAGCGGGACGATGTAGGAACGGTGCACGCGCCTGAATTTGGTTTCGGGAAGCTTTTGTTCCAGATAGCTGATTTTGTTGTAGGAAATGATCTGGCCGGTTGTGGTCTTGACCCGGACATAATCGCGCAGGCTTTCGATATATAAAATATCCTTCAAAAAAACCTTGACCATCTCTCGCTCCGCGCGCAGGTAAATGTAAGATTCATTGAAGTCGTGCAGCACTTTATAGTCCGTGCCCGACTGAAATGCAGGTTCTTTGAAGCCGTACACTTTGCTGATGGCTTTGAAAAATCTTTCAAAAGTGATCGGTTTTAAAAGGTAGTCAACCACATCCAGATCGAAGGCTTCAATGGCGTAGTCGCGATAGGCGGTTGTGAAAATGACCCTGGTCTTGACAGGCAGCGACTTGATGAGGTCTATGCCGGTGATCTTGGGCATCTGAATGTCGAGGAAAAGCAAGTCTGCCGGCGTATGATGGAGATAGGTAAGTGCCTCTACGGCATTGGAGCAGCATTTTGCGAGATGAAGCCCGTCCACCCGCTCAATGTAGGATACGATCAGCTCGGTCGCCAGCGGCTCGTCGTCGATTACCAGGCAGTTCATATTGGTTTACATTTTGATTTTTAAAATGACCAGATAAGTCTCCTCATCCATGATACTGAGATCATAACGGTCTTTATAGATCAGTTCCAGGCGTTTTCTGACATTCACCAGCCCGATACCGCCCAATGCCTCGTTTGTGTAAGCCGGAGTAGTTTGGCTTTTACTGTTTTCGACTTTGATAATGAGCTGGTTATTATTCACAAGAATATCAATATTGACCCAAACTTTACCAATATCATTGCCGAAGCCGTGTTTGAAACTGTTTTCCACAAAAGGAAGGATCAGCAATGGGGCAATGTCGATCTGTTGAATGTCATTAAAAACATTCAGCGACACGTCCAGCCGGTCTTCATAACGGATCTTTTCCAGGGTAATGTAATGCTCGATGTAATCGATTTCCTTTTGCAGCGGCACAATGTCCTTATTGCTGTCGTGAAGCATGTAACTCAGCAGTCCGGATAGTTTGTAGACAATTTCGGGCGCCTTCTCCGACCGGGTTACGGTGAGGGAATACAGGTTATTGAGTGTATTAAACAGAAAATGCGGGTGAATCTGGGCTTTCAGCAATTTCAGTTCCGCTTCGAGTTTGTCATTTTTCAATTGCTGCTTCTCCTGCTGACTGTAATACCACTGCTTTCCAACATGCAGCACGACCACAATGGCGACGACCGAATAGACGCCGAACGTTTCGATGATCACTTTGGGCAAATACCAAACCGGCACGTTGAGCGCCTGGGGATAATAGGTGGGGTAAATCATGCTGTAACTGACGGCCCGCTGGATGAATCCAAAGAAAATGATGGACGCAAACAAATAGGCGTAAAACCTGACCGGCCTGGCTTTATCATGATAGACGCTGGACATCAGATAGAGTGTAAAGTACGTAGCCGCGATCTTGACCGGCATTGCAATGGCGGCGATCACGATCCGGGACAGCGGATCGGCCTCGATAATGGAGGAGATCGGGCCGTCGTACAAATAATAGGCAATCCAGAACAACAGGTGCCGCAGCAGCCTCTTGAACTGGAAATAATGCGCTGGTGAACGGAAAAGTGCCATGCTGCCGGTGAAACCCGCAAGATAGCGGATTGCAAAAATTCTGTCCGGCGAATTTCGACCAACGACATGATAGCCTTACGGAAAGACAGGCACTGCTCCTTATTTCCGCCGACAGACGAATTCCCCGTTGCCGATGGGCACTGTAAGGCAGTCGAACCTGGGATCCGCAAGCGCGTGGTTGATCATCGGTTCCAGGGCCTGGAAATGGTCGGTCGCATTGTCGGCAACTATCAAGCCATTCCGCACGATTTTCCCGGCGATCGCATCAAAGCATGGCTGATAGAGTTCTTTCTCTGCATCCAGAAAGCAAAAGGCAATGGCGTTCAGATGATCTGCTTCTTTCAGGAAATCGTTGTGGACCAGTTCGATATGTTCTTCCAGCTTCGCAATGCGGAACGTCTCCCGGGCGAGTGCGATTTTCTCTGCCGACACCTCGTACGTTTTCACTTTTCTGCCCGTTTCCTTCGCTGCAAAGGCCAGCCACAGCGTAGAGTAACCCGCGCTCGTCCCGATTTCGATGATATCACCGGCAGGTGCATTAACGAGGAGCAGCGATAAAAATTTGCCCGTTTCCGGTGTGATCTGCCTGAGACGCTGCGCCCGCGCTGTTCCGTCGGTACGGTCCTGCTCATCTATCTTTTCCAGCAAATGCATTCTGTCTGCAAGCTCCTTTGAAATTTCGCTGAACATGATCCTGACAATGATTTATTGGTTTTCACAATAAGCTTTAAATGCATCCAGAATTTTCGGCCAGCCCTGCTCCGAATCCATTGCTCCGGCATATTCGGCCGCGCCATCGCCGTGGTTTTCGAAATTACTGTGTATTAATGTGATGTCTGTTGTGTTCGACGGGGATCTGGTAAACAGGATGGTAACCAGGCTCGCTTTGTCCGAGTCAGGCTCCGGAATCCTTTGTGGACTTATCTGCCAGGTGAAGCTTAATCTGAGACCTTCTTCAAAATCGATGACCCTTCCCCAGTCGCAACGGAAACCCAATGGCCCGATCTCCGTACAAAGCCCGTTGATCTGCGGCGCGATCCTTATTTCGACCAGCTTTTCCGCCGACCATGTGTATTCTTTCGGCCACCAGGCATTCAGGTTGTAAACGAAATACCTGAATGCGTCGGCGGGGTTATGTGTAACAGTGATTTTCCTGGTGATTTCCATAAGTTTTTGGCATATGTCTTCGTCGCCTTCCATTTGTGACATGGAGATTGCAAAGCCGCTCTTTAACCTACTTTCGAGAATGCATGTGGTACGCTTAAAGATAAAGCATTGGTAAAGCTTAATCCGATATATCCATTTACCGGTTCAGATTGAGGGGATTCGCGCAGGATGAGCTACATTCTTACCCTAATTTTCAGGTGTCCGGAAGCAGAGTCGTTGACCGCCACATATTTAACGAATAGTTTATGGCCATAATAATCTCCCCGGATATCTGCCATGTTCACTTTTCCCTTAGGCAACAGAATTTGATTAGGGCTGGTAAAAACAGTGTCGGCATCAGGAGCCCTGTCACTCCAGAACAGCTTGGCTTCATGGCTTAGTTGTCCCTCGATGGTGAAATAGACAAATGCAGGCTTCTTTTTATTTTCGATCACGAAATAATCGTGTTCGTCGACCTTGGTCACCTCGTGGGCGAACTTTTCACTTCCCAAACCCATTGACTCACATCCCGAAAGGCAGGCGGCAATGCATGACAATAGTATCATTTGTTTCATACACGGAACGGTTAAGTTTTCAAGGAAACGGAGAAATGTCACCATTTTGTACTTAACCGGGGGAGATTAATGTGCGCACGCTGATCGGAACAGGTGAAGCCGCCAGCGAGCTGAAAAAGTCGCATTCGAAGGCCGAACGGCGCATTGTTGTTCAATGGACAGTCTTGTACGGCTTTGAAAATCAATTGTTCGTCAGTTTAATCCGGAATGTTGTGCCGTTACCTTGCCTGCTTTCAATTTCAAGGTCGGCACGCAAAAGATCGCACAGCTCTTTGACGATGGATAAACCGATTCCCTCGCCTTTGTAAGAAAAAGTTGATTTAGAATGCGGCATAGCAACCGCATCAGGCGTGTCTGGCTCCTTCTCCTCCCTGGCGAAGTCCTTGAACGGCTGTTCGGATGGACCAGGCTCGCGGATAGTCCGACCGGCTTCCGGAAGAATCGCGAGTCCAGGCCCGGTATCCTGTACCTTAACCGACCAGCAATTATCATTTTCCGCTGCCCAGGCCACCAGCACCCAGCCCGACGGCGTATGTTTGAGCGCATTCAGTACCAGGTTCTGAATGATACGTTGCAGAAGCACGGGATCACATCGAACGTCGAGGTGGGCCGGGCCGTCAGACTTCAAAGTGAGTCCGCGCTCGGCGGCAAGTGGCTGGTAACCAATGACCAGATCGGTCAACAGCTGACCGGCGTCGAACCGTTGCATCTGCATTGTTTCCTGTCCTGCTTCGAGCCTGGCCAAATCCATTAATTGAGTAACCAGCGTCCGGCAGTTGGTCAGGTTCCGGCGCAGGATTTCGAGAACGTCTACGCGTTCCTGGTCCGATTCGATCACCATTTCCAGCAGCGCGGCCGCTCCCTGAAGGGCGCCAAAACTACCACGCAGATCGTGGGACGAGTGACGCAGCAGATCAGTGCGCTGCCTGCCGATATCATTGAGTTTGATCAATGCTTTTTGCAGCGCTTCGGCGCGATCCGAGGCGGCCTGGCGCTGCAAATCAGCATATTGGGCGATGCTGCCGGTGTTGATCTGATTGCCAAACTCGGAAAGGTGTTCGTAGCTGAATGCGATGACAGTTGCACTGGTTAAGGGGTGCAGCTCCCAGAATGCCCGGACTTCAGAAAACAGAATGCGGCTCAGGTGCCGCATTTCGGTTACCAGTTCTATCAATACGTAACCCTTTTGCCAGCGGTGAAGTCCGTGTTCCGCTGCCAGTATACCAACATCGGTGTCTTTACCCCGGCCGTCGAGCCGCTCAGCCAATGCATCCAGCATGAGGGGTACTTTGTTAATAAACTGTTTGCGATTTAGGTTGGCAGCGCAATTCGAGGACAATTCGCGCTCACAAGCGGTACGCCAATTGTTTAGCAGACCTTCCTGCCTTTCGGCAAGAAATGTAATAAGATGCCCAACGGAATCCCCGTCGGAACCATTAAAAGGTGTCATCATACTTTGAGTGAAAAAACCTACTTCCGGCAGGAGCGGTTTGCCGGAGGTGTATTCCCAATTAGGCGACCAGGCGAATGCGTAAAGATCAATGAGGGGGAATTCATCCAAGATAACACAATAAAATCGCAATCATGCAGCATGTACGTATTTCTTTATCCCTGATGACGGAAAACATTTCCATTCCATCGACAAATTCTGCTTTCTGTCGACACAATGCGGTTTTCTTCCCGTTCGCAGTTTGTTTTGCCGGGCTATTTATACAAATCAAAAGCGATGGCGACAGCCCTGATCAATTCCGCCGATGTCTTCCGCATCGACTCTTTCCCCAATCCGCAGCTGCTCAGGCCGCAAATCGCCGCAAGCCATGAAAGTGACGTCCAGACCCGGCAGCGCACGGAAGTGGGAACACTGCATTCCCGAAGCTTGCTATTCCCTGGTATGCACATCATGAATTTGCATTGGGAGGTAGACAGGGACGTGCGTATCGTTGAAAGCAGCCGTACAGACACGGTCAATATCAATTTTCAGATGTCAGGTCGGATGAACACCCGGTTTGATGGCATCGCCAGCGAGCTGACGATGGAACCCCGCAGACATAACCTGGTCTTTTCGCCGGAGGGCGGTTTTCAAAACAGCGTACAGGCAGGCGAGCAGGTGGAGATGTTCCATATCAGCATGGACAGGAACTATTTTTCGGACCTGATCGGCTGCGAAGACCATTGGAGTGAAAAGGTTCAGGGGAATCTGATGAAGGACAGCCCGTTTACCGGGAGCCGGACGAATCTGGAAGTGACACCCTATATGCACACGCTGATCCGGGACATTAAGCTAAGCCAGCGGGCGGGCGCAATGCGTAACCTGCTTGTGCAGTCAAAGGTGCTGGAACTCCTTGCACTTCAACTGGGCCAGATGCAGGAATCTCCTTCCAGCGCGCATAGTCTGAGTTTGGCGGAAATCGAACGTTTGCACGAATTGAAAATTTTCATCGAGTCACATTTCCTGGAAGCATTCAGTTTGTCTTCTCTCAGCCGTTTGTGCCTGCTGAATGAATTTAAACTGAAAAAGGGATTTAAGGAATTGTTTGGGACGACTGTATTTGCCTACCTCCGTAAACTAAGAATGGACTTTGCCGCAAAGCTGCTTCTCGATTCCTTGAAAAGCATTGAAGATATCTCCGAAATACTTGGTTACGAACATCCGCAACACTTCTCCACAGCGTTCAAACGCCACCATGGGTCAAGTCCTTCGAACTTCCGGTGCAGTGCCTCCTCCCGGAAAGCCTGTGGTTGGAACGGCGGGGTGCCCGTGAGCGGTCGGGACTAATTGGATGATGCTGCCGCGCCTTTTTATGGATCAGAAGCCGGCGTGGTCGGAACCTTCCGGAAGGAACTGGCGAATGCAGCTTTCCTTGTAATTGCGGCCGACGGGCAGCTGGTGACCGTCGATGACGACGTGGCTGGGATGCAGGCGCTCCACTTTGTCCAACGGCACAATAAACGACCGGTGAATGCGCATGAACTGGCCGGTCGGCAGCAGCTTCTCGGCCAGGCTTATTTTTTGCTTTGAAATAAAAACTTCATTGGCAGTGACCACTTTAAGGTAGTCTTTCACACTTTCGATCCAATGGATATCCCGTGTATTGACCTTCACGTAACGGCGATCGATCCTTAAATACAGGAAGTGCTCCCGGGGCGCTTCCGGCGGAGATTCGGGTGGTATGACGGGCCGGGTACCTTTAAAATGAAAAAGTATCTTGTCGACCGCACGCAGGAACCGGGGCAATGGGATGGGTTTAAGCAGATAATCCACTACATCCAGTTCGAAGCCGTCCATGGCATGCTCCGGATAAGCGGTCGTGAGCACGACCATCGGCGGGGTTTTCAGGCTGCGGACCAGGTCGGTGCCGGAGAGCCCGGGCATTTTTACGTCCAGAAAAATCAGGTCTGCCTGTGTCGTTTGCAGCAATTGATATGCCTTGATCGCATTGGAACACGTGGCTATCACCTCGATTTCGGGCACATTAGCGGTATACCGTTCGATAATCTCAATGGCGTGCGGTTCGTCGTCAACGATTAGTGTACGGATTTTCATGGGTTTTTACGCATTGGTTCGGGTAAAAGCGACAGTTCCAGCTCGGCCAGAAACACATCCTGCTCGTCAAACCATTCGAAACGGTGCCTGCCCGGATACAGCAGATCGAGCCTTTTGCGAATGTTTTTCAAACCGATCGCTCCCGGGTTCGCATTGCTCTGACCAGCTTCTGCCACATCCGACTTGCTGTTGCTGATCTTAAAGGTCAGCTGCCGGGCATCGGCATTGATCTCGATATTGATCCACGGGGTCCCGATCGTTTCGCCGGCACCGTGTTTGAACGCATTTTCGACGAGCGGAAACATGAGCAGGGGCGTCACCAATTGTGAATGGACATCACCGGTAATGTCCAGATTGAGATCGAGCCGGCTTTCATACCGCATTTGTTCCAGATTGATATAATCCCTGAGAATTTCAATGTCCCGTCTAAGCGGTACTTTTTCGGACGAGCATTCATAGAGCATATAACGGAGCACATTCGATATCTGCAAAATGATCTCGGGCGTTTTCGATGAACTGGCCAGCGCGAACGCGTACAGGTTATTGAGCGAATTGAAGAGAAAATGCGGGTGTAACTGACCCTTCAGAAAGTTGAGCTCGGCCTGGAAGGCAGCCTCCCGCCGTTCAAACCAGAGCAGCACGAATTTAAGTGCAATGCCGATCCAGACAATGACATTGCTTCTTTCCACCGCATTCACAAAATCGGTTGGGCTGAGCAGCTGCTTGTGCCAGGGGCCATCGAGTTTGGCCCAGGTGAAGTTTGGATCCCTTTGGGCATAATATCTGTATACGAACGGGTCGGAAATGAAGATCTCGACCAGCCGGTACAGCAGTGCCGCCAGTAAGAGGCTTGCGACTAGCGCCACCAACGTCGGCAGATATCTGCCGGGAAGAAAGAAGCGCGTAAACACGGGTCCGGAAATAAAATAGTAATAGGCGATATGCACCGGCAGGAGCATTAGCACGGTACTGATCCCCAGCCAGTAGCTCTGATAAGCCGTGCCGTAAATGAAAGTCAGTAATAAGATAGCGCACAGCCAGAACAGCGTCTGTCTGACGACCGGGCTTACAGATAAAAGAGACTGGCTTTCCATTCTGCAAAAATACCCTTTACCACCAGTTTTGGAAGGTTCTCGTCGACAGAAAGCAGTTTTGGGCGACGAAGTGAGCATCCGGAGGCCTGTGCGATGCCGTCGGCACGTTTGTCGCTTAAAGCCGGTGTCTGTCGACAAGGTTTTATGGCGCGGCCACGGGCACCCTAACTTGCGCGGCGAATCTTAAACTTATTAGTCATGAAAATTGAAATGAAGCAGTTGTTTTGGGCAGTGCTGTTGCTGGCGGGCTGTACAACGGGCGATCCGGATGTAGGGCCGGGCGGGGGACAGGGATGGCCGGATCAGCCCGGATTACCGGTGATCGACGGCAATGAGACGTTTTCACTCGATGGGGACGAGTATGCCGCAAATGTAATGGGTGATATGCAGCCGCGATCGCCTAAGTTCCCTTCGCTGGACGTGAGAAAGGGCTTCCTGCGCGGCTATGTGGCCGATCTCACGGGTAAGCCTGTCAAGGGTGCGTACATCGGAGCGCGGGTAACGCTGATCGGCGGCGCTTACTCGGGGGCCCACGCGGAATCGGATGAAAATGGCTATTACGAAATAAACCTGCCGATCGGCGCAGTGCATTACTACGCAACGGGCCATACCATCGATTATGGCGGCAGCAGAGCGGTGGTGGGGCTCACGCCGGCCGACGATAATACTTCCGGGTTTGCCTCGGAAACAGGTATGGTCAAGAATTTTGTCCTGCAATCATTCGGAGTGGGGAACAAAGACGAGGTGCTGCAGCAGCCCGGAAATTCTTCCAATTACTATGGCGGTGCGATCAGTTTCGACTATCAGGTGGATTGGGACAACAATGTACCTAATTACCTTCCCGAAGACGGTGAAATAGAGGTCGAACTGATACCGGAAGGGAAATGCCTTTACGGTGAGACAAGATCTTTCAAAGTATACAAGAAGATCGGGTATTCGAGGTTCACCATCCTGAATATCCCCGTCGGCAAATACACCATTAAAGCAAAGCTTCGCGGCGGGGCCGATCTTCAGATGGCGGCCAGTGGTACCTATGCCAATGCATATCCGCAATTCGGGCTGAAACCTAAAACTACGGTAGGGACGGGAAGCATTTTGTTTACGCCTTCCTGGCAGGTCACTCCCGGGATGGTTCCGGCACATCGCGGCAATTGGCAACCGGTGGTCGTGCGGCTGGAAAGGATCTAGCCATACTCGCCGCAGGCCCATCAGGTACGCGGTAGTCATACCAGGGAATGCTCCCGACAAGAAGCTGTTATTAGCATTCTGTGGGAGCATTCTGCTTTCATAGCTCAAAAATTGCTGCGGGATGGGAACTGCCGTATCTTAGGCATTCTCATTTTTAGTTTTTTCAAATGCTCAGCTGCTATGAAAGCGCATTTCATTCGTTTTTTTACCTTCAATAATTGGGCTAATAAAGCTGTCACCGACTTCATTTCGACAAACGATATCAGGGATGAACGTGTGCTGCTGCTTGCCTCCCACCTGGCGCACGCACAGCGAAACTGGTATTTCCGGGTAACAGGCCAACAGAACGATGTCCAGCTTTGGACATTGGAACAGCCTTCATCCATCGCAATGCAGCTCTCAGAGAACGGAGCACTGTGGCTTACGCACCTCAATGAACTGCATGATGTCGATTTTCATGCCAAACTGGCCTACAAGAACATGGCCGGAGACCCTTACCTCGACAACCTCGCGGACGTTCTCACACATCTGGTCAACCACTCGACCTACCACCGGGGCCAGATCATGCAGCTCATCCGGGGGCTCGGGATGACACCACCCGGGACGGACTTTATCATTTTTGCAAGACAATTTCCCTGAAATCCGGGATCATTATATCAGCGCAGATGGCTCCGGGGAGGGGCGAAGAGCGTGTCGGTCCCTGGGAAAACATCCATTCGAGGTACAGTACTCACGGTCGGCTGGTTACAGCCGGATAGCTGAGGACGATCTCAACCCGGCGGTTCATCGCGCTCTTCGATTCGTCGCGGCCTGTGTACAAGGCGCCGTCTCCTCCAAAAGCATTCACCGATATAGCCCGGCGAGGAATACCGTTGCCGACAAAATAGCTCCTGACCGCCTCTCCCCGGTCGCGGGAGAGGCGTAAGTTTTCGCGGGAGCCGCCGACCACATCGGTGTATCCATTCACTTCGATCCTCATCCGGTCGGTTTTCCGGATCACGCGCAGGAGGGAATCAAGTCGGTTCCTGGCATCTGCCGATATTTTATCGCTCGACTGCGCAAAAAGTATGGTGGCGACATTGGATATCGTGGAATGATCTTTGCCCGGCAGTGAAGCGACAGAGGGAGGAGCCTGGCGAACAATCCGGCATACATATGCCCAAAAGTTAAGAAAGACAGTGTCAGCGGCTGTATTTGCTTTCCGGCCATTGCTTATTCCGCCCAATGCAGTAAGCAGGTCGACATCACTTAAAATCAGGTCGTTGGTTTCCGCATCGCGGACCAGTGTAGGTCTCCCGCCGTCATCGCAGGCAAGGGCCTCGCCACGTCCACCACTCAAATAACCCTTGCTATGACCACCCTGTTGAATTTCATTAACGACACCAAAAGGCCCGCGAAAGATTTCGGTCTTTTGGCCAGCCTCAGTAGGCCTGTTTGATCGGAAATTACTTGCCATGCGTTGATAACCCCAGGCATTCGCACTGTTTTCGGCGACGATGACGAGGTTAGCAGGGTTGTCCAGAGACCAGTCCCTGATTTCTTTCAGTTCGTGAGCGGCGATAAGATTTTGGACGGTTGGCGTATAGAACACACCCAGAAAGACGGCAGAACAGCCGCGTGCGTTAAGCTCACTTTGGGTCACCGGTTTGGAGGTGAGCGGAACGGTTTCGATGACGCAATTGACAATGCCGCCACGGCCAAAGTAACGACTGTTTATCAACTTGGGCAGGGCGCTGTTTTGCATTTGTTTTCCATCCAGCGTATACCCGTTATCCTGAAAAGTTGAGCGACTATCGGGGAAATAGCACACCCGGACCGTCTGGCCGGATGCGGGAAATAGAAGGCAACCGGCCGGCATCAGCAGCGCGAAGCGTATGAAGAAATTTACATTCATAGAAAAATACATCCTGTCCGGAAACCATCCTGCTAAATCGCTTGATATCAATTCGCAAAAACGGGATGAACTGTGGCAATGGAAAGCACTGATGTCCACTGTCCAGGAATGTAAAGCAATACCGCCATTACTTTCGTCGACCAATAAAGCCGTTGGTCGACGGTGGGAACGAAACCGGATGGTATCGGATTACAATGCCAAAACTGTATGAATTATTAGGAAAAAATGTCGGAAGTAAAGATCACACGCAGCAACTGGTATCCTGCGGACCAGCTTATCATCACCGAAATCAGCGGCGATATCGAAATGCAGGATATTATACGCTGGGAAGAGACGTTGCAGGAAGCGCTCAACCAGGTAGAAGATTCGGAGTCATTCCGGATTTTTGTAAACCTGCACGGTTTCAAAGCAGCGAACCTGGCTGCACACAAATATTTTCGCAGCATTGTCCCCCTCACGCTCGCCGATTACGGGTGGAAAGTTGGCTATGTGGCCATGTTCCCCGAGCAAGCGAACGAAATGGTCATTACCCGGAAAAGGAACGTTCAATGCATTGCGGCGGCTCACTGTCATCAGGATACGGAGAAAATAGAAAGGTACGAGCAGTTGTATAGCAGCGAGGACGAGCATTTTTTTACGGATCCGGACGCCGCCCTGAATTGGATATCTCACTGGCGCAGGTAGGGTAGTAACCGATCCGTGTGCCATTTTCTTTCCCGGATTTGGAACCTGCTTGCCCGGTTATGATCGCACGCTCAATCCAAATTGCTATATTGCATTAGTGGATAGGATGATACACATGAAAGCAGGAAAGATGACCTTGGAAAGAACTGTCGTGGGAGCGGAAAGGCAAATGCGGGGATGGTTATTATGGATAACCGTGTTCGTGGGTCTTTTGCTGTCGCCTGGCTGTGCGCATTCTTCTGTGACCCGCTTTTCCGCTCAGCGTGTGGAAATGCCTGCCGGGGTAAGGTGGAGAAATGCAGTGGCGGCTTATACCGTTGCCCGCAGGAAAAAGATAGCCTCATCCTCCCGTTTTTTCTGCTGCGTTCAGTCTGTAACGTTACGTCTTCTGTCTGGCTTATCCGGGCAGAAGATCAGGCTTTTCTTCACGCTACCTATTTTACTGCCAGCTTACATCAGATGTAATAATCTGAAAATCATCACACCCGCCTCCATCGATTCAGAGCTGGCCTCATTTCGCCGCCGATAGGCCTTGAGCTGGCAGTCCGGCTCTCTTCTTCTTGTCACTGCTTTTGTCCGGCACTATGTACCGGCAGACTTGCTACGCATTGACGGGGAGGAGGTTGTTATCTTTCTTTTTACCCGTATCAACACATCACAATATATATAAAAGCGTATTAGCTATTACGTTCCGGACTTATTTTCGGAACAGGACTGCTGTACTCATCAGCGTTTTCGGGCTTGCGATAGCAATCGCCTGTTGCATTTCAGGGTATTTCAACTGGAAGTTCAAAAATGATTGGGATCATAACCATGTGAACTCCGAAAACATATACCGGATCCAGTTTCGCTCTGTCGAGCCCGGCATTACGGTCGACTACGGAGTCGCCCCGATGGCCCTCGCCGAAGCATTAGGGACATCCATGGGAGGCGTGCGTACAGTGGTAAGGTATTTTCCATCCGACCGGGAAATCAGGGTAGGGGAAAAGACCTTCAAATCCAATTTCGCGTATGTCGATTCCGCATTTTTTGACTTGTTTACTTTTCCTTTATTGCAAGGTGTGGCATCGGATTTGAGTGACAAGAGCAAAATATTTCTGTCCGAGGACGCCGCAATGAGGTATTTCAATGCGATTGATGTGGTTGGCCGGGACATTTCCCTGAGTGGTGACGGAGCAACCCATTCTTTCTCCGTCGGAGGCATATTTGCCAGTCAGCCTCTGAATTCGAGCTTTTCCAGCGATGCGATTTTGCTTTATAGCAATCTGGACAGTACGCAGCCGGCCGGGCTTGTCAACACCTCAGGTTGGGATCAATGGAACACCACATTTTTGAAAATAGACAATCCGCAGTTGGTAGCCTACGTGGAGAGGGTATTGCAACGATTTGTCGCGGTTCAGAACAAAGTTCGTCACGGGCCCAGGGTGTCGCGTTTTTACCTTCAGAAATTTGCGGATATGGCCAACAGGTCCGTGGACAAACCCGGTGTGCGCTGGCAGCAATTGCGGTATGGCGTTCCAAACGAGGCTGTTCTGGTCCCAAATATCACCGCATTCCTGTTGTTGCTGCTGGCATGTTTTAACTTTACAAACACCTCGGTGTCCATTGCCGGGACGCGGATCAGGGAGATCGGTGTGAGGAAGACGATCGGCGCGGGCAGGTGGCAGATTGCCTTTCAGTTTTTTGTGGAAAACCTGATCTTCTGCATGATAGCGCTGCTGTTGGGGCTCGCCATTACCGAACTGATCGTCCCGGCTTACAATGGACTATGGCCATTCATGAAGCTGGAAACCAGGTATTTTGATGATTTCTATTTCGTGCTTTTTCTCGCCGCATTACTCTTCCTGACAGCCCTGATTGCCGGTAGCTATCCGGCGCTGTATGTCAGTTCCTTTGACGCACTCGCAATCCTGAAGGGAAGGGCCAGCGTGCGGGCGGGGGGATGGTTTAATCGTTTACTTCTTGGGTCGATATTTACGTTGTCTGCATTGGGCGTCCTATTCGCCGTTGCTTTTTACGGAAATTCGAAGTTCCAGGCGAATTATGATCTCGGCTATTCGACTTCCGGTGTTCTGAGTATCACGCTGGATAAACCGGCCGATTTTACAGTAGTGAAAAATTTCTTGTCCGGCCATGAAGACGTGCTGTCGGTTGCCGGTGCCGAGAACCACATTTCGAAGGGTGTTTTTGCCCAAACCGCGAAATTCGGGGAGATAGAGAAGGGCGTGGAGGAGATGCGTGTGGGCGAAAATTACCTGGAAGCCCTCGGGATGACCATCCATGAGGGGCGCGGCTTTCGACCGGATTCTGAAACCGACCGGGCCGGGTCGGTTTTGGTGACGGAGGAATTCGTCAGGCAGTTTGGGTGGCGGGATAGCGCCATCGGTAAAAGGATCGTCCTGGGTGATAGCGTCGGGCTCAGGATAGTCGGCGTTTTAAAGGATGTTTACACGCATTCGGTTTTTGAACCTGTAAGTCCTTTGGTTGTTCGTTGCGCAGCGCCCGGTCAATACCGCTATGCCATCGTGAGCAGCGATCCCTCGCGGATTTCAGGGGTGGAGCGGTTCGCGCGGCAACAATGGCGGCAGAGTTTTCCGGGAAAGTTATATGACACCGAATTCATTGACGTCGTGAAGGAATCTACAACCAGAGTCAATCTGAACGGGGTCAAGATCGTCGGGAGCCTTGCCGTATTTTCCCTGCTGATCTCATTGACGGGTTTATATACAATGGCATCGCTGAATATAGCGAGACGTACAAAGGAAATCGGCATCCGGAGGGTGCTGGGGGCCTCATTTGGAAACATCATCGCGGTCATTAACTATGAATATTTTGCGCTGTTGACGATCGCCGGAGCGGTCGGTGGTGTGGCCGGATACTTTTTGATAGACCTGGTGATGAGGACCATGTGGCAATATTACCTCAACATCGCCATTGGAAAGCTGGTATGCTGGCTACTCTTTTTGCTTACCACCGGATTTGCGATTTTGGTACTAAAAACGCTGTTCGTATCCGCGGCCAACCCAACCCGATCCCTACGTTCGGAATGAGCTGCGGGCGGGGACGACGATAATCGTTACAGCCGTGCACTGTACTTTCTGGCCAGCCGGAGGTACAATGCGCGGCAGTTGGTGGTTTCACTTGTTAAACGTCGGTTGCAGGCTTATTTCATGGGCAGCCCTGTATTAAGCGCAGCCAGAAATTTGTTTTGTGCCGGTTACAACTGTTTACCCCTGGCGAGCATCCTGATCTTAAAAATCAGCGAATTATGAATAAGATAACACTATTTGTCTTAGCCCTGATTGCGTTTGGCCAATGCAAGAAGAGTGATCTGGAGCCGGTACCGGAAATTGCCCGGATTGTGGGCAAATGGAGGCCCACTGTTTTCAGCTATACATTGGGCGACTCACTGGTTTCGAAGCCGGTGCCCGAAGGTGACGCCATCAGCATCGTGATACGACATGACGGTGTTATCGCGGATGATCAAGGGAGACAGGGATGCTGCTCACCTCGAAAGTATTCCTTTAACGGCAAAGAATTTATTCCAAAGCCGGCAGCAACCGTGGATCCTTCTGATTGCAGCCTTGTTTTATGCAAAGCTTGCGTGGATATGCAAATAACTACCCCCATGTCGGACCCGGACGTGCTGGCAATAGCGTGTAGCGGACAGTATACCATGTATGCCCGGGAAAAATAGGCCGCTCCATGTACACACCGCCAGGGCGCACGCGTTTGGCTCGCAAATTTTGTCCGGCCCGCCCAAATGCGCACATATGACTACAACAAAGGGATTTTAGGCTACGTCTGTTTTCGGTTTCCTGCGGAATTTTGCAGAAACAAAAAACAGCATTATGAATATTACATTGACCGGCTCACTCGGTAATATCGGCAAAATTCTTGCCCCGGCTTTGGTTCAGAAAGGACACGCCGTCACCATTATCAGCAGCAATCCTGATCGACAAACCGAAATTGAGGCCATGGATGCCCAGGCAGCTATTGGCACCATGCAGGACGTCGGGTTCCTGACCAGAGCATTCAGGGGTGCTGATATCGTGTACCTGATGGAGACCATGGAGGCTGTCGGGGATGCTTTCGACAAGTCGGTGGATTTTATCGACGACATCACCCAAATCGGCCGGAACTATCAGCAGGCCGTCGAGCGCTCAGGGGTGAACAGGGTAATACACCTCAGCAGCATTGGTGCCGACATGGAGAAGGGGACCGGCATTCTGCGATTTCACCACAATGTGGAGCAATTGCTGCGCGCGCTACCTGCGTATGTGGCTATCAAATTTATCCGTCCCGTTGGCTTCTTCGAAAACATGATGTCTTTCACGCACACAATCAAAAGCCGGGGGGCTATCATTTCGAATTATGGAGGGGACAAAAAAGAGCCCTGGGTTTCGCCCGCCGACATCGCCGCAGCCATTGCGGAGGAAATGGATACGCCATTTGAGGATCGCACCGTGCGATACGTGGCAAGCGATGAGGTATCGCCCAATGAGATCGCCAGAGCGCTGGGAGAAGCCATTGGCGTGCCCGATCTGCAATGGCAGATCGTTTCGGACGAGCAGCTGCTGAATGGTTGGTTGCAAGCCGGGCTCAATGAGCAAGTAGCGAAAGGGTTTATCGAACTGCAGGCCAGTCAGGGAGATGGTAGTTTGTATCAGGATTATTTCCGCCACCGGCCGAAGCTTGGGAAAGTGAAACTGGCTGATTTTGCAAAGGATTTTGCTGCTGCCTACCACAACTGAGACTGGTACATTGTTAAATAGAATGAAGGCAATGGCGTATCTTTCGGCCGGTTGGCGACGAATGCGCTGTCTACGCCAATCCATCCTGCCCGACCCATTATGACAAGCATTCAACGCATTGCGACCATCAGTGAATTTCACCGGCTCCGGGGCTTGCCTAAACCGGAACATCCACTCATCAGTATTGTGGATTACAGCGAGATTCAGCGCACACCGGAAATGAGCTCGGTAAGCTGGGTGCTTGATTTTTACCAGATTTCAATCAAAAGGGGACTGGCGGCAAAGCTTAAATACGGGCAGCAGGCGTACGATTTTGACGAAGGCGTTATGTTCTTTATTGCGCCGGGCCAGGTTTTCAGGATAGAACCCGAACCGGACCCGGCCAGCGAGCGGTCGGGTTGGATGCTGATGATACATCCGGACTTTTTGTGGAATTTCCCACTGGCAAAGCATATCCGCCGGTACGAGTATTTCGACTATTCGGTTCACGAAGCGTTGTTTTTGTCGGCGAAGGAGGAGATGGTGCTCAACACCGTCATTCAAACCGTCAGACTAGAATACCAGTCCAATATTGATGCATTCAGTCAACGGATTATCATTGCCCAGATCGAAACGTTGCTGGGGTATGCTTCGCGGTTTTATCATCGCCAATTCATCACCCGTAAAATAGTCAATCACGCGCTGCTCGGCCGGTTAGAGGATGTGTTGACAGGTTGTTTGAAAGACGAGGAACTGCTCGCAAACGGCTTGCCGACGGTTCAATACCTGGCGGAGGCATTGAATGTTTCACCCAGATACCTGACGAGCATGCTCAAAGTGCTCACCGGGCAAACGGCGCAGCAATATATTCATGAAAAACTGATTGCGCGGGCTAAGGAAAAGTTGTCGACTACCGATCTTTCCGTAGGAGAAATCGCCTACTGCCTTGGCTTTGAGCACCCCCAGTCGTTCAGTAAGTTATTCAAAGCCAAGACCAAAATGTCGCCGCTGGCGTTCCGGCAATCGTTTTCCGAAAATTGATGCTGGGGAGAATGGTGAAATGTTTTGACCTCGATCAAAGCGGGAAAGCGGGTACATGTTGATAAGCCCAACGGAAATGATGCGATTTCCGTTGGGCTTATTGTTGCGGTCGGATTATTCCAAAATCACCGCAGAGACAGCCGCAAGAGATCGGAACACCGGATAAGCCCAGCTGCGCAGTACGGTTGCTATTGGATTTGAAAACACATCACCGAGAATAGCTGCTGCCATGCAAGCATAGTATCACAATCAGACAATGCGTAATCAAAATGTGAGATTATACTGAAATAGATTTGCATTATTTTAAGGGTGATATTGGTTGGCCTATTCCGCGATTTGTGGTAAGAGCTGACTGATTTTTAGAATTTATATGCAAAGAAGATGCGAAGTTACATTTGGCTTTTACTGATCGGTGTCTGCACAATCGGCGCTTTTGTGGCTGTTTTCAAAAGGTCATCCGGAAAAAGTCAGGCTGGCGGGGACAGGATTTCGTACAGTTTCCAGGTGCGGCCTGTTCTTTCGGACAAATGCTTTGCCTGTCACGGTCCAGATGCAAAAAAACGGGAGGCAGGGCTCAGGCTGGATGTCGCGGAAAGTGCATATGCCAGATTAAAGGACGGAAAAGGCTTCGCCATCATCCCTGGCAATCCGCAAGCATCCGAGGTTTACAAAAGGATAACCTCATCCGATCCCGGCTACCAGATGCCTACACCGGAGTCTCACCTGGGCCTTTTGAGTGAGAATGAAATTGCGCTGGTGAAAGAATGGATCTCTCAGGGCGCAGCGTATGAACCACACTGGGCTTTTACTGCGCCCAGGCAAGCCGCTTTGCCGCATGTAAGTAAAGAGGGCTGGGTTAGAAACGAAATCGATCATTTTACGCTGGCAAGCATGGAGCAGATCGGCCTCACCCCGAATGATGAGGCCACCGGGGAGCAACTGCTGAAAAGGCTATCCATTGACCTTACCGGACTGGCGCCTTCCCTGGAAATGCAGCGGAAATTTGCCGGTGATCATTCCGAAAGCGCTTATGAAAAAGTGGTCGACGAGCTGATGTCTCAAAAAAGCTATGGGGAAAGAATGGCGATCCACTGGCTGGATGTGGCCCGCTTTGCGGATTCCTATGGTTATCAGAACGACGACGCGCGGACGCAATGGGCCTGGCGGGACTGGGTGATCCACGCCCTCAACCGGAATATGCCTTACGATCAGTTTCTGGTCTGGCAGCTCGCAGGCGATATGTTGCCTAATGCAAGCAAAGAGCAGATCCTCGCTACCGCATTTTTAAGAAATCATAAGATTACCGAAGAAGACGGTGTGATTCCCGAGGAGTACCGGGTTGAATATCATCTCGATAAGACGAAAACTTTCAGTTCGGGCTTGCTGGGGCTTACCGTCGAATGTGCTCAGTGCCACGATCATAAGTATGACCCGGTTTCCCAGGAGGATTATTACCGGTTATTCGGTTTTTTCAACACTTCAAAGGAAAAGGGTTTCGACGGCAGCGCGGGAAGCGGCCCGGCCAAGACACCGGTTTTGACTATTTCCAATGCAGAAGTAAAGAACCTGCTTTCTTTTATCAATAGCCGGGACACCAGCCGGATCGTGGTATCTGTCATGGGCGAAAACGAAAGCCCGCGGGCCACCCACATACTGAACAGAGGCGTATATGACGCGCCCGGTAAGAAGGTTACACCCAGCGCTCTTCCTGCCGTGATGAAGTTCGACACAACCAAATATCCGAGAAACCGGCTTGGGTTGGCCAACTGGACGGTCAGTAAGGAAAACCCGCTTACGGCACGTGTGTTTGTGAACCAGGTGTGGCAGGAAATTTTCGGAAAGGGATTGGTGAAAAGTACCGGCGACTTTGGAATGCAAGGTGATTTGCCCAGTCATCCGGCACTTCTCGACTGGCTTTCGGTAGATTTTATGAACCATGGCTGGAATATGAAAAGGCTGGTCAAGCAAATGGTCATGTCGGCCACATACCGGCAATCGTCCAGGCTAACTGAAGAAAAGCGTGAAAAGGACCCGGATAATACGTACCTGTCGCGGGGGGCACGCTCGCGGGTGCCTGCCGAGTTGGTCAGGGATATTGTCCTTTCGACGAGCGGATTATTGAACCCGGAAATCGGCGGACCAAGCGTCAAACCCTACCAACCCAAAGGGATCTGGGAGGCCACGACAGCCAACAGAGGCAGCCTTGCCAAATATATACAGGACAAGGACGGTTTGCTGTACCGGAGGGGCCTGTACACATTCATTAAACTGACCCTTCCACCGCCGGCGATGATTATTTTCGATGCCAGCAACCGGGATCACTGCGAAGTCAGGCGGCAGAAGACCAATACGCCTCTTCAGGCATTAATTATGCTCAATGATCCGACTGTACTCGAAGCCTCGCGCGTGCTTGCGGAGCGGATGAGCGTAAAATCAGCGTCTGCTGACGAGCAGGTGAGGGAATTGTTCCAGCGTATCGTTTGCAGAACTCCGAATGCGGGCGAAGTAAGGCTCCTGGTGGGCTACTATCAGGAAGAGCTCGCCGCTTTCTCCAAAGATACCCGGAGAGCGCAAATCGTGCTGAATGTGGGGGATCACGCGCATGAGCAGGGAGCCGATGCGAGCCGTGCAGCGGCATTAATGCGGGTGATCAACACCATTTACAATATGGAAGAAACCATCACAAAAGGCTGATTGCGGGGGTGGTAACAAACCTGGCTGTAACTTCAAGTTGAAAAAACACAAAAAATAATTTAAAAGATATTAGAATGCCAAGATAGCTTAGTAACTGGTTAATATTTCGATCATAGTTGCTGTCTTATATATTTTCTTTGTATTGTTCAATGAATCAGTTGCCCGGCGATTGCATTGGTGCGTTATTAATCAGCGGCCATACGGGGTACATCGGATGTTGAATTTCATTAACACGGCACTTGCACGGCATTGTGAGGCCGGTTGCCGCAAAGTGGCGAAAGGAGTGATCGCTTAACAGGTAAAGCATGCAAGATACGGTATCAGGTCGTGATGGAAAATCTGCGGATTTACTTGTGCCGGCAACACACGAAAGTCCGGCGGGCGTTGACGCGTGTGAGACCGGCGCACTGCGTATGATGTTCATGCAAAATCCTCAAAAGGCACTAACAATGCTTTTCAAGCGCTACTATGGCCCTTTGTGTAGTCATGCATTCAGATTTGTCGGGTGCAGGCAAGTCGCTGAGGACCTGGTGGGGGAAGTGTTCTTTCAATTCTGCCGGACCAGTGCCTATCAGAATGTAAGATCGTCTTATAGCAGTTACCTGTTCCGCTCGGTTCGTAATGAATGCTATGAATATTTACGCAGCGAGGCAGTCTGGTCGCGCAACTTCGAGCCGGTCGAAGAGCTTTCAACGATCGTGTCGCACCAGCAACCGGATGCAGAGTTCCATTATCTCGCATTGTTACAGAAAGTCGACCAGGTGATAGACCAGCTTCCCAAGCAGTGCCGGATTGCATTTAAGTTAAGCAGGTTTGAAAACAAAAAGTACCATCAGATAGCCAGGGAACTATGCATTTCCCCCAAAACAGTCGAAATACACATATCCAAGGCGCTCAGGCACCTGCGGGAGGCCCTTCACGAGGAGCGGGCCAGGTAAGAGGGTAGCTTCGACAATATTGCGTGCATTTAAATCTGTACTCATTCCAGTCACTCCGAAAGGTTGACAGGTATGTGCTTGTATCATATTGACATTACTGATGCACTACATCTTAACCGGTTGAATGCGGGACCGCAAGGTTTCGTGCTTTCAGCGTGGGGCTTTCCGTGCTATTTGGTGCGGTGACAGCAGAGAATTCGCGAGAGTTTATTTATAAGTCCACTAAATCAAAGTTCACTATGAGAAATCGTTTACTTCGAAGGATCGGGTGTTGGCTCCCGGGTCGCCCATTGCTTATTCAGTTGTTTTTGTTCTTCGCTTTCTGTGCGGTATCCTTGTCCGCATCTGCCCAGCAAACACAGAAGGTCACTGGTACGGTGAGCGACTCGACGGGCACCACGCTGCCAGGCGTCAACATTGTGGTTGAAGGCGGCGGCAACCGCGGCACGACAACGGATGTTAACGGCCGGTTTGAAATCGATGTTCCCCCGCAGGCTACGCTGGTTTTCAGTTATATAGGGTATCAGTCGCAACGTGTGGCGTTGGCGGGCAGGAGTGTCATAGCTATCCGGCTTGCTCCGTCGGCTGCCAACCTGAATGAAGTCGTGGTGGTAGGTTATCAATCGCAGGAAAAAAGAAAGCTGTTGAGTTCAGTGGCTACGATTTCCGGCGCGGATATCAACAAACGTGTGGGTACCAACCCGCTCACGCTCATGCAAGGCAAACTGCCGGGCTTGCAGGTGGTACAGGGCTCGGGTGAGCCGGGTAACGAGGGTATCCAGCTACGGGTGCGGGGTATTACCACTTTCAGCTCGGTAGGGAACGATCCGCTGGTGATTGTGAATGGCCTGCCCGGAAACCTCACGGCCTTGAATCCCAATGATATAGAGTCTATTTCCGTGTTAAAGGACGCGGCCTCGGCCGCCATTTACGGTTCACGCGGGTCGAATGGCGTTATTGTGGTCAAAACCAAAAAGGGCAAGGCGGGTTTCGCTTTGCAATACAATTTCAATATCGGCATTTCAAAAACAGCCAAATTGCCCGAGACGATCAGCAACTCGGCGGAATTTATGGAACTCTCCAATGAGGCCCGCAAAAACTCGGCATTACAGCCTTTGTACACCCAGGATCAGATCGATCTGTACCGGAACGCCACCGACCGGGTGAAATACCCCAACCATAACTGGCTGGACGATGTATTTGTCACTGCTTACACAAAGAACCATTTCCTCAATCTGAGCGGCGGTACGGAAAACACGACCTACAACGTTGGTTTCGGTATCACCAACCAGCCCGGGACGATGATCGGCTTCGATTACCAAAAATATACGGTAAGCATCGGTCTTTCTTCCCGTCTCAGTAAACGCGTTACTTTTGGCACGGACTTGCAAATGCGTTACGGTAACCGGAATGCACCCCGATCGGGCGGTGGCGATATTTTCCTTTCGACGCTCGCACAATCGCCGCTCTATCCCGCGCAGGCGCCCGACGGAAGCTGGATAGCGTCTGCCTTCCCGAACGAGCTCCGGAATAAAAACCCGGTGGCAATAGCCAAAAATGACGTCAGGATCAGGACGTTGGACTATTACGCACAAGGCAACTTGTCCCTGGACGTTGACATCATCGATGGATTACGCTGGGAAAACCGTGGCGGCGCAACCTATTATTCTTTGAAAAATAACGACTTCCGGCCCAAGATCCCGATGTTCTTCTATAACGACATGAGTTCGGCTGGTAATCTCGATGTAGGTGCGCCGGGCCTGAGTGTCAGACGCGAGGACAATGTGTACGGTTCACTTTACAGTCAGCTCAATTTCAGTAAAAAGTTTGGCGATCATAACTTGTCTGTACTGGCTGGTGCCCAGCAGGAATACAATGCATACAGCGAGCTTAACGCAGGGAGAAATGCATTTCCGTCCAACGACCTGCGCGAGCTGAATGCCGGTCCTGCCGACGGGCAAAGTAATAGCGGCGCTGCCTCGGAATGGGCTCTGCGCTCATTTTACGGCAGTTTGAACTACGATTTTAAGGACAAATACCTGATCGGCGGCAGTATCCGCTATGATGGAACATCGCGCCTTCCGTCAAATACCCGCTGGGGTACGTTCTATTCGGTGTCGGCGGCGTGGCGGTTGACGGAGGAAGCCTTCCTGCGCGACGTTTCCTGGCTTAATGATATGAAAATCAGGGCATCGCTAGGGGAGGTGGGTAACCAGAACATCGTCACAGATGCCAACCGTGCAGCCTTGACTCCCTATCCTTACCAGCCTGTGCTATCATTGCGCAATTATGCATTCGGAGGCTCGATCGCCACCGGCTATTCCGCATCGACGCTGGTAGACCCTGCATTGAAATGGGAGAGTACCCGGGTGTTTGACGTCGGGGTCGACATCACCGCTTTCAACAATAAGCTCAATATCACGGCAGACTGGTACAACAAGTATACTTTCGACATTTTACGCACTCCGCTGATCCCGATCTGGGTGGGGTTGAATGCGCCGGTGATCAATAACGGCGCATTGCGCAACAAGGGTTTCGAAGTGAATATCGAATACAAGAACCGGATCGGTAACGATTTCTCGTACAACATCGGCGGCAATATTCAGACTTACCGCAACAAGGTCGAGCGCTATGGTGTGAGTGAGATTGGGAGCAACACCATTCGTGAAGAAGGCAAGCCGCTGGATCAGTTTTACATGTATATCTGGGACGGCATTTTTCAAAACCAGGCCGAAATCGACAAATCCCCTGTGCAGCCGGTCAGGCCGACACCCGGCGACCTGAAAATAAAAGACGTTAACGGAGACGGCAAAATCGATCCGAATGACCGTACGTATGTAGATGGACGTTATCCGTCGTTCCAATATTCGTTCAACCTGGCTGCTAACTGGAAGGGCTTCGATATGAGCTTGCAATTCTATGGTTCGGAAGGCCAGAAAATCTACGTGAGCGGCTGGGGCGCAGAACCATTCCGGCAAGGGTCGGTCCCGACAACGGACTGGAGAAACCGCTGGACTCCGGAAAACCCGAGCACTACGATGCCTAAAATCTATGTGGCGGATGGCTACGCACCGGTGCAGAACTACGCATCGACCTATTTCCTGAAAGACGCTTCTTTCCTGAGGCTCCGCGGTGTGCAGCTGGGCTACAACATACCACAGAAGATCATCGGCAAGATAGGAGCCAAGTCATTGCGTGTATATGTGGTGGGCGATAACCTGTTTATGTTCAGCAAGTATCCCGGGCTGGATCCGGAGCGTGTGAGCGTCAGCGGCAACTATGTGACTTATCCGCAGATCAAAACCGTCACCGTCGGCGCTTCCATTCAGTTTTAAACATTATTTCAACAAGCATCGAGATGAAAAAGTATAGCAAAAACATACTCACCCTGCTGCTCCTGGTGATGGCCGGATCCTGCAAGGACAACCTGCTGGATGTGAATCCTTTGGAAAGCAGATCGACCACAACGTTTTGGAAAACAGAAGCCGACGCGGAATACGCATTGGCCGGACTGTATAACTTCCTCTACGCGCCCGGCGGAGGTTATTCCAATTCGCAGTTTCAGATCTACGCCTGGGATAATTTTAGTGACAACACCTACAGTCCGGATAACTATGGTGGGGGAGGGACCGCATTGAGTTCGGGCATCACACCGCAATCCAGCGAATTTGTCAGGAATTACTATGATAACAGCTATCGTGCCATTGCGGCGATCAATACGTTTCTGGCCAATGTGGACAAGGTTTTGTCGGGCGAAAAGCTTACCAGGTACAAAGCGGAAGCTTATTTCCTGCGCGGCTTCCATTACTCCTGGCTCGCTCAATTGTACGGTAATGTGATCATCACGGAGGAAGATCCTTTCAGCATTGATTTTAAGATTAAAAAAGCCAAATCTAGCCGGGACGAAGTGGTCACGTTCGTGCTGGCAGATCTCGACAGGGCGATTGCGGGACTACCTGATGATCTTTACGGAAACGGACATGCCGTGAAAGGTTCGGCGCAGGGTTGGAAAGTAAGAATGCTGCTTTTCCAGAAGAAATACGCCGATGCCGCCGCGCTGGCAAAGCAAATCATTAACGGCAAGGTGTATTCACTCAATGACAACTACCTTGGTAATTTCTACAAACCTGCACAAAATGCCAGTAAGGAGATCATGTTTTCGGTCAAGTACCAGTTGCCGAATATGTCCCATCAGGACAATGGGCTTGCAGTGCCGCTGTTCCGCTGGAAGGAGGCACAGGCTACCCAGGACCTGATCGATTCCTACGAGACGGCGACGGGCAAAGCGATCGGCGAGACGGGCAGCGGGTATGATCCTAAAACCCCATTCACTAATCGAGACCCGAGAATGCGCATGACCTGGTTCTTCCCGGGTGACACCAAGGAATCTTCCGGGTGGCCGTTTACCGGAGACCTTGCGGTGGCCACGCCAGGCAAAGGAGGGTGGACCAACGGTTACTACGTGGCGAAGAAATGGCTCGATCCAACGCTGGTTAACCCCGATTATGGCACATTGGGCGACAACGACTTTGTGCTGCTGCGTTATGCCGATGTGCTGCTGATGCATGCAGAGGCCGAAAATGAAGTGGGCGGACCGGCTAACGCCTATGCCTCGGCGAATGCCGTGCGTGCGAGAGTAGGCATGCCGGCATTGCCCGTCGGTTTGACGAAGGAGCAATTCCGGGAACGTATCAAACGGGAGCGCAGATCCGAGTTCGCACTGGAAGGAATACGGTACTTTGATTTGAGGAGGTGGGGAATGGCAACGCAGAAACTGAATGGTTTTGTTCAGAATCCGCTGGCACCCAATGTTACGACCAAATACGAAGATAAATACGAATTCTGGCCAATTCCGCAAACAGAAATAGACCGTAACAGCCCCGAACTGAAACAGAACGACGGGTACTAGAAACGGCAAGATACGAGTTCATCATACGCTTAGTAATTAGTTAGGTAATTGAATAGGCAGGGCTTTTGGTCCTGCCTTATTTTGTCCTGACAATTCCAATAAAAGACCACTTTAATGATTATACGATGGGTTCAAAGATGGCATCGATGTTCAGCCTTAGCATCACTTTGTAATTCATTTCGCTCATCAGGGGCAGGATCACTTCTTCGTATTCGCGGTTGGTGGCGCATTCGAGTTGTATAATGGGTTTGAATTTAGCGATAAGGCATTTCGCTCCTTTTACGGCTTTCTCTTCAAAACCCTGGATGTCCATTTTGATGAAATCGAGTCTGTTGATCTGGCCGAGCAGAAGACTATCTAATGTCCTGACTTCAAAATTGCCGGTTTCATCTTCTTTGAGATAAACGCCGCCATGATTTACCTGGGCAAGTTTTTTCGAAACGGCATGGTCGTCCCGATAGTTGATCGCTGCCCTGGTATTGTTATCTCCCAGGGCGACGCGATATGGAACTACGACATCTTCCATGTCATTCAGCGCTATGTTTTCGAGAAGAATCGAGAATATTTGGGATTGGGGCTCAAATGAAAATACTTTTCCTGCTTTGCAGATCTTGGCAAAGAAAATGGTATGGTTGCCAATGTTGGCTCCTGCGTCGATCACCACGCTCCCAGCCCCAATGTATTTTTTGATCTTATTTAAATCGGCAAGATCGTAAAATGTCTGATGCTTTAATATATGGAAAGAAATGAAATCGTCGACGCTCGGAACCTTAATTTTAATCGAAACATTATCATGAATAAATGAGAATACTTTATTGACGGGATCAAAACCGGAAGTCAGCCAATTGAATTTAAAAACTCTGAACCGGAATTTGATTTCCTTAAAAGTATCTGAGAAAGTTGCCGGCAATGATAACGGTAACCAACCTGGCTGTGCTGAGCTCATACAATGTAAATTTTGGGGTGAATTGAGCTTGTTTTTCTTGCGAACTACTTCATGTTATAAGCACTATATATAGGGTCGGCTAACTGATAATGATAAAGAAGTGTACTGTAAATGTAAAGTGGGTTACAAAACTGGACTTTTATTTATCCAAAAGTAGAAACCAATTTGGAAGCGAATAGAGTAAAAGGTCGCATGGCGGAAGATCCAAATTAACTAAACAATTCCACCAGTCAAAGGAAATGGAAAAGTATAATATAAAGGTGAAGAAAATTATTCTACAAAAAGCCTGGTACCAGATTGGTGGAATTCAACTAATCCATAATCTTGTTTGAGCGCTTTCAAGCGCCAGGTATCTTTTGCAGAACCTTGTATGACCTCGTTACAGCCCGAGGTTTATTCTCAGGACCGTTCCGGATTTTCTGTGATCCCTATTTGTACACGGTATGAAGCAGCGGATTGAAGTATACCGGTTTAAAACTTCACCATAAAAGCATCATACTGGCTCTTGGCGGGGTATAGCAAGTCATTGAATTTGTAGGATAGGGTAAAATTCCCCAGTATGATTTTGGAATCGTGTTTATCGACGAAAATTTTCTTCGCGGTAGCAGTGTAACTGCCAAGGGTGTCCACTTTCGCAAATTTTCCGGAATCCGAATATTCGGCCAGGAATGCATTGACGGTCGCGCGGCTTTGCAGTGTAGAGTCGGCCAGATAGAGCTTCCCTGTGAAATACCCCAGCACGTATAACTTACGGTCATGCCGGGCCAGATCAAAAATGTACTCCGATTCGGTTCCGCTGATTTGAGAAACCCACGTGAGCCCGCCTGCGGAATTGAACCTGGCCAAAAAAGCATCACTTCCAGGGGGCAGCGTTACGAGTGTGTAATTGTCTATCACGAACGGGCCCTTTCCGACACCTCCGTTGAAAGAACCTCCTACGTATATGTTATCGTCCTCGTCGATGCTGAGCCCGCGAACGTTCTCGGTGCCTGCGCTGCCGAAGCTTTTTACCCAAACCGCATTGCCTTGCCTGTCCAGCTTAGCAATGAAAGCATCCTGTTCGCCTTTGGTCTCCAGAACCGTCGACCCGATTTCTTTCCGACCATCAAAAGAACCTACGACGACGATTTCGCCATTTTTCGTCAGCTTCATATTGGAACTGTAAATCGAACCTCCGCGCGTGGAAGTCAGGCCTGGTCCATAGGGGTTTGCCCATTCGACTTTCCCATCCTTGTTGTAACAGGCCACATAGAATCCGCTGCCCTCAGACTCATAGCTCAGGTTATCGAAGAAAATATTATGATAGAAATCACCGGAAACGTAAACCTTCCCATTCGCACCGATCCTGATGGAAGCCAGGGTTTCATGTCCCACACCTGAAATCTGTCTGGACCAAATGTGCTTTCCATTGGCATCGAATTTGGTCAGGACCAGGTCATACCAGTTGGGCACACCGCTGGAACTGACCATTTGTCTCGCTTTAAACTTCACGCCGTCGATGGTGGTAGAATCTGTGAAACGGCATGCTGTGTACACATTGCGATCCGGATCCACCGCGATGGAAAGCCCGGTTTCAGTGCCTGCGTCGCCTAGAATTTTAGCCCATACGACCCTTCCCGACGCATCATATCTGGCAATGAATGCGTCCTCTCCTCCTGCTGCCTTCACCACTTGCCCGCCAAAATCCAGCTGCTCGCCGGCGGCAAACCGCCAGGTCGTACCCGTTACATAAGCATCATTGTTTTCACCCACCGCCAGGTCCATATCCTTGTAGCTGGCCACTACCGATAGCTGTGCAAAGAAGCCTCCTGATGATTCGGGAGCAGTATCCTGGTTGATTTCACCCTTTTTACAGGAAAAGAAAACTGAAATAAGCGCACAGACAAACGTTAACTTTTGGATCATTTTTGATTGAAATAGAAAATCGGTTACAAGTTAGCCTAATTCAATGCAGGATTATTAACAAATTTCGGGGGGACGTGGCGATGGTGTAACCGGACGGCTATAATAGCGGACAAATTCTGTCCGAATTCGTACAGTTTGGGTGCGAAGAAAGGCCCTCCCCGGGACCAGAATGCAGATTTAGGGTTTTGGTATGGAAATTGGACTTGCTAAGGAAAGTTTTGTCGATCCTGACGGAAGCATCACAATCGAACATTATGCTATATAACTATTTTAAAATCGCCTGGCGTAACCTGCGGAAGAACCGCGCTTATGCAGTCATCAACATCAGTGGGCTGGCACTGGGAATGGGTTGTGCATTGCTGATCTTCGCGCTGGTCCGCTTTCACTACCAGACCGACCACCATCACCGGAACTATGACCGGATATATCAGATTACCTCCCGGTTCACATCGTCCAGCGGCACATTCAACATTCAGGGCATTCCTTATCCATTGGGTCAGGCAGTCCGTAATGACCACCCCGATATCGAACAGGTTGCGATGCTGGACGAATGGTATTCTCCATTGATAGCAGTGCCCGTTGCAAACCAGGCGGATAAGAAAATTAAGGACAAGAGGCACAGGGGAGCGTTCGTTGAACCAAGCTATTTCAGTATTTTCGACTATACCTGGCTTGCCGGTGGACCAGAGGCACTCAGTCAGCCAGGCTCGGTCGTCATGAGCGCGGAAATGGCAATCAAATGCTTCGGAACGACAAACAATGTGGTGGGTCGGACCGTGCGGCTGGATGCGCGCATTCCCGCACGCGTCGTGGGTGTGTTTGCCGACTACCGGGACGATACCGATCTGGCCTATTCGGTGATGGCCTCATGGGGATCGCTGAAAGAGCGGCTCAATGGCGGCCCCGAGGATCAGCCTTTTGACAATACCAACGGTAGTACCCATTGCTTCGCGCTGTTCAACGACCGCTTTACAGCCGCGGACTGGAACAGGCAGCTGCCATCGTTCGTCAGGAAATATAATGCGAAGAAGATTAAGGAAACATCTTACCCCGCTATCGCATTCAGTACAATGCATTTATCGCCGGAATATGGGGGCGTTAGCCGTGAGCTGCTGTGGTCGCTGGTGTTGGTGGGCGTTTTGCTGATCGGCACGGCGAGTATCAATTTTGTAAATCTGGCTACCGCACAGGCGCTCAACCGGGCACGGGAGGTTGGTGTCCGGAAAGTGCTGGGAAGTACCAAAACGCAGCTATTCTGGCAGTTCATGGGCGAAACGACGCTCATTGTGCTGGCTGCACTGGCGCTGGGCGTCGGGATATTCCACTACGGTCAGACATTGGCACATATTTACCTGCATGGTCCGTTCCGGTTTACATTTTACTTTTCTCCGTCGGTAGCAGGGGGGCTGCTCGTTCTGGTGGTGACGGTCATTCTGCTTGCGGGATTGTATCCGGCCCTGGTGGTAGCGGGATTCCGCCCCGTGGTAGCATTGGCAGGCCGGCTTACAACGCAGCACGCGGGCGGTTTTTCCATGAGACGGGGACTGGTGGTGATGCAGTTTGCCATTTCACAAATGCTGATTATCGGGCTGATCGTAGTGGCAGATCAGCTCAATTATGTCCGGAACAAGGACCTGGGCTTCCGAAAGGACGCGATCCTGACCGTAGACCTGCCTAACGTACCCTCACAGGACGTCAGTAAAATGCATACATTCCGTAACCTGGCCAGCGCTCTTCCCGACGTAGGTCAATTGAGCTTTTCGATGGGTGGCCCTCCCCAGTCAGGTTGGAGCAGTCAGACCACCATTCGGTTCGATAACCGACCTGATAACGAACCCTACGGACCGATGCAGGCCTGGGTCGATGCTGAATATGTGGGATTGTATGGTCTCAAACTTGTGGCCGGGCGCAATCTGCAACCCTCCGACACTGCGCGTGAAGCGCTTATTAATGAAACATTCATGCACCGGCTGGGTTTCAACCGGCCGGAGGATGTGGTAGGCAAGTTCCTGCACAAGGGAGGTTATGCTCCTCTGGAAATTGTAGGTGTATTGAAAGATTACAATCAGTCCGATCTCAGAAAGCGTATCAGCCCGATGTTTCTCAGCACGATCGCCAACGGATTCTACTCCGCTAATATTCAGCTGCATTCGGCTAACCCTACCCGCGCGTTGAAACAGTTGGAAAAAGTATATAACCAGGTTTATGCCGACAGTTTTTTCGAGCCGGAATTCGTGGACGACCAGATTCAGGGGGCTTACGAGCAGGAGCGAACGATGGGCAGATTGATCAACTTTTTTGCCGGCATTGCCCTGTTCATTGGCTGTATGGGCTTGTATGGACTTGTCTTGTTCATGGTGGTGCAGCGGACCAAGGAAGTGGGCGTTCGCAAGGTGCTGGGAGCGAGTGTAGGCAGCATTCTGTGGCTATTCAACCGGGAGTTTATCCAATTGCTCGGCATCGCCTTCCTGGTCGCGACGCCCGTAGCCTCGTGGGTGATGAAAGGCTGGCTGGAAAACTTTGAATATAAGATATCGCTCAGTCCTGCCATATTTCTGCTGGCGCTTCTGGCAACAGTGTTCATTGCATTGGCAACGGTGAGTTTGCAAAGTGTAAAAGCGGCATTGACAAACCCGGTGAAGTCATTGCGAAGTGAGTAACATCACAAATAAGCAGGGTAATGAAAGCCGCATCAGATTTGAATGCGGCTTTTTCATTATTAATACTAATCAATGCAGGGAACGAGTTTTCAGGAAAAAAGAGCGATTTCGAATCTGTATTCAAAAAAGTTTTCAACGCCGGATCGGGGTATGACATAAGGCTGTCACTGACGCCTT
Source organism: uncultured Dyadobacter sp. (assembly GCF_946482605.1). The sequence goes on along the minus strand of NZ_CAMLSE010000011.1, from coordinate 121,693 downwards.
CCAACTTTGTGGAAACAAAAACAAATAGCTGTTAACGCAAACAAAGATGGAAAAGAACACGACCGATCCCTGGGAATGGGGAAAGTACACCAATTCAGTGCAGGCAGTTGAAATCAAACAACCCGTGGGGACGCTTTATTGCTCGGGACAGGTGGCCATTGATGCCAACGGCCAACCGGTTGCCGCCGATATGCATACGCAATTGGAACTGACCATCCGGAATCTGGAACAACTGATCACGGAGGCCGGATATGAACCGGGCGGTATCGTGCGGCTCAATGTCTACACGACTTCAACCCAGGACTTTTTTGCCAGTTGCATTCCAACCTACCAGGCCTGGATCGCGAAGCATGGTATCCGGCAAGCCACCACGATGCTGGAAGTAAAGGCTTTGTTTGGAGGCCTTACCATTGAACTGGAAGCCACCGTGGTGAAATAATGTCCCGTTTTGGACTCAAAAGAGCCCGGTTCCGGGCTCTTTTGAGTCCTGACAGTATTCATATTAGCGGGTGAGCTTCAGAATCACCGGGAAATGCCTTTCTTGACATCGTTTTTCAGTCACAGCCAGTATAACAGTGAGCGGTAAAGAAACAAAAGTTTTCAGCCCGGCCAACCGCCGGGAGTGGCGCGAATGGTTACAGGAAAACCACTCCCGCGAAAGTGCCGTTTGGTTGGTCTACCACAAAAAGACCGCACAGGCACCCACGATCACGTGGAGTGAAGCCGTAGACGAATCGCTCTGCTTTGGCTGGATAGACAGCCTTGCCAAACCGGTGGATTCGGAGCGTTACATGCAATTTTTTAGTAAAAGAAAGCCCGGCGGCGGCTGGTCTAAAATTAACAAGGAGAAGATCCGGAAGCTTACCGAGGCAGGACTCATGACGCAGGCAGGATTAGATGCCATCGAAACCGCCAGGCAGAACGGTTCGTGGACATTGCTGGATGAAGTCGAAGAATTGATTGTCCCGGACGATCTCGGAAACGCATTGGCGCAGCATCCCGTGGCGCAATCTTTTTTTCAGAAGCTAAGCAAATCCGACAAGCGGAACCTGCTGCAATGGGTCGCTTTGGCTAGGCGCAGTGAAACCCGGCAGAAACGGATCGCGGAAATTGTGGAATATGCGGGCCGGAATATAAAGCCAAAAATCCTCAAATGGACAAAAAAAGCTGAATCATGAGTGATTCCGAAGTTACCCGCCTTTCCCTATTGGTAACCCTGCTGACATTGCTTCAAACGAAGCGGACCGTGACGGCCTCGGAGCTGGCGACCCGTTTCTCGGTAAGCACACGCACCATTTATCGCGATATCAGGACGCTTGAAAGTGCGGGAATTCCGGTGGTAACGCAGGAAGGGAAGGGCTATGCGATGCTGGAAGGGTACCGCATTCCCCCGGTGATGTTCACCCGCGAAGAAGCCATCGCGCTGCTGACGGCGGAAAAGCTGGCCTCCCGCCTTACCGACGCTGCCACCGCTCGGCTGACCGGCGTTGCAATGGACAAATTGCGGGCGGCGCTCCGATACTCCGACCGGGACCATCTCGAAAAAGTGTCGCATCATATCCAGGTGATGGAACCAGTGAGTGCGGTGGATCGGCCGAATTCCTATCAGCAACTGGTTGCCGCCATTACAGGACACCGGGTTGTGCGTATGGGTTATGAAGCCGCAGAAACCGGCGAATCGACCGTACGCGAAATTGAACCTATCGGGCTGTATCTCAGTCAGCATTGGCATGTGGTGGCATATTGCCGTCTGAGGCAGGCATTCCGGAACTTCCGGCTGGATCGTATCGGCTCGCTGGCGATAACAGACGAATTTTTCCCGCCGCGTCCCGAGACTTTGCAGCAATACTGGGCAGACGAAGCCGGGCGGAGGGAGAGAGAAAAAGTGGTGATCCGTTTTGACCCATCGGGCGTATCGCCCGCCCAAGTAAGGCATCTTCATGACACCAAGCACCAGTACGGCTGGATGCACGAGCAGGTTTTGCCCGGAGGAAGCCTGGAAATCGTGTTTTTAGTAGGATCACTCCCATATCTGGCAGTCTGGCTTTTACCTTTCGCCGGAGCTGCGACAGTTTTGGAACCGCCCGCCCTGCGCCAGCATTTGTCTGAACTTGCGCAGCAGGTATATCATTCGTTTTATCTGGAGTGAACCTGCCAAGTTCAATCGTTTTGTCGCGGTTGGACTGGATTTTTGTTACATTAAAGCCATGATGAAAGCTAAAAAGCAAATCCGGAAAGAGATACTGCTTGTAATGGCCATTTTTTGTTCTTCGACCTGTTTGATATGAAAATACTATTGCTCGGAGCAACCGGCCGAACGGGCAGGCTGATACTTGACGCTTTGCTGAACGATCAGTATTCCGTCCGGATCCTGGTGAGGCAAAAATCCAGGGTGAATTGCCGTTCCGACAACTTAGAGATCATCACCGGTGATACCACCCAGGTTGCGGATCTGATGGAGGCGGCCACCGGTTGCCAGGCTATAATCAGCGCGCTCAATATTTCCCGGACTTCTGATTTTCCATGGTCAAAGTTGCGTACACCGGTGACGTTTGTTTCTGACACGATGAGCGCAATTCTGCGAACGGCTGGTCCATTAAGCATTGACCGCATTATAGTCTGCTCGGCCTGGGGAGTGCATGAAACAAGAATGGATATTCCGGGGTGGTTCCGCTGGCTGATTGACCACAGCAATATTGGTCCGGCCTATTCGGATCATGAAAATCAGGAAAGTATACTAGTAAATTCAGGGCTAAACTATACCATCGTCAGGCCGGTCGCGCTCATTGACCTGCACATGAAAATTCCGACGATAGTGACCATAGGCAATCAACCAAGACCCAACATGATAATCAGTCGCAAAGCTGTCGCCAGGTTTATTGTCGATCAAATTTCTGACGAAAGATATCATAAGCATATCGTAACGATCTCGCAAAAACTTGCTTTGTAATTCTCAAATGGCAGGGACCTTTGAAGACGGGGAATTGGCAGGAATTTAGGTTGGAATTTGTATCAAATTCGGAATTGTTCTCCAACGAAATGCTACCCTGATGTGTCTGAAATAGCAGGATTGATTTTTAGGAACATTTAAAACATCACTATCATTAAATTCTCGTATTAAACTTCAAGATATGATTCGTTATTTACTATTGATCGTGGTCGTGCTGGCTTTTCTAGGCTGCAAGGAAGATAAAATAAGTGCTGCCGCATTGGATTGCTATCCCGGATTTGAAGGTTTAAAGCGTGGCCAACACGTAGTCGATGCGCCGGTAGTGGTTCAATTGAGCGGAGGACTAATTTTTGGCAGCCGATTGATCGCATCGAATGGTGTAGCCTGGGGGGGCTGTAATCTTCCTGGTCAGTTTGCTCAGGATAGTCTGCCCATTTACGTAACCGGATATTTTCTGACCTCGGATGCATTGGAACTCATGAATGTAACTCCTTTGCCTTTCGAAATCACCTCTGCAAAACTGAGGAAATAGGCAATCAGTCATCAGCCGCAGTTTCGTAGCAACATCAAAACCATTCAGATGATGAAATACTTATCAGGAATGAGCCGTTCCCTTTTCTTATTGTCCGTATTGTTCATAGCCAGCCACTGCAAAAAAGACGATCCGATAGACGAAAAAAGCTCGGCATGCGGTGTCAGAGATCCGGTCAAAAATTTAAAATGGCTGAATGATCAGTTCAGATCGTTCGTCGGTGGTCCGGAAATTAACGGGATCGTTTTGTATAACTACAATGGAAATGAGGTGATCGAGGTTCAGAATAGCTTGTCCAGCTCCACTAATATGCACCAGTATACATGCAACGGCGTAAAACTACAACTGGAAGACCCCGAGGCGTTTAAAGACTACCGGGCAAAACGGACAGAGGTAAAAGTGTTGTACGGAACGAAGCTGTGGCAGTGATGTGGACTATCAATGCGCGCCACAGATGTCATATGCCGGCTATATGGCAACTTGCATTGCAGCTTTTGGCGAACGGTTTGTAAGAGCCCGCCATGAGCTTCATCGGGAAAAGTGCTGAAAACTTGTTCCGGACAATAATATTAGCGGTAACGCTTCATCAGTAAAGACAACGGCCAGAAAATAGCTGTAAGAAGCGCCTTATTCCAGTCGGGGCGCTCGGGGTTTTTCCGGTAAGCCTTTATACAATACCAGGTAAGGATAAACAACGAGATCAGGATTGCTGCTGCCATGGTTTATGGATTTGATGTATTGTAAGTTAATGCATTAAAGTGTATTAGCCCAAAATATTCGTACCAGCGGTAAATCACTGAGCAGTATTCCTGCGGCTTATTTCTTCCTGAATGCTTTTGAGGTTCTGCGCATTCCTGTAACCGATCTGAAAGGAAACGATCAGCAGAATAACAGGAAGGAGAAAACTTTTGTGTGTAGCAGCATAAATAGCGACGCCAACCAGCAAGCCTATTACGATAGCCGTTATCGCTTTTTGCGATTTCATTTTTTTCTCTTCCGACAACAGTTCTTCCAGTGTCATTTTGGAGTAGTCTTTACTTGAAAACATACTAATGTTTAGGTTAAATAATTCTGAAAATGTATTTACGTTTCCCGGCGCTCAACATATATAGATACAGTGCGAGGCATCACAGCATTGCAGGCGACTTGTCGGAACTGCTATTACGCGTGAAGGATAGTTAGTCAACGACAGCGCTGCGTCTTTAACGGGGGAGGTTGCGCCTGGCGTAAAGAAATCTCTTTTGCAGTGGAATAGCAAATTAGCTTTTGGCTTTTGTAATCCATTGGGAAGCTTTCTGTTTCAGCCCAGCCGCCGGAAATGTAATTCTGACTGGCAGGTTGATAAAAAATAAGGGCCTTCTTGTGACAAATCAGGTAATTTCCATACTAATCTGTCGAACGGCATTTAAGCAACCGAATTATGTCTCTCGAAAAAGAATTTATAGAAACGGTTCAGGGCAACACCGGGATCATCAACAGCATTTGCCGGACCTATTTTCCGGATGCCGACGATTTCAAAGATGCCAGACAGGATGTGATTTTACAGCTCTGGCGCTCCTTCCCAACATTTCGCGGCGAATCCAGGATCAGCACCTGGATATACAAGGTTGCGCTCAACACGATCCTGACTAAACGAAAGAGGGATCAGAACTTTGTTTCCCATGAGCCTTTGTCGCAAAATCACCTGGACCAAATTTCGTCGGACGTCACATGGAATCCGGATGACATGCAAATGTTCGCCTGGCTGGTTGGCAAACTTGACGACTGCGACAAAGCCATTGTGATGCTTTGGGCGGAAGGTTACGGCAATAAAGAAATCGCCCTGATGCTGGACTTGTCTCCAACCAATGTAAGCACGAGACTGAATCGATTGAAATCCAGGCTTAAAAACCAATATCTCCATGAACATCGATGAGCTGAGAAACGCCTGGGAGCAGCAAAAGCAGCATGAAGGCATGCCGCTCATCCTGGAAGAAGATATTCTGCGGGCCATAAAGCACGACGTGGATAGTCATGCGAAAGTGCGCAGGATAGCTTACAATATGTCGTCATTCCTGTTCCTGCTTTTCTTTTGTCAAACATGCTGAACTACATTATCTGGAACGTCAGGCCGGAAGTGTTCCCGTTCCTGGATCTGCCGCGTTGGTACGGTGTGTTTTGGGGAGCAGGTATTTTGGTCAGCATTACGATCGCAGCATCCATTTTTAAGACTGAAAATCGCCCGGCCGGTGAAATGGATCAGCTGACTATATTTCTCATCGTGGGTACATTACTTGGCGCGAGGTTAGGGCATATCCTGTTCTACGCCCCGGGACACTACTGGCAGCATCCCATCGAAATATTGCCGGTTTCGCTTACGCCTGCATTCCATTTTACAGGCCTGGCCGGATTGGCCAGTCACGGCGGGGGGATCGGTATCATCATCGCTGCCTGTATTTATGCCAGACGAAATGGCCTGGATGCTCTTTGGCTGCTGGATCGCATTGCGATTGTGGTTCCGCTTTGTGGCGCATTCATCCGTTTGGGGAATTTGATGAATTCCGAAATGATAGGGATTCCATCGACCATGCCCTGGGCCTTCGTATTTACGGATGTGGATAGGATTCCCAGGCACCCGGCCCAGCTCTACGAAGCCATTTATTGCGGCCTGCTCTTCGTGCTCTTATACAGTCTGTGGCGTGGCAAGCGCACCCAATGGCCAAACGGTATGCTCTTTGGATTGATGCTCACGATCCTTTTTTCGCTCCGGTTTGTGGATGAATATTTTAAAATAAACCAGGAAAGCTTTGAGAATAGTATGATCCTGAATATGGGACAGTTACTGAGTATCCCGTTTATAACCGTCGGGGTTGCGACTATGATTTTAATGCGAACGAAAGCCCGACGTATGCCTCATTAGCGAGGAAACCCAGAGAAGCAGTCGTAGAAAGAGCAGCTGAAACGACTTTGGATATTGCAAAAATTTGACCACAGATAAATTTTATATATAATTTAATTATATAATAACTTGCATTTGTTATCTTGACGAAGTTTTTGGAATATCTAAGAGCCAAATTTGATCACGCAAGAACCAGATGCTATGAATCACAGTCACATCAGCAGCGCTACGAGGCGTTTCCAAAACCGGAACATTTATTTTTTGCTTGTCCTGCTTTTCCCGGGATTGGGTATTCCCGCATTTAGTCAAACTGAAACCAAGTCCGAGGAGCCGATTTTCATGATTGTAGAACAGCAACCGGAATTCCCCGGCGGCGATGAGGCCAGAAGAAAATTTTTCTCCCAAAATCTTAAAACCCCCAAATCTGCGACGAATGCAAAAGGGAAAGTTTTTGTTTCCTTCGTCGTTAACAAAGACGGCACTTTGCAGGATCAAACACTTTTCAAGAGCCTGAGCGATGAATACGATCAGGAAGCGTTAAGGGTGGTGAAATTAATGCCAAAGTGGATCCCGGGCCGGCAATCCGGCAGAGCATTACGCGTGAGATGTATATTGCCTGTTGAATTCAGATGAAACTATCATTTAAAACGCGCTCTCAGGCCCCTGTCGAGCATTTGCAGCAGCTGATTTATTCTTTTGCTCCCGTCCGTTTGTTCCGGCATCATGTTTAACAATTCGGCGACGTGGCGATTTGCGCCGGATACTGCCCATTCAATCTCCTTTGCCCCGATCGCGGTATCGCCATTTTGCGAAAGCTCGATCGCCAGGGCGGCATAAGCGGCAGGGCCGAGTATATGCATAGCCTGATGAAGATCGCTGAACGGATGCGTGAAGGCGCTCGCTGCGGCAAGACTTGCGGCTTTGGCAGCCGCCGATGCCGCCTCGTGCTTTGCTTGCATGCTGGCCCTGTGAGCATCTAATGCCGCTTTTCTAAGTACGTTGTTTCGTTTTCCCGTCATTACAAACGCTCTTGCGCCATCAATTGCATGGCGGGGACGATCATCGTTCATTTCAGACTCTTCGTAAATCGTCAATGACCTTTCCGCGCAATCGGCAGCCCACCGGGCAAGTGAGCGCAGCTGTTCTATGGATAAGTTAAAATACACTTTCTCAGCTTTCATACGGTCAACTGCAATGGCTGTCTTTGCCATAGCAAACTAAATGGTGAATAAACATGGGTCAACCTGTCTTTTTGACTCCTGGAAAGTGTTGGACTAAGTAAATTGCGGGTGGCAAAAATAATGGTAATGATACTATAATCGAAACTAGCCAAAATGTTATCCTGCGCAAAATACAGACTGTTTTGGAACTGATTTGTGTTTGGCGAGGACAGTACCGGCTGTCACCATTATTTTTTTGTTACGGTTGTTCAGCGCAAGAATTTTCTCTTACGGGTGGTATATTCGCCGGCGATAAAACAAAGGAGCAATTCATATTCCAGATTACTAACCACTTTAAGCGTGACTTCAATACAATCTTTCATGAGCCGGATTATCGATCGGAATCCGGGCGAAAATGAATTCCACCAAGCAGTCCATGAGGTTGCCGAAACCATCATCCCCTTTATTCAGGATAAGCCGCATTATCAGAAAGCCAAAATTCTCGAGCGGATCGCAGAGCCCGAGCGTATCATTATTTTCAGGGTACCCTGGATGAACGATCAGGGCGAGGTCGAGATCAACCGTGGTTACCGGGTTCAGATGAACAGCGCGATCGGGCCCTACAAAGGCGGTCTCCGTTTTCATCCCTCCGTAAACCTGAGCACGCTCAAATTCCTTGCATTCGAACAAATTTTCAAAAACAGCCTGACGCAGCTTCCCATGGGTGGCGGAAAGGGCGGTGCCGATTTTGACCCAAAAGGCCGTTCCGATCGCGAAGTAATGGCGTTTTGCCAGAGCTTTATGACGGAGCTCTTCCGGCATATCAGTTCCGACAACGACGTGCCGGCGGGAGACATTGGGGTAGGAGCACGGGAAATCGGTTTTCTGTTCGGGCAGTACAAGCGGCTCAAAAATGAATTCACCGGCGTGCTTACGGGCAAAGGCGCAAGCTACGGCGGAAGCCTGATCCGCCCGGAGGCGACAGGTTATGGCGTTGTTTATTTTGTGGAACAAATGCTCGGCGAACGAGGCGATAGCATCAGCGGGAAACGCGTGGTCATCTCGGGATCGGGTAATGTGGCGCAGTATACCCTGGAAAAGTGCATTGAGCTGGGTGCGAAGGTGGTAACGCTTTCCGATTCATCGGGATATATTTATGATGAGAAGGGCATTGATTCCGAAAAGCTGGCTTACATCATGCATTTGAAAAACGAAGCGCGCGGCCGGATCAGTTCTTATGCGGATCGGTTTGGTTGTGAATTCGTGGCAGGAAAAAGACCGTGGGAAGTTCCGTGTGACATAGCCTTGCCCAATGCGACCCAAAACGAACTGGATGCGGACGATGCCCGCTTGCTTGTTAAAAACGGCTGTATCTGCGTAGCGGAAGGGGCCAATATGCCCTGCACCCCGGAAGCCATTGAAGTATTTGAAAATAATGATGTCCTGTACGCCCCCGGAAAAGCGGCCAATGCAGGCGGTGTAGCAGTTTCAGGCCTTGAAATGTCGCAGAACTCGCTGCGTTTGTCATGGTCACGCGAGGAAGTGGACAAAAAGTTGCAGGAGATCATGTTCAATATCCATGCGACATGCCTCCGTTACGGACGCAGGCCGGATGGGCGCATGAGCTATTTGCAGGGGGCCAATATTGGCGGCTTTGTGCGGGTGGCAGATGCCATGCTGGCGCAGGGGATTGTGTAATCCCCGGATCTGCGGCTTGATGGCGCAAATGCATTACGGTTTTTTCTTAGCGGCGCCTGCGGGCGCCGCTTGTTTTTGCGGGCAGGCTGGTTTCAGACAACTACCTCGTGCCTGACTTTGCGCGGCGATTTTTATAGTTGGTATCATCTGATATACTGGTAACAAAGTGATACCAATTTCGGCCTACCTTTGTCAAAAGTTAAATACGCAAGACAATGGAAACTCTAAAAGGTAAAAAAGCCCTGGTTACAGGCGGAAACAGCGGCATCGGTTATGCGGCCGCAAAAGAATTGAAAGCGCAGGGCGCGGATGTGATCATCACCGGCAGACGGGAAGACGTGATCCTGAAGGCCGCAGCGGAGCTCGGCGTAACGGGCTATGTAAGCGACCAGAGCCAGGTTACAGCCATAGAGGCGCTGGCAGCGCAGGTACGCGAAAGGTTTGGTAAACTGGATATACTGTTTATCAATGCGGGTGTATTGGGCGGAGCAGGCATTGAAACAGCGACGGAAAGTGATTTTGATTATGTAATCGATGTGAATTTCAAAGGCGCCTATTTTACGCTCAGCAGGTTTATACCCATTCTGAATGACGGCGCTTCGGTCGTGTTTTTGTCGTCAAACGTGGTGGGTATGAATGGTGCGAACACCTCGATGTACACTTCGAGCAAAGCGGCACTCAATGCGGTAATGAAAATCGCCGCCATTGAACTGGCACCGCGTAAAATCCGGGTGAATTCGATCAGCCCGGGACCGACACAGACCGAAATTCTGAACAAAATAGGCCTGGATCCGACAGCCCGGCAGGCATTGGACGACTGGATGATCGAGCGGATCCCGCTGAAAAAAATCGGAAGTCCGGAAGATGTGGCTAAGATGGTAACCTATTTTTCCGGTGAGGCTTCAAGCTTTATCACCGGGGCCGAAATTGTAATGGATGGCGGAATGAGCCTTTGAGGAATTATGATTCTGATCCGGTGACTTCTTTTTCTTCCGTTTGCTTGCCAACCTTGAAAAGTAATTTCCGGATCAGGGATTGCGACTGCTTTTTAAGCAGCACGAACAGACCGACCACCAGTATCAGGAACGCCATCAGCACCACGTAGCCCAAATAGTCGCTGTTCAGCCAATTGTTAAGAAAATGGCCTGCGATCAGCAGCATGGCGGTGATGATGCCGAAACCCAAAACAGCCATCAATAAATAGTAGACTGCCGGAGAAAGGAGTCCGGAAACCCTGCTCTCGATCTCTTCACGGATTGCGTGGAGTTTGGTGTCCACAAAATGGGTTACAGAGTCGAAAAGTTTGTTTTTCAATATCAATGGGTTCCATTCATGCGTCGCCGGAGCCGGTTGGGTTTCAGGGGCAACGGGATCTTTTACCACTTCCTGCCTGACGAGCAGCACGGCATGCTCGTTGGGCCGGATCTCGTGGCCGTCGAACCTGGCAAATACTTTGGTGAATTCCGCCCCGAAGTAAAGGATGATCGACGAATAATAGATCCACGTCAGCAGGATCACAATGGACGCTGATGCGCCATATGTCGCACCCAGATCGGAGCTGCCCAGGTAAAAAGTAATGGCAAACTTGCCGATCGCAAACAACAGGGAAGTAAACCCCGCACCAATGAGGCATTCTTTCCACCGTACATGGCCGTCGGGCAGGATTTTGAATACAACTGCGAAGAGTATTGCGATGATAACCAGCACAAGTGCGACGTTCAGCACCGAAAATACAATGACGGAAATGTCGGAAAAATACCTTTCCAGTCTCGTGCTCAGTAAATCCACCGCGGTATTGACGCCCAATGAAACCACAAGCAAAAAGCCGAGGGTGATGATCAGTGAGAACGACAGCAGACGGTTTCTGAGGTATTGCAGCCACCCTTTCTTAGGTTTGGACTTGATGGCCCAGATGTAGTTGATGGAATCCTGTATCTCTGCAAAAACTCCCGTGGCACCGATAAGCAATGTAACTCCGCCGATGATTGCGGCGGTAGTCGATTTATCGTTGAGCGCCGCATTTTTGATGAGTTCCTGGATCTGGGCACCAGCTTCTTTGCCGACGAGGCCCTGGATCTGTCCATAAAGTTCCCCTTCGAATGCTTCCCTGCCAAAGAAAAAGCTGACGATCGATATGATCAGCAGCAACATAGGAGCCAGCGCAAAAATAGTGTAATAGGAAAGTGCGGCACTCAGTTTGAGTACATTGTCATTGGAAAACTCCGAAAAGCTCTCCTTCATAAGTGTGATGAAGTTCTTAAAACTGATCATAGTGGATTGATATGGTTTCGTTGACGGCATTCCGGATGTCCGATTGCCTGTGCAGTGTTTTAGTTTGGAAGCCCTTCGCACTAAAACCCGTGCCAGTATGGTCCGTCAGGGTAGTATTTGCGCTACTTTTTCCTGAGCCAGTGTACACAAGGGCAGCAGGAAAATCAGCAGGCAGGCAGTCGTCTTGTTCATGTTTCGAGTTGAATTACAGTCTATTGTCCGGCGCATCGGTATGGGCCGGATAATGGCGGTGTTATTGATAAGAGACCCTGTAAACGACTCCGTTGGTATCGTCCGAGAAGAGCAGCGATCCATCCTTATGAAGCGTCAGCCCCACCAGCCGGCCGAAATGCGCACGGTTCTTGTCTACGGTGAAGCCCGTTACAAAATCCTCGAAGCGTACTGGTCTGTTATTTTCAAAATGCACCCTGGCAATGCGGTAACCTACGGGCGAGCTTCGGTTCCATGAACCGCGCATGGCTACAAATGTGTCGGAACGGTAATCCTCGGGAAATTGGGTGCCGGTGTAGAAGGCCATGGCCATCGGTGCGGAATGTGCCTGATAAGTCAGTGTCGGAAGCGTAGTTTTTTGCAGGTATTGCTGGTAGGTGGTGTCACCTTTTGGCCGGTCGCCGGGATTGTATTTGCCTTCGCCGTAAATGTAGGGCCAGCCGTAGTCGGCACCTTGTTTGATCTGGTTCATTTCTTCTTTCTGTTCATCATCGCCAAGCCAGTCGATGCCGTGATCAATTCCCCATAGTTCTTTGGTCTCGGGGTGCCAGCCAAACCCGATGGTATTGCGCAGCCCTTTCGCGAATACTTTCCGGTTTGAACCATCTTCGTCGGCGCGGAGCATGGTGGCGTTTTCGGGATTGGGTTCGGGGCAGGCGTTGCACGTGCTGCCCACACTGATGTACATTTTATTGTCGGGGCCAAACGCCAGCGTGCGGTTGGGGTGCTGGCCGCCGTCGGGCAGGTCGCTGATCAGCATCCGTGGCTGGCCAAGGGTTCCGTCCGCATGGATGTCGGCCACATACACCTCTTTCACGGCAGCCATGTACATGCGCCCATTATAAATGTGCAGCCCGTGGACCTGCTTGATATTCGCAACCGTCTTCTTGTCGTCTGCAATGCCGTCGTTGTTGGAATCGGTCAGCATCATCACGATGCCCGCTTCGCGATCCGAGGCGAACACGTGACCATTCCCGTCCGTCACGAGCATGCGCGGCTTGCCCAAACCTTCGGCAAATTTGTTAACCTTAAAGCCTGCCGGAACTTTAAGCTGTGCCACATTAGCATCCGAGGCCGGTTGCAATGCCGGGTAAAACACATAGCCTTGTATTTGTGCGGAAGTCGCCTCTTTATCGGTTTCCGGGATAAATGCGTCCCAGAAATCATCATCGCCATCGCAGCCGACGACCGCAGCCGCCAGGAGTGTCAGGCATAATGCTGCCCATGCAGGTTTTCGGAAATGACCAGTTGTTTTCATACGGTGTACGGGGAAGTTTTCAGTTTGTTGATTGATCTCATGATGAAAGTGTTGCCGGGTTATTCCGACTGGCTTTCCGGCTCATACTCCCATCCTGCGATGTCGTTCTCCGGAAAGAAGGACTCTTCTTCCCGTGGAATTTCCAATTCAGTGATTTCCTGAAAGCCCTTGTCTTTCTTATAAATGCCCCTGCGCCTTATTCCCTGCAAATCCGTAAATATGACCTGCGACTGATCGGGTGGATACGAGTTGGTTTCTTTGTTTGCATTGTTTTCCATGATTTCCTCAATTTTTTGACGGGGCGGACGATACAAAATCTGTTCCCGGGCGGAAACGGTAGGAAGTGCGGAATGCTAGCGGATGGTTTTGTGATGCAGGTTACGCGATAGCGCTTCCAAAGTGCTGTCCGTAAATAAAATGATCGGCGACGTTCTGTAAGAGAAGACCATTCTGTATACATTCGTGAAATGTCAACATGCTCGGAAATTCATGGCAGATCAACACATACAGGCTGAATGGGGTAAGTTCGGTCACTTGTTCAAGCGGGAAGAGATTCCTGCCAAAACAGTGCTGCTCGACGAAGGAAAAGTCGCCCAAAAGGTTTATTTCATTGAAAAAGGATGCCTTAGGCTCTCTTTCAATAAGGATGGCAAAGACATTACTTTTCAGTTTTTCCTCGAAGGAGAAGGAGTCTCTTCGGCAGAAAGTTTCCGTTACAACCAGCCAAGCCTCTATTCAATCGAAAGCCTTGAACCTTCGGTCGTGCACACGCTCACCAAAAAAGACTATTTTGAAATCATCGACGCGTCTCCGCTCATCAGAGAAGCAATGGAAGAGCAGACACTCCGGCGTTTGCTGTACGTCGAAAAATTGTTTCTGTCCAGGATCAAAAACAGTCCTGAAGAAAGGTACAGAGAGCTGATGGAGCAGCGCCCGGAAATCCTTCAAAGGGTGCCTCAGCATTACATTGCCTCTTTCCTGGGTGTCACTTCGGTCTCTTTGAGCAGGATCAGGAACAGGAAGTAGCATTTATTAACAATTGTTATCGCCTGCCGGAAGCGTGGTGCCGAATTTTGTAATGTTATCAGTCTCACATTCAAAATCTGGAAATCATGCGACAGTTTAAAATTGAAATCTCCGACAAAGAAATTGATTATCTCAAACAGCGACTTGCCAATGCCCGCTGGACCAATCCGGCTACGCAAAGCGGCTGGGAAAAGGGCGTCCCCGTCGATTACCTGAGGAATATCGCCGATTATTGGTTGAATACATTCGACTGGAAGAAGCAAGAGACTGACCTGAATCGATACCCGCATTTCATTACTGAAATTGAAGGACAGCGCATTCATTATCTGCACATCAAATCGCCCCAGGCCGATGCAGTTCCTTTGATGCTCATCCATGGCTGGCCGGGTTCATTTGCGGATTTTACCCGGGTAATTGAACCGCTCACCAATCCCGGCGATCCCGGACAAGTTGCATTTGACCTCGTTATTCCCTCCATCCCGGGTTTTGGCTTCTCGGTACCTGTTACGGTGAAGGGTTATAATATGTTCCGGATTGCCGAGACTTTTACCACATTGATGGGCCAGCTGGGCTATGAAAAGTTCGCTGTGCACGGCGGCGACATGGGCGCGGGCATTGCGGGGATCATGTCGGGTGTCGCTGCGTATAACCTCATAGGAACGCACATCAATTCGGACTTTTTCGCGGTTGCCGGATTAGGCATGTTTCCCGCCGACCATTCAGCCTTGACGGACGCCGAAAAGGCTGGATTGGAACGGATGAAGCAGTACAAAAAAGACGGGACGGCCTATCTGGAAATACAGGCTACCAGGCCGGATACGATCGGTATCGCATTGTCGGACAGCCCGGTAGGGCAGCTGGCATGGATGGTTGAAAAATACAAGGAATGGACCGATGCGGACACAGAACTGCCGGAGGACGCTTTGGGTATAGACCAAATGCTGACGAATGTCTCTTTGTACTGGTTCAACCAGCTGGGGGCGTCAAGCGCCGCAATCCTCTCCGAAAACATGAGCATGGCATTTGACTGGGGTGGCGGCGATGCACAGGAAGCCAATCAGTGGACGCCTCCAAAGGTTCCGTCTGCCATGGCATGTTTTGGTAAAAAAGAGGATGAAACCCTGCTGAAGAAGCTGACTTCCTTCATGGGTGAACCCGACAGCTGGACTTTCTATGATAAAGGATGCCATTTTCCCGCTATGGAAGTTCCTGATTTGCTGGTCAAAGACATCAGGCATTTCTTCTCATCCATTCTGAACAGGTAAAACAGTCCCAAAGAAAAAGAGACCGCAACAAACGACGCTGCTGTGTATAGGAACACCGCAGGATCCGTTGGTCTGCCAGAAAGTGTATTCTGTCGCCGAAAGTTGTTGTATTCGGAGTAAAAGGATAAACTTGCCGCTGCTTTCAAGCCATCCGGCGCGCATCCCGTTCGTTCGAATTTCAACATAATTTTACAAGCCATGAAAACCGTGCACGAATGCGCGCTCACCACCATGTTGTGGGTCGCTCTCCTTTTTTTGACTGCCTGTTCAAAGGACAAACCGCAGGGCCCGGAACCGCAGCCTACGCCGGATGAACCCGTATCGAAAGCCGGTCAGCTGATCCGTGAAATCTATTGGGAAACCTACGACTACAAAGCGAGCGTCAATTACCGGCCCGACAGCAGCATCGATAATATCCGCTATTCGGGTGCACGCGGTCAGACCGAGCTCAAAACACATGAGTACGCGGGTAAAAGTCTTTCGGGTATCGATGTGGCAAGCTCCCTGTCGAAGAATCAATATGAATATGACGATCAAGGCAGGCTGAAAACGATCCTGCGGGTGAAGAAGCATGCCGGGCCATACGATAATGCACAAAAGCTGGTTTTTCTGTATGACGATGATGGCAGCGTCGCGAAGCTGGAACGCTACCAGATCACGCCCGCAGGCACGCGGATGGACGTCGTGAATCATTATCAATATGACAAAGCCGGCACGCTGGTGCGGGTCAGGACGGAACAGTCGAATGGTTACCAGACGATTACCAGCCTGAAAGGCTATTCCGAAGCGTTTGACTACGATCGCTGGCTGTTCATCGAAGATTTTAATAACCCGGACTACGCCGTTTACAATTTCCCTGTACTCAATGCCATGAAGGGACGGCTGCCGCTGCAAATCACCTACGAACTGCCCGGAAAAGACGGCGCTTTCAGGGCGGACCGGATCACGACCCAGCAGTTTGAGGTGAAAGACAAAAAGATCCGGAGGTTGAAGACAACCGTCCGCCATCCGGAAGTTCCCGCGGCCGACAGTGAGTTGGAGATGAGCTTTACGTACTGAGGCCGGAAAGCCCTTTTGAACTGCAAAGGGCTTTCCGACTCGCGTTTATGGCGACTATTGGTATGAATGCAAGCCCATTCTGTTTCCTTCGCTGTCGGTGAACATGGCAAAGAAGCCGTTTTCGGGGTCGATCGGCGTCTTGGGAACTATGATCTTGCCTCCATTTGGCTCGACCTTGTCGAGCACCGTCTGAAGATCATCGCCGCCATTCAGGTAAGCAAGCGTTCCCTGATCTGCGGGCTTGTAATCGTTTCCGCTTACCAGTGCCACATTGACGGTGCCTTCGTCGGCCTGAAACAAACCCATTTGAGTTCCTTGCATGTCGATCGCCTCGATTTTGACATCCAGAACCGACTGGTAAAAAGCGACTGCCCGGGCGAAGGAGTCCGCTGGAATTTCTACGATTGAAATGAGGTTTTTCATGGTTTTAGCGCTTTTGTTTTGAGTCTGTTCATCCATTTTTGCCTGCGTTTTGGAATGGTCCCGGCCGGAGCAGGCGGCGATCCCAAGGCACAATACAACTGCCGCGGTTAACGAAGTTCGATGCATTTTTTCATGTTTAAGAGTCCGGTGCAAAGCTAGGCAGCCAGGCGCGCTTGAAATTGTAAAATTGCGACACTAGTCGGCCGAATACAGCAGTGCGGAAAGCGCCATCGAGCTGTCGTGCAGGAAGTGCTTGGGACTTGCTCCGGTAAATTCTCGGAAGTCTTTGATGAAATGGGCCTGATCGTGGTAGTCCCGTTCGTATGCGATGCTGGTCAGTTGCCCGGACTGGCGGTCGAGGATCATCCTCAGCACAGCTTGCAGCCGGATTACTTTCCCGAGCTGTTTCGGACTGATTCCGATCTGGTTTGAAAATTTGCGTTCCAGCTGCCTTCTTTTCGGCAGGTCATTTTGCAGAATTGCATGAATGGAAAGGCTTCCCTTTGTCGAAAGCAGGGCATCGACGGTCGATTTGACGATTTGGTCGATCGTTGCCTTGCTCTTTAATCTTTCGATCAGAAAATCCTCAATGATCCGTATTCTGCGGGCGGTAGTACCCGCGTTTTGTATTTGTTCCGAAAGCTGTTTCGAAGTCTCCTCCCCAAACAACTGTCCGATCGGTGTCTCCTTGTTGGCGAGTTCGTGGATGGGGACAGATACAAAATTGGCAAAGCCATAGGGATAGAAGCGTACCGCGAAGGAATTGACATACCCCGTGGGCTGTATGAAGTAGGGCTCCGTAATTTGTCCAAGCACCATTTCGCGCGGCTGGATAATGTATTCGTGCTCCGAGGTGAAGCGTTTCACATCGGAGCCCAGAATGAAGAAGAGCTCGATACACCCGTCTGGCAGAATGCGTTGCCTGGGCGTGTCCTCGCAGGCAGGGACTTCCAGGATCCAATAGCATTTGACAAACGACCTCAAATCCTTATGCGGAGGGAAAACCTGATAATTCATCGGCGAAAAGGAGTTCAGCCATGTCCCGGTGGTGGAAACAACGGTTATAAAGATAAGCCCTTTCTTTTTTACTCATTCAGCCAAAGTGATTTCCACAACCCCGGCTTTGCCGTTTTCGCCGTATTTCCTTGCGCCTTCGGATTCATTCAGACTGATGAGCTTGTATTTTTTCTCTTGGAGCTTAACCGTCTCGTTTCGCTTGACCGCGACGCCATCGACAACCAGGTAATTCACCTTATGCAGGAAGGAGAACCTGCCTCGGCCTGAAAACTTATTCCTGCTGACGTTGATCGAGACACGATCTCCAAGAAAATACAATTCCCCGTTTTCCTCCGACCAAAACAGCTCCGATGCGTAGAATGAGCCCGACGGCAAGTCGGAATTCGGCCTGGTTGCCGGCCCGGTACCCGTGGGTTCCGGGATGCGGCTGATCATCGCCTGGCGGTTTTTTAATGCATTGGGCAGCTCCGTCGGGAACCCGGCTGTGTCCAAAGCCAGACTTGCCACCATTATTCCTCCCAAAATACTTACATTTTTCATTGGTTCTGAATGTTTAGTTTTTTTAACTATGACGGGATTTTCAGAAATGGTGGCAGGTTTTGGACCGGAAAATAAAAGGTGTTCCGTCACTTCGCTTCTCGTGTTCGGGTCGGGGAAGGGATGCTGCGTTGCAGCAGGCATCGTGTATTCGACAGGGGTGAAATCAGGGCCGTCGTGAGGTGCATACAACTCGGAACCGCCCGCCAGAAACAATGCTGCGGACAAAGCCATTATTCCCGTTTTCATATAGGTCCCGTAGGAAAGAACAGCAGGTTTGAAATCGGGAACCTGGGCATTGGGAATGCCGGCAGGAAATGACAGCTTCCTTTGAGGCTGAATGGAAAGGTTGGTCAATTCTCGGGCAAGCAGACGATCGGTGCCGCCGGTCGGATAGGAGAGTATCCACCAGATGAATGCTCTTTTGCGCTTTTTGTGCTCACTGCGTTTAGCATAGAGAAGTTGCCGGACCTTTTTTCTCGCGCGCGATAAATGCGACTTCGAAGTCCCTTCGCTGATGCCGAGAAGGGCAGCGATTTGAGCGTGGGTGAAATTGTCGACGACGTGGAGATTAAACACAATTCTGTGGTGTTCGGGCAAATGGCCTATGACTTCCATCAGCTCTGCCTCCGAAAAGCTATGATCGTCGCGGGTGGGGTTTTCGTCCTGAATTTCATAGCCGATGGTGCGGAAAGCATGCTCTTCTGCCCATTGTTCATGTCTTTTTTGCTCCCGAAGGTATTGCAAGGCCGTATTGACGGCGATCCGCCGCAGCCACGCTTCGAAAGGCCCCTTGTTTTCAAAACTGGAAACCTTGTCGATCGCAACCAGAAACGCGTCATGCGCCAGGTCTTCGGCAGCCTGCCTGTTTTGCGTATACCGGCAGCAAACGCCGATTATCTTCGCAATGTTCTGTGTGTAAGTGGCTTCCCAAAAGCTTTCCGACATATAGTATACATGATTGAAACTGCCCTTCAATGATGCGGTTTTTTCAAATGGTTGCACTTAATATAAACAATTCACACTATTGCACCGTCGCACCGTCTCGCCGGATGCATCGCCCGGATTGTGTGCAACGAAATTGCACTAATGGGGGTCTGTTAATTTATCACCGTCAGCCACCCGGGGTATGGCTGAATAAACCCTTTGTTGCCATGATGAGAGCACTTTCCCTTTACTTTTTTGTAATGTTCGCCGCTCTTCTTTCCGGATGTAAAAAGGATCCGGAAATCCTGCCCGGGGTGATTGAAGTCCGGGACAACTACCTCAAATCTATCCGGGTCAACGGCGCTAAGGAGGCGACTTTGGACACTACCCGGAACTACATTCAGGTGGTGCTTCCGGCGGATTACACCAGTGATGTGCTGGACCTGGCCCTCGAATTGGGTAATGGGATGGTGCTTGCCACTCCCATGGATAGCACGCTGGCCGCCGACAACCACGTTCGGTACCGGTTCGCGGGCGTGCCGCCCGTGATATTTGCCGTCGGGAGACCGGCGGGATCTGCGGGTTACGAAAAGCGGTACACTATTTTCGTCAGACATGAGGGCGAACTCACCGCAAAGCTCACTTCTCTTCTCCATCTTTCCTCGGATATGTCGACTTATGCCGACACTTCCGACCTGCATGCTTACGGCAGCTTCCGTGCGGTTTCGGGTCTGGGAAGTATTCCGGAGGTGCCGGGAGGAAGCAATACCGTTTCCTTTGAATTGAAAGACCTATCCACCGGGCAGCGCGCTACCGGCAGCAACAGCGAGGTTTTTCCCTTTGAATTAATCGTGAGTCCCGTTTCCGAGTTAATGTCCTCGACACAGATGCGGCTGACGATGCGGTACGGTGAGAAAGTGTTTCAGTTCCCCGATGTGGCGGGTTTCAAGCGGCCTGGTGCCTGGGGAAAAGTGTATTGGTATGATAAACAGTGGAAGAACCTGACCTATGACAAGCGGGTAACGATTCTGGGGGGCGTTTTTCTTTCCGATTTCCAATACCAGGTCACCTTTTCGAATGATCGCATGACTAATCCCCGGAAGATCAATGCGAAAGTCAGAAGTTATAACCAACTGTTCTTTGATGTGCCCGCGGATTTGCCTGAGGATCAATATGTGGTGAGTGTTTACGAAGACGACAAGTTGATCGGATTATCGACGGAAGCCATTGCCAAAGATTCACTTACGATGAGTGTTGCCGGAATCTGGACCGAGGCCGATGAATGCCCTATTGGCAGGATCGTCCACGGAAACATAGCAAAGACGAGCCTGAAAAAGGGCCAGACATTTTATGCAATGCCCTTCCCCGGGATCGCCGAGCCTCCACGAGGCAAGCCCGTCGATACGAACAAGCCGCTGCCGGACCTTCAACTGAAATCGAATCAGGGCACTATCTTACTTAAAGCCACTGCCCAGGCCGACCGGTGCTATGCTGATGGATCGCTCTATATTTATTATGGGGTTTACCAGGTGCCGGCCAATGTAGCGTCAGGTCGGTACGAAGCCCGCTTCATTTCGGACAAGGGCGAAGCTTCGCTAGCTTATTGGAATCTGGTAGAGATTCAATGATTTACAACCGCGGTCTTCAATTCAACCCCCTAATAATGAAGTTCATCAGAAAGACCGGGAGATTTGCCGTAAATCACCTGGTTATGTGCTACATTTTGGCCCCGGTTCACGCAGGTTTTTCATCATGATTGATATAAAAGCATATAACATCAGGCATCTTCTGATTTTTTTCTTTTCCACATTACTCTATGCCGTGTGCCAAATGCTTCTGAGCAACATTGTAATGGAAGATGACTTGTGGCGTAATTTTCATATCCAGATATCGGCCCACTACATTGTGATATTTACGATGTGTGCGGCCGATTATCAATTGCTACTGTTCCTGAACAAGCATTTGCCTTATTCCAAAAATATATTATTCCGCATCGTTGCGGACCTTGCAGGAGTAACCCTGATATGCCTGATACTATTATGGATTTTTAACTTTCTGATCTATCATGTATTTCTAATTCCCGAGGAAGGATTGCCTTCTTTTCTTACAAAATTTGCCCTTGCAATGTTCACGAATGTGCCTATACTTCTTGTTTTTGAATTGATATATTATTTCCGGTCCGAACAAAAGGCTATCGCTGATTCCGAAAAGGCTAAACGCGAAGTGCTGTTGTTTCAGCACGAAACATTGAAAGCGCAAATAAACCCGCATTTCCTTTTTAATTCACTGAATGTATTGTCTTCCTTAATATATATCAACCCTAACAATGCAAACAAATTTACCAAAGCCCTTTCGAAGACCTACCGGTACGTACTTTCCCTGAACCAGCGACCCGAGATCTCCGTTGCGGAAGAACTGGATGCGCTCGATTCATATATCTTCCTGATGAACATGCGGTTCGAAAACTCTTTTAGTTTTACAGTAAACAAGGCAGCGGCATCTGAAAGCAATAGCCTGATACCGCTTACGCTGCAATTGCTTATAGAGAATGCATTTAAACATAATATCGCGACAGAAGAATTGCCCCTGGATATAAAAATCACCATCGGCGATGAATACATTGTGGTCGAAAACAATATCCAGCCGTCGAACGATACCGATAAGGGTGGAATCGGGCTGAAATACCTTACGAAACAATACAGGCTCTATGCCAGGGAAATCGTCGTGGAGCATACCGAAGCCCTTTTTACTGTAAAAGTCCCCTATATCCAGCCATGAAGTACCTGATTGTCGAAGATGAGCGGTTTGCGTACGAAGAACTGAAACGAATGATGACGGAATTGCGACCCGGCTATTCGCTCGAAAGGAGAACCAAGACTGTCGTAGATACCATCGCGTTCCTGAAAACCTTCGAAGTGGATTTAATACTGCTGGATATCCGGCTCGCCGACGGCAGCTGCTTCGAGATATTCAACCACGTGGAGGTCGCCACGCCTGTGATATTTACGACAGCCTACGACGAGCATGCGATCAAAGCATTTAAGCTGAATAGCATCGATTATCTGCTAAAACCTTTCGATGAGCAGGAATTGGAAGCGGCACTGAACAAATTTGAAAATATCTTCCACCAAGAACCCAGTAAACCGGACGCCAGGAAATTTGAACAGCTGTTGTCTGCCAAAACAAAAAACCGGTTTCTGATAGCAAAAGGAGAGAACTATCATTACGTGGAAACGGCGGACATCGCTCATTTTTACAGTGAGGACGGGGTCGTATTCCTGCATACGTTCCATAACCAGCGGCACATCATCAATTATACATTGGACCAGATCGAACAGCAACTCGATAACCGGTTGTTTTTTCGCGTTGCGCGTAATTGTATTGGCAATGTAAAAGCCATTGAAAATGTCACCAAGTATTTCAACAGCCGCCTCCAACTTTCCTTTTTGCCTCCATGCCCGCACGAGGTGCTGGTAAGCCGCGTACGTGTTCCCGATTTCCTGAAATGGATGGACGGGGTGCTTGACTAACACAGCACGAAATTTCATTGCGCTCATGCTGCATTTCACCCGATCCATTCTGAACTCCATGGTTTAGGACTTTCCGTGTCGCTTCGTTCACGCCACATTTGCTGAAACTTAAAACGAAAGTAAACGCAAATGGAATTGAAAATCACGAGGTTAATGCCGCTATTCATCGCAGCAATGGGAGCCCTGGCAGGGCTTGAAGGAAAAGCGCAGCAAGCATCTTTCAAGACGGAATTCATCGGGAAATCAGGTTACTGGTTTCTTCCGAACGGGGATAAGCCCAGAGAGAAAATTGGTGATAGCAAAGGTTCTTCCATCGTCTACCAGGGAGCCGTCAATGTACCGCTGTCCATGAAAATGAACGAAAAAAATCGTCCAACGGCCTGGGGCGTCGGGTTGAGCGGTGCTTATGCCTCGCTGAACAATAAGAATTTTGCGGACGACATGGTTTCCAAGATTATGAACCTGCAATTGGGGATCTATCATCTCCGGCCTTTGAATGACAAATGGTCCATGAAGGCCAGCGTGGGTGTAGGCGTATTCACGCCTTCCACGAATTTTTCCAAAATCGGGTTTAAAAATGTCCTGGGAAGCGCTGGCGTCGTCTTTATCAGGCACCTCAAACCCAATCTGGCCATTGGCGGCGGTCTGGCTGTAAACAGTTCTCTCGGTTACCCGATGCTATTCCCGGCTGTCTACGTTAACTGGAAACACCAGGGGAAATTCAACGTCAATGCGGAATTGATCGATGGTTTGGATGTGTCGGCCAGTTATGAAGTATTACCGGCCGTCAAGCTGGCGCTGGCCTTTGAAATGAACGGGCAAATGGCCCTGTTGAAAAAGGACGGCAAGGACATGATATTCTCACATCAATACATTGTCACCGGGCTCCGTCCGGAGGTAAAGATCGGCAAAAGCGGCTTGTCGGTGTCCGGCATGGTGGGGCTGAATCTGTACCGTCCTGCTTCTTACAGCGAAAGGACGTTGAAGGGGATGTTCGCTTCCAATAACGATTACTACTTCTCCGCTTCCCCATATGCATCAATTGGTTTGAAAATGGCATTTAAATGATGGAAATCAGACATGCCTTTCAAACCATGGTGTACCGGGGTGCCTACTGCACTGCCTTTATTTTGAGTATGCTGCCCATGGCATTCCTGTATGCAATGGCGACCGTGGTGTTTTTCCTGGCTTATTACATGCCCGGTTACAGGAAAGCAGTGGTGATCCAAAACATCGCGCGTTCTTTCCCTGAAATGCAATACGGAGAGATCCATTGCGTCGCGAGGAAATTCTATACCTGCTTCACCGCCTATTTTGCCGAAATCATCAAAAGCATTTCCGCCCCGGCGGAAGTGCTGGACAAGAGGATCGTATTTGAGAACCTGGAACTCCTGGACAGGCACGTGAGCAGCGGACGAAATGTCATCGCCTGTCTAGGGCACTGCGGCAACTGGGAAATGCTGAATTTCATGCCCCATAAACTGCGCCACGATACCTATGCCGTTTATAAACCGCTGCGGTCGAAAATAGTGAACAGGCTGATGCTCAGGCTTCGGTCGCGGTTCGGAATGAAGCTGATACCCGACAAAGCGGTAATCCGCCACATCCTGACGCAAAGATCTTCTCCTGCTATCTACCTGTTTCTGGCCGATCAATGTCCCCGGATCAGGGAAGATAAATACAAATTCGAATGGCTGAATCAGGAGACCTATGTTTTTTCGGGGATGGAAAAACTGGCGCGCCTAAGTCGTTCGGCGGTCGTGTACCTGCATATTGCGCAGCGTTCCAAAGGAAATTACAGGATAACGTGTATACCCGTGTGCCCGGAAGCGGAATCGGTGAATGAAGGAGAAATAACCCAAAAGTATGTCGATTTGCTGACGGAGAATATTACGGAAGACCCCTGCGGATGGCTGTGGACACATAAGCGCTGGAAGAGGTAAAATCTGGATTTATTGAAATTATTCTTCTGCTTATTTTACCATTAAAAATATGAATGAAGATCTTGATCCCGTCATCCATCAGAACAAAAGCTTTTATGGTATTGTCAATGCCGGATCTGAATTGGGTAGCCGTCAATTTTTCAACTGTACATTTAAAAATTGTCAATTCAGGGAATGCGATCTGGGTAGCTGCGAGTTTATCGACTGCCAATTCACCGGCTGTGATCTTTCGCTTGTTATTGTGAATAGTTCGGGCTTTCGAAATGTGTTATTTAACGATTGCAAGATCATTCATGTCGATTTCTCGAATTGTACCAGCCCATTGTTTTCATTTGAATTTACTAACTGCATTTTAGATCACGCTAATTTCAATGGAGCAAGGGTTGCATTAACAGAATTCTCGGATTGTTCTTTGAATGCTGCTGATTTCAGGGAAGCCGACCTGAGTGGTGCCTTGTTTGAAAATTGTGACCTTATGCACGCCAGGTTCGGAAATACTATTTTAGAAGGAGCTGATTTCCGGTCCGCAATTAATTTCGAAATTGATCCTAATCGTAACCGGATCAGAAATGCCTTGTTTTCGGACCGGAATGTACGGGGATTGCTATCCGGATTTAATATCGACATTCGGGCGTCTGAATCTTATTCTGAGGTGATCCTGGATTTACTGATGCATCCCCCTTTCTAAATCTATTTACTTTTTCTGTGCCCAGATATAGGCTCGCCGGCTGGCGTATTCGACATCTTCATATGGGCGCCGTTCCAGGGCATCAATCATGGAGAAGCCCGTTTCGAGAAGTAGCGCTACGATGTCGTCTGTTTTAAAGAATAGCAGGTCAATGTCCACATCTTTGTCATGGGCTTTGTCAAAATGAACCACTTCGTCTCCCGCGTGAAAGGAGATGAGGAAATCTCCGCCGGCTTTCAATACCCTGTTTATCTCGGCGAAACAAGTCCTGATCTGGTCTCGGGTAAAGTGTACGATCGCATAGAATGCGATGGCACTGCCAAGGTGCCCGGACGGGTAATTAATATGCAGCAGGTCGCCGGTTTTAAATTCGATCTGGGGAGAAAGTCTGCTGGCCGTGGCAACCATCGCCGGTGAGAGATCAATGCCGGTGATGTGCTTTAAGCCGCTGTCGTACAGGAATCTGGTTGTTTGCCCCGGGCCGCAGCCAAAGTCGGCGCATGGGCCCTTGTTTTGATTGGCAGTTGCGAACTCCTTCAACAGCAGTCGATCCAGATGCTTTTTTGAAAGTTCGTCCCAGCGGTCAGCCGCATAGTCGTCGGCTACCTGGTTGTAGCAGCTTAATACCTTCTCTTGTGAATTCATTAATCGTCCGTTTTTCTGTTCCAGCAGGCTGTTGATGCGTGCCACGTCTGATGGAGAGCAAAATACAAAAATTTGCGTGCCGGTATGCAGTATCACCGGTTGGGCTAATCTTTCCCGGTGGTGCAATCAGCCGGAATTTTGTTGTTGCAGGCTCGGACAAAAGCAAATCTTCTTGAAAGCGTCGAAGTAAGCGAAGTTGTCAGCACAAAACGGAAACCACTTATCCCGGGGATTTTACCCAAAAACGTTGTCACTGGAAATGACCGGTTGCCGACTGATTTGTTTGCCTCAGGAGGTCGGTTAATGTAACTATTTTGTTATACATTTGTCTTTTTAGAGACAATGAATGACTATCAAAAATGCAGCGATCCGGAGTTAATGGCGCTCATCTCTGAGGACGACAATCTGGCTTTTGCGGAGATTTATCAGCGTTACAAAGGGGTTTTGTTTCTGCATGCGCATAGGATTCTGGATAGCGAGGAGGAAGCGAAGGACGTATTGCAGGAGCTCTTCACTACATTATGGACAAAAAGGAGTGTAATTGTCCTGAAGGGCAGCCTCTCTTCCTATCTCTACGGCGCGGTCCGCAACCGGATCTTCGACCTCATCGCACACAAAAAAGTAGAAGAAAAATACATCCGTTCGCTGGCCACTTTTATCGATCAGGGGGAATGGGTTACAGACCACGAACTGCGGGAAAAAGAGCTTGCGGAGCTCATAGAGAAAGAGATCGCCGGACTGCCACCCAAAATGCGGGAGGTGTTTGAATTAAGCCGCAAGCAGAACCTGTCCTATCAGGAAATAGCGAACGAACTTCAGATCTCCGACAAAACCGTCAAAAAGCAGGTCAATAATGCACTTCAAATCCTGAGGGGCAAGCTCGATATCGCCTTCATCTTGACCGTCTTTTTGGTGTTTCTGTAAATTTTCTAATTTTTTTTGAGATTCTTCTACTACCAGCGGCCGTGCAAACCGTCTTACACCTGTAAAGCAGTTTAATCGACGCAAATGGTATTGTCACAGGCAAAGGAATTGATTCAGAAATATCGGGAGGGGACGCTCACGGAGCAGGAAAAAGCACTGCTGGAAGCCTGGTACCTGCATCTTGCCAAATCGGAGCGAAAGGCCATGGATGCCGACGATCTGGAAAGGCAACTGGACGAGGTGTGGCAATCACTGCCCGTTAACCAGGAGCCCCGGGTGGAGATACCTGCTAAAAAGAGGTACCTGTACCGGTATTTTGCGGTCGCGGCTTCGGTCCTCCTGTGCTGCACACTGGGCGGATATTTCTTTTATAACAACAAGCAAATTACCCCGCAGAAGCAGATGGCTTCCCAAACCGACGCGGCTCCCGGTAGCAACAAAGCGATATTGAGGCTGGCGGACGGGGCCGAAATTATCCTGGACAAAATGGAAAACGGAGAGCTCGCCAGGGAGGGGGATATCACCATTCTGAAAAGGAGTCAGGGGGAAATTGTGTACCAGGCGGTGAAGGGAGATCCGGGCAAGTTCAGCCAGCGGAGCTACAACACCGTCGTGACGCCGAGAGCAGGACAGTACAAGGTCACTTTGCCCGACGGCACCAAAGCATGGCTCAATGCAGCCTCTTCAATCCGGTTTCCAACGGCGTTTTCCGATCAGGAACGGGTGGTGGAAATTATGGGCGAAGTCTATTTCGAAGTAGCCAAAGTCACCAGAGATCATCAGC
Organism: uncultured Dyadobacter sp.; assembly: GCF_946482605.1. The sequence goes on along the minus strand of NZ_CAMLSE010000011.1, from coordinate 93,947 downwards.
GGGTTCCTTTTAAGGTGTTGACAGGCAGGCAATTGGTGGAGGTGCTCGGGACCCGGTTCAATATTAACAGCTATGCGGACGAAGGGGATATCAAAACGACGCTGGTAGAAGGAAGCATTAAAGTACACGTTGCAGGCAATGTCAGGAAGGGAATTCTGCTTCGTCCCGGGCAGCAATCCCAGCTGGTTGCCGCCGGAAATGAAAACACATCCGCAGCTGCTGCATTTGATGTGAAGACGGTGAATGCAGGTGCTGTGGTTGCATGGAAAAACGGTTATTTCCGGTTTGACAACGTGGGATTACCCGAATTAATGAGGCAGCTTTCGCGCTGGTACGATGTGGAGGTAGTGTATGGCTCCACGGTCAGGGAGCATGAATTTGTAGGGCAGATCGAGCGGACCGCTCCTTTGTCGAAGGTATTGCAGATACTGGAAATGGGAGATGTACATTTTCGCGTGGAGGGCAGGAAAATAATCGTAACGGATTAGTTCTGCTGGTATCGAAATCTAAACCCCGAATCTATGAAAAAATAACAAGCTGTAACTACCGGGATGTTCCGATACAAAAAGCCGTTTCAGATGCGACCTGAAACGGCGGGTGTCCGGAACTTCAACCCCTTTGTGCATGAATGCACCAAAGGCCATTGCTCTTTCGTGAAAAACAATCTTTCATTCCAAACCTGATCAAAAGTATGCAATTTCTTGTACACAGAAAAATACCGTATATACATAGGCGTTATTTTTACAAATTATTATTGGTGATGAAATTGACGGCCCTCATTCTGACGATAGTATGCCTTCATGTATCAGCAACCGGCTTTTCGCAAAAAATAGCCATGTCGGTGAAGAACAGGCCGCTTTCTGAGGTCTTCTCTCACATTGAACAGCAGAGCGGCTACAAGTTTTTCTATGACAACAAGCTCGTCAAAAAAGGCAACAAGGTAACCCTCGACGTCCGTGACGAATCGATCGGACAGGTGCTCGACCGGGTCATGAAGGGGCAGCCCTTCACTTACAGCATTATCGACCGGACGATTGTGATCAAAAAGAAACCTGAAATGGTCCGGGATTCCCGATCCGGTGCGGGCCCGGTCCCGATCCAGACGAAGGACCCTGGCGATCATGTCATGGACTCGGCCGCCGAAAAGAGGATGGAATCTCTCATGAACCGGCTGAGTGAGCCGCAAAAACTGGATCTGACGGTCAAAGGTAAAATAACCGACAAAAAAGGTGAGGGGTTGCCGGGGGTAAGTATAGTCCTGAAGGGCTCGGAACAAGGAGCCATATCCAATTCGGACGGGACTTTTTCGATCGTCGTGCCTGATGGCAATGCGGTTCTGGTGTTTTCGTTTGTCGGATATGTCAGTCAGGAAGTGGTCGTCGGCAATAAAGCCAGTATCGATATCGTACTTCGCGAGGACGAGAAATCCCTAGACGAACTGATCGTGGTGGGTTATGGAAAGCAATCCACCCGCCAGCTATCGAGCTCGGTGGCGACGGTCAATGGCAAGGATTTCGCCGACCTGCCCGTCTCGCAGTTTACACAGAAGTTGCAGGGTAAACTTGCCGGCGTACAGATTTCACAGGCAACAGGTACACCGGGTGCGGGCATGACGGTCCGGATCAGAGGTGCTGCTTCCATTAACGGGGGCGCCGATCCGCTCTACGTGGTCGACGGAAACCCGATCGTGGGCGGCATCAGCAATATCAACCCCAATGAAATAGAAAGCATCAGCGTACTAAAGGACGCTTCGGCCACTGCATTATATGGTTCCAGAGCTGCGAACGGGGTCGTTCTGATCGAAACGAAAAAGGCCGTCGCAGGCAAAACCAAGATCGATTACAGTACTTATTTCGGTTTGCAGCAGGTGCCGCAGCGTGGTCGCCCGGACATGATGAATGCACGGGAGTTTGCCACCTGGCGCAAGGAACTGGCAATAGAGAGAGGGTTGGATGTGGATCCTGTTTTTCAAAACCCTGACCAGTACGGAAACGGTACCAACTGGTTTGATGCCATTACGCGCACTGCATTGATGACCGACCACAGCCTCTCGCTCAGCACCGGTACGGAAAAATTCAGCACGACAGCCACGGCGGGTTTTCTGAGCCAAGAAGGCGTGGTCGTGGGATCGGGGTATAAGAGATACTCGCTGCGGGTCAACACCCATTTCCGGCCCGACGAGAAGGTGAACATCGGGTTGAACATCGCACCGGCCTATTCCACCAACACCAACAGCGGCGTGGACAATGTGGGAGGTGCTTTTAATGAGGCCCTGCAAACTTCGCCCCTGGCACCGTTAAGGAATCCCGACGGTACGCTGACTCTGACTGCCTTTTCACCGGGTATGTTCGCTACACCCAATTATGCACGGACACTTACCGACAGGGTTGTCGCCAACAACGATACGCGGATTCTGTCCAATCTGTATGCGGAGTACCAGCCGGTGAAAGGGTTGTACCTGAAGACATCCGGCAACATTGATATGAGTAGCTCGCGTGGTTTCAACTTCAATGGTACCACCACAGGTGAGCGGGGTGTCGGTCTTTACAAAACGCCCACTGCGGTGCTCAATCAGGGTTCATATCTGTCCTGGGTGAATGAGAACACCCTGAATTATCAGAAGGAGGTGGGGGACCACACTTTCGACGGATTGATTGGTTTTACTGCGCAAAAATTCCGGCAGGATGCCAGCACCGTCAACGGAAGCAATTATCCGGATGACAAGGTTCAAACGATCAGCGCTGCCGGCACCATTACCGCTTCCAGCAGCATTCAGGAATGGAGCCTGCTTTCCTACCTGGCCAGGGTGAATTATAGTTACAAAGGGAAATACCTCGTTTCTGCGTCGGTACGGCGCGACGGATCCTCCCGTTTTGGGGTGAACAACCGTTGGGGGAGCTTTCCTTCTGTATCGCTGGGATGGATTTTGTCCGAGGAGCGCTTCATGTCCCAGATTAAGACCATATCGTTTTTGAAGCTCAGGCTCAGCTACGGGGTGACCGGGAACTTTAACATTGGAAACTACACGCATATCCCGACCATTTCGACAGCCAATTATGTTTTCAATGGCGGTGTTGCCGGCGGCAGAAGGGTGGATAACCTTGCGGACCAGGGAGTGGGATGGGAGTCGAACGAGCAATATAACATCGGACTGGACGTGAACCTGCTCAACAACAGGGTCAATTTTACCTACAACTATTACCGTAAAAACACCAGCGACCTGCTGTTTAACGTGGCTGTACCGAGAGCGTCGGGCTATGCCAATATCCAGACCAATATCGGCGGCCTGAAATTCTGGGGACATGAAATTTCCGTCAGCACCGCGAACATTCAGAACAAGAACCTGAGATGGAATACCGATTTCAACATATCTTTTGACCGGAACATGGTAACCTCGCTGGGGAACAAAACATCCCGGCTCATTACAGGCCCGGGCAGCGGTGTCATTGGCGGTTCCCATATCACGGTAGTCGGACAGCCGATCGGTATGCTTTACGGAATGGACCATTTAGGCGTATACAAAGATCAGGGAGATTTTGACAGCTCACCCAAGCATAGCACCTCGCAGGTAGGCACGGCCAAATTCCGGGATGTGAATGGGGACGGCGTCATTACCGTCGGCGACGCAACGATCATCGGAAACCCCCATCCGAAGTTTATTTTCGGGATGACTAATACGCTTCAATACAGGAACTTCGATTTATCAGCCACATTATCCGGTACGTACGGGAACGATATCCTGCGGGGATCGGAGCAGACCCTGACCAACCTTGACGGCGTTTTCAATGTGCTGTCGGATGTAAAGGACCGCTGGCGCTCTCCGGAAAATCCGGGAAAAGGAAGATATGGAAGCCTGGCGGCGGGTACAACAGGATTGGAACGCGACTGGTGGGGCAATCAGATGATGTATAAGGCAAGCCACATTTCTATCAACAATGTCACGCTGGGCTATGCGGTTCCTCTGAAAAGCAATATCGCTTTGGAAAGACTTCGCATTTACGCAAGTATCCAGCAGCTCCACATATTCACAAAATACCCGGGTGCTAACCCCCAGGTGGCGGTGAGCACCGCGTCTACCGGACTCGGTATCGACGGAGGTTCATATCCCGTTCCGCGCACGTATACGCTCGGGGTGAATGTCGGATTCTAAATTTTTAAGTTAAATCTTAACTGAGATAAGGTCATGAGAATGAAGGTCATATTAACTATCATTATATCATTGGGACTGGGGTCATGCAGTGATTTCCTGGACGTTGCACCCAAGAACGCCGTGGTGCCGGCTAACTTTTTCCAGTCGGAATCCGACTTTGCCCAGGCCGTTAACGGTGCTTATGCGCCACTGCAAAGTTTGTATAACAACCAGGCGAGCTGGGCCATGGGCGAAATGCGCTCCGATAATACCCACTTTTTTTATAACAACGATTTTCGTTCGCCAATGCCCGAAGAAATCGACGAGTTTGTGAACGGGGCCGAAAATACGGTGACCGCCGACAGGTACTACATCGATTTCGACATGATAGCACGTGCCAATAAAATACTTTCTGTCATTGACGACGCGAAAATAGACAAAGCAAAAGTTGATAATTTTAAAGGACAAGCTTTGTTCCTGCGTGCCCTGGGATATTTCGACCTGGTTCGTTATTACGGCGGCGTTCCGCTTCCGCTGACGCCCGCTTCGGATCTGGCGTCAGCCACATTGCCCAGGTCGACCAGGGAGCAGGTGTATGCGCAGATTATCGAAGACGCTACCGCTGCCGCTGGTTTGCTGCCCAACAAAGCGGCACAGGAGGCAGGCAGGGCCACTTCGGGCGCGGCGTGGATGCTTTTGGGAGATGTTCATCTAAATCTGAAAAACTGGGCACAGGCGGAAAGCGCACTTTCGAAAGTGACAGGTTATGCATTGATGGGTGATTATGCGGCTGCTTTCAATCCGGCTAACAAGAACAATGCCGAATCTGTTTTCGAAGTCCAGTACCTGCAAGGCACCCCGTTGAACTTATCGAGTTCTTTTCCATATGCTTTTGTCCCGCTGACGCCCGACTATGCTAAGTACACCCTGGGGCCGGTAGGCTCACAGTCTGCTTCGGGTTCGGGTTGGAACATTCCCACAGGTGATCTGCTGTCGGCCTATGAAGATCGTGCGAAAGACAAGCGATTCAATGCTTCCGTAGGGTTTATCACAGGTCCTTCGACCGTTTCCGATACCAGTTATGTCAATTTGCCCTACATCAAAAAGTACCAGTATCCGCATGCAGTGTTTAATCAAACCAATGAAAATTTTCCGATCTACCGGTATGCCGAGACCTTGCTGATGCAGGCAGAAGCGGCCAATGAGCTGGGAAAGGCGGGCGATGCACAAAGTTTCCTGAATCAGGTCCGCAAAAGGGCAGGACTCGGGGATTCGCCCGCAAAAAGTCAGACGGAGCTTCGGGCGGCAATCCTGAACGAGCGGAGGGTAGAGCTGGCTTTCGAAAACAAACGCTGGCTGGATCTGGTCAGAACGGGCAATGCGATCAGCGTCATGAATGCTTATGGTGCAAAATTAAAGGCGGACCCGGCTTATTTCTATCTGACGCCAGCCACCTATACGCTCGAAGAAAAGGATCTTTTGTTCCCGATTCCATTCCTCGAAATCCAGGTTAACCCCGATCTCGTTCAGAACCCGGGATATTGATCAAGACATGTTTAGCAAATGACCAACACTGAATTTATGCTTCCGAATTTAAATAAATTTGCCCTCGTCATCCTCCTTGCAGGTGGTCTTGTACCGCCCGCACACGCACAGCAGAAAGAAGTAAGATCCGCGCCCATCAGGTTTGAGAAAAAAATGATCGCGTCCGAAAGCATTGAGTCGGTCGGGGTTTTTGATGTGAACAATGACGGGAAACCCGATCTCGTTTCCGGGGAATTCTGGTATCAGGGCCCCGACTTTTTCGATCGGTTTTATATCGGTGAAGTAAAGCGGTTCAGGGAATACTGGGACGATTTTGCTACCATTCCCATGGATGTTAACGGGGATGGGAAAATGGATTTCGTCACCGGCGGCTGGTTCAACAAAAGCATTATCTGGCGCGAGAACCCCGGCAACAACGGTCCGTGGAAAGATCACCTCATTGACGAAACCGGAAATGTGGAGACGGTCCGTGCCTGGGACGTTGATCAGGACGGATATCCGGAAATCGTTCCCAATAACCCCAACTCCTCCTTCAAGTTTTACAAGCTGCAAAGGGATAAGGCAGGAAAGGGGATGGGCACGTTTATTAAAACCGAAATTGCTGAAAAACAGGGTCATGGGGTCGGTTTTGGTGATTTGAATGGCGACGGACGCGGGGATTTTATCATTAGTTCGGGCTGGCTTGAAGCGCCGCGGGATGTCATGAAAGACAAATGGATCGCACATAACGACTTCAAATTCGAGGACGCAAGTGTTCCCATGATCGTGACGGATGTGAATGGAGATTCAAAAAATGACATCATCGTGGGCCAGGCACACAGCTACGGGCTGGATTGGTACGAACAAACGACGAAGTCGGGCAGGATCGAATGGGTCAGGCATGTCATCGATCCGTTCAACTCTCAGTTTCACACCATGGATTGGGTCGATCTGGATGGGGACGGCAAGAAAGAACTCGTCACCGGCAAGCGCTACCGGGCGCACAACGGAGGCGACCCGGGCGAAAAAGATATGGTAGGCCTGTACTACTTTCAGTGGAATGGGGAAGCATTCGTGAAGCAGACCATTTCACACGGGCCCTATGGCGTAGGCAAGGGCATAGGCGTATATTTTTCCATTGCGGATCTCACCGGAAATGGTCGTAAAGACATCATTGTGGCCGGGAAAGACGGGCTCTGTGTTTTTTACAACAAGGGGAGCGATTGAGTAAGCGCTCATCGACCTGACCCAATGCCGGAAGCGTCAACCGCCTCCATTCTCCGGATGCACCTGCTGAAACGACGCCAGTTAACCCTGTTCACGTCGATGCCGCAGGTGCATCGCCTTTTTTGGGAGTCCCGAAAGCAGGTGTTCAATGGTGGGGACTTTATGAATTCCTGACAGGCAGTAAACCAAGATCTTCTATGGCGCTGAAAATGGGAAGAAATTCACTCCCCAGGTCCGTCAGCGTGTACTGAACATTCAGCGGCTTTTGCGCGATGACTTTTCTCTCAAGAATCCCGTCTCTTTCCAGCTCCCTGAGCGCGATCGTTAACGCTTGCCTGGATGCCTCGGGCAGGAGCTTCATGATTTGCCCGAACCGAACCGGCCCTTGCGTGGCATACCGGAAGATGCAAGGCTTCCATTTTCCCGTCAACATTCTGAGCAGGAACTCCCTGGGACACTCCGGTCGCTTCTCTTTTTTTTCGGTAGTCATAAGTTTTTGACTGATTGCGGAGGGATTTATTTAAACATTCCTTTGCGTAAAGTAACTAAAATCAAATGACGATGCACAAAGGAAATGCTGCAAAATGGAAGCCGGAAATGCTTGTAATCCTACTTCTTCTAACCTACGCAGGCCTTGCCCAGACCAGCCGGAATTATGCGGAATTGCTGGGCTGGAAGAAGGACGATAAGGTGGTTATGTTTCACGTTGATGACGCCGGTATGTCGGTTGAATCGAATGTCGGAGTGGCAAAAGCGTTGGAAGCCGGTGTCGCTACTTCCGCCAGCGTGATGATGCCATGCCCGTGGACGAGCGATTTCATCAGCTATTGTCGGAAACGCAATTTGGATATAGGCCTGCATTTAACGCACACCTCGGAGTGGAAGGGATACAAATGGGCGCCCGTAAGCGGAGCCTGGATTACCCCGGGACTGACGGATACCAGCGGGAGTTTATGGGATAATGTAAAAGACGTGCTGGATCACGCAGCGCCGCAGGAGATAGCAGCCGAAATGGCCGCCCAGGTAGGTAAGGCCAGGGCGATGGGCATTAATCCGACGCATCTCGATACACATATGGGCGTGTTGTGGTCGTCGCCCCCGTACCTGGAAGCGTATCTGCGCATTGCGATACGAGAGCAAATTCCCGTTCTGTTACCCGGAGGACATTTGACGTGGACAGAGAAAAGTCTGCATAACAGCCCGCTGTCGGGACTTAGGACATTGGTTAATGCTAATGAACCCGATTCCGTCCTTCTAACCAAGTTAAGGGCAATCGGCAACCGGTTGTGGAATGCCGGGTTGCCCGTAGTTGACGATCTCCATCTGCTGAGTTACGACTGGGCATTATCAAACGGGACGAGTGATGAGGAACTGGGTCAATTCAGGACTGGGCAATTTAAAGAGTTGCTTCAAAGTCTGAGACCTGGTATTACTGTTATTCTGATCCATTGTACGGATGCAGGAGCGCATTTTAACTACATCAGCGATTCGGGCAGGACAAGGCGGGCAGATCTGCTGGCGATGACGAGCGAAAACCTGAAGGCGTTTCTGGCCGAAAAGGGATTTATTACAACCACCTGGAAAGAACTGCAACGCCGCAGGGACATGATGAAACGGTAATCATGCCGCGAACTGATTTTGAATAAGGCAAATCTCAGATAACCTGCCTGTGTTCCTTACCCCAGGCGATCAGGGAACGGATCACCGGGTCGAAGGAGCGGCAGTAGTCGGTTACCTCGTATTCCATCGCGACAAAGCCTTCCGGATGCGGTTTGCGAACGATGATCTTGTTCATTTCAAGTTCCCTGAGTTCACGCGTCAAAGTGCGCGACGTGATGCCGGGAATGTATTTTTTGATCTGATTGAACCGCAGATTGCCGCGACCCAGCGCCAGCATAATGGGTAACTTCCATTTTCCGCCCATGACGTACAGCGTGTCACGGAGGTATTTCAGTTCGGTGGTTTCAGGCATTTCGTCGGCCATTGGGCAATCGGGTAAGGTATCCTTCGGGATACCGTTTGGGACATCAGTGCAATTGGTTGGTAACATTGTCAAAAAAAGCAAGGCAATGTATTCAAACGGTTCAAAAATAAGCATTCAGGATGATCCATCGGCATATGTCGGGATCCATCAATTGGTACACAGGTACACCGATGTCATTAATGCCCGCGCATGGGACGCGTTGCCGGAAATATTTGCGGAGCATGCCGTCTGGCAGGCATTGAGTCCGGTAGACATCCGTTTTGCCGGTCTTCCGGCTATCCGCGAAGGTATACCCGCAAGTGTGGGCAGAACAGAACACCTCTTACAGTTCGCCAGCGGAATCGTAATCGGACTGGAAAATGAATGCCGGGCATCGGTCCGGTCGCATCTTGCGGAGTTTGGGCTGTTCAGGGATACCGGCAAGAGTATGCAGGCGGTGGGAGTTTACCGCGACCTGGCCGTGAAGCAGGATGGGGTTTGGAGATTCCAGGAGCGCACATTTGAGTTGAAATACGCCGGAGAAGGGCTGCCCGACGAAGCATTTTTCCGCTCAGGCCTCGTAACATAGTTTTTTCTGCCTGGTATTCCAAAATCGATAAATTTGTAAGTCTCCGCCAGGTACAGTTTCAATATACCGGCAAGACTGGCCAGCCGGCATTGTGCCGCTTCAAATTTTATCAATGAGAAATTGCATAATGCGTGCCTTATCAGTTTGTAAACAGAAACCTGCGGTTAACCTGCTCTGGCACCTGGCTGTGCTTATGGTCCTGGCTGTGGCTGGTCATAGCCGTGCGCAGACGGACATCAAGCGCTTTGTACAGGACAATGCCAAACCGGTGCATTCCTTGGACTTCAATGGGCCGTTCAACGATTTGGAATGTATCGGAGAAGCGGTTGGCGATGCCCGGGTGGTGATGCTCGGTGAACAGTCGCATGGAGACGGCAGCGCTTTTCTGGCCAAATCGCGGCTGATCAGGTATCTTCATGAAGTCAAGGGGTTTAACGTTTTGGCTTTCGAAAGCGATTTTTATGGCCTGACCGCCGGATGGTCGTCGACCGGCAGAGATTCTGCATCCATCAGGCAATTTTTACAACATCATGTTTACCCAATCTGGTCGTTCAGCGACGAATGTAAAGAGCTGTTTTATAAATACCTGCCGCAAACTCATCGGGCCGGCAATGGTATCCAGGTCGCAGGGATCGATCCTCAGATGCATGGGGCTTTTACAAAAAAACACCTGAGAAATCGCCTGAAAGCCTATTTTGAAAAACACCAGTCGTCGGTCGCACAATTTCAGCCACAGCAAGCAGCCTGTCTAAACCTCACGGATACGGTTAATCTCTTGAACAGCAGGCCACGTGCTTATCTCGACAGTTTGTTGCAAACCAGTTTTCAAACCCGGCTCAGGCAGTTTCAAAGCGCTGTTAAAACACTTTGCAGCCAAATGCCCGACAATGCGCGTAACTCCGAAGAATACCTGGCTTTGAAGAATCTTGACGTTTTCGCCTCTGAACTTTTAGAGCCGGATCAGGCGAAGTCGTCGATGCTGAGGGACGAAATGATGTCTGAAAACCTGAAATGGCTGGTCACTCACAGATATCCCGATGAAAAGATTATCGTTTGGGCCGCCAACCGGCACATCATGAAAAATTCGCTGACCGCATTCAAAAAGCGCTCCCTCAACACCGGGTCGCTGGGTACTGCCTTTACAGACGATCCAGGTCTGGCAAAGCAGACGTATGTGCTGGGCATCACCTCCTTAATGGGTTCTTCCAAGACCATTTATCAAAAAACAACGTTCGCTATACCCATGACAAAAACCGGATTTGAATCGTGGTTTGATCCTGCGATGCAATATGGATTTCTTGACATGAAACGGTCGGCCGACCCCATCAGGGACACGTTCTTTTCGATGAAGGCCCGGGGACACGGTGCGGTTACCGCCAAATGGTTCAGTGTTTTTGATGGGATGTTGTATATCAGAGAGATGATACCTGCCAACCTGATACGGTAGCACCATGCCGGATCAGGTTAGCCGGCATGATGTTGCGACCAGCTCCATAGGCCGGTTGCACAGCGCTAACGGTGCTGATACGTCCGTCGCCATTTATTCCGTCATGTAATCTCCCGCAAACGCCAGACATTGCATCGCCGCAAGGCTCCACTGCGCCGCACCGTTGGTGGACACCTGCGGCGCTTCCTGCAACGGATTCAGTACAGCCGGAGCACCGACGGCCACCAGGCGGTCTGTGCCTTCGCGCGGGCCGTTCTGGCCTCGAAAGAATTCCTGCCACGCCCGCTGGCCCAGCTTGTTGTCACCCGCAGAACGGGCGGCGAACGCAGTGAGACGTGCGTGGCCCTGTTGCAGGTTGAGCTTTTTGAGGCTTTCGCCCAGGGCCTGCTGCTGTTCGCCAGGTGTGGCATTGTACAGCCGGCAATAGTCCAGCCAGGCCCGCTTGAATTCCGGATCGTCGACCAGCTCCGTTAATTCATAACATATTTCCGCCAGCCCGAAAACGGCGCTGAGGTGCGATACGGAGACCTTGCCGGACGGGTTTTTCTGAAATTCGCCGGTGTTCAGGTTCAGTAACGACGAGCCGGTGAAGAACCCGCGTGGCTGGCTGGCAATCGTGCGCATGCTGTTCAGGAGCTTGTCGCGGATCGTTTTATCCTGTGTGCGCTCCCATTCGGTAAGCCATGCCCCGGCAACGGCGCCCCAGTCGGTGCCGAAGGAGACGGTCGCGAAGTCGGAGTTTTCGGTGTTTTTGGGTGCGGCAGCATTCACTTTGCGGACCGGTACAATGGTTTGTAATGTCCGTACGGCATCGATCTGCTCGCTCATGAGTTCGCCCACACGCTCATCGCCCGTGAGGTAGTAGTAGAACCGGCGGTTGGTAGCCGTACTGATCCGCAGCTGCTTGGCGCTGCACCCCCAATGCATCACATTGTGCCGTGAACCCAAGGGCGCAAATGGCCCGATATGGTGGACATCCACTTCGCCGGTGTGGCGCGTCATGGCCTCAGCCAGGCGGAATGCGTCGCTGCGGCCGGTTCGCAGGAAGTAGTACCAGAGCCAGATATCGGTCGAAAGCTCCGAATTGTCCCACGCAAAGCCGCCGACATCGTATTTCCAGACGTGCCGGTCGGTGTCGTAGGAATGCATGAAATCGCCGTAGTTCCAGAAGCCGTACCAACGCCGTGCCTCTACCTGGTTTTTGTAATAATCAAAATAGAAATCCAGCTGCTGCTCGATTTTCTCCTTTTGGGGCGATGTGCGGTCGGGCAGGCTGAATGCACGCCCGAAAACGCCGCTTGCCGCCAGCCAGGCCGGTGCAGGCAGCAACATCGGCGGCGACTGGATCTGCCGCGCGATCCTGGCCAGTTCCGCATTGGCCGGTGTCCCGGGCAGTGCCCAAAGCTGCAACTCGCTCGTGCGCGCCACGCCGTACGGGCGACCGAAGCCCGGCTCGTAATCTTCATAAGTGATTTCCAGGCCTTCCAGCTGCCCGGCATGGGTATCCTGGCCCATACCATCATGGTAAAAGCGCAGGTCCATCGGCTTCGCGCGCGGAGCCCAGAGCCACAGGGTTACTTCCCCATTGTCCTGATCCGCATTTCGGATGTCGAGCTGGGCCGGATGGCTTTGCCAGAAGTTGCGAATGCCAAACGCTACACCGCCCGCAGGCGTACCCAGGTAACCGGTCCCGGCCGAGCGCCTTCCATAGGCCGATTGCAGCCAGCTACGCCCCGGTTTGGTCTGTTTTTGTATTTCAAATGCATCCGGCGTCGGCTGAAACAGCGTGTAGGAACCGAATGCAGGGATGTACCGGAGCCTTTTGGAAACGCTCTCGGGAAGCTGATCATTCGGGGGAGTAGCTTGTCCGCCAACCTGCGCCTCGGTGAATGTCTTGCCCGGATCGCGTCGCAGACCCGTGAGCCCGCGAATGCTCTCCGCGAAAATGCCGTCGTTTTCACCTGCAAAGCGCACGTGCCGGTTGTGCAGCTCCTGTTGCCCGAACGGTACATCGAACCGGACGCCAAGGCCGCGGATGAAATCTTTTGTTTCGTCGGCATCATAAATGATCGTGTGCACGATCCGAACTGCCTCGCTCCGGGCGTAAAAATACAGTCGAACGACAAATCGCAGCAGCTGCCGATTGGAATGGGTGTGGCTTCCCTCCACCCTGACCATCGCGCGGATGGGCCCGTTCTGCTCGATCGTCAGCTTGTTTATTTTTCCTTCGAACCGCTCGACGGAGAAGGTACCGGTCTCATCATCAGAAGCCTGCTGCTGCACAAGCAGTACCAGTCGCGCATTTTTCGCTGTCGTTTGCCCTGCCGCGGAAAGTGTTTCAAACAATGCATTGCCATTCTTCGCGATCACGCATTGCAGCTTGCCCGTATCGATTTTCAAATGGACGTCCGATTCTTCGATAAGCGGTTTGGTACCCTGCTTTCCGCCCTTCTCCGGTTGAATAGTCCAGCTGCCCGGCACGGCTTCTCCACCCGCAAGCGCGTGGGCGGTCCATTTCAGGGTGCCGTCGGGCCAGTAGGCGAGGGGCCAGGTTTGCACCGGTTGTTCTTTGCCGTCCGCCATCAGGCGGAAGCCGCTGTCAGCCTTCACAATTCCTTTCGGCCAGGGCGTTCCCCAGGTCACGCCCCGGTGTACAGCCGTCGGGCCGTCGAGCCATTGCAAAGGTGCCGGGCCTGGCGCGACGAACCCCGGCTGCGCTACGGAAAGTCGTGCCATGGCAGGTATGCCGACGGCTGCGATGGCTGTGTTTTTTACAAATTTTCTGCGTGATATCTGCTTCATTGCTGAATGCTGTAAGAGCTCTTTTGGAGAATCCGATAAATGGTAACCGCTGGCAAATTAATAAAGTTTTTTAGTATATCGGTGTGGTAGATTAAATAGAATATCTATTTTTGTGTCAATCCTACAATTAATCTAATAAATTGTATATTTCGAACATATACTTGGCTAATTGTTGAAATTTAAATGATTTCATTGGATTCTGTTAGCCCGGTTTGATAAACCTTTAAAATCTGAGCATGTCTGCTCGCCCGGTGTGAACGCGACGCGCCGGTTAGTTGCCCGACAGTTTCTTTCCGTGCTGAACCACCCTGCACGGCTTGGGAGCGCTTTGTTAAAATAATCCAAAATCAGTTCAAAATGAATGTGAACAGTATCGGCCACAGGTCATCCATTTTATGAAGCAGTTCTTTTATCATTTCAGCATAGTCGTCTGCCTGGCGGGGGCGTCGGTGGTGGTACATGCAAAACCCGCCGAAGCAAAGGGGGACCGCCTGGACAGGTCCCGCCTGGATAGGCCCGGCCTGGATAGGTCCCGCCTGGATAGGTCCGGCCTGGGTAAATCCCTCCTGCGGCCCAGGGCCGAAGTAACAGTGAAGGGCACGGTGAAGGACGACAAAGGCGAGGTACTACCCGGAGTGAGCGTGGTGATCAAAGGCACCACCCGCGGTTCGCTCACCGACGAGAAGGGTAACTTCGAACTCTCGGTTTCCGGGCAGGACACGGAGCTCGTGTTTTCATTCGTGGGTTATGTCCAGCAGCAGATCAGGGTCAACAATGAATCGGTGCTGAATGTAGTGCTGCTTTCCGACACCAAAGCGCTCGACGAATTCGTCGTGGTTGGCTACGGAACCCAGAAAAAGAGTGACGTAACGGGTGCTATTTCAAGCCTTTCCGAAGCACAGATCCGCGAGAGGCCCGTGCAGAACGTGGTACAGGCCATGCAGGGCAAGGTAGCCGGGGTGGACATCACTACCAATCAGCGACCCGGAGAAGTGGGGCAGATCCGTATCCGGGGTAACCGCTCCATCAACGCCTCCAACGAGCCGTTATACGTGATCGACGGCGTTCCGCTGTCGGCCAGCGAGGTTTCGGCGATCAATCCCAATGACATTGCTTCGGTGGAAGTATTGAAAGATGCTTCGGCCACGGCCATTTATGGTTCCCGCGGTGCCAACGGGGTGATTCTCATCAATTATAAGGAAGGTAAAAAGGGGAAGACGAACATCAGCTACGACGTGAGCTACACCGCCACGAAAATCCACTCGACGACCGAATGGATGAATGCGGGCCAGCTCCTGAACTGGCAACGACAGGCGCACATTAACGGCGGCACATTCACCGGCAAGTACGGCACCGCGCCCGACCCGAACTTTGACATCCAGAACTTCGGCGGCGGTGAGCAATATGGCATCAACAGCATCCGCACGGCTTACCAATGGAACGAGGACGGCAGCGTGAAGCTCCGTGCCGCCACGGCCGACGAGCAGGCCGCGGGCTATGCCGCCCAGGTGCCTGTTTACAATGCAGCCGGTTTGTTCGATCAGAAATGGTCGGACCTCGTAACCCGCACCGGCCAGACGCAGAACCATTTGCTGTCACTCTCTTCGGGCACCGACAAGTCCCGCGTTTATCTTTCATTGGGCTACCTCAACCAGCTCGGGACTTTGAAGGACCAGGATTTCAAGCGGTATTCCATGAACCTGAAAGGCGACATCACGCCCAGGAAATGGCTGACCGTCGGGCTCGCCTTGAACGGTGTTTATTCCCTTCAAAACTACGGGACCTCCGAAAACGCTTCGAACAGCGGTGCGAAGGATTCCTATGGGCAGGCGCTGGCCCTCATGCCTTACGCCAGGGCATTCGACGACAATGGCGCGATCCTGAACACCAACCGCGAGGGGCTTTCGGCGCATAATGTGCTGCTGAATATCAATAATTCCACCAACGAGCACAAGCTGGCCTCGCTGCTTTCGAATGTGTATGCTGAGATCCGTTTCACCGACTGGCTCAGATTTTCCAGCAAATTCGGTGCGCAGTACAGCGACAAGGAATATGGTTCTTTCTATGGATCCAATTATACCAACCCATTCAGCGCAGTAGGTACCGCGCCGTTGATCGGCTATAATTCTCACAACAAATCGCTGGGCTGGACATTCGAGAACCTGCTGTTTTTTAACAAACAGTTTGGGATACACAACTTCGGCGTTACCGCCCTGCAATCTTTGCAGCAGAACACCAACAATTCCATCAACATCCGGGCTCAGGGCATTACCTTCCCTTCGTCGCAATGGTACAACCTGGCTGCGAACGCGATCGGGAACCCGATGGGCTACGGTACTTCATACAGCCGTTCGGCGCTCGCTTCTTACATGGGCCGGATCAACTACGGGCTGCTCGACCGCTTCCTCGTGACCCTGACCGGCCGCTGGGATGGTGCGTCGGTGCTGGCCGAAGGCAACAAATGGGAGTTCTTTCCGTCGGCTGCATTGGCCTGGAAGCTAGAAGAAGAGGCATTCGTGAAACAGATCGATTGGATCAGTCAGCTGAAACTCCGGTACAGCTGGGGTCGCACGGGTAATTCCTCAGTGAGTGCTTATTCCACCGGCGGCTCGATCATCGGAGCGGCTTATGTTTTCAATGAAACACAGTATGCGGGCTACAAATCGGCGACGATGCCCAACAGGGACCTGCGCTGGGAAAAAACGGCCCAGCAGAACATCGGGCTCGATTTCGGCTTGCTGCGCAACCGCATTTCCGGCTCCATCGAGTTTTACAAGGCGCAAACGAGCGATTTGCTGATGTCGCGCTCGATACCGCCGGTTTTGGGATATACGAGTATTCTCAGCAATATCGGCAAGACCGAAAACCGCGGCGTCGAGATCACTATTTCTTCCGTGAACGTGCATCAGAAGGATTTCACCTGGCGCACGGACCTGAACTGGTCGGCGAACCGCGAAAAAATCCTGGAACTGACCAACGGAGCCACCGACGATCTTGCGAATGGCTGGTACATCGGTCAGCCGATCTCCGTTTTCCGCGACTACAAGTATGACCGCCTCTGGCAAAATACACCGGACGACCTGCGGCTGATCGAGCTTTACAAGAAGATCGGCAATATTACGGCATTGCCAGGCCAGGTGAAGATCAAAGACCAGCCATTGGTGCAGGTCGCCGACGGCGCGGCCGGTGCCAAATCGGTAACACTCGCAAGCGGCGAGGTGGTGAATTACCTCGATAATGGTTTTGGGACGATCAATGACAGTGACAAATCCATTCTGGGCAACAACCGTCCGTCCTGGACAGCGGGTTTGACCAACACGTTCGGATACAAAAATTTTGAGTTGAGTTTCCTGCTGCAGGCACGGATCAACAACCTGTATTACGGCGCGTTGCAGACCTACGGCCGTCGGGTGGAAAGCGATACGTGGAGCCCCACTAATACCGGCGCGGCTTATCCGCAGCCGACCACGGCGACATTTACCAATTACAATTATGTACGCAATTACGTGAATGGTTCGCTGGTGGCATTGCGTAATGTGTCGCTCACCTACACGCTTGGCCAGTCCGTCGCCGACCGTTACAAAATCGGCAATGCACAGGTTTACGTGCAGGTACTGAACCCCTTCATGTGGGGTGGCGCGGCCGTGCAGGCGGGTCTTAACCCCGAGGACTTGACGGGCTGGGACACCACCGCAGGCGCGCAGTCGGGCGGGCAAACCAACAACACCATCCTGAACCGCAGCCTCGTGCTGGGATTGAGAATTACCCTTTAAATGCATTTGAAGCAATGAAAAAATACATCATACCCATTCTCTTTTTGCTTCCCCTGAGCTCCTGCAAGGAGTTCCTGGAAGAAAAAATGGTATCGACCATCACCCAGGATTATTTTGAAACGGAAAAAGGTGCGGAAGAGCTCGTGGTAGCGTCTTACAACACGTTGAGGTGGAAATACGGCTTCATGGAAGGTCCGTACCTGTTCGAGACCGGCACCGATATTACGGAGCCGACCGATAACAACTGGGCGACGATCAGTCCGGCCGTGTGGGCTCCCACCGGCGAGGCGGGCAGCTATGCCAACAACCTCATGGGGTACTACGCGACGCAGCTTTTGGGCAGCTATCCCATTATTAATGATTGCAACAAAGCCATCGAGATCATCACCGAAAAGAAGCCGGGCAAGTTTGCGGCCAATGCGGAATATGCCAATGCGCGCCTTTCGGAGGTGTATTTCCTGCGCTCCTGGACCTTTTACATGCTCGTAACCCAGTTGGGCGACGTGCCCATGCCTTTGCGCAGTAACAATTCACTGCCAGCCGTTTTCAATTTTCCCAAATCGACTTCCGCACAGGTTTACAGCCGGATAATCGCCGACCTGCGTTTTGCGCACGACCATTTGCCGGCGACCCAGAGCGAGCGTGGCCGCATTACGAAAGGCGCGGTTGCGCACTTGCTGGCGAAGCTCTATTTGCAGCGTGAGCAGGGTAAGGAATTTGCCCAATACCGCAATGCGGATGGCGGCGTAAACCCTTCCGACGCCAACGCGCATCTGGGGCTGCTTTTCAAAGGCCGGGGAGCCGCTGACCTGGATTCGGCCCGAATTTTTGCCACCGAGGTCATTGATTTTTACGGTACTTCCAATGGCGGACAGTTCGGCGGACTGGCGGCCAATTATTGGGATTTGTTCAAAACCGCCCGCGGCGATTGGAGCAACGAAAACAATCCCGAGATCATATTGCGGGCTTCCTACGGCAACAACCTGGACAATGGCCGCTACGGGATGCGAACCACAGCCGCATTCACCTGCGATTACACCAATGCAGCCTGGAACCTGCCTTCCAAAACCTGGGCATATGGCTTGCGCAAAGGAACCGGCTTTTTACCGACCGACTGGGGCTACGACGTTTTTACCGACAAAATCAATGATTCCCGCTTCGAGAAAAGCTTCCAGATCGAATATGTGAGTGCTTCTTTCGACAATGCAACCTTGCAGGACGGGCCCGGCCTTGCCTACACGGATGCGAACAACAAGTCGCTGGCGTGGACGGCGGAGGAGGCTTCCTGGTTCAATGCCAATGTGCAGGCGGCTTACAAACGGCCGTCGTGGGGTGGCCGCCAGGCGGTGGCTGGTCAGCGTAAAGTAGGACAGGGGGATCTGGGACTTGTATTTTTGGAAAACACCAAAGAAACGGCCATTGATTTTCAGGAGGCATTGTCGCAGCCTTACGTGCTTTACCCGCGTTGGGTGAAAAAGGGTGGCGAGTATTATTACCGCAAAACGGGTGTCGACAGGCTTTCATCGAACACCGGTCTGCTGATCGGTCGTACATTGCGGCCTTCATCCCGCAAATTCATCGATCCGAACCGCAGCACGGTCGACAACCACTTCGGAACGCGTGACGTTGCGATATTCCGGTTGGCCGAAACTTACCTGATCCGTGCCGAAGTGTATGGCCGGCAGGGAAACTATTCCGCTGCGATGAGCGATATCAATGTGCTTCGTGCCCGTGCCGCTTACAAGACCGGCGAAAGCCGTGCGGAAGTATTGGCGCGACTGTACCCGGGCTCCGAAAAGCTGACTCCGGCGGAAAAAAGCTATCCCTATGCGGCAATAACCGACACTTACAGCAAAATTAAAGTCGATGCTTCTTACTGGGACGGTGCATCGGCCAACTCCCGTCTGGAAAACTATCCGCCCGAAGCCAGCAGCTCCGCGCAGCGTTTTATTCATTTTATTTACAATGAATACTCGCGGGAATTCAACTCGGAGCAGATCGTGTACGAGGGCATTCACCACGCGGGTATCCAGCTCGAACGCGTGCAGCACCACAACCAGCTCGCATCGTCGAAGGCCGGTAACTGGCCGGTGTCCGACAATCCGGTCAATGGCAACGGGCAGAATGGCAACGGGAAAGGGGTGTTCCGTTCGAAAGATACATTCAAGCCGTTTCCGCAGGCCTATATCAATATGCTGACCGACGAAAAAGGTGCGCCGCTGGGCACGGAACAGATCCGGAACTATCAGAACCCGGGTTATTAACGAGAATGGGTTAGTGAATTGATTTTTGAAATAACTAAAATACGAATGCTCAAAAAATTAAATACCTGGGCGCTGATCCTGCTGATCGGTGCCCGGGCATTCGGGCAAACGCCCAATGTCGTGTTCATCCTCGCCGACGACCTTGGCTACGGCGACATCGGCGTGAACGGGCAGCAACGCATGCGCACGCCCAACATCGATGCGCTCGCCAGGGAGGGCATTACCTTCACCGATTTCCACGCAGGAGCGCCCGTGTGCTCGCCTTCGCGCAGCGTGCTCATAACAGGCCTGCACACGGGGCACACCACCATCCGCGGTAATGCGACGATCCAGGGCGGGGTTGCCGGAAACAAAGGCAAGCAGACCGTTCGGCGTGCGAACCTTGCCGCTGGCGATTTCACGGTGGGGAAACTGATGAGCCAGTCGGGGTACACGACCGCATTGACGGGCAAATGGCACCTCGACGGCTACGACACCCTCGCGACGCCCATTCACCGGGGGTTTGACGAATTTTCGGGCTGGCTGATCAGCTACACCGACACTTATTCCAATGGTTACTGGCCTAAAAAGCGGTATGTCAATGGGGCATTAAAACCGATCGACGCGAATCAGAACGGCAAAAAAGGCTATTATACCGACGACCAGACGACTGACGAAAGCATTGCATTCCTTTCCAGACAGAAGGATGCGAAGAAACCATTTCTGCTGATGGTCAACTTCAACAGCCCGCATTCGCCGCTGGACGCGGTCGACAGTACTGTCTATAAAGACCAGGACTGGCCGGAGGATATGAAGATCTACGGGGCCATGGTGCACCACCTGGATGAAAACGTGGGCAGGATTAAAAAGTACCTGATCGAGAGTGGCTTATCCCAAAACACCATCGTGTTCTTCTGCTCCGACAATGGTCCGCGCTCGGAGGGCACCCCGCAGCAAACCGCGATTGCCGAATTCTTCGATTCGAATGGAGCGCTGCGCGGGTACAAGCGGGATATGTACGAAGGCGGCATCCGCGTTCCGATGATCGTGTGGGCACCGGGAACCGCGAAACCGGGCACGGTTAGCAAGGAACCGGCCTATTTCGCCGATCTGATGCCGACTTTTGCCGACATTGCGAAGTCGAAAGTGAAATACAACACCGACGGTGCGAGCGTACTGCCCGCCATCAAAGGCAAGCCGGGTCACGGGCCCCGCTTTTTATACTGGGAGTTTTTTGAAAAAGGCTTCGAACAGGCGGTCCGTTTTGGCAAATGGAAAGCTGTGAAAGCAAACGGGAAAATGGAACTCTACGATCTGGATAAAGACCTCGGTGAGACGCAGGATGTTGCCGCGAAAAACCCGGCAATCGTCTCGAAAATTGAAGATTATCTTAAAACCAGCCGGACTGAATCACCATTCTGGCCGGTGCGGACGAAATGAAAAGATCAGTTCATCAGACAACTGGCGGAATGGCGCTTTGCGTCGTTCTGCTGTTTTGTTTTAAGTTAAATGCACAGCCTTTGAGCAAGCAGACAGGCAAGCTGCTGTATTCGGATGATTTTTCAGGAATATTCAATGAAAAGCGCTGGCTACCGGAGATCGAGCCGGGCGGGCAATCGGAAGTGATTACCCGGAACGGCAAGCTTATCCTGAACACGGCCAAAGGAGTGACCGTTTGGTTTAAACCCAAACTGGAAGGGAACCTCCGCATTGAATACGACTGGACTGTGCTGGTAGGCTCCGGCCCGAATGACCGGCTTTCGGATCTGAACCAGTTCTGGATGGCCAGCGACCCGGGCAATGCAAACCTGTTTTCCCCGAATGGAGATTCCCTGAATGGCGATTCCCGGAATGGTAATTCCCGGAATGGACATTCCCGAAGCGGCAAGTTCGAGGACTACGACCCGCTATCGCTCTATTACGTCGGTTTCGGAGGCAATTCCAACACTACCACGCGCTTTCGCAAATACCATGGCGACGGGCAGAAACCCCTTTTGAAAGAGTACTCCGACGCGGCACATTTGCTGAAACCCAATCATACCTATCACATTATGATCACCGTCCATCGCGGCCGCACAACCTTTTCTGTCGATGGCGAGGTGCTTTTCGACTGGACGGACGCTACTCCGCTCACCAGCGGCTGGTTCGGGTTCCGTTCTACTGCGGCCCGGCATGCCATTGATCGTTTTCGCGTCTGGCAGATCGAGTAAATGATCGGGCGTTTATCTTACGCGGGCGGTCCTGATATTCAGTAATCTTGGTGCGAATGAGATCATCAGATAGCTCCAAACGGGGATTTTTCCTGCATCTCTCACCTTCCCGAACAACTCCATCCGGTCGTTGGCGACCGTTAGCGAGAGGCCGTAAATGATTTCCACTCCTTTGACCGGCTTGTAGTTCAAAGACAGATCGCTTTCGAAACCGAGGTATTTCCCCTCGATCTCGCGGCCCTCGCGAAGCAACGGATATTGGGAGTAAAACAAATGGGCGTCCGCCCGTAATGCGAGCTGTTTGCCGGCCTGGTGAATGATAAAAAGATAGGGGTTTACCAATCCTTTTTCGTTGACGTCTGCCGGGAAGCGCGTGAAGAGGTTCATGTTGCCCATAAATTTCCAGGCCACGCCGTAAAGCGGCACGAAAGAGGCGGTTGCTTCTTTGGAAACCGCATTCCTGTCGCCGCTCAGAATTTCGGCACCGAGCCGGAACAGCGTTCTGCCCGTGTTCGCGCTGATTTCCGGTTGAATGTAATAAGCCCGGATTTTCTTCCTGCCCGCATTCTCGCCATACTGATAATAGGCATTCACCGTGCCGTAGAGCCAGTTTTGATTGTATTCGAGCCGACCGCCATTGGTAATGCGCTGGTAATAGCTACGATCCGCAGGCCTGCGGAAAATGTCCATCGCATTGATCGTCGTGAGCGTAATATGGTCGTTGATCTTGTGTTTCAGATGATGGACGATCAGGTATTTGTAAGTATGCGCAGCGACGGGCGAATAAGCGGCATCGAAATGTTTGGAATAGGGCCTCGTGAATGCGAACGTCAGGTCTGTTTCCAGTTTTTTCTTATACAAAATTCGAATGCCCTCGTGCGCACGGCTCTGCTGGCCCCAGGGCGCGGCTGAAAATATCCTTCCATTGTCCAGGGAAATCGCTTGCCGGCCTACACGCACGGAGAGGTTCCTGTTGATGAAGGGCTCTGCAAATGCTTCGAAAAAATTAACACTTCCGACTCGTGAAAACCGGCCGGATTCTCCCCAAACGTGGATTTCCTGTGGGGAGGCATGCAGGCGCAGACGATTGGTGCGGTAGTTGATGTTGAGGCGGTTGCGTTGCGTTACGTACAACCGCGGCATGGTGGTGTCGGCAGCGGTCCACACGAAATTGTCTCGGTACTCCGCGCGGGGTCGCAGTTCAAGATCGATCGTCAGTTCGCGGCGCAAAGTGTCGGGCGACTGCGCACGCGCCACATTCCCCAGCACCGCCAGGAATAGCAGCAGAAACCGCATTGCCCGTGAAAAATCGCCGTTGATAATAGAAGGTTTGATCAGCTGGAAGGGATGAGCATGGACATTAGACAGACAAAATAACAGGATCATATCGGCTCGGACAAGCAGTTGTATCATTGAATTCGTGGTACAATCCCGGATTTTTCCCGCAGGCAGGCAGCCAATCGCATCAGTCAGCGGCATATTTGTCTAGATTTGTATATAAAACCTATTGAAAATATAGATTAAATATTTTACTGAAATCATTCCAACATCAATGAAGAAGCTCTCATTCCTGATACTACTGTTTTGTGCATCCGGGCTGGCTGTACAAGCCCAGCACCCTGCTCCCAAAAACATCGTGAAAGCCGACGACCAGGCACTGGCCAGGATCAAAGCCGGCAAGGCCTACCTGGTGGATGTTCGTACGCCTGAGGAGTTTGACGGCGGCCATTTACAGTATGCGACCAATATCAACTTCAACAGTCCAGAATTCAAGGCGCAGATCGCGAAACTGGATAAGCACAAGCCGGTGTACCTGTATTGCCGCTCGGGCAATCGCAGCGGAAAGGCTGCCGATACGCTGAAAACACTCGGTTTTCATTCCTACTACAACATCGGGGGCTTCGAACAGCTCAAAGCCGAGGGTTTCCCGGCCGAGCAGCTTCAAACCAGTGCTTCGAGGAAATGATCAGGAAATTACTTGCGTTTTCGTTACTGGCCTTGTGCTTTGGAAGCCATGTAGCGGGTCAATCGATCCGCTTTCAACGTTTTGAGACCAACCCCATCATCCGTCCCGAGTTGCTGCCGGGCCCGGATGGCAAGAATATCAATGGCCCGTCGCTCATCAGCGCACCGGATTGGCTGCCCAACAAGCTGGGCAAGTATTACCTGTACTTTGCCGATCATAACGGGACATACATTCGCCTGAGCTATGCCGATGACCTCAAAGGTCCATGGAAAATTTACGAACCGGGCACTTTGCGGATGGACGATTGCGCCTGCAAAGGCGAACCCGACGAGCTGAAAGCGGGCCGGCACATTGCCTCGCCCGATCTGCATGTCGACCACGCCAACAAGCAACTGGTGATGTATTTCCATTGCCCGCTGTTCGTGAGCGGTGACAAGGCCGATAAGCGCAACTACAAACAGCTCACACTTCGCGCCACATCCGTCGACGGCATTCATTTCAAGCCCGAAACCACCCAGCTTGGAGAGTCCTATTTTCGCGTATTTCAATGGAAAGGCCAGCATTACGCCATTTCGCGGCTGGGCATTCTGTGGCGCTCGCCGGATGGTATCCAGGCATTTGAACGCGGCCCCAACCCCTTCGATCAGATCCAGCAGCCGGTATCGACGCTCCGTCACGCCGCCGTAAAACTTGCCGGCGACACATTGTGGGTGTTCCATTCCCGCATCGGCGATAGTCCGGAGCGCATTTATCTTTCCAAAATCGCTTTAAAAGGAGACTGGAACACCTGGAAGCCGACCGAGCCGCAGGTTGTTGCTTTGCCTGAGAAGCCATTTGAAGGCACCGACCTTCCGCTTACCGTCTCCAAAGAAGGTGCCGCCCGCCAGCGTTACCGCGAGTTGCGCGATCCGGCGTTTTTCGAAGAGCATGACAAATGGTATCTGTTGTATTCGGTGGCCGCCGAAAGCGGGATCGCGATCGGGGAGCTGGTCAGGTAAGGTTTTAAAAATCAGCAGGCGCGAGATCATACTCGTGCCTTCGGCATGGCTGGTAACGGCCGTGCTTTTTCTTTGCATTAGCATTTCTGCCCCGGTACCAAACACGCGCAGGACCGGTATTACAAAGATTGAGCGCCCCGCAACGGCGAATGGATCGGGAGAGGGCTGACTGGCCGTGGCCGGGGATTTTCCGTTCCGCCGGATCGGAAGGGAGGACGGTGCACCGACCTTTTGGGGAACGGGTGGCTAAATTCTCCTATTTATTTGCATCTTGTATTAATTATAATTGTTTTTTAATTATTAATATCTGATTAAAACATAAGTAACTGCGAATTACATTGTAACCTGTTGAATTAAATGGTCAATTGTGTTTTAAGCAAGAATTCAATTAAAATAAGTTATTAGAATTCAATGAGAGTTTAATTTGAACTTATTAGAAATTCTAATAACTTTAAATTGCATATATTTTCTTTTAATGTACTGATAATTAACATTTTGCGTTTTATTTGGGTTGATTTTATTCTAATTGGTTCTTAATTATATACGTTTGGCACGCTTTTGTAATTCCTCAAAATGGCGGCGGGTATTTCACTTTAAGGCACTGAAATATTTAATTTGCCGTTCCTGATAATGTCAAACAAAGTAAAATTGGAAAGACGGATCGCTTGGAAAATGCATGGCATTGTCTGAGTTTCGAGCCGCCGGCCTCCCTCTGGCCTTCTTCCGAATCGCTGAAAATTTACATGAAAAAAAAGTATCAGGCCGATGCTCCTACACCCTGGCAAAGGCTTATCAGAATCTTGTACGTCGAACGATCGACGATTAATTACATCCTCATTTATGCCGGCCTGATCGGGCTCATCGGGCTCACCCTGCCGCTTGGAACCACGGCCGTTTTCAACCTGCTCTCGAACGGGGCATTGTATAGTTCCACCTACCTGCTGATCGCCATGGTGCTGGTGGGTGTGGTCGCAGGCGGTGTGATGCTGATTGGCCAGCTGACATTGGTGGAGCTCATCGAACAGAAAATATTTGCGAAAGCGACGCTCGAATTTGCCTACCGGTTTCCCCGCATTAAGAAAACGGAACTGGAAGGCGAGAACCCGCCCGAACTCGTCAACCGCTTCTTCGACGTGGTCACGATTCAGAAGGGGCTCACGAAGCTGCTGGTTGAGATCGTTGCCGCAGGTGTGCAAATCGTTTTTTCCGCCATTCTGGTGTCCTTCTACCACCCCGTATTCATGGGATTCGGCTTACTGACGCTGGTAGCGACGATGCTGGTGCTGTTCCTCTATTACAAACGCGGCGTGCAAACCAGCATCGAGGAATCACATCATAAATATGAGGTAGTGGCCTATCTCGAAGCAGTTGCGGCCGACCTCGACAATTACCGGGGCAGGCCCGAGAAGCTCCGGAATGTGCTCATCAAAACCGATCAGATCACTTCGGAATACCTGCATGCCCGCAACGACCATTTCCGTATTCTGCGCAAATTTTTCGCGAGCGCGGTGATCGTCAGGACGTTGCTCATGGGCGGACTGCTCTTCCTGGGTTCCTACTATGTGGTGCAGCGACAAATGACGCTCGGGCAGTTCGTGGCAGCCGAAGTGATCATCGTGCAGATCAGCTACGCCATCGAGAAATTCATGACCAGCCTGGATACTATTTTCGATATGGTAACCGGGAGCGAGAAACTGGCGGCAGTAACGGACCTTGAACTGGAAGAAAGTGAGGTGAGCCATGGTTAAGCACTCACAAGACCTTACCAAACGCAAAGACTGGGAAGAGCTGGGCGTTTTATCGGAGCAGCAGCTGCTCAAAACGAAGGGTTCGCGCCTGCTGGGGCGGATCATGCTGATCCTGCTGTTCATTTTTCTGATCGTATTGTTCCTGCCCTGGCGGCAGACGATCCCCGGTCGCGGGACGGTTACGGCGTTGCGCCCGGAGGACCGGCCGCAAACCGTGCAGAACCAGATCGGGGGCCGCATCGAGCACTGGGCCGTCCGTGAGGGCGAACAGGTGAAGAAAGGGGACACGATCCTGGTGATTTCGGAAACGAGCCAGTCGTATTTTGACCCCAACCTTCCTACACGCTTGCAGGAGCAGCTTCAAGCCAAAGAGGGCTCCGAAGGTGCGGCCGCACAGAAAATGGAAGCCACCGCCGCACAGATCAGGGCGCTCCGGCAGGGGCTGGAAGTACAGCTCGCGGCCGCCCGCAACAAAGTGGAGCAAGCCGAAAACTACGTGAAGATCGACAGTGCCGATCTGATCGCGGTGCAGAAGTTTTTCGAGATCAGCAAGGCCCGGCTGGAACGTTACGAGGCTGGCTACAAAAACGGGCTGTTTTCGCTCACCGACATTGAAAGCCGCAGGCTGAAATTGCAGGAAGACAATGCGAAGGTGACCAGCCAGGTCAACAAGCTGAACAATTCCAGGCAGTCGCTGCAAAATGCCCGCATCGATCTCGACAATATCCAGGCCAAGTACCAGGAGTCGGTGGCCAAGGCGCAGTCGGATATGAGCTCGGCGCTATCCAGCCGGGTGAGCGCGCAAGGCGACATCGCGAAGCTGCGCAACGAGATTTCGAACATCGATATCCGCCGCGGCCTGTACGTGGTACGCGCACCGCAAGATGGCTTTGTAGTCAAAACGCTGAAAGCCGGTATAGGGGAGAATATCAAGGAGGGTGAATCCATTGCCACGCTGCAACCGCTCAAACCGCTGGTAGCGGCGGAGATCTACGTCAATGCGATGGACGTGCCGCTGATCCTCGACAGCAGCGATGTGCGCCTTCAGTTCGAGGGCTGGCCTTCGGTGCAGTTTGCCGGCTGGCCATCGGTGGCAGTGGGCACATTTGCCGGCAAGGTGTCGGTGATCGACATGGTGAGCAGCAATGGCGGCAAATACCGCCTGCTGGTGACGCCCACGCACCCCGTGCCGGAAAATGATGAGGAATGGCCGGTACAGCTCCGGCAGGGATCGGGCGTGTACGGACGGGTGATCCTTCGATCGGTGCCGCTCTGGTATGAGATATGGCGGATGCTCAACGGCTTCCCACCCAGCCTGGAAAAGGAGCCGGAGAAATCGGCGGCAAAGTAAATCGAAAACGAAGTGATTTTTTAAAATGAATATATTACCCAAAACGACACTGGCACTATGCATATGGCTGTTCTCGTGGGGTTCCGTTCAACCGGCTTGGGCCCGGGATGCCGACACCGCCCGTGTCTTTTCGATCCGTGACCTCGAAGAGCTGGTGTTCTTCAATCACCCCGTGGTAAAGCAGGCCGACCTGCTCGGCGAGCAGGCGCGCGCGAAGGTAATGCAGGTGCTTGGCGACTTTGACCCGTCGCTGAAAGCCTCCCTGGATCGCAAGGTTTTTGGGAATATCAACTATTACAATCGCTGGACGAGCGAACTGAAAGTGCCCTTGTACCTGGCCGGCGCCGACCTGAAAATCGGCCACGACCGAAATGTGGGCGCCTATACCAATCCCGAAACCCGCACGCCGCTGTCGGGGCTCACAGGGGTGGGGATCAGTGTGCCGCTAGGCCAGGGACTGATCATCGACGCCCGCCGCAACACCTTGAAACAGGCCCGCGTGATGGTGAGCTATGCCGAAGCGGACCGTGTAAGCGAGATCAACAAAGTGTGGTTTCAGGCCGTGAAGGACTATTGGAACTGGTTTATGGCCTACCAGCAGTACCGGTTTGTGCAGACCGGGCTCGATCTCGCCACCACCCGTTACGAAGCGACCCGCAATCAGACATTGCTCGGCGACAAGCCGGGTATCGATTCGGTGGAAGCCTACATTGCCGTGCAGGAACGTTCAATTCAGCTCGAAAAGCTGCGGATCGACTTCCGGAACAAGGGACTGCTCGTTTCCAATCATCTATGGAGCTCCGCCGGTGATCCCGTAGAGCTGCCCGAAACCGCCGTGCCCATGGAGGCCGACAGCGACAGAATAGCGGTAGGCGAGCCCCAACTCGAAATGCTGCTCGCCCAGGCCACCACCCAGCATCCCAAGCTCCGTATGCTGGGGTACAAGGGGTTGCAAATGGACATCGAGCGCAGCTACCTGCGCGAACGGCTCAAACCTAAGCTGAATGTCAGCGGTTCGCTGCTTACTACCCGCCGCGACTTCGCTTCCCAAGTGCCCGAATACTACGATCTCAACTGGGGCAATTACAAGGTAGGGATCGATTTCTCGTTTCCGCTTTTTCTGCGGGCCGAGCGGGGTAAGTTGAAAGAGCTGAAAGTAAAACAGTTGGACCTGCATTTCGATGTTCAGAACGAAAGCCGGCTGATCCGCACCAGCATCATGAATGCCTACAACGATTTGAAAGCCTACCAGGCCCAGCTGGCGATCCAGACGCGCAGTATTGCCAACCAGGAAATCCTGCTGCGGGGTGAATTACAGAAGTTCGACCTCGGGGAGAGCACACTCTTCCTGATCAACAGCCGGGAATCGAAGCTGATCGACATGCGCATCAAGCGCGCCGAACTGGTGGCAGGTTATCAGAAATCGCTGGCGGAAATGTATTACCAGGCCGGAACGCGCGAGCATGCGGATGCAGGGAATTTCTAAACCGGTTACTGACACCCTTTCACAGCCAGCCCGTTGTGGTTTCGGCCGTCCGGCTGTGGGCTGCGGAAGCTGGATCGGGATCCGAGACCTTGCTTGGAGCGACAAGTACTTCGCATAGCGGTGAGTACGGATGCGTGTGGCTTGAAATGGTGGCTTTTGTACGTATATAGATATGCGTATCAGATGGAAGAATAAATACTTATAATCGAATTGAACCAGGCAGAATACCAGGATGGTGTTCTGTTTTTTTTGTGCTTTAATAATAATTTTTAAGAGATTGTAAAACCGGTAACTATTTATTAGCATTGTTTTAATACACTATCCACATAAAAGGAATTGCAATGCCAGTATGGTACACGGATCGGTGATTGTAATCATGCATTCAATTGATTGTCGTCATTTCAATACGGACATTCATTGTGATATATTTAAAAGCTTAATAAGTTTTAAAAAGCATTTCTCTCTCAACCTATTTTATTATTACTAATCGCATTCTCAACGCGTTATTTTGGTGATAATTAACTGATTATCTTTATTTTACTGACTTTAATCCGGGCGTTATTAGCTGCCTGAAAGGGATTGTTATAGCTCATTTTAATGTCAATTAATAAACTTATTTGATTCTTTTCTCGAAATAGTTCGAATATAAAAACACGTTGAATTAATATATTCTACGACCCAATCCTCTGTCAATTATGAAAAATGTTTATTGTCAAATCACGGCCTTTATTGTGCTGTCTTATTCGTGTTACGCACAGGAATTTACCTCCAATCTTCCTATTGTTATTATTAATACAATATCGGAACCAATTAATGATGAGCCTGGGGTTATAGTTAATTTTGGGATCATCAATAATGCGGGTAATGTGAATCACAGCACGGATCCGCCTAATGAATTCAAAGGAAAGGCAAAGGTCGAATTCCGGGGTTGCACCTCGCAGAGCTTTCCCAAAAAATCGTTTGGGGTCGAGCTAAGGGATTCGGTGAATACGGCTAGTGACATCAGCGACGACTTGTTCGGTTTTCCTGCCGAGTCCGACTGGGTTCTCAATGCCTCCTACACCGATAAGTCCTTTCTACGCGAAACGGTGCCCTTTTTTATGTCCAACCTGGCCGGCGACTATGCGTCCAGGACCAAATATGTGGAGGTGATATTGGACGGGGTCTATCACGGCATTTATGTTTTTCAGGAAAAAGTGAAGCGCAACAGCGGAAGGATCAACATTAAAAAACTGGAAACTGCGGATGTTGCCCTTCCCAAAATCAGCGGGGGATATGTCCTCAAAATCGACAAAAACTGCGGAGACGGCGTCGA
This sequence comes from uncultured Dyadobacter sp., assembly GCF_946482605.1. Next base: position 63,176 of record NZ_CAMLSE010000011.1, on the reverse strand, counting down.
AAACTGGCATACGGTCTACGACAGCCCCGGCGGTACACCGGGGAAAAAGTATGGTTGGGGCGTCGACTATCCCAAAGGAACGAACATCAATGCACAGCAGCTCGCCTACATCCACGATCATATCACACAATTTGAAGACGCCGTTCACGGCAGCTCCGTCTGCGATTCGGCAAATGGATATAATAAGTACATCGTGGAGGCTTCGTTCGTCGATTACATTCTGTTCCAGGAAATGTCGAGCAATGCCGACGCATACCGGTTCAGCACGTTTTTTTCCAAGGACCGCGACGGCAAACTCCGGGCGGGACCTGTCTGGGATTTTGGCCTGGCATTTGGCTTCCTGACCAACCCGCTTAATGGGTATTCGCAGAATTACCAGGGATGGCGGTACAGCGGGGAAGGAGATCCCACATACCCGGTCCCATTCTTTTGGGAAAGGTTGCTCAGATGTGCGAAGTTTCGTCAAAAAGTAGTAGACCGTTACCATCAGCTTCGCGCCGGTGTATGGAAAACCGAAGATATAACCGCTTTTATCGACACACAATTTGCCTCCCTGCATCAGAACGGGGCAGGCGCCTACAAACGGAACTTCGAAAGATGGCCCATCCTGACGACACAGATATGGACCGATGTTCCGTCTTATGTCGGGGGGACACTGGAAGCCGAAAGAGATTATTTGAAAACCTGGCTTACAAATCGTCTGGCATGGATGGATCAGAACATCGCTTCCATCCATCCTGGGGAAGTAGCCCCTCCGGCCTGCGATTTCAATGTTACTGCCAGTCCGTCGAGCGGTACGCCTTCGTGTTCGGCAGCGATGAGCCTTGCCGCGAACTGCACGGGGGCGGATTGTTCGGGAGTGGGCTATCAATGGACCGGGAACGGCATTAACCTGTCGGGCCAGTCGGTGAACCTGAATGCGCCGGCGACCAATGGTGCGTTCAGTTACACGGTGACGGCATCCCGCAGCGGCTGTCCGAACAAAACCGCCACAGCGTCCATCACCGTGTCGAACTGCCAGCCGCCGGTGACGCAGACGACACAAACTACCCAGGCTTTCAGTCTATGCCTGGAATCGGAGGATTCGAATGGCAACGGCCCTGCTACGAGTGATCCCAATGCCTCAGCGGGAAAAACGAGAGGGGATAAGAACAATTACGACCATTATGTCGATTATGCGGTGAACGGGGTAGGTTCTGCGGGGGTATACCAGCTGAAATTACGTTACTATGCGTCGGGTAGCCCTTTGGTGAGCATATCGGTGAATGGGAGTGTGGTCGTGGGGTCGCTGGCCCTTCCATCGACTTACAGCTGGAACATTGTGAGCCGGGAGGAAACGATCGCGGTCACGTTGGCAGCGGGTAACAACACCGTCCGGATCCAGGGGCTGCCTGGTGCCAGCGTGCGGCAGGACCGCATTTGTGTAACCGGAACGGGCAGTACTCCGAGCACGGCAGTTACCTGTAATTTTGCGGTCAGTCCCACTGCCGACCGGCAATCCTACACACCCCAGCAGGCCATGTCGTTCAATGCAGGTTGTACAGGCAGTGACTGTGGCACGGTCGGCTATGCCTGGACTGGCAATGGCGCCAATGCTTCGGGTTCGCCTGCAAGCATCCAAGCGCCTGCATCCGCGGGCGATTACACGTATGTGCTTACGGCCTCGCGCGCAGGTTGTGCGGCCAAGACGGCTAACCTGACGATCCGTGTCAGCGATGTCGCTCCGGCCTGCGATTTCAATGTTACTGCCAGTCCGTCGAGCGGTACGCCTTCGTGTTCGGCAGCGATGAGCCTTGCCGCGAACTGCATGGGTGCGGACTGTTCGGGAGTGGGCTATCAATGGACCGGGAATGGCATTAACCTTTCTGGCCAGTCGGTGAACCTGAATGCGCCGGCGACCAATGGTGCGTTCAGCTACACGGTGACGGCATCCCGAAGCGGCTGTCTGAACAAAACCGCCACAGCGTCCATTACCGTGTCGGGCTGCCAGCCGCCGGTGACGCAGACGACACAAACTTCCCAGGCTTTTAGTCTGTGCCTGGAATCGGAGGATTCGAATGGCAACGGCCCTGTCAGCAGTGATCCCAATGCCTCAGCGGGAAAAACGAGAGGGGATAAGAACAATTACGACCACTACGTCGACTATGCGGTGAATGGGGTAGGTTCTGCGGGGGTGTACCAGCTGAAATTACGTTACTATGCGTCGGGAAGCCCTTTGGTGAGCATATCGGTGAACGGGAGTGTGGTGTTGGCGTCGCTGGCGCTTCCATCAACTTACAGCTGGAACATTGTGAGCCGGGAGGAAACGATTTCGGTCACGCTGGCAGCGGGTAACAACACCGTCCGGATTCAGGGTCTGCCTGGTGCCAGCGTACGGCAGGACCGCATTTGTGTAACCGGAACCGGCAGTAGTCCGAGCACGGCAGTTACCTGTAATTTTGCGGTCAGTCCCACTGCCGACCGGCAATCCTACACACCCCAGCAGGCCATGTCGTTCAATGCAGGTTGTACAGGCAGTGACTGTGGCACGGTCGGCTATGCCTGGACTGGCAATGGCGCCAATGCTTCGGGTTCGCCTGCAAGCATCCAAGCGCCTGCATCCGCGGGCGATTACACGTATGTGCTTACGGCCTCGCGCGCAGGTTGTGCGGCCAAGACGGCTAACCTGACGATCCGTGTCAGCGATGTCGCTCCGGCCTGCGATTTCAATGTTACTGCCAGTCCGTCGAGCGGTACGCCTTCGTGTTCGGCAGCGATGAGCCTTGCCGCGAACTGCACGGGTGCGGACTGTTCGGGAGTGGGCTATCAATGGACGGGGAACGGCATTAACTTGTCGGGCCAGTCGGTGAACCTGAATGCGCCAGCCACCAACGGGGCATTCACTTACACGGTGGCGGCATCCCGCAGCGGGTGTCCGAATAAAACCGCCACTGCGTCCATTACCGTGTCGGGCTGCCAGCCACCTGTGACGCAAACGACGCAGGCTTTCAGTCTGTGCCTGGAATCGGAGGATTCGAATGGCAACGGCCCTGTTACGAGTGATCCCAATGCCTCAGCGGGAAAAACGAGAGGTGATAAGAACAATTACGACCATTATGTCGATTATGCGGTGAATGGAGTAGGTTCTGCGGGGGTATACCAGCTGAAATTACGGTATTATGCATCGGGTAGCCCCTTGGTGAGCGTATCGGTGAACGGCAATGTGGTGTTGGCGTCGCTGGCGCTTCCCTCGACTCATAGCTGGAACATTGTTACCCGGGAGGAAACGATTTCGGTCACGCTGGCAGCGGGTAACAACATTGTCCGGATCCAGGGACTGCCTGGTGCCAGCGTGCGGCAGGACAAAGTTTGCGTGACGGGCGGTGCATCCGGCAATGCAAGACTCGCGGTAGCGGAAAACCAAGCCGGGGATTGCATGATTGTCCAGCCGTTGAATGTGTTCCCGAATCCGGCAGTGTCGGAATTTGTCGTCAGTTTCAGCCATTCCCACACCGGCGAGAGTATGCTGACGGTCATGGATGTGCGGGGGAAAGTCTGGTTTGACCAAAAAATAAAAGGCCACGGCAACTATCAGCAAAAGGTCAGATTGCAGGGTGCGCCTTCGGGAATTTACTTTTTGCAGGTCAGGCAGGGCGACCGGGCTGAAATAAGAAAGGTACTCATTACGAATTAAACAGGCTGTTGCCTGTGGCCGACGGGGCTGGTCCGAACAGCTTGCAAGCGATGGTTCGGGCTAACCTCGCGGTTATTGATGAACCCTTATCGAACATGATCATGGTAACCATACAGAACGGCGAAAACGGGATGAATACGGAGGGATATGTACGGGGCTTGCTTTTAGAACTGGATTATTTGAAACAGGAAAATACCAACCTGAAAAACGGGCTTTCCATGGCCTTACAGGACCGGGTGAATGGCAATTTTATCGAGAAGGCCGAAGAGTTTCAGCAAATGTTCATTAACAAGGATCAGGTGATCGACCTGTTCCGGCACGAGGTAACAGCACTCTCGATAGGGTCGTCGCCCGATGGGGGAAATGGGGTCGAACCCGGAAGGATCGTGCAGATGCAGCGGGAAATCGAAGTGCTGACCACCTGCTTTTTCGAAATGAAAGCCGCGTTTGAAAAATACCTGTCGGAAGTTTGACCTGCCGATCATTAGTTGTGCATGCCGACGAGCTTCCTGTAATTGAGGATATGGATCTGGCTTCCTTCCAGACTGATCAGGTTTTCATTCTTAAAATCACTCAGGGTCCTGATCAGCGACTCTTTGGCCACGCCTGCGATGGAAGCCAGGTTATCCCGGGAGAGATCTATGAAATAGCCTTCTTTTTGGTCTTTGTTATATTTTTCATAAACCGCGACCAAAGTATCAGCTACTTTTTTTCGCAGGGAGTTGTAGGCCGTTGCCAACAGTTTGATCTCTGTTTCATTGATGGTTTCGGCCAGCATCCCGATCAGCTTTTTCATCAGTGACGGGTTACTTTGGAGCATTTCCTCGAATTCGGATCGCGGGATCACGGCCAGTTCGGTGTCTTCGAGTGCTTCGGCGCATTCGCGGTAGTTCACATTTGCCAGCATGGCGGTGTAGCCAATAAAATCACCCTCGGTGTGCAGCCCGACGATCAGTTCTTTTCCGTCTTCGTTTTTTCTGAAAGTTTTGACTTTCCCCTTGCAGATGTAGTACAGCCGGGCGGGGTGGTTGCCCTCGGTATACACCATTTGTTTTTTCTTGTAATGATTGATATTTCTGTTCTCTTTTAACCTGCCCAGGCAGATTTCACCCGGCGGCAGGTCGGCCGGTTCGTTGAACCCGGCTGTGCTGCCGCGCAATTCCATTTTGAGCTGCGCATTTTTCTTTAATCGCCTTTCAACAGCATTCAGCAGTTCGGAACCGTCGAATGGCTTGGTAATGTAGTCGTCGGCGCCCAGGTCCATGCCCTTCCTGATCTCGGCTCGCTCGGACCTGGCAGTCAGAAATATAAACGGGACATTCCGGAGTGCGCTGTTTTTTTGTGCCAGATGCAATACGCCATAACCGTCGAGCTCGGGCATCATGATATCGCAGATGATCAGGTCGGGTATTTGTTCCAGGGCCATGCCGATGCCGCTTTTGCCATTATCGGCCGTCAGCACACGGTAATTGGCCAGTTCCATGATCTCGGCCATGTTCTCCCGGATCTCCGCATTGTCTTCGATGAGTAGTATTTTTTGCATAGCCGGGCCATTAGTGGTTTTCAATCGCGAACGTGACCGTGAACGTCGTGCCTTCACCAGCATTGCTGACGCATGCGATGGACCCGTTCATTAGCTCGGTGTACTTCCTGATGATGTGCAGCCCCAAGCCTGTTCCCGGGATATTGTTGACGTTACTTCCCCGGAAAAACGTTTCAAAGAGATGCTCCTGATCTTCCGCCGAGATTCCGATCCCTTCGTCCGTGCAGGAGATTACCAGGCTTTGTGGGGTCTTTTTACTGGTGATGCTGATCTGTTTCCCTTCCGCTGAGAACTTCACGGCATTGGAGATCAGATTCATCATAATGTGTTTGAGCAATTCGGGGTCCAGCCACACCGCCGTGCCGCCTTCGTGTTTGTAGGTGATGTGCTGGCCTTTTTTAAGGATACCGTCGAGCTCGGCAATGAGGTTTCTTACGTTTTGCCGGATGTCGAAGCCGGTATTGCGCACCTGTATCTTGCCCTCTTCGATTTTGCCGACAGACAAAAAGTCGTTCAGAATGTTGGTGAGCATATTCACGGAAGACACGATTCGCTGCACGTGTTTTTCCCTTTTTGAATAATCTTCGGCACCCGGATATTTGGAGATCAGAAAAGCGGAGGACAGCACCGTGCTCAGCGGCGTCCGGAATTCGTGGGAAGCCATGGAGACAAACCTGGATTTGAGTTCGCTAAGGTTTCTCAGGAAGCTGTTGGCGCGGTTGAGTTCGGCATCCCTTTCTTCGGTTTCGGCCACCAGCCTGGCCAGGTTTTTCACGGTGTCGGTCAGTGAGCGGGTTCGCTCCTCGATGCTGCTTTCCAGTTTCGCGTGCAGCTTTGCCAGGTCCTGTTCGGCCTTTCTTTGCCGGGAAATGTCGGTGATGCAGACCATTCCGAGCGTTTCTTCACCTGTGTCATACCTGCTAAGCGTAACCTCCACCGGAAAGCGACTGCCGTTCTTCCGGATGGCGAAAAGCTCTTGCGCCGGCTCTACGGACAGGTTTTCAGGAAGCTTGTTAAAATGCCGGAATGCGGCATGCCGGCCCTCATCCGGGTAAGAGGGTAGGAGCTTCCGAACCGGCTGGTCGATCAGTTCGGGGCTTTGATAGCCGAATTGGTTGAGCAAAAAAGGATTAGCAAGGACAATGCGGCCTTGTTCATTGGCAATAACGATCCCAATGGAAGCATTGTCAAATAAAATGTCAAAGCCTATTTTGACATCAGCATACATTATTCAGATAGAAGAGGGGGGTGACTTATTCTCAAATATACGATTACTTTCCATTAAATAGAGAGTGTAACTTGCTAAAAGTAAGGATATTGAAGGCTGTTATTTACGTGGACACGCGGGCGCTACCGATGTAACCGCGAAGCGGACACATACATGTCCGTTTTCGAACACAAATCATTCCAAAATCTTCAAAACAGAGGTCTCAGGCCACATTCATAACCCAGGTATACTAATTGCACGTTTCAAAAAAACCTTTTTTGCCAGACGGATCAGTCCGCACAATCTGGTCATTTATCGTAGCTGATTCAACGTATGCTCTCGAATTATTTTAAGATCGCTTTTCGCGTCCTTTGGCGGAACAAGATTTATGTGGTCCTCAATGTTGCCGGACTGGGTTTTGCCATTGCTTGCTGCATTCTGGCCTACCTTAACTACAATTACCGCGCGAAATTCGACCGGAACCACATCCATACGCAAGATATTTACAGGCTCAACAGCGAGCGACGGGTAGACGGGGTTACGCAGACCTGGGGCGTCGTTCCCGTGCCGTTGGCTCAGGCTATGAAAAAGGGGGTTGCCGGCGTAAAGCAGATTGCTCGGCTTGGCAGCGCTTCCGTTATCGTAAAGCACAAGGAGCATACGTTCGACGAACGCATTCACTACGCGGACAGGGCATTGTTTGATTTTTTTACTTTCCCTTTGAAATATGGAAACCTGTCGGGATTTGGTGAAGCAAATCAGGTAGTAATCAGTGAAACGCTGGCTGAGAAATATTTCCCGAAACAAATGCCAGTAGGTCAGTCGCTGACCGTCCTGGGTGAAAACGGGAGCAGGGTCTTCATCGTAGCAGCAGTAGCACAGAGGATTCCCGAAAATTCAAGCATCCGGTTTGATATCATCACTGCTGTTGAAAACAGTTTTGGCAACGGAAAAGCCTCTGCCGATGACTGGGCTAATTCAGCACACGTCACGACATTTGTGCAATTGAAGAACAGACAAGAGGCCCGTGCGGTAATCGCTAATCTGATGCCGCTTGTTGCACCCCACAATAACAATCATAAGGACTGGCTGCTCGAAGGATTTTCACTCCAGCAATTTGCTGATCTGGCGACAAGTTCGGACATCGATATGCCCGGATTCGTATATGGCAGTCAGTTGAATTCCAATCCGCGTGGCGTGCTGGTCATTGTTCCCGCTATCATGTCGATAATTATTTTGATTATCACTTGCTTCAATTTTACCAATGTTTCCATTGCCTTCGCCAGCGGCCGGTTAAAAGAAATTGGCGTTCGCAAAGTGATTGGCGGCCTGAGGAGGCAGTTAATCTGGCAATTTTTAACGGAAAACATTATCCTCTGCCTTTTGGCGTCTGCATTGGCCTTGTTATTCATCAATCTCCTGACACCTGCCATGATTGAAAGTACCGGAATAGATCTTTCCCCGGACCTGAATAACGATTTTGGCTTTTGGCTGTTCCTGTTAATGGTTCCGTTTGTGAGTGCTATCTGTGCCGGACTGTATCCGGCACTATACGTTAGTTCGTTTCAGCCGGTCCGTATCCTCAAAGGAAAAACATCACTTGGCTCGTCCAATCGCTTCACACGATTCTTGCTGCTTGCACAGTTCAGCCTGTCGTGTTTTGCATTGGTGGTCGGCATTGTCATGACCCAGAATGCCGCTTTTCAGCAGAACGCTGACTACGGTTATGCGGTCAATGAAGTTGCAGTTGTGCAAGTCAATAATGCTCACGAATACCGGGTGCTGAGCCAGGCGATTCAATCCCATCCGGGCATCAAAAATGTGGCAGGATGTACGCAGCAAATTGGTGACGACACCTACACACAAACCGCAAAAATGCAAAGCGGGGAACTTCAGGCCCGGGTTGCACACGTCGGAGGGCAAGAATATCTGAGTACGATGGGAATCCGGTTAATGGACGGACGCCATTTTTTTGACGGGCAAGCCGATGCCGAAGGATCCATTCTGGTTAACCAGACCTTTGTTGCGCGTGCAGGACTGAAACAGCCGCTGGGCCAGCAGGTTACCCTCGACAGTGCGCAGTACACCATCGTTGGGGTGACGAATGACTACAAAGAGTTTGGGTTGCACGACATCGTGCCACCTTGCATCCTGCGTTTAGCAAAACAGGACGACTATCACTACCTGGTTGTGCGGGCAGACAAAGCCAAACTGTCAGGAATTACCAGATATCTGCAAGCCACCTGGCACGAGGTCGCCCCCGATGTGCCCTACCGCGGATTTCGGCAATCGGATCTGATGGAAAAGGAGCTCCGAATGACGCATGCATTCAGGTCGATATCGTTTTTCTTAGCCATCGTGACCTTGCTGCTTTCGGCATCAGGCTTGTTTGCCCAAATCTCTTTAAACATCGACAAACGAAGCAAGGAAATTGGAATGCGTAAAGTTCTTGGCGCTTCGGTGCTCCAGATAATAGGGTCGGTCAATCGTCAGTTTGTACGTATCCTGTTGATTGCCTTTGGCATCGGATCCATTTTTGGCTATTTGTTTACGAGCAAATTTATTTTTCAGGTTATATTCAAATACCATCCGGACATAAGTGCGGAACCCTACATCGGCACTTTCGTGGCCGTTGTTTCGTGCTGCGTGATGATCATAGGGTCAAAAGTTTATCGTGCGGCGACCACAAATCCGATAGAAAGGCTGCGTGCGGACTAGTTCAGATTGGCAGGGATCAATGCCGATTCTCCGATCGCCCGAAGAGGATGTTGGCGGATCAAATGCCAATGACCCGGTTACCGGCGCGCATTAACGGCTTGTATGCCCAACCGGTCGCACCAGCCCAGGAAGACACGGTATGTATCGTCGAGTACTTTCATTTGTTCGGCCGGGATGGATTTTGCTTTCGAGCGGCATACCAGTTCGATGGGCAGCCCCCTTTTCTTTAAAAAGTACTTGGAGCTGAGCGGGTAGTACTTTGAAATGACGGGCTCCGTCCTTGCGATTTCGGATTGTATCCAGTCGACATCTGCGGATTTGGAAGGATCGTTCGCATACCGGCAAAGCCAGGTTTGTATTTCCGGGTAGAAGTTTCCGGAGATCGGGGACATGCCCTGGCCGCCTTTGCGCAGGGATTCTGCGGCGCTGGCGGTATGTGCATTGTAAAATTCCAGTTGTGTGCCGCGCGCAATTTTGAGTTTGACCTCCATGTTTTTAATGTCTTCGGAAGTGTCCTTATGATAAATAAAACGGCGATTGGAAACGAGCGATTTGAACACAGCCGGTGAAATAAGGCGTTTGTAGGGGAGAGGGCATTCATAGGTCCCCACTTTCATGTCACCGGTGAGGGAAAGGAATTTTTCAAAGTTCTGTAACAACACATCGTCACTTTCGCTTGCGGCGGCAAAATGGCTTGAAATAAGAATAACGCCGCTGGCACCCGTGTCTTCGATCCGTTTGGCAAAAGCCACTTTATTTTCCATGGTCTCCCCAAATGACCCCGTGGATACAACAGAAGCTTTGTTCCCGATGTACTGCACCACATGACGGGTCAGTTCAATGCGTTCCGGGTCGTTCATGAAAAACATTTCGCTGCTGAGGCAATTGGCGAAAAAACCTTTGGCACCGGCTGCCAGATAAAAATCGATGAGCATCGGGACTTTGTCATAGTCGATTTTCAGGTCGCTTGTGAAAGGCGTGATCATCACGGGGACAAACTTTTTTTCCATAGGCGTATGTTGACCGGCGGCATAGGAAGACAGCGCTCCGGCCCCGGCAGCTAGCCCGACGGCGGCGGGAGTTGCCTGCTCTAAAAACGTTCGTCTCGAAATAGCGTAGTTCGGCTTCATAAAGGTTTAGGGGTTTGGTTTTGTCAAATAAATACGCCGAATTGTGCAATTAGTACGCTTTCTGAGTTGACCATTTTTTCAAGGACTCAGCATTGCTGAAAAGCTGCCTGGTACCCTCGAGGGAGCATGTCGAATGGTCTGATAAGACCGGTAGGGTAGCTGCATGGCTAATGCTAGCAAGCTTTTGCAGTTTATTTACATTTAATAGAAATAAACATAGTACGATAGCGGGCTTCCGGCGTAGAGTAAATACCATATTGAATGTAGGATCCCGTCAAAAGATGTAACAACTATTCCCAAACCCTTTTACATTGCATGAAAGAGAAAACTTTACCAGACAATGGTACGCACATCGTAAATTTCTGCAAACGGTGGACCATGGTGGCTGCCATTACCGTCGTGTCGGCCACAACCCGGGCAGCAGTCCCAACGTTTTTGAATGTCCCGGAAACCGGATCCACACACGTAGCGCTGAGGCCGTCCGAAGTGGTCGCGAACATCAGGGGAAGGGTAGCGGATGAGAAGGGGGAGGCGCTTCCCGGTGTCAGTATTTTGCTGAAAGGCACGCAGCAGGGGACGTCTTCCGATGCGGGCGGGAATTTTTCCATCGATGTACCTTCCTCCGACGCCGTACTGGTGTTTTCCTTTGTAGGTTACACGGCCCAGGAGGTGCAGGTGGGAAGCAGGACTTCACTCGAAATAAAGCTGGCAACAGAAACGAAAGCACTGGATGAAGTGGTGGTTACCGCACTGGGCATTCGCCGCGAAACCAAGTCTTTGGGTTACTCGGTGACCAAGATAGCCGGGGATAATTTTACAAAAACGAGGGAAACCAACTTTGCCAACTCGCTGAACGGCAAGGTGGCCGGGGTTAACATCAGTCCCGCTGCCACCGGTCCTGCGGGATCCAGCCGGGTCACGATCCGGGGGAATACCTCCATTTCAGGTAATAACCAACCGTTGTACATCATCAACGGGCTGCCGATGGACAATACGCAATTCGGAGGCCCCAAAAATGACAATCCCGATTTTGGCGATAACATTTCGAGCATCAATCCGGATGACATCGAGGATATCACCGTGCTGAAAGGCGCCACTGCGGCGGCTTTATACGGCTCACGCGCCAAAAACGGGGCCATCGTGATTACAACCAAGTCGGGTAAGGGCAACAAGGGCCTGGGCGTCGAGTTTAATACCAACAATACTTTCGAAGTGCCTTTTTTTATCTGGGAACTCCAAAAAGAATACGGCCAGGGATATGGTGGAGTGAAGCCTGCCAGCCAGCAAGACGCTGCCAATCACGGACAAAATCACTGGGGATCGTTGTATGACGGCTCTTCAACCGTCCAGCTCGACGGGGTCCAAAGACCTTACTCCTACGTGAAAGACCAGGTGCTGAACGACTTTTACGGCACCGGGCACACCAGCAGCAACAGCATTTCATTTTCGGGGGGCAACGAAAAAGGCAGTTTCCGGCTGGGGATCACCGACATGCGCAACAAAGGCATCATTCCGAATGCGACCATGCGGCGGGATAACATCAGCCTGGGCCTCAATCAGAATATTTCCAGGAAACTGACACTTTCGGCCAACGTCGACTATATCAACGAGCGCGTGGATAACCGGTATGTATTTACCGGAAATTCGGGAAACAGCGCCGGTACGATCCTGTACGTCAACAGTAACATGCCCACCAGCGCATTGTCGCCGGGTTATGACGAAAATTTCAAAGAAAAAGTCCTCGGAACGGACCTGAATGCGACGAACCCTTATTATACCCTGAACAGGATCAAAAACCGCACGAACAAGGACCGGTTCATATCCACCGTCAACCTGCGGTACAACATTTTCGATTGGCTTTTTGTCCAGGGGAAAGTAGGGCAGGACTATTATAGTTTTATGACCAACAAGATTGTGCCGGAAGGTACCGGCTACCGTCCGGGCGGGCAGATCGACCAGACCCAGCAGAATTTCTGGGAGCGGAATTATGAAGGAATGATCGGGTTGAACAAAAGCCTGAGCAAGGATTTTGAACTGGCGGTAAACCTGGGTGGTAACCTGATGTCGCAGCACCGCTACACGACTACCATTGTAGGTTCGGGGATCGTGGTGCCCCAGTTGCATGTGATCAACAACACGTCCACGCGAAACACGACGACGGCCACTTATGATAAAAAGATCAATTCGGTGTTTGCCACCGCCGAGCTGAGTTACCGAAACTACCTGTACCTGAACCTGACGGGAAGAAACGACTGGTTTTCTACCTTAAACCCGAAGTCAAACAACTTCTTTTATCCGTCGGCCGGCGTAAGCTTTGTATTCTCCCAGGCATTCGAAATGCCGGAAGCGATCAGCTTTGGTAAGTTGCGCGTCGCCTATGCGGCCGTGGGCGGGGATACGGATCCTTATTTGCTGAACCTGACCTATGGTTTGTTGCCGTACAACTATGATGGCCGCTCGCTGGGGACTATCAACCAGTTCACGGTTCCGAACAGCAGTCTGCGGCCATTGAGCGTGAACGAGTTCGAGGCAGGTTTGGATCTGCGGTTGTTTCACAACAAGCTGAGTTTTGATATAGCAGCCTACAACAAGCTGACTACCAATGATATTGCAGTGGAAACAATTTCCTCCACCACCGGTTATTCGGGAGTCTCCGTCAACGTCGGTGAAATCCGGAACAGGGGTATCGAATTTCTGGCAACCGTAAAGCCTGTGTCCACGAGAAATTTCAGCTGGGACGTATCCCTGAACGTGGCCTACAACAAGAGCAAGGTGATGAAAATATCGAACACGTCGAAAGAGCTCATCCTGGCCACCTCCACGAAGGCATTCATCAAGCATGTGGAAGGGCAGGAGTATTCGCAGATCGTAGGGCGCACGATCCGGAGAAATGAAGAGGGCCGTGATGTCATCGATACGACCGGCTTGCCGATCGTTCCGGCTTCCGTGGTTTCTTTCGGGTCGGGTATCAACCGGTATACTGCCGGGATCATCAACAATTTCTCCTTCAAGGCCTTCACGCTGTCCGCGCAGGTAGATGGAAAATTTGGCGGCAAGATCTACTCTGAAACGAATTACAGCCTCGACCACCGCGGTATGTCGCCGCATTCGCTGATCGGGCGGGCTTCCGGTGCGGTATTGCCCGGTGTGACCGAAAAAGGAGAGGAGAACAAGGTACTTGTTTCTGCCAGCCGGGTCAATAACCGGGCCATTATCGTGCGGAGAAGGGATGCCCTGGACGACTACATTTACGACGCCAGTTTCATCAAACTGCGCTATGTGTCGCTGACCTACAATCTGCCCAAAGCTTTGTACGAAAAGATCGGCTTTGTGAAAGGTGCGAGCGTATCATTGGTGGGAAGAAACCTTCAGATCCTGATGAAACACACTCCCGGCCTGGATCCCGAGACGAACCTGTCGGCAGGAAACGACCAGGGAATCGAGTCGACACCTTTACCTCCTACCAGAAGCTACGGGTTCAACGTAAATCTGAAATTCTAGTCATGCAAAGATCAAACGCAACGGAAATGAAAAAGTTATTGAATATATGCTTTGCCGGCGGCCTTTTAATGCTGGCTTCATGCGACAAGGGTTTCGAAACACTCAATAAGGACCCTAATGCGGTTACCGGCGACAAGTTCAATCCGGCTTATCTGTTCACAACCGGCCAGTACAATACCGCCAAAGGCGATGAAGGCAACAGTCTCAACTATGCAGAGCCGTTTGTACAGCATATGGCTTCCCTGAGCAACGTAGGGATCTTTGATTTTCAGGGAGATAAATATGTGTATCACAAAGGAAACAACGAGGCATTATGGAAGGCTACTTACAATCCGGTTTCGGGTTCTTCCAAACTCATCGAGGATGTGATCACGCTGGCAAAGGACAAGCCGCAGTATCACAATCTGTATCAGATGGCGAGGATCTGGAAAACGGTGATCTTTCACCGGCTGACCGATATGTACGGCGATGTGCCCTACTTCGAAGCGAACCAGGGCTACTACAAGCAGATCTACAAACCGAAGTATGACTCCCAGAAGGACATTTATGGCAATATGCTTTCGGAGCTGGAAGATGCCACTGCCAGGCTGGATGCGGCGCAGGCTGTTTTTGCGCAGCCCGACATCGCCTATGCCGGCAACATTGCGAAGTGGAAGCGATTCGGCTACTCCATGATGCTCCGCCTGGGCATGCGTATGTCCCGGGTCGACCCTGCGGCTGCGGAGTCGTGGGTAAAGAAGGCATATGCCGGAGGGGTTTTTACTTCGGTCGATGACAATCTTTTTATCAAAGGAACCGACAAAGCCGGCACCCAGGAAGTGCTGACCAACGGACAGAGTTGGACGCTGAGCGTTTCGGGCAGAAGTCCGGGCAAGATCGCCAAGACATTTTTTGACTACATGAAAAGTCACAATGATCCCAGGCTGAAACATACGGTGGCTGTTTACACGGATCCCACCAATGTGGCCACCAAAAACACCGAACCCGCCGTCCAAAAGGGGATGCCCAACGGGCTGGACCGCATTACCTTGCCAGGCAGCCCCAGCTATGATCCCAAGACGCCGGGCCAGGAGCACCAGTTTTCAGGCGTGAACAGGGACGTTTTCGCCAAGCTGGACGGGCCGCGGATGCTGCTCACTTATGCAGAAGTGCAGCTGATGCTGGCCGAAGCGGCAGTACGCGGCTGGATCAGCGGTGATGCCGCGCAGTTTTACAGGAACGGGGTAACCGGCGCCATGAAAACTCTGGCCCAATACGATGCTTCCGCTACCATACCGGACACGGACATTAATGCATACCTCACGGCGTTTCCGTTTGTTGGCGTGGCAGACAAGGAAAAGGCATTTGAGCAGATCAATTCGGAGTACTGGGTAGCCACGTTCCTGAATGGTTATGAATCGTTCGCCAATGTCCGCCGCTCGGGATATCCCAAACTGGTCCCTGTAAACTATCCCGACAACGAAACCGGCGGCACTTACCCGCGCCGCTTGCGCTATCCCGACGATGAGCCTGTTTTAAATGCGGACAATTACAACTCGTCGGTGGCCCGCCAGGGGGCTGACAACTACAAAACGCACGTATGGTGGGATAAGTGAGGCATCGTCTGGTAAAATGCCCGGCGGGGTATGTCATGGAAAAGGAGAGGTCAGACGATTATTTTGCGTGCCTGTTTTGAATTCCCTTCAAAATAAGTAAAATGCAGAATTATTGCTTTTTTATCCAAACCATCGGCCAGGCAAATGCCAGATCTCATGCTTCCGGATACAGAACTTTGGCGCCTTGTTAAGGAGGGCGATCAGGCGGCCTATACCGCGCTTTTCAGGAAGTACTATCCCACACTGCTCGGTTATGGTAAATCGCTGACCGGCCAGCACGGGCTAGCGGGCGATTGTGTGCAGGAAACATTTATTGAGGTCTGGATGTACCGAAAGAACCTGGCCGTTCCTTCGTCCGTGAAGGCCTATCTGCTCGCGGGTGTGCGAAGGCGCATCGCACGCCGCCTGGAACGGGACCGGATTTTCAGACACGCGCGGGACGTAGAGGATGGCGAATTTTCCTTTCATTTTACCCCGCTCGATGAAATGATCTCCGACGAGGAAACGCACAGGCAAGTACATCAGCTCAATACACTGCTGAATCAGTTGCCTGTGCGCCAGCGCGAAGCGCTCTATCTCCGTTACCATCAGCAGCTCGATATCGACGAGATCGCCCGGCTGATGCAGATCAACCCGCAATCGGCGTCCAACCTCCTGCACCGCGGGATCAAGCACATCCGGGCCGCCTGGGTAGGCGAGCTGCATACCTTCGCATTGCTCCTTTGTCTCTACTTTTGAATTTTTTACAGAAAATTTTGGAAACGGTGAGTATCGCCCCGGACTACTGTCCTCTCCTGCTTGAAAAACCTATACTTCATGCAGCGAGAAAGCTATTCTACCGTTACGCAATTCTGCGATGATGCTTCTTACCGGAGCTGGGTGGTCACAGGCTGTGATGACGCCGGCTGGCCGCAATGGCTCGAAGCGAATCCCGAAAAACTGAGGCTGGCTCAGGAAGCACGGTACCTTATTCTGGCGATCGGTCACGATGCTGCCGGCGTTACGGCCGACGAAACAGAGCAGGCGCTGGAACAGGCCTGGTGGCGGATCCATGAGCAGGAAAGTACGGTACAGCCGCACCGGCTTCCGGCCTGGTGGCGAGCGGCCGCTGCCGTCCTGATTTTTGCCCTCGGTTTGACATGGTATATTGCTCGTGACGACTCCCGCAGCAAACAAATTGCATTGCCGGCTCCCTCGGCAACACTTCCCGCCAGCAATCCTATCGAGCTGTACAACGATTCAAAAATTGCGAAACTGGTCAATCTGCAGGACGGGAGTACGGTCATTCTCCAACCAGGCGGAAAACTGAGTTATCCGACCACATTTGCCGCGGAAAAACGGGAGGTCCATTTGTCGGGAGAAGCTTTTTTTGAGATCAGTAAGAATCGGCGCAGGCCCTTCCTGGTTTACACCAACGATATTGTCACGGAAGTGGTTGGAACAAGCTTCCGCATTAAGGCGGCCGATGACCAGCCCGAAGTGGAAGTGTTTGTAAAAACGGGAGAAGTACATGTACGGCCGGTCAAGCCTGAAAACACCCGGGCAGAGAAAGTGGTACTGCTTCCTAATCAGTCAGTGAGTTTCCTGAAATCCACAAACCTGTTCGAAAAGCCGGAGACCAAAGACATCCCGAAACGGGCTATCGAATACCTGAGCTTCGACTTTGCCGATGCACATGTCGAGACGATCTTCTCGGCCATCGAAAGCGCATACGGTGTTACAATCGATTATCCCGAGGAAGCGCTCCGCAACTGCTACCTCTCCACCTCGCTTTCCGATGAACCGCTTTTGTCGAAACTGAAAATCGTCTGCGAAAGTATCAGCTCCGGGACACAGTTCCGGATGGAGGGCAACCACGTCATTGTAGAATCTTCCGGATGCAATTAACAGCCCACTTTATGCCTATGGATTAACCCCCGCACATCAAAAAAGAGCCGGACAGGTTTGCAGCGCGCCCGGCTCTCGAAAACCACAACTCCAACAGCATTACGCCCTGGGAGAGGGGTGCTATTGCCCAATTTTTCTGTCGAATCGAAACAATAAACCGTCAAATCTATGAAGAAAACTTTGACTGCCAAGCACCTATTGCGTCAACTCCTGATGAAATCGTTACAGCAAATCTTCCTGATGATCCTCTTAGCCCAGCTGGCCACGGCCGGACCGCTGGCTGGTCAGAACCTTCTGGAAAAGAGAGTTACGCTAAATCTCAATCGTACTACGCTGGGCACCGCCTTGCAACAGCTCGAAAAAGCCGCCGAAATCAAGTTTTCATACAACTCGCGGACGTTGCCATTGAAGTTTACAGTGAGTCTGAATGCGCAGAATGAGCCGCTAGCGGCTGTGCTCGATAAGCTGCTGGCCCCGAACAAGATTACGTATAAGCAGGTGAGCAATCGCATTGTGCTGCGAAATCAGCCGGAAGTGATCAATGCGGCCGAACCGGTCCGGGAACCCGTGGTTTCTCCCTTTGTGACGGTTGTAGAGGACAGGCCCGTAGTGGGGAAGGTTTCCAATGACAAAGGAGAAGGTCTGGCCGGGGTCAATATCGTCATCAAAGGCACGCAAAGGGGCGCGGTAACCAATGCCGATGGTAGTTACAGCCTGCTGGTTCCCGAGGGTGCGCAAACGATCGTTTTCTCGTTCGTTGGCTATTTTTCGCAGGAAATAGCAGTTGCTGCCGATCGTACGGCCCTGGACGTTTCCCTCAAAATTGACGAGAAAGCCCTCGAAGAAGTGGTCGTAGTAGGTTACGGGACGCAGAAGAAAGTAAATCTGACGGGATCGGTGGCGACGGTCAATATCGATAATATCCAAAGCAGGCAGGTGAGCAACAGTCTGGCTGCATTACAGGGGCAGGTGACGGGCCTGCGCATCAGCCAGGGCACCGGCATGCCCGGGCGCGAAAGCGTATCGCTCCAACTTCGCGGGGCGAGTTCGTGGGGGACCAACACCAGCCCGCTGGTACTGGTGGATGGGGTCGTGGGATCGCTGGACGTGTTGCCGATGTCGGACATTGAGAGCATTTCGGTGCTCAAAGACGCAGCATCCGCGTCGATTTATGGAGCAAGGGCAGCCAATGGGGTGATCCTGGTGACCACCAGGCAGGGAAAGAAAGGTAAGCCTGCATTGACCTATAATATGTCGCTGCGCACGCAATCGCCCACCGGTGTGCCTAGCCAGATCTGGAAATCGGGACAGTATATGGAGCTCTTCAACAAGGCCGTTGCCCGTAACGCGGTGAGCGCAGTGCCTTTTCCGCAGTCGCTGATCGACAAGTACAAAGATTCCAACCGCAATAAAGACCTTTTTCCAGATTACAACTGGGCGGACGCTGTATGGAAATCGGCCCCAATGCAGGAGCATAATGTGGGTATCAATGGCGGTTCTGATGTTTTCAAATACAATATGTCGGCAGGGGTGATTGACCAGAAAGGCGTTTTGATGGGGCATAAATACAAACGCTTTAATGGGTTGGCAAACCTTTCCACGACGATCAATAAGTACATTACCGTCGGTACCAATGTCAGTTACATGAAGGGCAACTCGGTTTCTCCCTATTACGAAAACCAGAATTTCGTGCTGATGACGATGACCCAGGCCCCGTTGGTGAAACCCTACCTTCCCGATGGCAGCGGACGTTATACCGATAAGGCGATTCCAACCGGTGTAGGCGGTGCGCAGAACAATCGCAACCCTTTCTGGATCGCCAATGAAACGTACCGCGACTATGAAGACTGGCAGGCGAATATCCAGGGCTGGCTCGATGTTAATTTCCTGCAAACAGAGAAAATGGGCCTGAAATGGAGTTCCAAATATGCGACAAGGTTCGCCGAGCAGTTTCGGAATATTTATCACTACGGCGCCGATGCCTATTATTATCTGCCCGAAAATGAATATACAGCCGGCGGCGCCAATGTGTATCAAAAAGGAACGCCTTTCGGTCCGGAAGCATTGGGTGTAACGAATCAGAACTATCGTACGTTGCTGAACACATTCTATTCGTCATTGAACTGGAACTGGAATCCGGAGCGGCAGGACATTTCGCTGATGGTGGGATACAGCCAGGAGGAACAGAAATACCGGTGGCTGGGTGGGACCCGCAATATTTTTCCGGTCAAGAATATGTACGAACTCGATGGAATGGGGCCGTTGAACCAGACCACCACGGGCGGGCTTACCGAATGGGCCTTTCAATCGTTCTTTGGCCGCGCTACTTATGCATTGGCGCAGAAATACCTGTTGGAAGCCAATTTCAGGTATGACGGTACTTCCCGTATTTATAAGGACAGCCGCTGGGGCTTTTTTCCTTCTGCTTCCGCCGGATGGCGGATCAGCGAGGAAGCCTTCGTGAGGGACGGTGCCAGCTGGATCGACAACCTGAAACTAAGGGCTTCATACGGCTTGCTCGGAAATGCCAATATCAGTGAGTACCGGGTCGGCAATACCAACCTGGGCGAATATCCCTGGCAGGAAACGTATGTTTCAACCACTTACGCCTTTAACGAAGCACTTACGCAGGGTGTTCAGCAAACAGCCTTCCGAAACCGGTCGCTTCGGTGGGAAAAAACCACGATCGCAGACGTCGGGCTGGACTTTAACCTGAAAAACGACCTCATTTATGGCACGATCGATTGGTATAACAAGCTGACGACCGGAATTCTGGCGGGTGCGATCATCCCGGCATCGGCAGGTATGTCGGCACCTGTTATTAACTATGGCACGCTGAGGAACTATGGTGTAGAAGTAGAACTGGGGCACAAAGGCAAAATAGGGGCCGTGGAATACGGCGTGAATGCACAGGTTTCAGTGAACCGTAACAAAGTTGTGAAATTCCCTGCACCGGCTTACGACAACCGGATCATTCAGGAAGGCCTGCCTTATAAGGATTATTATTTGTACGAATACACCGGCCTTTTCAAATCGCAAGAGGAATTAAAGGCAGTGGTTACACCCGGTAACCCGCAGTTGGGGGATATCAAGTTCAAAGACCAGAACAATGACGGCAAGATCGACGGTGACGACCGCAAGCGTGTGAAAGGAGCCTACCCGGATTTCATTTATTCGTTCGGAGGTAACGTCAGATGGAAAGGCTTCGACCTGGCTTTCTTCTTCCAGGGCGTTCAGGGGCAGAAAGTCAGGACGTATTTCTTTGGCGAGGATCCATTTTCACAGGGATCTTCACCCCATCCCAAGTTCCTCAATGCTTATGATCCCGTGACAAACCCGAATTCCGAAGTGCCCGCCATTTACGGTTGGGGGTATGCGCCGATGACTGGCGGAACGGCCCAGAATTCGACGTATTTTCTCAAAGACGCATCCTATCTGCGTTTGAAGAACTTACAGATCGGGTACACGATACCGACGTCCATCACCAAAAAGGTGGGCATCAACCACCTGAAAGTATTCGTCACAGGCGACAATATCCTCACATTCACCAAGTATCCCGACCTCGATCCCGAGCGTGCAGGTGACGGCTGGCATGCGCAGTACCCGCAGCTCAAAGTCTATTCGATGGGACTGAACCTGAGATTCTGACCGGTGTAAACAGATGTCATTTGATTTTAAAGATATACGCGATATGAAAACTTTTCTTAACCATATTCTTTTACCGGCTTTGCTTTCCGCGGCCCTGATAAGTTGCAGTGATGGTTTTTTGGACAAAAATCCTCCCCAGGAAATCGCCGCAGGGCAGTTCTGGACGTCGGAAAATGATGTTCAGATGGGTGTTGCCGGATGCTACGCACGCTTGAAAGGCACTTACCTCACCTGGCATCGCAGCTACTTCGACGCTACGGTCGACAATGGCTGGGCGCAGCATTACGGCGATATCCGTCTGATGCAGTCGGGGACACTCGATCCGGCCAATTCGGGAGCGCCCAAGTCGTTGTACACCTCCTGCTACGAGGGGATAGCAAGCTGTAATACATTTCTCAAAAACTTTACCAAAGTGGCATTGCCCGACGCATCGGCGAAGGCTTATGAGGCCGAGGTCCGATTCCTGCGTGCGATGTTCTATTTCGAGCTGGTGCAGCATTGGGGTGGAGTGGTGATTTATAAGGAGGTGCCTTCGGACATCGAGCAGCTGAAGAGCGCCAGGTCTTCCAAAGAGGACGTTTATAAATTCATAGATGAAGACCTGGCTTTTGCGGTTGCCAACCTGCCGGATAATGCTTACAAGTCGGGCCACGCCGTTAAAACCAGCGCGCAGGCATTGCAGGCCCGGGTTGCATTGTTTCAAAGCAAATGGGATGATGTGATCGCATTGACCTCCTCCATTATTTCCTCCAACAAATATTCGCTCGCAACCGACCTTGAATCCCCGTTCATCAAAGGGAAAGGTCAGGCCTCGTGCCCGGAAATCATTTTTTCCGTCAAATACATCGAAACCAGGGATGGGAGACAGTCGGGAGACGGCGGCCAGGAAGTGGAGTTTTTTCGCTGGGGAGGTCTGACGCCCACCAAGGACCTGATCGACGAATATGAAGCGAGCGATCTTCGCCTCAAAAAATGGTACTATTTTTCTCCGAACAAAACGACTTTCAGGCGTGAGGACGGTTTTACATTCCAGACAGAGTTTACGGCCACGAACTATGGTTTGATCAAATTTGCAGCTATCTGGGACCCTGCGCGCTTCATCCCCAGTGAGCGAGACATCCTTACCGGCCACGATATCGTTCTTTCCCGGCTTTCGGATGTTTACCTGATGCATGCCGAAGCACAGATGGAAAAAGCCGGTGGGACCACTACCGATGCCAAAGCCCTTTCCTATGTGAACGCCATCCGCAGCCGGGCAGGTGTACCCGCATTTACCACGCTCACACGCGGGCTACTGCGGAAGGAGCGCAGGCGAGAGCTCGCATTTGAGGGGCTCCGCCTGTTTGATGTGGTGCGTTGGCGCATCGGAAAGGACATTAATGACAAGCTGATTCACAGCAATATCAGGTTGAAATGGGACGATAAATTTTATATTTGGCCATTCTCCCAAAGTGAGATGGACATTAACAAAGCTTTGGTACAAAATGAGGGATATTAAGACTCGTATTTTGCTGCAAGTCGGGCTTGCAGGGGTATTGCTATTGCCGTTTTCGAGGAGTCAGGCGCAGCCGGCGGCAAAGCATAACCTGCATTTTGAAAAATTGGCCCAAGTATGGGACGAAGCACTGCCGCTCGGGAATGGCACGATCGGGGCGCTGATCTGGGAGCGGGAAGGTAGGCTGCGTTTCTCGCTCGACCGGGCGGATATTTGGGATATGCGCCCGATGGCCGGCCTCCATCGGGAGGAATTCAGTTATAAATGGGTGCAGGAACAGGTCCGAAAGAAGGACTACAAGCCCGTACAGCAGTATTTTGATGCACCGTACGACCGCGAACCGGCTCCTTCCAAAATTCCGGCCGGTGCATTGGAATTCAGCCTGCCTGCTGAATGGAAGGTCAAAAGGGCCGAAGTGCTGCTTACGTCGGCGACAGCGGAAGTGGAATGGTCGAATGGGATGGTGCTGAAAACCTTCGTACATGCGACCGCGCCGGTGGGCTGGTTTCGTTTTGAAAATGTGAAGCATGATATGGTGCCTGAAATCATTGCGCCGCGGTATAGCGGCGCGGTGAAGGAGGGTGGGGAGGTCAATTCACTGGTGGGCGACGACCTGGCGCGGCTGGGTTACAAGCAAGGCACTATCGCGCGCGGCACAGGCAGCATCACCTATCGCCAGGAAGGCTGGGGCGGGTTCAGTTATGAGGTCTCAGTGCAATGGAAACCCTTGAAAAACGGTGTGATAGAAGGGGTATGGAGCGTTTCCTCGCATTACCCCGACGCCACCGCGGCCCCGGTTGCCAGTACGCTCACGACCAACGCATTGAAGGGAACATATGCGGCTGCTATTAAGACGCACAATGGGTGGTGGAGCAAATTCTGGGGAATGTCGTCGGTTTCCGTTCCTGATCCGCTTATCGAAAAGCAATGGTACCTGGAACAATACAAATTTGGCTCGGCGGCCCGGCGGGGTGCTCCGCCGATCTCGTTACAGGCCGTGTGGACAGCCGACAATGGCCGGATCCCGCCTTGGAAAGGGGATTACCATCACGACCTGAACACGCAGCTCAGCTACTGGCCGGCTTACAGCGGCAACCATTTGGAAGAAGCCCTCGGTTATCTCGACCATCTGGAACAAAACAAGGACAATTACCTGCGTTACACCAAACGATATTTTGGCGTGAACGGACTTGCCGTTCCGGGTGTAACCACCCTCGACGGCACGGAAATGGGTGGTTGGATACAGTATTCGCTTTCTCCGACGGTGTCGGGCTGGCTTGCGCAGCATTACTACCTGCAATGGCGGTATGGCATGGACAAGGCATTTCTGAAAGACCGGGCCTATCCCTGGTTCCGGCTGGTTTGTGAATTTTTTGAAAACATCACCATTAAAAATGAAAAAGGGCAGAGGCAATTGCCAATCAGTTCAAGCCCTGAAATACGCGACAACAAGCTGGAAGCCTGGTTTCCGAATACGACGAACTATGATCTGGCATTGATCAGGTTCACATTTCAGGCTGGTTCCGAGCTCGCATTGGCAGCGAGTGACAGGGAGCAGGCGAAGAAATGGCAAATGATACTGTCGGAGTTCCCGGCGTTTGCGTCCACTGCAAATAGCGAGCTGATGTTTGCACCGTCACTGGCCTACGATGAGTCTCACCGGCATTTTTCACATCTGATGGCCATTCATCCGTTGGGCCTGATCAAATGGGAGGATAGTGAAGAGGCAAGAAAAACGATCCGCAGTTCCATTGCATTGCTCGACAAAGTGGGCCCCGACTATTGGTGCGGATATTCATACTCCTGGCTGGCGAACCTCAAAGCCAGGGCCAAGGACGGTGACGGTGCTCTAAAAGCCCTGGAAATCTTTGCCCGTGCATTTTGTCTGCCCAATAGTTTTCATGCAAACGGCGACCAGACCAAGTCGGGTCTTTCCAAATTCACGTATCGGCCATTTACATTAGAGGGGAATTTCGCCTTCGCGGCGGGTTTGCAGGAGATGATGGTGCAAAGCTATGCGGGTTTCATTGAAATCATGCCGGCCCTGCCTGCGGAATGGACGGATGCCGCGTTCGAAAGTTTGCGGGCGGAAGGAGCAGTTCTGGTCAGCGCCAGCAAACGCGGTGGCCGGGTTGTATCGGTGAAATTGAAGGCGGAACGGGACGGAGATATTGTTTTGAAAAAGCCATTTGAGCAATTCCGCATTGCATCGGCCAGCGGAATACAAATCATCGGGGATGAAGATGGTCTGTTGAAGCTCAAATGCAAGTCGGGCGGAAGTATATCGCTTTCTTTGTCTGCCCGGTAAAAATGGATTGATCCCACCTGGGTTTCATGAGGTAAATGCGTTACTGTGAGGTAATAATGTGAAAGGTCGGAATGAAAGCCGTACCGATGCTGTTCTCAAAACCATCGGTACGGCTTTCATTTTGGCTGCGTACTGTCCCGTTTTTGCCAGCGATAGGCCGCAACCGAATTCTTCCAAAAGTATTTTTCCGCGGCATCCGGACCTTTCCCGAGAAAGTATTCACGGACCAGTTGCAGCCCTTTTTCGAAAGGAAGCCAGTGGTCGCTGTTGGGCCAGTCGCTGCCATATAGCACCCTGTCGGCTCCAAAAAGACCATAAATCTCATCCAGACGTGCGCGATAGAAATCCAGGCTGGTGGGAATTTGCCCGTCGACCCGGCGCAATACCTCGGAAATTTTTACATATACCTGTGGCCTTTGGCCGATCTCTCTCAGGCTGGCTTCCCCAATTTTGCGTGCCGCCTCGTCTTCCGGAATGGCCATTTGGGGCAAGTGATCTATGACAACCCGCAAATCCGGCACCATATCGGTGAGCTTGACCACAGCGGCCAGCAGCGCCGGGTTCGGATTCGCAGTGTCGAGCACCAGGCCCGCCCGGGCCAGGGACCGCAGATCGGACACAAACCCGGGATTCGTCAGTTGACGGCTGATATCATGCTCCCAAAGATTTCCATAGCGGATTCCCCGAAACAGCGGGTTCTTTTGAAAGCGATCGAGCTGTTTTCCGAAGTCCGCCTTCCCCGGTTCGAGATTCCCGATCACCCCGACGATGATCCTATCATTCGCCGCCGTGTCCAGCACCCATTGATTGTCGTCGGGCCACGGGCTCGCTTCCACCACGATCGCGCCGGTAATTCCAAGGGGCGCCGCAATGCTCCGGTAACGCGCCGGAAGTGCGGGCTTATAGAGAATCTGATCTTTTTTATCAGGCCATGGAACACCCTGGGGGCGGTTTGTATCGAACAGGTGGATGTGCGTATCGATGATGGGGACAGGCGGGGGCACCTCCGTCCGGGCGGTTTGGAGCCCTGCGCCCAGGGAAGCGCCGGTGGACAATGCGAGGAATGTTCTCCGGTCCATTGGGTAAGTGTTTTGTATATTATTAATATTTTTTTGGAATTAAATAAAGCAAGTTTCTTTGAAATTCCTTTCTTTGTCAAAAAACTTCACATCGTTTACTCAACGGAGATCAACCGGGATGTCTACTTCTACCAGAGCTGAATCGGATTTCAGCAGCGAACTGCATATCTGGCATCGTTTCAAACAAGGGGACATGCAGGCATTCCAGTCGCTTTACCAACGCCATGTTAAAAGTCTGACCAGCTATGGCCACCGGCTCACGCCCGACAGGCAGCTGCTCGAAGATGCCATACACGACCTTTTCATTGACCTCTGGCGTAGAAAGGAGCATCTTAACGACGCCGATAATGTTCGATTTTACCTCTTCCGGGCATTGCGCAACCGGCTTTCGCGCAACGGCAGAAACAATATTTTTGAGCAAGCCGAAGATATCGACGGATTTCTGGACTACCTGGTCGCACTTTCCAGCGAGCAGCAATATATCAATTCCGAGGGAACCCACGCACGTACCCAGCGCGTACGTAATGCGGTCGAGAGCCTTTCGGACCGGCAAAAGGAGGTGATCAACCTGCGTTTTTACCATGGAATGAGCCTCGACGAAATTTCCGGGTTGATGGGTTTATCCAAGCAGGGCGTGAGCAATCTGCTCTATAAATCCTACGCCGTGCTCCGTACCAGGCTCGGGGAAATGACGATCCTGTCGCTGCTGATCCCGGTGGGCGAAATGTACGCCTGGATCGTGTAGCATGAATTTGAGAAAAATGCTTGCAGATAGGTTAGTTTTCAGCCATTGTTGTACCTCTTAGTTGTGCGCGTACCATTTATCCCTGACCATGAATGATGAAAGTTTAAATATTGAAGATCTTTTAGGTAGTGATTCTTTCATAAGCTGGGTGCTGCAAGACGAGGATGTGTTGTTGTGGGAAGAATTCATCCGGGCCAATCCGGACAAAAGGGAACTGGTGGAAAAGGCTTCGAAAATCGTGCTGGACCTGCACCGGGCCGAGCAGGACGCGGCACCTTCCATCGATGCGCAGAAACTCTGGTCGCGGATCGAGGCCACAGCGGAGAGCCGCGACGAACCACTCGTTCTGATCAGACCGGAGCGGAAAATGTTCAGCATGTATCTCGTTGCGGCCTGTGTAGTGCTTGTCGCGGCATTCGGCGTTTACCAGGCCATGCGGACCGACCCGAAGCGTGTTACCTATAAAGAGCTGCTTACCCATGCAAAAGTGGAAAACCAGCTCATTGAAAAGGAGAACCACGGTAATGCGGCCATGAAGGTGCGCCTGGAAGACGGCACGGTGATCACCCTCGGTAAAAATAGCAAACTGAGCTATCCGGCACATTTTCAGAAGCAGAAACGGGAAGTTTTCCTGAGTGGAGCGGCATTTTTCGATGTGACGAAGGATCCCTTGCGCCCATTCCTGGTTTATGCGAATGAAACGGTGACAAAGGTGCTGGGAACAAGTTTCGAGATCAGGGCATTTGAAAACGGCCGGAATGTGACCGTGCACGTCAGGACGGGACGGGTATCGGTGTACAAGCAGAGCCGGATCCAGACGGACGACCCGGAAACGACGGGCCTGGTACTGCTACCCAACCAGAAAGGGACTTTTGACCGGGATAGTGAAATACTGATGAAAAACCTCGTACCCGACCCACTGCCGATCGCACCGATTACCGACGTTAAAAAGACCAGATTTGACGATGTGCCTGCCACAGCGGTTTTTGCCGAAATCGAGAAGATCTACGGCGTACAAATCCTCTGCGACCATGAATTACTGTCCAAATGCATTATCTCGACCGCAATCCGCAATGAATCGCTGTACGACAACCTGGACGTGATCTGCCGCACGATAGGCGGCAGCTACAAGGAGATCGACGCACAGATCGTGATCGATTCAAAGGGCTGTTTTTAAAGATAATGAGTGTCCGAGGGGAATGTCGGGCTGCACGGCGGCGGGTTTTCAGGATTATTGATAAAAAAACGAAAAATAATTTCATCACCAGGGTTAGTTTTTTCAAGGGCCTGTACCTGTATAAATAGAGGCCGGCAGTTTCCGGCGAAACCCTTTGCAAAAACATATTCCGTTACCAATGCCGGATATCCGGCACGGGATACCTATGTCAATTTTTTTGTAACGGCCTCATTGTGATCGTCACCAAACTTAACCCGCATATGGAAAAAAGATTGGCTACCTGAGTAGAATGCGCCATCGACGACCGGTTGGCCGCACCGGCCGGACCCGACTCGATAAGGCCGGGCCCGGCCCAGCAGGGCCCGAATGTTTATTCAAAAAGAAAATCAAAAAGGTATGGGCATTTTTACCATTGAAAAAAAACTTTTTCAGTTCCTGCGCATGACGATGAAACAACTCTTCATCGCCGTGTTCGCAACCGGGTTTGCAACAGCGCTAGGCTATGCTTCTCCGACCTACTCGCAGGAGTTACTCAAACAACGTATATCTATCAGCGTTAAGAACGCTTCCCTGAAAACACTCCTGAAAAATATCGAGGAGCAGGGCGACCTTTCTTTCTCGTATCAGAAGCAGGTGATCGCCTCCGACGAGAAGATCAATCTGGAAGCAAAGAACGAATTGCTGGAAGACCTGCTGAAACGGGTGCTTTCGCCGAGAAACATCATTTACCAGGTCGTAAAGAGCAACCAGATCATCCTTTCCAGGATGCCGGAGGAGGGAAAGGGCCCGGCCGGCATGTTGCCGGGCACTACGGGTGAAGCGCTTTTGGAAAAACAGGTCGCCGGGAAGATCACCGACGAAAAGGGGGAGGGGCTGCCGGGAGTAAGCGTGGTTTTGAAAGGCACGCAAAAAGGGACGACCTCGGAGGCGGACGGTACTTACCGGCTCGCGATACCGGACAACAATGCAGTCCTGATCTTTTCCTTTGTCGGCTACATCTCCGACGAGCGGCAGGTAGGGGCGCAATCGATTATGAATGTGGTGCTTAAAATCGATAACAAAGCGCTGGAAGAGGTGGTGGTGACGGCTTACGGACAGAAACAGCGCAAGGAAGCAGTGGTAGGCGCGGTGACGACGATCCGTCCGGGGGAACTGAAAATCCCTTCCAGCAACCTCACGACGGCCATCGCAGGTCGCCTCTCGGGCGTGATCGGCTACCAGCGGAGCGGCGAACCGGGTGTCGACAATGCGACGTTCTTTATCCGCGGGATCACCACATTCGGATACAACAACTCACCGCTGATACTGGTCGACAATGTGGAACTTACCGTCACCGACCTCGCACGCCTGCAACCCGACGATATTGAAAGCTTTTCGATCCTGAAAGACGCCAGTGCCACAGCCTTGTACGGGGCGCGGGGTGCAAACGGGGTCGTGTATGTGACCACCAAGCAGGGGAAAGCCGGTAAGGCGAAGATCAACCTCCGTATGGAAAACTCGGTTTCCATGCCGACGCAGAATGTGGAGCTCGCCGATCCGATCACGTACATGAAACTGTACAATGAGGCCCAGCTGACCCGTGACCCGCTCGCGGCGATCAAATATCCGCAAAACCAGATCGAAAACACGGGCAAGGGCAACAATCCATACATTTATCCTTCCACGGACTGGCGTGATGTGCTTTTCAAAAAATATACCCAGAACCGTCGTGCGAACCTGAGCGTGTCGGGCGGAGGAGAAGTAGCCCAGTATTACGTGGCAACCTCATTCAGCAATGATAATGGTATGCTGAAAGTGGATAAGATGAATAACTTCAACAATAATGTCAAGCTCAACAGCTATTCCGTTCGTTCTAATGTCAACATCAATCTGAGCCCGCAGACACAGCTGATCGTAAGATTGTATGGCAATTTTGATGATTACAATGGTCCTATCGACGGTGGCTCGGGCATTTACCAGAAGGCATTGAAAACCAGCCCGACATCCTATCCCGCATATTACGCACCCGACAAGGCCAATGAAGCCACCGACCATATTCTTTTCGGCAATTTCGACCTGGGACAATACCTGAATCCATATGCCGATATGGTGAGGGGATACAAGCAGTATTCCAGATCCAAAATGCTGACGCAGCTGGAACTGACGCAGAAGCTTGATTTTATTACCAAAGGGCTTAACGTGAGAGGGTTGGCGAACATCAACAGGTCGTCCTATTTCGATGTGACAAGGGCATACAATCCTTATTTCTACCACGCCGGCTCATACGACAAGCAGACGGACACCTACACCCTCAATTGGCTTAATCAGCAAAACAGCAACGAATTCTTCACTGAGCCCGCTACGGAATACCTCAATTACAAGCCCGGTGCTAAAAACCTGGAAAGCTTTCTTTATCTGCAGGGGACGCTGGATTACACACGGGTTTTCCGTGAAGTGCATTCCGTGAATGCCACGGTGGTCACCACATTGCAGCAGAGCCTGAAAGACAATTCGAGCGTAGGGGAGGTGCAATCCCTGCAGCAGTCGCTACCCAGCAGGAACACGGGGGTGTCGGGCCGATTGTCCTACTCGTTCGATAACCGGTATTTCGCGGAGTTTAACTTCGGCTACAACGGGTCGGAGCGGTTCCACAAGAGCAAGCAGTTTGGTTTTTTTCCAACCATCGGCGGTGCATGGGTGATATCGAACGAGGCCTTCTGGAAACCTATGGAACATTTCATCAACAAACTGAAAATCCGCAGCTCATATGGCCTCGTGGGTAACGACGCCATCGGGAGGCCCGATCAGCGCTTCTTCTTTCTTTCGGAGGTCAACCTGAACAATTCGTCGAGAGGGGCATCATTCGGCTACAATTCGAGCATTACCCGCAACGGGGTGTCTATCAGCCGTTATGAAAACAAGGATATTACCTGGGAAACATCCCATCAGACCAACCTCGGACTGGAATTTTCCATTCTGCAAAAACTGAATGTCATAGCGGAGATCTACAAACAACGCCGTTCCAATATCCTGATGGAAAGGGCTTCGATCCCTTCCACGATGGGGCTCTCGGTGACACCGTCGGCCAACGTCGGAGAAGCTAAGTCCAAAGGGTTTGACCTGGCGGTGGATTTTAACCAGAATTTCAAAAACGGCGCCTGGCTGGTAGCAAGGGGCAACCTGACGATGGCCCGTACGGTGTTCTCCATTTTTGAAGAGCCCGATTACAAAGACCGGTATTTGTCGAGAGTAGGCCAATCCATCAGCCAACCCCGGGGATTGATCGCCGAGCGATTGTTCATCGATGAAAACGATGTCAAAAACTCACCCCGTCAGAACTTCGGGGTGTATGGTGCCGGGGATATCAAATACCGTGATATCAACCGGGACGGGCAGATTACCAATGCGGATTTTGTGGCGATAGGACATCCTGAAACGCCGGAAATCACTTATGGATTCGGGTTATCGGCCGGACGCGGGCAGTTTGACCTTTCCCTCTTCTTTCAGGGCCTGGGACGGGAGTCGTTTTTCATCAATCCCGTCGCTTCCGCTCCATTTATCGATTATGGCAAGGATGGCAACGGGGATACCGACCTTTTTCCGCCTAACCTCATCGGGGAGAATGCATTGCTGAAAGCATTCGCGGACAGCCATTGGTCGGAGGAGAACCGGAACATTTATGCGGTATGGCCCAGAATGTCGACGGTCGAAAACCGTAACAATTCCCAGCGCAGTACCTGGTTCATGCGCGACGGATCATTCATTCGCCTGAAAACACTGGAAGCGGGTTATACGGTCAAAGGCCGTGTGCTGGATAACCTCAAAGTGACCAATTTTCGGATCTATTTCAACGGGACCAATCTGCTGACATTCAGCAAGTTTAAGCTGTGGGATCCAGAAATGGGAGGGAATGGCCTGGGCTATCCGATCCAGAAGGTTTTCAATATCGGTTTGAATATGAATTTCTAAGCAACCTACTATGAAATTACTGTACACCAGTTTTTGCCTTGCCGCCTTGCTTGTGCTGACCACCGCAGGCTGCCGGAAGTATCTCGACATTGTTCCCGATAACGTGGCTACCATCGACAATGCATTCAAAATGCGTGCGGATGCGGAGAAATATCTTTTTACCTGCTATAATAACCTCCCGCAGTTCGGTAACGAGGGAGCCGACCCCGGGTTTATGACGGGCGACGAATTTGCGACGGTATACCCGGTGCTCGGGAATATCAACGGCAGCCTCTACCGGATCGCGCGGGGAGAGCAGAACATCGTTTCACCGATCGCTAACTATTGGGACAGCAAATATTTCCAGGCGCTGCGCGAATGCAACATATTCCTGGAAAACGTCGACAAAGTCCGCGACCTCACCGATTTTGAGAAGAAAAGATGGGTGGCCGAAGTGAAGTTCCTGAAAGCCTATTACCATTATTACTTGGTCCGGATGTACGGCCCGATCCCGATCATTAAAAAGAACCTTCCGGTTTCAGCATCGGTGGAGGAGGTGAAGGTGAAAAGGCAGCACGTCGATTCGGTTTTCAATTACACGGTGGCCCTGATCGACGAGGCGGCGCAGGACCTTCCGGTGATCTTGCCGAATGAATTCTCGGAGCTGGGTCGCATTACGAAGCCAATCGCCCTGGCGATCAAGGCTGAGATACTGACTACGGCGGCCAGCCCGCTTTATAACGGAAACCAGAACTACGCCAACTTTAAGAACAAGGATAACGAGCCGCTGTTCAGCAACGCCGTGAGCCCCGAAAAATGGCAGCGGGCCGCTCAGGCCTGCCGGGAGGCGATCGAAGCTTGCCAAGCAAACGGACACAAGCTGTATGAATTTGTGCCTCGTTCCGTAACGACCAAGGTATCCGACTCGACACAGCGCCTGATGTCGATCCGGGCGGCGGTAACCGACAAATGGAACGTAGAGCTTATCTGGGGCGCTTCCAATTCCACGGGTGGCGGCGGCCGGGGCTTTCAGTCATTATCACAGGCCCGGCTCAGCCCATTCACCGGCACCATTCCCAACGAGAGCATCGGCTCCATGCTCGCCCCGCCGATCCACATTGCCGAAATGTTTTACAGCAACAATGGCGTGCCGATCGAAGAGGACAAAAGCTACAAGTATGGTACCCGCTTTACTTCGTTGCGAAAAGCATTGAAAAGTGAACGCTACTATATAAGGGAAGGCTACACCACGGTGCAGCTCAATTTCGACCGGGAACCGCGGTTCTATGCGGATTTGGGTTTCGATGGCGGAATCTGGTTCGGACAGGGCAAAAACGACGATGACAATACCTGGGTGCTGGAAGGAAAGCTCGGGCAAACCGGTGGCCGGCAGGGTGCTTCGCTGTATTCCGTAACCGGGTACTGGCCTAAAAAACTGGCCAATTATAACAATACCATCAACGACCCTGCCCAGCAATACAATGTGGAAGGCTATCCTTTCCCGATCATGCGCCTGGCGGACCTGTACCTGCTCTACGCGGAAGCGTTGAACGAATCGCAGGGGCCATCGGCCGAAATCTATGGCTGGATCGACAAGGTCCGGGTGCGGGCGGGTTTGAAAGGGGTCGTGGAGTCGTGGACCCAATACTCCAATAAACCTTCCAAATTCAGCAGTAAGGATGGCTTGCGCGAAATTATCCAGCGGGAGCGGCTGATCGAGCTCGTGTTCGAAGGGAAAAGGTTCTGGGACCTGCGGAGATGGAAAGTCGCTGAAAATTACCTGCAAAGGTCGGTAAACGGCTGGGACATTGCCCAGCGCGAGGCGGTTAACTATTACCGGGTCAAACCTATCTATACCAGCAGTTTCAGCCTGAAAGATTATTTCTGGCCGATCTCCGAGAATTCACTGATTGTCAACCCGAACCTTGTTCAAAACCCAGGCTGGTAAACACTGCTGTTTATGAAAAAGATAACAATACTATTTTCTGTGCTGTGGGCGCTCGCAATGCTTTCCTCCTGTGCGGACACCGATGCGATCCGCAAACCGCTGGGCGCGGATAGCGGGAAGCCGGGCGTGGTGACGAACACCTCCGTTATCAATTTTGCGGGCGGGGCTACCATCACCTATTCGCTACCGGAAGATGAAGATCTGCAATATGTGGTGGCAGAATATGCGATCAATAAAAGCACGGGTGAGGTGCGCGAAGCGAAGGCGTCCCATTATACCAACAAACTGACGGTGGAAGGATTCTCCACCGCCGGCGACTATGACGTAACCTTGTATTCGGTCGATAAAAGCGACAATAAATCCGAGCCGGTCACGGTGAAGATCGCGCCGCAGGCTCCGCCGGTCGAGACCGTTTTCAGCTCCTTACAGCTGGGTGTGGATTTCGGCGGATTGAATGTCGCTTTCAATAACCCGTCGGAGGCCAAGCTGGCCATCGTAGTGATCACGGCCGACAACAATGGCGATTACATCCCGGTCGAAACGCTGTATACCCAGGTGAAAGGCGGGTCGTTTGCCGCCCGGGGATTCGATACCCTCAGCAGGAAGTTCGGCGTGTATGTACGTGACCGGTGGAACAATTACTCCGATACCGTTTTTAAGGAAGTAAAGCCATTCTTCGAAAAGAAACTGGATAAAACCCGCTTCCGCGAATACAAGCTGCCCACCGACGAAGAGAGCGGCTATGGCTGGAACATACCATTTCTGTGGGATGAGCTCATGACGGAACCAGGTTTCCACACCATCCCGCTTTCCGACCGCGACATGCCCATCCATTTCACATTCGACCTGGGAACGGCCGCCAAGCTGAGCCGGTTCAGGTTGTGGCAGCGGCAGGGCGACTGGTTTTACAAACACGGCAACCCCCGCAAATGGACGATGTGGGGCAGCGACAAGGTGCCCAACCCGGACGGGAGTTTCACCGGCTGGACCAAGCTCATGGATTGCGAATCCATCAAACCGTCGGGAAGCCCTTATGGCGTGAATACCGGCGACGATATCGCATACATGTCGGCGGGTGAGGAGTTTGTGTTTCCGCTTTCGGCACCCAAAGTCCGCTACATCCGCATGCAGGTCCATCAGAACTGGTCCGACACCAAATTTGTCCATTTTACCGAACTCTCCTTCTGGGGCGATACCAAATAGTTTAAAACAGAGAAATGATGGTTATCAAAAATAAAATCACCGGAATGCTGCTGCTGCTTTTTGCGATGGCATCCTGTACCGATTGGGACGATTTTAAAAAGTACCAGGCTGGCGGGGAGATCGTTTACCCGGGGCGGGGCGATACCGTGTTAGTGGCTTCGGGGAGAAACAGGACGCAATTGCTATGGGTGCTCAGCGCCGATCCGCGCGTGACCGGTTATAAGCTGTACTGGAACAACAAGGCCGATTCCATGGAAGCGCCCGTTCCGTCAGACCTCATCGGCGATACCGTAAGAATCATGATCGACCCATTGCAGGAAGGGTCGTATAATTTTGAAATGTATTCGCTGGATGCGAAAGGTAACCGGTCGGTGCCGCTGCGTTTCAACGGCAGAACATTCGGGGCCAATTATGAAAATGGCCTACTCAACCGAACCATCAGCACCGCCGCCTACGATTCGACGCTAAAAGTGTTGCAGGTCAGCTGGAATGCGCCCGATACGGTGAACATCAGTACCGAATTGAAATACATTGCGACCGATTCAAAGACCAGATCGGTGCTCGTAGGGCCCGACGTGCAGGAAAGTAAGATAGCCGACTGGAAACCCGGGACGATCCTGAACTACCGGTCCTCTTTTAAACCCGATCGTAAAGCCATCGATATTTTTACGGTTACCCGGTACGACACCATATCGGTAAAAAAGCCTTAACGGGCGGGCAGTGCAGGGTGCGACTTGCAAAGTGCTTTTTATTACAGCATTACGTTTTTCTGATCAGCAGCCTTTCTCCGGCAGGAAAGAATCCCGGCCGGAGAAAGTTTTGTATCCTATTTATACGTATATATGTCAAAAATTTGATCAGATAAACAACCGGGCACTTCGTATGAGATCTTTCTACGCATCAGTGATTTTTTTGCTGTTTCCCTTCCTGCTGCCTGCGCAAATCGAAAAGGGTAAGAACATGTATTCGGGCAATTTCGACCTGGACTACTGGAATTTCTCGCAAGAGGGAGTGAAAACGTCTACCTGGCGCCCCGGTTTGGCTTTGGAGGCTCATCGGTTTGTCAAACCCGGCCTGACGCTCGGCTCGGAGCTGGATGGCAGTGTTTTCTTGCAAAACATAAAGTTTTCAGCCAACGGGGGCTCCAAGCCAGCCCGGGGATATTCGGTTTCCGTCACTCCGCAGATCCGCAAGTTCTGGAAAGTGTCGCCGTTTTTTCTTTATGCCGGTGCGGGAGTGAATGTGGCTGCCACCTGGTCGAGAAGTTATTTATCATACGAAAACCAGAAGTTGCATGAGTCCAGGCTGACGACCTTTAACCTGATGCCGCAAGCCCGGCTGGGCCTCATCTATCCCCTCACCAAACGGCTATCCCTGGAAGCGGCCGGTATCTCCAATTTGTACCCGATTTCCTTCAATTCGCTGAAAATAGGTCTTGTTGCATTGACGGGAGAAGGCCAGGCCTTTGTTTCGGAGGCTGTTGGAAGCGGTTCAGCGCTGGCACCCGGCAGATGGGTACTTTCCGGCACTTTCAGTTCCAGTAACACCAAGAGCTCTGGTGTTGAAGGTGATTCCAGCTGGTCCTACCGTACGCCGGCTTCACTCATACACGTCGGAACGGGTGTGTTTTTGACAAACCGGCTTCTGATCGGAGCAGAGATCGTTTTTGGCTTCCGGGAAAGCGCATTGAACGACCCCGGGGCTGCCGGATTTATGAGTGTTGGTAACAGCAAACCATGGTCGATCGGCATCCGGCCGTATGTCAGAAAATACATGACTGCCATGCGTTTGACCCCTTTCTGGGAGGTTGGCGCGAATTACAGCCGCATCATGGCGGGCGCAGGCCCCACCAACACGTATTCAGCCAACGGCAGCGTCGGTCTGGCTTATGTTTTTGGCAAACACTGGATTTTGCAGACCAAACTGGCGGGGCTCACAGTAGGTTACAGCAAGCTGCCCGATAACAAATCCGAGGTTGCGACGCTGTTAGGCGGCGAAAAAATTTCGGCGGTGATCGACGGCGGCCTGAAACCGACTTTTACGCTGGCATACTCGTTCAAATGATTTTCAAGATCGTATCTAAAATCTTCGCTATCGATCAACATCGTTTTTAGTCTCATCGCGGATTGAGATATTTTTATAAAAATTGATACTTTTACTCAAATTTTAGCTGTGAGTGAAAGTATCCAAGATGTTTTTCTGCAATCCGATATAGCGATTAGACGGTAGCGATGGAATTATTATCAGTGTTTGAGAAGCGAGACTCTCCCCATAATTCAGATTTTCAGATATTATTCAACACCAGCTACACCGGTTTGGTCTATTTTGCATTCAATATCGTCGGGGACAAGGACGATGCCGAAGATATTGTGCAGGACGCTTTCGTAAAGTACTGGAATTGTCAAAACGAGATCGGGGATGACCTGCCTGCTATCAAAGGCTATTTGTACACCACCGTCCGGAACGCCTGCCTTAATTTTCTTCGTCACAAAGCCGTTGCCAGGAAATACGAAGATCAGCTGACACCGGTGGAGGTGGACGAAAAGATCGCGATCCATTCCATCATCCGCGCCGAGGTCCTGTCCGAGATCCACAATGCCATCGAATCGCTTCCTTCCGCTTGCAGGCAGATATCGAGGATGAGCTTCCTGGAAGAGAAAAAGAACCAGGAGATTGCCGATGAACTCGGTTTATCGATCAATACCGTCAAAACCCAAAAACAACGCGCGATGCATATGCTTCGTGAAAAACTCACTTTCGAATTGTTCTGCCTGTTGGTGTTTGTGTTTGACAAAAATTAGGACGCCCTCCCTGTCCCCTGATTGAGCTATTCCTTACCACATTTCTGCGGTTTTAGAATTTTTCTTACTTTTTTTATAATTGTTGTCACCCCGCTTCGCGACCAAAGTGTCTTAGTAGGGTAGATGGCAAATATGATGAATGAGTTTTTTGACGGGAACGAACCTTTTGACCAGGCGGATCTGATATCTGGGTATCTCAAAGGCAATCTGACCGATGCCCAGGAGGCTTTACTCAGGGAATGGCTGCAAAAGGACATTCGCAACCAGCAGTTGCTGGATGATCTGGAAAACCAGGAAAAGGTAACGAAAGACCTGCTGTTTTTTTCTTCCATTGATAAATCCGCGGCATGGCGTACCATCACGGAACGGACCCGCCACGCGGCGGAAGACGAGCGCAAAAGCATCCGCTTCGGTTACTGGAAATATGCCGCGGCGGTCGTGCTGCTGGGAGCGCTGTCTTACGGCATTTTTAGGAATACGTATAATGTAACCCGTTCGAAAAGCGTCGCGGTAGCCACGGACACATTAAAAAGCGATATTCTGCCGGGCGGAAACAAGGCGACGCTGACGTTGTCGGATGGAAAGGTGGTTACGCTGGAAACCATCAGGGACGGTGCGTCGATTGAGCAGGACGGGATAAAAATCACGAAAAAGGCCGGGAAGGTTTTCTACGAGGTAATGGCCGGCGGGGACACAAAGGCCATACGCTATAACACGATCACCACCCCGGTAGGCGGGCAATACACGGTGGTTTTGCCCGATGGCAGCCAGGTTTGGCTCAATGCGTCTTCCTCACTGCGTTTTCCGACTGCATTCACCGGGAATGTACGCCAGGTCGACCTGACGGGTGAATGCTATTTTGAAGTGGCCAGGAATCGCGATAAACCGTTTATCGTTCAGGCACGCCAAACCCGTGTCGAGGTGCTGGGGACGCATTTCAATCTAATGGCCTATGCGGACGAAGGCAATACCCGAACGACGCTCCTCGAAGGCGCCGTAAAAGTAGGCAATGGGATATCGGCTAAAACCATCGCACCCGGCCAACAGGCTTCCGTAGGAGCACGGGTTGATGTCCGCCCGGTGAATACCGAGGAAGTTGTCGCCTGGAAAAATGGTTTCTTTCAATTTGAAAATGAGGATCTGGGCACCATTTTACGACAGCTGGCACGATGGTACGATGTCGAGATCGTGAACGAGGACCAGATACCGGATAGCCATTTTACGGCGGTCGTTCCCCGGGACCTCACATTGTCCCGCGTACTTCAGATGCTGGAAATGTCAGGTGAATTGCAGTTTGACCTCGTCGATAATAAGATTACAATAAAAAGTAAGAAGTAGGTGATAAAAAAACCGGTAGCGCGCCAACGATACCGGTCAACCTTAGAGCCTACTCCATAGTACAGTGCGATCCGTCTATTTTTTTAACCCTAATTCATTCAAAATTATGAAAACAAAGCTACACTTCAAAAGAAGTAGTGGGCTCTGCTTTGTCCCTGCTAAATTGCTATTTGTGATGAGGTTAAGTACTTTTTTGCTCACAATAACCTGTCTTCAGGTCAGTGCAGCGACTGCCGTTTCCCAGAAAATGTCCATTTCGGTCCACAACGCGCCCCTCGAAAAGGTGATCAAGCTGATCAAAAAAAGGAGCGGATACTATTTCATGTATAATAATGAGCTCCTGAAGCGTGCGAACCCAGTGACCATCGACATCTCCGAAGGCTCGCTGGAACAGGTTCTCGACCAATGCTTCATGAACCAGCCACTGACGTACGGTCTGGTGGACAGGACGATCGTGGTCAGGCTGCGCGCGCCGGAACCGAAAGCGGAGATGGTGCCGAAACCCGATCCCAAAATACAGATCCGGGGTAAGGTCGCGGATGAAAGCGGGGTGGGATTACCGGGGGTCAGCATTGTGATCAAAGGCACCCAGCTTGGGACCATTACGGATGTGGAAGGGAATTTTCAAATTGATGTCTCAGAAAATGATCCGGTATTGGTATTCAGTTTTGTAGGTTATGTGACACAGGAGGTCAAATTGGGCAGTGAAACCGCATTGAACATCGTGCTGGTGGTCGACAACAAGGCGTTGCAGGAAGTGGTTGTGGTCGGTTACGGCACGCAAAAGAAGGTCAATTTAACGGGCGCGGTGAGTAACGTCACGGGCTCGGAATTGACCACACGGCAGGCACCAAATACGTCTTCGTTGTTACAGGGGAGAATGCCGGGCGTACAGGTCACGCAGAACTCGGGACAACCCGGAGCCGAGAATGCAAGCATTCAGATCCGCGGCCAGGGTACTTTCAGCGGCGCGGGCAACGATCCGCTGATCCTGATCGACGGTGTCGAAGGTAATCTCAACAATGTCAATCCCAACCAGATAGAAAGCATTTCGGTATTGAAAGATGCGGCTTCGGCAGCCATTTACGGTTCGAGGGCCGCAAACGGCGTTATCCTGGTCACCACAAAGGCGGGGAAGGCGGGCAGGCTGAATGTAGATTACAGCTATAACTTCGGCAGCCAGCGCGCTACTTCCATTTATGAGCGGATCAACAACTCCGTTCAGTTCATGGAACTGCTCAACAAGGCTATTGCGCACACGGGTACGAACACGAACCAGCTTTATACACAGGCGCAGATCGATGCATACCGTCAGGGCGCTGCCACCGATCCCAAGCAGTACCCGAGCTATGACTGGATGGATGCGATCTTTCGTAAGGCATCGTTGCAGCAGCATTATCTGAGCGTGAATGGCGGTAAGGAAGGGACCACCTATAATTTTGGTGCGGGCTACCTCAACCAGGATGGTATCCTGATCGCAACAGGTTATAAGCGATATGATGCCCAGTTTAATTTAAAAACCAGCCTGAACAAGAAGGTTACTTTCGGAACCAATATCGCCTTTTCGACCGGAGATCGCCGGGAGACCGCATTGAACGCCAATTTTGACGGAAACTCGACCGAGGACCAGATTTTAAGTGCCCTGGCCGCACACCCGACGTTCACCCCCAAGCTGCCCGACGGCAGCGGCAGGTATGCAGCCAAGGCGTTTATCCAGGAAGGTGGAAATAAGAACCCCGTAGCAACGGCTGAAAACGGAGGGCGGTATATCAAAAATTATTACGCACTGGCTTCCGCATTCCTCGATGTGGATATTCTTCCGGGCTTGAAAGGGCAGGTTAAGGGTGCCGTGAAGTACAACAACCGCCAAACGAAGGTCCACGTGGTGGGTATCCCCGGATACATGTTCCTGCCGGATGCGGGAGGTCAGTACCTGTATAACACCCAATGGAACGGAACGGTGGGCGAAAACAACCTGACCGTCCGCAATGAGAACGACGTGCAGTATACGCTGTTCGCGACATTGAACTACGCCAAAAGTTTCGGAGAGGATCATCACGTTGGTGCACTGCTGGGCGCAAGCCGGGAAACCTTCCGCTATGATCGTCTGCAGGGTTTTAAAAGAAATGCGCCTTCCAGTGACCTGACCGAGTTGGGCGGTTACTCGCCGGGCGGGCAACTGACAGACGGTTTTGCCTACCAATGGGCCATCCAGTCGCTGTTTGGGCGTGTTAACTACAACTTCCAGGAAAAATACCTGGTTGAAGGTAATTTCCGTTACGACGGCTCCTCCCGTTTCCCCAGCGGAAAAAAATGGGGATTTTTCCCTTCCGCTTCTGCCGGTTGGAGAATTTCACAGGAGAATATGCTGAAAGAGGTGACCTGGCTTGACAACCTGAAAGCACGGGTGTCGTGGGGGCAGGTGGGCAACCAGAATATCAACCGGACGCTCAATGGAGAGTCAATGCCCTATCCGTATCAGGAAGTGTTAAACCCTGTTCTATACAATATCGGGGGCTCGCTGCAACAGGGGGTTACCCAAACCGACCTCATCAATGGAAACATCACCTGGGAAACCACTACCGTAACGGATGTAGGCGTGGATTTCGGTCTTTTCAAATCCAAGGTATTCGGTAGTGTGGATTGGTATTCTAAAAACACAACGAACATTCTGCGGCCTCTGCAAGTGCCTGATTTCATAGGTGTTGCCGGACCTACCGTGAACCTTGGCGAGATGAAGAATACAGGTGTTGAAATTGCATTGGGATACCAGAACAAAGTCCGGGACTTGCATTATAAGGTGCAGGGGAATTTTGAAGCCTATAAAAATAAGGTCGTCAGATTTGGTGCCCGCGAAATCAATAATGCTAATGGCACCATTACCCAGGAGGGACTTCCGTATAATTCCTATTTCATGTACGCATTCGACGGCATTTACCAGAATCAGGGTGAAATTGACAATGGGCCGACCCCGCTCGTGAAACCCAAACCAGGTGACATGAAGTACAAGGACGTAAGTGGTCCCGATGGCGTTCCCGACGGGAAAATCACCACGGACGACAGGATGGTGGTCGGCGGCGCATTCCCCAAGTTCAACTACGGGGTATCGTTCAATGCGGACTATAAGAACTTTGATCTGAGTTTCTTCTTCCAGGGAGTCCAGGGGCGTAAAATCTACATCAAAGAGTGGGGGATCGCGCCGTTCAGGCAGGCCGGGCCGCCTCCGACATTCTGGGCAAACGCCTGGGACGGCGAGGGTACATCCAACACCATCCCGCATATTTTTAATGAAAACTATGCACCCAATACGCAGGTCTCGGACTGGTGGTTGCAGGACGCGTCCTACCTGAGGTTGAAGAATTTTCAGCTGGGTTACAGCTTTCCCACGAAATGGATCAACCGGGCTAAAATTCAGATGCTCAGACTGTATGTGTCGGGTGATAACCTGTTGACGTTCACCAGTTTTTTCAAAGGCAGCGACCCCGAGCGGGCCGCAGCCAGCGGTCGGGCGGCCATTTATCCCCAGGCCAAGATTTATTCATTCGGTGTGAAAGCTACATTTTAA
Organism: uncultured Dyadobacter sp.; assembly: GCF_946482605.1. The sequence goes on along the minus strand of NZ_CAMLSE010000011.1, from coordinate 20,688 downwards.
TCGTTGACCTCATGAAGACCCTGTATATAAGAACAATACTTGTGCTGATACTCAGTACCCTCGTACTTTCAGCATGTAACGATACCCTGGACACCAATCCGCTGTCCAATCCGAATTCCGCTGATTTTTGGAAAACCGAGGGGGAAGCCAACAAGGCGCTCATCGCCTGCTATTATAAACTCAAAGAGCCCATTATCTCCAATGGACCGGCCCAGAGCGGAAATTTTCTTTTTTGGGAGGCGTTGTCGGACAATGCTTCCAACACGTCCAACTACGAAGCATTTGACATCGTCATGCGGGGAGAGCATAACTCGGCTACCACCGGGATCGTGAGTAAATCCTTCACGATCGGCTTTCAGGGGATTGCTTACTGCAACTATTTTCTGGCCAATATCGACCGCGTCACTGCCATTACGGATGCTGTCCGCAACCGGATGAAAGGAGAGGCATTGTTTCTGAGAGCCTTTTATTACAATGACCTGGCCCAGCTTTATGGCGGTTTGCCCCTCATTTTAAAACCCGCTGAACTGGACGGTAATTTCAAAGAAACGCCCAGGTCTTCCAAAGCGGATGTGGTCGCCCAGATACTCAAAGACCTCGATCTGGCCATTTCGTACCTGCCTGCCACTGCTTACACCGACGGGCGAGCCGTGAAAGGCAGTGCTATTGCATTGAAAACGAGGGTTCTGCTCAACAACCAGCGATTCGCGGACGCTGCGGACGCGGCATGGAGTCTGATTGGCGATGCCGCCAATCCATTCCGGCTCTCCGACAATTATGCAGGTATCTTTTTCGGTAATCAGGCCGGTAACAGGGAAATTATGTTCTCCGTACAGTTTAAGGCACCGGACGATTACCACTCGCTGGACCAGGTTATCGGTGCCCGGATGTCGGTCTTCCCGACCACCGACCTGCGGGATGCCTATGAGCCGAGTGATCCCCGCAGAAAGATGACGCTTTTTGAAGCGGGGGACGCCTGGGCTTATAATCCGGCCGGTTTCAAGCAGGCCGGGAGCCTGGCGGAGGGGCAGATCCCGTTTACCAATATGGCATTCCGAAAGTGGGTCAACACGGCCATCAACAATGCGTCCGGCTCCACGCTGAGCGAGCAGCATATGGTCAAGATCCGGTATGCCGACCTGCTGCTGATGTACGCGGAGGCCATGTTTGAGAACGGGCAGGGCACCGATGCACGCGCATTGAAGGCATTGAACGACGTAAGGGCGAGGCCCGGGGTGAATATGCCGGCAAAAACGGCGCTGACCCGCGAAATCATCCGCAATGAACGGAGGGTAGAGCTGGCGTTCGAGGGGTTGCGCTACAACGATCTGATCAGGTGGAAAATAGCGGATCAGGTAATCCCGCAGGTGGCTTATGATGCAAAAGGTACCAAGCGGAAATTCAAATCCGATCTCTTTCCCGTGCCGCTCGGCCAAATGGATATCATGAAGGGGGTCTGGACCCAAAACCCTAATTTTTAATTATTGAAATCATGTTTAGAAAAAGATATATACTGTTGCTCCTGCTATCCGCCCGCCTGTTTGCAGCGGACCCGACCGTGGTGCAAAGCCCGGACAAGAAAATTGCGCTGAAAGTATTCGTTCAGGATGCGGGTTTGTTCTATACCATTTCTCACAAGGATAAACCGGTCATCGAACCGTCACCCATACGCATGACGGTGGATGCGAAAAGCATTACGGAAGGGGTCAGCATCGGAAAGGCGGAACGCTATCAATTGGATGAGCAATATCCCTGGAACGGCGTGCACTCCACAGCCCGCAACCACTACAACGGCGCGAGGATCAGCATCACGAAGGGAGCATTGCATTACACGCTGGATGTCCGTCTTTTCAACGAAGGAGCCTCCTTCCGGCTGATCGTTCCGGGCAAACCCGGTGAGCGAAGGGTAGCCGACGAGGCTACGGTATTTACGTTGCCCGACGCTACCACAGCCTGGTACCACGATTTGTATATGCATTATGAAGGATTGTATGCCCGAAAAGACATGGATACCGTGAAAGCCGGGGAATGGGCGGCACCTTCGGTCACGTTTCAGCTGCCAGCCAGCCAGCTGTACCTGTCGGTCACCGAGGCAGACCTGAAAAATTACGGAGGAATGGCTCTGCAAACGGACGGGAAAAAAGGAATGGTGTTACGGCTTCCCCAAAATCAGCCCACATCCTATCCCTATAAATTGCGGTATAGCCCCGAGGACACCCTGAAACTTTCGAGGCCCGCGGCATTGAATGGAACGATCACCACGCCCTGGCGGGTGATTATGATCTCGGAGGGATTGAATGCGCTGGTCAATAACGACATGGTTCATAACCTGTGCCCGCCGCCGGATCCCAAGATATTTCCCCAAGGCATCAAAACCGACTGGATCAAACCGGGCCCCGCTGTATGGAAATACCTGGACGGAGGAGGAGAGGGCACATTGGCAATCATGAAGGAATATTCACGGCTAGCGGCCGAACTGGGTTTTAAACACAATATCCTCGAAGGCTTCTGGCGTAGATGGAGCGATAACGATATTCGCTCGCTGGTCGATTATTCTAAACAGAAGGGTGTGTCGATATGGCTTTGGGAACATTCGAAAGAACTAAGGGATGCCGCCAAAAGGCAGGCTTTCTTCCGGCGCTGCCACGACCTGGGCATTGGTGGACTGAAGATTGACTTTTTCGATCATGAGGCAAAAGAAGTGGTCGACCTTTATCAATCGATATTGAAAGAAACTGCGGAATTGAAAATGATGGTCGATTTTCACGGAGCTAACAAACCGACCGGGCAGGAGCGGACCTGGCCCAACGAGCTCACGCGTGAAGCGGTGAAGGGAATGGAAGCCAGTAAGCTCGCCGACAGGGCCGGGCATAATGTAACCCTTCCATTCACCCGCATGATCGCCGGCCATGCGGAATATACGCCCGTCCATTTTGGCGAGCGCCGGAAGAATACGACCTGGACGCACCAGATCGCCAGTGCCGCGATTTTATCCGCGCCATTGCTTACCTATGCCGCCAGTCCAGAGCACCTGCTGGCAAATCCTGCTGTGGAAATGATCAAAAGCATTCCTTCCGTTTGGGATGAAACCATCGTGCTCCCCGGCTCCGAAATAGGAGAAGCGGCCGTGTATGCCCGGCGAAGCGGTAATGCATGGTTTCTGGCCGTCATGAATGGTGCCAAGCCAAGGACTTTTGATATCCCGCTGTCATTCCTGAAAGGCGATTCGTTCAATGCGCTGGAAGTCCGGGATGAAGAGGGGAATCCGGCGGGTTTGAAGGTAGGAAAGGTTAAATTCGGGAAAAACGATACGATTCGGCTGAACCTGGCCGAGGGTGGAGGATATATCGCCAGATTTACACGATGAGATCATTCAGAATGACCTTTTTGCTGTGCCTCTTTTGCGTCGCATGTCTGGCGCAGAAGAAGCCGCACATCCTGATCGTTACCGGCGGTCATGGATTCAGGCAGGCGCCGTTTTACAATATGTTCGATTCATTGGGCAACTTCACTTATGATAAGCTCGAACAACCGAAAGCGAATGCGCTGATTGCCTCACCGGCTGTCGACCAGTACGATGCACTGGTTTTCTACGACATGTGGGATTCCATTGCACCCGTTCAGAAACAGGCCTACATCCGGTTGTTGCAAAAAGGTAAGGCCATGGTATTCCTGCACCACTCCCTGGTGTCCTACCAGGGGTGGGACGAGTTTCAGCAGATCATCGGCGGGAAGTACTATACCAGGACGACGTTTGTAAATGGTGACAGCCTCCTTTCTACTTACGAGCATGACGTGGTGATCCCTGTGAAGATCGAAGACCGCCGGCACCCCGTTACGCGGGGACTGGCGGACTTCGAGATTACCGACGAGGTGTACGGGCGTTTTGGAACCCAACCAACCATCCGGCCGTTGCTCAGCACTACGCATCCGGGCAGTTCGCAAACGATCGCGTGGATCAATCCGTACGGCCGGAGCGAAGTGCTGTTTATCCAGCTAGGGCATGGACCCGAGGCATTCGGCAATCCTGATTACAGGCGTTTGCTGCGTCAGGGAATCGAATGGTCGGTCACACGGCATGGAAAAAAACGCTGAGCAGCCGATTCGCCGTCATCATTCCGACCTCAACGATCGGACGGGATTAAGCAGCGCAGCTTTGATGGCCTGGAAGCTCACGGTCAGCAACGTAACCAGCACAGCTCCGAATGCCGACACGGCAAAGATCCACCAGCTGATCTCGGTACGGTAGGTGTATTTTTCCAACCAGCCATTCATGAGGTACCAGGCAATGGGGCCGGCTATTACACAGGATATCAGCACCAGCAGGAGGAATTCACGGGATAAAAGCGCCCAAAGCCCGGCTATGGAAGCGCCCAGGACTTTGCGAATGCCGATTTCCTTGGTGCGTTGCTCGGCGACAAACGACGCCAGTCCGAATAGGCCAAGGCACGAAATGAGAACGGCCAGGACGGCGAATAAGGTAGTCAGGCTGGCAATGCGTTCTTCGTCGCTGAATTTCCGGGCATACTCCTGGTCCGCGAATGTGTACTGGAACAGGTTTTCCGGATCGTATTTCTTGAAAACGGTTTGGATCCGGGCCACAGCCGCAGAAGCGCTGGACGACGGTCTGATCTTGATATTCACGGTATTGAGCCGTTTGTAGTTCAAAAAGAAGATGGTCTGCTTTGCAGGCTCATAGGGCGATTGGGTCACGAGGTCCCGCACGACGCCGATCACTTTAAAGGTTTCATTATCACCCCATTGGATCATTTCGCCGATGGGGTTTTTCAAACCCATATATTTCACAGCCGCCTCGTTCAGGACAAACCCTGCGGAATCGGTGGCGAATTCTTTGGAAAAATCACGTCCCTCTTTAATCTTCCACCCCACAGTCTTGCCGAATTCGTGCGTAATGCGGAGCGTCACAAACTCGTCGGTCATGGCCGGGTTCTTCCCCTTCCAGCTGAAACCGCTGTTGGTGACGTAGGTGTTGGTCACGGGGGAGTCGGTTGCGGTTACTTCCTCGACGACGCCCGTGTTGAGCAGGTCGTTCCGGAACGCGGCGTAATGCTTAATGATCTCGTCGGATTTGATCGGGCTGCTCAGCAGCTGCTGACGGCTGTAACCGATAGGGCGGTTTTTCGCGAATTGCACTTGCCGGTACACGATGATCGTGCCGATGATCAGCGTCACCGACACGGTGAACTGCACCACTACCAGCACCTTGCGCGGGGAGCCGGCCAGCGAACCGCCTCTGAGCTTTGCGGAAACGCCCTTCAATGCGGCGATAGGCTTGAAGGACGAGAGGTACAGCGCCGGATAACTGCCCGCTACAATACCTGTAAACAAAATGAATGCAATGCAGGCTAGCCAGAAGTAGGGCATCGCCACAGGCAAAACGATCTGCTTGGCCACCAGTTGATTGAACGCCGGTAATGCAGCCCATACAATGAGGAGCGACAGAATGAATGCGATCGTTACCACCATCAGCGATTCGCCCAGGAACTGGATCGCAAGTTGGGTCTTGGCAGAACCCACCGCTTTACGGACACCAATCTCCTTCGCCCGCTTTTCGCTCCGGGCGGTATTGAGGTTCATGAAATTGATACACGCAAGGATGAGCACGAAGAGCCCGGTAGTCCCAAACAGCCAGACAATGCTGATCCTGCCGCCGGTATTCACACCGTTCTTAAATTCGGAATACAAGTTCCATTTGCTCATAGGCTGCAAAAAGATCACCGGCTCGTACTTTTTCTCCTCCTGGTCGATGTTGTCGAGTTTTGACTTTGCTATGGCAGCAGAAACCTGGCTCATTTCCGCCCGATCGGCGATTTGCACATACATATCGAACCAGTTGTTTCCCCAGCCCAGCCATTGGGGCAGGTCTTTTTCCAGCAATTTCCAGGGCGCAATAAAGGCCAGGCCCGCGAAGGAGGAATTGGAAGGCAGGTCGGCATAGACACCCGTTACCTTCACGGCGTTCTTGTTGTCGATCTTGATGATCTTGTCCATCGGGTCGGTGTCGCCAAATGCCGCTTTGGCCGCCGATTCGGAAAGTAGTACGGAATTCATGTCCGCAAGCCCCGACCGGGTTCCTTTCAGCATTTGAAGGGAAAGCATTTCCGCGATTTCCGGCCCCATGTAACGGCCGACCTTCATCACTTTTTTATCCCCCACACTCAGAAGATGTTCGCCGCCGCCACCGGTGATGGCAATGTATTTGAAATGACTGCCATACTTATTCCGTAATTCCTTTTCGAGCTGCATCGGCAAGCCATTGCCGGTCTGTATCCTGCCGGCGAAGTTCTGACTTTGCATGACCTGCGCGATCTTGTCGTAATGCGCGTGGTTTTTGTCAAAGGAAAGTTCATCGGAAACCCACAGACCAATCAGCAGTGCCACAGCCATACCCACGGCCAGGCCGGTAATATTGATCGCCGAGTAGCCTTTGTTTTTAATGAGATTCCGGAGCGCGATTTTGAAATAGTTATGTATCATGACTAAACTGAATGGGTTGCTGGATGAATATTGCTGTTTCGACCGGGCAAAAGGTCTCAGGAGCCTGAATGTATCGATCACGTACAGCCAGTCGGCTTTTCGTTTGCCGGATTGTTTCAGCCTGTACTGATACATTTCCAGCATGTCTCCAGATGTTTCTTCGAGCGTGTCCGGATGCCCCAGCCAGGCCAGCAGTCTGTTGCTCCATTTGGGCGGCTGTCCGGTAGTGGGTTCCTGTGGGTCAGGCATAGGTTGTTGTTTTAACACGCTGTCTTATTCACTTCTCAGACTTTTCACAGGATCCAGCGTGGCGGCCCGCAGACTTTGGAAGCCGACGGTTAGCACGGCGATAAGCGTCATCAGCACACCGGCGGCCAGGAACATCCACCAGGCTATCGGTATTCTGAACTCGAAATTCTGTAACCAAAGGTTCATCGCGTACCAGGCAATGGGCGATGCAACGAGGAATGCGATCATAACCAGTTTCAGAAAATCCTTTGAAAGCAGGCCGACAATATTGGTTACGGACGCGCCCAGCACCTTCCGCACGCCAATTTCCCTGGTGCGCTGCTCGGCGGTGAAAGTAGACAGCCCGAACAGCCCCATACAGGCAATCAGGACCGCAAAAAAGGTTGACACCTCAATAAGTCTCGCGGTGCGCGTTTCCGACTGGTAGGCTTGCGCCAGCGTTTCGTCCAGAAAGCTGTATTCAAATACCTGATCGGGGAATGCCGCGGTCCAGGCTTTTTCGATATGGGTCAGCGCCGTTTTCACCGAAGCCGCGCTCGGGCGCTCACTTTGCAGCTTCACGCTTACCTGATAGTAGTTATTCGGTACGACCTGGATGATCGTCGGATCGATTTTCTGATGCAATGAATTAACATTGAAGTTACGCGCTACACCCGCGATTGTCGCAAACTGGTCCCCGTCGCCGAAGTAGAGCCGTTCTCCGATGGCCTGGGCCGGATGGGTGAGGCCGATCCTGGCTAGCATAATTTCGTTTATAATTACCTTGAAATCAGTCGTGTCGCTGTCTTTAAGCGGTTCTCCGGCAAGGAGTTTAATGCCGTAAGTATCAAGGTAATGCGAGTCCCCCATTTTCATCTGTGTTTTTACCTGCACGACCTCCGGCCCCTGCCGGTATTCCATGGCCTGCATCCAGTTGCTTTCGGCAGAAGCACTGTTAAAGGAAAAACTTACGTCCCTGACATGCGGTGATCTGAGCAGCTGATCGCGAAGTGCCAGCAGTTTTTCAGGCTTATTGTCGGGTACCCCGGCCGTGATGATGGCCGATTGATTGAAACCAAGGTCGGCTTTCCGGAAAAAGTCGAGCTGGCGGTTGATGAGCATGGCGCAGCTGATGAGCACCAGTGATACCGTAAACTGAACTACCACCAGTCCCTGACGCATTGAAAACCATTGATTTACCTGTGGAGCCCTGTTTTTTAATGCCCATAACGGTGCCATACCGGCCAGCCGCAGCGCCGGATATACGCCCGCCAGCAGTGTGGTGACGACGAGCAGTACGGACGAGAACAATGCCGTTTCCCAGGTGAACAGATCGGGCGTAGTCAATGGAATGGCCAATGCCTGCGCGAGTAACGGCAATGCAAGTACACTGAGGACGACGGCGGTCACGGCGGCAAAGGAGGTAATGAGCGCGGCCTCCGTCAGAAACTGGTACACCAGTGATTGGCGGTTGCTTCCGATGGCCTTGCGTATGCCTACTTCTTTCGCCCGCTTGAATGCCTGTGCGGTGGTGAGGTTGATGAAATTGAAGCACGCAATCAGCAAGACGAGCAGGCCGATCAACGAAAGCGTTTTCAGCAGACTCACATTGGCACTCCGCCCACCCAGATTGCCGGCATAATGAATGTTGGACAAATGGCTGAGCTTGAAACGCTTGTGGGCCAGCTGATCTTTGCCCATATACTTTCCGACCACCGCCGTGAACCGGCTCGTGAGCTGCTCCGGGAGAATGCCTTTTTTGAGCAATACAAACACCTGAAAATTGTCATTCCAGCCATTCCAGCGGTTCTGGTCGTAATCCGGACTCACGTTTTTCAATGTCGGGAACGACACCAGCATATCAAACGGGAAGCTGGTGGTGGAAGGATAGTCCTCTACCACGCCAGCGACGGTGAGGTCCTGCTTGTTGTCGAGCCGCAAGGTTTGGCCAACTACATCCGTCCTGCCGAAATACTTCATTGCATACCTGCGCGTTAGCACGATCGTGTTGGGTTGCAGCAAAGCGCCGGCGGCATTGCCGGAAATCCACTGGTAGTCGAACGTCCTGAAAATGTTCTGATCCGCAAAAACGAAAGACTCCTTGAACCGCTTGTCGGCGACGGCGACGGTACTGCCATTGTATTTCAGGAGGGGGACGATTGTTTCGGCTTCGGGCATATCGGTGCGCAGCGCATGGGCCATGCCCGTATACGTGCCGGGGTAGGTGTGGTTCTCTTTGATATTCTCCGTTTCAACGCGGTAAATGCGGTCGATGTGTGACTGGTGCAAGTCATAGGCCGTTTCGTGGCGGACCGCGAGGAAGATCAGAATGGCGCACGACATCCCCATCGCCAAGCCGGATACATTGATGAATGAATAGCCTTTACTATTGAAAAAATTTCTGAATGCGATGGTGAAATGGTTCCTGATCATGGCCGGTGTTAAAGAATAGGATTGAGGATAATCATTTTGCTGTCTGCGACTGGCGAACGGTCGCATGAGTCTTAGTACATTCCAGATGTATCGCCGGTCGGCCTTTGCCTGGCTGCTGCCCGTTTTCATCCAGTAGGCGTGCAGTTCCAGCAGGTCACCCGCGATTTCTTCCGCGGCCCGGGGATCGGCAAAAAGGCGGATCAGTCGGCCTGCCCATCGCGGCGGCCCGGAATCGGAGGTGTCTTTTTGATGCTCCATTTCAGTTTGCCATCAATTGGAGGGCGGCAGGGGACAATGCGTTCCACAGATCTTCCCGCACCTGTTTCGCTTCACATAATGCCTTCCTTCCCAAAGCGGTCACCGTAAAATAGCGTTTGCGGCGGCCTCCACGCTCCGCCGTCGCGCCTCCCATCCGGGACGAGAGGTAGGCCTTCTCTTCCAGCCGCTGGAGAGTGGTGTGCACTGTGCTGAACCCGACTGTCCTGCCGGTTTTCTTTTCCAGCTCCTGGGTTACCGACACCCCGTAGGCATCTTCTTCGAGCACCGCTACGGTGAGCAGGACTAACTCCTCAAACTCTCCTAAAAACGTTCGTTTCATGGTATTTACTATTTCCTATGATAATGCCGATCAAATGCTGTGCCAGTTTTGGTAAAACTCCCATCCGGTGCTGCCTGCCTGGTTTTTAGTAAATAGCGCTCTCAATAAAATGTCCGCTTTCGAACGCCGGGCGTGCCAAAACGGACAGGATGAAACAGAACCCCTACTGAGACGGCGCGCTAATCCGCGATGCTGGACGAATTCGTGATTTTTACGCTGGCATATCGCCAGGACTGGTCAAAAGCAGATTTTACCGCCTGCGCCTCACGGTCATTTTTTTGACGGGTCAATGCGAGATGGAGACCGATCAGCGCCCAACCGTTTTTCCTCCAGGTCAGCAGATCCTCCCGGTATACCCGCTCGGCTTCGGCACTTTTTCCAGCTTTGAGCAATACCGCCCCGAGGTGGTGCCGGACTGAAAAAAACCAATCTGGCGGCTCGTTGTAGTTAAGATTGTCTTCGATCGCAATGGCCTCGCGGAGCAAGACCGCGGACTTGTCGAGCTGGTTTTGCTGTGCCGCCAGGCCCGCCGACAAAACTTTGGAGGCGATCTGCACCAGGTCACTGGTGGTGTTGATATTCCAGACCGTGAGGTGTTGCAGGGTGGTATCCGCGGCCAGCTTACCGAGTTGCCCCATTTCTTCTTTTGCCTGGGAAAGCTCGTGTTTGCCCAGGAACGCCATTCCCCTCGCGTAATGCCAGATGGCCTGCGGATAAACGAGATCGTTGGCCGGGCGGGGCATTGACAGAATGGAGTCCCACATCGAAAACTTGACAGCAATATAGTAGGGCACGGTGTAGTAATGCTGAAGTGTGCCCCATCCCGGTATACGCATGACCTCCTTAGCCGTATACTGCTGAATTTTCCGTGCCGCCATCCAGGCCAGCCCGGCGTCTCCTTCCAATGTAGCGGTAGCTGCCAGGAAGTGATAATTATGCGGAAAATAGGCGAGGGGATAGGCACCCTGGGCATGGCAAACGGTAATGTAACTGCTGTCGGCTTTCACCGCGCGGATGTTCGATAGCGAGCCGAGATGGTAGTCGCCGGTGTTGATGTAAATGTGCGATGGCATATGGAGGAGATGGCCGGCGCCGGAGACCAGCGAATCGAGGAGCGCGGCGGAGGGGAGCGCCTTCTCAGGACTGGCGGAGGCTTCCAGGGCATGCATGTAGAGATGATGTGCGCCAGGGTGCTTCGGGTTCTTTTGCAGCAGGCTTTCCAGTACGGCTACCAGGGCCGGTGTCCAGGATTTCGGTGCCTTCGATTGCTTCTCGTACAGATCCCACGGGTGCAGGTCCATCATGGCCTCTGCATACAATGCGCCCACATCAGGGTCGGAAGCGTATTGATGATACACCTTTTCCATAGCCCTGGCATAGGCGATGTCGAGCGAACCCCTGTTTGCCGGAGGTTCTTTCGCATACCGCGCGGCCAGGGCGCCGATCAGCGCCTTTTCTTTCGGGGTACATCCTGCCGCCAGTTGCCGGGCCTTGACGCTCGCTTTCCAGGCACGCTGAAAGTTATCTTCTTCCATGCCTGCGTTGTAGTTGGGACCGAGCACGTACGCAAACCCCCAGTGGGCCATGGCGCAGGTGGAATCCAGCCGGATGGCTTCGTAGAACGACCGGGCCGCCTCGGCATGGTTGAAACCATATGCCAGCATCATTCCCTGGTTGAAATATGCCTGCACTTCCGGGATGGACGTAGAAATTTTGAAGTCGACACCCGCCAGACCGTCGAGCATGGGAGCCTTCTTTCCTGAGGTGTACCAGTCGGCGTCGGTGGTTTTGGGATTGTAGCACACTGTGATTCCGGAAGTGCTGTCGGACGGCTTTTTATCCTTTGCTTCCTCCTTTTTGAAGCAGGCGGCAAGGAAGAAAACGATCAATGCGAGGCAACAATGGCTGAGGTTCATACAAATCGGAAGTTGAGGTCGGGGATCGTGCCGGTCAAACGCTGGCACGTCTGTTACAGCATGTACAAATATAAAGGAATATGGTCCTGTAAATGAGTGGTTTGTATTCTTTTTAAAGTGTGATTCACAGCCAAACCGGGATGCGTCAGCTGGGGGGCTGGAATAATGCCGGGGCGTGATCCCAAAGCGCCTGGTTTTATGACGCCATAAGTTAATACCATCGTAAAAATGAAGTAACAGGGCAGTACTACCTTAGCCGGCTACCCGCGATTCATCCAAAGTGCGGGTCTTCGATGAAGCATTATTTATTTTCGATATTTATCGCAGCCATCTTTCAGCTGGCCGGTGGGGGCGTGCATGCCGCGTCCGGTGCCGGAACGCGACAGGACGCGGCGCAACCCGATTCTGCCTATGTCAGGATCAGGCAATCGCTTGCTATTTCCCTGAAAAACGGGGATTTGAATCAAGCGGCATTATGTTATCAGCAGATCGGCGATATCCTGTTCGAGGAAGGCGCCATGTCCCAGGCGCTTTCCTATTACCACAAAGCGGACGGTTATTTTGCCAAACATGCCAATCCGGTACATTTGGGCGACAATCTGAACAGGATTGGCAGGATCTACTTCAAAAACAAGCGAAACGGGCCCGCGCTCGCCAGTTTCCGGCAGGCCCTGCGCCTGTTTAAGGGTAAGGGCGATCATAAGGGAATCGCCGAAGCGTATGGTTACATCAGTCAGGTGTATGAGCAGACTGGCTCCTACGATAGCTCTTATCGCTACCAGGAGCTTGCATTGGCCGAGTTTAAAAGGCTGGATGACAAAAGCCAGATCGCTTACACCTACTCGCGTCTCGGAAATATCTACGAGGATCAGGGCAAATTCCAGACTGCATTGCATTACTTCCTGCAAGCCAATAAAATGTATAGCGAAGAACCGGCTTCGGTCGAGCTGGCGGCAGTGTTGAATAACATCGGCGACACTTACCGCAAGCTGGGCAACGACCGGCAGGCACTGGCTTTTACCAAACAGGCCGAAGTGATGGCGGAAAAATTGCACGATAACCGGCAACTCAGCAGTGCGCACCGCGACCTGGCCAAGACCTTCGAGCATTTGGGCAGGTATGACAGCGCATATTATTACAGCGAGAAATCCCGGGTTGCCTATTCCAAAAGCTATAATGCGGACAGTGAGAAGCAATTGAACCTGATCCAGACCATTTTCGACGTCCAGCGGAAGGACAATGAGATCGTGCAATTGGAAAATAAAAACCGGGTAAGCCAGATCGTGACATGGTCGGTTTTTATCATCAGCGTGCTGGCAGTGTTTTTGGGAATCACCCTTCTTAGCCGCCAGAGGTTGAAAAATAAAAACAGCAGAATCTTGTACGAGACGCGCCAGAAGGCAATGGAGCTCGAACTGCACAAAAAACACCTCCACGAAGAGGGACTGAAAGCAGAACTGGAACTCAGAAGTAAGGAGCTTACCAGCATTACCCTGCATATGATCAAGAAGAACGAGGTACTGGAAGACCTTAGAAATCAGCTCGCCGCCATTGTGAAAGACGATAAACGGGACCAGCGGAAGGAATTAAAGCAGCTTCTGGACCTGATCAGTACCAACGGCAACCAGGAGAAAAACTGGGAGGATTTTCGGGTCGTCTTTGAATACGTCCACAAAGATTTTTTCGAGAAACTGATGCGGCATTCCGGTTTGCTTACCACCACCGACCTTCGCTTTCTGGCGCTGATCAAGATGAACCTTCATTCAGCCGACATGGCAACGATGCTCGCCGTTTCCCAGACGAGCCTGCGGACGACGCGGTACCGTTTGCGGAAAAAGCTTGATTTACCGGTAGACGCCAGCCTTCAGAAGTTTGTCCACAACCTCTGATTTTTCCCGTGTTTTTCCTTTCTATGAACTGCCCGTCAAAACTGTTAATGTAAAGATAATGGCAGATGGATGATTTGTAAACTGTTGATTATTAGATATTTATTGAAGTTATTTTACCGTTGTATACGGTTTGATAACGCCGCACGAGTGCTTGTAGACGTTTGGTAACCGGCAAAAATTAGCTTCCTCCGATTTGATCAAGACCTTTACACCGCCGGCAAAGCATATCAACCATCTCACCATCGAATTGACCTTTTTACAGGAAGATCTATGAAAAGAATCCTACTATTACTACTCATATCCGCCATTCCTTACATCAGCTTTTGTCAAAGCCTGATCACGGGCCGGATCATCGACGATAACAACCTGAGCTTACCGGGCGCGACCATTAAAATCGAGGAATTGTCGAGAGGAGCTGTTTCCGACCAAAACGGGAACTATTCCCTGATCGACGTCCCTAACGGCGTGTATAATCTCACTGTAACGTATATCGGATACGGGAATTCGAGGCAAACGGTCACCGTTGCCGGACAGAATGTGAAGACGAACTTCAAACTGACCCTGGCGGAAAACCACCTGCAAGCCGTTGTGGTGACCGGAAACAGGAGCGCTACCCTGAAGGCGCTTAACCAGCAAAAGAACTCCGACCGGATCGTGAACGTCATTTCTGCCGACCAGGTGGGCCGTTTTCCCGATCCCAATATCGGTGATGCGCTGAAAAGGGTGCCGGGCATTTACGTCCAACTGGATCAGGGAGAGGCCTCGCTCGTGAGCATCAGAGGGACCGACCCGTCCAAAAGTACGATCAACATCAACGGGTCGAGCATTGCCGGTACCGGGGAGAACCGGGCCGTGGGGATCAGCGCCATTCCGGCGGATATGGTGCAGTCGGTGGAAGTAACGAAGGCCATTACCCCCGACATGGACGGGGATGCGATTGGCGGGGTCGTGAACCTCGTAACCAGGAAGGCGCCATTCGCCCGGTTGCTTTCCGTCACCGCCGGAACCGGTTACAGCGACATCGTGCAAAAGCCTGCCTATAATGCCAATATCGTGTTTGGTGACCGTTTTTTGAAGGATAAAAAATTGGGTGTAATGGCTTCGGCTTCCTACTATCAGCAGTTTTTGGGCTCCGACGATCACCAGACTACCTGGGAGGATGTGAAATGGGTGGATCAGCAGACTTACTTTATGCCGCGTTTTCTGAACATGGTCCAGAACAATCTGGAACGGATCAGGCAGAGCTATACGGTGGGTGTCGACTATAAGCTGAATGCGAAAAACACGCTGACCTTCACCGGGATTTACAACAAGTATAACGACTGGCGCAAGATTTCGACGCTGAAAGTGGACGATATCGGCGCAGGATACCCTAAAAACTGGCAGCGCGCTGCGGGCTGGGAGGGGAACCGGAAGATTACGGATGCCAATAACGACTACATCGACGATGTGGCCGGAGAATACTATCTCAATGTCAACAACGACCCCAGGCACCCGGTGTACCAGCCCGAGCTGGAACGCCACATTGAAGGTGGACTGAACAAAAGAAACGGTAGCCAGATCGTGCAGAAGATCATTAATTTCGGACTGGAAGGAGAGCATATCTGGGGCAAGGTGAAGATCAACTGGAAAGGCTCTTACCTGAAAAATGTAACGGACCGGCCCGATGTGATCGAACTCGAACTGGAAAGTGAGAACGAGAAAAGCGTCCAGATGGACTATACCAATCCGAGGTTTATCAAAGCGAACAATGGTTTCGAGGTAGAAAACATTCTCGAAAATCTGAAAGACAAGCCTTCCTACCGGGCAGATTCCGCGGATACCTGGTATATGGATAATTTTACCGGGACCGACAAGCGGTCGAACACCAGCCAATACCTGGCCCAGCTCGATATCTCGGTGCCGCTCGTGGAAGGGAAATTCAGCAATACGCTCAAATTCGGCGGAAAGTATCGCGGCCTTTCTTTGACCAACGAAACCACCAGGAGAGTAAGGTGGACGCCGCAAATTGATCCGGCATTACGCGCCAAATACGACGCCGAAGTAGCGGCGGGCAAAAACCCGAAAGTGGCGGATTATGTAGGTTGGGCACCATTCTGGTCGGGATTTGCCAATAATTCAACCAATATCAGCAAAACACTGAACATCGAATCCGACTACAATGTGGGCAATGCGGGCTCGTCCGAATGGATCTCGAACCTGAACAAAAGCTATTACGGAGACACGGAGGATTTTATGCTTAACAGGGTGTATCAGGATGTTTTGGGCAACAATTACTACGGTGACGAGGCCATTACAGCCGGATACATGATGTCTACCCAGAACATCGGCGAGAAGCTGTCACTGATCCTCGGTGGACGGGTAGAGCATAGTTCGGTGAAATATGAGGGTTATAATTACAATGTCCGGGCCGACTTCATTCCGGCCAGACAATCGACGAAGTCCGAATTCCTGAACTTCATGCCTGCATTCCTGGCGCGGTATGCGCCGACGAAGAACCAGGTGTACAGGTTTGCCTACACCAGCACGATATCCAGGCCTAATTACAAAGACATTTCTCCCTACATCAGTGTCAATGTCCGGGACAAAGTGATCAGCCAGGGTAACCCGGACATCAAACCGACGCTTTCCAATAACTTCGATCTATTGGGCGAACTGTACACAGGAAACACCGGTCTCGTCTCTGCCGGCGTGTATTTCAAGAATATTACCAATTACCGCATTCTGTCCAGGGACCTAGTGCCATTCAGCGAGGTGATCGATATCGCAGAGTCACCGGAATCGCTGTTGCAGCAGGGGGCCAACCCCGCCACGGTGGCGTCGTACAAGACGGATTATGACAAACTGAAAGCAAGCAATGGCAACCTGGAACGGACACGGCCGGGTAATGGAGGAACGGCCAACATCCTCGGGATGGAATTCTCCTTTCAGCAGGGACTTTCGTTTCTGCCGAGGCCATTCAACAACCTGACCTTGTATTCGAACTACACCCACAATTTTATTTTCGTCAAAGAAGGTGAGCCCAAGTTGCCGGGTACGGCGGCTGATATCCTGAACCTGTCGCTGGCCTACGAAGTCAAAAAGTTCAACATCAGATTGTCCTACAACAACACTTCCGATTTCATCACGATCCTGGGTACGAACAGCAAAGGAGATGTATATTATGACAAAGCGCATTATCTGGATGCGAGTGTCAATTACTTCATCACGCCAAAGCTGTCATTGTATGCAACGGCGAACAATCTCCTGAACCAGGATCAGCGGAGGTATCAGTACAAGCCCGAATACACGTATTCGTCGCTCTATACCGGCGCTACTGCTACGATTGGTCTGAAGTTTAACGTATATTGAGTAGCCGCAGCGGGCGTATCAGCAGTAATTACAGAATACTGACGTGGGCGGACGGGCCTGTTCGCTCACGTTAGCCATCACCATGCAGAAGACAATCATCCTTATCCTGGCCATTATCAGCTTTGTATTCCTGTCCTGGAAAGCCGGCCCGCCTGCCGAACCTTCGATAGGAGCTTCGCATTGCGTGCAGTATTTCAGAAACGGGGCCAATGGTTTTTTGCATGCCAACCAGGATTTGTACGCCGCTATCGACAGCCTGAATGCAGACCCGTCGACGGTCGTGCGTGCGAGAAAAGCATTGGCGGATTGCAGGCGCAGCTATAAGCGGATCGCATTTTTTACAGCCTATTTCTTCCCGAGTGAAACGCGTTTTTACAATGCTGCACCCAAGTTTGAGGTAGAAGAACCCACCCTTGAACTGGTGGAACCCATGGGTCTGCAGCAGATCGAAGCGCTGCTTTTCGAAGATGATGTACTGTCTGAAAAAGCGACGCTGCTCACCCAGTCGGAAGCGATGCTTACTTCGGCCGGTGACATGGCGTCGCTGCTTTATGGTCTTGACGTTTCGGACGCGCAGGTCCTGGAAAGTGTCCGGATCGAATTGGTGCGGATCGCCACCCTTTACATTTCAGGGTATGATGCGCCCCTGCTGAAAAGCGGGATTGCCGAGACATTGGAAGCGACGAAAGCCGTTGAGACTATCTTAAAGCCCTATTGGGCGGCCAACCCGGAGTCTGGCAAATCGCTTGCGATGCTGATGAACGATTCGCAAGCCTATTTGAATACCCACCAGGATTTTGATGCTTTCAACAGAATGGAATACCTGACGCGGTTTGCATTGCCGATGCAAAAAGAACTGGGCGCATTCATTTCGGCCGTGGGCCTGGAAATCAATACGACGAAGTTCCTGAACCACCGGGCGCCGCATATTTACAGCCGGGATGCGCTGAAAAGTTGGGATGTGGATGAGAACGACTCCGCGCGGACGAGGACGCTGGTGGATATGGGGAGAGCATTATTTTTCGATAAAAGCCTGTCAGGAAATGCGTCCACCAGCTGCGCGACCTGTCACTCACCTGAAAAGTATTTTACGGACGGATTGAAAAAAAGCCCTTCACTTGTTCCCGATTCGGTTCTGAAACGAAACACGCCCACATTGTTGTACGCAGGCTGGCAGCATACGCAGTTCTGGGATGGGCGTGCCGCGGACCTGAAAGATCAAATCCATGACGTGATTTTCAATCCGTTGGAAATGGGGGCGAGCAGGGCGTCATTCGATGTGCGTGGCATGGGCGTAGGCGAAGTTTCCGAAGCGCTGGCGGCCTTTATCAGGCAATTGAGCCCCATGGATTCACCATTCGACCGGTATATCGATGGCGATAAGACGGCATTGACGGACCGGCAGGTAAACGGTTTTAACCTCTTTATGGGCAAGGCGCAATGCGGCACCTGCCATTTCCCTCCGTTTTTCAATTCGTTGCTGCCGCCGCTGTTTGCATTATCGGAAGTGGAAATCCTGGGTACTACCACCTCGGACGACTTCGAGAAGCCCGGACTTGATCCGGACCCGGGGCGGTACGATCTGTACAGGATGAAGTATTACAAAGGTGCATTCAAAACGCCTACTGTACGCAATGCAGCCAAAACAGCCCCGTACATGCATAACGGGGCCTTTAAGACAATGGACAAGGTCATTGATTTTTACAACAAAGGAGGCGGCAAAGGGATGGGGCTGCCTGTCGATGAACAGACCTTATCCGGGAATCCATTGAACCTGTCCGATCACGAAATGCAGGACATTATCCTGTTCCTGGAATCCCTGACCGATTCAGACCCTGAAAAACAATCTTTTTTAAAATAACCTGACATGAAAACAATCCGAATTCTACTTTTCGCCTTAATCCTTCCCATTTTATCATTTGCCCAGGAAAAGCCTGCCGCCCCGAAGCCTGTCGCCAGAAAAAAGGGGCCGTTGATGGGCATCCAGGCCGACCTGCTTCGGGGACCCTACCTGCAAATGGCCACGCCCACGAGCATGACGGTACGTTGGAGAACCAATGTGTACGACCGCAGCAGGGTGAAATACGGCTTAACGAGCGACAATCTCAATATGCAAACCGACGATTCAACGCTGGTCAACGAGCATATCATCACTTTGAAAGGTCTTAAACCGTCGACCAGGTATTTCTATACGGTGGGCAACCTGGCGGACACAACCTTGCAGGGGGATGAGGAAAACTACTTTTACACTTTCCCGGAAACCGGAAGTGAGGAACCGATTCGCATTGCCGGTTTCGGCGACTGCGGCAACAACTCCATCAACCAGCGATCCGTACGCGACCAGGTAATCAACTATCTGGGAGGTAAGTATTTGAATGCATGGATTTTGATGGGGGATAATGCCTATTCCGACGGTACCGACGCGGAATTTCAAGCCAAATTTTTCAACCTCTATAAAGATAATCTGCTCAAAAAATACCCATTGTATCCGGTTCCCGGCAACCACGATTACCACGATTTCAATTCCTCGACTGCGACCGACCAGAACAAGATCGCCTACTATCAGAACTTTTCACTGCCTACGCAGGCAGAGGCAGGAGGCGTAGCTTCCCACACGGAGTCCTACTATTCGTACGACATCGGAAACGTTCATTTCCTGGCTCTGGACTCATATGGCCCGGATAAAAAAGGAACGCATATTTATGATGAGATGGGAGAGCAGGTAGAATGGGTTAAGAAAGACCTGGCGGCTAACCAGAACAAACAATGGGTGGTAGCCTACTGGCATCATCCGCCCTACACCATGGGGTCGCACGATTCGGACAAGGAATCGCTGCTGGTAAAAATCAGGGAAAACTTCATTAAAACCCTCGAAGACGGAGGCGTAGACCTGGTGCTCTGCGGGCATAGCCATGTGTATGAGCGCACGAAGCTGATCAAGGGATATTATGGAAAAGAAGCGGACTATGATGCTAAAAAGTACGAAATCAGTTCATCCAGCGCATTATACGACGGAAGTAAAAACTCGGCCCCGTATTTGAAAAGCAAGACCAAAACCGATGGTACCGTGTACGTGGTAAGCGGTTCGGCCGGCGCATTGGGCGGGCACAAGGCGACCTATCCGCATGACGCGATGTATTATTCCAATCACGAGGTAGGAGGGGCTGTGATGCTGGAAGTTCAGGGAAACAAACTCGACCTGAAATGGATTTGCTCCGACGGCAAGATCGGCGACCACTTCACGATGATGAAAGATGTTAAAAAAGAGGAAGAAAAAGCATTGATGCAGGATAAAAAACTGACTCAGAAGTGATTGACTTGTCATTGATCCGTTGGCGCGGATCAATGACAGGACGCTTGGCGTTGTACGGTATGGACTGTCTTCGGCCGCCGGGCGGCCCGGTCCGCTCAGACTGACAATCCGGCAATTGCCGCACTGACGCTGCTCAGACTGACATTCGCTTTTGTCATGCCGACTATGCCCATACTGACAATTCGCTTTTGTCGTGCTGAGCGGAGTCGAAGCATAGCACAATGTTACTTAACCGTAGAATGAATCAATGCTGACTATGCTGAGACCGACAATTCGCTATTTGTCATGCTGAGCGGAGCCGAAGCATATGCACGATGTTACTTAACCGTAGAATGAATCAATGCTGACTATGCTGAGACCGACAATTCGCTATTTGTCATGCTGAGCGGAGCCGAAGCATATGCACGATGTTACTTAACCGTAGAATGAATCAATGCTGACTATGCTGAGACCGACAATTCG
>NZ_CAMLSE010000010.1 GCF_946482605.1 uncultured Dyadobacter sp. | reverse complement strand
TGCATCATATCGTATGCCAGGTCATCGATCACGCCCTGTATCCAACTCTCTTCGGCGTCTATAAAGATCCGTACGCTCAACTCATGTGCGTGCCGGCAGAGGCGCTCCACGCGCTGCGTTGCGCGCCTGTAAGCGGCCTGCTCTTCTTCCGAGAGGGGATCTTTGCGTTGTACTTTCTCGAGAAGGTCTGAGGAAGCGACCCCGGTTATTTTGAAAACAGAAAATGGAATGGTCCCGGAGTCTGCCGCCTTGTCGATCGTTTTCAGGATTTCGGTGGCGGTAATATCGAAGCTGCTCTCTTTATCTTCCCCTTCAACGGAATAATCCAGTATCGTGCCGATACCCGACTGGCCCAGGGAGGCGATCGTCGGATTGCAGTCGTTAATCGTCTCACCGCCACAGAATTGTTCAAAAATCGTGACTCGAATGAGATTTTTTATAGGTAAGTTAAGTTTTAGTGCGAGCTTTATAAAAAAAGTGCCTAAATTTACCACTCGAGCCTGATTCATAAGGCTGAATAACCAGTATGTCTTCCTTAGTTTAGCGTCTGATTTGGAGGCAAAGGCAACGGAAGTATCTTCAAAAAATACAGGTATTTGGTCTTTTGGTGACGGATATGCCATTTTGGATGTACGTTTTTCCTGAGCGACTGTTTAACAATTGATTATAAAAACACAGGAAGAAAGTAATACACGTTAAGAAGTTGATTGACTTTTACGGCATCAAATGTACGTCAATCCAAGAAATACGCATAATACCGGATCAAAATATTACAATTATCAATTTTTTTAAAGGACAAGTTTTTGAGTATGAATGCTTCTCTAGATATCCTTCCGCTTAGCAGTTGGATCAATACCGAAGGAAAGCCTTTGGTAATCGCCGGGCCTTGCAGCGCAGAGACCGAGGAACAAATGTTAGAAACCGCAACCCAGATCAAAGAGGAAGGATTTGCGCACGTGATCCGTGCGGGAGTTTGGAAACCGAGGACTCGTCCAGGCAGCTTTGAAGGTATGGGAGAGGCGGCTTTGCCATGGTTGCAGGCTGTAAAGCAGCAAACCGGGTTGCCCGTAGCTGTGGAGGTTGCTACGCCTCAGCACATCGAACTGGCGTTGAAATATGGAGTTGATATTCTCTGGGTAGGTGCCCGTACAACGGTTAACCCATTCAATGTTCAGGAACTTGCCGACGCATTGAAAGGAATTGACGTACCTGTTCTGGTAAAAAACCCTGTAAACCCTGACCTGCAACTGTGGGTAGGTGCCCTGGAACGTCTGAACCAGGCTGGCGTGAAGAAACTGGGTGCGATCCACCGCGGTTTCTCCAATGCACAGGAAACTAAATTCCGTAACTCTCCGATGTGGAATATCGCGATCGAACTGAAAACGATTTTCCCACAGCTACCGGTTATCGGCGACCCAAGCCACATGGCTGGTAAGCGTGCATACCTGTACGAGATCGCACAGCGCGCGCTTGACCTGCACTACGACGGTCTCATCATCGAATCACACCGTGATCCGGACAAAGCATGGTCCGACGCGGCTCAGCAATTGACCCCAGCTGCATTGGGACAAATGCTGCATGATCTGCACGTTCGCAAAGAATCTTACGGCAGCGATTACGCATCACAGCTTGAAATTATCCGAGGCAAAATCGATAACCTGGACCGTGAGTTGCTGGAAACATTGGCAAATCGCATGGCTTTGGTTGAGAAGCTGGCAGAATACAAACGTGATAACAACGTAGCTGCTTACCAGGTAGACCGTTTCCGTGAAGTTCTGGAAACCCGTGCCGGATGGGGAAGAAGCATGAATCTGTATCCAAATCTGGTGGACGAGCTTTTCAAACTCGTTCATATGGAATCGATCCGCAAGCAAACCGAGGTGATGAACCAGGTGAACGCATAAGTCAGGATTGATCATAAATACGAAAGCCGCTCAGCAATGGGCGGCTTTCTGCTTTTAAGCTAAATATGTTTTTAAATCCCTTTCTCTTTTAAAACCCGGGAGACTTCTCTTGCCCAGATTTTGTAGGCGTTGGTATTCAAATGCTTTTTGTCGACGGAAAATTCGGTGCGGAGGCCGGTGGAATCGGAAACGTAGCGGTTGAGGTCGATACAAGTGATATTATTTTGTTTACAAAAAGTAATGAGAAAGGTGTTCAACGCGTCGACTTCCTTTTTGCTGGACGGATCGTTGCGTTCATAAATGGTGAGCGTTACCACCGGGGTAATGCCATTTTGCATGAGCATCACAAGCATTGTCCTAAAATTAGCCTGAATCTTTTCCTGTGCAACGCCGAGCGTGATGTCGTTAATGCCGCCTTTGATGAAGCAAACTCTCGGATGCAAATCGATAACGTGCGTCTGGATCAGTTGGAGAAAATGATAGGTAGCCTGTCCGGGCAGTGCATTGTTCATAACATCCGTTCTGCCCAGCAGCTCCACCCATTTGCCTTGGGCGGTAATGGAGTTGCCGTACATGACGATCGTCGGGTTACCTCGGAGCCGTACGAAACGCTGGGCAATCTTGTCGCGGTAGACGTAGCCAAGGACCAAAAACGTTGCGATCAGAAACGCATTCAATGCAAGCGAGAAAACCAGTAGCCTTTGCTTTTTCATTTGGAATATAAATCGTAGGCTGTCTCGCCGAGATTGAAGCATCGGCGGCAACGGGCCTCGTACAGGTCCGTCTCACCGAGGAGCACGCGCTCATTCGAGGGCGACAGCCGGTAGGAATGCGAAGCAACCTCCCCACACACCATGCATACGGCGTGAACTTTGGTGACATATTCCGCAATGGCGATCAGTTGGGGCATGCAGCCAAAGGGTTTACCCATATAGTCCATATCCAGGCCCGCAATGATTACGCGCTTGCCCGCATTGGCCAGCTGGTTGCATATTTCCACGATCCCTTCATCGAAAAACTGCGCTTCGTCGAAGCCCACGACCTCGCAATTTTGCGCCAGGTCTGATATTTGCTGCGACGATTGTACGGGTATGGAAGGGATTGAATTGTCATTATGGGAAACAATGTTCTCGTCGTGGTATCGTTTATCGAGAGCAGGTTTGAAAATCTGTATTCTTTGCCGGGCAATTTTCGCGCGGTTGAGTCTGCGGATGAGTTCTTCGGTTTTTCCGGAAAACATCGAGCCGCAAATGACTTCGATCCAGCCGGTCCGGGGATTTTGATTTTCTCTTCTGTGGGATGGTTCTACAAACATATTTTGGTGCCCAACCGACCCATTGAAAGGTCGATTTTTATTTTATATTTACAAATCAAACATATTTTTCCCAACACATCGTTACCAAAAGCTCTTATTCGTTATGCCGGATAATTTGAATTCAATCGCACTCAACCAGTACTCAGCACGGTTCACGACGACGGTTTTGAACGAAGTGTACAGGTCGCAGGACGTCATTACCGGTGCCGGATTATTAAAACTGACACCCGTAAGACAGGTCAACCTGGGTATTCTTAATCGCCTGTTCGAAGAATGGAAAAGCAATGCCGAAGCCTTCCGCAGTCCTTATTTCGATTTTTCCAATGACGAAGTAAAAAGCGCGCTGGAAGAATTTATGAACACGGCTTCCCAACATATCGCGGTGCGCAGAGCCGATCTGGAACCATTGCTGTCCGAGTCGGTAAAGGAGTCATTAACACTGCTGCTGGCACCTGCCGCTTATTTCGAAGGCAAGATCAGGGCTGTCGCCGACGCGGAGTTTACCCACGCGAAAGCCGAACAGCTTGTAAAATATACACATATCCACCGTGGCATAGCGGAAGCGCTTCTGGCACGGCTTACCGATAGCGGATCAGATTCCGTGTATCAGACCCAGGCGGTGAGCTGGCTCTATGAGTTCAAGGACAACGCCGATCTGATCGATGATACCGAGGAGCATCTGTTGCAGCTATCCGAAATATTCCCGGTCAATCTGAGTGAATTAAAAATAGAAGACAGCAGCAAGAGCGTTCAGCATACACACAAGCATGAGTCATTCTTTGATTCGGCTTTCAGCGCGCTCGAACCCAGTACGGCGCGTCCGGCCGCACCCCGTGCAGAACCGGCATCGGCGGTCATCAGTGAAATCGTTGCAAAGGCCAATGCGGGAGGCGAAAGAGATTCTCTTAACAACCGTTTCAAAGTCGAACTGCCTAAACCATCGGATGATAAGGCATATGGAAGTGTGCCTCTGAAAGTGGACAATATTGCGGGCTCGATTCCTTTGGGTCAGCGCTTCATGTTTGTCAATCAGCTTTTCGATCGCAACAGTGAGCATTTCGACAAGGCGATCTATGAATTGGACAGAGTGAAAAGCTTTGAGGAGGCGGAAAACCTGATCTGGCACCGCTATGCTTCCAAGTATGCCTGGGATGTAAACGGAGAGGCGGTGACCGCATTGCTTGCGATCGTGAAGCGGAAATTTGCTTAAAAACATTAAATATTGAGTCGAATGCGCCGGAGGGAAACTTTTGGCGCATTTCCTTTATTCTACAATCCGCTGGAACATCGTTCGTGCTTTCTGTAATTCATTGGCGTCGAGGCAAAGCAGCTCTTTTTGTTCTTTGGCAAAATCGACCAGCCGCTCGGTAGGCATGTTTCCTACCAGATCGTCCTGTGCCATGGGGCAGCCGCCGTAACCCAGCAATGCGCCGTCGAAGCGACGACAGCCGGCGTCGTAAGCAGCCTGTATTTTCAATTTCCAATCGTCCGGTCGCGTGTGAAAATGTGCTCCGAATTCGAGTTCAGGATAATGTGGTAGCAATGCAGTGAACAGCCAACCGATGTCGCTGATCTGCGCCACGCCAACGGTATCAGCCAGCGAGAATGTACTTACACCCAGTTTTGAGATTTTCTCAACCCATTCCATCACAATCTCCGGCGACCAGGCATCGCCATAAGGATTTCCAAAACCCATCGAAATATAGATTACCAGCTCTTTTTTGTGGTTTTTGGCCAAATCGGCAATGCGTTTCACACGTTCAAACGACTCCGCGATACCGGCCTGGGTATTCCGGATTTGAAATGTTTCTGAAACCGAGAAGGGATAGCCAATATAACCGATCTGTTCAAACGCGCAGGCATCGATCGCGCCACGCTCGTTAGCCACAATAGCGAGCAGCCCCGTGTTGCTGTCCGATAGTTCAAGCCTTTCGACGATCCAGGCGGTGTCGCGCATTTGCGGCATAGCTTTCGGTGATACAAAGCTTCCGAAGTCAATCGTGTCAAAACCGACACGGATGAGCTGGTTCAGATATTCCAGTTTGATCTCCGACGGGATGAAGGGATGAAAGCCTTGCCAGGCGTCGCGGGGGCATTCGATGAGCTTCATAATTCAGTGATTGACTTGGTTGGCGGTGTGATGAGTTAATGAGTTAATGAGTGAATGAGTTAATGAGTTAATGAGTGAGTAACGGAGGTTTATAACAACAAAGACTGCGATCAGGTAGTTCTTCTAAGCTACTTGGTCGCAGTCTTTGTTGCTGTATTATTTCTGTTGTTACACCCCTAGCGGGATTATTCCTTATTTCCCCGTTCGTTTTTGCTACCAAGGTTGCATCGCTACGCGATTTTGGGTCCTCACCCGGCGGATAGCCAATACTTCACTATCCGCTCTTTTCTGCTACGTCATAATGCCGTCAGGCATGTAATCCTGGTAGAGAATCAGGATGTTAAACCCGTCAAATGCCCTTGGTATGTAACAACAAGTACGCGATCCTGATACATTATTTCAAAATCGGAGCGAGGTCCGCTTCGTTTTCACCCAGCCAGGCGGTGATTTCTTCCACGATCTGACGGATGCCGATTTTGGGTTCCCATCCTGTCAATGCGGTTACCCGGGTGTTGTCGGTGACGTACAGGCGAATGTCTGCTGTCCTGTTTTCGGGAACTACTTTAATGGGAATGGTTTTACCGGTCACTTCCTGGCAGATTTTGGTCAGTTCCTGCAAGGAAGCGCTGCTTTGTAAACCGCCTCCTGCATTCAGGATTTCGCCGTTGACCTTGTCGAGGTTATGCAGTTGCCAGTCGATCAGATTGTACAGATCAGCTACGTGCAGCATATCGCGGATCTGCTTCCCCGTGCCACCATAACCAAAGTAGCCGAGCTGTTGTTCGAAATAATGCTTGGCGATCCAGAGCACCATCACGCCCTGATCCACCTTCCCCATTTGCCATGGACCGGTGATTACACCGCAGCGATTGATGACTGTTTTAAGGTTATAAAACTCGTTATACTCCTGGATGATCAGTTCCGAAGCCAGCTTGGTAGTGCCATACAACGATCGTGCGCCGTTCAGCGGGAAGTCTTCTGCAATACCTTTCGACGAAACCCCCGGCACAGGTTGCTCATCCGATAATGCGAAACGTGTCTCTTCTTCGACAAAATTCAATGTCTCGATCGTTTTGATCGGATAAACACGGCTGGTAGAGAGGAAAATAAAAGCCGCCTTGTGTTTCAATGCATAATTGAGACAGTTGACAGTCCCTACCAGGTTAGTGTTGATCAGGTAGTCGGGTGTGCCGTCCAATCCAGCCAGTACCGAAGGCTCTGCCGAGGCTTCGATCACCGTGTCGACGGCCGGAATAGCATCAAAATCTTCCTTGTTCCGTATGTCCCCGTGGACAAACTCCACGCCAGCCCTTTTCAGTCTCGGGATATTCAGTTCAGACCCTCTTCTTTTCAGGTTGTCCAGGGCGTAAACCTGGTAATCAGGATAGTTTGTTTTTAAAGCAATGGCCAGCGAAGAGCCAACGAAACCGGCTCCACCGGTGATCAGAATTTTCATAAAGGTGAGTGGAAATGTGTGGTACCTATAAAAAACCAAAGTTAGGGGATTCGTAGAAACAGGCACTCATGCATTAAATAAATAGCATTTGATTCTTTTGAGAATTAATTAAATATTTTGAATAAAATAATTAATTCGTCAGATGAAGTATGTAACTTATGTTCACATCTTTTGGTACAAAGCCCCGGTACTGCAACAAGTCAACTGCCTAATAACGTATTGAATAAAAATCAACCGCGTAGATGCGTATTTTTACCATTGTCTTATTTTTTATTGCCTGTGTATCATGGAGTTCCCATGCGCAGGACATTCTGGCTGGCACGTCATCGGCCAGGGAAGCTGCGCCTTATCCGGTATCGCTTTACAAAAAGGCGACCGATCAGTCTCAGAACCTTTATAACGGAAGGCAATATTTCGTTTACGATGCGCGCATGGATGAACACCAGTTCCTTAAACAGCGTCGCTGGCTGAATGGAATGGTGCTATATGACGGGCAGCAGTTCGATAGCATTCCCATGCTCTACGATATCTTCAAGGACGAAGTCGTGATCCGGCACTTCAATGGGGATCACGTCCTGCTGCAAACGGTCAAAGTAGATTCCTTTATCATCGACAACCATCATTTTGCCCGATTGGAGTCGGGAAAGGATGTCAATCCGCAAATGCGTACCGGGTTTTATGACGTGATATACGGCGGAAAATCCAGGACAATCGTGCGCAGGACCAAGCAGCGGCAGGAGAAAATTGTTGATAAAAGAGTAATCGCCTACTACCCTGAAAAGAACTTTTTCTATGTGTTCAAAAACGGTCGGTACCATTCGGTCCATACGAAGAGATCGGCCCTGGATTTGTTTCCGGAACACAAGCGGGAGTTACGCAGGGTGTTGCGGGAGAATAAGATCAAATTCCGGAAGAACCGGGAAATGGCCATTACCAGGATGGTCTCAACCCATGACGAGCTAGCCAACCCATGAGAATACTTTTACCCTTAGCCCTTTTCATCTGCTGCCTTTTTAACGCCCATTCTTCAATGGGCCAGAATGTCCCTGAAAAGAAGATCAGCATGCGGCTCGATTCGGCCAGGTTCGACCAGTTCGTAAAGCAGGTCGAATCGCAGACCGGCTACTACTTCTACTATGATGCGCCCCGGTTCGATAGCCTCACCCTGGACCTGAACGTGCAGAATTTGTCGCTTCGCGAAGTGCTCGACCAGGTTTTCAGGGGCTCGGAGTTCGAATATGCGATCGATGGGCAAAAGAGGATCTTCATTACCCAGGGACAGAAAATCATCACGCAGCTGACACCCGGGTTGTTCAATCCCGACAGGGCAGGGGAAACGGATACGATTGCCTACGCAGGTCCGGAAAGCGACATCAAAGAAAAATTGCTGTCCACGGCAGAAAGTAAAGTGCATGAGATCGGTATCAAAAAACACAGGATCACACCAGGGAATTCGACCATTACCGGTTATGTACGGAACGCGGTTACTGGTGAGCCGGTGATCGGAGCGGCCGTTTTTATCAATTCGCCATCCATTGGTGTAACCACCGATGCCCTCGGGCAATATGCGCTGACCATCCCGCGTGGTAAACAGTCTGTTCGCATTAAGAGCACCGGTATGCGGGAGACTCAGCGACAGGTTATTCTCTATTCCGACGGCAAGCTGGATATCGAAATGCGGGAAAGTGTGATCGCATTGAAAGAGGTTTCGGTGAAAGCGGGAATGGACCGGAATGTGGTGGGTACGCAAATGGGTACTGTAAAGCTCACGATCAAAAATCTGAAACAGGTGCCGACCGTTTTTGGAGAGACCGACCTCTTGCGGACGGTGCTGACATTACCGGGGATAAAGTCCGTAGGCGAGAACAGCACCGGATTGAACGTCCGTGGCGGCTCCGTGGACCAGAACCTTATCCAGTACAACGACGCGGTTATTTACAACCCTTCACACCTTTTCGGTTTTTTCTCTGCATTCAATCCCGATGTTGTGAAGGATGTCGAACTGTATAAAAGCACGATTCCGTCCAAGTTTGGTGGCAGGCTTGCCTCGGTGCTGGACATTAACAGCCGGGACGGAAACAAGAAGAAATTTGTGGCATCCGGAGGGATCGGGCTCGTAACGGGCCGTCTGACCCTCGAAGGCCCGCTTGTAAAGGATAAGACGTCTTTCTTGCTCGGCGGACGATCGACCTATTCGAACTGGGTGATCAAAGCATTGGACAATGAGAATTACAACAAAAGCTCGGCGTCATTCTACGATGTGAATCTTCACATAAGCCATGAAATCAATGAAAAGAACAGCTTGTTCCTGACAGGCTATGTCAGCGATGACCGTTTCAGGCTTTACGGAGACACCTTGTATAGCTATCAGAATCAGCTGGGCTCCATTAAATGGAAGCACACCTTTAATTCCCGGTTGTATGGCGTACTCACGGCCGCGCATAGCAAGTACCAGTATGCAATGGAAGCCGAAGGGTTGCCCCTTAATTCATTTGATCTGAAATTTGACATTAACCAATCCAACTTCAAGGCGGATTTCAGCTATGTACTGCATCCGAAGCATACATTGGAATTCGGTCTCAGCAGCATCTATTACAAGCTGCACCCCGGCTCTTTCCAGCCTCGCGGGAGCGAATCGCTGATCCTGCCCGATCGCCTGGAAGCAGAGCAGGCGACTGAAAGTGCATTGTACCTGGAAGATAAATTCGAGGTAAGTCCACGCTTGTCGATTTCTGCGGGCATTCGCTATTCTTTTTTTCAATACCTCGGGCCGAAGACGGTCAACACTTACCTACCCGGCTTTCCCATCGACTACATTTACCAGGAGGGCGTTCAGGAGTATAAATCAGGGAAGAAGATCAAATCCTATGGCGGACCCGAATATCGGGCCTCTGTTCGCTATAGTGTCCTGGATAACCTGTCGCTGAAAGTCAGCTACAACACGCTGCGGCAATACATTCACTTGCTGACAAACACGATGACGGTATCCCCGACCGACATCTGGAAGCTCAGTGATCCGTATATCAAGCCACAGATCGGGGACCAGATTTCACTAGGGCTTTACCGTAATTTCCGCGGCAATAAAATCGAGGTCTCACTGGAAGGTTATTACAAAAACATCCGCAATTTCCTCGACTATAAAGGAGGCGATTCGCTGATCATGAACCACAATATCGAAGCAGCGGTGATCAATACCAAGGCCAAGGCATACGGTGTGGAGTTTATGATTAAGAAAATGACCGGCAAACTGAACGGTTGGCTGGGTTACACATACGCGCGGACATTATTGCGGGCAGTTGACCGCGATTCGCCCGATGCGCCTAACGACGGAAACTTCTATCCGAGTAACTACGATAAGCCGCATGATTTTACATTGATCTCCAATTACCGCTTCTCGCACCGGTTCAGCCTTTCGTTCAACTTCACTTACAGCACCGGCCGGCCTTATACCCCGCCGATTGGCAAATACGTGATCGACGGTTCGCAAAGGGTGTACTACGCCGACCGGAACCAATTCCGCATCCCGGACTACTATCGCACCGATCTTGCGATGAATATCGAAGGCAATCATAAAATCAAAAAGCTGGCACATAGCTCCTGGACTTTGGCGGTGTACAATGTGCTGGGGAGGAAGAACCCAACTTCGGTTTATTTCCAGACTGTCGGTGGAAGGGTCAATGGATACCAGCTTTCGATTTTCGGGCAGCCGATCCCTACCATTACTTATAATTTCAGATTTTAAAAGGAAGGGGTAATGAGATACTGGTTTCTAAAACTCGTTTTTTTTGTATTGCTGCTCGCGGTGGATAGCTGTGTGGAACCCTTTTCTCCTCCCGAAGTCAATTCGGACGAAAGCTATCTCGTCGTGGATGGCTTCCTGAATGTGGGTGGTACCGATTCGACCCGGATAGGGCTTCGGCGATCGCAGAATGTGAATGTCAATACACCGCCCGCGATTGAGACGGGAGCGCAGTTGGCGGTAGAGGAAGAGAATGGAGAAAGCTTTGCGCTCTCTGAAAGCGAAGCGGGCATGTACGTACTTGCGCCCCGGCAATTCAACCGCAATGGGAAATACAGGCTGCGGATCAAAACAAAAAATGGCCAGGAGTACCTTTCGGCATATGTTGCGACGATCATCACGCCTGCCATCGATAGCCTGACTTACAAGGTTGATCCGGTGCTGAATGCGGCGGTGTTTTATGTGAACACCCATGATCCGCAAAGCAAGACCCAGTTTTACCGCTGGAAGTTCGAAGAAACGTGGGAATACGAGTCGGCTTACTATTCTGCTTTGGAGGTAAGGAACGATTCGGTGGTTTTGAGACAAGGTAATATTAACAAATGCTGGGGCAGAGCGAAATCCGGCAGCATTTTACTGGGCAGCACGATCAAGCTCAGCAGTGATGTGATCAAAGACCTGCCGCTCAACCGGGTTCCGATCCCGACCAACAAGCTTTATATCAAATATAGTATCCTCGTGAGGCAATATGGGTTGTCGCGGGAGGCATTTGAGTATTGGACAGCATTGGCGAAGACGACGCAGGGAACAGGGAGCCTTTTTGATGTTTTACCGTCGCAGGTGACGGGCAATATCACCAATGTAGCCAATGCGAAGGACCTGGTATTTGGCTACTTCAGCGCATCGACAGAGGCAACCAAAAGACTCACCGTTGCACCCCGGCTCGGGATGTTTCCACGCTGTACGGAGCCCGACACGCTTCCGCTGCGCTGCTCGCCCAGGGGCGAAGTTGAATGTGCATTGAACACCCCGAAGCTACTGTTGACTTACTGGGGTTTCCGCGCGGATTCGGTTTTGGCGGCACCGCATTCATGCACCGATTGCCGGCTGGAAGGTGGCAATACGGAACGTCCGTCGTTTTGGTAGTGATTTATTAGTGTAAGAATGGCAATAGAAATAAACTTCATCCAACAAGCAAAACGCAGGAATCCTTTCCGGAAAACGAATTCGAGGGGACTATTGCTGTCGGCATTATTGATGGGAATCGGATTGACCATCCACAGTTGTATCGACCCGTTTTCTCCACCTGAGGTGAACAATCCTGACACGTTCCTGGTGGTTGACGGTTTTCTCAACGTGAATGGCGATACAAGTACCATCCGGCTCAGCCACACCCAGAATACAAACGATAACAAACCAGTGGTGAACGAACCCGGCGCGTCGATAACCGTAGAAGCAGAGAATGGCGAAACCTATCTTTTCCAGGAGGTCGGCAATGGGCTGTATCAGCTTCCTCCGGCAGGGTTTGACCAAAACAAAAAATACCGGCTGCATATCAAAAGGCGGAATGGCGGAAATTATGAATCTGAGTATGTCGTAGTGAGCAAGACACCGCCGATCGACAGTCTCACCTATCGGGTGGATGCCAACCGTAATGCGATGCTGGTGTATGTCAATGCGCATGATGCATCGAACGCAACGCGGTTTTACCGATGGAATTTTGATGAGACCTATGAATACAGAATGCCGTTCTATTCGAGTCTGACGCGTGACGTTCCCAACAAGCAGATTATTCCGAGGCCTGAAAATATCAACGTTTGCTGGCGGACATTGTCATCGAAAGACATCAAGCTGGGCTCGACTATTAAATTGAGCCAGGACATCATCCGGGACGTGCCCGTCAATATTATCGACATCGGTACCAATAAGCTTTACTTTGGCTATACGATCCTGGTGAGACAATATGGATTAACACGCGAGGCATTCGAATACTGGACCGATCTGGCCAAAACGACGCAGGGAACAGGAAGCCTTTTTGACCCCCAGCCTTCGCAGGTAACGGGTAATATCAGAAATAAAGCCGATGAGAAGGAGCTGGTTTTTGGTTACTTCAGCGCGGCACAGGAACAAAAGAAGCGCATTTTTATCAAGGAGGGATTGGGCGCCTATCCGCGTTGCCAGGCACCCGATACGCTCACTTTCAAAGATGCGCTGGAAGGAAGTGGTGTGCTCCTGAGCTTTTATATGGGTTTGCCGAAGAGCGGTTATCTGTCTACTTCGGAATCTTGTGCAGATTGCCGGTCGCAGGGGGGAACAACCACGAAGCCATCATTTTGGGAATGATCAATTTCATGAATTGGAAATAGAATGAAACTCAGGACTTTTATTTACTGCTTGTTGACCCTGGCTTTTTCCGGCCGGTCCTTCGCTCAGGACGACGCAATGCTCGTATCCATGCAACAGCGGTTTGGGTTGTATACCGAGAGGGCGATACAGGAGAAAATGTACGTGCACATCGACCGGCCGTTCTACCTGGTTGGCGAATCGATATGGTTCAAGGCATACAACCTCAACGGAGCGACGCACCGCTTCCTGGACCTGAGCAAAGTGGGGTATCTCGAAGTGCTGGATAGCGAGAACAATGCCGTATTCCAAACCAAATTCGCCATGCCCGACGGACGCGGCAATGGGTCGGTCCTGATACCTTCTGCCATTGTAAGTGGTCAGTACAAATTACGTTGCTATACCAACTGGATGAAGAATTTCAGCGCGGACAGCTATTTTGAAACATCTATTTCGATCGTGAATCCCTTTGTCAGATTCGAACCGGACAGGGCGTCCAAGGAAGAATTGCATTATGATGTCCAGTTTTTTCCTGAGGGAGGCCATTGGGTAAACGGAATAGAAAGTAAAGTGGCGTTTCGGGCTGTCGGGGTGGACGGTAAGGGGATCGGGTTCAAGGGAGTCGTGCTGAATCAGCAGAATGAAACGGTCCGCGAGTTCGAACCCGAGGTGAATGGTATCGGCTATTTTACATTGAAACCGGAAGAAAATAATGCATACAAGGCCGCCATTACCGACAGTAAGGGGCGGCGGTTCGAATATGAGCTTCCCAAAGCTGCATCCTATGGCTATACGATGGAAGTAAAGGACTCGACGGCGAGCCTGGTGAAAGTTACGGTTGCTGCCCGTCTGGAAAATGAAAGTTCCGAGAATGTGTACATGCTCACGCACACGAGGCAGACTAACAGTATGTTTGGCAAAAAGGCATTGCGTAACGGACGGGCGGTTTTTGTGCTGGAAAGAGGCAAACTGGGCGAAGGCATTTCTCAAATTACGATTTTCAATGAGAAGCTGAAACCGGTTTGTGAGCGGCTGTATTTCAAGCGGCCGGAGAAGCAGCTATCCATTGATGCGCAGGTAGGCAAGACTTTTATTACAAGAGAGAAAGTAGCAATGAACCTGTCGGCGACGGTAGGCCAATCTGTACCCGCATGGAGCAATTTGTCCGTCGCCGTTTATCTCGATGATTCGATCCGGTATGCACAGGGGCCGGATATCCACAGCTATCTCTGGCTCAACGCCGATTTGAAAGGGAATGTTGAGAACCCCGGATACTATTTCCGGAACACGGGCAAGGATGCCGACCGCCAGCTCGATAACCTGATGCTCACCCACGGCTGGCGCCGCCTGAAATGGGATCAGGTTTTCGGAGGGCAACCGGCAACTTTTGAACATTTGCCCGAATACGATGGTCACTTCATTACGGGCAGGATTCTGAACAAGGCAGATGGCACCCCTGCTAAGAATATTGACGCCTACCTGGCATCGCTGGACGTTCCGGCGCGCGTATATGTAGACTACAGTGATAAAGACGGAAAGCTGAAGTTCGAAGTAAGGCAGTTTACGGGCCCGAAAGAAATTACGCTCCAGACAAACCTGAGCAAGGATTCAACATATCGTTTTGAAGTGGCCAATCCATTCTCGAAGCAATTTTCGACCACTCCGACACCGTCTTTCTTCTTTGACAAGACCCTGGAAAATCAGCTGCTGACGCGCTCGATCAATATGCAGACCGCCAATGCATACCTTCCCAGACTGTATGCGGAAAAGAAAGCGGTACTGACAGACTCTTTGCCCTTTTTCGGAATGCCCGACGAGAAATATTTCCTGGATGATTTTACACGCTTCCCCACCATGGAGGAAGTTTTGAGGGAGTATGTCAAAGGGGTTCTCGTGAGAAGAAGACAGAAAGAGTTTCATTTAAGAATGATCG
This sequence comes from uncultured Dyadobacter sp., assembly GCF_946482605.1. The sequence continues at coordinate 267,363 of NZ_CAMLSE010000010.1, read as the reverse complement.
ACAAGCTGGTTCCTAACACCTATTATACGACCGACCCACTGATGCTTCTGGACGGGATTCCTGTTTTCGACGCGGACAAGATCATCGAAATGGATCCTTTGAAGGTGAAAAAGATCGAACTGCTGAGTTCGCGCTATTTTCTCGGACCTATGACTTTCACCGGTATTGTCAGTTTCTCTACCTACCGCGGCGACCTTGGCGGTTTTGAACTCGATCCCAAAGTATTTGTAATGCCCTACGAGGGCGTACAGGCAGAGCGGGAATTTTATGCGCCCAGGTACGACAGCGGCAACACGGGCAGTCGAATAGCCGATTTTCGAAACCTGATGCATTGGGCACCCAATGTAACGACCGACCGGACAGGAAAGGCGCTGGTCGAATTTTACACCTCCGACCAGGCGGGCCATTACCAGGTAGTGATCCAGGGAATTGCCCCCGACGGTACGGCAGGCAGTAAGATCGTTTCTTTCGATGTGAACCGCAGAAACTTCTAAATGTAGAACTCGGAGGTGTGCTTGATCTCCTTCAACACGAAAGTGCTGTTGAGGACGCCGATGTTGTCGATTTTAGAAAGCTTGTACTTCACGAAGTCATGGTATTCGTCGAGGCTCGACACGTTGATCTTCAATAAAAAATCTACCTGGCCTGCCATATGGTAGCATTCCTGCACCTCATGCAGGTTCTGTATTTCCTGTTCAAATTTTTCGATGAATGCCTCATTGTGGTACCGCATGGACACCTGACAAATGGTTGTGACCTGTCTGTTGATGAGTTTTTTGTCCAGAATGGCGACGTACTGCTTGATATAACCCAGACTTTCCAACCGCCTGATCCTTTCATATACGGGTGATACCGTAAGGTTGAGCATAGTGGCGATCTCTTTCGTCGTTTTTTTTGCATCTTTTTGCAGGATGCGGAGGATTTTGGTATCGATTTTGTCCAACTGTTCCATGGGGCAATAATATTTACTGGTGCGATCCTTTATTTCAATTACAAAAAGTAAAATTTGCTTCAAAAATCAAATAGTGTGGTAATGTTTCCTGTGAAAAAGCCTGTTTATTGAAAATAATTATCATAAATGGGAAATTGCAAGTGATTTATGCTTTACCAAAAAGTTGGTTTTATGAAAACGGACTGCGTTTTAGTGATAGGAGCAAACGGACAGATCGGATCTGTTCTCGTGGAATATCTGAGAGGAATTTACGGGCTCGGAAAAGTGGTAGCTACCGACATTCGTATGCCGGAATCGCCGACCGGGATTTTTGAACAGCTGGATGCCACGGATGCCGGAGCAATGGCAACGATCGTCAGGAAATATGGTGTTACGCAGATCTATCACCTTGCTGCGATCCTGTCTGCCAAAGGTGAGCAGGAACCGTTGCGTACCTGGCATATTAATATGCAGACTTATTTCAATGTGCTGGAAGTCGCGAGAGAGAACGGGGTTAGCAAGGTTTTTTACCCAAGCTCCATTGCGGTATTTGGTGACCGCGTCGATACGCTGGCCGAGCAATGGTCTTATCTGGACCCTTCCACTGTGTACGGGATCAGCAAAGCGGCCGGCGAAAACTGGTCGAATTATTATTTCAAAAGATACGGTCTCGATATCCGTTCGCTGCGTTATCCGGGAATTATCGGATATCAGTCAATGCCAGGCGGCGGTACTACGGACTATGCCGTTGACATCTACCATAAGGCGGTGAAGGGAGAGGCATTTACCTGTTTTCTGAAACCGGATACGACGCTGCCGATGATTTATATCAGCGATGCCATGGACGCGACCGTGCGCCTGATGGAAGCTCCCGCCGAGAAAATCACAGTAAGAACATCCTATAACCTTGCCGGGATGAGCTTTTCACCCGAAGAAATTGCGCAAAGCATTCAAAAGATAATTCCCGACTTCAACATAACTTACAAACCAGATTTCCGGCAGGCCATCGCAGACTCGTGGCCGCAGGAAACCGACGACAGCCAGGCCCGGAAAGACTGGGGCTGGCGCCCATCGTACTCCCTCGACAAAATGACCGAGGAGATGATCAGCGAGCTGCGAAAGAAGTATCAGGTTGTGAAGGAGTGAAGGTGTGTTAATGAGTGGATGTGTGAAGGAGTGAATGAGTGAGTGATTGAATGACCGAATGACTGAATGACTGAATGACTGAATGTTTTTTGGGGGTCATTAAGCTTTTAGTTTATTCATTTGACTTACTCACCACTATTTTCCGAAGCTCTCTTTACTCATTCATTATCCACACATTCACACATTCACACATTCACGCATTCACTCATCCACTCATTCACTCATTCACACATTCACTCATTCAATCATCCACTCATTCAAAACTAAAAATGTACGGCACTATTCAGCAAGAACTGCAAGGCGAACTGGAAGAGATCCGGTCGGCTGGCCTCTATAAAAAGGAACGTGTGATCACGACGCCTCAGTCGGCACATATTGCTACGACTGACGGCGCGGATGTGCTCAATTTCTGCGCGAATAATTACCTTGGTTTGTCTTCACACCCCGATGTGATCCAGGCCGGAATCGAGGCGATACATAGCCACGGGTTTGGAATGTCGTCGGTACGCTTTATATGCGGGACGCAGGATATCCACAAGGAGCTGGAACGGAAGACGGCGGAATTTCTCGGCACAGAGGACTGTATCCTGTATGCGGCCGCATTCGATGCGAACGGTGGTGTGTTTGAACCGCTGCTGAACGAGCAGGATGCGATCATATCCGACGAATTGAACCATGCTTCGCTGATCGACGGAATCCGCCTTTGTAAAGCCAAGCGCTTCCGTTACAAGCACAACGACCTCTCCGACCTGCGCAAGCAGCTCGAAGATGCGAAAGGAAGCCGGCGAATCCTTATTGTGACCGACGGCGTGTTTTCTATGGATGGCACCATAGCCCGCCTCGATCAGATTTGCGACCTCGCTGAGGAATTTGAAGCGATGGTCATGATCGACGAATGCCATGCTACCGGCTTTATGGGCAAAACCGGCCGCGGCACACATGAATTCAGGAACGTAATGGGACGTATCGATATTATTACGGGTACTTACGGTAAAGCATTGGGCGGTGCGTCGGGTGGATTCACGGCGGCAAAAAAAGAGATTGTCGAGATCCTCCGCCAGCGTTCGCGTCCTTACCTTTTCTCAAACACCCTCGCGCCGTCAATCGTCGGAGCGTCTATCAAGGTGCTGGACCTGCTTTCTTCGTCGACCGCATTGCGCGACAAGCTGGAAGCCAACACGCAATACTTTCGTCAGGCAATGACCGAGGCGGGATTTGACATCCTGCCGGGAGAGCACCCCATTGTTCCGATCATGCTCTATGAGGCAAAGCTCGCACAGGAATTTGCTGCCAGATTGCTCGATGAAGGTATTTACGTGATCGGCTTCTTCTACCCAGTAGTACCGCAGGGTAAAGCACGCATCCGTGTTCAGATATCGGCAGGCCATGAGCATGAGCATCTGGAAAAGGCTGTGGCGGCGTTTACGAAGGTAGGCCGCGAGCTGGGCGTTATATAGTCAGGGGTTGTCAGTCGTGGTCAGTTATTGTTAGATAATTAGAAGTGGCCAGGGGCGGTAGGATGTAGTCAAATATGGCCCGGAGGCAAATGCCGTTAGGTATGTAATACTGGTAGAAAACTGGGTCCGTTACGTCGAAATGCCGTTAGGCATGTAACAACAATGCTTTGTTGTCGCATGCCTAACGGCATTTCTCGAAAAAATCACCCGGTTCGATTGCTACCAATATTACATCGCTACGCGATTTCTGACTATACCTCACTACACCTGACCACCCTACTTTTCCGCTTCCAGCAACTCCACTTCCACATGCAGCGATAGCAGCGCCGCATTGCCGTATTGGGTAACCATCGCCACATCTGCGGCGTCGCGGCCGTGGGCTATTTCAATGCGGTAACCTTCCGTTTTTTCCTGCACTGCATCGAATGTGTACCATTCACCGCCGATAAAGACTTCGAACCAGGCATGCAGGTCCATATCCTTTAATTTATCGAGATAACCCACTGTCATCCGGGTTGGAATGCAGAGGTTCCTGCATAATGCAATCGCGAGATGCGTGAAGTCACGGCACACGCCTGTGCGGCTGCGTGCGGTATCGAAAGCGGTTGTGCTGGCGTCCGTAACACCATATTGATAGCGGACATTTTGGTGGATCCAGGTGCGTATTGCCTCGACCTGTGCATATCCGGGCGTTAGGTTCCCCGCGATTTCCAACGCGAGCATATTGATCTCATGGAGGTCCGACTGGCAGTAGCGACTGGGCAGGATATAATGCATTACCTCGTCGGGAAGGTCACCTACGAGCATATACGCGGGCGCAGGATCAGGAATGGGCTTGGTGGGATTCACCTGTGCTACTACCTCTGTGGAAATAGTAACCCTGCCAACCGGCAGAATGGTACGCTGGCATGGATTTCCATACAGATCCGTATATTCTGAAAATGGGACGGAGGGATCGATGTTAAAACCTTCCTGAATGATAGCCTGGCCTTCCTGCCGGCGGGGGCGTAACATGGTCGTTACGGTTGTGGGCGCATACACGTCATACGTAAATATGCTTCTTCCCTTCATTTTCATCGAATAGTGGAATTAATATTTGGAGTAAATGTAATGATGCTTAATTACTTAAAAATTACGTGCCATTTATTTTATCGTGAAGCTGGTGAAAGACCAGAATTAAAACACCCGAATACACGTTTTCAGGACAGAAATGTTAATTTAGGCAGGTAGTAGTAGTAAGTGAATTTAAATAATACATCTATGGCAGTTACAAAATGGATCGTAGACCCGGCGCATTCAGAAGTGCAGTTTAAAATCAAACACCTGGTTATCTCGTCGATTACAGGTTCCTTCAACAACTTTGAAGGAGGGGCTACTTCGGATTTAAATAATTTCGAAAACGCAGAAATCCACTTCTCGCTGGATGTGAAAAGTATCGATACCAACGTGGAAATGCGTGATGCGCACCTTCGTTCCGCGGACTTTTTCGATGCCGAACAATTCCCGCATATCACTTTTCAATCCAACTACTTTCACAAGGTGAAGGGCGATCATTACAAACTCTCGGGGCTTTTGACACTGAAAGGAATCACCAAACCGATCGAACTGGACGCAGAATACGGTGGAGCTGAAAAGGATGCCGATGGAAATGTGCGCATTGGTTTTGAAGTAGAGGGCCGGTTGAGCCGTCAGGAATTCGGGCTGAATTATATGCAGCTTACCGATTCCGGTGGTCTGGTGATCGGAGAGGACGTAAAACTGATCGCCAATATCCAGCTGGTGAAGCAACCCTGATCTGCATTAAACGCTTTGCAAACAATTCGTATCTCGTATAGTGTACCCGGCATGAACCCAATACAGGTTTGCCGGGTATTTTTAATATCAATAGAAAACGGGACCTTCTGTCTTTTCCAACAAACCTAACCTGTCTACCCGCATTACATGAAATTGCTGCGCATTTTGTTAAAAGTGATCGGGATATTCCTGCTGTTGCTGATAGCGGCTATCGCCACGATGATCACTACCATGGACCATACGCCCTACAAGGATATGGCCTATTATAAGGAGTGGAAAAAGCTCATAAGCGACGTAAAGACGGATACTTCCGGCGCCTCGGCCGGTTTACAGGCGGGTTGGGCGCGGGTCAATATCACACCTGCTTCTCCGACACCCACGGCCGGTTACGGCAATCGCCGGGGAAAACTGTACACCGCTGTTCACGACTCGGTCTTTGTGCGGGCCATGGTGGTCGGCAACGGGCGCACCCGGGCCGCTATCGTTGCGGCTGACTTGCTCATTATCCCGCCTACTGTCATCAAAGCATTACGCGAACGGCTGACTGCAACCGATATTCCGTTTGAAAATATTTATTTTGGCGCTACACACAGTCATAACAGTGTGGGCGGTTGGGGAACCGGCATTTCGTCTTTGTTCTTTTCGGGGAAATACGACCCGGCCGTTGTCGACCGATTGGCCGATGCATTCCATACCGCCATTACCGAAGCGCAGAAAAAAGTGCAGCCTGTTCAGCTTACTTATATGGAATCCCTGGATTCGATCGATATCCGGAACCGCCTCGTTGGTGAGGAAGGCGGGATCGACCCGGAGATCCGTTCGGCCGCATTGGTCACGAAGGATGGGCAAAAGGCCATTCTCAGCTCTTTTGCAGCGCATTCCACAGTTCTCAATTCCAAGAATATCGTCTTGTCGCGTGACTATCCGGGTGCATTGGTGGATTCGCTGGAAAAGGGCCGGTATAACTTTGCGATGTACATGGCCGGAGCGGTAGGCAGCATGGGCCCGATCGAACAAGGCAGCGACGACTTTGATGAAGTTAAAAACCAGGCATTCGGAGTGCAGAATGCATTGCTTTCACCTAATACGCTGAAAGAAGAATCGAAGGGAGCTGTCGTGGAAGCGCTTACATTGCCGTTGCCGCTGCGCGAACCTTCTCCGAGGCTAACGATGAATATCGTGTTGCGCTCGTGGGCTTTTAAAAAAGCATTTGGAGACTACCCGGTTTTTGTGAAAGCGTTGCGTATCGGCAATATCCTGATGGTTGGAATGCCATGTGATTTTTCGGGCGAGTTGGTGGCCGGACTGGACGCTTATGCCAAAACAAAAGGCTTGAACCTGATGGTAACCAGTTTCAATGGCGGTTATATCGGGTACATTACCCATGACAAGTATTTCGACCGCGATCTCTACGAGACCAAGACGATGAACTGGTACGGGCCGTACAACGGGGCCTATTTGCAGGAAGTGATCAAAGACATTATTGATAAATTATCCTAAACCGTAACTACTATGAGAACATTTGTATTGTTGTGCCTTGCATTGATGAGTGTACAGGCATTTGCGCAAAAACCGGTACGCGTGGCTGTCGCCGGGTTGAGCCACGGACATGTTGGCTGGATTTTTAATCGGAAAGAGAAAAAGGATATCGAACTGGTGGGAATCTATGAGACGAATCCCGATCTGGTTAAACAGTTTACAGAACGATACAAACTGGACCCTAAATTGTTTTATTCAGATCTCAACAGAATGCTGGACGAAGCGAAACCGGAAGCTGTATCGGCATTCGGAGCCATTAACGAGCACGTGGTGATCGTAAGGGCTTGTGCGCCGCGGAAAATTCATGTGATGGTTGAAAAGCCGCTGGCAACCACATTTTCCGACGCCAAAGAAATTCAGAAGCTAGCCACGCAAAATGGCGTTCAGGTATTGACTAACTATGAAACATCCTGGTATGCCAGCAATCAGCACGTCAACCAGCTGGTGGAAGAAGGTAAGCTGGGCGACATTCGGAAAGTAATGGTGAACGATGGCCATCAGGGCCCCAGGGAGATCGGAGTGAGCAAGGAATTCTTCGCCATTCTGACCGATCCGGTCAAGAATGGTGCCGGTGCATTGGTCGATTTCGGATGTTATGGCGCCAACCTGATGACTTGGTTGATGAAAGGTGAGCGCCCTATTTCGATCACTGCGGTGACACATCAAAACAAGCCGGATATTTACAAGAACGTAGATGACGAGGCGTCCATCATCCTGCAATACCCGAAGGCCCAATGCATTATCCAAGGCTCATGGAACTGGTCGTTTGCACGAAAGGATATGGAGGTTTACGGCAACAAAGGATATGCGATCGCGGTGAACCCGACAGTGGTGCGTCAGCGTCTACAGGAGAAGGCGCCGGAAGAAACGCTTAAACTGGATCCTCGTCCCGCGCCATACACTGACCCGTTTTCCGTGCTGGCCGACGTCGTGCAGGGACGTCTCAAACTCGATCACAATGATTTGTACGGGTTGCCGGTGAATGTGACCGTCGTGGAGATACTGGAAACAGCCAAGGAGGCTGCCAGAACCGGTAAGACTATCTTTCTGAAAAAATAAACCTTGCACATGGAGCCCAGGCCCGTCAGTTTTTCCCAGACCACCCTCACCGAATTAATGATCCCGTCCTATGCCAATTTCGGCGGGAAAATCCACGGCGGCATATTGCTCTCGCTGATCGACAAAGTGGCGTACGCATGTGCGTCGCGGCATGCGGGGACGTATTGCGTGACGGTTTCGGTGGATGCGGTGGATTTCCTCGAACCGGTGGAGGTAGGCGACCTCGTTTCATTGCACGCGTCGGTCAATTATGTGGGGAGGACTTCGCTGGTCGTCGGTATCCGTGTGGTGGCCGAGAATGTAAGAAACCGCACTGTGCGGCATACCAATACTTCTTACGTGACCATGGTGGCCAAAGACGATAGCAACAAACCGACCGTTGTGCCTGAGCTGGTGCTGGAAAATGAGGACGACGCCCGCCGTTTCCTGGAAGCGATTAAGCGCCGGGAGCTGAAAGAAAAGTATCGAGACGCGTTTGATAATGCCAAAACACGCCTTGATGTGCAGGATAATCTTGATAAACTCGCAGATCAGCGTTGCCTGATCGCCTACGATACGGATGTTTGAGGGTGTTGGTTGGGTTTGTTGGTGTTCGTTGGGCGTAGTCTGTGACTACGTCCGAGCGTTTGCTAGTCTCTGACCAGCGAAAATTCACATCTTGTAATGCCGGTCGGAGACCGGCATTCGCTCCGACGTAGTCATAGACTACGCCCAACGTTCACCACGCCGAACGTTTACTGCGCCAGACGTTATTCTACTCCAACACCCCGGCATTTGGATGTTTAGAATCCAAATAACCCGCCTCCGCTTTTTCGTGTGCCGGTTTTCTTTCCAAATAACATTCCGAAAACGCCACGCACCACTTCGCGGCCGATTTGCTTCGCCAGTGGCGAGTTGAGTGCGTCGGAGATCATGCTCGATTGCTCTTTCTCCTTTTTAGCCTCGACCTTCGCCTGTACTTCCGCTTCCTTAGCTTCTGTTTCCTTGCGGGCCTGCTCTTCCATACGCCTGGTCAGGATCTCGTAAGCGCTCTCGGGATCAATGGGATCCTTGTATTTTGTATACAGATCTGATTGCTGGACGTGCTTATCGTAGTCCGCCTGCACCATAGGTCCCATAATGGATGCCGGCGGCATGAGGTGAGTAGCTGCGACCTCGGTCGGTATACCTTTTTCGTTGAGAACGGTGATTAGCGCCTGGCCGATACCGAGGGTGGTCAGTACCTGATCAATGGAATAGTAGTCGGATTTCGGATACGTCTTCACGGTTGCCTTCAATGCGTCGGCGTCCTGCGGCGTGAAAGCGCGCAACACGTGCTGCACACGGTTACCCAGCTGGCCCAGCACCGACACCGGCACGTCCTGTGCCATCTGCGTACAGAAGAAAATACCGACACCTTTGGAACGGATCAGGCGCACTACCTGCTCGATCTGATCCATGAATGCCCTTGGTGCGTCTTTGAACAGCAAATGCGCTTCGTCAAGGAAAAACACCAGTTTGGGTTTGTCCAGATCGCCGGCTTCGGGGAGCTTATGGTATAATTCGGCGAGGAGGCTGAGCATGAATGTCGAAAACAGGGCTGGCTTATCCTGCACGTCTGAAACATTCAGAAGGCTTATGACACCCTGGCCGTCGACTTTGCTGATCAGGTCGTCGATATCAAAGGATTTCTCGCCGAAAATACTGCCTACACCCTGCTGTTCCAATGCAACGATCTTGCGGAGAATCGTACCGGCTGTCGAGGCTGATATGGTGCCGTAGTCGGCCTTGATCTCGGCAGCGCCGGGGCCCTCGGCGAGGTAGTTCAATACCTTTTTCAGGTCGTTCAGGTCTACCATCGGCAGATCCTTGTCGTCGGCGTATTTAAAAAGGATAGCGAGAACGCCGGCTTGTGTTTCGTTCAGTTCAAAGATTTTGGACAAAAGTATAGGCCCGAATTCGAGTACGGTAGCCCGCATTTGCGAGCCCTTTTGCCCGCTCAATGAATATAATTCAACCGGGAAGCCTTTCGGTTCGAAGACTGTACCCAGTACCTGGGCTCGTTCTTCCAGGGCGGCGTTGGTTTTGCCGGGCTGTGCGATCCCGGAGAGATCGCCCTTGATGTCGGACATAAAAACCGGCACGCCGGCCGCGGAAAGCTGCTCGGCAAGGACTTGCAAAGTACGCGTCTTTCCCGATCCTGTGGCCCCGGCAACCAGGCCATGACGGTTCATCATGCGCAAGGGAAGGTTAACACGCGCCTCGCCAATGACCTCTCCGTCCAGTATGGCGGACCCCAAATGAATTACAGGTTTGTCAGTTTGATAAGATTTCTGAATTGCTGCAATAAATTGTTCTTTCTTTGACACAGGAAATACGGGTTATAGTTTACAATGTGATAAGTTACAAAAATTAAATGTTTCGGGAAGATTCCAAGCCGGGCAGCGGATTTTTAATGGAATAAAACTCTTTGGGGAAATAATATTACTTTTTGTATATCCTTGTATTTGCAAAATTTTATTAGGTATTTTGGTATGATCGCCTAATGATTATTCTGATTTAACATTTTACAGACATTACTTTTTGTTTATGCTGAGCCGAGTTGCGAATTCTATTTACTGGATGAATCGTTATATGGAACGGGTCGAGAATTACGCCCGTTTCGTGGGAGTTAATTTCAACCTGGCTCTGGACCTTCCCCCTGATGTGGATGAACAATGGGAGCCACTTCTGATCGCGACGGCTGACCATTTTCTTTTCTATAAATATTATGACAAGCCTACTAAGGAGGATGTCATCCATTTCATGACGTTCGATAAGCGCAATCCGAATTCGATCATCAGCTGTCTTTACGAGGCGAGGGAGAATGCACGCACGATCCGGGAGACGATCTCTAAGGAAATGTGGGAGAGTATCAACACATTTTACCTTGCCATTAAAGCGACGTCGCCGGACGATTTCCGGAATATGGACCATATGCAGGCATACTTTACCGACATCCGTAAAAATTGCCAGCTATTCCATGGCGTAGTGGATGCCTCTATCACGCGAAATGAGGCCTGGCATTTCGGAAGACTGGGGCGGCATATCGAACGGGCGGACAAATGCTCTCGTTTCCTGGATGTGAAATATTTCACACTGATGCAGGACGCGGGTACTTCCGGCTCTACACTCGATCTGATGCTCTGGACGGCGGTGCTGAAATCGGTGAGCGCCTATAATATGTACCGGCAAACGCACCGTGCGCTGACACCGATGAACATCGTGGCCTTCCTGATCCTGGATAAGCTCTTTCCGCGGTCCATCGCATACTGTGTGCGCCAGGCCGAGCTCTCGTTGTACGCCATAGCCGGATCCATTCCCGAGCGTGGCTATACCAATCCGGCCGAACGGGCATTGAGCAAAATCCGTAGTGAGTTGGAATTCACTGACGTAGAGGATGTTTTTAAAATGGGACTGCACGAATATCTGGATAAGTTTCAGATCAAGAATAACGAAGTGGATAACAAAATCTTCGATATGTATTTCGGTCTGGAAACCGGTCAGTCACAAAGTCAGTCGATGGGGCAGACGTCGGGGCATTTCAAGAGCCAGTGGATGAACTGATCAAAACTTTCCTATCTTAGCGACTCTATCACCATTGAGCCGTAATACATGACATATTGCCTGGGTATCAAAGTAGCATCCGGCCTGGTGGCCATTGCTGATACGCGACTTACTTCCGGAACCGAGGTTTCTACCAATAAAAAAGTATCCGTTTACCAGTCCGAAAAGCACTCGATTTTTGTCATGACCTCGGGTTTACGGTCGGTGCGGGACAAAGCCATTACCTATTTCAAAGAAGTCCTGGAAGAAAGGGACACTTCATTCGACAAGCTTTACAAAGCAGTAAATGCGTTGGGGCAGCAGGTGCGGCGGGTCGCCGAGGAAGACAGGCATGCATTGAGTAATGCAGGACTTGTATTCAATCTGTTTGCGATTGTCGGCGGGCAGCTTCAGAATGATTCGGAACACAAACTTTTCCTGTTGTACCCGGAAGGCAACTGGGTGGAAGTAGGTGATGGTTCTCCGTTTATCATCATCGGCAATTCGGGTTACGGAAAGCCATTGCTCTACCGCAGTCTCAAATTTGAGTCATCAATGCAGGACGCTCTTAAAATAGGATTTTTGTCATTCGATTCGACGAGGGTAAGTTCCAATGATGTGGACTACCCGATCGATGTAGTGATGTATGAAAAAGATTCATTCCAGCTATTGGAGCATCGTTTTGAAAAGGATGATCTGGATTATGTGGGGAAGCAATGGAGTGCGCTTTTGAGCAACTCCGTGCAGAAACTATCGCTCGAATGGATGGATCCTGTGCTGAGTAAAATGGGAGAAGTTTCGAAAGTGTAAACGATTTTTACTCACAGGAAACATTTTGCGGAGGACTTTCCGGCAAATCACTGAGAGGGTGGAAATAATGCAGATTATAAGTCCAGAAACTCAATTGTTGTTTTTTGTTTGTAGAAAAACCTAATTGTGGAGAGGGAATTTTAGTACTTTTGCAACCAAACAAAAAGAGGAATTCTAGATCGTGACGTTAATTAAATCTATCTCAGGAATCAGGGGAATCGTGGGTGGAAAATCGGGTGAGGCGCTGACTCCGATTGATGTTGTTAAGTTTGCCGCTGCATACGGAACATGGTTGAGGCGTAGTAATCCACAGAATTTGAAGGTTGTAATTGGCCGAGACGCCAGACTTTCAGGTGAAATGGTGAGCCGTCTGGTGGCCGGTACTTTGCAGGGAGTGGGACTTAATGTGCTGGATCTGGGTCTGTCTACGACTCCGACGGTTGAGATAGCTGTCAAGGCAGAGGATGCATCAGGTGGAATTATCCTGACTGCAAGCCACAACCCTATCCAATGGAATGCCCTCAAACTGCTGAACCATGAAGGGGAGTTTATTTCTGAGTCGGAAGGCGAGGAGGTTTTGAGGATTGCAGACCAGGAAGACTTCATTTTTACGGACGTCAAAAAACTCGGAAGCTACACCTCCGACGACACTTACCTGCAAAGGCACATCGACCACGTGCTATCGCTGGCGCTCGTGGATGTCGATGCCATCAGGAATGCCAATTTTCGGATTGTCGTCGATGCTGTGAACTCCACCGGCGGGATCGTAGTGCCCATGTTGCTCGAAGCATTAGGCGTCGCTTCCAAAAATATCAAAAAACTGAATTGCGAACCAACCGGTAATTTTGCACACAATCCGGAGCCACTTCCTGAACATTTGCGGGAAATCAGCAAGGAACTGAACGACGGTTCATTTAATCTGGGGATCGTTGTAGATCCGGATGTTGACCGGCTTGCATTGATGTGCGAAGACGGCACGCCGTTTGGAGAAGAATATACACTGGTGGCCGTGGCCGACTATGTGCTGAAAAATACACCCGGTAATACAGTTTCCAATCTTTCGTCCACTGCCGCTTTGCGGGATGTAACGGTGAAGGCAGGAGGTAAATACTTTGCATCGGCGGTAGGAGAGGTGAATGTGGTGAATATGATGAAGGCCAATGCTGCCATCATCGGCGGCGAAGGCAATGGAGGGGTGATTTATCCTGAAAGCCATTATGGCCGCGACGCGCTGGTAGGTATCGCATTGTTCCTGACGCACCTTGCGAAATTTGGAAAAACGGCTTCGGTGCTGCGGAGATCTTATCCGAATTACTATATCTCGAAAAATAAGATTGAACTGACGCCGGATATCAACGTGGATAACATCCTGGACCGCATTCAGACACGGTATTCCAAGCAGCCGCTGAATACGATCGATGGCGTCCGGATCGAATTTGACCGCGAATGGGTACACCTCAGAAAGTCGAATACCGAGCCGATCATCCGTATTTACTCCGAATCGGAAACACAAACGACAGCTACCAGCCTCGCTAACAAGATTATCTCGGATATCAAAGAAATCATCTCGGAACCGAAGAAGTAGTAAAGCTGTTGCATGAGTCATTGGGTCACTCGTTGTCGGAATTGGACAATGAGTGATCTTTCTAATTTTATATCCCTATGAAAGTCTATCTGGACAATGCTGCAACGACGCAACTAGACCCTGAGGTGCTGGAAGCGATGCTGCCGCTGATGACCGAGCAATTCGGTAACCCCTCTTCCATTCACTCGTACGGCCGCGCGGTACGCTCGTCTATCGAACGCGCCAGAAAGAGTATTGCCGGCATATTGAATGCGGCACCTGCCGAGATTTTTTTCACGTCCGGAGGTACTGAGGCGGACAATACTGCCATCCGTTCCAGCATTGAGACATATGGCCTGAAACATGCGATCACTTCCCGCATCGAGCACCACGCGGTACTGCATACGCTTGAACACCTTAAAAAGCTCGGGCAGATCGAGCTGAGTTTTGTAAAGCTCAATGAAAGGGGCGAGGTAGATCTGGAAGATCTCGAATCGCTACTGGCGACAAAGCCACGTTCCCTCGTATCCCTGATGCACGGAAATAACGAAATAGGTAACCTGCTCGATCTGAATGCAGTGGGCGATCTCTGCGAGCGATACGATGCTATTTTTCATTGTGATACAGTGCAGACGATGGGCCATTACCGGCATGACCTGCAAAAGCTGAAAACAAATTTCATCGTGGGTGCGGCGCATAAGTTCAATGGCCCCAAAGGTGTGGGATTCTTGTATGTGCGTCCTGGGATTAAGATCAATCCCCTCGTACATGGGGGCGCACAAGAGCGCAACATGCGGGGAGGGACAGAGAATATTTACGGCATTGTGGGGCTTGCAAAGGCGCTGGAAATCGCCTACCGCGACATGGATGCCCACCAGCAGCACATTGAAGGCCTGAAAGGACGTATGATTGCAAAGCTGAAAGATGGAATTGAGGGCGTGACTTTCAACGGAAATTCAGGCGAGCTGGATAAGAGCCTGTACACAGTGCTAAGTGTAAGTCTGCCACCGTCGGATATCAGCGATATGCTCCTGTTCAATCTGGATATCGCGGGAATAGCGGTGTCTGGCGGCAGCGCATGTTCGAGCGGTACCGACATTGGTTCACATGTGCTAAATGAGCTTAGGATCGATGAAAGCAGGGCTAATGTGCGTTTCTCATTCGGGAAATATAATACCGAAACGGAAATCGATTATGCTGCCGAGACATTGATCGGTCTTTATAAAAAGGAGAGTGTCAGCTTGTAATAGCAGGCACTACGCTATAAAAGCCAAAACCCGGCCCCTGAATCAGGAGGCCGGGTTTTTAATAATATCTTCCAGGCATTCAACCCAGATATCGCTGTCGTTGAGGCTCTCGACGAGCTGCCAATGCTCCCCGCCCTCTTTCTCAAAAATCTCTTTATACTCTTCTCCAACTTCAATTGTCGTTTCCAGGCAGTCGGCCACAAATGCCGGGGAGAACGCTAATGCACTTTTTACACCCTTTTTGGTCAGTTCAGGTATTACCTCATCGGTATAAGGTTTGATCCAAGGGTTTTTGCCCAATCGCGACTGGAAGCACGTCGTATACTTGCCTTCGGGAATGCCCATGCCTTTAACGAGCAAACGTGTCGTTTCAAAACACTGGGCGCGGTAACAGTGCTGGTTGCGGTGGTCGAGTTTGTCGCAGCAACCGCCGAACTGGCAAAAACTGCCGGTAACGTCGCCTTTGGTAATCTGGCGTTCAGGTAAGCCGTGGTAGCTAAACACGAAATGGTCATAATCATGCGTCGCCATGTATTTTTTTCCCAGATCCACAAAACCCTTGATAAACTTGGGATGTTCAAGGAAGCGGTTTACGAAACGGATTTCGGGTAAAACTTCCCAATCCCTGACCACCCGCATTACTTCTTTATATACCGAACCCGTCGATGCGGAGGCGTATTGCGGGAAGAACGGCACGACGATGATTTCCGTCAGACATTCTTTGCGTAATGCATTCAGGCCGTTTTCAATGCTCGGGCTTTGGTATCGCATTGCCAGCTCAACCACATAATCATCACCCAGCACTTTCTGTAACTTATCCTTCACGGAGTAACCGTATATTTTGAGCGGTGAGCCGTCGGGACGCCACAGTTGTTTGTACACTTTCGCGGACTTTGGTGCACGAAATGGCGCGATGATCAGATTGATCAGGAACCAGCGATTGAGATAGGGGATATCGATTACCCGCTCGTCCATCAGGAACTGCCGGAGGTATTTGCGGACATCTGGCACCGAAGGGCTATCAGGTGTGCCGAGGTTAACGATCAGAACGCCGGTTTTACGGACGGATTCCAGGCTTGTTGAGTCAGAGGGTTGAGCCAAAGTGCTGGTACTCATTTCGAATTAGATTTCATGAAAGAAACAGGCAGCCGGGGTCGCTGTTTCCGTAATTTTTATTTCGCCGGGCAAAGATAATACTTACATTCCTAACAGAACTTCCCGCAATGCTGCCTGTGCGGACCATTCACGGTTAGCGGCCTGCTCGATCACCAGCGAACGCGGACCATCGAGTACTTCGTCGGCCACTTTCATATTGCGGCGAACCGGCAGGCAATGCATGAATTTACCATTGTCAGTCAAAGCCATTTTCGCTTCCGTAATCATCCAGGAAGGGTCTGTGTTGATCACCTGGCCGTATTGATTATATGACGACCAGTTTTTGCCATATACAAAATCCGCACCTTCCAGTGCTTTGTCCTGGTCATAGATGATCTGTCCTTTCCCGACAAATTCGGGAGACAGATCGTAACCTTCGGGATGTGTGATCACCAGTTCCACATCCATCGGATTCATCCATTCGCAGAATGAATTGGCTACTGCCTGGGGCAATGCCTTGAAATGCGGTAACCAGGTCAGGACCACTTTCGGACGTTTTTTTAGTTTAAACTCCTCGATGGTAATGCAGTCGGCCAGGGATTGCAGCGGGTGCCGCGTAGCCGACTCCAGATTGATGATAGGTACCTGTGCGTACTTTTTGAACTGCTGGAAAACGAGTTCCGAATAGTCTTTATCACGATCTTTCAGTCCTGCAAAAGAGCGGATACCTATGATATCACAATAGCTCCCGATCACTGCGGCCGCTTCCTTGACGTGCTCCGCTTTGTCGCCATTCATGACCACACCTTCCTCCATTTCCAAACCCCAGCCGTCCTGGCCTACATTCATCGTAATCACATTCAGGCCCAGATTTTGAGCAGCTTTCTGCGTACTGATCCGGGTCCTTAAACTGGAATTAAAAAACAGAAGGCCTATCGTTTTGTTTTTCCCAAGCTCACGGTCCGCAAACGGGTCCTTTTTGGCTGCAATGCCATTGGTAATGAGTTGGGGGAGATCGGTAACGTCTTTAATGGAAAGAAAGTGTTTCATTCAATTAGGTTATTTCGGAGATAGGTGTTCCTTCTCTCAACTATGGCAAGGATGGTAATAGTTCAAAAAATATCAAGCGACGGCAACAGCTACTTCTTTTTTCAAAGCTTGCAGGAACAGGTCCGCTTCCGTTTTGCCCAATGCCAGCGAAGGCAGGAGACGGATCGTGCTGCTTCCGGCAACGCCCGTGAACATTTTGTGTTCAAATAAAAGCTTGTTACGCAGATCTTTTACCGGGAAATCATATTCGATGCCGATCATCAGGCCGCGTCCTCTCAGTTCTTTATAGCCGCCGATTTCGCGAATGCCATTGAGCAGGTATTCACCAATCTGTGCGGCATTTTCGATCAGGTTTTCCTCCTTCATAATGTCCAGAACAGCCACCCCGGCTGCGCAGGCCAGGTGATTGCCGCCAAAAGTAGTGCCTAGCAAGCCATAGCTCGCCTTGAACTTAGGAGAAATCAGGATCCCGCCGATCGGGAAACCGTTACCCATTCCTTTGGCCATCGACATTATGTCCGGCTCTATGCCGCTGAACTGATGAGAGAAGAACTTCCCGGTCCGGCCATAACCACATTGCACGCTGTCGAGGATCAGGATAGCGCCGGTTTCGTCGCATTTGCGTCTCAATGTTTGTAAAAACTCATCCGTAGAAACATTGATACCGCCCACACCCTGAATGCCTTCCACAATCACCGCGCAGACCTCATCGGTAATGCCTTCGGCTGCCGCAGCAACGTCGTTGAAAGGTAGAAATGTAACGTGCTCCTTATAGTTGACAGGGGCAACAATGGACGGGTTGTCTGTTGCTGCTACGGCACCGGCAGTCCGGCCGTGGAATGATTTGGTGAAGGAGATTACCTTTGTTCTGCCGTTGTGGAAAGACGCCAGTTTCAATGCATTCTCATTCGCTTCCGCGCCGGAGTTGCAGAGGAACAGCTTGTAATCAGGATAGCCTGAAAGCTCACCTAATTTCTCTGCCAGTTCTTCCTGCAAAGAAATTTTGACCGAATTGGAATAAAAACTGATTGCATTCAACTGATTGGTCAGCTTGTCCACATAATAAGGATGGCAATGGCCGACTGAAATCACCGCGTGGCCGCCGTAAAGGTCGAGATACCTGGTGCCATGCTGGTCCCAGAGGTAGCTCCCTTCGGCTTTCACGGGTTCTATATCGTAGATGGGGTAGACGTCAAAGAGGTGTGACATTGTCTGATATTTTAAGATTCGAAAAATGAATTAAAACGTCGGCGCTTTCAACCGCAGCCCTGCATCTTCCGGCAAACCGAACAGTAGGTTCATATTCTGCACCGCCTGGCCCGACGCGCCCTTCGTGAGGTTATCGATAATGCTCGTAATCAGTAACTGGCCATCGTGTACTTCCAGGTGGACGAAGCATTTGTTGGTATTTACAATCTGCTTCAGATCGATCGGCGTGTCGCTTACGTGCGTGAACGGATGCGAGGCGTAGAACTCCTTGTAGAGTGTCTTTGCTTCTTCCAAAGTGCCTTCAAAACGCGTGTACACATTGGCGATAATGCCGCGCGTGTAATCGCCGCGGTACGGCACGAAGTTCACTGGCTTGTCGAAACCCGCCTGCAACTTGCCGAAAGTCATTTTAATCTCCGTCAAATGCTGGTGCGAGAATGCCTTGTAGATCGACATGTTGTTGTTCCGCCACGTGAAATGCGTCGTCGCGCTCAACGCCTGTCCGGCGCCGGTGCTGCCCGTCACCGCGCTCACGTGAACGTCGTCTTTGATTAAACCTGCATTAGCGAGCGGTAAAACAGCCAGCTCAATGCTCGTCGCGAAACAGCCCGGGTTCGCGATTTTCGTCGCGCCCTTGATTGACTCTCTCTGCAATTCTGGTAGGCCATATACAAAGCCGGCGGACTCATTCCGGAAATCCGTACTCAGGTCGATCACCTTTACCGTTTCCGGCAATTGGTATTCGTCCAGAAATTTCTTCGATTCGCTGTGCCCCGAACAAAGGAAAATCGCATTCAAACCTTCCTGACTCAATAGCGGCTGAATGTCGTCACCGGAAAATACCAATTCGGTATCGCCCAGCAAATCCGTATGCGTTGCGTACACCGGCTTACCCGCCTGGCTTTTGCTATGCGCGAATGCGATGGTTGCATTCGGATGGTTGATCAAGATCCGGAGTAATTCTCCGCCTGTATAACCTGCCGCCCCTACTATTCCAATATTAATGTTACTCATTTGTAATCCAGTTTTCGATTTGCAAGCCACCAACCCGTTCAAACTCTTTGACATTGTTGGTGACCAGGATTAACCCATGACTTAATGCATGTGCCGAAATCAGCAGGTCGTTAGCTCCTATGATCTTTCCAATACTTTCCAGATCCGCGCGAATCGAAGCATACGCCTCGGCCGCAGGGGTGTCGAAATCCAGTATTGCAAACGGTTTCAGAAAAGCTTCCAGCGCTGCCTTGTTTTGTTCTTTCAACTGACTTTTCTCAACGCCATACCATAATTCCGCAACCACAATGGAAGAGATCGCAATCTCTGTCCAATCAATCGCTTGCAATTTGTGTAAGACTTCAATCGGCCTTTTCTTAATGATGTAGGCCACGAATTTAGTATCCAACAGATATTTCATTCGAATAAATTTTCAGATTTATCGAGTGGAGGCTGGACACGTTGAGTTAAAAAGTCGTCGGAAAAATCGGCAATGCCGTTCCACCATTCTTGCAGCCCGTCTTTCAGTTCAGACTGCTGTTGTCTTTTTTCCAAAATAGATTCCAGATAGTCATAAAGCTCCTGAAGAACGTCGGCAGGTAATCCCTGGACCTTCTTTTGGATTTGGGTCTGGAGTTCTATTTTCGTCATATTTTTACTTATTGATCTACCGAATCACTCACCTTTCCATAAATCATCACCTGGTTCGAAGCCACCTTCGAGAAGCCTCTCACGTCATCACCAGTCCAGGCGTTGTTCATTTCGCCGTAGCTGCCAAATTTCGATGACATCAGGTCATATGCAGACTCGATACCTTCTACATGGAAGCGGTGCGGAGCCAGGTAAACGTGCACCTTACCCGTCACATGCGATTGCGTATCAGCAAGGAATGTTTCGATGTTACGCATAACCGGCTCAACAAACTGCCCTTTGTGCAGCAGGCTGCCATACCAGTTTGAAAGTTGTTCTTTCCAGTACAGTTGCTGCTCTGTGAGAACATGTTTTTCAAGCGTATGGTGCGCTTTGATAATGATCAGCGGAGCCGCAGCTTCAAAACCAACGCGACCTTTAATACCGATAATCGTATCGCCCACGTGAATATCCCGGCCAATCCCGAATGGCTGTGCAATTTCCGCCAGCTTCTGAATAGCGGTTACTGAATTTTCGAAAGTTTCACCAGCAACGCCTTTCAACTCACCATTCACAAATTCCAGTGTAATGCGCTCAGGTTCTGTTTTAGTGATCTGGGTAGGCCATGCCGATTCGGGAAGATATTGGTCGGAGGTCAATGTTTCTTTTCCACCTACCGATGTACCCCAAAGGCCCTTATTAATGCTGTATGCAGCTTTGGTCCAGTCGCGGGAAACGCCTTTCGCGGTCAGGTATTCGATTTCGGCTTCACGGGAAAGTTTCAGGTCACGGATCGGCGTGATGATTTCGGCTTCCGGGACAATGATACGGAACGCCATATCGAAACGCACCTGGTCGTTACCTGCACCTGTGCTACCGTGTGCAATCGCGCTCGCACCGATTTCCTTGGCATATTCAGCTACCGCAACCGCCTGGAAAATACGCTCTGCGCTCACTGAAAGTGGGTAAGTGTTGTTCTTCAGGATATTACCGAAGATCAAATATTTAATACAGTCATTGTAATACTCCCTGGTTTTTGAAACCGTGGCATGTTGCTTCACGCCCAAAGCATAGGCATTCGCTTCGATCGTTTTCAGCTCTTCGTCCGAAAAACCACCGGTGTCAACCAAAACCGAATAAACTTCGTAACCTCTGTCTTCGGCTAAATATTTTACACAAAAGGAGGTATCAAGTCCCCCGCTAAACGCTAATACTACTTTGGGCTGTGACATTATATATGAATTCTGATTAAAAGCTTGATTTGCGGTGCAAAACTACAAAAAAATACCCCGCCGCAGTCCTTTTGGGTTGCCGGGCGGGGTATTTAAAATGAGATACGATATCTATTAAAGTATGCAGTACATTAGTGTACCAGCACGGCCCCGGCGTTTTTCTTTTTGGCACGTTCTTCCCTTCGCAGCAAAATACGTTGTTTGATACGCATCCAGCGTTCGTAAAGGCTCGATTCTTTCAAGAAATCCCAGGTATGACGTTCGGTTGCAGCTGCATTGCCGTTCACAACCGTAGCTGCGGGCTTTTTGTCTTCGGGATCATACATCATCCCGGTGCAAAGGCAGTGTTTTCTGCCGGTCCGGGTTAATACGTCGTAATTCACGCAACTCGCGCAGCCTTTCCAGAATGCGTCGTCGGCGGGAAGTTCGCTGAATGTAACAGGCTCATAACCCAAATCCGAGTTGATTTTCATCACCGGAAGGCTGGTGGTAATGCCGATAATCTTGGCATCAGGATATTTTTGGCGTGACAGTTCAAAGGCTTTCATTTTAATAGCCTTCGCCATGCCGCTGTTGCGGAAATCAGGATGAACGATCAAGCCCGAATTCGCTACGAATTTTCCGTGCTCCCAGGTTTCTATATAACAAAAACCTACCCATTCTCCGGTATCGGTGGTGGCAATGATGGCTTTTCCTTCCACCATTTTCTCCATGATGTACACTGGGGAACGTTTGGCTATACCGGTACCACGCTTTTTGGCGCTCTCCTCCATTTCCGCGCAGATTTGTTCGGCGTAATGGAGATGATTTTCATTGGCAGTCTGTACGATAAACTTACTGCCCACTACTTCGGTATTTTTCATTGATGACTATGCTGACAAAATGTTCAAGACAATAATTAACTAACCCAGAGGAAAACGATGGGACGTCTAGAAATTGTAAGAAAGTTGCGGGTATTAGATATTTACCACGTAGGTAAAAGGAGATTATGCGGTCCGGGGGGACCTGAATCGGAAAGGCGTAGTATGCAGAACAGTATGTATGCCGTTGTGATTCATTGACTTGCTTGTGCGTCTAAGAGGCTGCAAATTTTGGAAAAAAAAATGTTACTCCAAAGAAACAGAAGATATATTTTTATGGTTCGTTTACATTTATAAAGTTTTAAAGATGGAACTTACGCACGCTATCACATCGTGCTATTGCCCCTTCAATCAACAACATTATTCTAATTCAGTGGCTTTCATGTCTGCAATCAGTACCGACGATCTGCTTAACGGATATATCAACGGAATATTCCCCATGGCAGAGGCGGACGGTACTATTTACTGGTACTCGCCCAATCCGAGGGCGGTGATACCTATCGATACCTACAAGCCTTCCAAATCGCTGAGGCCGGTCATCAACAAAAAACATTTCGAGATCAGGATCAACACCGATTTTGAGGGTGTAATGCGTGGGTGTTCATTGCCGCGCACCGCCGAACCGGGAACCTGGATCTCGGAAGAAATCATCGAGTCCTACACAGCGCTGCATCGCCTGGGCTATGCGCATAGCGTGGAAGCGTGGCGCGGGGAGCGCCTTGTGGGTGGTTTGTACGGGGTATCCATCAATGGCGTGTTTTTCGGGGAATCGATGTTTACCATTGAAAGCAATGCTTCGAAAGTAGCATTCCACTATCTGATCCAGATACTCCGGCTAAATCGTTTTACACTCCTGGATACGCAGTTCATCAACGATAATGTGCTGCGCTACGGAGCAATAGAGATTCCCAGGGAAGAATATCTGGATCAGCTTCAGAAAGCATTAAGGTTGAAAAGGAGGTTCACCGCCGCTGTTTTGGAGGATCTGCCATGAATGGCTTCCGGCGGTCTTTGCATAATGCATTCGTTTTCGTTCGAAATCACGTATTTTTGGGCCTCAGATTGATTACCGGGCATAAAATTTTTTTTACAGTTATGCCGCTTAGCAGAATACCAAAGTGTCAAAACCTATTCTCGTCATAAAGTTTGGAACCGCTTCGATCACGCTTCCTTCCGGTGAACCTGATGTCAGGATCATTGCGGAAATAGCCCGGCAGGTTTCGGAAATACATGCTCAGTATCGCATTATCATTGTTTCTTCCGGAGCGGTAGGGGCGGGTAAAGCCTATATTAATGATTACAAAGGGACGATGACCCAGCGCAAGGCTGCGGCGTCGGTGGGTAATCCGCTGCTCGTCGGTTTGTATGCGTCCTATTTCGGCCCAAACCATATTTTCATCGCGCAGAGCTTGTGCGAGCGCCAGCATTTTGCGAACAGGAACAAATTTTTGCAGCTCAAAGAAACCTTTCAGGAGCTTTGGGCGAACGACATTATCCCGATTGTCAATGAAAACGATGTGGTGAGTGATCGTGAGCTGAAATTCTCGGACAATGACGAACTGGCTACCTTGCTGGCTGTCGGTTTCGGAGCAGAATCGCTGATGTTCTGCACCTCGGTCGGAGGGCTGCTCGATGAGGATGGGAAAATTCTGCGGAACGTATCGAATGTTAATGAGGTTTTTAAGTTTGTCAAGACTGATAAATCGTTTCTAGGACTTGGTGGAATGGCTTCGAAGCTGACTTTTGCCAAACTGGCCGCCCGAATGGCCATTCGAGTGGTGATCTTTGGCATGAATCAGCCCAACGAACTGTTGGAAGCGTTGAAAGGAAACGCCGGAACCCTGATCACGCCGGGGAAAAGTACATTATCGGCCCGTAACCGTTGGCTCGGGAGTGGCGGACTGGTCTCAGGAAGCTTACAGATCGACGAAGGCGCGTCAAAAGCGTTGCTCAAACGGAAAAGTCTGCTGGCGGTGGGAGTCATCGAAGTGACGGGCGATTTTGAAACCGGCGAGATTATAGAAATTTATTCACCCGAAGCAGAGATGATCGCGGTGGCGCGTGCGCGTGAGACTTCTTATGCGATACGCGCGAACCTGAAAACATTGAATTTTGAAGTGGCGCATGCCAATGATATAGTTTTATTATAATGGAATCGATAGTACCTCAGTTAAAGGAAGCGCGCGAGGCATCCGCCGCCGTGCGCAGGCTGTCAGACAGGCAAAGAGCTGATCTGCTGATCTCGCTTTCTGCAAAAGTGCTGGCTAATGCCGAAAACATCATCGCAGAGAACCGGAAAGATCTGGATTTGATGGATGATGCCGATCCCAAAAAGGACCGCTTACTTCTGAACGATAAGCGGATCAACGAACTTGCACAGAGCCTGATCGAGGTAGCGGAGCTCCCGGACCCGACCGGCGAGGTTTTTGTGGAAAAAACAATTCAGCAAGGGCTTTCTTTAAAGAAAATCGCTGTGCCGCTCGGTGTTGTAGGTGTTATCTATGAATCGAGGCCCAATGTAACGATTGATGTGGCTTCGCTGTGCCTTCGCTCGGCAAATGCATGTGTGCTCAAAGGGGGCAAGGAAGCTCAGTATTCCAATACTTATCTGGTAAGCCTCATCCATGAAGCTTTGGCTGAATTCGGTGTGCCGGCTGCTGCCGTTACGCTGCTGCCAACCGGTCGCGAATTTGTTTCGGAGTTGCTGACCGCGATCCAGTATGTCGACATTATTATTCCACGCGGCTCAGAGGGGCTGATTAAGTTTGTGAGGCAAAACTCACTGGTTCCTACCATCGAAACCGGGGCGGGCGTTTGTCATACCTATATTGAAAAAACAGGTGACCTGGAAAAAGGCGCCAGCATTGTGGTGAATGCAAAGGTTTCCAAGCCTGCCGCTTGTAATGCGCTGGATACTGTGCTGGTCGACCGTGATGTGGCTGGTCGTTTTCTGCCTTTGCTGAAAGATGATTTTATCAAATGGAATGTAGAGGTTTTTGCAGATGACGAATCTTATGGGATTCTGGAAAAGGCGGGATATCCTTATTTGCAAAAGGCGACCGAGGGTGATTTTGGCAAAGAGTTCCTGGATTTCAAATGTTCCGTTAAAGTTGTCGACGGTTTGGAAGATGCATTGAAACAGATTGAAAACTATTCATCCAGGCATTCGGAAGCCATTATATCGACCGACGAGGAAGCTATTGAAATATTCCTGAGAGAGGTGGATGCAGCTTCGGTCTATGCCAATGCGTCTACCCGGTTTACGGACGGCGGTGTTTTTGCATTGGGCGCGGAAATCGGGATTTCTACCCAGAAATTACACGCCAGAGGACCATTTGCATTGGAAAAACTGGTGACCGAGAAATGGATTGTTAAAGGTGACGGACAAGTAAGATGGTAAACAACGCTTTGGAAAACATACAGATGCTCTCCAGGGAGGCCATTGAGCTTTTAAAGAACCTCATTGAAACGCCTTCGTTCAGCAAAGAAGAGGAGAATACAGCTAAGCTTATAGCAGACTTTTTTATCGCAAGGAACATTCCTTTTCATACTAAAAAGAACAACCTGTGGGCGTACAACCGGCATTTCGATGGAAGTAAGCCTACAATGTTGCTGAATTCCCATCACGACACTGTAAAGCCGAATAAATCCTGGACGCTCGATCCGTTCAAAGCCATTGAACTGGATGGGAAGCTTTACGGATTAGGCAGCAACGACGCAGGCGGATGTCTCGTATCATTGATTGCCACATTCTGCCACTTCTATGACAGGGAAGATCTGACCTACAACGTCGCTATCGCAACAACTGCCGAAGAAGAAATCTCAGGAAAGGAAGGCCTCGAAATCGTAGCGCCTGAATTGCCGGAAATTGCATTTGCGATCGTCGGAGAACCGACGGAAATGCATTTGGCGGTGGCCGAAAAAGGCTTACTTGTTCTCGATTGCACTGCTAAGGGAATTTCCGGTCATGCAGCCCGTGAGGAAGGGGATAACGCCATTTACAAGGCCCTGGAAGATATCCGGTGGATTAAATCGCATCAATTTCCGAAAGTTTCACCAACCCTCGGCCCGATTAAAATGTCGGTGACGATCATCAATGCCGGTACCCAGCATAATGTGGTACCCGATGCCTGCACATTCACGATCGACGTGCGTGTGACAGATCAGTATACGCTGGAAGAGGTGATTGGTGAGATTCAATCTAATATCCAGTCGGAAGTAGTACCGCGCTCGATCCGCTTGCGCCCGTCGAGCATTCCAATCGATCACCCGATCGTAGTGAAAGGCTTGAAATTGGGACGTAATGCATATGGTTCGCCCACTACTTCAGATCAGGCATTGTTGGATTGCCCGTCGCTCAAAATGGGTCCAGGGCATTCTGCCAGGTCGCATAGCGCCGATGAGTTTATTTACCTGCATGAAATAGAAGAGGGCATCGCTCAGTATATTGAAATGCTGGAAGGGGTCTTAACCCGATAATTCACTATAATTGCCTAAGCTAAATAAACAGGTTTCGGCATGCAGTTCTACACCAGAGATGCCATTCAGGCATTCGATTCAGTCCGGTTTATGTATATCAAAACTACATTGGCCGGACATATTTTTACCCTTACATTAAGCAGACCCGAAAAGCGAAATGCATTCACGCCCACAATGGCAGCTGAGATCGCATTTGCGCTTGCGTATGCGCATTACAACGACGACGTGCGCTGTGTGATTGTGAATGCAGAAGGTCCGGTGTTCTGCGCGGGCGCGGACCTGAATGCGTTCCATGACCCCACGATGGATCAGGTCAATACCTCACTGCCGGCACCCTGGGAGGAGATTCGGTTGGGTGATGCTTTTGCAGCGTTATCAAAGCCCTGCATTTCGCAAGTGGAAGGTCCTGTTCTCGCCGGTGGATTTTTGATCATCTGCGGTTGTACATTGGTGATCAGCGTTCCGGAGGCGGTTTTCGGTCTCCCTGAAGTAAAGAGGGGAATCTGGCCGATGCAGGTCATGGCGTCATTGCTGCCGGTTATACCTCAGAGAAAAATCCTCGAAATGGCCATTACGGGCCGTAATTAC
This sequence comes from uncultured Dyadobacter sp., assembly GCF_946482605.1. Next base: position 240,116 of record NZ_CAMLSE010000010.1, on the reverse strand, counting down.
AGCTCGGCGGAGGCATTGCAAATGGGTTTACTGACTGAGGTCGTGGAGAGAGAAGAAATAGCTTCCAAAGTCGGTGCACTTGCTGACCAGATCTGTGAAAACGCGCCATTAGCCATTCAAAAAGGAGTGCAGGCCATGCGGCATATCCAGGCTATTCCGGATAGCGAAAAGCATAGTTATCTCAAAACAGAGCTGGACTACCTGCTGCAATCGGAAGATGCCAGAGAAGGCGCAAAAGCGTTTGCGGAAAAACGGAAACCTGTGTGGAAAAACCGATAACTTCTTAGCTCACCGGTACAATTTCGATTTCCTCCCCGTAGCGGTTGTGGAACTTGAAATCAACAACGCCCAGTGACGAGTCTTTGATGAGTTTTACCCAGGTTTTGTAATGGAAGAACCATTTGACCTGCTCCGACATAATACCTTTCGTAAAATACGAATGCAGGAACGGGTGCAATGAAATGGTGATACCACGTTCATTCTGCTTGGTCAGAATGTAGTCGAGGTTGTTGGCGATCACATCCGAAACGAGAATGCTGGCCTGGATCGTACCGGTGCCACCGCAGGTTGGGCAGGTCTCCCGGGTAACGATATTCATTTCCGGTCTGACACGCTGGCGCGTAATTTGCAAAAGACCGAATTTCGAAAGCGGAAGCACCGTATACTTGGAACGGTCTCCCTTCATTTCGTCCCGCATGACATCGAAAAGCGTACGTTTATTCTCCGCTTTTTTCATGTCGATGAAGTCGACGACGATAATCCCCCCCATATCGCGCAGGCGCAGCTGGCGGGCGATCTCTTTGGCTGCTTCAAGGTTAACGCTCAATGCGGTTGCCTCCTGATCCTCTTCGGAATTGGATTTATTCCCGCTGTTAACATCGATCACGTGCAATGCTTCCGTATGCTCAATGATCAGGTAACCGCCGTTAGGCAGGCTTACCGAGCGCCCAAACAATGACTTGATCTGCTTCTCAAGGCCGAACTGTTCAAATAACTTATTCTTCCCGTTGTGCAGCTTCAGGATATTCTCCTTTTCCGGTGCAATGTTGTGGATGTACGCTTTAATATCATCGTAAACTTCCTTGGAATCAACGGTGATGCTGTCGAAAGATTCGTTCAGCATATCGCGGATAATGGAGGATGCGCGGTTCATTTCACCGATAACCCGGTCGCGGGGTTTGGCGTCACGAAGCGCTTTGATACCATTTTCCCACTTGTCGAGGCAATCCTGTAAATCTTTATTGAGCTCATCTACATCCTTGCCCGTTGCGACGGTACGGATGATCACCCCGAAATTCTGAGGTTTGATGGAAGACATCAGCCGCTGCAAGCGGTTTCTTTCCTGCTTATCAGTGATTTTCTTGGAAAGGTTGACAGAATTCGAAAATGGGACGAGTACGATGTAACGTCCTGCAATCGATATGTCGCAGGAGAGTCGCGGACCTTTTGTAGAAATAGGTTCTTTGACAATCTGGACCAGGATAGGCTGATTTTTGGAGAGGACCTTGTCAATTTTACCAAGCTTCTCTATTTCCGGCTCCATCTTGAAATTATTCAATTTGCCGGAATTTCCGCGTTTGGCGATAACGTCCTTGGTAAGCTTATTCAGGGAGTTGATATTGGGACCCAGATCAAGATAATGCAGAAATGCATCTTTTTCAAAACCAACGTCTACAAAGGCAGCATTGAGCCCTGCCACCAGCTTCCGAACAGTACCCAGGTATATATCGCCTACGGTAAAGCTCTGATCCGGTGTTTCTACGTGATATTCTAAAAGACGTTTATCCTGCAAAAGGGCTATACGCTCTCCCTTTTGAGTAGAATTGATTAGTAATTCGTTACTCAATGTTCAACCAACTGAATGGCTCGATAATGTTGATACTTAACTCCCCGCTGATCAGACTGTTAGCGGGATACAAACGTGGGGAATAAGGATGACCGGATCTTAATAGTTTAAAACCCGGTCATAGCCAATTATTTCTTCTTATGTCTGTTTTTTCTAAGTCTTTTCTTTCTCTTGTGAGTGGAGATCTTATGTCTTTTTCTCTTTTTTCCGCAAGGCATGATTATGTCGTTTATAAATAAAAATTAATTCCTCTATCGATCTGATGATCAGTTGTTCAGACGGTCTTCCAACTCGCCGATGGCTTGTTGTATCACCGGATCTTTTTCCTCTTTTTTAACCTCCGACAGAACCTTTCTTGCTTGTTCCTTGTCACCCAATTCCACCAGTGAAAGACCCAGGTAAAACTTGGCCTTTGTGTTGGCAGCATTGTTGGTTAAAATCTGTCTGAACCTGTCAGCAGCTTTTGAATATTGATTGGACCTCATGGACAAGATACCTAAGTTGAATAACGCCAACTCATTGGTAGGATCTGTGTCAATCACCTCACGCAACATCAGAATACCCTGCATGGGGTTCTCGGTGTTAACGTATGTCATTGCCATATTGGCTTTTGCGGCCAATAGTCCAGGATTCTGGTCAATTGCTTTCTGATAATATTCGCGGGTTTTGACACCCAGGTTTTTAGCCTTCTGCTCGTCCACCGCAAATCCGTATGCTTCATAGTAACGGTCACCCGTTCTGACGAGGTTTTCGATGGAAGGCGATAAGGACGCCACTTTTTCGGCATAGAATGCGGCACTATCTAACTTTTGAAGTTTCGCAAACTCGTCGGAAAGCTTGATTCCTGCATTAACCTTTTCTTTTTCTCCCGCCTGATTGAAGCCGTTTCTCAGCTGATCAATCATTTTCTGCTGATCAGGGGATAAAACGGCTCCATCATGCGATTTGGAAGAGGATTCCGGTGCGGAAGCTGTTGCGGGCGCAGCAGCAGCCGACTGACTTCCCCCCTTTTCCATCTCCTTCCCTTTGTTGTTAACGACCACTTTGGGGAGACTGAAAAGCGTTCCGACCAATGCGACCGCAAATACACAAGAAAGAAGAATGGACTTTTTCATACTCTTATAACCCAACCTTGTTCAGGTAAATTACTTTTCAGCGACTGCTTTCAGTTTGTCACTTTCTTTTACCTGCTCAACAAAAACTTTTGCAGGCTTGAAGCTTGGTACAAAGTGCTCGTCAATAATCATGGAAGTTCCCTTTGAAATATTGCGGGCCACTTTGCGCGCACGTTTTTTGTTGATGAAACTACCGAAACCTCTTACATAAAGGTTCTCACCATCAGAAAGTGAGTCCTTTACCACGGTAAAAAACGATTCTAGCGTTTGCTGAACGTCGCCCTTGTCTACGCCTGTTTTCTCGGAAATCTGTGCGATTACGTCTGCCTTAGTCACTTTGATTGTTTACTTTAAGTGGATATTATTTCATTAATTTACTTACTCCTGTAAATTTTGGGAACACAAAGGTACGGTAATTTTACTAAAACTTAAAAGTATGATCAGTCCCTTTTTTATATAATTCATTAAAAAACAGTGCACATAAGTGAAAATAATATGATACCGGATCATTTTGAGGTGATTGATTTTAACAGAAAGCTGAAATCCTGGTATGTTGAAAACCACCGCCCTTTGCCCTGGCGGGAAACCAAAGACCCATATAAAATTTGGTTGTCAGAAGTGATTCTGCAGCAGACACGCGTCGCTCAGGGAATGCCCTACTACGAGCGTTTTGTCGATCAGTATCCGACGGTATTTGACCTGGCGGCGGCCGATGAACGGGATGTGCTCCGGCTATGGCAAGGATTGGGATACTACTCGCGTGCACGGAACATGCACTTCACGGCCCGCCAGGTGGTTGCCGACTTTGGCGGAAAATTTCCGGAAACAGCTGCAGAGCTTGCCAGGCTCAAAGGACTCGGGCATTATACCGCTGCGGCGATCGCTTCTTTTGCCTTCGACGAGGCCGTTGCGGCGATTGACGGGAATGTGTACCGCGTCATGGCGCGTATTTTCGGGGTGCAGTCGGATATGCTTAGCAATGAGGGAAAAAAGGAATTTGCGGCCTTGGCAAAAGAGCTGGTGTCACAAGAAGACCCGGCGACCTATAACCAGGCTATGATCGAGTTCGGTGCTTTGCAATGCGTTCCTGTGTCGCCCAATTGTGCAGTTTGTATTTTCAATGACCATTGCTTTGCGTGTCTCCGGCAAATGCAGGGGCAACTCCCGGTCAAGATCAAGAAGTTGACCATCCGCCAGCGGTTTCTCAACTATTTTATCATTAAGCAAGGCGACAGGCTGGCCATGCGCGAGCGCAGGGGCAAGGATATCTGGACGGGACTGTACGATTTTTATCTGGTTGAGTCGAAAGTACCGGCATTGTCGCCCGACGATCTGGATGCAGATGGTGCGTTGAGCGTATGGTTGGGTCACGGCCGACTGACTGAGATTACGAAGGTATATGCTCATATACTGACTCATCAAAGGCTCCAGGTCCGGTTCTGGTGGCTTGAGATTCCTGAAAACGAGACAATAGATTTACCACCGGGAATGGCTTTTTACAATCATGAACAGATTGAAGTGCTTCCCAAGCCAATCCTGATTGACACTGTACTGCGTGAGGAAAACTACCTTTGACCTCCGCGTCATTGACCAGAAGTGCCGGTTGAAATGGTGAATGGGAATGGCTTGAATTGTGTTTTAAGTAATATATTTTTGTACTAAACACTTAACTACGACAGTTCATGGGTAATTTCAATTTAAACTCAGGTCAGGTTGCAGACTATAACCGCGATGGTTATCTGGTCGTTAAAGGCCTGTTCTCAGCCGAGGAGATAGATAAATTGTATCATACGGCGCTGGAAAATTCGGTCATGCAGAAGAATGCGATGGACCTGAACGATCAGTCGGGGAAGAAAACCAAACTATCGCTGTGGTTTACACCGAGAGACGACGTATTTGGTTACCTGATCCGTAGCGAACGGATGGTCAATTCCGTGTGGCAGCTTTTGCAGGAGGAAAGTCCGGTTTGCCATTTTCATACGAAACTAATGCAAAAGGAGCCCAAAGTGGGCGGTGCCTGGGAGTGGCATCAGGACTATGGTTATTGGTATAAAAATCAATTCATTTTTCCGGACCAGCTCATGAGCGTCATGATCGCGCTTACACCGGCGAATCGGGAAAACGGCTGCCTGCAGGTAATCAAAGGATCTCACAAAATGGGCCGCGTCAATCACGGGTTCGCTGGCGAGCAGGTGGGCGCGGACATGGAAATGGTGAACCATGCATTGAAAACAATGGATCTGGTGTACTGCGAAATCGAGCCCGGTGATGCATTGTTTTTCCATAGCAACTTAATGCATCGGTCCGAGGCCAACTTGTCGGACCATCCAAGGTGGTCGCTTATATCCTGTTACAACTCCCAATCCAACATCGCTTACAGCGAAACGTCCAATTCGTGGCGTGTACCGGTATCCATCGTGCCGGATCACGCTTTGATGGAATGGAATGCAGAGGCATTTGGTAATGTGGACTTTCTCAAAAAAGAAGATGATCCCGCATTGAAAACGACTGGCTGGGAGAACGAAGTGAAAACCAAATAACAGAATACAGTTCCTGAACAAACCTTAATCTTAAATAGCCTTTATGCAGAAGATAGCCATGCTTGGGTCCGGCTTTATCGGACGTTTTTATGCAGAATCCATTCACGGCCAACGCAGCCGCGATCGGGTGGTTGCCATTTACGCGCGGCGGGAGGAAAGTGCCCGTAAGTTCGCGACAGACTATGGTTGCGACTTCTGGTCGTCGGATATGGAAGAAGTTATCGCTCATCCCGACGTGAATATGGTTTGTATTGCGTTGCCTAATAATATTCATGAAGAGGCAGTCCTGCTTTGCGCGAAACACAAGAAGGCGGTGGTATCAACGAAACCATTGGGCCGTAATGGGGAAGAGGCCTTGCGTATGATGAAGGCGGTGGAAGAGGCTGGGATATTTGCAGGCTATCTGGAAGATCTCTGCTACACGCCTAAGTTTTTAAAATCCCTGGAAAGTGTTAAAAATGGCTCACTGGGTCGAATTATTTGGGCCAAGTCGAGGGAGGCGCACCCAGGGCCGCATAGCGAATGGTTTTGGGATATAGAACAGGCGGGGGGCGGCTGCATTCTGGATCTGGGGTGCCATTGCATTGAAATATCCCGGAATTTTATAGGAAAGGACATTAAGCCGGTGGAAGTGATGTGCTGGGCGGACACGCAGGTGAAGCCGATCGATGCGGAAGATCATGCGATTGCATTGGTGAAATATGAAAATGGAGCCATCGGGCAGTTTGAGGTAAGCTGGACGTTCAGGGGAGGGATGGATTTGAGGGATGAGGTGATGGGCACGGAAGGGACCATCTGGATCAATAACTTTCTTCGCACCGGTTTTGAAATGTTTACGACCGGGAAGAACCCGGACGGAGCCGGGGAAGAGTATGTGGCCGAAAAGGCAGAAAGCAATACAGGTTGGTTGTTTCCGGTGGGCGACGAGGTAAACGATTTAGGGTATAATCACATGTTTACGGACATGTTCAACGCTGCTGAAAAGGGAACAGAGCCTGCGGAGACATTCTACGATGGCTATATCGTCAATGCGGTGATCGACGCGGCATACAGATCTGCGAAATCCAAACTTTGGGAAAAAGTGGAATTGCCGGTCTGGCGTGGCAGGGAAGGGGTAACGAAGCCTTCCAACTATGTTTCTTACAATGAAACGCATTACCTCATCAAGCAGGAAGTAACGCACGACGGTCGTAATAAGCTAATACTGAAAGATAAGGCTACCGGGAAAATTACGGAGCAGGATATTTAGGGAAAGCATTTCATTTAATATTCCTATATTTAAAACTGCAACAAACAAAATCCACAATAAAAAATCATGGCAGGAAGCGTTAACAAAGTCATACTAATTGGAAATCTGGGTAGTGACCCGGAAGTACGTTATCTGGAAAGCGGCTCGGCAGTAGCGAAGTTCAACATAGCCACCACGGAGACCTATACCAACAAAAATGGCGAAAGGGTCGATAATACAGAATGGCACCGGATCGAGCTTTGGGAGGGCCTTGCCAAAGTAGCTGAGAAATATCTAAAAAAGGGAAACCAGGTTTATATCGAGGGGCGCATTCGTACAGACACATGGACGGATAAAGAGGGGCAGCAACGAACTGGAGTAACGATTCGTGCCAACAGTATGACATTGCTCGGTGGGCCTTCGGGGACCAGTTCAGGAGGTGACTATAATCAGGGCCAACAGCAGCCGAACAATGCACCAAGGGGCAATAATGCACCCCGGCCTTCGGATCCGATACCTCCATCGATGGCAGCTGGCAGCAGCGACGACGACGATCTGCCGTTCTGACACAGTCCGATAAGTAATGTGGCGAATCAGTCTTGAAAACGGATTAATTGTAAAATTGATGCTGTTTTTGAGCGGGATTCGCTACATTTATCTTATAGAAATCTTAAAGTGAAAATTTCCTGAATTTTTGTGAAAGAAACTGAAGACGGCGAAGATCCCCTTTCCCGAACGCGTAAGGGGATGGTTATTCCCCAGAAAAGTACGCACATCACTCTGGCCGGGGTAATCTTACCGGTTGACTTCCTTGCACCTTACGACGTTATTCTCGTCATCCTTCTTTTTTTTATTTCCCTTTTTTTATCGGGTGTACGTGCTGCATATGCGGCTTCTGGCGCGATGGAAAACCCCTGGGACCGCAAGCATGAAGGCGAAAGCCAATTGCCTTCCCGCATTCAACAGCTGGCGCTTTCTCTGGTACAAAGGGGAATTACCTTAATGACCTTGTTGCTGGCGGCACGATTTGCATGGTTACACATGCAGGCCGGCTCCCTTGAAGCGGTCCGCTGGGCCGTTTTAGCCTTTCTGGTGGTTTGGATCTGGCTCGATGCGCTGGTCCGTTATAACAGTGCGCGGAAAGCACATGAATTTATTCCCAGGATAGCCGGCCTTACCCAGTTTTTGATCCGGATCTGCAAACCGCTCACACAGCCTATTATGAAGCTCGGTTATTCTTTGGGCATATTGACGCCGGAGGGTGCGGAAATAACAACCGAGATGCTGGAAGCAAAGGCCGAGAGCGAGGAAGAAACGGACCTGCTGCGCGGCTTGGCCAATTTCCGTCAGACGAATGCGCGCAAAGCAATGCAGGCGCGTCTGCAGATCACAGCTTTCGATATCGAACTGGATTTCCATGAACTCATGGATCGGATCAACAAGTCGGGCTACTCCCGTGTTCCGGTTTTCAGGGATGATCTGGATCACGTGGAGGGTATTTTGAATGTAAAGGACCTGCTTCCGCATATCCATCTCGACGAACATTTCAACTGGCAGAAGTTGCTGCGGCCGGCTTATTTTATTCCGGAAAGCAAACGCCTGGATGATTTGATGAAGGACTTTCAGAACAGGCGCGTCCATATGGCCATTGTAGTGGACGAATACGGCGGTACCAGCGGATTGATCACGCTGGAAGACATTATCGAAGAGATTTTCGGGGATATCAATGATGAGTATGACGAAGACGAGGAGGTCAACTACACGCAGGTGGACGAGAATACCTATGTTTTCGAAGGAAAGGTGCTGATCAATGATCTCTGCCGTATCCTGAACATCGAGACCGATTATTTCGATGAGGTGAGAGGAAACAGCGAATCGCTCGCCGGGCTACTCCTGGAATTGTTTTCACGTTTGCCCCGGACAGGTGAAATCGCAACTCACCGTGAAGTTACCTTCAAAGTGCAATCCGCAGATAAGAAGCGGATTAAAAAGGTCAGGGTGTTGGTATCATAAAAAAAGTGCAATTTATTTTATTTACTCCAAACTTATTTTTAATTTTGCCCGGCAAATAACAATCGTTTATTTGCTATGAGCACAGACCCATCCAAAGTCCTCTTCGAGGCACTCACTTACGACGACGTTCTGTTAATCCCTGGTTACTCAGAAGTCCTGCCTCGTGACACAACAACTAAAACCAAGCTGACCCGCAACATCGAGTTGAACATTCCTATTGTTTCAGCTGCTATGGATACGGTGACAGAGTTTGAGCTGGCCATTGCTATGGCGCAGGAAGGTGGTCTCGGAATAATCCATAAAAATATGAGCCTGGAAGCGCAAGCTGAGCAGGTGAGGAAAGTAAAGAGATCGGAAAGTGGTATGATCCTCGATCCGATTACGTTGCTCGACACTGCGACGCTTGGAGAGGCGCACCAAATCATGCGCGAGTTCAAGATCGGAGGTATCCCAGTCATAGACAAAGATCACAAGCTGGTAGGTATCCTTACCAATCGCGACCTTCGTTTTGAACGCGAAATGAGCAAGCCGGTGACTGAGATCATGACGAAGGACAAGCTCATTACTGCTTCGGAAGGACTTTCACTGGACGATGCGGAGAAAATCCTGCAAGAGTACAAAATTGAAAAACTACCGATCGTAGATTCAGAGTATCGTCTGACGGGCCTGATCACCTACAAAGACATCCTGAAACGCAAATCACATCCTAATGCGTGTAAAGACGAATACGGTCGCCTACGGGTAGGTGCAGCTATCGGCGTTACACCCGACGTGCTGAAACGTGTTGAAGCATTGGTAAAAGCAGGTGTTGATGTAGTAAGCCTCGACACTGCGCACGGACATTCGAGAGGTGTTATCGACGCATTGAAATCCATCAAAGCAGCATTTCCTAAGCTCGATGTGATCGCTGGTAACGTCGCGACAGGCGAAGCGGCCAAAGCATTGGCTGACGCCGGCGCGGACGCGGTGAAAGTGGGCGTGGGTCCTGGTAGTATCTGCACAACCCGCATTATCGCGGGTATCGGTGTTCCTCAACTGACCGCCGTTATGTGGGCAGCAGAAGGGCTGAAAGGTACAGGCGTTCCGGTCATCGCCGATGGGGGTATCCGTTTCTCGGGTGATATGACCAAAGCATTGGCCGGTGGTGCAAGCACAATCATGATAGGTTCGATGCTCGCCGGTAGCGACGAAGCTCCGGGTGAGGTTGTGATTTACGAAGGTCGCAAGTTTAAAGCTTACCGCGGAATGGGATCGGTGGAGGCTATGGAAGATGGTTCCAAAGACCGTTACTTCCAGGATGCGGAGGACGATGTGAAGAAACTCGTTCCCGAAGGTATCGTGGGCCGCGTACCGTTCAAAGGCAAGGTTTCCGAGATCGTTTACCAGATGGTTGGAGGTTTGAAAGCTGGTATGGGCTATTGCGGCGCAGGCAGCATTGAATCACTGCAAAATGCGCAGTTTGTCAAAATTACATCGGCAGGTGTGAAGGAAAGTCATCCCCACGATATCATGATCCAGAAGGAAGCACCAAACTATTCGAGATCGTAGGAGTACTTCGGCTGTCGGCTATCGGCAATCGAACTTTTTTTATTATAGTAAAAAGATAAGGCGTTGCATTCACCTGCAACGCCTTATCTTTTTATACTTAATTCAATATCCCTGGAAACAAGCCGACGGCCGAGCGCCGATAGCCGAAGTCCTAAGCCGCGCTTGGTTTTGCGAAACGGCTTTTCAGGTATTGGAAGATCATGGGAAGAATGGAAATACCGATGATACCGAAAATGACGAGCTCGAAATTCTTTTTAACGATTTCCATATTTCCGAAGAAATAGCCAAGCAGCGTCAGGCTGGGTACCCAAAGTAATGCGCCCAGGACACAGTAGATGATGTATTTCGAATAATTCATACTTCCTGCACCTGCTACGAAAGGAGCCACGGTGCGGACGATCGGGATAAACCGCGCCATAATCACTGTGCTGCCGCCGTGTTTTTCATAGAACGCCTCGGTTTTTTCAAGGTATTCCCTTTTCAGGAATAGTATCTTTTCCCGTTTTTTGATCTGACCTCCAAATGTTTTTCCAATAAAGTAATTGACGTTGTCCCCGAGCAAAGCGGCGATGATGAGGATGATGATGATCAGCCACACATTCAGGCCAGTGGTTTCGTTGGCGGCAATGGCACCGGCAGCAAATAACAGCGAATCCCCGGGAAGCAAAGGCATGATGACCAGGCCTGTTTCAGTAAAAACAATTAAAAACAGAATGACATAAGTGAGTGTACCATACTCTTCAACGATGTTAAACAGGTGCTTGTCTAAATGGAGGAAGAAATCAATGAACTGAGTTAAAAATTCCATAGCTAATCTTTAAGTTGACAAATATTTTTTGTTTAGTCTGAAATTATTTGGAATCGATTTTCCACTTCTGCCTGGTTTTGGTGTTCAGAAAGTGATTGAAAGTATCACCTCTTAGTCCGAGACGGATTGTTTCGAGTGGAATGAGCTCGCTTGGTGCGATGTTGCCGAGGTTGACATTAGCACCCAGTAACTTTACAAACCAAACCTGTTGTGATTTTTGGGGAGCCTCCCAAATCATGTCCTCAAATGCGATCTCCGTAAGTATTTCCTCTACAAGCCCCTGGCGTACCTCGCCACTTGCGCGGAATAATCCCACATTTCCTGATTCCCGGGCTTCGCCGATCACCTTCCACGCCCCTGCCTGCAATTCAGATTTGATCAGCTGAATCCACTTGTACGGAGGAATGATTTTGTTCTCATCTTTCGAGCCGACTTCCGACAGGACCGTCACCTGCTTGGATAACGTATGAATATATTCGCATTTAACGTCCTGGGGCATTTCAATGGAACCATCAGAAACCTCGGCGTGGCTCAACTCATATTTATCGAGCAATTTACGGTAGTCGTCAAATTGGTTTCTAACCACGAAGGCTTCGAACAATGTGCCTCCGAAATACACCGGAATATTGGCACTTTTGTAAACGGCAAGCTTTTCGTCCAAATTGGGGCTTACAAACGACGTAGCCCAACCAAGTTTTACGATATCAATGTAAGGTGATGCAATCGACAGCATATCTTCCGTTTCCCTAACACTGAGCCCTTTGTCCATCACCATGGTAAGTCCTTTTGATCTGGGTTTCTGGGAGCGATCGGGGACCTGCGATAACGTAAAATTCATATATGAGTACACTTTTATCTCTGGCAAAAACTCCGGTAAAGGTAGTAATAACCTTCGATACGTAACAATAAAATCCATAGCATTGCCTGCCGGGCGGATATTTTTCTACGATAATTACTATTTTTAAAAAATTACTTTCAGCCTTTCTAAATCAGCATGGTGCCATGAACTCACACACGAATACAGATCCCCGCACAGAAAACACCCGTCTTACTTTTCTTCAGGAGTTGGTAGGCAAGCCGATGAGCCAGCATTTTTCACCAGTGGCAAAATGGTTGAATGGTAAATTGCTTTCTATCGGAGAGGGGGAAATGGAAGTTGAGTACCAGGTGCGGGAGGATATGTGTAATCCAATGGGAACTCTTCACGGCGGTATCGCTGCTACGATTTTGGATGATGTGGTAGGGACGATGGTATATGCATTGGGGCGGGAGTTCGGCTATACATCCGTCAATCTTAACTGCGACTTCCTGAATCCTGCGCTCACGGGACATATTTTACGTGCTAAATCATCGGTTGTCAGAGCTGGGAAAAATATCATCCATGTGGAGGGGCAGTTGGTGAATGAACAGGGTCGTATTATCGCTAAATGCACTAGTAACCTCTTTCAGACTAGCTTTAAATTACCCGAAGTTCCGGGGCATTAATTGGTTTCGGCTTATCTTTGTTATATGGAAAAACAATTTAAAGACCTGCCGGAAAGTCGCCAGCAACAGCTCATGGCGTTCGACCGGCTGTTGACCATCATGGATGAGTTGCGGGAGCAATGCCCTTGGGACAGGAAACAGACGATGGAAAGTCTGAGGCATTTGACAATTGAAGAAACCTACGAACTTTCTGACGCCATCCTGAACAATGACCTCCGGGAAATTCAGAAGGAACTCGGCGACGTTTTATTGCATATCGTATTTTATGCCAGGATAGGGTCTGAACAGGAGGAAGGAAAAGATTATCAGTTTGATATCCGCGACGTACTGCATAGCATTTGCGACAAACTGATTTCGAGACATCCGCATATATATGGTGATTTTGTGGCGGATTCTGAGGAGGCGGTTAAGCAGAATTGGGAAAAGCTGAAATTGAAAGAGGGAAACAAATCGGTTCTGGCCGGGGTGCCGACATCTTTGCCAGCTTTGGTAAAGGCCATGAGGATTCAGGAGAAAGCTCGTGGTGTTGGTTTCGACTGGGATGAGAAGCAGCAGGTCTGGGCTAAGGTGGAGGAGGAATTGAAGGAATTTAAAGATCACTTCAATATCGAAACCACTGATGTAATCGACCGGAAAGCCGCTGAGGGGGAGTTTGGGGATCTGTTATTTTCATTGGTCAATTATTCCAGATTTGTGGACATTAACCCGGAAACTGCTTTGGAAAGGACTAATAAAAAGTTTATCGGGCGTTTTCAGTACCTTGAAGAGGCGTCGAAGGCTGACGGAAAATTACTGTCGGACATGTCTCTCGATGAAATGGACTTTTACTGGAACCAGGCGAAGGCATTGGGTGTATAAAAAATCTTCCACTTTTGTGTGACCATTCGGCGAATGTTACGTCTAAATGAGACGGACAGGTGAATCTTGATACGATCATGTTTTGAGCCTGTCGGAGTAGGGTTTCATTTATTCAACTTTAAACATTCGGAAGATGTACCTGGAAGAGCGAGTCGGACAATTAGAGCACATTACAGTAGAACACGGAAAACAGATCGAAATGATAGCAACAGGTTTGGCGGCATTAACGAGTGCTGTTAATAGCGGGTTTCAGGATGTCCGTAGCGACCTCAGAGCACAAGACGAGCGGATGGATAGTCTTGACACTAGAATGGATCGCCTTGACACTAGAATGGATAGTCTTGACACTAGAATGGATCGCCTTGACACTAGAATGGATAGCCTTGACACTAGAATGGATCGCCTTGACACTAGAATGGATAGCCTTGACGCTAGAATGGATAGCCTTGACACTAGAATGGATCGCCTTGAAGGAAAGGTAGATAAACTCGACTCCAGAATGGAACGTGTCGAAATGAGGTTAGATAGTTTGGAAGCGGACGTTGCTGTTCTGAAAGCCGATGTGGCAGAATTGAAGTCAGATATGATAACAGTAAAAAGTGATATACGTGTGTTAAAGCATGACGTGGAAATTTTAAAAATTGGTTTTGCGGAGATGAACGTCAAGATGGACGGTCTGAGTGTCCAGGTTACCAGAATGACAGAGGGTGTTGAAAGCCTGGTATTGCTGCTAAGAACTAAATTGAATTAATGTCTTCTCATCATATCGTCAAGGAAAAACAGGAGCCGGCGCTGATCATTGCCAATGGCGAAGCGTGTAGTTCTGAGTTATTAGGACAGCTACTGGAATGGAGCCCTTTCATTGTGGTGCTGGATCACGCGATTTACCGGGTGCTGGATCTGGGAATCAAAATTGATGTGTGGATGGGTGATTTCGATCAGCCGCACGATGTGGAAGCAATCCGGAGCCGTCAGCATCCGCTGGAAATTATCAACACTCCCGATCAGGAAAAGACGGATCTCAATAAGGCGATCGAATTTCTGATCGAAAGAGGTTTTCCGGCAGCTAATATCGTTTGGGCGACAGGCCGCCGTGCAGATCACGCGATTACCAATATTACGGACCTGGTACGCTATAAGGAGCAAATCAAGCTTGTTCTGCTCGACGATTATTCTAAAATTTTTCCGCTTACAGGGCCATTTGAAAAGTGGTACACCGCCGGCACCCCGATCTCCCTGATCCCCATAGGAACTGTCGAAGGCATTGAAACCAGCGGTTTGAAATACAATCTAAATGACGAAACGCTGACAATGGGTCACCGGACTGGCAGTAGTAATGAGGCTGAAATGGACGGAATGGTCCGGATTTCAGCGCAAAAAGGGGATCTTCTGATTATGGAATGCTGGGATTTATAGTGACGATGAATTGACTTCTTTTGATTCCACATAGAAGTTGCGGTCAACCGCGAGGGATTTTTCTCCTTTTACCTTTAGCGTTTTCCATTCATTGGTCGGAAGCAGCAACTCCTCCTTCCCGCTCGCCAGTTTGATCTTGACGGGCATCTCGAAATTTTCGACCGTGTTGATCCAGCGATATTGCAGTCCCTTACCCCCAAATGCATATTCGAGGACGGGAATCCGAACGTCTCTCAGGTATTGATCGAACACTTTCGAAAGGTCTTTCCCTGCGTGCTCGCTCATATATTGTTCTATTTGCGAGCCATCTACCGTTTGGTGATAGAAAGTTTTGTTCAGGCCACGCAGGATCTGGCGCCATTTCTCGTCGTCATTGACTATCTGTCTGATCGTATGGAGCATGTTCCCTCCCTTGTAATACATATCCTTTGAACCTTCCTGATTAACCCCATACACGCCTACGATGGGAATGTCGTTAGCGATCAGCTCCCTTGTTCCAATGACATAATCAGCACCGGCCTGTTTGCCGAAATAGTATTCGGTATAGAGATTCTCCGAATAATTAGTGAAGCTCTCGTGTACCCACATATCTGCCACATCCTTGTAAGTAATGTTGTTGGCAAACCATTCGTGGCCGCTTTCGTGGATAATAATAAAATCCCATTTCAGGCCCCAACCAGTGTTGGAAAGGTCACGGCCTCGGTAACCCATTTTATAGTCGTTTCCATAGGTCACAGAGCTCTGGTGCTCCATCCCCAGGTAAGGAACTTCTACGAGCTTGTATCCATCTTCATAAAACGGGTAGGGGCCAAACCAATGTTCGAAAGCTTTCAGCATACTGGGGGCCTGTTTGAACTGCTTTTTGGCTGCTTCCAGATTTTGCGGAAGTACGTAGTAACTTAATTGCAGATCCCCTTTCTCCCCCTTGAATGTCTCTTTCCAGCTCACATAATTGGCGACATTCATATTTACCCCATAGTTATTGATTGGATTTTTAACAAACCAGTTGAAGGTGTGGGAATCGTCATTGTTTTCAACAACTGATCTCAGCACGCCATTGGAAACGTCCATGAGCTTTTTAGGAACGGTAATGCTGATCAGCATACTGTCGGGCTCATCATACATATGATCCTTGCAAGGCCACCAAACACTGGCCCCAAGTCCCTGGCAGGAAGTAGAAATGATCGTGTTTCCTTTACCGTCCGGGACCCATTGAACGCCGCCGTCCCATGGCGGCCGCTTTGCGAGTCTCGGCTTTCCGGCATAAAATACTTCGATGGCTTCGGCTTTGCCCGCTTCCTGTTTCTTTTTTAATGTAATAAAAAAAGCATTGCCGTCCCGCCGGAACGAAAGCGACTCTCCATCCTGAACGACTTTGGTGATCAGCAGCGGCTCCTGCAAATCTACTTGTATGGTCTGATTGGGCTTAATCACCTTGTAGGCAATGAGCGTACTGCCCGATAAAGTGCTGTCTTTCTCGTTCGGTCTGACATTGAGATGGTAGTAACTGAGGTCCCACCATGCCCTTTCCGGTGTGATGGAGCCCCGGAGCGTGTCAGCATGTGTAAATTCCTTCTTTTGTGAAAAGGCGTGGATTGAAATGGTCAGTAAACAGATGCTTGCGATGATCCTGAGCATTTGAGTTTTTGTTAAAATGAAGTGCATTATTTATCCAGAATTTCCATGTCGTTCAACTCCGGACCGCCTCCGCGGTTGGCTGAACCGGCTGCTATGTAAATCTTCTTGTTAAGGGAAACCGCCTGTGTACCGTGCCGCCCCTGGTGCAGGGAAGGTAAGCGTTCCCATTTTTGCGTCTGAGGGTTAAAAGCCTCCACTTCGCTGTGCGCCTCCGTGTGCGCGTCGCTTTCACCTCCGATCACCAGGATCTTGTTGTTGTAAACTACGGTGGTATTGCCGGCCCGTAATGTCGGCAGGTTATTAGAGGCTTCGAGCGTCGCCCAGGTTGCTGTTTTGAAATCGTATACGTCCACCTCCTTGATGACCGTGTTCAAAACCTGGTTGATGCGTGCAGTAGACAGTCGTCCGCCGGCCACGTAGAGCTTGCCATTCAGAACCGCTACCTGGACGTGATCCCGTGGGCGGGGCGCGTCGGTTAAAGTTTTCCACGACCCTGTGGCAGGGTCAAATTCGTCGAACCACATTACTTGCCCGTCCCAGTGACCGTCCTGAATGCCGCAAACCAGGTAAATCTTGTCATTCAGTACGAATGCGCCGGCTGCACCGCGACGACGGTTCTCGGGTATGGAAGCTCCTTTCCGCCATTCGTTTTTGACGGGATTGAATATGTAAATATCGGGAATGGGGATCTCATGCGGATAGCCGCCCGTGAATGCACCCAGGACATAGATTTCGTTCCTATAAGTTACGGCCTGAAAATGGCTCATCTCGATCGGTGTCGGTGCCAATGCACTCCACGCGTCTTTTTTGAAGTCGTATTCATTTACCGCCTTGACGCCGCGGCCACCGAGCAGGTACAATTTCCCATTAGCTGTCGCCATTGCATTTTCATGCCGCTTTTCAGGAAGGTTTTCGGGTTCCGACACTGTCCATATCTGCCCGAAGCCTTGTAATGTGGCCCATTGAAGTGCAATCAGTAATGCTGCCTTTTTGTAGAGAGGTTTCATGTTGATTACGGTTAAAATGGCTGGATACGCGTAAATCGCTTTCAAAAACAATATTAAGGTACAATATATTCGATAAAACAGAAAGACCGGCCATGAGCCGGTCTTTCTGACAATTTTTGTCAAACAGCTGTTAATTTTTGCTCGATAATTCAAGCGCCGGACTTTCAAAACCCAGTTTTTTTAACCCATTCTGAACGTCCGGATCTTTCATGAACAGCTTCCATAAAAGGCCTGTACGATAGTTCTCGATCATGACGATAATGGGCCCCTGATCGATGGCCAGGTGTGATTTGGCATACCAGTTCTGTGATTCATTAAAAGCGTCGGTAAAGCCGTATTCCGACCAGATTTTGTCACCCAGGTCATCATAAAAATGCCGCAGCGCCTTCATGGATTCTTTGGGTGTATAGGGGAAAGACGACAATGCGGCCGTTGGGGTGATCGTCCCGAAATCGTTGGTGGGCGAGTGCGCATTGTAGCCATTGTAGGTATCACTGGCAGTCAGGCCCCAGCTGTTTTCTCCATAACCTTTGAATTTTCCGGGATTTGCAACGCAATGCTTGTAATTGATCAGCGAATGATTGACGTTTTGCTCCCAGTAATCCGCATATTGATCTTTCAGCTTTCTTGGATCCAGACCTACAAATGAATAATGCGTGAAGAACAACGGCCCGCCATATTCGAAACCTAATGGAAGCTTGATGCCGTAATATTCCTTTCCATTTTTGAAATGGTCGCTCTGAGCCCAGCATTTGTCATAAACCTGCCGCGTAATAGGGTAGCGCGGTGAAGCTGCACCCATAATGTAAGTGATGAGCGTTTCATTATAACCACGCAACTCGAAGTTCATGGCCCAGCCATTATTAGGGCTCCAATGCCAGTAGAGCTGATTGGGATTGCCCCGCGTGTACCAGTCCCACTCGGCTTCGCTCCATATCCACTGGATACGGTTCCGAAGGTCCCTTTCCAGGTCATTGTCCTTGTCGAAATACTGCCGGGCGGCTAGCAGTCCCTGGAAGAGAAACGAGCTTTCCACGAGGTCGCCACCGTCGTCTTTACGGCCAAACGGGATGATCTTACCCGTCGCGCCGTTCAGCCAGTGCGGAAAAATGCCGTGGTAATGGTCGGCTTTCGAGAGGAATTTAACCATTTTGAGGAGTCGTGCGGCTACGGAATCGCGGGGCTGCCATTTCCTTTCGGCTGCCACGATCATCGCCATAATACCGAAGCCGGTACCGCCGGTTGTAACTACCTCGTCGCCGTAATCATATGCGACGTTACTGCGCTCGCGCGACATGCCGCTCACTGGATGCCCAAACTCCCAGAAATAGCGGAAAGTCTGTTTCTGCACCAATTCGAGCAACGCGGTATCTGAGAGATTTTTGGGGCGGTTTGCTGGGTTGAATGCCGCAGGTTTCATTTCTGCTGGCTTCTTTTTCTGTGCCTCGCTATTCACATGCATCGAAAAAAGGAGCAGCAGCAAGCATAGTATGGATTGGAAGGATATCTTCATAGTCGAGTAACTTTAATGGTGGGATAAGTCTTACTGGATTTCAGGACTACTGAATCCAAGTTTTTTTAGCCCGGCTTTCACCTCGGAATTGCTCATGAAAAGCTTCCAGGGCTGCGAACTCCGGTAATTTTCAATCATTATTATAATGGGCCCCTGATCAATCGCGAGGTATGAGTCCGCGAACCAAAGATCTTCGAGCGAAAACGCATCATGGAAACCATATTCTCCCCACAGCCTGTCTCCCAGTTTGTAATAGAAGAATTTCAATGCCTGCATCGATTCTACCGGGGTATAGGGAAAGGCCGATAACGCTGCGGTCGGTGTGATCACGCCGCGGTCGTTGGTGGGCGAGTTGGCACTGTATCCATTCGGGATGTCGCTGGCGGTAAGTCCCCAGCATTGCTCGCTGTACCCATAATACGACTGTGGATTGGCCTTACAGTAATTGTAGTTAATTAAGGTATGGGCCTTGTTTTGCGTCAGATAATTCGTGAAGCGGTCGGTCAGGTTGGTTGGGTTCAAACCGAGGAAGGAATATTGGGATAAGAACAAAGGGCCTCCCAATGTTTCTCCAAGTGGTAAGGTGATCCCGTAAAATTCTTTTCCGTTGACAAAAGAGCCATTCCCCGTCCAGCCATTGTCGTATACCGCTTTGCTGATGGCATGGGTTGGCGAAGATGCGGCCAGGACATAGGTGATCAGGCATTCGTTCCATCCCCTGATCGGCAGGTTCATATCCCAGTTATAGTCGGGGCTCCAGTGCCAATAAAGTAAGTTTCCATCTCCCTTTCTGAACCAGTCCCACTCCACTGCCTCCCAAATAGCTGTAATTTCAGCCCTAAGAGCGATTTCTGCCGGATTAGTCCCCTGAAAGTACTGCCTGGCCGTAAGCAGTCCCTGGATCAGGTAAGAAGTTTCTACAAGGTCGGCGCCATTGTCTTTCGGGCTGAAAGGTACCGCAACGCCGGTAGCGCCATTGAGCCAATGTGGGAATGCTCCGTGGAATGTCTGCGCCATTCTCAGGAAGCTGACTATTTTTTGCATTCTCTCCAGTCCTTCCGCCCGGGTGATGAATTTTCGTTCAACGGCAATGGGTATGGTCATGATCCCGAAACCACTGCCGCCCGAAGTAACGACATCGCCCGAAGTGTTTCGCTCTCTGGCGAGGCCGCTTACCGGATGCCCAAAGTCCCAGAAGTATTTAAATGTCTGTTTCTGGACCAGCGTAAGCAGTGCGTCGTCTGAAATGACCGGGAATTTGTCAGCTGGGTCCAGGGCAGTGGTAAGGCTGACATTGACTTCACTCAGCAGCATTCCGCCAGCTTTTGATTTTAATGCTTTGGTAGCAACAACCGAGTAGTTGGTCAGGTATTCCAGATTGGCAGAAGGAATGATCACTACCGAGCTGTCGCCGTTCTCCAAAGCAGTTGTAAAGGCAATTAATTCTCCGGAGGCCGATTTGAACGTAATGCCACTTGCGGAGGTTTCGCTGTTCAGCGGGGCGGAAAATGTAAACCTGACCTTTGGTTTCAGGTTTACATCGGTATAGTTAAAGCCTGAATAGCCGTCGTTAACTTTCAGGCTGTTGAAGCCAAATGACGACGGTACTCCGGGATTAGATGGCCCGGGGGCCTTGTCGGATTGACAGGAAACCCCGAGCCAGATAATTGAACCAAGAAAAAGAAGGTATCTCAAAGGCATTATTTTCCTCTTGATTCCAATTTGACGAGTGCATCGACATCGGCGTCTTTCAAGGCAACGTTGTAGATCCTGACTTCATCGAGTAAGCCGGTCAGGTAACTGGCCCAGGATTGCGCTTCCGACTCGGACGTCAGGCTCGGAGTAGTCTGGAATTGCACTGTGCCAAACACCATTTTGCCCGGGCTTTTCCATTTCAGGTCCCCAAACTTGGCCACTGTGCTCGTTGCGGTTTTGGACCCATTCACATAAATGGAGAAAGTGGATGAAGTAGCGTCATAAGCCAATGCAATGTGGGTCCAGGAATTATAAAGGTTGACAATCCCCTCCTTGGTAACCCATGTATCGGTTTTGTCATTCTGGATATGTGCCTTGAAAATGCCGTCCGTATCTGTACCGCCATTCTCGAAGAAAGTTTCGATGTTTCCCCAGAATCCATCCTTTTGCGAAAGTCCCACGAGTCCGATAATGCCACCTGCCGCTTTGGTCGACTGGCTGTTAACCCAGTAGGTGAGGGTAAAGCTCTTCAAGCCTAGTATTGCGGCAGTAGGATCAAACAGAACATATCCGTTTTTAGCCCCCTTCATCGCCTGGCCTTTCAGCCCGTTCGCAAAAGTGGTGCCGGTATTGACGCCTGCGGTTTTAGAAACTGCATCGGCATAGTCCCCGTTGAATGGGAAGTATGCGACCAGATTTTCTTTCGCGATCTCATCGGAGCTGGTATAGCCTCCGATGGTTACGCTCGGAGCGTAGCTTTCCGGGTCGAATTTTTCATAACATGAACTCACTCCGATGACCGTCAGTGCGCAGCATGCTACGGCCAGTTTATTCTTAAAAGTTTTCATCGATAGATCGCGGTTTGAAATTAGTAACCTGGGTTTTGGGTCAGGACGCCTGCACTGAGATCAATTTCGGTCTGAGGAACCGGCCATACTTCGTTTTTACCCGCTTTCCAGCCTTTGGGTCCGAAGACGGCAGTACCGCGTCCCTGGCGAATGACATCAAAATAGCGGTCAAACTCCATAGCCAGCTCTACATGGCGTTCATTCCAGATAGCGGTGCGCAATGCGACTTTTTCAGTGGTTGTCACTTTCGGAAGAATGGTTTTGCTCGCACCTCTTGCCCGTGCGCGGACCAATTCCAGGGAAGCCAGGGCCGCAGTTGCATTGCCGATTTCATTCGCAGCTTCGGCATTCATTAGCAGGACATCGGCATAGCGAATCACTCTTACATTCTGCTGAGAGCCTTCATTGAAGCCCGTCACGTAGAGTTTGAAGGGTACGTAAGATTTCTGATTATACATCGGATTATCGCCCGTAGCTGCGATGGCGTCCCCTGAGGGTGTAGTTTCACCACGGAAAATAATGGTGGCATCCCGTCTCGGGTCACCTGCTTCAAATGCTTTGGATAATTCTTCGGTGGGAACATTGAAGCCCCAGCCGCCTCCTGTTACGCCTCTCACGCCCTGTACCTGTGAGTACTGAGAGTTGGAAGCGTCTTTATTGGAGGGGATCAGTTCATTCTGAATTTCAAAAACAGACTCCTTCGAATTCTCATTCGGTATCCTGAACAGTGATTCATAGTCCGCAAAGAGTGCGTACTGACCAGAATTGATCACTTGTGTTGTCAGATCGAAAACCTGCTGCCATTTTTGCTGATACATAGAAACCTTTGCATGCAAGGACAATGCAGCTCCTTTGGTAACCCGGCCGAGATCCGTCGGACCATAGTTTTGCGGCAATACCGCCGCGGCATCTGTCAGGTCTTTTTCAATGGCCGCGTACACGTCGGCTTTCGGTGTGCGGGGAAGGTTGTACTCCGTTGCATCCTTGGGTAGCTTCAATCTCAATGGGACATCACCAAATGCTCTCACCAATCTGAAATAGGAATAGGCCCGCACAAATTTGGCTTCGGCCAGATACCTCGTTTTCAGGTTTTCATCCATGCTGATGGCCGGGATGTTATCCAGTACCTGGTTTGCGTAGTTGATATTCTGATATTGCCCCTGCCAGAAGCCGCCGAGTTGGCCATCGGTGGAGCCTACCGAGAAATTGTCGTATTGGTTGAAGAATGTCGCATCCGATGCCGTGCTGCCCTTTTCAGCATCATCCGAACCGACGCTTTCTATCGCAATGGCCGCAAAAGCGGTATTGTTCCAGCCGCGGAGATTGGCGTACATGGCATTGACAGCTTTGGTCGCATCTGCTTCACTTTCCCAGAAAACAGTACCGGCCTGTTTGCCCTGCGGATCGGTGTCCAGGAAACTGTCACTGCAGGAAGAAGGTATGACTAGGAGCGCCGCGAGCCCCAGATACAGACCTGTCTGCTTCAAATTGTTTTTAAGATTTATATTTTTCATATCGGTTCTGATCTTAGAAAGTGACATTAATACCAAAGTTGTAGGTCGCTGAAAGCGGATATACGTTGGCGTCAATACTAGCTTGCGTCGGCTTGTTCTCATTGGCTCTCACCTCAGGGGACAGGCCTTTGTATTTGAAGAAATTCAATGGGTTCTGTGCATTCGCATACAAGCGCAGTTTGCGGATTTTCAGTTTTTCATTGAATGCCTGCGGGAACGTGTAGCCGATCTGGGCATTCCTTACCCTGAAATAACTGCCGCTCTGCACAAAGAATGAGTTGGGCAAATAGTTCTGACCACCGCCTATGTTCGCGGAAGGGTAGGTGTTGGAAGTCCCTTCTCCGTGCCATCTGTTGTCATAGAAGTCCTTGGTGAAGTTTTCATTACCGTACCGCCATCCCATATTGGCATTGTAGATATCCACTTTGGCTACACCCTGGAAGTCGAGCATCAGGTCGATGTTCTTGTAATTCCAGCTCGTGTTGATACCGTAGGTGAATTTCGGGTTCGGATTGCCGAGGACCTGACGGTCAAGTCCTGAGATCGTGCCATCGGGTGTGCCATTGGTACCGCTGATATCGCGGTATTTGAAATCACCGGGCTTTGCATTGGGCTGCGCCGATTTGCTGATCTCGTCCTGATTCTGGAAGATTCCGTCGACAACATATCCGTAGAATGAGCCGATCGGGTCACCAACGCGGGTGCGCGTCGCCAATGCGCCGCTGGTAAGGCCCACGCCGCCGTCATAAATCGGGTTGGCCCCGGATGATACAGCCAGAACTTTGTTGTTATTGATAGCTCCGTTGAAGCCAATGCTGTAAGAAAGATCTTTCCCGATATCGTCGCGCCAGTTCAATGCAAACTCAAAACCTTTATTCTCAAAATCGGCCTGGTTGCCTACAATACGTCCCGACTCGGTACCGATTGACGTAAGCACCGGAATATCGAAGATCGCACGTTCTGTTTTCTTAATGTAATAATCCAATTCCACGGTCAGGCGTGATTTCAGGAAGGATGCTTCGATACCTGCGTCCGTTCCTACGCCGCGTTCCCAATAAGTGGTGGGAGGGATGATCGTATTGATGCTGGCTCCTGTGTTGAGCTGGCCACCGAAAATCGCTGCAAGGCCGCCACCGGTGGCAACGGTCAGTGTCGATAGGTTCGACGGTACTGATGCGTTACCGATCTTTCCCCAGCTCCCGCGGATTTTCAGGTTATCAAAAATGCTCTGCCCTTTCATGAACTCCTCGTTGCTGATCACCCAGCCGGCTCCGATCGACGGGAAGTAACCCCAGGCATTGCCTCCCTGGAAGAATTTGGACGAACCATCAGCCCGGAGGGACGCATTCAGCATGTAGCGGTCATCAAAAGAGTAGTTGATACGGCCGAAGTAGGAAGCATAAGTGCCCAGGTCGCCTTCATCCTTTACATTACGGCCATCGGCACTACCTAATGCAAGGTAAAGGTCGCCCTCGCTGCTGTAAGGAACATTCAATGCGTTCGCAGTGAGTTTGTAGGATTGGTCGCGCTGAGCAGACTGCCCTAAAAGAGCGGTAAGGCTGTGCTTGCCAAAATCCTTGGTGTAGGTCAATGTATTTTCAAAAATCCAGTACCGTGTTTGCGGACGGACGAATTCCAGGAAGCTGGTGGTGTTACGCTGCTTGAACGTAGCCACATATTGAGGCACGTAAGTTCGGGTTTCATCTTGTCCGTAGCGCCCCCCAAGGCTTGTTTTGAAGGTCAGGCCCTTGAAAAGGGAAAGCTCCGCATAAGCATTACCGGTAAGCAGGGTTTTCTTCGTGTTCTGATTGTAGAAATCGACGGTCACCTGCGGGTTGAAGTTGTTGCCATCACCCAGGTTGTAATCGGTAGGGTCGCCGTAAGTACCGTCCGCATAGTAAACCGGCACGACAGGGCCTGCGGCATATAGTTGTCTGAAAATACCACCAGCTTCATCTTTTGATTTGCTGAATGATCCCGTGGCCGTATAGCCGATTTTCAGATTTTTCAATACCTGGAAATCATTCTGGACACGGGCCGTGTAGCGCTTGAAGTTGTTCTTTTCAACGATACCATCCTGATTGAGATACCCCAATGAAAAGTTATAGGTCGATTTTTCACCGCCTCCGCTGATCGAAAGCTGGTGATTGGTCACGAATGCATTACGGAGGATCTGGTGATACCAGTCTGTTCCTTCGCCATACTGACTCGGATCGAGGACATTGCCTTTGCCGTTGATGTTACTCAATTCATTGGTCATCGTCGCATATTCCTGCGCATTGGCCATTTTGACCTGATTAGTCACTTTCTGATAACCGACAAAGCCGTTATAATCGATAACCGGTGTTCCTGATTTTCCTTTTTTGGTAGTAATGAGAACAACACCGTTCGCGGCGCGCACCCCGTAAATGGATTGGCTGGATGCATCTTTCAGAATGCTCATGTTTTCGATATCCCCGGAGTTCAGGAAGCTGATATCATCGAACCATACACCGTCGACCACATAGAGAGGGTTGGCACTGCCATAAGCTGTACCGACACCGCGAACCCGGATCTGCGGTGCTTCTCCCGGTTTACCGGAATTGTTGATCTGAACCCCCGCTACTTTTCCCTGCAAGCCCGAAACAGCATTCATCGAAGGTTGCTTGGCAATTTCCGCGCCTTTGATCTGGGCAATAGCACCGGTAACGTCGAGCTTGTTTTGAGAACCATAGCCTGTGATCACGACCTCGGTCAATGCTTTTGCATCCTCTTGCAGCGCTACATTGATCACCGTCTGTGTCCCAACGGTGATTTCCTGCGCCGCCATACCGATCATGGAGTATACGAGTACGGATTGGGGCGAGGGGACTTTTATGGAATAGTTACCTTCTGCATCGGTGGGTACACCGCTGGTGGTTCCCTTGATCAGCACACTGGCGCCCGGAAGCACCGAATTGTCGGCACTCGAAGTAACCTTGCCGGTCACATTTATTTCCTGTGCGTAAGAGACACTCCCTAATGTCAGGAAAACGAGCATGTACAGCAATCGTACAGTAGTTTTCATCAGTTATAAATTAGTTGATTGAATTATTATAAGATTTTATTGACTTCAAATTTAAGTTCGAAGCTGGGGAGGAATCAAAAAAAGCACTACATCACCACTACATCAATGAGAATAATGCAAGGTTTGCTTGAATAAAAAGGGGGTTACTAGCGGATTAGTGCAACTGGATCAAATGTCCATCATAAATTGTACCAGGTTGGCATCGATACCGAGTCCAAGCTTTTTCCGCAACCGGTATCGCTTGATTTCGACGCCGCGAACGGAGATTCCGAGCACAGGGGCCATTTCCTTCGTGGAAAGGTTCATACGCAGACAGGCCGCGAGCCGGAGTTCGGAAGGTGAGATAGTGGGGTAAATTTGCCGCAGGCGTTTGAAAAACTGTTCGTGTACCTCATCAAAGTTCTGCTCAAACAATACCCAGTCGTCCTTGCCCGCGACGTTACGCTCAATGCTGTGGAGCAGTTTCTGATAATGGATATTTGGTAGCTGTTGTCCCATTTCAGCTTTGACCTGTTTGAGCTCATCCCGGATCTCTTCCAGGATTTCATTTTTACGAACGACGTTAATGGCTACATTACTCAATTGCTGGCTTTTGCTTTGGATCTCACTTTGCAATTTATCGTTCTGGATCTGCATGATCTGCCGCTCACTCGACAACCTTTGCTGGCGCAACTTTTCCTCCTGCTCTTCGATCAGCTTGCGGCGGTGACGGGCCAGGCGTTTCTCCTGGTAGATGATGAGCGCTGCGAAAACCAGCGCGATCATGATCGCGAAGAGGATTTTGGCCAAGAGGGTTTCGCGCCAGTAAGGCTTCACGCCGAAATGATAGGCGGTCACAGTGTCGTTCAGGCTGCTTCGGATCTCGAAAATGTAGTCTGTCGATTCCAGGTTGGTAAATTCGACGAAGCTCTGGTCGGTCCATTCCGACCACTGGTCTGTCAGACCTTTGAGCCTGTACTTATACTGGACGTTCTGGCCGTAGGCTGGTAGTGCAAAGGCAATGCGAAGCGCCCGTACTTCCGAGGGAAGCGAAGGGCTGCCGGAAATATTGAAAGTCTCGTTCAGGTTACGGAGGTTGGCCACTTTCCGGATAATTGGCGCACCCGCGGCGTCATTGTGTTCGTCAGGAGAGGTGCGGTCGTACAAGGCATATCCATTGTCGAGACAGAAGAAATAATATCGTTCGGAGAGCGGCACAATCGTTTCACTATTCCGTACCAGGGCCAAAGCCAGATTTTTAGGTTCTTTCCCCTGTGAAAAGAACGATACGCGGTTCATAAACACTTTGAACCAGTCACCTTGCAGGCCGGTTCGTACCTTGTAATTTTCCTCCTCGGGGGTGAAATCGTTGCTGGGTACGAGTCTGCCGGATTGGTCGGGTTGAAAAAATGCATTACCCGCCCTGACGCGAACCTGACCGTTAAGCCATTGCGTCAGCTCCACAGAAAATTCGCTGGGCAGGTCAGCCGGTGAACTGAATTCCCGCCACGACAGCGCCGAGTCCAGCGCGGAGGTAAGCTTCGTTTGAAACAGGCCTTTGTAGGCATGTCCAAGCCAGAATAGGCCGTTTTTATCCCTGACAATCTGCCTGATGGGAATCGGGGCAGCTCCTCTTACCGGGTACGCATAGGTCCACGCGCCGGCCGCGTCCCGCTTGTATACGTGCAGGCCCACGTAAGCGCCCTGGAGCAGCAATGTGTCCTTGCCATTCGGGATCGGCAGCAGAACCCAACCTCCGTTGATATTGGATAGTTTCGTGATCCCATGCTCACCAATGCGGTAGGTGGCGTCATTATGGCCGCACAACAGCTGGTCGTTGATCACTTTGAGCGTCCAGGTCTGGCCTTCCAATCCGTTGACAGGCCGGAAGGGTTCGGGCGAGAGCCATTTTTTAACAAATACACCCTTATTCGAGCCCACGTAAAGCCGGCCGCGCCAGATGGCGGCTGCATACGTGGACCCCAACGGATTGTCACTGGTTTGATAAGCAATAATGGGCGACGACATTTTAACCATATCGATCCCCTGATCCAGGCCGATCCAGAGTTGCTGATGACTATCCTCTTCCAGTGCCAGGACGGTATTGTTCTGCAATCCGGTCTCTTTGTTGAACTGATAACGCAATGTACCTTCTTTGGAAACGACGTATATACCGTTCTGAATGGTCCCGAAAACAAGGCTGCTGTCCCTGCGCATGGCAATAACCCGGTTAATGATGTTCCGTTTCAGTTCCTCTGAGATGCTGATGTTCCAGGGCGTGAGGACACCGTTTTGCCAGATAAATAACCCATGCTTGGTAGTTGTGATGAGAATGCGGTTGCCCGGGAACGGCAGAATAGACGATACGATCGCGGGCGCAAGGGAAGATGTGCCGGGTAATGGCTCGAACTTTTGCCCTTTCAATTCATACAGTCCCTTGCCGATCAATTGTACCAGCACGCGATCCTGCACATATCTCATAAACATAAAGTTGCCGGGACCTTTGATCTCGACCAGGTTTTTACCGTCGTAACGATAGATAATCGAGAACGACTGGAAGTAGATGTAGCGCGGCGTTTTCAGGATGTGCCATATTTCTTCCGTTTTCAGGGTGGGCAGGTTGGCTTTCTTGCTCAGGGAATAATATTTCAGCTGCCCGTCGGCTTCTTTCTTCCAGTAGCCGAATTCTGAAAAGCCCCCGGCGTAGATCCTTTCTTCCAGCTGAGGCTCGCGGTTGAGAACCTTTCCATTGATTGAATTTACGGCTTGTTCATCGTAGAGTACAGTTCGGACGATCTGTCCGTCGGGAAGGGGATAGAGTTTCCAGGAAGCACCGTCATGTTCCAGCAGACCGTCGGAATTGGCAGAATAAATCATCTGGTCGGTGCTCTGGCAAATGTCCCAGTTCTGGTTATGTGCTTTGTATAATGACGAGGAATAATTGATCAGCGGAGGGGTTTCCTGGGCAATTGCGGGGGAGAAGATTGTCAGGAAAAAGAGTATGGCGGTACAGTAACCGGCCTTATATTTGAAGGCACGGTTTGGGGAATGACTTATCGGAAGTCGTTTTTCTGCCGCATTCGATATCATTTTCAATTAGCTGTTAATGCGTTTTAGCTCTTTTAAGAAGGGTTTACAGCGATATTAGTGTGTGTAACTCAATAGTACTTATAATGATAAAAATCCTTTCCCTCATCATCCTCGGAACATCGGTAGCGATCGCACAAGTGAAGCCATCAGATGATAATACCAGGAATGATATCCGCTACAATCTTAACGAATCCGGGTCACATTATGTAAAATTCACTTTCACCAATCAGGTCTGGCTCCGGTTGAATGAAAACAACCCGGGAACTACCGTTCTGAGCGACCCGGAGTCGAACACTTTCGATATCGGCCTGAGGCGTACGCGGGTCCAGCTTTTCGGGCAGCTTACGGACCGTATCTTTTTCTACACGCAGTTTGGGATGAACAATTTCAACAAGGCCAGTGCGTCTCCTTCGTATAATACGGCAGGGAACCACAGCCAGCGGAAAGTGGCCGCGTTTTTTCACGATGCAGTAGGGGAATACGAAATTCAACGTAAAGGGACAAGTTTTATACGTTTCGGAGGCGGGCTGACGATCATCAATGGATTTTCACGCTTTTCACAGCCCAGTATCGGCACTATTTTAACAATGGATGTACCGGTGTTTGCCCAGGCGACGGTGGATCAGACAGACCAGTTCGCGAGAAAACTCACGGTGTACAGCAGAGGACAGGTAGGGAAGCTCAACTATCGGGTGGGTATTTCGGACCCATTTCCGATCGAGACAAATGGTGCGACGCCACCAGCGCTCAATCAGAACTCCGTCTTTGCGCAACGAAAGAACCATAAACAGTTCCAGGGGCTGCTTATCTATAATTTTTTCGATACCGAAGACAATACGACACCCGGCTACATGACCGGAACTTATCTCGGGAAGCGGAAGGTCTTGAATATCGAGGCGGGCATTACCTCTCAGAAAGATGCTATGTGGCGGAAGGAAGCGGTGGATACGCTTTACAGTAATGTGACCCTTTGGTCGGTCGCCGCATACCTGGACATGCCTCTCAATAAAGAAAAAGGAACGGCCCTGTCGGCATACCTCGGCTATTTTGATACTAACTACGGGAAAGGCTACCTGCGCTACAATGGCATTATGAACCCCGCGACAGGCACGACACAACCTATATCGGGCGTGAGCGGAACGCAGGGCAATGCGTACCCCATGTTCGGTACGGGTAATGTAGTATATGCGCAGGCGGGCTACAAACTGAAAGACGGCTTACTGGGTAGCCAGGGCACATTAATGCCCTATGGCTCATTGCAGCGCGGCGATTATGACCGGGTGAGGGATGCGGCTAACGTTTATAACCTGGGAGTTAACTGGTTGATTAAGGGTCACAATGGTAAAATGTCGCTGAACTATGAGAATCGTCCCGTCTATCGGGCGGCGTCTGTGCCGAATGAGCTTGAAAAAAATGGCCGGAGGGGTTCGTGGACTTTGCAATACCAGATTTCGATATAGCAACCAGCCGTTCCGGATTTCGGTCCGGAACGGCTGGCCTTTTTCAGAAGTTGAAATTGAACCTTGCAAACAGGTAGCGGCCATTAAACCCCATTTGCTGAACACGACGCGAATAAACAAACCGGCCCAGGCTTACGTTGCCGGAGTGCGTATGCTTGTCCTGATACACATCCAGCACATTATTCGCTCCGATGGTTAGCCCGATCCCTTTTACCACATCGTAACTGATGGCCAGGTCGGTCACCAGTTTGGCTCCGAAGGTCTGGTCGAGGGACTCTTTTTGACCGGTGAGTGTATTGACCGGCCAGGAATCCGGCTTAGTCGGATCGATGGTCGGGTCCCAATAGGTAACTTCTCCAAATCGTACACCGCGAAGCATTACCCCCAACTTTCCTGCTTTGTAGTTGATGGTGAGGCTTTGCTTGTTGCGTGGGCTCGCTATTTCGAAGCGGCTCAGATCTTCCCGGTTGAAATAGGTATTAACCTGATTGGTCTGGATCAAAATTTCCGAAGCGTGGATATTCGGTTTGCCATCCGCTCCTTTTTTAACCTTATTTTGAATGAATGTTCCTGCCAGTACTGCCCGCAGTGATTGGTTTCGTCCGAATTTGGTATTGTACGATAATACTCCTTCTATGCCCTTCGAGCGCGTATCTACCGCATTGGAGAAAAAGTTGGCGGTGGTTGCGTTCGCCGCGGCAAGTTGCGCTTTCAGATTTGCATTGCCGCCGTCGTTGAAATTGTTGGTGAGCACGATCCGGTCATCGATGTCGATCTGGTAGGCATCCACGGTTAGTTCGAATGCATTGCTGATCTGGATTGTTGTCCCGACGGTAAAGCTTTGTGACGTTTCCTGTTTAAGCTTCGGAATGCCGAGAATTTCGGCCGGTTTGCTGTCGTTCGTGAATGTTCCGCTTTCCTGTGCTACCTGCTGGCCGTTTTGCGTTACGAAAAGTGTATTGGTTTTGGCGTAATAGCGCTGTTGTAGCGACGGAGCCCTGAAACCGCTGCTGGCCGAAGCACGCAGCGCGACCCCCTCAGTCACTTTGTAGCGGGTCGATACCTTATAATTGAGTGTATTGCCAAAATCGGAATAGTTCTCAAAACGAAGCGCCGCGCTCAGTACCCACGATTTGGTAAAATCTTGTTCAAGATCAATGTATCCTGCCACACTGTTCCGCGAATGCGACCCGGCATTTTGCGGAAAAAAGCCGGAGAAAACCTGAGCGCCCGCTGCTACACCCGCCGCGACATCATAATTTTTATAAGAGGCTTCTTCACCTGCTGTGATCGTGTATTTGTCGGTGCGTTGTTCGGCTCCGAGCGCTACATTCAATCCGTAGAGAACATCGAATTTCCGCCCGAGGTCAAGATTGATCGTGTTTTGCATGAATGCGTTTCCGCCTGCCTTGAACTCGCGCTGGAAAGCAGCATTGGCAATGGCTTGGGTGTAGTTGACGGAATTGCTGATGATGTAGTCGAAATCATTTTTGCCGAAAGTATTACTCAGGTCATAGCGCCATTCCCCCAGCTTTCCTCTCAGTCCCGCAGCCGCGGAAATGTCTGTGACATCACTGTTGATTTCAGGCAGAAAACCATTGGGATAGACAGCGAAGACATTAGTCCGTACTGCTGCTGGAACCGAATTTGGATAGCGGTAGAACCCTGCTGCATTGCCTTTTTTGTTGTTGTAGCCTCCGAATGCGTAGAGTTCGAGTTGCGGGTTCAGGGGAATACTTGCATTGAGGACCACGCCTCCGCCTTTTACCTCCGAGTTGCCTATGCGCATATCGAAGTCATTGCGGGTAAGGTTTTTCTGTTTCAGAAGTTCTTCGTCCACGACAGTACCATTCACGGAAGGGAAGATTTGGCCCGTGTAAGTCCCGGTCCGGTTGGTAGCTTCCCGCCGCACATACTCGCCAGTGATATTGACAAATCCTTTCTGGCCTACTTTCAATCCGTAATTGAGCCCGATCTGGGCTGTGCCGCCATCGGAGATATGCACGGAAGCATCTCTGTTCTGGTTGATGATATAGTTTTTGTCATAGCTTGTCACGTTCTGGCCGTACGAGACGTTGCCGCTAAACCCTGTACGGCTTTTCAGGATGATATTGATCACCCCGGCAATGGCGTCCGAACCATACTGGGCTGCGGCGCCATCACGCAGTATTTCGATTTTTTCAACGGCAGTGGCGGGGATCGCATTCAGGTCGGTTCCGACCGTTCCCCTGTTGACGGTGCCATTCACATTCACGAGCGACGACTGGTGCCGTCGTTTGCCATTCACGAGTACGAGCACCTGATCGGGCCCCAGGCCCCTGAGCTGCGCAGGGTCGATGTGGTCGGAGCCGTCTGAAATTGTTTGGCGGGACGACTGGAAGGAAGGAGCGACGTAAGTCAGTATCTGGTTGATATCCACCTGGCCCACACTGTTGGTGATCTGTGAAACCGGAATGATATCGACCGGAACGGGGGAGTCGATGCGGGAACGGCCACCGCTCCGCGAACCGGTCACCACGATTTCTCCCAACACCTCGGACGATTCATCTAAAACGACGTTAATCATCGGCGACTGCCCTGCGCTTACGACAGCGGGAATGGTCCTCGACGTGTAGCCAATGAATGAAACTACAATATTGTAATTGCCGTCGGGCAACGTCAGTGCGAAATTGCCGTCGGCATCGGTTACGGTGCCGGTATTGGTCCCCTGGATCAGAATAGAAACACCCGGAAGCGCGGTCCCATTTTTTTGCTCCGTAACGTGGCCTTTGACGGATTGCCCGATTGCATGAATGGAAGCGAAAGTCAGGAGCATCAGTAATAGTGTTGTTTTCATAACAGTGTGTTTAAAGGTGAATAGTATTCTTGTATGATATAATATTGACTATTTTTTATATTATATATACTTAAATTAGGATAAGTAGCGGTTAAAACCAAATGGCAGGCAAACAAAAAGCCGGCCCGGATAACCGGACCGGCCTGTATTTTAAGCAATTAGAAGCTGTTTACAAGCTCAATGCAGCGTTCATAGAGCGAACGGCCTCTGCTGACTTTTCAAACGCAGCTTTTTCTGCATCACTCAGGCGAAGGTTAACAATTTTTTCCCAGCCGCCTCGACCTAATACGACAGGGACACCCATACAAATATCCTTTTGGCCATACTCGCCATTCAGGTACACGCTGCAAGGCACAATGCGTTTCTGGTTGCGGACAATGCTTTCGACAAGCAGCAGGGTTGCAGCACCGGGCGCATACCAGGCGGAAGTTCCAATCAGTTTGGTAAGTGTTGCTCCTCCTACCATTGTGTCGGCGGCTACCTTTTCGAGTTGATCGGCGGAAAGGAAACGGCTGACGGGAATACCGTTGTAGGTAGCCAGCCTGGTAAGCGGGATCATGGTCGTGTCACCATGGCCGCCAATGACCATTCCATGGATGTCGAGCGGAGATACGTCCATGGCCAGGGCGAGGTAAGTTTTGAAACGGGCGCTATCCAACGCTCCGCCCATGCCAATCAGGCGCTTCTTGGGGATACCCGACTCTTTCAGTGCGAGGTAGGTCATCGTATCCATAGGGTTGGAAACGACGATGATAATCGCTTTGGGCGAATATTTGAGAATGTTTTCTGTAACACCCTTTACAATTCCTGCATTGATACCAATTAACTCTTCACGGGTCATGCCGGGTTTGCGGGGTAAACCGGAAGTGATGACAACCACATCGGATCCCTTGGTTTTTTCATAATCATTGGTCGAGCCGATGGGTTTGGTGTTGAAGCCCAGCAAGGCGGCCGTCTGATACATGTCCAAAGACTTGCCTTCACCGACACCCTCCTTGATATCCAGTAACACCACTTCTTCTGCCAGCTCACGACGAATGATATTATCGGCAGTGGTTGCGCCTACCGCACCCGCACCTACAACAGTAATCTTCATAGGGAAATATGGTTAATTGTATAGAAATTGATGCTTTTTATATTTTCCCCTAAAAGTATGATACATAATTTGTTTAAACCAAGCGGAATTTGATTTTTTGCCGCAAATGTCCGGGCAGGCATCCCGAATGCAATTTTTTCCGTAAGTTGATAGTTATAATGGCTTTATAAACCACTTTTTCCTGCTTTGTATAATGAATGATGAGTCAATGATTTCTCGGATCCTGCAATCCATCTTTTTTAGAAATGCGAAGGGAAAGGCGGGGCGGTATGCACGGAATTCGACCCGGCTGTTTGAACTTGTGAAGGAGGTGGTCGGTAAGCTGCAGACCGTCGGTTTCAAAGGTAATCTGGGCGAATTTCAAACCAGCGTGCAACTGCTCATCCGGATGGTGAAGGCCTATGCGTCGGGCGAGTACAAGGACCTACCCTGGAAAAGTCTCGTATCGATCATCGCTGTGCTCGTTTATTTCGTATCTCCCATTGATCTGATCCCGGACTTTTTACCGGTTATAGGCATCACCGACGATGTGGCGCTGGTGGTGTGGCTCATCAAGACCCTGGGCGACGATGTGCGTAAATTTGCGGAGTGGGAAAAGGCTGCCAAGACAATTAATATAGGATAAAACCCGGCGCAGGTCTAGTTGTTGTAAAAAAGAATAATTATTTTTGTAAACATTAAAAAAGAAACAGATATGGAATCAGTAACCGTTTTGGCATTTATGGGATTGGGTGGACAAGAGATCTTTTTGGTTGCCTTGTTCGTTTTACTTTTCTTCGGTGCGAAGAAAATTCCTGAGTTGATGCGCGGTTTGGGGCAAGGTATCAATGAATTCAAGAACGCTACTAAGGACGTTAAGGAAAATATTGAAAAAAGCATGGAGGACCCCAAATAACGCTTCCATCTTATCGAAGGTCTGACCAGAGCCATTAAGCTAGCACTTAACGGCTCTGATTCTTTATTTACAACCCCACAAAGAAATTACCTTGAAAGAGTATCTGACGCTGGCCGAAATTCAGAAAGATATACGTGAGGAAGGTTTGACGTGCGTCAAGTTGGTAGACCACTATTTGCGACAAATTGAGGCAAGCATGCATCTCAATGCTTTTGTCGAAGTATATACCGAAGAGGCGAAAGAGGCCGCCCTGGCCGTAGATGCCAAGATCGCCAATGGAACCGCCGGGAAACTGGCAGGGCTGGTGATCGGACTTAAAGATGTCCTTTCCCTGAATGGCCATGGTCTGCAGGCCGGAAGCCAGATCCTTCAATCCTATCAGGCTCCCTTTACCGCGACGGCCGTTCAGCGATTGCTGGATGCGGACGCGATCGTCATTGGGAGACAGAATTGTGACGAGTTTGCGATGGGTTCTTCCAATGAAAATTCATCATTTGGCCCGGTGCTGAATGCTATTAATCACGCCAAAGTCCCCGGCGGTTCATCGGGTGGCTCCGCAGTGGCCGTGCAGGCGGGACTTTGCCATGCTTCTCTGGGCAGTGATACCGGAGGATCGGTACGTCAGCCGGCAGCTTTCTGCGGCGTTATCGGCGTGAAGCCCTCTTACGGCAGAGTTTCGCGCTATGGATTGATCGCCTATGCGTCTTCATTCGATTGCATTGGTCCGATCACCAAAAGCGTGGCTGATGCTGCTTTGATCCTGGAAGTCATGTCGGGCGCGGACGATTACGATAGCACAGTTTCCACAAGACCTGTACCTGCTTATTCGGAACGGATCACCTGGGAAGGCAAAGCAAAGATCGGATATCTTCGTGACGCGGTCGAAAACGAAGCGATAGCGCCCGAGATCCGGAGGCAGACCTCCGAAGTGCTCGACCGCCTGCGCACAGAAGGACACGAAGTCGTGCCGGTCGATTTGCCTTTGCTGGATTCACTTTTACCCACTTATTACATCCTCACTACTGCGGAAGCCAGTTCCAACCTGTCCCGGTTTGACGGCGTTCGTTACGGGTATCGCAGCCCTGAGTCCAAAGATCTTGAAAGTATGTATAAAAAGACACGTACTGAAGGTTTTGGCGAGGAGGTGAGGAGAAGAATACTGCTGGGTACTTTCGTATTAAGCGCAAATTATTACGACGCATACTATACCAAAGCACAACGCGTTAGAAGATTGGTGCGTGAGGAAACAAACCGGTTTTTCGAACAATTCGATTTTCTGGTTTCACCGGTAACGCCTACCACCGCTTTTACCATTGGTGAAAAAACCGAAGATCCGTTGCAAATGTATCTTGCGGATATTTTCACAGTCCAGGCGAATGTTGTGGGCAATCCGGCGGTTTCGATTCCGAATGGGAAAGACGATCAGGGAATGCCGATTGGTATACAGGTTATGGCTCCTTATTTCGGAGAGGAAAAGATGCTGGCATTTGCCAATTACCTTACCCAATTGAACTAGAAAGGTGCTTTTGAATACCAAGCAAACCATTCAGGCTGTCTTTTTTTCGCGCCATTGAATGTCCCGCAGACGTATTTTCAACCAAGTTTTTAAGAAAATTATCGTGCCGGAATAACAGATAGCCGATTAAAGTTGTTGGGGTTTGGGAGCCGGTGTGAGCACTATAAAAGAAATGTACTAGAGATTATTCTGATTCATCAGGCCAATTTCAAACTGAAAAGGACTTTTTTATCTGTAAGTAGTTCATCAGCAGGTATAAGCCATTGAAAACCGTGAATTGATTAACCTTCAAAAAACATTTATTAATGAGGATTTCAAAAAGAGTATTGTGGCTCGGAGCCATGTGTGCTGGGTTCTGGAATACGCCGGTCGTGGCGTTTGTTCCACAGGAGAAGTTGACATCCGGGCAGGATACAGTTGAGACTATTGCTCAGGAAGAAGATGATTTGATGCCATCATTACCGGAAGTTCAGGAGATCGGAGTTAACCCCGCGGTACCGGAAGAGCTTTTAAGGGAACGGTTTTCAAAACTTGAAAAATCAATTCCACTTACCTATCACAAATCTTCTCACGAGTTCGTAGAGTATTTTATCTACAAAAAAGCAAATTTCACCAGGACGATGATGGAGCGCATGCCGCTCTATTTCCCCCTTTTCGAAAAAGCACTCCAGAAACACGGCTTGCCGGTTGAGCTTAAATACCTCTCAATGATCGAATCGGGGCTTAACCCGACAGTGATTTCCCATGCAAGGGCAGGAGGTCTTTGGCAATTCATGCCCGCAACGGGAAGAGAGTTTGGTCTCTATCAGGACAAATACATTGATGAGCGCTTCGAACCGGCGAAAGCCACCGAAGCCGCCTGCTTGTATCTCAAACAGCTTTACAAAATATTCGGCGACTGGGAGCTGGCCCTGGCTTCATACAACACAGGCCCTGGCAATGTGAAACGTGCCATGCGCCGCTCCCGGGGGACCACCTTCTGGACCATCTACAATGTACTTCCCCGCGAAACAAGATCGTATGTGCCTCAGTATGTAGCGATGAATTACATGATGAACTATGGTTACGATCATGGTATTTTTCCGGAAGTCACTGAATTTCAGATTCCCAATGACACCATACACATTAATGGATATATAGATCTGCTGACATTCTGCAAGAACACCGACATCGATTTGGAGGTTTTGAAGAAACTCAATCCACAGATCACCAAAACTATCCTGCCCGACCAGACCCGTGATTTTGTGTTGAAGGTTCCCAGCGTCCAGTTTACTTACTTTGTGAGTAACCGCTCGGTTATTATGGATTCCTGCACGAGAAGGTTTCTGCCTTCCGGTGTGATGGTTGCGAAAGCCGACAGCACAAGAACCGACTCATCGGCAGTCAACGGTTCATTCCCATATGTACTGGCTTCAAATGTTCAGGAGGTGTCCGACGAGGAGTCCGACTATGATTCGGAAGAAGTTGTTCAGCGTAACAGAACGAAAAGGGTTTCATACACGGTGCGCAGAGGGGATAATGTGTCGTCCATCGCACGGAAGTACGGTGTGACTGTCTCCTCA
This sequence comes from uncultured Dyadobacter sp., assembly GCF_946482605.1. The sequence goes on along the minus strand of NZ_CAMLSE010000010.1, from coordinate 201,564 downwards.
CTTAGAAAATGGAATCACATCCGCCGCAACAGCATTCGTAAAGGGCAGCGACTGGTAATTTACAAAGAAGTGAAGGAGACTGTGCCGGCGGTACGCGTGGCCTCGGCCCGGAAAACGCAGCAGCAGGAAGAGCAAATTGCCAAGCAGCAGCGACACACCAGAAAGCGCTATCATACGGTACAAAAAGGGGATACATTATGGATCATTTCGCAGCGTTACGGTCTGGAAATAGGTCAGTTGAAAAAGCGAAACAAAATCAGAGGCAATGCAATCAAGCCCGGTCAGAAGCTGATTATTTCCACCTAGTATTTACGCCTAACATACACATACTATTTTTATGATTGCCTACGTTAACGGGATTGTAGCTTATAAAGATCCAGCGTACGCTATCATCGATGTCAATGGGCTCGGTTATGAGGTTCGCATATCATTGCAGACCTACACTTCCCTGCCGGAAATCGGTGCACGTTGCAAGCTGGTAACGTATCTCAATATACGGGAAGATGCCCATGTCCTTTATGGTTTTTGGGGAAATGATGAAAAAAAGCTTTTCCTGGACCTGGTAGGGATTTCCGGGATAGGGCCCTCCACGGCGCTCGTCATGCTTTCTTCACTTTCCTCCTCAGAAATACGGCAGGGGATTATTGATGAAGACCTCCGCCTCATTCAATCGATAAAGGGCATAGGGTCGAAGACGGCTCAACGCGTAATCCTCGAACTAAGAGACAAAATTCGGAAGGAAGAACTGGTTTCAACAGGTACAAAAACTGCTGAAACGTCATCTGGTACCCTAAGGAGTGAAGCGCTGGCAGCTCTTGTAACCCTGGGTATACCCAAAGCAACGGCCGAGAAAAGCCTGGATGCGATCATCAAACGCGAAGGACAGTCTATTTCCGTTGAAAATCTGATTAAACTGGCATTACGATAACCGAAACCAAAAATGATATCGGGTGAAAAATTTTACAATGGTAAAATCGTGTTGATGGATTTTTTTGTAAATACAACCTTCTCTAAATAAGTATATTACCTTGTCATCAACGATTTACTCTTTCCTTTTTAAGGTATTAAGCATTTCGGCAGGAGCGGTTCTACTCGTAAACGTTTCGGCTGACAGGGATGAGCCATATTCAAGTGAGACGCAGGAATGGGCCATGCTTGCGGACACGCTCAGAGAGGACAGCACCAAGAAAAACATCGATCGATCGGGCAGCCAGCTGATCATGAGATGGAAGGATTATTATTCCAACCGTATTTCCGAACCCCGTCCCCGGTCACCCTTTTACCTTCGTGATCCTTCAAATATCTCCACTACTATTACGCTTGACAGTGCGGGCAAAGTTGCAGTAACAGAAAAAATTCAGACGCCAACAGGAAACCTGAATTACCGGGCACCTGAAAGAATGGACCTGGAAACCTATGATAAAATTCAGGAAGACAGGGCATTCAAAAGCCTTCTGAGAGAATACGCCGGAAGGCAGGATGGAAATAGCGCAATGGGGGCGCGGGGATTGCTTCCCAAGCTGGATCTGCCTCCGGGATTGTCCAAGTTGCTGGGGGATGATTTTGTAAATTTCAAGCCGACCGGTTTTGTGTCTCTGGATTTGGGGCTAATGCACCAGTTCCTGGACAACCCATCTATTCCGATTCGCCAGCGCAGAAATACCCAGTTTATTTTCAACGAACAGATCAATATCAACTTCGACGCGAAGCTGGGCGATATGCTGGGCTTTCAGACGAATTTCGATACCAAAGCGAATTTCAACTTCGAGAATGCGATCAAGCTGAACTATAAAAATCCGGAGGAAAGCTTCATCCGGAAAATAGAAGCCGGTAATATCAACTGGGCGATCAACAGCCAGCTCATACCCGGTGTTCAGAACTTATTTGGTTTAAAAACGGACTTCCAGTTCGGTCGTCTCAGCGCTACATTTGTCGCTTCTCAGCAGAAGTCAAGCAAGGAAAGAATCACCCTGCGTGGCGGCGCGCAAAGCAGGGATTTTGAATTGCGGGCGGATACTTACGACGAGAACCGCAACTTCTTCCTCTCCCAGTATTTCAGAAATATTTACGAAAGCTCCCTTCAGAACACACCTACCATCACTTCCGGTGTAACGGTAACCCGTATCGAGGTGTATGTTACCAACAGGACCACGACTACCGAATCTTTGCGTAACGTGGTCGGTTTTGCGGACCTTGGTGAGCCGGCGCCCTATCGTGCCGGAAATCCTAATTTGCAGCCGGTGCGCTCAACTTCTCCGGCCGACAATGCAGCGAACAATCTTTATAAAACGCTTACAAGCACCGATGCTTTCCGGCAGGTTGACAATACAAACACCTCCATTACAGGATTAGGATTGGAGAGGGCTGTTGACTACGAGTTGCTGCGCGGTGCGAAGCGCTTGATCGCGGACAGGGATTACACATTTCATCCGCAACTGGGGTATATCTCATTGACAAATGCCCTTCGAAATGATGAGGTTCTGGCGGTATCCTATGAATATACACTGAACGGCCGGGCGTTCAAAGTAGGGGAGTTGACGGAAGATTATCAGGCGCGAAAGGATAATGAGGTGATTGCATTGAAATTGCTGAAATCGTCGACCATCCGGAATAACACGAAATTGCCGATGTGGGACCTGATGATGAAGAACGTTTACTCGCTCGGAACCAGCCAGATCGATAAGCAGGGATTCCAGTTGAGGGTTATTTACAAAGATGACCAGACCGGTATCGATAATCCCAATTTGCAGGAAAGCAGCATTGCCAACATCCCGCTCATCCGCCTTTCCGGTCTCGACCGTCTGAACCCGGTCAATGACCTCCAACCCGATGGTAACTTTGACTTCGTGGAAGGGATTACGGTGGACAGCAAGACCGGCCGTATTATTTTCCCGGTTTTGGAACCGTTCGGCAGTAACCTGGCAAGAAAATTCGGGCCGGGGGAAGACCAGTATCGTAACAAGTATGTGTTCAATGAACTGTACCGGACAACGATGATCGACGCACAGCAGGTGTCGGAGCGGAACAAGTTTTTTATCAAGGGTGCCTACCAATCCAGTGGTGGTGCTGAGGTACAATTGCCGTTTGGTGTTCTGGAAACGTCTGTAACCGTCACTTCCGGCGGCGTCCCTCTTTCGCCGGGCTCTGATTATATCGTAGAGGCGCAGATAGGCCGGGTACGTATATTGAACAGCAGCGTACTGAACTCGGGGCGGGAGATCGTGATCGAGTATGAGCGGCCCGACATGTTCCAGAACCAGATCAGGACCTTACTCGGAACGCGCCTCGACTACATGGTAAACCGTGACCTGAGTCTCGGGTTCACTGCCATGAAATACAAAGAGCGTACAGCAGGCTTCCTGTCCCGCGTATCGATAGGTAACGAACCTGTAAACAATACAATGCTTGGCTTCGACGTCAACCTACGCAAGGATGTACCATTCCTTACGAAATGGCTTGATGCATTGCCGCTTTTGCAAACCAAGGAAATGTCAAGCATTCAGTTTAAGGGTGAGTTTGCGAAACTGCTTCCGGGTGTGACGAAAGATGTCAATAACCGGTCGCTCGTAGATGACTTTGAAGCTGCCCGAACGGTATACGACCTCGCACGACAGCCCCAGAAATGGCGACTGGCGGCTGTTCCGGCCAAGTTTCGGGATGGCTTTGATGGTAAAAATTTGAATTACGCCTATAAACGCGCCAAGGTTTCGGCATACACCGTTGACAATATTTTCGGCGGATCTCAGGGACTGGGGGGCGGCTATCAGCCACCGGCGAATTTCGACGATGAGGACCGGAAAAATTATTACGAGCGACTCTATCTGCCAAACCAGATATTCCCGAACAGGGCCATTGCCGGCTTGGTAACTTATCCGCAGCAGGTGCTGGATATTGCTTATTACCCCAGCGAACGCGGTATGTACAACTACAATACCGATCTCGACGCCAATGGACGCCTGAAAACGCCCCGTGCGAACTTCGGGGCCATTAGCAGAGCCATTACTTCGGACAACGACTTCGACAATGCGAATATCGAAAGCATCGAGTTTTGGATGCTGGATCCTTTTATCAATGATAAATACGGGGTTGTGCGGGATGGCTTCTCGGGTGTTTCGAACACTACCGGAGGTAAGCTGGTCTTTAACCTGGGAGATATTTCAGAGGATGTTATTCCCGACGAGCGTTACAACTTTGAGAATGGACTTCCACTTGTGCCCAAGCAGGTAGGCGTGAATGTCGATTCGACTGCCTGGGGCTATGCGACCAAATCGCAGTACCTCATCAATGCATTCAGTAATGAAACCGGGGCGCGGCAAAAGCAGGATGTTGGCTTAGACGGTTTATCCAATGAGGAAGAGCGCAGGTTTTTCAAACAGTACCTGGATCGCCTGCCAGCCAATCTTACACCGGAAGCCAGGGAGAAGATCCTTTCCGATCCTTCGGGTGATGACTTCAAATTCTTCCTCGGTGCTGAGGCCGATAGCGCGAAGCTTAAAGTTTTGGAACGCTACAAGAATTACATCGGGATGGAGAACAACTCCCCCGAAAGCCAGGGCCGTTCCGTGGACGTCACGCCAGCGTCTACCAACATTCCTGACGGAGAGGATATGAATGTCGATAATACGATCAACGATAATGAATCGTATTACGAATACGAAATTGATCTGAAACCGGGCCAACTCGCCGTAGGCAGCGGTTACGTAGTCGACAAAACCGTAAACACGGAGGACAAACAAACCTGGTACCTTTTCCGGGTTCCGATCAAGGAGTTTTCGGGAGTCGTGGGTAATATGAACGGCTTCAAATCGATCCGCTTCATGCGTATGTATATGACGGACTTCCAGCAGCCCGTAGTCCTCCGATTTGCACAGCTGCAAATGGTTGGTCAGCAATACCGTAAGTATACCTACAACCTCGATGCGCCTGGATTGCAGGAGGTCCCCGAACCTTATGATGCAAAATTTACCGTGGGAACGGTTAGTATTGAAGAAAACAGCCAGGCAAACAGCGACAAGTATCGTTACGACATTCCTCCGGGCTGGATCCGCGATCAGGACAATACCCAGCGCCCGCCGCTGCTGTTGAACGAGCAATCGATGAGCCTCTGCGTAACTGACCTCCGCGATGGCGATTCACGCGCGGTGTTCAAAAATGTGAACCTCGACCTGCTTTTCCGCAAACGCCTCCGTATGTATGTGCACATGCAGAACGAGCAAAACGAGGATAACATGGTGGGTACATTCATGCGCATCGGTACCGATCTTACACAAAACTATTATGAGATCGACCTGTCGACTTTGAAAGCAACACGCCCGGGGCCCGCAGCCAGGGAGGAGATTTGGCCCGAAAGCAATGAAATCAATATCGCATTGGCAGACCTGATCGAGGCCAAGGCGCAACGGAACCGGCAGCTCGATAAAAACCTGAGTGTACCCTATACCATTGTAACGGCCGACGGGCGCTTTAAACTGACCGTGGTTGGTAATCCGGATCTGAGCGCCGTACGGGTGATGATGATCGGTATGCGCAACCCGAAATCGGTGGACGAACGCTCGAAATCATTCTGCCTTTGGGTGGATGAGATGCACGTCGAGGGCTTCGACGATAAGGGAGGGATTGCGGCCATTGCCCAACTGAACGCCAAGCTGGCTGACTTTGCCACGGTAACGGCCTCGGGAAGGTTAGAGACCTTCGGTTTTGGAACCGTACAGCAGCGAATCGGCGAACGTTCCCGTAATCTCACGACAGAATATGGTGTATCGTCCAACATCGCATTGGATAAGCTCCTGCCAGCGAACTGGGGTTTCCAGATTCCGCTGTTCGTAAGCTATGACCGCCGTAATGTAAAACCACATTTCAACCCGCTGGACCCGGATACGCCTTTGAGCACTTCCCTGGATAATCTGCTGACGGACGAAGCACGGGACGGGTACAGGCGAATGGTGGAAGAGAATGCGGTCAAACGAGGGTTTAATTTTTCCAATGTCAGGAAGATCAAGACCAGGCCAGGTGCCAAAAACCACTTTTATGATTTTGAGAACTTCTCCTTTACCTATGCATTCAGTGATGACAAACGGAGAAACGTCCTGACTCAAGAGTACAATCAGCGGATGTACAAAGCCGGGATTTCTTACATGTATAGCAGTCAGCCCAAGGCATTCGAACCGTTTAAGAAGTGGAAGGCCACCAGCCGCTGGGCAGAATTTGTCAAGGAGTTCAATGTAACCTTGCTACCCAACATGGTGGCGCTCCGGACTGATGTAGACCGTCGTTTCCTCAAAACACAGCTACGGAATGCGGACCTGACCACCGACGGTATTCAACCACTTTACGAAAAGTATTTCTGGTTCAACAGGTACTACGATTTTGGTTGGAACCTGACACGAAACATGACGCTCACCTACGCGGCCTCGGCGAATTCCATTGTAGATGAGCCGGAAGGGGATATCAACACAGGCGAAAAGAAAGATTCGCTTTGGAATAACTTCAAAAAGCTGGGGCGTATCAAGAACTTCGACCAGAAGATTGACCTGACCTACCGTTTGCCATTGGACAAAATACCAGTTCTGGACTGGATGTCGGCGGATTACAAGCATTCGGTCGCTTATCAGTACCAGGCCAATGCATTGGGATTAAAGGACACCACGGGCTTGCCGTTCGGAGATATTATCCGCAACAGCCGCGAACGGGGCGTAACGGGTAAGGTCGACTTTGTACTGCTCTATAACAAGCTCCGCTATCTGAAATTTGCCAATACACCTTCTGCCGCCCGGAAGAACTTCGCGAGGAGCCCGGGGGATATCGAGGAGATCGATATGCGTACAACGGATTTCGTCAAGAACATTACCCGTGCCCTGATGACGGTGCGAGGCATTAATGTGAGTTATTCGGTTCTTGAAACTACCGCATTGCCGGGTTATCTGCGTGCTCCCAAGTACTTTGGTCTGGACAATGCGAATGCACCCGGACTTGGTTTTGTACTCGGGCAGCAGGACAGGAATTTCCAGGTGAAAGCGGCCCAGAAGGGTTGGATTACCAGGAGCGAGCAGCAGAATATGCCGTTCCAGCAAACCATTGCCAAAAACTTTTCTGCCAACACTACGCTGGAACCGTTCAAGGATTTCAGGCTGATCATCGAAGCACGACTCACGCGTCAGGATGCTTACCAGGAATTCTACCGACCCGACTCCACGGGGAATTTTGTTTCACAAAGCCCTTTACGAAACGGTCAGTTCAGTATGTCGTTCATGTCGTTCCGAACTGCATTCGCGAAGATGCGCCGCGATAATTCTTCGCCGGTATTCGACAAGTTCCGCGCCTACCGCGCCATTCTCAGAGACCGCCTGAATGCCGAGAACCCGAGCGGCGGGGAGTACAACGAAACATCACAGGACGTATTGATCTCGTCATTCTTCGCAGCTTACACCGGCAAGGACCCTAAAACAGTACGCACGAACCCGTTCCTGAAATTCCCGATGCCCAACTGGGATCTGAGCTATACGGGCCTTTCCAATATTCCCGCATTCAAAAGGCTTTTCAGTTCGTTTACATTGCGGCATAAATACATGTCCAATTACAGTGTAGGTAACTTCACCTCCTCGCTCGACTACGAGGCGCTGTATGTGAACCTGGCCGTGACGGGTTATCCATTGTCGTCCCGATTGAATGATCTGGGCCAATATATCCCTGTTTTCGCGATGAGTACCATTACACTTTCCGAGAAGTTCCAGCCGCTGGTCGGCGTTGAAATGCGTACGCAAAGCCGCATTACCGCCAGGATCGAGTATAACCGCGACCGTACCATCGCGCTGAACCTTTCCAATTCGCAGCTGGCGGAGCTATTCAACCAGGACATTACTGTCAATATCGGCTTTACAAAAAACAATGTGCCGCTGCCCTTCAAGCTCAACGGGGTGAAAAAGAAGCTTAAAAATGACATGACGATGCAGCTTGCGATGACATTCAGGGACACCAGGTCGATCCAGCGGAAATTCGACGGAGAAAACATACCCATTGCCGGAAACATCAATTTCCAGCTAAGACCGACCATTAACTACATGGTTAACAACCGTCTGAGCGTACAGTTCTACTTCGACCGCACATTCAACGACCCGCTGGTATCCAACTCTTTTTACCGGGCCAATACAGCGGGAGGCGTGCAGCTGAAGTTCAATTTGGCTGAATAATTTTTTGATTTGGAAAATACAGTCTACATCGTGTAATTTGCGCTTCAAAGATGTTCACTACTTACCTAATTTTATCATGAATTTTCCATCAGAACTTAAATACACAGAAGATCACGAATGGATTCGCATTGAAGGAGATACAGCGATTATCGGCATTACCGATCATGCGCAGAACGAGTTAGGTGACATTGTATATGTGGACATTAATACGGTTGGAGACAAGCTTGAAAAAGGAGAAGTTTTCGGATCTGTTGAAGCAGTAAAAACAGTGTCGGATCTGTTCATACCCGTGCCGGGAACTGTTCTTGAAGTAAATGAAGAACTGGATGCAGAACCTGAGCTCGTCAACACCGATCCTTATGGCCGGGGCTGGATGGTCAAGATCAGTCTGGCTAATCCGGGCGATGAAGACGGCTTGCTGTCAGCTGAGGACTACCAGAAGTTTATAGGTGCCTGATATTAGGTTGAAGCTCCATCCGGAGCTTTTTTTTTGAAGCCGGTTCCAACCACTTTGTACTGGCGTTTAGTTTGTGAAAATAATATGAAATTGTTAGTTCGCTCGGTTCGGGTAATTGATAAGAAATCGCCGTTCAATGGTCAGGTGAAAGATATCCTGATCGACGGTGGTAAAATAGTTAAAATCGGTGAAGGTCTTGAACCCGGTGATGCGGAAGTGGTCGGCGGGGAAGGGCTTAGTGTGTCGGCCGGATGGATCGATATGCGTGTGCAGGGACGCGACCCGGGCTTTGAGCACAAGGAAGATCTCCGATCGGTGCGGGAAGCTGCGGCGCGTGGCGGATTTACGGAAATCGTGCTGCTACCCAATACGCAACCCGTCGTAGACAGCAAGGATACGCTCAATTACGTCCGCCACAGCAGTTGGGGAGGATTGGTTACGCTGCATCCTGCGGCGGCGATCACCAGGAAGGCCGACGGCGTGGACTTCACTGAAATGATGGACTTGCATGAAGCAGGGGCGATTGCCTTTACGGACGGAGAACACCCGGTCCAGAATGCCGACCTGCTCTTGAAAACGATTTTGTACCTGCGGCCGCTGAATGCGCTGCTTATGAACCGGCCCGAAGACCGGCAGCTGACATTGTACGGGCAGATGCACGAAGGTGTTACCAGTACATTGATCGGAATGAAAGGAATGCCTTCTCTGGCGGAGGAAATGATGCTGATCCGCGACTTGAAATTGCTGGAATACGCATTGGAAAAAAATACTTACGATACATCGGCTCCCGTGCTGCATATTTCCCTGTTATCAACAATCCGCGGGGTTGAGTTGGTCCGGGAAGCAAAAGCGAAGGGATTGCCGGTTTCCTGCGATATAGCCGCGCATCAGCTGGCATATGAGGACAAGGACCTGATCGGGTTTGATACGAACCTAAAAGTAAATCCGCCATTCCGCGGGGCGGCCGATGCCGCTGCTATCCGGGAAGGATTGGCCGACGGAACGATCGATGCGATCGTGTCCGACCATAATCCCCAGGATGAAGAAAGTAAGAACCTGGAATTCGACCATGCCGATTTCGGAATTACCGGTCTCGAAACGGCTTTCTCGCTGGCATTGATGCACAGTGGGCTAGGTATAGAGGAGGTCATCGAAAAACTGACCCATACACCGCGACGCATCCTGCGACTTCCGGAAGTAAGCATTGCAGAGGGCGCTGCGGCAAATCTTACATTCTTCGAACCGGACAGCGAATGGGATTTTGTGAAGAGTTATTCTAAATCAAAAAATACACCGTTCCTGGGACAAACATTGAAAGGCAGGGTAAGAGGGGTGATCAATAACGGAAAACAGGATTGGTACTGATGAAGTCAATTATCGAATATTTTAATAAACCTATTTTAAAAGTTTCCCTTTCGTTTGGCGCTGCCACCGGAGTATTTGCTTTTTTCTTCTTTATAGGATTGTATCTATTGAAGGTTACACCACTTGGAGGCGTAAGGTCGCTAGATATGGGCATCTATGCAATCTTGATTTTTAGCGGGTTGAGATATTACCGCAAGAACTACGGTGGTGGTTTCCTGCATCTGTGGGAAGCACTTACTATGGGATATGTTATTACCTGTGTGGCGGCGATCATTAATGGCTGGCTCATATATCTTTTTGTATCCTATGTCGATCCCTCGGTTTTCTCCGATTACATTTCGAATGCGCTTGAAGTTTTGAGCCAGGGCCGTAAAACCCAAACAGGTTATCTCAGTGACAAGGAATTTTTAGCATTGTACGAAAAAGTGAAAGCCAACAATCCATCCATTCTGATAAGCAACGAAATCAGCCAAAGACTTCTCATGGCGATCATCCCGATTCTGGTGATTTCTTTGATATTGAGGAAGCAGGATTACAGCGTATTCCAGAATAAACCTTAACTCATGGAAGAAAAAACATCTACCGCCCGTGTTGCATTGAAGTATGGCGTCCTCGCTGCCGTAGTGACCATCGTTTATTCAACGATCCTGTATGTGGCCGGACTCGGTCAGAACAGATGGCTCTCATCAATGTCCTACATTTTTATGATCGTGGCAATCGTGTGGGCAATGAAAGATTTTCGCGAACAGAACAACGGCTTCATCAGCTACGGAGAGGGCCTGGGCCTCGGCTCGCTCACTGCGGCAGTGCTGGGGGTGTTAAGCTCGGCCTTTACACTCTTTTATATCCAATTTATTGACAATACCCTGCTGGCACAAGGGCTGGACCAGGTTCGCGAGGACATGGAAAGGCAGGGCAAAGACGATGCACAAATCGAGCAAGCGATTGAAATTTCTCAAAAATTCATGTCGCCCGGTATCGTGTTTGTGACAGTGATTCTGGGTTATCTGGTGATGGGTTTTATCGTGTCGCTGATCATCGCAGCCATTATGCGCCGGGAAAAGCCGGTATTCGAATAAGTACTCCTGAAAGGACATTTAATCTCCTGAATAGTGTTAGCAATCTTCCGTAAAGAGATAGCGAGTTTTTTTAATTCCCTGATCGCCTACATCGTCATGGCGGTTTTCCTGACTGCCGTCGGGCTAATCGTATGGGTCTTCCCTGACTCCAATATCCTGGATTACGGTTACGCGGATCTGGGTTCTTTCTTCGGCCTGGCTCCTTATGTGCTGATGTTCCTCATTCCGGCGATCACCATGCGCTCATTGGCGGAAGAGGTGCGTAACGGAACAATGGAGCTACTGCTTACGAAGCCCCTCCGGAACATCGACCTCATCCTGGGCAAATTCTTTGCGAACTGGATGCTGGTAGTCCTCATTTTGCTGCCTACATTGATTTACTATTACAGCGTTTACCAACTGGGTAACCCGGTTGGCGACATCGACTCGGCCGCTGTGCTGGGATCTTACATCGGTTTGTTGCTTTTCAGCGGTGTTCTGGTGTCGATGGGCATCTGGGCCTCGTCTCTGAACGATAATCAGATCGTGGCCTTTATTCTGGGTGTTTTCCTGGCGTTCGTTTGGTATATCGGGTTCAGCGCCGTATCGGGGATGTTTGGCGATGGTGCCGCGGCCAATCTGCTGTCGGGATTAGCGCTTGATGTCCAGTACCAGGCGTTGGGCAAAGGACTCGTCGATTCCCGGAATGTAACCTATCTGCTCAGTCTGATCGTATTTTTTATCTTCCTGACACTCTGGCGGGTAGAAAGCCTTCGAAAGTAAGGCTGCTTTTGAGGTGAAGTGCCGGATCTGTTAATCCAATCTGGTGTGGCTGTCGTATATGACTAAAAAACACACTAAGATGATAACCTCAGACAGACGGTTCGGAGCACCGAACATACCCCCTTCTCTGATCATATCCTTCTCACACGAAGAGCAGGCAATAATTTGGTGCGGCTCTAACCGGTATTTGGGAAATTTCATTAGATTGCCGGTAAGTAATTTACAACTAAATGTTAAGCGACTCTTGGCTACCAGCAAGGTAAAATACTCGGAAGAGGAATTGGTGTCAGCTCTGAAAAGAAACGAGCGAAACGCCTTCGAATTCCTGTACGACCATTACTCGGGAGCTTTGTTTAATATCATTTCAAAAACGTTGAAGGATGAGGAGAAGGCCGCGGATGTTTTGCAGGAATCCTTTCTGAAGATATGGAAGAATATCGCTTCGTATAATCCGGAAAAAGGGAGACTGTTTACATGGATTATGAATATCGCGAGAAATGGGGCGATAGACGCAGTCAGGGCGGAAGGTAGGAAACCTGCCATGAATGATATAGAAGACACAGCAGTCCTGAATGAAAAGGATACGTACGACGATTCACAAACCGTCAGTTCGGAAATGAAGGCCATTGTAGAGATGCTCAGGCCTGAAAGAAAGATCCTGATCGATATGGCCTATTTCCAGGGCTATACGCATGAAGAAATTTCGGAGGAGCTGAGCATTCCCTTAGGGACCGTGAAGTCGAGGATACGGACCGCATTACAAGAGTTAAAACAATACTTTGCAGTATGAATATCCAAGCCTATATAGAGTCCGGTATATTAGAGGAATATGTATTGGGCACTGTTTCTCCTCAGGAGAAGCAGGAAGTGGAGTGTATGTCGCATATTTATCCGGAGATCAGGGAAGAACTGCTGCGTACCGAAAGCGCTTTGGAGGAATATGCGCTGAAACATCAGACGTTGCCGCCTCCTTCTTTGAAAGAATCGATTTTCGCACAAATGGATTTTACCGGTGCTGCGGATGAAGGAGCCCAAGGAGTTGAAAATGAGTCGGTAGTGCCTGGCGGTGCCGCCACAGAAGACCTGGCATCGACCACGCAGCAGGTGAATGAGCCGAAAGTCATCGAAAATGTCTTTGAGCGGGTTGAGGTTCGTGAAATAACCCCGTTCTGGGCGAAACTAGCCGTAGCGGCGTCGGTCCTGCTTGCATTGTTTGCCGGATGGTCGGCCATGCAGATGTCCGACCTGAAAAAGGGCAACGAACGGATGGTAGCGGAAGCCGGGACGATGCACACGGAAATAGAAGGGCTGAAAAAGCAAAGCGAATATACCCAGGCGTTGGCCGCACTCCTTCGTAGTCCTGATTACAAGCATGTCCATCTGGCGGGTATGCCAAAGTCGCCAGCAAGTTCGGTGTCGGCTTTTTGGAACCGACAGACCAACGAAGTGTTGCTGGACGTGCAAAGTTTGCCGACAGCACCGCAGGGGAAGCAATATCAGCTGTGGAGTATCGTGAATGGGGTTCCGGTTGATATCGGGATGATCGACCACGAGTTTGCAGGCAAAGTCCTGAAAATGAAAAACACCAAAGCCGGTTCCGCCGCATTTGCCATTACTTTGGAAAAAGAAGGCGGCAACCCGACCCCGACGATGGAGGAAATGTATGTGATGGGGAAAGTGGTGTAGCAGTTTGAAATTCAATAATAAGCGCTCATTGTAAGGCATCACCCTTGCAATGAGCGCGTTCTTTTTTACCAATTACCTTACCTAGATACCTTAAACCTTATGAAACGCCGTAATTTTCTCGGAAGCGTCGCCCTCGGCGGCAGCTTGCTTTCCCAACCTTCCGATAAACGGGAAACTATAAACGCAGCTTCCAGCCCGGACAACAAAGCCAAGGCCACACTGAATGCCGACTTCGTGATCGCAGGCGGCGGCCTCGGAGGCTGCGCCGCCGCTTTGGCCGCATTGCGCAACGGCCTCTCGGTAATCCTCACCGAAGAAACCGACTGGATCGGCGGACAGGTATCGCAGCAAGGCGTGCCACCCGACGAACACCAATGGATCGAAACCCACGGCGCTACCAAAGCCTACCGGCAGTTCCGCACCGCCGTGCGGGAGTATTACCAGAAAAACTACCCGCTCACACCCGAGGCCAAAAGCCGCAAGAACCTCAATCCGGGCGATGGTGCCGTTTCGAAGCTCTGCCACGAGCCACGCGTGGCCGTAGCCGTGCTCACGGACATGCTCAACCCGTACCTGAGCACCGGCAAGCTCACCTTGCTGCTGGAACACAAAATCGTGGCCGCCGACGTGAACGGCAACAAAGTACAATCGCTCACCGCCCAGAACCGCCGCAACAAAGCATTGCTCACCCTCACGGCGCCGTATTTCGCGGACGCTACCGAGCTCGGCGACCTGCTGCCCATGACCGGCACCGAATTCGTCACCGGCGCCGAATCCAAAGCCGAAACCGGCGAATTCCACGCCCCCGAAAAAGCCGACCCGAACAACGTGCAGGCATTCACCGTCTGCTACGCCATCGACTACCGCCCGGGCGAAAACCACGTGATCGAAAAGCCGCGGGAATATGATTTTTGGAAAAATTATGTACCCAAAATGGCCAAACCGTGGTCGGGCAGGCTGTTGGACCTTTCCTACTCCAACCCCAAAACCCTCGAACCGAAACTGCTCGGCTTCAACCCGGAAGGCATCCCGACCGGCAACAACCTCAACCTCTGGCTCTACCGCCGCATTATCAACAAGGCCAACTTCGCCCCCGGCACCTACGCCGGCGACATTACCATCGTGAACTGGCCGCAAAACGACTACGCCCTCGGCAACCTCATCGGCGCCAGCGAAAAGGACTTCGAAAAGCATTTCGAACGCGGCAAGCAGCTCAGCCTGTCGCTCCTGTACTGGCTCCAAACCGAGGCCCCGCGCCCCGACGGCGGCAAAGGCTGGCCGGGCATCCGCCTCCGCAAAGACATCATGGGCACCGAAGACGGCCTCGCCAAATACCCCTACGTCCGCGAATCCCGGCGCATTAAGGCGCTATTTACCATCAAGGAAGAGCACGTCGGTGCTGAGCAGCGGGCTGCTATCACCGGGCAATCTGGTGGCGTGAAGGCCGCTGCTTTTGAAGACAGCGTCGGCATCGGCTACTACCACATTGATTTGCATCCAAGCACTGGCGGGGATAATTACATTGATTTCGGGTCATTGCCGTTTCAGATTCCTTTGGGTGCGCTGCTGCCGGTAAGAATGGAGAATATTTTGCCTGCTAACAAGAATATTGGGACCACGCATATTACGAATGGGTGTTATCGGCTCCATCCGGTGGAGTGGAGTATTGGGGAGGCTGTGGGGTTGTTGGTGGGGTTTGCTTTGTCTCGGAACGTGCTTCCGCGGGGCGTGCGGGAGGATAAGGGGTTGTTGGCGGGGTTTCAGGGGTTTGTGAGGGGGGAGGGAGTGGAGTTGGAGTGGAAGTGAGACTTTTATATATGGTTTTTGCTCATGATTTTGATGTATTTCTTCAAAAACAACGTTAGCTCATCTTGATATTCTTTCGGAACGGTCGCTGTGTTATGGGCAATGGCATTCCTAACTTTGGATAACGAATTGAGGTGCGCGAGTACTTCATCAGCTTCTTTAGGGCGGGTAAAAACTTCTGGCTTGTAACGAATGATCTTGGCGTAATCCTCCCACATACAATAAAAAAGTATGTTTTCACCTCTTTCTGGTAGCATCTCGGACAAACTTACTTCTGACCTAATAGATTGCGCTTTTTTCAAATCAACATTGCTGAGGATATCTGCTTCCCAGCTACTCCCAATGATCGATGAAAGACGTAGTTGTAAAAACTTCCGAACGCTATTCTCAAGATGGTACAGTAAAAAATAAAGCTTCGTGAAGAAATCTGCACTTTTCCTAGCCTTACTGTTGAGGAACGGGATATCGCTGGGTTTCCAATCTAGACCATTTGAATCAACAGTAAAGTTAATAAAGGGAGTTTCAACTTCTTTTATTACAGACTTTAACTCCTTTGCGAAATTGGCTTCTATATGAAATCCATATTTTGTTGCCAAAAATTTTATTTTTTTGGGCTTAGGTTTTGACGTGTTTGAGTTCTTTCGTAGATATTGAGGAATGTTGGAATATGGTACGATTTTGTAAGCAGAGAAGCAGTCTGCAATGTCGGAGGCCTTGAACTCATGATTTTTATCTTGATTTGAGACAAAATAGGCGAAGAAATCAATTTTGTCGGCCGCCCTTAAATTGTCGAACCCTTCAATTAGTGTCGTAAAACCTTTTAGCTCGTCAAGCATCTTCTACCTTTCTCTTGTTTGGATTGTTCTTGCGTTTAACTGATTTTACTTCTTTACCGGTAGAGTTCCCAGTCAAAATTTCCTTAACATAGGAGAGTCCGCTCGGCTTGAATACGAAATCTGTGCTAGAAATGGATTTAATCCAGTCTTTCTTAATGCAAGACATAAGGTTTTGACCAAAGTTATTAGTGTTTTTCTCCCAACGACCGTTTTCTTTGTACAAGTTTATTATATCTTGCTTTCCAAATACTTCTGTTCCCTGTTTAGATGCATCGAATGCATAACAAAGTATCCATTCTGATTCATTTTTTGGATAGGATTTGATTAAGAGATCTTTAAGACTTGGGTATTCTTCTATTTTTGACTCGGAGAAGTCGGTGAATTGTTGATTGTTACTCGCTAGTAGTGGCTGATTATCACTTGGTCTAGTAGTCGAAGGGCGTAAGTTTTGAGGGCTAGCTGAATTTGGGCCAGCACCTATTCCGAATCTTTCAATAAGATACTTAATCACTCTAAACTTCGAGTCCTCATCAAGTTCTTTAACCAGCTCGGTGCATTTCGCAATGGCTTCAATTTATTTGTCAAACATGCGGATAGGGTTTAAATGGATTTATGTAACAATGATTAAAATTTATGTATTCTTTTTCTCTGTTATCCAGAAACGATGATCTTTGTCGAGAAATACTATGTGAAAGATATTTTCCTCGAAGAAGCCGATAACACATTCTTTGCCCTGAATATGCATTGAGCACCATGCAATATCATTGGCAATGTGTTTTGGATGGTAAAAGTCGGAGTTTGGAGGGAACAGCCCCTTCTCATATTCTTTGATAATCTGCTGCTTCGTCGCCTCTATCCTGGTAAGGTTACAGATTTCTCTTAATTTGCTGATGGCCAAAGCCAAGAGCTCTTCATGCTGCCATTCTTCAAAGTTCTGTCCTTGGTTTCTGTCAAAGTTCCGAAAGCTTAGTACAATAAGTGTTTCTCTCGGTTCTTTTACTTCTCTTACTCCGTGCGACCTTTTGTATGAAGAGGAAGAGCGCTCGTTAAAGTTATTTTTCCTCTGCCCCATATAATAGGTCTATAAGTTTTTCATCAAGATCAAAGTAGGGTATTCCACCGTATTTACCTTCTAGATAATTCTTATCAAAGGCAGATTTGTTTCGTACCTTATCAGTTTTAAAGTCAGATAGTGATATTAATTCAGAAGCTCCAAACTGATTTTTTTCAATAAACCAGATTTGATCGCGCCTAAATATGTCTTTATTTAGGAGCGCAACATCATGAACGGCGCAAATTAATTGTGCCCCTCGTCTGTTGTATTTGTGAAAGAAATCGATAAGCCTTGTAGTTAAATGACTGTGGAGCCGGGAGTCCATTTCATCTATAACCAGGATTTTTCCACTTTGGAGTGTGTCATACCAAGGGCCAAGTAGGTAAAGCAACTTTTTGGTACCTTCGGATTCCTGAGTATCAAAATCGAAAGGCACAGTGTCTGTCAATGTACGATTTGAATCGTATTTTCTATGGTAGGTTACTAAGCGGTCTCGTTTGGGCTGCTTAGCTTGAATTTTCTGTATGCTAGTTAGCAGGTTTATAATCTCTTCATCTTTTTCTTGCTGTCTCAGTAAATCCAAATCAATTTCATTTACATCTTCCTCAGATGTAGAAAGATTCGAAATCTCTAAGTACTTGATAAAGCAGAGAATCCAATCTGCAAATGCTTGATCTGATTTGAGCTTATCTATCGTATAGCGCCTGTGCGAACTGTCGTAAATGCCGCTGATTTGGTTAAATGTTTTGAACCACGACACAACATTGGATGATATTTCTTTGCCAAGTGTCGCCAAAAGCGACAAAAACAATACGTTATTCTTAACGTCGGTTTCCTTGCCAAGACCTTCTTTAAAGGCCGATTTGTTTACTTCGATATTTTGATGATCTCTTTTGAACAGGTATACTTCCTTCGAAGTTGTGTGATAAAGCCACTCAGCAACTATATTTTCTGCATCAATCTCAAAACCATACCTGTACTTAGTTTTTTCGAAAATAAACGATACTTCGAAATATGACGGAGCTTCATCAGTTTCCGTGCTAAGAGAAAACTTCTCCAATGGGAATTTTTTCTCTGACGTATCGATCAAGGCATCACGAAAGGAGTTTAGAACTGCGGCCTTCATGAATCTCATGGCCTTCAACAGGTTGCTCTTTCCACTGGCATTGTTACCATAAATTATGGCTGATTTTAGCAATGTCAGTTTGGATGGAGTAACTGTGGTGTGTGTCGCTTGGTGCTCCTTGAAGGATTTCACGGCTACCATAGAAAGTGTCGTAAGATCCTTGAAGGAAAGAAAGTTTTCTACTTGGAATTCAATTAGCATTGGTTGGGATCGTTTAGTATGGCAAATGTATATCAAAATTTAAAATTTGCAAAAAAATCGCAAATTTTAAATTTTGATAGATTTCAGTACTGGGTTTGCTCTTTGCCATACGCTGGAATGTCAGAAGGGCTCGACCATATGGAGCGCAAAAAATGCCCTTGTAAGGCAAGAAGCCGTTTAAGGGCATTTCAGTATTAAACGTTGCCGTTGGCTATGGATAAGTTATTTTCTCTCAATCAACCTCTCCAACCGCCCCATCATCTCATCCTTCTCCTTCAACATCCGCTCGTACAAAGCAATCTTCTCCTCATGAAGCTGCATTAATTTATCAATAGGATGAAAAGTCGGATTATTGTTGACCGCATTCAGCATAGCATTGTCATTGAATGTATTAGAAATCACATTCACCGCCTTTTCTTCATCAAAATTCCGAATCGCTTCCACCGGAATTTTCAATATCGCTGCAACCTGTTCCAAAATGTCGGAATCGATCTTTTCGCGTTGTTCGAGTGTGGAGATTCTTTGCTGGTTCCAGTCGCTGCCGAGCTCGAAGGCGAGTACGTCCTGCTTGATGCCGAGCATTTCGCGGAAACGTTTTACGTTGCGGCCTTCGTGGATCTTTGGGTTGGAGGTAGTATGTGTCATACCGGCGCTGTTTCGTTGAAAAGGCAATTTATATAAATCCATCGGGAAGTGTTCCGGTAATTTGCAGGTATTTCGGCGTAAGTTACGGGGCTTGCGGGTTGGCTACGGGTTGCACGGATGCGTGCTTTACGGAAAACGTAAATGAAGATGCACACAAAAACACACCCTATCGAATCCACGGATTCGACCTTGCTGGCGTATGGCCGGGAGGTAGGCAAGCTGCTGAGCAGCAGCAGTGCCGAAAGCTGGTCCGACGAGCTTTGGACGATGTTCACTGGCTACATTATCTCCCTCAAAGAACAAGGCCACGCGCCGGAGCTTTGCGATACATACTTTTCGTTTAAGGAGTTGGTGGAGTTTTTTGGGAATGTGGAGCGGATTGGGCGAGGGGAGGAGGTCGGCCCGGCTTGTCAGGCGACTGGTTCCCTGTCTAAATCACTGTATGGATAATGGCCGGCCGCTTTAAGCATTTTGAGTAACACATCGCTGCCGTATTCTCTGGCGTATTCCATTTCACTTCTAAATAACAGAATACACAACAGTAGATGGTGTTTTCTATTGCCTACAACAAACTGCTTTTTGTCGGGTTCGTATAAATCAAAAACCAGACATGTATTTTCTTCGTTATCGCCGTTCGGTACTTCGCAGGTTTCTCCCGGGTTCAGCACTGCTTCCTCCGAAAAACGAGCTATCGTGGTAAATATACCGCACAGCCGTCGCTCGATAAGGTCAAATGGCGTCTGTAAACCTTTATCGGAATCGTAAGGCAGCTTGGTGAAGGCCACCAGCTCATAGGTCCCTAAGCGGTTCTCGAGTGGGCCTGTTCCATCCGGCTGTAAAAGTTCCATGGTTGCAAAGCCAGTTCCGGGGATGTGATTAGGGAAATAATACATATCGACGGTGCCGCCCACTTGGTAGGGTATGATGGCGTGCCCCACTAAATCGTACATCTCTCCTAGAACATCTTCAAGGCCCTTGGATTTTAGATTGTAGTCCTGTTCAAATTCGGAATCACTAAACCCTTTGGGCTGTTGGTCACCGGTATTCCTGAAAAGATTTTTAAAAAAGTTAAGCATAGTTTTCTTGGTTGGGTGAAGAAACATTCAATTCTTGTGGGATACTATTTCTCTGACTCGACTTGTCAATTAAATAAGAAACAGATTTGCTGCATTATTCGCAGAAAATGATCCTTCGGCGGGTAAGGAAGTACGAACGGTAGCGGCTTTCGTATAATGTCGTTTGCATTCCGGTAAATCGTCTTGAAACGATATCTCAAGTCATTTACAGAAGGCCGGGTAAGGCGTTGTAATCACTTTTCTCAAGAACACTCCATAAATAATTACTTTTCACAAGAAATAAGTGTTTTTCACGAATGAACGAGCCGATCCGCTACATCATCGCCATCCGCCCGCCCGCAGACATTATCGTCGAGGTGAAAGAAATGAAGCTGGCTTTGAGGAAGGCCATTGGCGGATTCTACAATAGCGTCAATTCAGAAGCGCATATCACGCTCTTTGAGTTTTATGCTTATGATGAGCATTATCCGGCATTGCTCAACGAGTTATCGAGGACTATAGGCATGCTAGCTCCTTTTGACCTGGAATTTCAAGGCTTTAATCACTTTGCTACCACTGGCTCATTTTACATTCAACTTATCAGCGAATCGTCACGATCAATTATCGAGCGATGCATTCAATTCCGAAATACATTAAGTCCCGAAATTCTCAGTATTCACACCGAAGGCTGGACCGACATGTTCGACACGCCCCATATGACCATCGGCCGAAGACTGCGAGCGGATTGGATTGAAATAGCCTATTCACTTTTTAATGATTTCAACAAAAAGTTCTGTTGCAATTCAATCGCCATTCGAAAATTCAACGACGATCGAAAACAATTCGACGTCATTGCGGAGCTGCCGATGGCGGGAGCAACCCACTAACCAAAAGAGACGAGCAGCAAACGCCGCCCGTCTCTTAATCTATTCCCGTCGTCTTAAGACGACGGCTAAGGATTCGTTCTCGTTAGAGTTTCGTTTTTATTCAAGACTTCTTGCCGTCCTTTATTTTTTCTCCTTCGCCTGCTTCAAAGCCTCCGTTGTCAACCAATACTTAGCAATCATATTCGGCACCTCCCATTCGGGCAACTTACCTGCTTTGAGATACTCCATATACTTGTTAGCCACCTGCGCGAAGTGTGATTCGTGGCCAGTGTCATATTTGGCATCGATTACCACTTCCCAACCCGCAGCATTCTTTTTCAACTCCACACCAGGAAATTTATCTTGCACAGATTTAAATGCGGCTGCCACAGCATCTTCGTAAGCCTTCGATTTGTCGGCGGTTTCAATGTAAAGCACAGGCTTGTATTTCTGCTCTTTGCCCTGGCGGACGATCAGGTTGGCTTTCGAGCCTTTCATGATCGAGTAATGCGTGTCTCCGGTGCCTTCCGGGGCCTGGAAGTTCCAGATCACGGACACTTTCGCGTGTACGCCTTTCAGGGTGTAGTTCATCTCGCCATTGGAATACACGCTCAGCAAAGTGTCCTTAATGTCCTTTTTGAGGAATTCAGGATAGGTTTCGCTTTTTGTCACGAGCTTGAACTGCGACGGCGTGAGCTGGGTCGCGGTGCGTTTCGTGGAGAGCAGTTTGATGTCCTTTTGATAATCGAGGGATACATTTGGGAAGCAGCTCCATTGCACGAGGTCGACCAGGTGGGTCGTTACGTCCACCATTCCTTCGCCTTGCTGGTTCACGTCGAAGAACCAGGTAGGGCGCACGAGCGGTTCGCCGGAAATGTATTTGAAGAAATGGTGCACACTTTCTTTCATCACAGCCGGTTTTTCGGGCGTTCCTTTTTGGAGTTCGCCGAAAATATCGGGCAGCAATGCGAGCTCGCGTTGCAGGGTGTTGGTGATCTCGTAACGCTCGGTCATGATGTCGTACAGGAGCACCTTGTTCTTGTCGGCGCTGCTGAATGCTTCTTTCAGCTTGTCGAAACCGGCTGCGTCGATCGCCATCGGTTTGTCGGCGAGGACGTTCAGGCCTGCGTCTACCGATTTTTTGATGAAATCGGTCTTTTTCTGGTTGTTACCCGCGAGTACGACCACGTTACCCTTTTTCTCCGAAATCATTTTTTCGAAGAAATCGGTGCCGGTGTACACCTCTTCTTTCCAATGCGTCGGGTCCTCGGGGCGGGTGTTGTATTTCTCCACCTTGTCGAGGTAAGCCTTCACGTCCGGGCCTTCGGACGCGTACACGTGCACGACCGAGTCAACATCGGCATACATCGATTTCTGTACCAATGCGGCATGGAAGTGGCCGGGTTCGACCACGATCAGACTCAGCGGTTTCTTCTCCTCACTCTTTGCTTCCTCTTTCTTCGAATTACATCCCTGATTGAATACCATTGCGCTCAATAAAGCGATTGTCAAGAGTTCTTTTCTCATTTGAATGGGTTGAGGTAATACATGCAAGATAGCTCCGGCGCGGAACTATGCCTGCGAGTATGACGAAATTTCTTTAAGCTTCCCTGAACTGGCCTGGTCGATGAACAGGATCGCGTGCGGGTGCTTGCGGAGGATGGTCGACGGGAATGCTTCCTGGATGTCCTCGGCCACGGTGTGGTAAATAGCCTGCGCCTTTTTCTCGCCTGGCACGATGCAGAAGGCATATTTGGCCTTCATCAGGGTAGGAATGGTGAGAGTCAATGCGGTTTGCGGCACCTCGTCGAAGGTATCGAAGCATTCGTCGTTCACCTGCTGCTGGCGGCAGGCGTCGTCGAGCTCCACCACTTTTACTTCCAATGGATCATCGAAAAACGCCACGTGCGGGTCGTTGAATGCCAAATGCCCATTCTCGCCGATACCGAGGCACACGATATCGATCGGGTTCTCACGAAGCAACTTTGCATAATGTTCGCATTCGGCAGCGGCGTCGGTAGCGTTACCGTCGAGATAGGAAACCGAATGCACGGGCACGTGATCGAACAGCCGTACTTTCAGAAAATACCCGAAATTCTGCGGCGCGTCGGCGGCGATGCCGATGTATTCGTCCATGTGAAATGCATTGATTTTCTCCCATTGAATGCCCGGCTCGTCCTTCAACGTCGCCAGAAACTCGTTTTGTGACGGCGCTGAGGCGAAGATGATATTTACAAACTCTTTGGTATCCTGAATCTCCCGGATTTTGTCCGCCACCGCTTTCGCCGCGGCTTCACCCATTTGCTGGCGGGTTTCGGAGATGTTGATTTCCAGTTGGTCGACTTTCATTTTTTTGTGGTAGGTTAAGTTTGGGGTATCGCGTTTAGGTATATCGTTTTTCCTTTGATAATGGTCCTTCGAATGCGGATGTCGGCGTCGAAAATGACGATATCGGCGTCTTTGCCTGCTACGAGCGTGCCCTTGCGCTCGTGTACGCCCATAATGCGTGCGGGCGTGGCGGTGGCCATGCGCACAGCGTCGAGCAGCGACACGTCGGCCATATTCACCATCGTGCGCACCAGGCGGTCGGCCGTGGACACGCTTCCGGCGAATGAAGTGCGGTCAGGAAGCTTCGCTACGCCATCCTCGACGATCACTTTCAACCCGTTTTTCAACGAACCAAGCATACTCTCGCCTTCCGGCATTCCCGCAGCGCGCATCGCGTCGGTGATTAATGCAATGCGGTCGGGACCTTTGATTTTAACAATGAGTTTCAAAAGCGGCGCGGGTAAATGCACACCGTCGGCGATGATTTCCACATCCATATCGAGCAAAAAAGCGCTCTCGATCGTGCCTGCGTACCGGAACGCATTCCTGCGCGTCACCCCCGACATGGCCGAGTACAGGTGCGTTGCCAGCGTGTAGCCGTTTTCGTACGCTTCCAGCACATCCTCGTAAATCGCATCGGTATGCGCCACCGCTGCCAGAATGCCTTTTTGTTTTAATCTTTTGCCAAAATCAATAGCCCCCGGCAGCTCCGGCGCCGCGCTCCAACGGGTAATGGAATTGGAATAGGCCAACACTTCTTCATACTCCGCAGGATCGGGATTGCGGATATACCGCGGGTCCTGCGCACCCCGCTGGCTCAATGCGAAATAGGGCCCTTCCAAATGTATTCCGAGGAACTGCGCGCCATTCGCATTGGCTGCATTGGCCTTCTCATAGAAATCCAGCGTTTCGAGCAAATCCTCTTTTTCGGCCGTCAATGTGGTCGGTACCATCGCGGTGGTACCATATTGCGCATGGGTTTCAGCAATCTTCAAAAACGCCTCCACGCTGCCATCCATGAAATCATGCCCGCCCCCGCCGTGGATATGCAGGTCAATAAAGCCGGGGGCGACGTAATGTCCTTCGGCGTCGATGACTTCGGCATCCGGGAAATCGACGTCGCGGGTTTCAATGCCTACAATCACCCCGTCCTCAACCAAAACCGTCCCATTCCGGATGTAGCGGTAGGGGGTAATGATGGTTCCGTTTATAATTTTTAATCGCATTTTGTTACAATTATTCCGGTCTACAAATATCACGGTGCTCTGCACCTTCACGTCAAGGTGCAGAGCACCGTAATATTTGTAGATGGGTCGATGATCGATAATTGGTAATTAGGTGCAGCGCACCGTAATAAATTAATGTCAAGGGATGTTTTTGTCGCGTTTTTAAAAACCCCATTTCCGCAGTTTATGCCCCTTCACCGCATAAAAAACCAGATACAAATAGCAGGGCAACAGAACCCAATAAGCCTCCCGCACATTCACTACATCCGCGAAATGCCCGTAGAAAAGTGGCATAATCGCATTCCCGCAGAGGCCCATGATCATGACGGAGGCACCGAGCTTCGTAAACCGCCCAAGATCATCAAGGGCCAGCGGCCAGATGCCCGCCCACACGAGTGAGTTGGCTAATCCAAGCAGCACGACGAACCAGATAGAAATGTCGGTGGTGTGCCCGAGGAAATTCACTTCTCCTTTCGTAAAAATGATGAGTAATGTAAAAATGGTCCCGAGCAATGTGCAGATCCGTAGCGCATTCACCTGGCTGATGAATTTTGGAATAACCGTAATCCCAATCAAATACCCGCAAATGGTGCAGAACAGCGTGTAGGAAGGGAAAACCTTCGCTTCCAGCAAATCAATGCCCATGGAGTTGGCATAACCGATAATGGTATCGATCGCGATCACTTGCGTGCCTACGTGCAGGAAGATCGCCAATGCGCCCAGAATCAGGTGCGGAAAGTCGAAAATGCTTTTCTTACCCGCATTAGCGGAGGCGATTTCCTGGGTTTCATGCTCGGTATCGATTTCGGGCAATGGAGATTTGAAAACCAGATAACCTAAGGCAAACAGGAATGTGCCGAGGCCAATGTAAGGATTGATCACCCTACGGATCAGCTCATCCAATGCCGCGCTGCGTTCCGCATCGCTCATCGTGCCAAGCTGGGCAAAGAGATCTGTGTCAGTAGGCTTCAAAATCACAGCCGCAAATACGATAGGCGAGAGAATGCCGGCGGCTTTGTTGCAAATGCCCATGATACTGATCCGCTGCGCCGCGCGGTCCTTGGCGCCGAGGATGGTAATGTAGGGATTGGCCGCCGTTTGGAGAATGGCCAGGCCGATTCCGATCGTGAAAAGGCCCATCAGGAAGAT
The DNA here is from genome assembly GCF_946482605.1 of uncultured Dyadobacter sp. Next base: position 175,737 of record NZ_CAMLSE010000010.1, on the reverse strand, counting down.
CTCGTAAGTCCGAGACATCGCAGCAGGCACGAAAATGAATGCGCCCAGAGCCATCGCCCAGAAGCCGATCATCATCCCTTTTTTAAAACCAACAGCCTTTAATAAATAAGAAGAAGGCACCGACATCACGAAGTAAGCAATGTAAAATGCAAATGCGACGAGATAAGCCTGAAAGCTCGTCAGTTCGCAGGCAATTTTGAAATAGGGGATCAATATGGAGTTGACCCACGACACAAAACCGAAAATAAAGAACATCAGGCCGATCAGGAAAATCGAGATCATCGTTTCCCGCTTCGTCAAATCTTGTACTTTGATGGCAATCGCTTCGCTTTTCATTGAGCTATCTTGGGGGTGTGGCTTCTAACCCAGGGTTTAAACCCTGGGTTAGAAGCCGTGTGATGTAGTATGCGGGTTTTAACCCAAAGGTATAAGGCTATACCGTCGGTTCCCAACCCTTCTGATACTCCCGCTTCCAGAACTTCTCAGCTGCCTTGCTCCCTTTAATATGTCCGTTGGTCGGGTCGATATTTAAAGTCTCGCCGGAGCGTATCGCGATATTCCCCAGCTGCGCCAGCAAAGTACTCTGGTGCCCGCCGACGATCTCCGCTGCCAGCGGTGTGCCTTTTTTGATTCCGTCAAAGAAGTTTTGAATATGAAAGGCGTCAAGGCTCTGTGAAGGGTTCATTTTATTCAGCGGATCGATCTTAAGATCGTTCTTCACATCCTTTATCAGTTTATTATCGAGGCCGTAAATCTGGTAGTTATTGCCTTCGCCGATTTGTACCGAGCCTTTTTCTCCATAAAACACCACTCCCACGCTGCTGCCTTCGATGGTGCGCCCGTTGCAGCTGCGGCCTTCCCAGGTCATGGCGGTATTGTTCGCAAATTCGAGGTTGATTACCTGGGTGTCCGGTGTTTCCCAGTCGTCTTTATACCGGAATCGGCCTCCGGAGGATGTTACGCGCGTCGGGAAATCCACTTGCAGGCCCCAGCGCATGAGGTCGAGCATGTGGGTGCCGTTGTTGAGCGCTTCGCCGGTGCCCCAGTTCCAGAACCAGTGCCAGTTGTAATGCACGAGGTTGTCTTTGAATGCGCGACGTGGTGCGGGACCTTGCCAAAGTTCGTAATCCAGCCACGAAGGCACGGCGGTTTCTTTGCCTATGCCAATGGAAGCCCGGTTGTTGGTATACCAGCCTTTTGCGAAATACGGGCGACCGATCACGCCATCGTGCACTTCCTTGATCCCCGCAGCTACATTAGGCCATGATCGACGCTGGTTGCCCATCTGGATCACATTCTTGTATTTCTTAGCCACCGCCACAAGCAGTTCTCCTTCGTGCGGGTTGTGGCTGCAAGGTTTTTCCAAATATACGTGCTTACCCGCCTTGGAAGCCAGAATGGCGGCCGGTGCATGCCAGTGATCGGGTGCGGCCACTACCAATGCATCCATATCCTTGTTTTCAAGCGCCTTGCGGAAATCGGGGATATTTGCGGGCTTGGATTTTTGCGTGTCGTGTACAATGCCGATGCATTTCTCGGCGGCGCGGGTATCGACGTCCGAAATAGACACGACTTCGCAGTTCGGCTGCAATGCATAGTTGGTCGCTAATGCAAGCCCGCGGCTGTTCACGCCCATCATGCCTACGCGTACCTTTTCATTGGCACCGAGGATTTTAGCATAGCTTTTCGGACTAAAACCGGGCAATACGCCACCAAAAGTCAATAATGCGCTTCCTGCCAGTGACTTTTTAATAAAGTCTCTACGGTCGTTACCGCGGCGGTCGTCACCGCCAAGATCGCCGGATGGGTTATTTTCAGTTGAGTTGTTCATTTGCGTAAAGATTAATGTCTGGTTTAGTATTAAAACGGGTTAGGGATCTTGACAAGGTCTTGAATGATCTTTCCATCCTGCTCGAAACGCGCGAGGGTGTAAATGCTGCCATCAGCGCCCACGGCAATGGAGTTCACATAAGTAGGCCGTTCGCCGTCTTCATAAAAGATCGCCCCGTGGTCTTTATAGGTATGGGTGGGTAAATGATAAGTAATTAAATGCAGATTTTCCAGTCCGCGCGCCGCGCCTTTCGCTATCTGATCTTCGCCTTTCAAACGCTTACCCTGCTCATAAATAGGCCCGCCGGTGAGGTAATAGATCGTCTGGCCATCCGGCCCAAGCTGGAAACCGAGGTAGCCATAACTGAACTGATCGAACATGCCGCTTTTGCGGGAAGGCTCGGAGGTAATGCGCTCGACCAGTTCAATTTTCTCCCCGCGAGGGTCAAAACGGAAGAGGTAACCCGAATTGCCGTGCACACCATACGCAACTTGCTCTTTGGGATGCCAGAATATCTTTCGCCAGTTGTAACACATGCTGCCCGGGCGCGTCGGGTCGTATTTGCCGAAATAATCAAGCCGCAGATCTACATTTTCGAGTTTGTGAAGGATTTGCGTTTCAGGGTTGTAAGTGAAAATATCTCCGTCGGCGGTTGAGAAATACACATCGCCCAGCTCCGCATCTACAAACAAAGACCGGCATAGCGACCGGAAATCGGTGCCCGGCGTGCCCGCTTCGCCTTTGTGCGAAACTGGGCCGAGGTTTTTCAGGATATTGCTTTCAGCATCATAATGGACAAAATTGCCGTAAGGCCAGGTAATGCCGTACAAATGCCCCCGGTCGCGGTCCATCGTCATGGATACCATGCCTTCGCCATTCGGTACCAACGCCAGGTTTTCGAATGCGCCGGTTTGGAGGTCGTAAGAGATAAAATGCCCACCCGGGTACAATGCATAACCCTCTGGCGCCTGCTCGGGAAGGCGGTCCATGCCGTCGATGAGCTGGTAGTAACCCACGTGCGTGGAGAAATAGAGCTTCCCGTTTCTTTCGTAAAAGCGCACGTGACTTTTGCCTTGCGGAATGGCTTTCAAATGGCTTTCACCACAAATTTCTGTCAAGTCGCCGAGGAAAGTGGTGGCGTCCCTGGTCGGGTCGTAGACAAACATCTGCCCGCCGACTTCATGGTTATCCGACGATAGCAGGTAGTAAATCTTCCCGTCGCTCGCGGCCGAGAGCGCATTATACGTGTCATGGGCACGTGAGAAGCCCGAATAGTAATGCTTCGCGATCAAAGTTTTCGGTTCGGCCAGCGGTTCAAAGTTCATGGAATAATCGATACTGTTCACGGAAAGAGGCAGACTTTGGATAAACACTAATTCTTGATAACCCTGGATTCCGGCTTGGCGACCCCGGCTTGCTTCGCCAGTTGCACCATGCCGTTCAGTATTTCAATTTCGACGTCCGATGCCCAGGTTGCGGGCAGGCCGTACACAATGGCCGCCACTTCGCCCTCGTAACCGCCCTCGCGCAGGATGGTCGTGCTCGGAATGTAGGTCATCACATCATTGGAATACCCCATTACAAATGTGTCCTGGCCAAATATTTTCTTCAAATTAATCGCATAATCCACCACCAGCTCGCCGCCGAGGGCCATAATGGCCTGGTCGCCGAGCTTCCAAACCTGCAACGGAAAAGGGTAGGACGTTTGGAACGGCTTCTTTCCGTCGATCTGCGCGATCATCCGTTTCGCCCATTTCTGCTGGTAACCGGTTGTTTTTTCAGCCATCGCCGAAAGTTGCTGTCGGGTAGGAGCCGTGGTTAATGAGAGGGTTACCTCATGATACGCCGTAGAAAGCTGCGGTGCCAATGGCTTCATTTCTTCACTTAATACCCGCTCTACCGCTGCCGCAAGTGTTTTACCATATTGAATGGCCAGCGGAACGGTGTGCCTTGGCAATGGATTCTGGTCCGCTCCCGCGCCCTGGAAAAACAATGCGGTGGCGTCTGGATACAGTTTTTCCAGTTCAATCTGCGCCCAGCCGGGGTAGTCGCCCGAAAACTGGTAACCGTCCAAAACCGTCGGATGGCAAGCATAACCAAATGCAATGGCGATGATTTTACCTTTTGCATCCGAAACTTTCAACACAGGCACAGCCGGGTCACCGGGGCCGGTGATTTCAGTAAGCCGGTCCAATGTCGCCGCGTCGTTGTTGCGACGGTTTACCTGGAAGCGCGTCACGCCATTTTTCGTCTCGATTGTGGCGGGTTGCAGTGCTTTCAATGCCTCGCCGGTTAGCGACACAATTTGCTCAATGAGTTTGGCCGAATACTGGTCAATTTTCTTTTGGTCACTTTCAGTTATCGGGTAAATGTCCGACAATGCAGCTCCAAGCACCGGCCCGGAATGCGTGTGCGAACTGTTGAGAATAATCTGTGCCTTGGAAAGTTTGTAGCGGGCGTTGATTTTCGTCCGAATCTCATCGGACATTGCTTTGGGAAAACCCAATAAATCTGTTGTAATGAGCACGGCCTGCTTGCCGCCCGCATCCTGAATGGCCAATGCTTTGGCCCAAATATCATGCAGCTTGCCTTCGGACGCGTGCGTACGCGCCGCGAAACCAGCCATCCACATCGGTTCGGCGGGGGTAATCGCCACTTTGGCTACACCCGCTTTCCAGCCTTGCGCGTGGGCGGGGACAAATGTCAAGAGCAGCAATGTCAGTGCAAGTGCGATCCTCATTTTTGTCCCAATGTTTTGATTTTGTCGACGTTATGGTGCACTTTTTCAATGGCCGAGGCGATGGCTTTCATATCATCCTTTGTGCCGAGGAGCATATTTTGCGTGAACCAGATGGCTTCTTCATTACAGATTTTGTCGTTCACCGGGCATTTGTTCTGCTCATTGTATCGGTTAATATCGAGCATTTCCTTCGGGTACATGCGTCGGTAGTTCTCCGATTTGAATGTTTCACCTAAAAACGGTTGCGTATTCAAAGTCGAATAGCCACTCATGCACGGCACGCCTTCCGCTTTCACCGCTTTGATAAAACTATCCCGCGAAAGTCCTTTGAAACCATCCTTTTGATAACGGAACGCGAACAGGTGAAAAGCGCCGCGGTTGACTTTGTCGTATAACTTATAAGGCACAATGCCCGGAATGTCTTTAATCAGCGATTTAAGGTAAGCTGCATTCTCATTGCGCGTGGTCGTTTGCGCATCGAGCCGTTTCAGTTGCGCAATGCCGATCGCCGCCTGGTATTCCGAAAACCGCAGTTTGGTACCCTGCATTACGCTGCCGGTGCTCACCGAGCCGACCGCCGTTCCATAGGGGTTCCCGAAATTGTGATACGAATAGCACAAGTCCATAAAATGCTCATCGTTGCTCACAATAGCCCCGCCTTCGCCAATGGGCAGGTTTTTGGAGTTTTGAAAACTGAAACAGCCCACATTGCCAATCGTGCCTACCTTCTTTTTATCATATTCGGCTAAATGCGCCTGGCAGGCATCTTCGATCACGAGGAGTTTGTGCTTTTTGGCAATGGCCATAATGCGGTCCATATCCACGGGCAACCCCAGCACGTGCACGGCCATAATGGCTTTGGTGCGCGGCGTAATTTTAGCTTCTATTTTGGCAGGATCGATCTGAAAAGTTTCCGCATCGATGTCCACAAAAACCGGCATCGCGCCATTGGACAAAATCGACGAAACCGATGCGATAAACGTGTAGGGCGGCACCAGCACCTCATCGCCCGCCCCGATGCCGAGCTGGTTGATCGCGATCACCAATGCATTAGTGCCATTTACGACGGCAAGGCTGCGCTTCACATTCAAAGCCGCCGCCCATTCCTTCTCAAACTGCGTCACGACGTCGGCCCGCGACCAGATACCGCTCCGCACGACTTCCAGCAGTTGTTTTTCGTCCGTCGCCGGGTTCCATTGCGGCCAGATGGGCCATTTGTCCTCAGCCCAGGCCGACGGCCCGCCTAATATTGCCGGCACCTGCGCCGCTTTGGATGGAACCGTAAGCGAACCGGCCATTGACGATGAGGCCAGGGCCACACCCAGCCCTGCCAGTGAATTCTGTTTCAAAAACGTTCTTCGCGACAATTTGGAGCTGAATGCCTTCATGGGACAATGGATTAAGGGTTGATTCAGGAATCTATTTTTTGGCGGCCTTGCTGAGTACGCTTTCCAGCGTCACGCTCTTGCCTCCCTGGCGCTTGCTTTCATCGGCTGCTTCCATGAAAGCGAATATTTCAATGGTCTCTTCGGGTGTAACCGGTACTTCCCCGGTTTTGAAATATTTAATAATATCGACTAAAAGCGGCTCATAGCCACCATAAGGCCCTAATACTTTGTTGCCATCCTCGGTGAAAACAGTGCCGCCGTAATCGTGCTTGCCTGTGCGTGTACCGCGGAAAGTGCCTGTACGCCCATCACCCCAAATACCCACTACAATGTCAGTATTCGGCGTATTGACTCGGGTAACACTCTTGCAGCCGGTGCCCATCACCGTGTAAAGCGTTTCGACGCCGTGGATGCCATACCAGAAGAAATCAGGGTGTGTTTTTTCAAGAACGGCAGGGCTATACGTATCGGCTCCGAGCACCTTTTTCTTGTCAATGCTTTCGATACCCTTGATGTACCGCAGCGAAGAGGCAGTGAAAATAGGGATATTGTATTTTTTGGAAGCTTCGTAAATTTTCAATGTATCGGAGAGCGAAGCGGCGACGGGTTTGTCGATAAACATTTTTTTTCCCGCTTTGAAAACTTCCAAAGCCTGTTCCAAATGCAGGCGGCCGTCGTTGGTTTCGAGCAGGATCACATCCGTTTTGCCCAGTAACTCCTTGATCGAACCGACGATTTCGACGCCCATTTTCTTTACTTCCTCTATATAACCGGGAATGCGCTTCGTGCTCGACTCGATGTCCTTGCTGCCGTAAGGGTAGGCGGCTACCACTTTATAGCCATCGTAAACCGGATCGGGTTGCGCGGCATTCAATGCTTTGGCGAATGCAATGGCATGGGAGGTATCCAGTCCTATAATCCCGACTCTTTTACCCTCGGCTGGCCTGGCCAGTGCAGGCAAATGATTCATTAAACCCAGACCGATACCGGCAGTTGCCGATTGGAAAATAAACTTTCGTCTGCTAAGCGAATGCATAAAACAAGGGGAAAAAAGTTCAGGAATAATCAGTCCGATTTTGATTTCGGGTACGTACCCGTAAATATACACACATATTTTAATTTACAAGTAATGCGGGTTATTGTTTACAGGAAATTTTGCCGGCAGGTAGATGCGTATGATTAAATATGGCGTTGTGTGTGAATGGCGATATCGGCGCATTGTCTTTGTTGTTGCATGCCTGACGGCATTTACCCGGATTGTCATGTATCGTTTTAGCTACCGATATTGCATGCCTAGCGGCATTGACTTTTCCACATGAAAGCAGCAGAATCGCGTAGCGATGTAATATTGGTAGCAACGACGACCATCATACGGTTTCATCAATCCCATAGGGATGTAACAACAAAGCGAAATGGAACCCGATCAGTTCTGATAAAACGCCTGGTTCTCCTTCGTCACAATATCGATCGGCATGAAATGCGTCTTTTCCACCGGTGCGCCGAGGACGAGCGTCTGGTAGAGCGCCATGAGCCCGCGGTAACCTTGTTCTTCCGGTTTGTGGCAAATCAGAAAATCAATCAGCTCCTTGTTCAGGTAAGCGATGTTTTCCTTTAAATAATCATAACCAATTAGCGAAATGTCTAAGCGCTTGTTCTTTTCGAGGAATGCGGCGACGGAGAAAACGCGGGAATTGGTGACGAAAATGGCTTCGATATCGTCATGTTCGTGCAATGCGCGCGTGAGGTCGCGTGTGACGGACAGACTGTCGGTATCCTTAATATCGATCCGGATGATCTCAATCGGCAGGTTATGATCCTTGAAATAGGAGCGGAAGCCTTCTTCGATTTGCAGGTAATTATAGCTATCGGATTCCTTTGAAATGTTGACGACCGCCACTTTATGCTTTTCTTTCAAACGGTAAGTAGAAAGTTTGGCACCCACATAACCGCTTTGGAACAAATGCGGACCGATGTAGCAGAGATTATCCTCGTCAGGCAGGTCAGAGTCGATGAACACAAAAGGGATTTTTTTCTCCCGGCAGGAGCGGATGAACTTCCGGGATTCTTCAATGAACGATGGGGCAAGTAACACGCCTTTAAAACCGCCGTCCAGAATGGCGGCGGCCTGCCCGTTGAATGTGCCCGGATCGTTCAAATCGAAATAGAAAGTCGAGACCTGAATACCGTACTTCTTAATCTCCGCATCGGCGCGGGAGATGCCTTTCATCGGTGCTCCCCAGAAATCGGTTTCTTCCGAAACGCGCGGAATGAGCACCGCCAGGGAAATGATTTTCTTCGAAGCAAGCCTGCTGGCGAGAATATTGGGCTGGTAATCCAGCTCCTTGATGATTTCGTTGATCTTATTCTTGGTCTTTTCCGAAACCCCGGAACGGTTGTGGAGAACACGGTCTACCGTCGCGATGGACACATTGGCTCGGCGGGCAATTTCTTTTACCCCGTAATAAGTATTTTCTTTTTCCATCCGGAAAAGGGAGGTTTTGGTATCAGGCCTGAAATATTTGCAAGGAACATGCTTCCCGCAGAACCACTAATAAAGCGGTTTTAGATTTTATTTAACGGTTTTTGACAGATTTTTTGGCAAATACAAACCGGTATTCAATATTTGTATATATAATCTATTAATTAAATATAGTAAAAGAATCGGTTATGGCACTGAACTACATGGCATTGGCCGTTCCATTGTTCCTTCTGCTGATCGGCATTGAATATTGGGTTTCGAAGCGGCTTGGACGCCAGTTGTTCAATTTCAACAGCTCCATTGCCAATATGAATGTCGGTGTCTTAGAACGGCTCATCGACATGTTTACGGCCGGGTCATTCTTCTTTTTTTACGATTATCTGCAAAAAAATTACGGGCTGTTCGAGATCCGGCCGACGCTCCTGGTATGGATCGCATTGATCCTCGCGACCGACTTCGTGTGGTACTGGTATCACCGGATGGGCCATAAAATCAATCTTTTCTGGGGCTTTCATGTCGTGCATCATACGAGCGAAGAGTTCAATTATACCGCCGGGACCCGCATAACCATCTTTCAGGCCATTGTGCGAACGGCGTTCTGGTCGGTGCTTCCGTTGATCGGCTTCCCGGCACCGATGATCACCACCATGCTCATCGTGCATGGACTTTACCCGTTTTTCACGCATACGCAGGTGATCGGGAAGCTGGGTATCCTCGAATATATTATGGTAACGCCCTCCCACCACCGCGTGCATCACGCGAGCAACGACTTGTACCTCGACAAGAATTTCGGGGACATGTTCATTATCTGGGACAAGCTTTTCGGCACATTTCAGGAGGAGAAAGAGCAGCCTGTCTTCGGCCTCACCAAGCAGCTCGATAGTTACAGTTTCCTCTGGCAGCATTTCCACTTTCTGGTGGAGATATGGTATTCCGCGCAGCAGAAAAAGGGCATTTGGGCTAAGCTGAAAGTCATTTTTGGCAGTCCGTCCGATTTTGATCCGGCCGTTCGGCGCATTGTTGAAAAGCGGTTTTTATCTAAAAACAAGGCGCGGGTGCGGTCGCAGAAATTCAGGAGATACGTGCTGGTACAGTTCTCCATTACCGTGATCACCTTGTTTTTTCTCTTACTTTTCGAGCATCAGGAAGAGACATTCCTGCAAGTAATGGTGGCACTTGTGATATTCGTCACGCTGATCAACTGCGGCGCCATCCTCGAACAACGTCGCTGGGTGTTCTATCTCGAATTCGCACGCGGTGCATTGATTTTCATCGCTGCCTACCATTATTTCCCGCATCCGACGCTGCTGTTCCTCATCTGGGCGGTGCTCATCGGCGGTGTATTGTATTTCTCGACGCTGCAAAAGCAATACTTGCATTCGATTTACGGAAGCTGAGAAAGTGAATCGATGTAGGATTTTTTGAATGGTTAACATAAATAATCAGTCAAATTCAGCCTTTTTGTAAAGAATAAGTTAACACAGGGTTGCTTGGTGTACATTTGATATTTTACTTTGCCTATATATTTAATAGGATTTATAGTTTATTGATCGACCCATTGACAACCACCACCGAACTACCCATGAACCGTTTCCTGCGATTCCGTTTTTCCTGCTGTTGCCGCTAGTCGGCACAGTTTCTCCGACTCGTTCTTCTTTAACGATTCCAAAGCCTGGTTGCTCCGGCTTGGAACGCAGCTGTGCACCTACTATTTGAACCCAGCCCCATTTTTACTAATTACTATGTTCCAAAATCTATCCAAAAATGCTCTCCTGAGCAGAAGCCGGCTACTCGTGGCTTTGCTGCTCTCCGGCCTCAGCGCCCTTGCCCAGAACGTCGCCGTGAAAGGCACCGTAACATCCGCAACCGACAATGGTTCCTTGCCCGGCGTCAACATTTTGATTAAAAATACGCTTACAGGCACATCCACCGACGTCGATGGGAAGTTCGAGATCAACACACCGACCGACGGGACTTTGGTTTTCTCCGGAATCGGGTACGTTACCCAGGAGGTGCCGGTAAAGGGGCGGGCCACGGATGGCCGCGCCACGATCGATATCAAACTGGCTGCGGATACGAAGCTGCTGGACGAAGTGGTAGTGGTCGGCTATGGTACGCAAAAGCGCAATGCGCTCACCAATTCGGTGTCGCAGATCAGCGGCGAGGCAATTACGAAACGACCGGTTTCGAATATCCAGCAGTCATTGCAAGGACTTATGCCGGGTGTGACGGTGCTCGACCAGGGCGGCTCGCCGGGTAAATCGAATACCAACATTCGTGTCCGCGGGATTACAACATTCAATATCAATGGCAGCAGCACAAGCGGCTATGATCTGGGTAAAAACGATGCATTGGTGATCGTAGACGGGATCGAACAGCGTTTGAGCGATATTAACCCGGACGATATCGAGTCGGTTTCCATTCTGAAAGACGCTTCTTCCACGGCTATTTACGGTTCGCGCGCAACCAACGGGGTTGTGCTCGTGACTACCAAACGTGCCAAAGGCGGCAAAGTGCAGGTCGATTACCACGGCTATTACGCCATTCAGAAGTCTAATAATGTGCCCAAAATGATGGGGATCGAGGCTTACATGCGTGAGCAGGTGGCGGCATACACGAATGCAGGCCTGCCGGTTCCGGCGCGTTTCACGGAGGAATCCATTCAGGCATACGTGAATGCGACCGACCGCGAGAAATATCCGATGCCCAACACCTGGTTCGAAACCATGCTCCGATCGGCGCCGCAACAGAACCATACGATTTCGGTAGCCGGCGGAACGGACGTGATCCGCACCAGGCTGAGCGCCCGTTTTCAGGATCAGCAGGGTGTAATTGCCGGGTATTCCAATAAAATAGGAGAGTTTCGCCTCAATACGGACTACACTGTTTCGAAGCGCCTGCGCGTGAGTGGCGACATCAACTACCGCTACGCCCGCGCATTGAACCCGACTGTCAACAACTCCGGCCCGAATCCCCCGCAGCCGCTTAACAACTTTTTCCACGGTACATTGTGGGCCGTTCCTAAATATGCCGATGGTACTTACGGTTTGAGCACGCAGGGTAACAATCCTTTGATGTTCAATGAAATCGGTGGTCAATCAAGACAAGTGACAGATTACCTGGCGGGCTATATCAAAGCGGATTTTGACATTGCGGAAGGCCTTACTTTCTCGACCCAAATCGCGGGCCGCGGCACATTCACCAACCAGAAGAACTACACCAATTCATACACTAACACCGACAAAAACACGAACATCACCAAAACGGTGGCCATTAACTCGCTCACCGAAGTTCGGAACACATTGCGCGAATACACGATCAACAACCTGCTTACCTATGAAAAAAGCTTCGGTGATCATGGTTTGAAGGCATTGGTAGGTTACTCGCAAATCGGCAACACCCAAACGTTCCTTTCCGCTTACCGCGAGCGGTTTTATAATAACGATATTGGTTCAATCGGCCAGGGAGCGAACGACGGTACTAAAAGCAACACAGGTAACGACGCTGAATACGGGCTGCGCTCTTATTTCGGCCGGGTTAATTATGATTATAAGGAGAAATACCTTTTCGAAGCGAACGGTCGCTACGACGGTTCATCCAAATTCACCGGGTCGAAACAGTACAGCTTTTTCCCTTCATTCTCGGCTGGATGGCGCATTTCGAAGGAAAATTTCTGGGAAGGACTTGAAAAAACCGTCAACGACCTGAAACTGCGTGGTTCGTGGGGGATTACCGGAAACCAGTCGGTTGATCTGTACAGCTACTATTCCGCATTGACGGCCCTCGGATACAGCTTTGGCGGCACGCCGGTGCAGGGTTACCGTCCTACAACTTTGGCTAACACGGGCCTCGGGTGGGAGTCGACCACACAGCTCGACCTGGGGATCGACGCGACATTCCTGAACAAGCGGCTCACATTTACCGCCGATTACTACCGCAAGCTGACGGATGACATCCTTTTGAACCTGGACATTCCCGCTACCATCGGTTTGAAAGCACCTCCGCAGAATGCAGGATCGGTGGAGAATAAAGGATGGGAGTTTAGTCTGAATTACCGTGGTGCGGCAAGTGCTTCCGGTTTCCGCTACACGCTTGGGGCGAATTTGAGTATCAATGAAAACAAAGTGACGGATCTGAAAGGCACCGGCCCTTACATTGTGGGTTCCGATATCGATCCGCGTTATATTATTGCCAAAGGCCTGCCGATCAATACGCTATGGGGTTACCAGACGGACGGTTTGTTTCAGACGCAACAGGAAATTACCGAGTATAAAGCCACTTATGCCGCCAACACGAAACCAGGCGATGTAAAATATGTGGATCGGAATGGCGATGGGAAGATCAATGCCGACGACATGACTGCCATCGGTAACTCGTTTCCGAAATATACATTTGGCGTCAATGGCGACTTCTCCTATAAAGGCTTCGACCTGAGCATTCTCTTCCAGGGTGCAGCGAAAGTGGATGCGCGATTGGCAGGTGCATTAGCCGAAATGGGTAACCAGGAAGGCTTCACCCACGAAATTTATACCAACAATTACTGGACGCCCGAAAATACCGGCGCCCGCTTCCCACGACCTACGAAATTCGACCTTCGTAACGTTGCTACTTCCGACCGTTTGGTAATTGATGGCTCCTATTTGCGCCTGAAAAACGTGCAGCTAGCCTACAACATCCCCGCCGAAATCGTGAGTAAACTGCGCGTCAGCCGCATTCGCGTTTACACTTCTGCGACCAATCTGCTTACATTTTCGAAGCTGAACGATTGGAACCTCGACCCCGAAGTACCATCCGGCCGCGCCGTTTATTTCCCGCAGACAGCCTTGTACACATTTGGTTTGAACCTCTCATTCTGACCGCATTGATTTTATGAAAACAAATACATTCAAACATACCATTTACGCCGGGATCGCCGCTTTAATGCTCGGCCTGGCTTCCTGCGACTCGGGCCTGCTCGAAACCGTTCCCAACGACCGACTTTCCGAAGATCTGTTCTGGAAAACCGAAAGCGATGCCAAACTGGCCGTTAATTCGCTCTATACCGACCTCGACAGCACAACTGCCGTGACCTGGGATGGTATCACCGACCTCGCGCACACCAATCAGAGTTTCAATGTGGCCGCCTATATTGAGGCAGGCAGCTACGATGCGACAAGCTCCGTGATTTATGATGAATGGAGAAGGGCATATCGCGGTATCCGCGGTGTGAATTATTTCCTGGAAAACGTCGATAAAGTGCCGAGTACCAATACCGCGCTGATCAACCAGTTGAAAGGAGAAGCGAAAGCATTGCGGGCTTACCATTACCTGAAACTCGCCGGATTATTCGGTCCGGTGCCGCTGGTCACGACTTCCATTAGCATTGATGAAGGCCGCACACTGACCAACACGCCCGTGGAAGAAATCTGGAATTTTGTTGAAAAAGAACTGACCGAAGCCGCTGCATTGCTGCCGACCACGTATGGTGCTGCCGACAAAGGCCGGTTCACCAAAGGCGCCGCGTTGGGCTTGCTGGCCCGTGCGGACTTGTATGCAGGCCGTTACCAAAAGGCAGCAGATGCTGCGGATCAGGTGATCAAGTTGGGCGTGTATGGTTTGTATGACTCTTATGAAAAATTGTACAGCTACGCGGCGGAAAATAACAAGGAGGTGTTGCTCGATAAGCAGTATTTGAAAGATATTTCACAAAACAACGTCTTTAACCTCCTCGCGCCGTACAGCCAGAAAAACGCGCAAAGCACGTATGTCCCTACAAAGGCATTGGTGGATACCTATGAAACTTTGGCCGGCAAGAAAATCACCGATGCGTCGAGCGGCTATGATCCTGCGAAACCCTATGCGAACCGCGATCCGCGCCTGAAATTCTCCGTATTCCTCGAAGGTGATGCGTTACCCAGCGGCATTACCTTCCAGCCCCGCCCGACGAGCACAACCGCCGACGCGATCGGCAGCACTTACATTGCTTCCACGACTGGTTTTAATATTAAAAAGTACATTAATACCGAAGATTTCGCTAACCCGACCAATAGCGGCATCAACATTATCCTGCTGCGCTACGCGGAGGTTCTGCTGACTTATGCGGAGGCTAAAATTGAACTTGGACAAACCGATGCGAGTGTGTTGGCGGCCATTAACCAGGTAAGAAATGGCCGTGCCGATGTGAAGCAACCCTCGGTAACTGTGACAACCCAAGCCGCATTGCGCGAAATCGTGCGCCGGGAACGCACTGTCGAACTGGCGTTCGAAGGTCAGCGGTTGTACGATATCCGCCGGTGGAAGATCGGGGAACAGGTGATGAACGGTCCGGTGTTTGGTATTACCTACCCGGACGCGGCCGGCAAGCTGGTCACCGTGCAGGCAGCTTCGTCGGAACGCGTATTCGATGCAAGCCGGCATTATCTCTGGCCGATCCCGCAAAAGGAGCGCGATTTGAATCCGAATCTGCAACAAAATCCGAACTGGTAATTACTTTTGAGTGACTGGCGCGAAGCCCAAGTTTGGCGCCAGTTGCACTATTATTACCTAAAACCAACCTTACAATATGTTTCGAGTACTCTCTCTGCTGCTGGTATCGATGGGCCTCTGCCTGTTGATGGCATTTCAAACCGAAAAACCGGCAGCGAAAACACCCAACATCGTCCTCTTTTTCATCGACGATCTTGGCTACGGTGACCTTTCCGTGAATGGCGCATTGGGGTATAAAACCCCTAATCTCGACAAAATGGCGACCGAGGGCACCCGCTTCACCAATTTCATGGCCGCGCAGGCCGTCTGCAGCGCATCCCGTGCCGCATTGCTTACAGGTTGTTATCCCAACCGGCTGGGCATTTCGGGAGCGTTTGGTCCGAATGCTGGGGTAGGCCTCAATCCAAAGGAAGAGACGATTGCCGAAATCGTGAAAGCGCAAGGTTACGCTACCGGCATCTTCGGGAAGTGGCATTTGGGCAGCGACCAGGAGTTTTTGCCCTTGCAGCAAGGTTTTGATGAATATTACGGCGTGCCTTACTCGCACGACATGTGGCCGCTGCACCCCTGGCAGGAGCGGGCCAAATATCCGCCGCTGCATTGGATCGACGGGAACAAGCCGGTGAAGGAGATCAAAAACCTCGAAGATGCCAGCGAACTGACACCGGTAATTACTGAAAAAGCTATTTCATTTATCAAAAGGAATAAGAACAAGCCTTTCTTCCTGTACGTACCGCACCCGCTCCCGCACGTGCCCCTGGCCGCATCGGCGAAGTTCCGTGGAAAAAGCGAAAGAGGGATTTTCGGCGATGTGATGATGGAACTCGACTGGTCGGTAGGTGAGATCATGAAAGAGCTCAAAGCACAGGGATTAGACAACAATACCCTCGTGATCTTCACCAGTGATAATGGCCCCTGGCTCAACTACGGCGATCACGCCGGTTCTGCGGGCGGTTTCCGTGAAGGAAAAGGAACGTCGTTCGAAGGCGGCCAACGCGAGCCATGCATTATGCGCTGGCCGGGTGTGATCCCGGCAGGAAGGGTTTCCAACAAGCTCCTTTCGACGCTCGACATCCTGCCTACCATTGCCAAACTGACCGGCGGTAAACTCCCCAAAGAGAAAATCGATGGGCTTGATTTCAGCGCATTGCTCAAAGGGGACGAAAGCCAGACACCGCGTGAGAGTTTTCTGTACTATTACCGTAAAAACAGCCTTGAAGCTGTTCGCAAAGGTAATTGGAAACTCGTCTTCGCACACCCGGGACGCACCTACGAAGGTTCACTGCCCGGCAAAAATGGCCAGCCGGGCCCGGCGCCGGAGGATCACCAATTCCCCAAAGCATTATACAACCTCGCGCGTGACCCAAGCGAGCGTTACGACGTGCTGGAACAGAATCCGGAAATCGTAGCCGAATTGGAAAAGATCGCCGACGCGGCGCGGGACGATATGGGGGATGATTTGCAGCAAAAGGCCGGTAAAAACGTTCGGGAGATAGGACGCGCCGTTCGGAAATAAGGATTGGATTTCAGGAGTACTTATCTTAAATTTACCTATCATGTAAATGCAAAACCATGAGTACTCCTGTTATCTCTCAAAAGGATTTCGACGCATTAAGAAAGGAAAACGAATTGCTTAGAAGGCAATTGAAAACCCTGCGTGATAAAGAATTTCGGGACAAAATCGAATGGGCTTATCACCTGTTTCACGAACCTTCCGAGACACCAAAACTAGAACTCAAAAGAGGCGCCGGCAAAGGCATTATATCTCGCGTTCCCGATAATTTCACGGATGAACTAACAGATATTGACGCACTTGAATGAGAATACTCCTTGATACCCACATCCTTCTTTGGTTCCTGACTAACGATGAAAGGCTGAGCCAAACACACATCGAACTGATTGAGAATAAGCAAAACGAGCTGTTTTTCAGCATTGGCTCTCTTTGGGAAATCGCCATTAAAGCCGGTTTACTGAAACTTTCAATCCCAAGGCCCATTGAGCGTCTGGTGCCGGCGGAGGTGCAGCTGATTGATATTAAGATCCCGCACTTGGGCGCATATCAGCAACTTCCATTTATCCACAAAGACCCTTTTGACCGGTTGCTTATCGCCCAGTCGCAAGTAGAAGACTTCTGGCTCCTGACTGATGATAGCAAGTTTGCAGATTATACCGTCAGGTTGCTGAAATAGCGAATGGATTAACCGTCAAAAAAACACAAATTCTTTTACTACGCATTTGCTTCTTCAAACATTTTATCCTTACTTTGTCTATCAAACAAGTAGATTATATCGGTCTTCCGATTCGCAATATTTCAGAACGTATCTGCTTTCCGATACCCTAGTGGACAGCCTTGGCTCGACTTGCCGGAATTTTCGGTGGTTGTCAATTCATGCCGGTCGTCCGGGCTGTCACAGGGTATCGGGAGCAAAGATACACTTCAATCTCCCTTTTTCCCGCTGCGGGTTCCTGCATTTTATAAATCACGTCTCGGTAGCATCCAAACCATCGGTTTTTGCCAATTTTCCGGGTACGAAGCGCGTTAGATTCAAGTAATCTTATGGTTGCAATGTCTTTCTGAATTGTATTAATCTACTCCCCGATGAAAAAGTATTTGTTGCTGATTACCCTCCTGACCCATTCGTTCGTTAAAGACCATTCGTTCGCACAAGCTCCGCGGCCTGCGAAGCCCAATATCATTTTTATCCTGGCCGATGATCTGGGCTACGGGGATGTCGGCTTCAATGGCCAGAAACTCATCCGAACTCCGAATATCGACCGACTGGCGAAGGAGGGGATGATTTTCAATCAATTTTACGCCGGTACTTCAGTGTGTGCGCCCTCGCGTTCTTCGTTGCTTAGCGGGCAGCATACCGGGCACACCTACATCCGCGGAAACAAGAGTGTGGAGCCGGAGGGGCAGCAGCCCATTGCCGATTCCGTGGTGACGATCGCCGAAGTATTGAAGAAGGCGGGCTATGTGACAGGGGCGTTCGGTAAGTGGGGCCTTGGGCCGGTAGGGTCCGAGGGCGAACCGGGAAAGCAAGGGTTTGACCAATTTTATGGCTATAACTGCCAGAGCCTCGCACACCGCTATTACCCAAGCCATTTATGGGACAATAATCGTAAAGTGGTGCTGGAAGGCAACCAGAATTTGATTTACAACAAAGATTACGCTCCTGACCTGATCCAGAAAAAAGCATTGAGCTTCGTTAACGCACAGGATGGCAAGCAGCCTTTCTTTTTGTTTTTACCCTACATTCTTCCCCACGCCGAACTGATCGTCCCCGATGATAGCCTGTTCAGGTATTACAAGGGCAAATTTGAGGAGAAACCCTACAAAGGTGCCGACTACGGCCCGCGTGCAACCGATGGGGGTTATGCATCGCAGGAGTTTCCACGTGCGACCTTCGCGGCGATGGTGGCCAGGCTGGATTTATATGTAGGCCAGGTAATGGAAAAACTGAAAGAAAAGGGACTCGACAAAAATACATTGGTGATTTTTACGAGCGACAACGGCCCGCACATCGAAGGAGGTGCCGATCCGAATTTTTTCAACAGCAGCGCTGGTTTCCGGGGAGTGAAAAGAGATCTGTACGAAGGTGGTATCCGGGAGCCGTTTGCTGCCCGGTGGCCCGGCGTGATCAAACCCGGATCGAAGAGTGATTTCATCGGGGCTTTCTGGGACGTTCTGCCCACTTTTGCCGAATTAGCTAATGCACAGGCTCCTGCCCGCATCGACGGTATTTCTTTCACGGATGCATTGCGAGGCCGGCCGACTCAAAAGAAACACGATTACCTCTACTGGGAATTTCATGAGCAGGGCGGCCGGCAGGCCGTACGGCAGGGAAACTGGAAGGCCGTACGCCTGAAAGCGGCTGGAAATCCGGATGCCCTGGTGGAGCTGTACGATCTTTCAAAAGACCCGCAGGAAAAAACCAATGTTACACCCCAGTTTCCTGATAAAGCCAAAGAACTCGGCCAGATCATGAACCGGGCGCATGTTTCATCGGCTATTTTTCCGTTTGGCAGTTTGGCGACAAATTGAGTTTTCAACACTGCCTGGCTAATCACCAAATAGTCAGGTAGTGTATATCAATTTGATTGCATTAAAATTGGTACATTTGATTTTCAAATGAATGCGATATGGCAACATTGATTATCGAAGGCGATAACGATCAGATCGCAACTGTAAAGGCTTTTCTGAAATCGGTCGGGATTAATTTCCGGACGGAGCAGGATGCGACCGATTACCTGCTCAGCAATTCTTCTAATAAAACTGAACTTTTAAACTCTATCAAAGAGGCCCGGGATGGTAATACCCGAAAATTAGGCCTCGATGATGTATGGAAATAGAGTTTACCCCCACGGCATTAGCTCAACTTGAATACTGGAAGAAGGCAGGAAACGAAGCCATCCTTCGAAAGATTCGCGTTGTAGAATCAATAGCGCAATCTCCATTTTCAGGAATAGGTAAGCCGGAACCTCTCAGACATCAGTTATCAGGCTTTTGGTCAAGACGTATAAATGACGAACATCGATTGGTATATGCGATCAGAGGCAGTACGATTGTCGTTGTTCAATGCCGTTTTCATTATTCGAAATAGCACCTGTCAGATCAAACCTAACCCGGCAGCCAGTTTGATCAGCGAGGCGGTGTTGGAAACTTCGAATTTCATCAAAAGGTTTTGGCGGTGGCTGTTGACGGTCGTGACGCTGATAAACAACTGTTCTGCGATTTGTGGATTGGTCATCCCCTCGGCAATGAGTACCAGCACTTCTTTTTCGCGCCTGGTCAGGAAGGGCACCGATTTGGGTGCAACCGCGGGTGTCACCGGTTCAAACTGGACGTTCATAAAGTATCCTCCGGCCTGTACCTGCTGAATGGCTTCCAGGATATCCTCCTTGCCCGAACTCTTGATCAGGTAACCCGAGGCTCCGTTCTGGATCATCCGCGACACATAGGCGCGTTCGTTGAATGTGCTCAATGCGAGCGTTTTAACTTCCGGAAACTGGTCCTTCACCTTTTTACAAAGATCGATACCACTAATATCCGGCAGGTTAATGTCCAGAAATGCGATATCGACTTCATTGTTTTTGAGAAATGCAATGGCGTCGATCGCATTGGTGGCGGTACCTACGACCTGTATTCCTTCGCTGTCTGCAAGCAACGACTTCAGTCCTTCCAATACCAGCGGATGGTCGTCTACGATCAGGATTCTGACACTCATAAAGTTCTTTTTTATAGGTTAAACCGTTCGCCGGTATAATCAGGTTAGAGTACGATTTCAACAAGGACCGAGGTGCCTTCACCCGGCTTGGACTGGATATCGAGCGTACCGTTCAGGTAATCCACCCGCGCCTGCACATTCCGGAGGCCCGCGCCTTTGTTTTGTTCCAGGTTTTTCATGTCAAAACCCTTTCCGTTGTCTTCCACGGTAACACTTACATTGTTTTCTACCCAGGTGAGCTGCACCTGTGCTTCGGAGGCATCCGCATATTTGAGCACATTGTTCAACAGCTCCTGAACAACGCGGTAAAGTACGACTTCTACCTGTGAATCGAGACGATTCTCGAAACCGAATGACTGCATTGTCACTTTCAGTGTGCCCGATTCGCTGATTCCTTCGCAAAAATCGCTCAACGCGTCGATGAGGCCAAACCGTACAAGTGTTTCCGGCATCATGCTATGGGCTACGCGGCGCATTTCACTAATGGCGCCGTCCAGCTGGGTCAGGGCCCTGGTAAACGTCCTGGCGCTTTCCTCGGGCAGAATTACGTTTCCTTTCACGGAATTTAAAGTTAATTTGATACCAGATAATAAACCACCCAGACCATCGTGCAGGTCACGGGCTACGCGGGTGCGTTCTTCTTCTTGTCCTTTCAAAATGGAATTGGTTGCCACCAGTTGCTTTTCCTGTTGCAGCTGTAATACCTCCTGCTCGGCGACCCGTTTGCGGAATGCAATGTTCCGGTATACCAGCACGGCAATGGCCATCAACCCGACCAATCCCGCTATGAGGCCATATATTAAAGTATTGCGGGTTTGTTTTTCTTTTTCAAGCGTCACGATCTGTTTCTCCTTTTGAGCCGTGAGGTACTTGGTGTCCAGTTCCTGTAATTGTTTCTGGACGTCGATTCCCTGAATGGAGTCGTTCAGGATCACGTATTTCATCAGGTAGTCGTAGGCGGCCTTGTAGTTGTTCTGCCGTGCGAGGTCAGTGGCGTAATCTTCATAAAGCTCCACCAGGTGGTCGGTCATGTCGTTCGCTTCCGCAATGGTGAGGGCTTCTTTGGTGTATTGGGCCGAGAGATCCGGCTTATTGCTGTCTTCGGCCAGGAACATCAACGCCCGCAGACAGTCCAGTTCCAGAAATACATTGCCCGTCTTTCTGGCCAGATCCAACCCCTTTTTACCATAAATCCATGCTTCATCGAGGTTTTTCAAAAGTCTGTTGGTCCGGCATAGGCCCGCATAGGCCTGCGTCACGAAGATGTCGGAATGTATTTTTTCGGCTACCACCAGCCCCTCCTTGAAATGCGCCAGACTCTCCTTGTACCGTTTAAGGTTGAAATAGCACCCGCCGATGTTGGTCAGTACATCGGCCAGTTGCAGGCTGTCTTTCATCGGTCGCGACAGCTGTAATGCTTTTTGTTTGTAAACCAGAGACTTGTTGAACAGGTTGGCATGCTCAAATGCGGTGCCTATGCTGATGTAAAGCCTCGGCAGGAATTCCTTCATACCCAGCCTGTCGAACTCGCTGGCCGATTGCTGATAGTACTTGATGGCCTCGGTAAAATTCCCCATGTACGTGTAGCTGGCGGCGATGTTGTTCAGGCTTTTACCGATGTTGACCAGGTGGTTCATCCTTTTGGCGATTTCCAGGCTTTCCCGGTTGAGTTTCAGACCTTCTTCAAACTTACCCTGCAAGTTCAGGATGTAGGTATAGTTGGAGCGGAACTTGAATTTGCCGAGCTGGTAATCCAGCTTTTCACTCAATACATCGGCTTTGAGATAGTATTTAGCCGCGCTGTCAAGGTTCTGGTTTTCCAGGTATTGTCCGTATTCAATGTAAGCCAGCACGCGGTTGGTGTCCTGTTTGCTTTTCCGGATACGTTCCAGGATCGCATTGGGATCGGTGCCCTGAGCGAAGAGTTGCGTGTGTAAAATGAATAGAAAAATTGTTCGGAATATTAGCTTCATCGGATCCGGAGAGTAGAATGGACTGGAAAATTACGGTGACAAAGCTCTGAAATAAAACCTTTTAATAATATCCTATAAAAGTATGATTTTCGAAAAATCGTGCTTTTACAGGATTGATCCAGGCCTCCCCGGCAGGCTACCTTTGTGATGTCGAAAGGCAAATTATCACATCCAGTTTTACCACATTCAAATCAAAACAGCCATGAAAAAGATCAATGCTTTGAAAAACATTTTCGTTATGATGATCCTCGCAATCTTTATGTTCGCTTGCGATGACAAGGACAAAGACCCTTCCCCGGAATTGAGTTCTCAGGTTGAAGGAAGCTACAAGGTTACCAAGCTCACCGTCGATGGGGAAGAGCGTTCACTGGAAGCAGCCAAAGCGGTGATCGTCGTTCAGCTCAACAAATTCTCCTCAGAAATCGTGACCGGGAAAATGAAGGTGAAAATTGACGGTGACGCGGAGCCGGACGAAAATCTGGGAACGCTGAACCTTAAAAATGCGGGTAGCACCGGGATCGACATTTACGAGGGCACCGACAAAGTAGGGAATGTCAAATCGGGCAAGATGAGCATTTTCGTCGTGTACGAAGGGGAAGACCTGGAAATGATAGCCGAAAAACAATAAGCATACCTTTTTTACAATTACCAGCCATGAAAAATAAAATAGTACCCATCCTGTTATACGTCGTTTGCGTCTCCTTCCTGAATTTCACTTTTTCAGATGAGTTCGAAGAGTATGGCATTTCGAAAAATGATATTCAGAACCGCGTTTGGAATGGTCTTCAGAGCCAGACAACCAGTGTCCCTTATTTCAGCAGTTCCGTGAAAACGGCCTGCCGTGCGATCTCAGGGGAAGGACAGGCGGCCGCGGTTAAGAAAACCGGCGCATTTGCAAAGACCTATTTCAATTCGGAAGATTTCAAAAAGCGTTACAATGACTGGCTTACAAAGAGTTTCGGCCAGACTGAGGCAGCGGTGACGGAGAAAAGAAAGGAAGAGATCCGTGCCAATCGCCTGAAAGGGGTGCAGGGATTGAATGCCAAAGATATAGAGCCGGCGGTCGACATGCAGATCCAGTCGGGCGAGACATTTGCGGGAATGGAAAGCATGCTCACCAGCCTTCCAGCCGAGCAGCGGGCGGAGCTTAAAAAGCAGATTGAAGATGGAAAGCGCAATGCCGCATTCTTCAAAAAGATCAAGCCGCTTCTGAAAACAGATATGGAGGAGTTTAAAAAGCAATATGCTACCTACCTGGCTAATGACGAGATCCGACAATCGGAAGAGACCATCGCCCGGCGTAACAAAGCGAATGCAGCTGAATATGACAAGTGGAAAGATCCCAAAAAGGTCTTGATCGCACGCCTGACGGAGTTTCTCAACCAGAGCAAAGGCGTGGACTTCGCTGCGCAGACGAAGGACATGAACGGAAGGAAGAAATTTGTGAATGCAGGCTATGAGGCGAAAAGTGATGTGTGGAAGTTTTGCTACCGCATGGGCGCCACACCCACGAATGCAGCACGCGCCTTTGCACAGCAATGGCTGACCGAGTTGAAATAAATTGGTTTATATACAATCGACAGAAGGGGTCAATGGCTCCTTTTTGTCTGTTTTTGTGGCCGGTAGCACATTGCTGCCGGCCACATTTTTTTATTTTAAAGAAATTTGCAGCAGTGTATTGCTTTTTCAAAAACATTAAACTTACTTTGTCTATCAAATAACTATACTATTAAGCAAAGCTTCTGAACCACCCTGAGCTGAGTATTAATCCAAGGCATTCTGATATGAGAGCGGTTAATTTACTTTGTAGGGTCCCGTCGGCAGACAGGGGCAGGGTAGCGGATACTTCTTCGCTTTGTGTGTTCCGTTTTCATTTCGAAAGCTGTTGTTAAACGGCTAATTTCCTCAGTCTTTTTCCGGAAATATCCCGCCAGGCAGTTATGGCTGATCGTCTGAAATTTTCGGTGGTTGGCGATTTCAGATGCCGGCTGTCCTGCCCCGGGGTATTTCCGTGACTATAAAATCCACTGCGTTTATAGGTAACCGGTTTTATAAAACCTTTTCATATGATCACATTTTCGGATGTTGTATTGCTCGCACGCAAGATTGCCGTCGGCATACTGCTCACGCTCATCCCATTTGTCCTGATCGCCGGCGGTATCTGGCTCGCATGGCAGCTATTTCGATAACGGCTCTTTTTCACCTTCAAAACCTTTTAAACATGAAATTGGACAATGCACTGGCCCGGAAAATCTCCCGAGACGGGCTGATCAGCATTCTGCTGTATCTTACGCCCATTGTGTTGATGTTTGCGAGCTTTCAGGTGTTCGGGTACCGGCCCTGGGAAGGGAGCAACGAATTTCCATTCAAGGCTCCGGGGTTCGTCGAAGCCGTTTTCAAGAACCTCAGCAGCTGGGGTCTGCCCGTTATCGTGCTGGTATTGGGTGTGATCGAATTTGCCGTGGGTTTGTATGAAAACAAATGGACCAAAAACGAGCGGACGCTGGATATTGTTTGCTTCGTGGTGCCCAAGCTGGTGGTAAAGCCTTTCGTGGCCTATTTTGGGCTGAAATTACTGCCTGCACTTCTGCCCCACGCCAAAGATGGCTTCAACTGGGTGCCGTTCTGGTGGGCGTTCCTGATCATCGCAGTAGCCGATGACCTGACCCAGTACTGGTACCATCGTCTGCATCATCAGGTGCCCTGGCTCTGGCGCTTCCACCGTACGCACCATTCAGCGCCCTACATGGGAATGGCGATGGCCGGACGGCAGAACATTATCTACACACTGTTCTTTTCGCAGACTTACCTGACGGTCGCGCTGACTTACCTGGGATTGGGTTACGCCGCATTGTTTGTGAAAGTCATCAAATCCCTGATCACGACCGGCGCGCATTCGAGCATTCCCTGGGACAAGCCTTTGTATGAGATCAAATGGCTCAATCCGGTCGGCTGGGTGCTGGAACGGCTCATCTCGACACCCGCCACCCACTATGCACACCATGCCGATACCAGCGATGATGGGGTAGGTAATTACAAAGGGAACTTCGGGAACATGTTCTTTATCTGGGATCTGATCTTCGGGACAGGCATCATCACCCGCAGATATCCTACTTCTTTTGGTATCAAACATTACAAGGAAGAAGAATGGTACGCACAATTTATGTGGCCGATCTTCAAATCCAAAAAGGAGGGCAGTGAGCTCGCTCACAACGGCCCCGTGGTAGGTGACGCCCTGCCGGAGGCGGAGCCCATTATCCTGAAACCGGATACTACTACTACTGTTGCAGTCGCTTAAAATTCAATAAATCGGGATGGCCATTGATTCAATCGATGGTCATCTTTTTTATTTTCCATCTGATAGTCAACCACCTTATGCGGATCGCAGATTTTTGGAGCCCGGTGCTCCTGTTTTTATTGATATCAACCACTTTATCAGCCCAGAAAAAGAAAGCACTTCCCGTGCAGCGACCCAACATCGTGCTCATCATGGCCGACGACCTAGGGTTTTCGGATATCGGCAGCTATGGCTCCGAAATCGAAACGCCTCATCTCGACAAGCTGGCAGCGAGCGGGATCAGGTTCAGGCAGTTTTACAACAATGCCATTTGCGCTCCCACGCGCGCCAGCCTGCTGAGCGGGCAGTACCAGCACACCGCCGGAATGGGTTACTTCAATATCGATTTTGGAATTCCGGCTTACCAGGGATATCTCAGTAAGCAAACCGTGTCACTGGCGGAAGTTCTGAAAACGGCGGGTTACAGCACGCTGATGGCCGGTAAGTGGCACGTGGGGGACGACAGTACCCGCTGGCCCCGGCAACGCGGTTTCGACCGGTTTTACGGAAACATCGGCGGTGCCAGCGACTACTACGTTGTAAAACAGCAGCCGAAAAGCAAACGGGCGTTCTTTGTAAAGGACGATACGAAATTCCGGCCCGATGACAACGCGGATTTTTACTATACCGACGAGATCACCCGGAATGCAACGGACTTTTTGAGAGAACAGAGCGCCGAAAATAAACCATTCTTCCTCTATCTGGCCTATACGTCCCCGCATTGGCCTTTGCAGGCATTGCCGGCCGATATCAAAAAGTACGAGGGAAAGTATGACATCGGTTGGGATTCGCTCAGGACGCTGCGTTTTAAGAAACAGCAGGAACTTCACATCACAGGTGCCGACCAGAAAATCAGTATTAAAAACAAAGACCTGCCTGCCTGGAAAAACCTGACCTACGAGGAGCAGAAGCTCTGGGCCAAACGGATGGAGGTTTACGCAGCGCAGGTCGATAATCTCGATCAGAACATTGGCCGCGTGGTGCAACAGCTCAAAGACCTCGGGAAACTGGACAACACGCTGATCATCTTCATTTCTGACAATGGCGCGGCAGGAGAAGATGTAACCAGCGGACTGATCAACCAGCCGGTCAGGAATTGGGGCCCGCTAGGTACTGCCGGCTCTTACGATTCCTACCGCCGCAACTGGGCCTACGCTTCCAACACACCATTGCAATCATTTAAGGGATTCCAGTATGAGGGAGGCGTGAGCAGCCCGTTCATAGCCAGCTTTCCGGGTAAAATCGCACCGGGAACATTGGTTGATGGAACAGCGCACCTGATTGATATAGCGCCTACATTGTATGAAGTGGCGGGCGCAAGGTATCCGGCTCAGTATCATGGCCATACCATTCATCCATTGGCCGGGGAAAGTCTCCTGCCGGTTTTGTCGGGTAAAGAATGGGTTCGGAGCAAGCCTATTTTCTGGGAGCGTGCGGGAAATAAGGCGGTCAGGAAGGGCAAGTGGAAACTGATATCGGTTCGCAGTGATCATTGGGAGCTTTACGACATCCAGGCAGACCGCGGTGAGACCAGCAATGTCATCGCACAGCACCCTGGCATCGCCGCAGAATTGAAAGGCCTGTATGATCAATGGGCCGGGAGTGTTGGTGTTGAAGATTGGGCGAAGATCAATCAGGGAAAAGGGTTTGAGCCGAAGTTCAATCCCTGATCAATTGGCTTTGCTGATACCGGCTGCCGTATCGGAATGCTTTTGAAGGGGTACTGTGGGAATGTATCCCTTTGTTCCGTCCCGCATTTGCACCCGGTAGCCTTTGGCCATTTCACCGATCACACGAACCACCGCATTGCCCGGCATCGTGGCGATTTTCTGATCGGACCCGAAACGGGGAGAAGCATAGAGATTAGCCTTCTTTTTGATGATTACCGTGTCGCCCAGCCATTTGGAATGCGCTGGCAGGCCCGGCAGCTTCTCGGGTCTGTCGTCGATGAATGGCAGCGGGTTTACCGCTCCCGAACCACCTGCATAGATCCCAAAATGGAGATGAGGTGAAGTGGTGACTGCATTACCTGTATTACCAACCAAACCGAGCGTATCACCCACCGACACGCGCTGCCCGGTGCTGACCAACTGGCTGTCGAGGTGCGCATAGTAAAGTGCGTATGGGCTGTCGTTTGCCGAAAGGAAAACTACTTTCCCGCCCAGGTTGTTGGTCCCCGCTTGCGTAATGAGGCCTTCTCTGGCCGCTATGGCCGGAGTGCCTCGTTTGGCGCGGATGTCGATGCCTTCATGCGAGCGCGCGCCTGCGTCACGGTCTGCACCCCAGTAGCTGATCACGGCCGACATGCCTTGCCCCGCTACTGGGAAAATCAGACTAGGCTGGGTTGATATGGAAATGGAAACGTTTGCCGTTTCGCTGAGGCCGGTCTGGACTTTCAGCAGCAGCGTATCCCCGTGGAAGTTGGTATAGGAGATGGAGGATGCATGATCTTTCAAATATTCCAGGCGTTGTGGTTTCCCATTGCGCCTTATCTTAAAGAGCTCCATAAACAGCCTCGAGGTGCTGTCCTGATCCGCCCGATGAGGCGTAATAACCAGCCTGCGGCCTTCCGGAACGTTCAGCCGGAATGCCTGTGCGGGCAGTGAATCGCCGAGGAAAAGCCGCTCCTGGTGGGGCATTGCCGTGATGAGTGAATCGGAAAGTACAGCGGTGCTCATGCGTAACCAGGTTTGCCCAGCCGCAGTCTTTTCCAGTTTTGCTTTGTATAAAGCTCTCTCATAATGTTCCTGCGGTGTAACCGGAAACCAATGCGAGACGGGCACCGGCTTGCAGGCTGCCAACGCAATTAGAAAAAAGGCGGTTGCTGTGACTTGTTGCAGGATTTTCATGTGTGCAGCGTTTGACAAACCCTGCGTAATAAAGTTATGCCACAGCCTCCGCCGATCCTCGGGACAAGTACGCGAACCGCCCGAAAAGCATTATGCCGAAACGCGGTGATAAATGGTTTCGGTGGCCTTATCTTCCTGGCCCTGGGGTGAAATGTTGTAGGCTGTGATGACCAATGTATCGGAGTCGGTCAGTTTGGCGACGGTGCGCCAGTTCCACGGTTCAGGGAACTCCGGCATGCTGTAACTGCCCAATACCGAAAAGCCGTTGCCAGCAGGCGTCCCGCCGGACAACATAATGCCTGTTCCCATATGGAAACTGTCTATCCACGCACACTGGTAATTATTGTTTGGTATATCAAAGCCCATGATGGCAACACCTTCGAACGATTTGCCATTTAGGCTGCCCTGGTACTCGTGCAGCAGGAAACGGCCTCCGAGAATCTGCCTGATAGTACCCTTCATATCGGATTCATCCGCAAGGACACCAGGTTCGAACCATGTTTTCGTTTTTCCCTCCCACGTACCGGTCAGCAATTGCAGTTCGTGATGGACACCCGATTCGAGAGATACTTCAAATTTGTTCTTGCTCATAGTGATTTTGTTTTAAATGTTCAATGGATCACGGCGAATGCATTTCAGGACAACACATACACTGGATAGTGATAGTAAAATAAGGTTTTAATTTTAAACAAAAATAAGAATCCGTTAACTGGAAAAGTATGCTGCAAATCCTGATTGCGAGGGGTATTTGGGACAAAAATATCTATATTGGCGGCCTCTTTGTCCAAATGACAAAAGTCTAACCATCAACAACATGATACAATTAGGTCTTTTAATTAGCAACCGGCACCGCTTATTGAGCGTAGCAGCGATTCTGGATGTATTCGAATCGGTGAACAGCTTTTACGAACGGGCCGATCAGCCCCATTTTTTCCAGATCACACTTTTTTCCCCTGACCCGGAACCAGGACGATTTTATGGCGCTTACCAGATGCAGCCGATCAGCGAATTTGTCAAACAGGATCTGATACTCATTCCTGCATTTGGCGCCGGCGATTTGCAGCTTTCTGTCATGAGCAACCAAATGTGCATTCCCTGGCTTTGGGAGCAGTATAAAAGCGGAGCAGAACTGGCGAGCTTTTGCACGGGCGCTTTTCTTCTGGCTGCCGCAGGGCTGTTGAATGGCCGCCACGCCACCACGCATATCGATGCCGCAGAGACACTGGCATCTAACTTCCCGGACGTCATCATGAATAGTAACGCCGTGGTGACCGAGGATAAGGGTATTTATACCAGCGGCGGAGCTACCAGCAGTTTCCATCTGATGCTCTATCTGATCCAGGGTTTTTGCGGTAAAGATCTCACATTAAAAACAGCCAAGATGTTTGCGATCGATATGGACCGGGAACAGCAGACCTATTTCGGAACATTTGCACCACCGCAAAACCATGGCGACGGGCTGGTGAACATGGCCCAGAAG
The DNA here is from genome assembly GCF_946482605.1 of uncultured Dyadobacter sp. The sequence continues at coordinate 145,967 of NZ_CAMLSE010000010.1, read as the reverse complement.
AAAATCGAGAAGGAATATCAGGAGGGCAGCACCATCGAAGTATTGATCCAGGACATCCCGGCGAGCAGACGCAATGTAGTGCGGCGGTTCAAGCAGGCCATCGGCGTGACGCCGATCGAGTACCTGCAAAGGACGCGTATCGAGGCTGCCAAGAAAATGCTTGCACAAACGGACCAGAGCGTGCTGGAGGTAATGCTCAATTCAGGTTACAACGACCTGAAATCCTTCCGGCAGCTTTTTAAGAAAAGCACGGGCGTAACGCCGAAGGAATACCGAGACAAGTTCAATATGGGCCGACTGGAAAGCGGCGGCCGGCTGGACAGGCGCATGACGGGAGCTTCTTATCTGGATTAATCATTAAAAAACCCCGGAACGCGACGTTCCGGGGTTTTTTAATGATTAATTGACCTTGGCGATCTTCCGGAAAGCCCGGTCGTTCCCCTGTTTGATCTCCACCACGTACATGCTCGCGGGAAGCTGGGTAATGTTCAGGCTATGTGAGAAACGGTTTGCAGTTTTGATAACCCGCACATCTTTGAAAAGCGTACCGGATTTCGCGTCAAAAACACGGATCTCGATCTGGTCTGTATGGTTGTTGGCCAGATCGATGCTGATGAAATCCGAGGTTGGGTTCGGGTATACATTCACATCGGCATGCAAGGGCATTTCAGGTTCGGATAATGCAGGAGCAAGCACTTCCACAGCTGCCTGCCTGGCATTCTGACCGGCGGCGGCCATGACGAAAACCGGAGTCTCGCCGGCCGTCACGGTAACCTTTCCATCGACGATCGCAAGTTGGGTCATCGTCATGTTGTCGGCTCCGGCGGTTGGCGTGTAAATGTTCGCCATCCCGGCCTGATGGAGGTCCAGCGTGTACTCCGCCGTTCTTCCGACTTCATCGGGAACCGTCAGAATGTACACCGATTGCCCGTTCAGTTCATAGCGGTCTACGATCGGGTCGTTGTGGATCGTTTCCTTGTATTCATATTGTCCAAAGAGTTTCTGGGTCTGCACGAAGTAGTCAGCAGAAGGTCGCCGGGTCTGGTTGTTGTTTACGAAGCCCGAAGAACCAAACATACCACCACCGCCATTATCGTCATACATCTGATAGAAAAACAGCTTTTCTATTCCATGTCGTGCTGAAAACAGCGAAGTCCTGAGAATCCAGTCGGCCTGTGTCTGCAATGCGGATTTGTTACCGATGGGAATAGCTTTCAACGGACTGTCCTGGTGAACATCGTATCCGGCCTCGGTGATCCAGACCGGGAGGTCGTTCGACAACTCACGGGTAACTTTCACAAAATTGTCCAGGATCAGGTTGGCATTGGTTACTTCCGGCGCGGCTCCACGGGTGGATGTCCCGCTCTGGCTCGACGACGCATTATCGGTGTAAAGATGGAAATTAACTACATCCCAGCAGAGGTTAACGGTGCCGTCGGGATTGTAGCCACGGAATTCCCTGCACCAGTCTACCATTCCCTTCACGTAATCGGGGCCGGTTACCAGGCCGGCGATGACCACCTTCATATTGGGGTCCGCATTTTTAATGCCTACGCCCGCACCCATTGTGTTTTTGTGGCCATCATAAAAAGCCGACATGTTGGCGGCGTATTCGCGGGCGGTCTGGTAGCCCTTCCGTCCTTTCCACCATTTGTCGCGTTCATTGTCGCATTCGATGTATTTGATCAGGTTAAGGCCTATTTTGATCTCGTTTGGTGGATCGGCGTGCCATCTCGGCGTAGTTGAAACGCTCAGCAGTGCGGGGTCGACATTCGTATTACTGCCGTAACGGGCCGCATACTGGAAGCCGACTTTGGCCTGCTCGATATAGGAAACAGGCTCAGTGAAACTTTTGCCGTAACGGAGCGGAACATTCTCGTTGTCACGCTGGTCTGCCGGGTAGGTATTGAGCATCCAGTTGGGCAGCGTTTTCAAGCATGCCAGAACTTCGATGTTTTCCTGCTTGCAGCGTTCGTAGATGAGGTCGTAGTTCCAGCTGCCGCTCAACGTCGGATTGTAGGAATACACCCCTTCGGAGGATTCTAGTTTTTCCCAATCCATATAATGACGAAGACCTGTGAAGGCTTTGGCGACAGCGACTTTACTTTCGACCAGCGATTCGATATGCGCGCCGTCCTGGAAATTCCATTCGTATCCGTTCACGCCAAGCATGTCGTTCAGCCTGATATGCTTGTTCCGGGCCGGGTGGCCGGTTGGAGTGGCGGGTGTGTAGCTTCCATAAAACTCGATTTCGGTCGGCAAGGTGTTCGACATCGTCATTACCAGGTACCGAACGTTGCTGAGGGGTTGGTCGAGCTTAAACTGGGCGTCACCGGATAGCTGGCGGTCGGGGTAAGGACCCACCCAGCCATTGTAGACCTCACCCGTAAAAGTGGCGACCGGGATGCGCTCCCATTGGTCGGTAATAACGGAAAGCGTGAGGGGGAAATCCTGCGCCGTACCCGTAAAATCGAAGAATTTGATGCCGTTGAGTGTAATCTGCTCTCCTTCCTGCAACGGGTAGTAGGCCTCGTAATTGTTGATGATCTTGCCCCAGCCGGTGAGTACATTCTCTTGTGTGTTGCCGTCAAAAAGGCCTTCCAGGCCGTTGGCTGCATTGGTGAGCTGGTACCAGCGTTTGGGGTCGATAGGGATTTTGGTTCCCAGGGTCGGGTTATTCGGATTTGAATTACTACTAACGGTGAATGTCCGCGCTACGTTTTCGGCCGTCAGGTAATTGTTGTTCCCTGCCTGGGAAGCGGTGATGGTCACCTGGCCCGCCGCATGAATGGTCGCTTTCCATGCACCGCTGGCATTGGAAACCGAGACAATGGAGGCATCCGAGGAAGTAAATGCAATGGGCGTTTCAGAATTGGTACTGCCTGCCGTCAGATTGAATGCGCCGTCGGTAAGGCTTTTGTCGGGAATGGCATCGAAAGTAATAATGGATTGTCCCTGAACCGAACCGGGGATTACCTCAAACCAGTTTAAATTGAATGCGCCGCGATTGGCATAGATGCGGAATACCTGGCTTCCTGCTTGTAACTGTACGGTGGTCCGTACCGTAGTGTAGTTTTGCCATCCGCCGGTTTGAGGCACATCCACATTACCCAGCACTGCACCGCTGGTGTTTTTGAACTGAATATTGCCGTTACCCCAGCTGTTGGAGACGCGAAAATTGACGGTGTAAACGCCGGCGTCGGGGACGTTTACATTGTAATCCATCCAGTCGTTGTCGTCGATGTAGCCGACATTCTCTCCGCCGCCCGCATCGCCGGTGGCTTCTACGCGAACATCCGAGGCGACATCGAATGTTTCCGCCTCAATGCGGCTGGTCAATGGCCTGGACTCTTTCGCTTCCAGCCAGTTAAAATTCCAGCCACCTTTGGTTGCAAATACCTTTAATCGTTGATTTCCGGCAGGAAGCGCTGTTATCATGCTCACCGTTTTCCAGCCCTGCATGCCACCTGTTTGCGGGAGTATAATGCTGCCTAATGTCTGATCGTCGCTGTTTTTCAACGCCAGCGTCGCTTCCGGACTGTAACCATTGGCGATGCGATAATTGAAAGTGTATATCCCGGCTGTGGGTACATGGACATCGTAGGCCATCCAACTGCCGTCAACGATCCATTCCACATTCTGCCCGCCATCCGTATCCGCTGTATTCTGAGTTTGAACGCTGTACGAGTCGTCGTAGCTTTCAGCCTCGATTTTCGCAGGCAACACCACGCCCGTAATGCGCTGGCTGGCTGGTACGAATGCAAACCAGTTGAGGTTATAAGCGCCGCTTCTGGCGAAAAGCCGCAGTACCTGGCTGCCCGCGGGGAGCGGAACGGTGGTAGTGATCGTGGTCCAGCTCTGCCAGCCGCCCGTTTGTGGCACATGCACCTGGCCTAGCACGGTGCCCGCAGCATTTTGGAGTTCGATGATGCCGTTTCCGTAAGCATTTGCTACCCGGAACTGGATTTCGTAATCGCGTGCGTTGGCGAGGCTGATATTGTATTCCATCCAGTCGTTGTCGTCGATGTAGCCGACATTCTGTCCGCCGCCTTCGTCGCCCGTTTCTTCGTTGCGGACTTCACGCATGGCGTCGAAGCTCTCTGCCTCGACTTTCCCGGAGGCGTTTCTTGATGTGGTAACTTCGAACCAGTTGAAATTCCAGCCACCTTTTTCGGCGTAGATACGGAGGGTCTGATTTCCTTGTGGAAGCAAGGCCACGAGTGATGCCGTCTGCCAGCCTTGCATGCCCCCGGTTTGCGGCAACACAATGCGTCCGAGCGTATGGCCATCGGCCGACTTTACGACCAGAGCCGCTTCGGGACTATACCCATTGGCGATCCGGAACCGGAATGTGTAGTAGCCCGTTGATGGAGCCTGTACGGCATAATCCATCCAACTGCCATCGGCGATCCAGCCTACATTCTGGCCGCCACCCGTATCCGCGGTAGACTCGGTGTCGACGGCATGCATGGCAGTATAATTTTCCGCCTCGATCTTTCCGGGGAGAAGTATATTAGACTGAGCCTGAATAGAGAAGGAGTATACTAATAAATAAAGAGCTAGAATTTTTTTCATTCCCCGGGGTTTACAAAAATTTATTGAAGATACAACTAGTTTAGATATAGCTACAAATTTTGTAGAATATTTTTGAGATCCTGGATTGAAAGTGATGTCGTTGTTCTGAAATAACTTCAAAGCAGAATCATCGTTCTTCGCTAATTTTTGAAATGATTTTTAAATATAGCTTCAAAAAAAATCACAGCCCGGAGGATTGTTCTGCTAATTTTCTTGCTGTCAATGTAATACGATACGCAGGTTGCTTTGCATAGAACTACGAGCTACCCATAACAAAACTACTACGCATGGCACTGCCATGCGTTTCCATAACCGGCGGCAAAGGAATTACTTGAATGCAGGAATGCCGGGTTCTTCGCCGGGGAGCGGTTCTATTTCCGGGACGACCGGTTCCACAGCAGGCAGTTCAGGTTCAGGCCTGACCGGGGGAGTTTCCGGTTCCTTTTCATACGGCGGCGTCTCTTCGGGAACGTCGGGAGAAGGCACCTCCGGGCGCGGATCGAATGGAGGTGTCTCGCGCGGGCCGGTCGGGTCACCGCCTCCCTGAATAATGTCCTGGTATTCGTTTGCCAATTGATAGATATCCATGATTTCCAGTTTTTTTGATGAAATGCGAATTGATAAGAGGCTTAAAATAACTGTGCCATTTATAAGATGTTGCCAGCGGGAGCGCCGGTGGAAGTGATTGCGCTATTTCTGCTGCACCCCGCCGAAATGCGGGACCTGATACAGTAGGAATTTCGCAGTTTTTCTATGGCCAGATGAGCAGGACAGGCGCGCTGGGAAAGCCGTTCCGGAGGAATTGAGACGACTACAAAACTTCATTTTTGCCGTATGCAGGCACATTTTGAGGACGCTAGCGGAGCTTGTGAGAAAATATTGCTTTGTCGCGGAATTATTTGTTTACAGTAATTGTATTGTCTGCACTGCGCAGTAAATCAATATATTTAAGTTCATCAATATATCACGGACATGGAGGCGAGGAGAGTGGAGCGGATATCGAAGGCGTTGAGTGACCCCAGCCGGATTTTGATCTTACAGCAATTGAGAGAGAAAGAGGATTGCCTGTATTGTCACGAAATTTCGGATTTTATCGACCTGACTCAGCCTTCCATTTCACATCATGTGAAGCAGCTCGCGGATGCGGATCTGATCATCACGGAGAAAGAAGGCAGAAATGTGAAGTACAAGCTGAATAAACTGGTACTGGACGAATTTGTAGAATTTCTGAACACGTTGAAAGTTTAAAATTTTTTACCTAAAAGCATCGATACATTTCTATATATTAATATGTATCCGATGGTAACCTGGTGATCAGAAAATTCCGGGGATCATTTGCATTAATAAATCAATATATTCAAATATTTAAATATATAAATCATGGAAAAGACAATCCAATCTGCCAAAATCGTATCCGGCCTGGTGATTACAGGCGTGATCCTGCTTTCGGTTTTCATCAAGGGATATACATCAAAGGATGGGAAAGACGGCGCACCGGAGCAGGTGACGGCACCCGCCGCGAAACCGGCGGGCGTTCCGGTAGACGTTCAAGTGCTGCGTTCACAGTCGCTGAACGATGAAATGGCTGTTTCGGGTACCCTGCTGGCCTACCAGGAAGTGAGCATCAGCAGCGAGCTGAGCCGCAAGGTGGTGGCGGTTTACGCCAGGGAAGGAAAAGCGGTTTCGACGGGCACGCTGCTCTTCAAACTGGACGACGCCGACCTGCTCGCCGAGCTTGAACAATTGAAACAACAGGAAAAGCTGACGCTGCTCAACGAGAGGCGTTTGAAAGACCTGATCGATAAGGAGGCGGCCATTCAGCAGGATTATGACCAGGCATTCACCAACCTGAAAGTGTTGCAGGCCAGAATAGAGCAACTCAAAGTGACGATCGGCAAAACGAGCATCCGGGCGCCGTTCAGCGGCAACCTGGGGATCGTGAACGTGCATCCGGGCGCGTATGTGACGCCGGGCAGCCCGCTCGCACTGCTTACTGATAACAGCCGGCTGAAAATTGATTTTGCGGTTCCTGAAAAACATGCCAACACATTGAGGCCCGGAGACGAGGTGGAATACAATGTGGAATCGGACGACAAAGTCTATAAGGCCCGCATTATCGCGCACGAGGCCGGCCTCGACCAGAACACCCGCACATTGCTGGTGCGTGCCGTAACCAACAACGCCGGCCGCGAACTGCTACCCGGGCAAAGTGCGCGGCTGAGGTTGCGTTTAAGCAATACCGTTAATGCATTGATGGTGCCTAACCAGGCGCTCATTCCGTCCTCGAAAGGTTACAGCGTGTTTGTGGTCAACCACAACACAGCGAGTTTCAAACCCATCGAAGTGGGCCAGCGCAATGCCTATTCAGTGCATGTGACCAAAGGTTTGGCGCCCGGCGATACCATTATTACCAGTAATATGCTCCGGCTTGCTCCCGGCAGTGCCGTACAGCTGGTTTCCGTCCATTAAATATTAATACTACTACACAATGAGTGCGATTTCACAAGTTAGTATCTCCCGGCCTGTGCTGGCCGGGGTTATGTCCGTACTGCTTATACTTTTCGGAATAGTCGGCTACAATTTTCTGGGAACGCGGGAATATCCCGTGACCGATTCCCCGATCGTGATGGTAACGACGGTGTACCCCGGCGCGAGCGCCGACATTATTGCCTCCCAGGTAACCAAGCCGCTGGAAGAGGCCATTGCGGAGGCCAACGGCATCCGTTCCGTTTCTTCTACTTCCCGCGAGCAGGTGAGCATTATTACCGTCGAATTTGAATTGAATGTCGACCTGGAAGCGGCCGCCAACGACGTGCGCGACAAGGTTTCCAAATCCCGCCAGCAGCTGCCGACGGACATTGAGCCGACGATCGTCGAGAAAGCCGGTCCGCAGGATATCCTGGTCTTCCTGACCGTGCAGAGCAAAACCAAAACGCTCGAAGACGTGACCGATTTTGTCAATATCAATATCAAGGAAAGGCTGCAATCCATTCCCGGCGTGCGGCTCGTGGACTCCTATGCGGGTCGCAAGCGTGCGATGCGCCTGCGGATGGACCCCGTGAAACTGGCTGCGTACGGACTGACACCGCTCGATATCCAGGCGGCTTTGCAGCGGGAGAATGTGGATTTGCCCAGCGGCCGCATTGAAGGCCAGAACACCGAAGTCACCTTGCGTACGCAGGGCCGCCTTGTGACAGAGGACGATTTCAACAATATGATCATCCGAGAAAGTGCGGGGGCGATTGTACGATTTAAAGACGTAGGGCAGGCGGTCATGTCGTCGCAGAACGAACGGACTTCCATGATCATTTACAATGGCCCGACAGCCGAGTATGGTGTGGGAACGGGTGTGAGCCCGCAGCGTGGTGCCAACTCGCTGGCGATCGTGGACGAGTTTACCAAACGTTTTGAAGAGATCCGTAAGACAGCCCCGAAAGAATATGAAATCGCTTTGGGTAAAGATTTTACCATACCGGTCCGAAACTCGCTCGCGGAGGTGGAAGAAACGCTGCTGCTTGCATTCGCATTGGTTTCGCTGATCATTTTCATCTTTCTGCGCGACTGGCGAAGCACGGTCATTCCGTTGCTGGCGATCCCGGTTTCCATTATATCGGCATTCTTCATCATGTACGTCGCCGATTTTTCGATCAACGTGCTGACGCTCCTTGGATTGGTACTGGCCATCGGGCTGGTGGTGGACGATGCGATCATTGTTTTGGAAAATATATATGCCAAAGTCGAAAAGGGCATGTCGCCGATACAGGCGGCCAGGGCCGGTTCCGATGAGATCTACTTTGCCGTGATTTCTACCACCATTACCCTCGTTTCCGTGTTCCTGCCGATCCTGTTCCTGGGCGGCCTGACGGGTCGTTTGTTCAAGGAGTTTGCGATCGTGGTGGCGGGTTCGGTGACCATTTCCGCTTTTGTCGCCTTAACGCTCACCCCGATGATGAGCGCTTATCTGCTCAAATCCAATTCGGGACACAACTGGTTTTACCAGAAGACTGAACGCTGGTTTGTAGCATTGAACAATGCCTACGGACGTTCGCTGGCCGCATTTATGAAAGTGCGGTGGCTGGGCGTGGCGTTGCTGCTGGTTTCATTCGGAGTGGCCTACTGGCTGGCGCCCAAACTGCCTTCCGAGCTGGCACCGCTCGAAGACCGCTCGATGATCGGGCTGGCCGTCATTGCGCCGGAGGGAACTTCCTACGAGAGCATGGAACAAAGTATGAAGGAGATCGGCACTTACATCGCCGATTCCGTCCCCGATTTGAATGCAGAAAGAACTTATACAGCCGTCGCAGCGGGTTTGGGTAATCTGGCCCAGCCGGTGAACGGAGGGTTTCAATGGATATTTCTAAAAGAACCCAAAGACCGGAAGAGCGGCCTTTCGCAGGCGCAGATCTTCCAAAAGCTGGTGGTGGCGTCGCAGCAGTTCAGGAACGTGCTCATTATCCCCGTACAGACACCTACGATCGGTGGCTACGGTAATGCACAGCCGGTTCAGTATGTTGTCCAGGCACCGAGCCTCAATGGTCTGATCGACGTGATGCCGAAGCTTATGACTGCGGTGGGCAGTAATAAAAAACTTGTTTTCGCTGATGCGGATTTTAAGATCAACCGACCTGAGATCAGCATCAGTATCGACCGCCAGCGGGCCGCTCAGCTGGGCATCTCAACCCAGTCTATTGGCCAGACATTACAATTGGCATTGAGTAGCCGGCGCTATGGCTACTTCATTCACAACGACCGGCAGTATGAGGTGATCGGGCAACTCGACCGCGAGGATCGTTCGGCTCCATTTGATCTGAAATCATTGTATCTCAAATCGGGAAGCGGGGAAATGGTGTCGCTCGATAACCTGACGCGCCAGAACGAGGGAATTAGTCCGCCGGCCATCTATCGCTACAACCAGTCGTACAGCGCGACCATCGCTGCTACGCCTGCGCCGGGTGTAAGCCTTGGAGAGGCGATCGGCGAACTTGACAAAATAGCGGCGAAGGAATTGCCGAAAGGTTTCAGCACCGCATTAGCCGGCCAGAGCCGTGACTATTCCGAAAGCAGTTCGAGCCTGATTTTCGCATTCATTTTCGCCATCGTACTGATCTACCTCGTACTCGCGGCACAGTTTGAAAGCTTGGTCGACCCGTTCATTATCCTGCTGACAGTTCCTATGGCATTGACCGGCGCATTGCTGAGCCTCTGGTTCACGGCGCAGACGGTTAATATTTTCAGCCAGATCGGCATTATCATGCTCATCGGGCTGATCACTAAAAACGGTATCCTGATCGTCGAATTTGCCAATCAAAGCAAGGAAGAAGGGAGCTCGGTGTTCGAAGCGGCTAAACTCGCGGCGGTATCCCGTTTTCGGCCTATCCTGATGACCACCCTGGCGATGATCTTCGGTACATTACCCATTGCATTGTCGCTGGGAACGGCTTCCGGTAGCCGGCAGTCACTTGGGATCGTGGTCGTGGGCGGACTGATCTTCGCCGGTGTGCTGACGCTCTATGTGATTCCATCTATTTATTCTTATCTGTCGAGACCGCTCCGTCACCGCAAGGAAGAGGGCCACGCGCCACAGGCCGAAGAAGCATTGGCGCACGCACACTGACCCACGGAAAGCAAACCGGGTCCCATTCAGACTACACATTTCAATCATGAAAACGAACATTTCGAACAGATACATCAGGATAGCGGCCGCATGGGCCGTTGTCCTGACCCTCGCACCCGCGCTCTTGCGGGCGCAACACCAGACGCTGTCGCTGGAACAGGCCGTGGAACAAGCCCGGTCGCGCAACCGCGAGCTGCGCATTGATTCGATGAATATCCATAAATCAACCCAGCAAACCGCCATCACGCGCGGATTGCTGATGCCGAATATCGGTGTAACCGGCTCGGTTCAGCATTATTTTCAAAGACCGGTTTTCTTCGGCCTGGGTGGAAATTCGTCGGCTTCTTCCGAAAGGATCGACTATGCGCGGTTTGGAGGCGAAGATGTCGCTTCCGCCCAGATTTCGCTCGTACAGCCCATTTACAACCCGGCGCTCAAACAGGAGATCGCCAAAGCCAAACTCCATGAAAAGCGCAGTACGCAATATTTCCGGGAAAGAGAGGTGGATGTGGTAGCGCGGGTGAAACAGAATTATGTCCGCCAGCTGGTACTCGCCGAGAGGCTCCGGTTGCAAAAGGAAAGCATTCTGCGGAACGAGAAGGCCCTGAAAGACTCACGTTTTCTACTCGCCCAGGGCCGGGCGCTGCGCGTGGATACCTTACGTGCCTATACGCAGGTAAAAAACCTTGAACCGGACGTGAAGCGCCTGACCTATGCATTGCAGATCAGCCAACAGGAATTGCGGACACTCGTGGGGGACTTTTCGGAAACGGAATATGCATTGTCGGATTCACTGCAACTGAATCCCGGCGATTCCATTCCATCGGAAGACGGCGCGTACTCGCTATCGGTACGGCAGCGGCCCGATTTGCGGCTCCTCACGCTGAACAAGGAGATCAACGACCGGGATATCGAGTTGTACAAGGCGGCACGCCGCCCGGTCGTCAATTTTGTGAGTCAGTACCAGTTGCAAACCCAAACCAACCAGTTCCGGTTTGGTAATGCAGGTTATCCGCCGGTGTTTTTCGCAGGCGTGCAGTTTTCGATCCCGATCTTTAATGGTAAACAAAATATCAACCGCATTGCTTTGGGTAAAATTGAAAGACAGCAGGCTGACGTGATCTACGACAATGCACAGCAGGAATTGAAAACGCAGGTGAAGCAAGTGATCGCAAATCTGGTGGAAACTTCGGAACGTATCAAAACCCAGCGCGGCGTTTCGGAAACGGCGGAGCTGAGCTATTCCATTACCCGGTACCGGTACGAAAAGGGTGTTGCATCGCGGTTGGAATTGATGGATTCCGAATTCGCATTGACAACCGCGAAGGCTAATTACCTGGAATCGGTATTCGATTATCTATCGGCTAAAATTGAACTCGACCGGGTTACCGGCGCCGTTCGCAATGAATTATAGGCCATGAAATTCATTTAATCGGATTCGTAAAACCAAATTATGATTAGGGTTGTGTTTAAATATATGCCGGAGGATCGTTCATCCTCCGGCATTATCGTTTGGGGATTCAATGAATAATTCAATGCTTCAATAAAATATCTATATTTGATTTTATCCTCACATCAGATCAAAATCAAATGGAAACACAGTACACCGAAACACGCCAGGTCACTTTTCACGGCGAAGGCGCCAAGCTGTTTGGCATTTACATTGTCAATATCCTTTTGACGTTCTTGACCCTCGGGCTTTACTATCCCTGGGCCAAAGCGGCACTGCTGAAATACTATTATGAAGAGTCTGAATTTGAAGGAAGCCGTTTTACATTTCACGGCACCGGGAAGGAAATGTTCAAAGGCTTTATCAAAGCGATCGGTATTTTCCTGGGTTTGTACTGCATCCTTTTTGCTGCGGCATTGTCGAAAAACCTGACGATTACCATGCTTGGTGTCGCGGTGTTTTACATCGGGCTGCTGCTCCTGATCCCGGTTGCGATCCACGGGGCGCTCCGGTACAGAACTTCGCGTTCGTCGTGGCGGGGAATCCATTTCGGATATCGGGGTGACCGGAAAGAATTTGTGAACATATTTATCGTAGGCAGTCTTATCACCCTTGCGACGCTGGGCATCTATTCTTTCTGGCTGATCATCGAAATGCGGAAGTATATTTTCAAGCACCTGCGTTTCGGGAACATCACGTTTTCCTACGAAGGCGAAGGAGCAGCATTTTTCTGGCTTAATGTAAAAGGCTATTTCCTGTCCATTCTCACTTTGGGCGTTTATGCATTCTGGTATGCCAAAGACCTGTTTGCCTATTATGTGGACAATATCCGGATGTACCAGGGCGACAAGAAGGTTGCTTTCCGTTCTACGGCCACTGCGGGCGGTTATTTTGGCCTGGTGATCGTCAATTTGCTGATCATCGTGCTGACACTGGGCCTGGGCACGCCCTGGGCGATTGTCCGCGCGTTTAAGTTTGTGTTCTCCAATATCGTGATCGAAGGCCCGCTGGATGTGAACGCCATCGTGCAAACCGAAGCAGATTACACCGACGCAACCGGTGAAGATCTCGCGGATATGATCGATATTGGCCTCGTTTAACTGACGCGATTCTTTTCATGCAGCATTTTAGTGTCCGTTACCACGACGGCCGGCTCTCCATCGCGCACGACGCGACGCTCTCGCTCATGCCCGATCACTGGCTTATCCATTACCGTGATCCTTCGGAGGAACTGGTGCCTGTCCGCTGGGCATTGCCTGGCATTGTGACGGACGAGAGTTTCAGTGGCCTATTTATTTTCAGATACGGGGAATTCCCGCAACAGACGATCGAATGCAGGGATGAGAGCCTGCCCGGGGCGCTGAGGAGTCGGTACCCGGGGAAGGTGTTCTTCCGGAAGCGGATCAGTAATTTTTTCAAATTGAGCAACACCGCCATCGTGGGGATAGCTTTGCTCGTGCTAACGCTGATGGGCGCCACGTACTGGTATGGCCTCCCGTGGCTGGCCGGCGCTGTTGCAGCACGCATTCCTGTAAGTGCGGAGATCGAAATGGGGGACACCATGTACGAGAATATGATTCGTGCCTATGACGTGAACCAGCCGTTGACCGACGCGGTGAATAACTTCGCGAAATCCATTGATTTCAAAACACAATATCCGATACGGGTAACGGTCGTGAAGGAGGATGAGGTCAATGCATTCGCATTGCCTGGCGGGCACATCGTGGTGTTTGACAAGATCATCCGGCAGATGAAAACCAAGGAACAACTGGCGGCGCTTCTCGCTCATGAGGTAGCCCATGTGCATTACAAGCATTCACTTCGCAATATTTTCAGAAGCCTGGCCGGGTATCTGTTTCTGTCATTGCTGCTGAACGATATCAATGGCATCGCGGCAGTAGTTGCCGATAATTCGAATGCGCTGGCAAACCTCACTTATTCGCGCGAACTGGAAACCGAAGCCGACCGGAAGGGAATGGATGTGTTGCAAAGCGACGGAATCAGTTTGCAGGGATTTGTGGACTTGTTCGCATTGCTGCAAAGCGAGCATGGGGATGTGGGGAGCTTGAAATTACTGAGCACTCATCCGTTGACGGAGGAGAGGTTGAGGATGGCGGGGGAGATGGCGCGGACGCAGAGGGGAGTGAGGGAGGATGCGGGGTTGGAGAGGAAATGGCAGGCAATTGAGACTGCCTTGAAATAAAACCGGGCCGTTGTTTGACGGCCCGCCAGTGTTTATTGGTACAAAGGTATATTTCAAGGAATGCCCTGCCAGCTGGTAGCAGAATAGCTGAACGTTTCCGTCCAACCAACGCTATACTGTGTAAGGTTTTTGGATAGTACCAGCCCATCGCCGTCCACTACATACCCCGAGAAGTATATGCTTGCGCCGGTCATAATTTGACCTGTTACATCATTGTTGTCAATCATCACATCGATCAGGGGACTAGTATGCTTTCCGAAGTATGGCAGGTACTTATCATTGATGCCACCAATATAACTGCCACCAATATGGTTGTAATTAATATCGTCGATGTTGTCGGTTGGGAAATTTAGGGGGTATTTATCTTCGATTTGCGTATATGTGAAATTGTAAGTATGATAGGGTTTTCCATCTTTTTGATGTTTAATTTTAGTCAGACGATAGATCCAATCATATTGGTATTTCCATGATTCTTTTAACACATACGCTGTGTCGGACTTGTTGACTTCATCCAAGTATCCTTGTGGATTGTATTTGTATTCAAATAAGTTTCCTTTTTTATCTATACTCTCAATACACAAACCATTAATAATTTTGAAATTATGCTCACCAATAAGTGAATTATTAGAAGACTTATACGTTTTCTTGCTTATCCACAGGGCAGCTGGATTGCTATCGTCGTAAGTATAGGTAACGTATTGATAATTTACCGGTGCATTACCTAATTTTGATATTTTTCCGAAGAATTTACCACTTTTTTTATACTGAATTGGAAACCCTTCATCGTTAACCAATCTGGTCAATGGGTCAAGCCTGGCATTTCGATCACCTACTGCGGTACTGGCCTGATCCGCCGGTGTAACAACCTCGTCATTGTTACATGCTGCCAACAAAACAGAAAGCAAAAGGCATTTAAATAAATTGCCCATAATTTTGACTTGTTTCATGAATTTTTGGAAAAAAATGGTGAGATTAAAATATTTTTGAATCGAAATTAGGATGAAGGGATGAGCTTGAAAAACCCGATAATCGATAGGTGCAAATGAACGAGCTAGCGGCTTTATATCTTTGGATTATACTATTTTGAATTTCGATTAGTTAATTGTTGACTTGCCGATTTTCAGAATACTTCAATATCATACTTTCGAACGTCACGGGCCTTTCACAGGCGTATACTCTGTGCACCTACTCCCACGAGCTCGAAACCGAAGTCGACCAAAAAGCCATGGCCATTTTCCAGGCTGACGGAATTGATTTAAAAGGTTTTGTGGATTTGTTCACCAAAGCGAGCATGGAGATGTGGGGAGTTTGAAAATGCTGAGCACGGATCCGTTGACTGGGGAGAGGTTGCAATTGGTGGAGAAGATGTTGATGCACCAGAAGGAGGTGATGAGGACCGGGAATTAGAGAGAAAATAGAAGGCGATTCTGAATGCTGGGAAATAAAATGCGGGCCGTTGATGAGACGTCCCGCATTCCACAATATTGCAGATTGTATGGCTCATTTGCCTATTCATCTCTGTTTCTTGACTATATCCCTTGCCACCCGGTAGAGTATTGGAAAGTGCTAGTGGATGTCGATACATTTATGTTGCTTCCTTTGCCGAAGGGATGCAGTTCTCTTGTACGGGAAATTACATAACCATCACTGTCGAATAAGTAATCAACTTTGTTATAAATATTTACACCACTATTCACATTTGAATGCTCAACACTTTCGGGCAATACGTCACTGAAATAACCGTAGATTGGTAAATATGTATCCAACGGAATAGATTGGTCTTCCGATGGATTAAGCGAGTAGTTGTCCTTTTTTGAGGAATAAGTATATTTGATCTGAGTAACTAGACCATTGGTTGAATATGACGAAATTTTGTCAAGACGATGCGTTGATGTTGCTGGATTGAACAGATAAGTGAATTTCTTGGAAATCCAGCTTCCTGCATACGGCGGCAGCTGTTTGATTTCCTCCAAAAGACCTACTGCGTTGTACTTGTACTCGTATGAATATGTAGAAAAACTAGTTACAGTTGAACTCGCCACGCAACGCCCGTTCGCAACCTGATGTTTAGTTTCAACGCCCAGTTGCTTAGTTACCTGATTATACGTTTTTGCACTGATCCAAAGAGTGTTTGCTGGATTATTGTCATCATACGTATATTCCGTGTAATGATCTACACCATTAAAAGTGGAGTTAATTCGTGCTATTCTGCCAAAAAACTTTCCACTTTTGACATATTGAATGTTGTTATTATCAACTTTTGTAAGCCTAAGTAGTAATGATGCTTTTGCATTACGTTCGTTAACGGTAATTCCGTCTGTACCTGTTGGCGCAACTGCTTGATCATTTTCGCAGGACGTTAATAGGCCTGCCAAAAGAAAACATTTGAATAAACTTCCTGTCATTTTAAATTGTTTCATGATTTGAACTGATAGTTAAATGAATAAATGATTTTCAATCCAAACTTAGCATTTAGTGATAGGGAGTGAAAATGCTTTTGACTATCGGTGTACGCGGATAAGTTTGTGGTATTGTTGATTGATTTAGTCATTGACAATGATCAAAAACTATATCCCCTGTCAGCGATAGAAAAATAACGTTTCTGCAAGAAGTAGCTTTGAGTAGGTAGTATTGTAAATAAAAGCAAAAGCGATGCGTCAATATGAGATGCATCGCTTTTATTGATAATTCACTGGGTGATTATCGCTTTTATCAAAGCATGCCAATGATATTCATTGTGTGATTTAGCGGTATGCCTTGGTTATACTCATTATACTCCCTGACCCGGATAGCCATATTTTAATGCAAATATATTAGTTGTCATCCCTGTAAGATTGCCGTATCCGAATGGGTAATTCTGTCTCCATCTGGATGTTACATATCCATTTGCATTGAAAAAGTATTCGAAGGTATAATAAGGAATAAGCTGGCCATTGTAAGGAAACGGCTTAACATCAACCTGCCGAACCAAAACGTCGCTGAATTTTCCGAACAGAGGCTGATATTTATCTAGTTCTGTATGTTCAGGATTGAGGAAATATTTGTCTACTTGCTCCGCGCCAGCCCCAGCTCCACCTCCCCCTACATACGTAAAGGAAATTTCCTTGTACTTCCCACTGCTGTTTGAATAGGTAATTTTGGTAAGACGCTCTGCCTGGGTGGTGCTATTGTATGCGTAAGTAAATTCGCGCTTGTTTGAACTGCCATCCTGAAAGATCTTGTCTAATCTACCGGTCTCATTATACTGATAGGTGTAAGTTTTGTTGTTAGTGATATCCGTGCTTTTAATACACCTGCCATTTACGACATGGTAGCTGATCTGACTCGTGTAGGCTCCACTCGTATTGGATTGACGTTTTGCAGTTATCCAGAGATCTCCGTCGCTGCCATCACTATAGCCGTAGTATAGGGTGTGACCGGTTGGCTCTATCACATGTGACAAGCGGCCCTCGTACCTGCCTGATGTAATGTATTTTAGCTTGTAGTCACCATCTTCGGTGAGCTTGGGTACCAACGCGGAGGTTTTGGCATTCGTTTCTTGGCCGGAGGGCGTGACTGATGTCTTCGGTACCAATGCATCCTCATTCTGGCAACTTCCAAGCATGCCCAGCAGTAATAGCCCGCCTAGCATTTTTGCTGTAGTGGTTTGAAGTTTCATAACAAATATTGATAGGTTGAATAATAATTTAACTGGGTCAAACATAGCCTACAAACCATAGGGGTTAAGAATCCGATGGGCCAACGGCAGCCTTGAAAAAGCGTTCGGCGGGCGGTTTTTCAAGGATAAAGTACATCTACAAGCAATCGAAGAAGTTTAAAGACATTGCCTGTAAATAAACATGTAGGGCGATAAAAGCGTGTAATGGCATTGTTTTTGCTGGTTTTGCGAAAAATGAAAACCATTATGAAAGCATTGACTCAAGACGGGCAGCGGCATGTAGACGACATCGCTGCGAAATATAATGTGACGTCACAATCGGTCGAAACTCTCCTCCGCGCGGTGGTTAGTGGAAGCGGAACGATGGCCCAGTTCAACATTCCCGAGCTAGGTGGTCAGGGCCAATGGATGAAAGGCGGCATGACGATGGTGGGCGATATGTTTAATAATTCACTGCGCGCAACGGTGGATAAGCTTTGTGCGGAATTAGCCGAACTAATTGTTTCGAAAGTCTTACTGGAAGAAAGGAATACGGCAGAAGAGGATGTTGGTAATTTGAGAAGCAGTGTCAGCACGCCCTGGCCTTCTGTTTTCGGTAACCCCACCGCCACCGGCTCGCAGAACAACTTCCGCTATGCCTATTTTGCTCCTGTCCATCGCCTGGTGATCGAGGAAAATGGAAAACGCGCGATTTATGATACCAAGCATCATCAGATTTCCGGGATTTCCCAGCAACAGGGCACAACTGGTTCTTATAAATTCACGAGTCAGGAAGGTACAGTGGATCTCGGTAGTCTGAGCATAGTTTCGGACCCTGACAAACCAGCCCAGCCTACGCCTGAAATGGCCTATGACGTCACCGGAACGGCCGACTTGAGAAGCGGGGACCAAAGTCCGCAAGACATCATCATTGCAACGATCGGCAAATTAAATATCCTTTTGGAGAAGGGGCAGATTACAGAGGAGGAGTTTAAAGCAAAGAAGGAGGAATTGCTGGGGAGATTATAACGCATAGCAAATTATTAAAACGGCCCGAAATTACCCGGGCCGTTTTGATAATTCGCTATTTAAATGATGGTACCGTGTATTTTCTATCCGTTGTGGATACTAATGTCCCGTCATATTTTTTGACGGTAACATTTTTGACTTTACCTGCATAATCGAATGTGTAGCTATAATAATAGTTGGTGGAGGATACTTGCTGCCCGTTCCATTGAAACTTTTTGTCGGAGGAGCACTGAACAAGATTAGTACTGAATTTTCCGAATACCGGGAGATACTTGCTGATACCGGCTGCAAAGACATTGGGATTCAAGGGAGATTTGTCTGGAACAGGTTCCGTGATACTATAATTAAACCCTAATTCCCTGGTCTTTGCACCCGAGGCATCATAGAACGTTACTGCTGATAGCGAACTTGCAGTTCCGGTGGCATCTGCTTTATAGGTAAATTCAGTTCGTTCGTTGGGTTGCGATTTGTTGTAATACTTCTTGAGCTGCCCGTTAGCATCATATTCGTAGAGATGTGTCTTGTCTGCAACGGTTTCAATGCAGCGTCCATAGGAGTCCAGGGTATATGTGAAGACTTTTGTTGGATTAGGGAAACCATTGATATATCTTTTGCCTGTGATTAATTGCGTCCCGTATGTAAATTCATGGTATGCGCCGTTATCATAGATTTCCTTCCATAAAGCACTTGGCACCTGGTCATTGTAAGCCAGAATAATAGCTCCGTCTTTAATCAATTGACCGACCTGTTGGGTGGTTTTCGCATTCCGATCGGACACCGTCGGAGGTGTTTGCGGTGCAGGCGCATTGTCATTTTCTGTCTGGCAAGCGCCCAACAGTCCTGCGAGCAAAATCCCTTTGGTCGCGATGGTGATGTTTCGAACTAGTTTCATAAGCGTTGTTTAATGGGTGAATGGATTGATTTTGAACTTCGCTCAACATAGCGGGCCAGCGGGTCGTATGAAAATGTAATGGCTGAATGGTGGGGCCGGGAGAGCTGCCGGTTACGAGTAGAGCGAACTTCTTCGCCGCGTAGCTTTTTCTTAATTTTTGCGGAGCGCACAACATTTCCGAGTTTTGCGGTGTTTAAAGTTGACGGTCGTCTACTAGTTGGACGTACCGGCAGTATTCATTTAGCATCCATGATTTTCGCACAGATATCCAAAATTGTAGACCCCATTGCCGTCAAGCTCGACAGATGGACGGTGGAAATATACCGCCTGCTTCCCAACCTGGTCATTGCGGTAGTTATTCTGATTGTTTTCAGGTTTTTAGCGCGATTTGGAGGTAAGTTTATAGAGCGTATACTGGGGCATGCATCGCAGAATATCGCGCTCGTGGGATTGATATCGACCATTACGCGCATAACGATTTTTGCGACCGGTTTTTTCTTCGCACTAGGCGTCCTTGGGCTCGATAAAACGGTAACCTCACTCCTCGCGGGCGCGGGCGTACTTGCATTGGCGCTCGGGTTCGCGTTTCAGGACCTGACAACGAACTTCATTTCCGGGGCCTTCATAGCCATCCAGCGACCGATCCAGGTAGGAGATGTGATCGAAACGAACGGTTTTACAGGCAAGGTGTTGTCGATCGGGCTGCGCTCGGTGAAGCTGGATAATTTCGAGGGACAGCAGGTCGAGCTGCCGAGTAAGGACATTTTTCAAAAACCCATCGTGAACTTTACGCATTCGGGCGAGCGGCGTGTAAGGATGGAGGGTAGCATCGGTTATAAGGACGACCTTGCATTGGTGGAACATCTGGCCTTGGGCGCAATGAAGGAGCTGGATTTTATCGATCCGCTTAAGGTGATCGAATTTAATTTCCTTCGTTTCAGTGAAAAAAGCATTGATTTTGAAATACTGTTCTGGATCAGACAGAACAAAATAGGCCCCGGGCCAGCCAAAAGTGCGGCTATGAAAGTAGTGAAGCGCGTTTTTGACGAAAACAACGTTTCTTTTCCTACGCCGGCAAGGGCTATAGAGTTGCCCGGAAAATCGGAAACGCCAAGCTATTAAATATTTCCAGCTTACAGCCCGGTCGGAGTAAATTCTTTCTGTTACCGAGGCGATTTCGACAAGAAATGGTTTTTTAGTGGTAATTGTCTTTGCTCGTCCATTCGTGTCGATCAGATATCATACTCTAGGTAGCTTTAAAGATTTAATGGACATAAACAAAAAGCCGGCCCGTTTATTAGCGAGCCAGCTTATTTTCAATTGAATTTAGGAATGATAACAAATTAACATTTAAATAATTTTCGCCTCTACATGAATCGAATCAACATTGGTTCCCCTGAATGCCGCCGAGAATTCTGATAAAATGTTTTTAACTCTGGTTAATAAGTTGCGCTACATGCTAAATGATGGCGTGAGGTATTTTCTATCGGTTGAGGAAACCAGTGTTCCATTGGTTTTCTTAACAGTAATATTTGTGGCTTTGCCTGAAATGCCTAACGTATATGTGTATAGGTGCTTAGTGCTTGATGCTATTTGCCCGCCAGGAAGGAATACGTCTTCCTCTCGGATTTTTGGAAGGTTGGTGTTAAAGCATCCAAATATCGGTAGATACTTGCTAACTTCGGCCGGCAGAACATCTGGTGCCAAAGGATGTTTGTCTGGAATAAAGTTTGCCGCTGCTCCGTATGAGTATCTTATTTCTATTGTTTTTACGCCATACACATCGTGGAACGTTACTTTGGTTAGAGATTTCTTCCAGCCATCCGTGTCAGTTGTATATGTAAAAATTACTTGCTGCTCCGGATAATTTTTGTTGTAATAGCTGGCCAGCTGACCATCAGCATTATATTGATATATGAAAGTGTTTGCGCTTGTGGTCGTTTGGATACACCGCCCGTTGGCATCGAGCGTATATTTGCAATCTGTCGAGGGAGAGCCATATTTTATTTTAGTAGCCGTAATAAGCTGTGGTGTGTAACTAATGTCATAATAATAGCCGGTATGTGACTCTTTCTTGAGCTTCTGATTTTGGCTATCATATGAAAAACTTATGTCTCCATCCGTTAACAGCGTTCCAGCTGCCAGATTAGTTCTTGCATTTTGATCGGTAGTCTCTGTCGAGGCTTCTGGCGTTACAGGAATATCCGTCTCATTCTGGCAAGCGCTTAGCATACCCACTATCAGGATGCCATTGATGAAAATTGGGGTGCTTCGAAATAGTTTCATAATCATAATGTTTAAGTGTGAATTGGTAGATTTTGAACTGGATCAAACATAGGAGCGTTGCCGAATTGCGAAAAATGCGATGCGTAAATGGTACGGCTTAAAGAGCCTGCGGTAAAAAAGGGTTTGGTGGCAGGCCGTTGTTTTGGGTAGGTGTTTCTATAAGCCACTCGGCATTTCCGAGTTTTCCCCTGTTTAAAGGAAAGTCGGTCACTTATTAATTCGATAGGGAGAGCGCATTAATAAGTCTTCTTTTACATCTTGTGAGGCCTGCCAATCTGAAGCCACCTGGATTTGGGAGATCCCAAGCCTGATTTCGGAATGTAAGGCGCAAAAAAGCCCGGCCGGTTACGCGAACCAGCCGGGCTTTTAATAGCAATCCTAATATTAATACCGGTAAGTCTCAGCCTTAAAAGGACCTTCAACCGACACGCCGATGTAAGCAGCCTGCTCTTCGCTCAATGCGTCGAGTTTCGCGCCTACGTGTGCGAGGTGCAATGCAGCTACTTTTTCGTCCAGTGCTTTTGGAAGTACGTATACTTTCTTCTCGTAAGCAGCGGTGTTGGTCCAAAGCTCGATCTGCGCCAAAGTCTGGTTCGAGAATGAGCAGGACATTACGAATGACGGGTGCCCCATTGCGCAACCCAGGTTCACCAAACGGCCTTCTGCCAGCACGATGATGTCTTTGCCTTCCACATTGTAGATGTCAACCTGTGGTTTGATCTGCGACTTGGTGTTGCCGTAAGATTTGTTCAACCAAGCCATGTCAATTTCGTTGTCGAAGTGGCCGATGTTACAAACTACCGCTTTGTCACGCATTTTGAGGAAGTGACGGTCGGTGATGATTTTGTAGTTACCGGTCGCTGTAACGAAAATGTTAGCGCGGTCGGCAGCTTCGTCCATGGTTACTACTTCAAAACCGTCCATAGCAGCCTGCAATGCGCAGATCGGGTCGATTTCGGTAACCAACACGCGGCAGCCCGCGCCACGAAGTGATTCGGCAGAACCCTTACCTACGTCGCCGTAACCTGCTACTACCGCTACTTTACCAGCCAGCATCAAGTCAGTCGCGCGGCGGATAGAGTCAACCAGTGACTCGCGGCAGCCGTATTTGTTGTCGAATTTAGACTTTGTAACCGAGTCGTTTACGTTGATGGAAGGCAGGTGGAGCGTTCCGTTTTTATAGCGCTCGTACAAGCGGTGAACACCGGTTGTAGTTTCTTCCGAAAGACCTTTGATACCGTCGATCAGCTCAGGATAGTCGTCGAACACCATGTTGGTAAGGTCACCACCGTCGTCGAGGATCATGTTGAGAGGCTTACGCTCTTCGCCGAAGAACAAAGTCTGCTCGATACACCAGTTGAACTCCTCTTCGTTCATGCCTTTCCAAGCATAAACAGGGATACCCGCTGCTGCGATAGCCGCTGCCGCGTGGTCCTGGGTAGAGAAGATGTTACAGGAAGACCAGGTAACTTCCGCACCCAATGCGGTAAGTGTTTCGATCAGAACGGCTGTCTGGATCGTCATGTGCAAGCAACCTGCCACACGCGCACCTGCCAAAGGCTGTGAAGGACCGTACTCGGCACGGATCGCCATCAAACCAGGCATTTCAGCTTCTGCCAATGTGATTTCTTTACGGCCCCATTCGGCCAGCGAGATGTCTTTTACCTTGTACGGGATGTACGTTTCGGTTGACGTTGCCATTATTTTACAGTTTAGTTAATATCTTGATTTTAACACAAAACTAAGTAGAAAAACCACCAGGGGGAATAAATGCAGATACAAATTGTGGAATGCGGCGTGAATTTGGATAATTTATCTTTTAAACGGCTGTTCTGTGCGGAATGTGAGGTGATACGGCCGGTATTATCCTTTTGCCGGAGATATTTTGTCTGTATTACAAAGGCTTAGCGATTTTTGCCGTTTGTCGACAATTGCGTGACATTGGTCGACAATGCGGTTCTGAGCCTGTATTGGCCTGCGAATTATTTATCTTTGTTTATGCGCCCTGTTGCAACAGTACTGAATTATCCTGAACATAAACGAATCTTACTGCACGTTCTCTTCTGGCTCGCCGTCCTGACGATCCTGACGATCATTTACGGTGCAGGTATGCCCGATTACTGGCTGACGATCGGCATCGTAGGCATGTTCCTGCCCATTCACATCGGCTACTTTTACCTGATCGCGTATGTGATTATCCCTCGTTATTTCGATCGGAAGCAGTACGGGCAGTTTGCAGTTTGCCTGGTCCTGATCGTGGTTGGTTCGACGCTGGCTTTCAGGTTAATGGAAATATGTGTCGCCGATCCGATCATCTACAACGCCGTGAAGAGTAAGGACCCTACGTTTGTCTGGCGCAAACTGGAAGGGACGTTCCGGGAGCAGCTGGCCAAGCCGGCATATCTGATCAGCGCATTCGAGCAGACGAATATATTTGTCTGGATCGCCCTGTCGATCAAGTTCTTCAAAATGTGGTTCGATCGCCGGCAGGCGGCCATGGAGGCTGAACTGAATTTTCTCAAAGGGCAGCTTCACCCGCATTTCCTGTTCAATACACTCAATAACCTCTATGCGCTCACATTGACGCAATCGTCCCAGTCACCGTCGGTGGTGATGGGATTGGCCGAAATATTGCGGTATATGCTTTACGAGGCTAATACCGAGATCGTTCAGCTCGAAAGGGATATCAGTATTCTTAAAAGTTATATCGCACTCGAAAAGATCCGGTATGAGGAGCGGCTCGACATCAATTTCAGTATCAATGGCCTGTCGCCGGAATTCAAGATCGCCCCGCTGCTGATCCTGCCGCTGGTTGAAAATGCATTCAAACACGGTGCGAGCGAGCAGATCGGGGAAGCCTGGATCAATATGGACCTGAGGGTCAAAAACAATGCATTGAAGTTCAAGATCTCGAACAGCAAACCCGAGACCGCCGAGCGCGACGACCGTCCGCACCACGTGAGCATCGGGCTGGCCAACGTGCGTAAACGGTTGGAAATACTCTATCCGTCGGCCCATAACCTGAAAATCATGGACGAAGACGATGTATTTGCCGTGATCCTTGATATTGAACTTGACAAACGTTTGGAAATCTGATATTTATGAAACTGAAAGCCATTCTGGTGGACGATGAGCCCCATGCCATCGAAGTACTGGACAACTACCTGGCCAATTTCACCGAAATCGAAATTGCCGCACGCTGCCAGGATGCGATCCAGGCTTTTCAGGTGTTGCAGCAGCAAAAGATCGACCTGATGTTCCTGGATGTGAAAATGCCCGGCCTGAAAGGCACTGACCTCCTGCGCAGCCTCAAAAATCCACCCAAAGTCGTTTTTACCACTGCTTACCAGGACTATGCCGTCGAGGGATTTGACCTGAATGCCGTGGATTACCTGCTGAAACCCATTCCGTTCGAGCGGTTTTTGCGGGCCATGGACAAGGTGTTCACCGGGCTCAACATCACCAATCAATCGGTTTCGGTGTCGCAAAAAACGGCGCCTGCCAACCAGGACGTGTTCCTCTACCTGAAAGTGGACCGTAAGATGGTGAAAGTGAATGTGAACGACATTTACTGGATCGAAAGCCTCAGGGATTATATCAAGGTGGTCCTGAGAGAGAAATCGCTGATCTCGAAACAAAAAATAAGCCTGCTTGAAGAATTGCTTCCCGAGGACGGTTTCATCCGCATTCATCGCTCCTTCATCGTGTCGGTCGACAAGGTGGAAAGCTATCATTCCCACAAACTGGAAATCGCCGGAAAAGAGCTGCCCATCGGACGTAACTTCCGGAATGATTGCCAGCGCCGCTTCAAACTGACTTTTTAAACGATGCTGCAAAAGGCGTTTGTCGACAAAACCCGCTATTGATCGACACACGGTTCTTTCGCTTTCTGATGATCATGATTTCGGTTTAAAATTGCACCGCCATTGAAAAATGGAGGAAATCATTTTCAAGTCATCAGAATCGTTAGCCATGTTAAAAAGCAGAAGAATTCTTTGGGCAGCCTTGTCCTTTGCCCTGTTGCTGGGTAGTTGCAAGGAGGACGAAGAGGTAAAACCATCCGACACATTGACCGCCAAAGCAGGCGCGGACCAGACCGTCAACGCCGGTTCCATCGTTACACTCGACGGTAGCGGATCCACAGACAGTGGAAACAAGCCCTTCGACTTCAGTTGGGCCATTTCGAAAAAACCAACCGGCAGTACTGCCAACCTGAGCTCCACCTCGGCAGCCAAGCCGACCTTTACCGCCGACCTTCCCGGTGACTACGAAGTGGAACTGACCATCAGCAATGCCAATGGTCAAAGCAAAGACAAAGTCCTGATCACCGCGACGGTTATCGAGCCGATCGTCATCGATGCGAATATCAAGGCCAAAACAACACTTGCCGACCGTATCGACAACCCGGCGATTCCCGACTACATCGTCAATGGGAATGTGACCGTCAATGCGGAGCTTGAAATCAAACCGGGTGTTGTGATCGCATTTGCACGTGACGCACGTCTGGAGATCAACGACAACGGTGGTATCCTCATCGCAAAGGGCGATTCTGCGAAGCCTATCCGCTTCATTGGAAAAGAAACGACCAAAGGCTTCTGGGCCGGTGTCACGTTCCGGTCGTCGAGCAGCGCTAACACGCTCGAATACGTGCAGGTATTGCACGCCGGCAGCAAACCGCTTTACGCTGCTATCAAAGCCGGTATGGCCGTTTTGGGTGGCAACCGTGCCGAGGTGAATATCAAGAATTGTCTTTTCGAACAAAATGCGGGTTACGGACTTTACCTGGAACATGCAGTAGTCCTCGGTACATTTGAAAAGAACAATTTCAAAGACAATACCGAAGCGGGCATCCTCATGGGCGCCGAAAACGTGAAAAAACTGGACACAGATTCTAAATTCACCAATGGCAATGGCCGCAATGTGGTGGAGATCTTCGCATCGTCCCTGCCTAAAAACGCAACTGCGGAGGTGATTTGGAAAGGTTTCAAAGACAAAACCCCGTACCGCATTCTCGAAAACGTGACTTCCGATGCCAACTGGAAACTGTTGCCGGGCGTGATCATCGAAATCGCTCGTGCAGGTTACATATCTGTCGATGACGGTTATTTCAATGCGGTAGGGACCGAAGCCAACAAAATCATCATTCGTGGTGCTGAAAATTCGGCCGCATATTGGAAAGGCATGATCTGCTATTCTACCAGCGACCAGAACATCATCGAAAACGCCGAAGTATCGGGTGGTGGAAATATTGCGATCGTGTCGGGCAAGAAAGCCAATATCGCTATCTACGGGGGCCAGTCGAGAATGACGATCCGGAAATCGGTCATCTCCGCCAGCGGTGGCTATGGCATATTTGTGAATTACCAGGCTACGATCAATGCCGACGTAGAAACAGTCAATACATTCAAAGACAATGCGCAGGCTAAGTTGTTGAAAGAGTAATGGATAGCTCTGCGTTTTGTACCAGTATCATATTTGGCCTGATCACATTCCTGGTGGTATTTACATTCCACCAGGCGCTCAGAAGCTCCGGAACGTTTTCAGTGATGACGGTTATCTGGATAGCCATGCTCAGTGCCGCTGCCCTGGCCGGATATTTTAAGCATACCGATACCATATTTTCCAGATTGTTGTTAGTAGTGGTCCCACCTGCGATCCTGTTGGCCTGGCTGTTTCTCGCCAGGCCAGGGAAAGCCTTAATGGAGAAGATGGACATTCACCTGCTGACGATGATCCACGTGGTACGGGCACCGATCGAGCTGGTCTTGTACTGGTCGTTCATCGACGGGATGGTACCGCACGAGATGACATTCGGCGGAGGTAATCTGGATATCCTGTCCGGGCTTTCAGCTCCCTGCATTTACTATTGGGGAGTGATGAAGAACGGGGTGCGGTGGCCGGTGCTGGTGATCTGGAATTTTGCCTGTCTCGGATTGCTGATCAATGCAATTTTCAGATCGGTGTTATCCACGCCGCTATCCTTTCAGACCCTTGGGTTTGAGCAGCCGAATATCCTGGCTTTTCAGTTTCCGTTTATCCTGTTGCCGGGCGTAGTCGTGCCGATCATCCTTTGCGCTCACCTCGTGGTGGTCCGCAATCTGGTAAGAACGCATTGGCAGGAAACCAGGGCATTGCACGTCGGCAGAGCGGTGATCAACCACTTTTTTAGCTGAGAAAGCATATTACAGCCATGAAAACATTGAATCATATGGTGCTTGCGGCATTGCTGATGTCCGCCGGCCTGCAACCGCCTGCGGTAGGTAAAGCGACGCGCTCCGCCCGGCAGCCCTTTCCGGGACGGGGATTCTGGGTCGCCGAAACAGCACCGGACCACAAGTCTACCACGATCAGATATTACGCTAACAGCAATTACCTGGTTTCGGAAGTAACCACAAAAGGTGAGTTGGATGTGACGAAGCTCTCCGTGAGAAAGTATTTGAATGAACAGCTCAGAAAGGAGCTGGAAAAGGACACCACGGCGCAAGCCGCCATCAGGCTATATGAAATCCGCTGATATGATTTCCATTGTCGGTCTCCTCGGGGTGGTGCTCTACTTTTTCATCGCGGCACAGGGCGCATTCTACCACATTGGCTTCGGAAGAGCAATGTTCCATATTCCGGGTGAACAGTTTATCCAGCTGAGGAAAGCGGTTGACCCGATGGTGCGGCGTAAGCTCAGGGGATTATACCTCTCGGCATTGGCGATCATGTTCATATGGCTGGTCCTGACGGATAAATCTGGCGGATTCCTTTCCTACGGGCCGGTCCTGATCGCCTTCCTGCTGCTTGTCGCCGACCTGGTGCTCATTCTGAAATTCAGTGAGCCGGTGAATGAATTGATCAACAGTGACTTATTGAACACACAGCAGGGCTATACGAATGCGCGGAGCCAATGGATGAAGTTTATTTTCATCCGCGGTTATCTGTCGGTGTCAGGCTTTGTGATCCTGCTGGTCCATTTGATTTTGCAAAGTAAGTTTTAATCCAATCCAAAAAAGCCATGTTAACTAAAATGAAAACACCTTCAATGATCATTGGCAGATGTACGAAATCCGTACTGGCCCTAGCGGTGCTTGCCCTGTCCTTCACTGCCTGCAAGGACGACGATAACCCGAATCCCGACGGCGGAAGCAACGGTAATGAAAAAGCGTTTATCCCTACCAAAGACAAGGTCTATCGCTACAAGACGACGGACTCCGAGGGTGAAGGAAGTACTTCCGTAACCAAGGTGACAAGCGTCCAGGATTCCGCAGGTTTACAGGTTTACAAGATCCGCGAGGTCCTGACGCAGGATGGTGAGGATTTTGACATAGACTATAAAGCTTATAGCCACGACGGCCTTACGACCAACGAACTGTCCTATCCTCCCGCGCTGATCGCTATGGTCAACGAAATGAGCCAGATGGCATACATCGAGGACCTGAGTGTTACCGGCTTTCCTCAATTTCAGAATCTTGAGAACAAAGGGACCGTGAACAGCCAGCTCACCTACAAGGGCGATCCGATCAAGCTGAAAATGAAGCTGCAAATTCCCGTCGGGGAGGATGACATCGTGAATGCGCAGCTGGAAGCCAAAATCACGCACAAATCGGGAAAGGCTACCAAACAAGAAAGCGTTACCACTCCCGCAGGAACTTTCGACTGTACCAAATGGGAATATACCTACGAGGTGTACACCAAAATGGACACGGAGATCGTCCCGCTTGAAGAAAAGACAGTTGTGTACACCGTGTCACTCTGGACTTCGCCGGGCGTGGGTGTTGTAAAAACCATCGAAAAGTCGGAAGACTCTACTTCGACTACCGAGTTGCAGAAAATTGACTAGCCGGCGGCGTATGAGAAAGTGCGTACTGATACTGCAATGGGTGGCGGTAGCATGGCTGGCTGCCGCGTGCAGCAGCGACGATGATCCCGGGACAAAGGAACCCGGACCAAAGGAAGGTTATGCCACAGGAAAGGTGACGGCTGCCGACGGTAGTCCGATCAGGGGCGTGGAGGTGGTGATCGACAACACGATGATCCACGCGTCTTACTCGATCGGGAATTCCGACGAGCAGGGCAACTATGAGATCCAGCTTCCCAAAGTCGGCACGTTCATGGCCTCGGCGCAGCTGGTCAGGCAGTATAATGGCAAGCGGTACGAGCTGGACCTTGACCCGAATGTGTACGAAGCATTCAGCATCGATGGGGCCGTGCGGAATTTTCAATGGAAGATGACCGGCGATCGCCCGGAAGGGGAGGGCTACTACGGTGCTACGATCGGAATCAACAAGTCGGTGATGAGCGCAATTTACGACTCGGAAAACATCGAATTTACGCTCATACCGGTAGGGGCGCTGATCGACGGGTCCAAAGGAAGTACTTTGAAAATGAAGCATGGGAAGCCGTATTCAAAGGACTATGGCAACCTGGTCGACATCCCGCTGGGGAGGTATGAAATGACTGCCTTTTACAATGGGGAGAATGGCAAGATGCCGCTCAAATTACGCAACCATTTTTCAGAGGACGAGTTCGAAAATACGCTGGTCATTGATTTCGAGCCTTCCACGATGTGGGGTTCAAACGCTGCCTTCATCTCTTACACGGAATAGTGTAGGGCGAAGCGGTTCAAAAGAGAAAACAATAGAGAAATAGGATGGATAATTTGGGACTAGCCAGATCTTTAAGACCTGGCTAGTTTTGTTTTTATACCAGAACGGAAAAGCTTTTGAAGATCGCTCCAAGCCTCACCGCATCGAATATACGCGCCTGTGAGCCGCCGTGGTTAAGTACCGATTGCTCATGCGAGGTTACGCACATTTCGCAGCCGTTCAATGCTGAAACGACCAGACTGAGCAATTCAAAAAACTCCTTGCCCAGGACAGGGTTCACCATAATGCTCATTTTGATCCCCGCAGGTGCATTATCATAAAACTCCTTGTGCATAAAGTGACGGAAACGATAAAATACGTTGTTCGCATTCATCAATGACACACAGGCAGTTACTTCTGCCAGTTCCTTCTCGTCGGCACCTTCCTGCGCAGCCAGTTCTTCCAGGGCCGCGATCAGCGCCGCATTCTTTTCATTGATTGCAACCGACAAAGCCAGCAGTAATGCCTCTTTCCGGTTCAGTGTCTGCGACTTCAATACATTACCTACATTGATTTTCAAGTCTTTGAGGTAACGGTGGTCAAGTGCCGCCAGCTTGTTGATCAGCACGCTTTCGAATTCCGCGGGCAAATTGACTTCTTTATACAGGGACTCTTTCGTGTTCCCTGTTGCTGCAAATGGATACATGTCTGTGATTTGTTGATCGGGAAGGACTCCCGGTGGTGTAAGTAAAGAAGCAGTTCACGAAGCGGGCACACATGCTGCCTACCTGCCGTGAACTGCTTCGTCTGGTCGGTTAGGCAAGCGTTGCCTCGCCTTTTTGCCAGTTGCAAGGGCAAAGCTCGTCAGTTTGCAGCGCGTCCAGTACACGAAGTACTTCAGATACGTTACGGCCAACTGAAAGGTCGTTTACGGATACCCAACGGATGATACCCTGTGGATCGACGATGTAAGTTACACGGTAAGCGATTTTTTCGTTCGCTTCCAGGATACCCAGTTCTTCTGCAAGAGACTTGGAAGTATCGGCCAGCATCGGGAACTGAAGGTCACGCAGATCGTCGTGGTTTTTGCGCCATGCAAGGTGCACATATTCGCTGTCGGTAGAAGCACCGATCAGGATCGTGTCACGGTCAGCGAAGTCTGAAGTGTGCTTGTTGAACTCTGCGATCTCGGTAGGACATACAAAAGTGAAATCTTTTGGCCACCAGAACATCACCATCCATTTCTCGGCATTTTTGTGATCTTCTGAGGTAATATCGTAGAATTCGTTTCCTTTTTCAAGAGACACTACGGATGTTTTTTTGAATTCAGGGAAAACCGATCCCACAGATAACAGTCTATTTGCCATGATTGCTCGTTTGTTTATAAATTGTATTTTTTAGTGTTACAAAACTACGAACGCCGAGTAATCAGGACAACCTCCGACCTGGTATTATGCCAGGAAAGAGTTGATTTAATCAAATGAATTTAGTTTTATTTATCGGAACGGAGAAGTTATAGATAGCACTTATAATGCTATAAATTTCTGCAATATAATTATATTAATAATAACTGTAATTATAAATTATCAGCCGGGCATCACGCTGAGCACTGTTTCCAACGACATGCCCCGTGAGCCCTTGATGAGGATCAATGTATTTTCCTGCGGATTATCCATCACCCAATTGTGCAATGAAAATTTGTCCGGGAAATAATAAGCCTTAGGCAGGGCAGGCAATGCGTGCTGCATGAGCTTACCGGCCAGGATCACCACGTCGAACTGCTCTCCGGCGATCTGCTTTCCTAATGCAAGGTGCTCTTCCGCTGCCGCATCACCCAGCTCGAACATGTCCCCGAGAATAAGCATTTTGCGGGGCGCTTCCATTCGGCCGAAGTTGGCCACAGCTGCTGCCATCGACGACGGGTTGGCATTGTAAGCATCCATAATCACGGTGTTGGAGCCCTTCTTCACAAGCTGCGACCGGTTGTTGTCCGGCTCATAATTTGCAACCGCCTCGTACGCATCCGCATCCGACACCCCGAAATGCTTGCCGACCGCGAGGGCTGCACAGATATTATCGAAATTGTACCGTCCCGGCAGGTGGGTAGTGACCTTTTTACCTCCATTACTAAAACTTACGCTCGGGTTTTCTTCCAGCAGCGTCGGGTTCACGGCGCTGTTTTCCGAGCAGTAAAAGACGATTTCGCCGAATGCACGGCGTTTGCTGACCATTTCCATGATCACATCCTGTGTCGAGTTCACAAATACGATCCCTTTCTTTTTAGACAGAAAATCGAAAAGCTCGCCCTTGCCTTTGATAATGCCTTCCACACCGCCGAAGCCTTCGAGGTGGGCCTTGCCGATGTTGGTGATCAGGCCATGGGTTGGTAGTGCAATGCTGCTGAGTAATGCGATCTCCTGCTGGTGATTAGCGCCCATTTCAATGACGGCCATCTCGTGTCGGGCCGGGTCCACGGACAGGATCGTGAGCGGCACGCCGATGTGGTTGTTGAGATTCCCTCGCGTCGCATAGGTGTTGTATTTCATGGACAGTACCTTGGCAATGAGCTCTTTGGTAGTTGTTTTGCCATTGGAGCCGGTGAGTGCTACGACCGGGAATTCAAAAGTTTTGCGATGCGTACGCGCCAGATCCTGCAAGGCTTCCAGCGTATTTTCCACGAGCAGGTAGCGGTCGGAGGTGGCAACGGCAACGTCGTCCACGACGGCATAGGCGGCGCCTTTGGCCAATGCATCGGCGGCATATTGGTTGCCGTCGAATTGATCGCCCTTCAATGCGAAGAAAATGCAGCCCTCGGTGATCTGACGGGTGTCGGTGGAGACTTTGGAATGCTGGCGGAACAGTCCGTAAATGGTTTCTATGGAAGTATACATGAATTGACCGGTCGTTATAAAGTAATGCGGGCTTATTTCGTTAGGTTTAGGACAAACAGCCCATACGGAGTCTGCGCGGCGGACTGCTGGAAACCTGCAAAACTAATAGAATATTCCTCAACGATGCGAACCAAATTTACCTCATTTACCCTCTGCCTGATCTGCCTCATCAACCTGCCCGTATTGCGTGCCCAGCAAGCCTGGTTCAAAATGGATACACTGACCACCGTGTCGGCCGGCGGTCGAAAACTGACCAATCCATGGGGAGGCGGCCTCAATGCCCCCCAATACCTGAAAATGCATTTGAATAACGACGCGGATGAAGACCTGGTGGTGTACGACCGGACCAACAGCAAGGTAACCACATTTCTGGCGGGCCCGGATCCGGTGCAACCCGGGAAAAAAACATTTATCCACACTCCCTATTACGAAAGTCTCTTTCCCAGGGCCGATAACTGGATGATCCTCGCCGATTACAATGGCGATGGCCTCAAAGATCTTTTCACCAGCACCTCGCTGGGTATTACCGTGTATAAGCAGGTGAAAACCGGCAACACTTGGTCGTTCAGGCTGATGCGTGATGCATTGTACACCAAAGGTTTTTCCGGAAATATCAATTTGCAGGTATCCGGTACCGATATTCCCGGTATTGCCGACGTGGACGATGACGGGGACCTGGATCTGCTGACGTTTGATTTTTCGGGAACTTACATTGAACTGCACCAGAACCTCAGCATGGAGAAATTCGGCGTGCCCGACAGCCTGGGGACGTTGGCCAGCCCGGCGTTTCAGCGCAATGGTGACTGCTGGGGCAATTTTCGCAAAGGCGATGCCGAGGACTTCGTCGTAGGTATCGACTGCGGTGTCGTGTCGGACCCGTCGGCCGCACCGGCGCGCATTATGCATGCCGGTAACTCCATCCTGCTGCACGACCTGAACGGCGACGGTGCAAAGGACCTGCTCGCCGGCCACGTAAGCAATGAGCATATTTCCTTCCTGACCAACTCGGCCAAAGGTATCATCGCCAACTTTACCGGTTTTACCAACACTTACCCGGCCGCAGATCCGGTTTCGCTCCACATTTTCCCGGCAGCATTTTACGAAGATGTCGATTTTGATGGTGTCAAAGACCTGCTGATAGCCCCCAGTATCCCCGCCAACGATATCAATCTCACCGATTTCAAATCTTCGGGCTGGTATTATCAAAACAGCGGCACCAGCGATAAGCCGGTTTTCAAACTGGTCCGGAAAAATTTCCTGCAAGATCAGATGATCGACGTCGGGGAAAATGCAGCGCCTTCCTTTTTTGACATCGACGGCGACGGTGACCTGGATATGCTCATCGGCACCGGCGGAATGCCCGTCACGGGCGGGTACAAAGGCAGCTTCTGGCTCTTACGAAACAATGGAACCGCCACCGCACCCGATTTTGCAGTCGAGTCGGAGGATTACCTGCAACTGGTTTCCAAATTGTCGGTTTATAACATCAAACCACAATGGGCCGACTTTAACGGGGATGGGGTTGCAGACCTTGGCTTTGCGGCCACTTCTTCGGCTAACCTCAAACTCGAATACCGCTACATTCCCAACAAGGGCCCGGCAGGCGGAGCAGCACAGCTGAACCTCGCCGACGCGGTGACCATCGCCATGCCGGGAGAATTGCAAACCGGCGATTCGCCTTTTTTTTATGATGCGGATGGCGACGGCGATATGGACCTGCTCGTAGGAAAAACCCAGGGCAATATTTATTATTATACCAATACAGGAACCAACAAGCAATTCGCTTTCAAGCTCGTAACCGATGCTTTTGCAGGCGTCGGGATCAACTTCGCCGGCCGCTTTTCCCAGGTCGCGGTAACCGATTTCGATCTGGACGGCAAGCCCGACCTGGCTACCGTGGATCATACAGGCAGCATCCGTATTTTCAGCAATGCCGACTGGGGCAAATGGACGGAGCGCAAAGGAGCGTTGGTAAGCGTCAATGGCAAAGCAGCCGATACCAATTTTGGCAACTACCTGTCCATTGCGGGCGCCGATTGGAATGGAGACAACAAGCCCGACGTCGCCATTGGTACCAATGCGGGCGGCGTGCGACTGCTAAGCAACATCCTGCCGGTGACGATCACCGGAAACGAGCCGGGCAATGCAGGTGAAGTGAAGGTCTTCCCTAATCCCTCGGTTGGTTTTTTCAGGGTATATTCTTCCAAAGCCGGTAGCTTCGACGTGCTCACGGCAGGTGGCGTGAAGGTACTCCGAAACCGTGGCATCCGTGCCGGCGAGGTACAGCAGATCGGGACGGCGCAGTGGCCCGCCGGCCTGTACCTGGTTGAATGGAAAGCCGGTAACAGCCGGGTGGTACGGAAGGTGGTTGTAGGCAACTAGCCCCGGTAAGTCCGTAAGACTTGCCCGGTTTAGCAGTAGATACCCTGATGAAGGCCCTTACATGATAAAATCCAAAAAATATTCATGCAAGCTCTTCTGGGTGTTATCTTCCATTTCATCGGTGGCTTTGCCTCCGGCAGTTTTTATATTCCTTACAAGCAGGTCAAAGGCTGGGCCTGGGAGTCTTACTGGATCGTAGGCGGGCTTTTT
Source organism: uncultured Dyadobacter sp. (assembly GCF_946482605.1). The sequence goes on along the minus strand of NZ_CAMLSE010000010.1, from coordinate 110,228 downwards.
TCCTGGCTCATCGTCCCCCCGCTGGCGGCTTACCTCACCATTCCGGGTTACACCGAGATCATCGCCCATACCAACGGCGGCATTCTCTTCCTTACCTACTTTTTTGGCGTGCTCTGGGGTATCGGCGGCCTTACCTACGGGCTGGGCGTGCGCTACCTGGGCGTCGCGCTCGGGAGTTCGATCATCCTGGGGCTCTGCTCCGTGTTCGGCGCATTGATCCCTTCCATTTATTACGAATTCAACCCGCAGCCCGGTAAGGATACCATTTCGATGCTTTTCAGCGAAAGCTGGGGACAGATGGTGTTGCTCGGGTTACTGGTATGTGTGATCGGGATCATCATTTGCGGCAAGTCGGGCGCGATGAAAGACGCCGATTTGCGGAAAACAGGCCACGGGGCGGCGGATAATACGGAGTTTAAAATAGGACTTGGTCTGACGGTATCCATTATTTCGGGTATTCTCAGCGCCTGCTTCGCATTCGGTATCGATGCCGGTAAAGTAATGGCCCAGGAAGCGAACGAGATCTGGAAGGCGGCGAATCCGGGTGAAGGTGAGTTTTTATTCCAAAACAATGTCACCTATGTCGTCATTCTCTGGGGAGGGTTAACCACCAACTTTATCTGGTGTATGTTGCTCAATGCGCGCAACAAGACTTTCGGCAACTACACCGATTCGTCCACGCCGCTGCTTTCCAACTACATTTTCTCCGCACTGGCTGGCACTACCTGGTTTTTGCAGTTCTTTTTTTACGGTATGGGAGAGAGCAAGTTAGGGAATGGGCCCAGTTCGTGGATCCTGCACATGGCCTTCATTATCCTGGTGGCAAACTCGTGGGGACTAGTCCTCAAAGAGTGGAAAGGAGTAAGTAAAAAGACCATCACTTCCATTATCACCGGGATCCTGGTCATCGTGCTGTCGGTTCTGATCGTTGGCTATGGTAACTATCTCAAAGAATAGGCATGAAGAGACACTATCCGGTCATGTTGGCGATGCTGGTCGCAGCCGCGGGCTGCCATTCAAATAACAAAAGTGATCATAAAGCATTGGAAACTAACCAGACGCAGGCCGCCGGTACATTCGGCTACGACCTCGCATTTTTGAAGAAACACAAAGAAACCATCGTCCTCACCGCCCCGGACAATAACCACGCAAAAGCCCTGATCAACCCTGCCTTTCAAGGCAGGGTCATGACCAGCACTGCTAATGGAGACGCAGGCAACAGCTACGGCTGGATCAACTACAAACTCATCGAAAGCGGAGAATACCAGCCGCATATGAACGGTTTTGGAGGAGAAGAGCGCTTCTGGCTCTCACCCGAGGGCGGTCAGTTTTCGGTGTATTTTAAAAAAGGACAAACTTTTGACTTTGAAAACTGGCAAACACCGGCACTGATCGATACGGTTTCCTATAAAGTGGTGGAATCCGATGCGAGCTCGGTAAAGTTTCAGGTAAATGCGATGATCGAGAATTACTCCGGGCACAAGTTCGTGATCGAGATCAACCGTCAAATTCAAATGCTGACTAAGGCGAACATAGCCAGTCAGCTCGATTTGCCTGCATTGGGAAATATAAAGGTCGTGGCTTACCGCTCCATTAATTCAGTGACGAACAAAGACGCGGAATGGAAACCCGAAACCGGAATGCTTGGGATCTGGCTGCTGGGTATGTTCCGGCCATCGGACCAGACGACTATCATCGCGCCTTTTTCCAAAACATTATCCGAAAAGCCGCTCATTACCGACGATTATTTTGGGCAAATACCAGCCGACAGGCTCGTTGTCAAAGACTCGACATTATTCCTCAAAGCCGACGGTAAGCACCGCAGTAAAATCGGGATCGCGCCTAAATCGGCCCGGAATGTGGCAGGAAGTTACGACGCGGAAAAAGGCATTCTGACCATCATTCAATTCGACCTAGACCCGCAGGGCCAGTACATGAAATCGACCTGGGAGTTGCACAAAGATCCTTACAACGGCGATGCATTAAATGCCTATAACGACGGTAAACTGGCCGACGGCACGCAAATGGGGCCGTTTTACGAACTCGAATCGAACTCATCGGTAAAGGCACTGAAACCGGGCGAGGCGATCACGCACCGGCAGAGCACCTTCCATTTCGAAGGGGATAAAGAAGCGCTGAGTAGCATAGCCAGGAAGGTGTTGGGTTTAAATATTGACCAAATCGGAGAAATATTTAAATAAAAGCATGATAGGGCAGGATAGTTGAGGGATAGTCAGCACAGATATTTACATACCGATCGCAAGATTTTGTTGGATGTATCGGAGAATGAATTCAGACCGCTGACTATTCCTGATCCCTGTGAAAAATTCAGAAAGTTTATCAGAAACCTATCTGATCACACGCTGGCAGCAGTTTTGTGCGGGGGATAAAAGCGCCTTCGGAGAAATTACCGAGCGCAATTACGCCGCCCTCTACCACTACGGAACGCGCTTCACCAGCGACCGCGACCTGATCAAAGACTGCCTGCAAGATCTTTTTCTTGAAATTTGGGAGAAAAGGCATTCGCTATCGCACATCGGCACCATCAAACCCTACCTGTTTCAGTCCCTCAGAAACAACCTCATCCGGCGGGTCCGCAAGCAATCCTTTTTCTCCGACATTCGCGACGACGATGTGGAGGATGATGTATCCCCGGAATCGGATTGGATCATCCAGGAAACCGACCAACTCACGAGCCACCGGCTGAAGCAAGCTATCGACTCCCTCCCCAAACGCCAGAAAGAAGCCCTCTACCTCAAATATTACGAAAACCTTTCCTACGAAGAAATCGCAACCGTCATGGGTTTGCAGCGGCAGGCCGTCGCCAACTACCTGCAATACGGGATTGCCAAACTGCGCGAGTACTGGCAGCAGGCCGCGATTTTCATGGCTCTGCTTTCCGATGTAACCTGGTATTAAAAAAACATAAAAATTCTTCGCACCTCATGGGTACTATTTGCTGACGGCATACTCATCGTATCAAAGCAAACAGTGAAATAAAATCCATGAATAGTTATAATGACTTCCAGGTTCAGGATTGGGTGGAAGATCCGGCCTTTCAGCGGTGGGTGTACCATCATGAGCGGGACGAATTCTGGAACCGCCTCCGGCAGGAAAATCCCACGCTGCTCGGCCCGATGGACCATGCGAAAGAAATCCTTCTGGCCGTCCGTGGGCATCAGGAAGCGCTTTCCGAAACCGAAGTCAGGTCGCGGGTGGAGGAGATCCTGAATGCTATCCCCGATGAACCTGCCACCCGGCGGTTACCCTGGTGGCGCAGCAATTGGCTTAAAATGGCTGCGATGGTGCTTCTGATGGTGGGTCTAGCATTGGGTCTAATGCGTCAGGAGCAAAGCCTGATAAAACTGCGGACAGAGGTAGCTGGCATGATCGACTTCGGTAAGCCCGAAATGCTGGAAGTCATTAACGGCGGCGACGCCGTTCGGCTGGTAAATCTCCCCGACGGCAGCTCGGTCGTGCTTAAAAAGAATGCGCGTATTGCCTATCCGGCTGTATTTGACAAGGATAGGCGAGAGGTGACCATGAGCGGCGAAGCATTTTTTGAGGTCGTCAAGAACCCGGCACAGCCTTTTTTTGTGTTTGCGGGAACCATGGTTACCAAGGTGAAAGGCACTAGTTTCAGTATCAAGGCCAACGAGGGGGACGAGGATGTGGAGCTCGTCGTGAAGACGGGACTCGTAGAAGTGTCCGCGCGGAAGGATGACAATCAGCCGAGCCGAGGTGTAGCTCCGAAACTCCTCCTCAAACCGAACGAACAGGTCACTTTTAACCGCAAGAGCCTGAGTATGATTACAAAAACCGTTCAGCGACCAGCATTGTTGAACATTACGGCGGAAAGTCAGGCTCTGGAATTCAAGCGGACACCGCTGAGTGAAGTCTTTGCGGTCCTGGAAGAGGCTTACGGGATCGACATCCAGTTTGATCAGAAGGCCATTGCGCATTGCACGCTCACCGCAAGGCTGAGCGACGAGCCGGTCGGCGAGAAGCTCGACCTCATCTGCGCAGTTGTGAATGCGCGGTACGAAACGCATGACGGCGTGATAGCGGTCACGTCGCAGGGCTGTGAATAGCTTTTATTAAACCTTTTTACATATGGGAAAAAATTACATGACGATCATTGGACGGATCATGAAAATCAGCATTGTCCCGTGTCTGCTCTGGGGGCTCTGTATGCAGCTCTCCCTTGCCAAAGACCTGCGTGCACAGGAAATTTTAAGTCAGCGTATATCTATATCCGTTAATGATATGGAAATGGATAAAGTGCTTGAAAAGATCGAGAGCCAGACCAAGGTTCGCTTCATTTACAGCGCCGAGGTGATCCACGCCGAGCGCAAGGTTACACTCGAAAGCCAGAACCAGCGACTCGACACGGTACTCGAAACGCTGCTGGGGCCATTGGGTATCGAGTACAAGGTTTCGAAAAGGACAATCCTGCTGCGGAAAATGGCGGAGAAAAAGGCGTCGTTGCAAACGGAACCCGCTGAAAAGGCAGCTCCTGCCGAAACCGATCGCGAAATCACGGGGAAGGTAACCGATGAAAAAGGGGAGCCTATCCCCGGCGCGAGCGTTGTTGTGAAGGGCACCACACTGGGCACATCTACCAACATCGACGGTAATTATCAGCTTTCGGTGCCGGAGGATAATGACATTCTGATATTCAGCTTTGTAGGATACATCAGTCAGGAGATCCGGACCGGCAGTGCCACCAACCTGGATATTACGCTGAAAGTCGATGAAAAAGCATTGGAAGAAGTGGTGGTGGTGGGTTTCGGGCAGCAGAAAAAGGTATCAGTGACAGGCGCGGTGGCGTCGGTCACGTCGGAAGTATTACAGCAGAGTTCATCAGCAAGCTTGGCCAACTCTTTGTCGGGGCGCTTACCGGGCCTGACCTCCATTCAATCGGGTGGGGGCCAGCCGGGACGCGATGATGCGACCATGTACCTGCGTGGAGCAGCCACCACCAATGGCCGGAGCCCGCTGATCCTGATCGACGGCGTACCCCGCGACAACATCCGCACGCTGGATGCCAATGAGGTGGCAACCATTTCCATTCTCAAAGACGCTTCCGCGACCGCGGTTTTTGGGGTGAGAGGAGCGAACGGCGTCATCCTGATCACGACCAAGCGCGGAACGGCCGGTAAAAACGAGCTGACCATCAACGCGGAACAGAGCTTTTCGTCGTTCCCCCGGGAGCCGGAGCGCCTGCATTCATTGGAATATATGGCGTTGCGCAACGAAGCTTCTAAAAACGACGGCATCACAACATTGCCATTCTCCGCGGAGCTGATGGCCAAGTATGCCAATCCGTTGGCTGGTCTGGATCCGAACGACCCGGATTATGCCCGCAAAGCCATGGTCAGGAAATACATGTATCCGGATCACGACTATTACCGGGAATACATTTCGCGCTACTCGCCGCAGACGCGCGTGAACATGAATGTGAATGGTGGCACCGACAAGGTTTCCTATTTTGTCAATGGCGGCTATCTGCACCAGGGCGGGAACCTCAATACCCAGCCTAAATCGGTGCTGGGCTACGACCCTTCCGCCAAAATGGACCGTTACAGCTTCCGTGCAAACCTCGATTACAAGGTAACCAACTCCCTGAAATCCTTTTTGAACATCGGCAGTTACATCGAACAGGTGAATATGCCCGCTGCCTGGCTTTATGGCAATAACGACACCGGCTGGATGATGAGCGACCTCATTTATCAGGCGCAGACCATCCTGCCGATCACGCCGGGACCTACCACGATCGACGGTTTCGGCGTCGCGCCGGGACAGATCGTCGACCCGGGCTACATGGACCGCTCTGCATTCGAGATCATGAACCGGATGGGTTACCGCAATGAAGTCCGTTCCAATCTGAATGCATCGTTCGGGATGGAATGGGACCTGGGGAATACCATCACAAAAGGGTTGAGCATCAAGGGAATGCTTTCCTATGATTCCCGCTCGACCACGGCCATGCAGGGCAGGAAGTCGGAGAGACTGTACCTGGCCGAGGTAGATCCGGTGAAGGACGAGCTCAGCTATGCGATCAAGCGTTCGGACGAGACGTTGCTTTCACTGACCAAAGGTGCCGATTCCCGCTACAACATCAACATGCAGGGTTCGCTTAACTACCAGCGCCTGTTTGGCGGGAAACACGATGTGACGGGTATGATCCTCGGCCAGCGCGACACCTGGGAGTCCACCAGCGGAGAGATCCCGTTCAACGTGCTGGGTGTGGCCGCCCGCGCTACCTACGGGTACGACGAGCGTTACCTGGCGGAGGTCAACATGGGTTATAATGGCTCCGAACAATTTGCACCGGGGCACCGTTACGGCTTTTTTCCTGCATTCTCCGCAGGCTGGATCATCAGCAACGAACACTTTCTGAAAAATAACCGCTACATCACCAATCTGAAACTGAGGGCTTCCTATGGTAAGGTAGGTAACGACAAAATGGGTAGTGCGCGGTTTTTATACCAAAGCAACATCACCATGGGCGGGGACGGGCCGCTGGGTAGCCTGGGTTTGGGGCAGACCGTCAACCAGGGCCTGCTCGGGAACCCTGATATCACCTGGGAAATCGCTAAAAAGCAAAACTACGGCCTGGATTTGCAGATTATGAGAGACCTGAACCTGACGCTGGATGTTTTCAAAGAGCGCCGCAGCAACATTCTCATCTCGCGCGGAACAGTGCCGGAGTTTCAGGGTGTGCCGCTGGGCAGTATTCCGAAGGTGAATATGGGGCTTATCGACAATAAGGGTTATGAGCTGGAACTGACCTACAACAAGGCGTTCTCGAAGGATTTTCGCCTGATCGTTTCAGGAAATTATGGCTATAACCACAACACCGTGAAGTTCCTCGATGAATCGGTGCGGGATGAGTCCTATGCTTACCGCAACCGTTCGACCGGCTTTTCGTTGAACCAGTCGTGGGGCTACAAGATCGATTACAGCAATGGGAATGGCTATTTCAATTCCAAGGAAGAGCTCGACGGCTATCTCAAAAATACCACCTACGGCTTTGGCGAACCACGGGTAGGCGATTTCCGATATATCGATTTGAACAAGGACGGTGTCGTGGACGATAAAGACCAGGCCCCGATCGGTTACTCCAACATCCCGCGCGTCATTTACGGCCTCTCGCTGACCTTCGAATACAAGGGGTTTGACCTGACCACCTTTTTTCAGGGCGTGGGCAAATACACCAGTAATTACGCACAGCAGGGTGTTTATGAGTACATTATCCGCGGTACCTATTTCGATTATCACAAAACAGCCTGGACGCCGGAGCGCTATGCAGCAGGTGAAAAAATCACTTATCCCGCCCTCAGTACCCATAGCAATACCAACCACACGGCCAACGATTTTTTTGTCATGAACCGGTCATTCACGCGGTTAAAAAACCTGGTGCTGGGCTACACGTTACCTGCGGGAGCATTGAAAGCCGTCGGTGTGAGCAAGATGCGGGTGTATGTGAGTGCCCAGAACTACTTCACCTGGGACCATCTCAAAATGGGGCACCTCGATCCTGAGAACGACAGCTCGCTGGGTTATCCGGTCACTAAAATGGCCAATTTCGGTTTGAACATCACTTTCTAACGGCGGCTATGAAACTGAAAAATTTACTTTATACATGGATTCTGTCGGTTTTCGTCATGACGTCCTGCAAGGATGTGCTCGACATGGCGCCGGACGGGAAGTTAACGATGGATGAAATCTTCGCCGATAACGACAAAACCGGCGCATTCCTCAACAGCTGTTATGCCAATATCCCGGTTAAAGGGACGCGTTACTTCTTCTGGAGCCGGGGTCCGGTGAACTGGAGTGATGAATCGTGGGATACCGACGCCGAGGCGGAATCGTGGATCATGTCGGGGCGGATGTACAATGGCGATGCCTCCGCCGGCAATCATCCGGTTACGAATATCAGTGCGGAAGGCGGCAATGGCGATTACTGGGCGCGTTACTGGAGTGCGATCCGGAACTGTACCATTTTTATCAGCCGGATCGATAAAGCGACGGTGCGAAACCCGGCGGACCGTGCGCGGTGGAAGGCGGAGGCGCATTTGCTCCGGGGCTACTATTATGCCGAGCTGCTGAAATGGTTCGGAGCAGTGCTCCCCATAGAAAGAGAGCCCTATGATTTCCAGCAGGACTTTTCGAAGGTAACCAAAGCCAGCTATTACGAGGTGGTCAAGTTCATCATGGAGGATTGCGATGTGGCATTGAACACGCCCGAACTACCCTGGCGCATTACCACCGATAGCGAAGGCGGCAGGGTCAACAAGGCGCTGGCCGAAGCGATCAAGTCCAAAATGATCCTGTTTGCCGCGAGTCCCCTGAACAATGCCGGACAGGACCATTGGCAGGAGGCCTATCAGGTTAATAAAACTTCCCTGGAAAACCTGCGCACAAATGGCTATGAGCTTTATAACAAAGTGAACCTGCCGCAGACCTATCTCTCCGACGTTGCATTCCTGGGACCGGATAAAAACGAGAAGACCGCCCTGTACAATGAGTATTTCACTCAAGCCATGAAGTATGCGCCCAATCCGGTGGACCGTGAAACGATTTACCAGAGCCGGGAAAACCAGGGTAATATCTGGAATATCGACGGCATTGGTTCACAGGATGGCTACAAGTCGGGTACCTGTCCTACACAGGAACTGGTAGATGCTTACGAAACCAAAGACGGCCTGCCTGTGCTCGACCTCGACAAGCCCTACCTGGATGAGCAGCATTTGCAGCCCAATTACAATGCAGCCAACAAAACCTACGATCCAAAGAATCCTTATGCCAACCGCGATCCTCGTTTTTATGCATCCATTTATTACAACGGTTCCAAACGAAAGGCAATGTGGAATTTTGCGGAAGCGCCGGAATCGTTTGAAAATTACCCCGCGCCGATCGGTAACCGGACGCGCACCATCGCCACGTACAAGAATGAGCCTCAGACCGGCATTCATCCCAGCACGCGCAAAGCGACCCGCACGGGTTATTACGAACGGAAATTCCTGCATCCCAACTCGGGCGGTGACAATCCCATTGCCGGTGCCAACTGGAAGCTTTTCAGGCTTGGCGAAGTGATCCTGAACCTTGCCGAAGCGGCAGCCGAGGCCGGGCAGGCGGCAGATGCCGTCAAGGCTGTGAACGAGATCCGTGCCCGCGCGGGAATGCCTGCATTGCCTGCATCATTATCCAAAACCGACCTGATCAAACGCATTCGCGCAGAACGCCGCGTGGAATTGGCCATGGAGGAAAACCGCTATTTCGACCTGAGACGCTGGTCGAAACCGACGGACGATCTCGCTCCGACCGATCGCTGGGTGACGGCTATGGAAATTACCCGTAATGCCGACGGCTCTTTCGTCTATGCCCGCCGGACCGTGCGCGCGACCGAGCGTAAGAATTACGCGAATAAATTCCTTTGGGTGCCTATTCCGCTGAATGAAGCCAACCGGCTGCGCTCCATTACCGGTGCCGACTGGCAGAACAAGGGCTGGTAGAAAACATACTTTCAAGATTCAGACGATCATCGATATGATAGATTTTATCCAATTGAAAATGAAACGCCTGCTGATGATGCTCCTGATCGGGGCGTTTGGAGGACAGTTGCAGGCGCAGGATGGGACGATCAACGGCGTAGTGCGCGACAATGCGGGGCAGCCTCTGGCCGGGGTGGTCATCCATTCCGAAAACGGGCAAAACGGCACTTCTACCAATGCGAAAGGCGAATTTGCGATACGTATCGACGATGGAAGTCATGCGGTCGTATTATCGCTGTATGGCTACCGCAACCAGAAAATCGCGGTATCGGACAAGCCGGAGCTGGAAGTGAAACTGGAACGGGATGCGCATTATAAGGACGAAGTGGTACAACTGGGTTACACATCACAGCTCAGGGGAGAGCTTTCGGGCGCGGTATCGACCATTAAAGGGGAAGAACTGGAAAAATCGCCGGTGGCTAACCTGACTCAAACCCTGGCAGGACGCCTGTCCGGTCTCACGACTCAGGAAACGTTTTCAGAACTGTCGCGGGCAAACACCAACCTGTATGTACGCGGGCTCTCGGCTGCCCGTGGCAGCGGCCCGCTCGTCATCATCGACGGCATCATCTGTGCCTACAACAGCAATCAGACATTGGAATACATTACCGCCAACGAAATCGAATCCATTACCCTGCTGAAAGACGCGTCGACACAGGCATTGTACGGCATTCAGGGGGCGAACGGGCTCCTTGTGATCACTACAAAACGCGGCCGGAAAGGCCCGCTGCAGATCAAGACGCGGTTCGATCAGTCGATGCAGCAGGTGACTACCAAACCCGCCTTTTACAATTCAGGCGATTATGCGGAAATGCGTAACCAGGCTGCATTCAACGACGGACAGGGAGCCAATTACCTCTTTAGTCCGCAGCAGATCGAAGGGTACCGCTCCGGCCAGAACCGCGATTTGTATCCCAGCAACAACTGGTATGATCGGTATCTAAAAAATTTCGCGGCTATGCAGCGTGCGGGCGTGAATGTGACAGGAGGGAATGATAAGGTCCAATTTTTCTCGAATATCAACTTCATGCACCAGGGAGGCTATTTCAAAACCGACCAGGCGCGGTATGATCCCAATGCAAATAATATCTGGGTCAATTACAGGTCTAATATCGACATGAGCCTGAACCGCTACCTCAAAGCCTTTATTCGTCTCGCGGGTAACGTCAAGCGTGAGCGTACACCGGGTGGTGCGAGCAATGCGGATGTGTACCGCAGCATTTTTCAGATCCCGCCTACGGTTTACGGGCCGGTAACCCTGCCCGTCGTGAATGCGTCGGGTGAGGTGGTAGATCCCGGCGGCAAGGTCGTCACCACCGAACGGGTGGAGTCGCCCACATATGGTATGCTCAATCGTACGGGCTACACCCGCCACACGGTCACCAATATCGTGTCGCAGTTTGGACTGGACCTGGATATGGGCTTCCTCACCAAAGGTCTTAACCTGACCGGCACGCTCGCTTACCAGACCAATTCGGTGGGCAGTCTGGCGACCAAGCAGGATTATGAACGCTGGGTGCAAACCGGCGATTCGGCCCTTACATTTATCAAAAAGGGAGCGCAGAACAATACGCCGCTCGCCTATTCCAAGTCGCATTCCTACTATTACCACTTGACCTACAACATTGCCGCGAACTACAAGCGTGATTTCGGCAGGCATCGGGTGGGAGCGATGGCCTATATGTTTTACCAAAACCTGACAAAGGCCGACAATTCATCACCTGCATTGCTGCCTTACAACCGGGTCAGTTCGGGTTTTGAGGCTTCTTATGGCTTTGATAACCGCTATCTGGTGAAGTTTGACCTGGGTTATTCAGGATCGGAGCAATATGCGAGAAATGTCCGCTATACGAGTACTCCGGCGGTTTCGGCGGCGTGGGTTATTTCTAATGAAAGCTTTTTGAAGAACAATGCATGGCTGACCGCCCTGAAACTACGCGCTTCCTATGGTAAAACCGCCAACGACCAGAGTGGACTGGCGCGGTATGCTTACTTGGATAATGTAACGGTGAAAGGCGGAGGGCCGATCGGCTCGCTGCAATATCTGGTCGAAGAGGGCCAGGTGGGCAACCCGGGCATTCGGGCCGAGGTGTCGAAAAAGCAAAACTATGGTCTTGACCTGGGCCTCGCAAATGCATTCAGCATTTCGGTGGATGTGTTCAAAGAGCGCATGGACAACATGGTGGTTGGCGCATTGTCGACGATTCCGCTGTACCAGGGTATTCCGCTGGACAATTACCCCAAACTGAATGCAGGAGTTTTTGAGAATAAAGGAGTCGATATCCATGTAGGTTATTCCAAACAATGGGGCAGAGATTTTTCCGTTCATGCCGGCCTGATGCTGAGCTATGCCGAAAACAAGATCATTAGCTGGAACGAGGCACGTAAGACCGAGGATTATGCCTACCGCAAATGGGAAGAAGGATATGCATTCGGACAGCAGTTCGGGTATAAGGTGGATTATTCCAATGGCAATGGATTTTTCAATTCGCAGCAGGAGATCGATAACAGTGGCCTCGCATATAGTTTCGGTACGCCCCGTCCCGGGGACCTCCGCTACCAGGACCTGAATGCGGATGGCAAGATCGATGAGCGCGACAAAGCGCCCGTTGGGACGGGTATGCTGCCCAAAGTGATCTACGGCATTTCCGGGGGATTGACCTATAAGAACTTCGACCTGAGCCTGCTGTTCCAGGGCGTTGACAAGTACGCGTCGATGTACGGCGGGACGGGTGTGTGGGAAACCGATTATGACGGCGTGTTCGGAACGCTCCATCGCAATGCCTGGACAGCCGAACGATATGCGGCAGGAGGGCAGATCACCTCCCCGGCATTGTCGCTGGCAAAGACCGTCAACCATGAGGCAAGTGACTATTATCTCTATAACCGTGCATACCTCCGCTTGAAGAATGTCGAATTGTCGTACACGCTGCCGGCCACGCTCGCGAAAGTGGTTCGTGCCGAAAAAGTGCGCTTGCTGGTAAGCGGGCAGAACCTCATCACCTGGGATAAGATGAAGTCGGGCGACTTTGGCCCTGAGGGGGACGGTTACCTGGCCTTTCCGGTTTACAGGGTTTACAATGCAGGTATCAGTGTGATTTTCTAAACCGGGTTTTCTGACCATTATGAAAAAATATAAACTACTTCTGCTCGCCCCGGCGATCGCCGGTTTGCTGCTCTCCTGCAACGGACAGCTCGATCTGCCGACCGACGGCCGCATTACAATGGACCAGGTTTTTAGCGACTACAACCGCACACGCGGCTACCTCAATTCCTGCTACGGCTATGTTCCGGCACCTTATATGGACCGTGCATCTTTCACCGACGAGGCCCAGGACGCGGACGACATTACACCCGGATCGCGGTATGTCGTCTGGTACGGCGGCAATGTAACCTCGCTGACTTACGCCAAAAACTCCTCGGACGGCAGCCCCTGGGGCAAACTGTACAGCGGCATCCGCAAATGCAATGTATTTATAGAGAGTATCAAAACGGCACCCGTATATGCAAGCGCCGGAGAGAAGGCAGCGTGGACCGCGCAGGCCCATACCCTGCGGGCGCTCTACTACCTGCAACTCATCAAGCGCTACGGCGGTGTCCCGATCTTTGATAAACCGCTGGAAATCGGTCATGACTTTTCCCAGGATAAGCGTGCGACCTTTTCGGAGGTGGTGACATTCATTCTGGCCGATTGCGACAAGGCATTGTCCTATCCAGCCACCCGTGACGGCCTTCCGTGGGAGATTTACGACAATCAATACGGCATTATGACCCGGGCTGTGGCCTACGCGATCAAAAGCCAGGCTGTTACTTATGCCGCGTCCCCGCTATGGTCCGATGGTACCTACACCTGGGCGAAGGCGACGGAGATCAATGCGGAGGCCTTGTCGCAATGCCTGGCCAACGGATACCGGCTTTTTAATGACAAACCGGCCGAAAGCATTGCACAGAATGCATATGCACTCTATTTCTTCACAAGTTCGAACGACCAGCGGGCAACCGATAAGGAAACCATTTACCACGCCGGAGATCCCATGCAGGTTTGGCGGTATGCAGGCATGCCGACCAATCCGGGCATGGAGCGCACCGGTCCCTGCCCGACGCAGGACCTGGTAGATGCTTTTGAAATGGCCAATGGCGAAGCCCCCATTGCGGGCTATTCCGATGAAAGCCGCACTGTACCGATTGTCAATGCAGCTTCCGGCTATAAGGAAAGCGATCCTTACACAGGACGCGACCCGCGCTTTTATGCTTCCATCTATTACAACGGCTCGGTACGGAACCTCGATCAGCCGAATGGAAGGAAGGTGGAAACTTTTGTGGGCGGGGCTGAGGAGATTTCGGATATCAACCGCAAGCATACGCGCACTGGCTACTACCTGCGCAAATTCAACAACTTCCGGTCGGGGCAGAATAACGACGCGGATGGAGCGATCCGGCTGTTCAGACTGGCGGAGTTGTACCTGAACTTTGCGGAATCGGCATACCAGTCGGCGGGTGCGGATGTGCCGGTGAAGACCGGTGCGGTATCCATGTCGGCCCGGGAAGCGGTTAACGCCGTGCGGGCCAGGGCAGGCATGCCTGGTTTTCCTACGGGTATGTCCAAAGACGCATTTGAAAAGAAGTACCGGAATGAGCGACGCATTGAATTCGCATTCGAGGAGCACCGTTTTTTCGATGTGCGCCGGTGGAAAGTCCTGGATTCAGCCGAACGGTTTGTTACAGGTATGCGCATTACCAAAAGCGGCTCCAACCTGGTGTACAAGCGCTTCAAATTCCAGAACCGGAATGCCTATTCTGACAAGTACTTAATGTACCCCATCGACCAGAGCGAAGTGGATAAGATCATCGGGTTATCGGGCGCCGGATCGCCGGACCGAGACTGGCAGAACCCGGGTTGGCTGGACTAGCGCGATGGTTGGAATGATCAACAGCGGTCACCGGAATGACGATTATTGCATTAACACTACAATCATGAACAGGAACATAACGCTATATATCTTTTTTATCCTTTCAGCCATGATCCGTACCGGTCTCACCCAGCCGTTGGCCGGTACGGACGATCTCGGACGAACGTTGCCGCAAAACGACGCCGTAGGGAATCCCAAGGCCAACCGGCAGGTCGGTATGTTTTATTTCTTGTGGCACGACGTGGCTCCGGCGAAAGCCTGGGACCTGCATGAGATCGTTTCGAAACATCCGGAAGTCCTCGGGGACTTTGACAACCCGCACTGGGGAGGTGACCCCAAGAGCCTTGGAATGTATTACTGGGGGCAACCCATTTATGGTTACTACAAAGCAGACGACTACTGGGTACATCTGCGCAGTATTCAGCTGCTGACCGACGCCGGGGTGGATTTTCTGGTGATCGACGCTACCAACCGTTTGACTTATCCCAAACAGGCCGACGTCCTCATGAAAGCAATGGAAGCGGTACAAGCGCAGGGCCGGAAAGCCCCGAAGATCGTGTTTTATACCAATACACAGTCGGGTGAAACCATGCAGGAAGCCTATGAGATGTTCTATAAGGAAGGTGCGCCCTACCGCCACCCCGGCTGCTGGTATTACCTCGACGGCAAGCCGCTGATCATCGGGATTACCAGCGAAGCCAAAGGCAAAAATTTTGAATCTTTCTTCACATTCCGCGAATCGCAATGGCCTACCGAGAAGCAGAAGGAAAATGGATGGCCTTGGATTTCGTTCACCCGTCCGCAAAGAGTACATTATAATACAAAAGGGGAGGGTGAGATCATCAATGTGTCGGTTGCGCAGCATCCCAACCCTACGGCTGGAATGGGCGGTTCGGCATTCTATGGCAATATGGATAACTGGGGACGAAGCTATCGGAACGGTTCCCATGGCGACCCGAAAAAAGACATTGCCTATGGTTACAATGTACAGGAGCAATGGGATTATGCCATCAAACAAAATACACCCTTTGTATACGTCACAGGCTGGAACGAATGGATCGCCGGCAAATTCCCGAGCCATGACAAAAATCCCGAGCATTCCTGGTTTTGCGACCAGGCCAGTCCGGAGTATAGCCGGGACATAGAGCCGTCACTCACCGCGGGATTGAAAGATCATTATTATATGCAGCTCGTCGGTAATGTACGGCGATACAAGGGGGTGGAAGTTAATCCGCCGCCTGGCCCTGCACAAACGATTCAGAAACTGGATGACTGGAAAGGGGTTGCATTGGCTTACCGGGATTACATCGGCGACACACAGGAACGCAATCACCCGGGTGCACAGACAGAACCCGCGCATGTGTATGTGAACAAAACCGGCCGGAACGACTTTGAGGAACTTAAAGTAGCCCATAATCAGAAAAACCTGTATTTCTACGCACAGACCGCAGCCGAAATCACACCGAACTCCGGAGATAACTGGATGCGCCTGTACCTGGACACCGATCGAAAGCCGAATACGGGCTGGAAGGGATACGATTACCGCATTGTGGCGGGCAATACTTTGCAGCAGTATCGGGCCGGCAACTGGCATGATATAAAAAAAGTGGCTTACGAGGTGCAGGGCAATCGCATGATGATCACAGTTCCGCGCGCCAGCCTTGCCAACCTGAAAACACCGTTGAATATCGAATTTAAATGGTCGGACAATATGCAGGAGGATGGCAATCCGCTGGATTGGTACGTAAACGGGGACGTCGCACCGGGTGGGAGGTTCAATTTCATTCTGGGTCAATGAATGATCTGCGCCGTCATGTGCATCGCACCGCAAACGTCGCATTTATTACGCATTAAAAAAATTGAATCAACCTTCTGATATTATGAAATTGAAATGCGGTCCAATCGTGTGGGTGCTCCTTTCGGGGATTTTTATTACAAACACATTTGCCCAAAACTACACTGCCGAGGTTACCGCTACCGATGCCGTAGGTCGCAAACTCCCTGATCATCACCAGACCGGCGATTTGAAGAAAGACAAATTTGTGGGCCTTTTTTATTGGACCTGGCACACGCAGCAGGCCAAAAACAATCCGCCATTGAACGTAACGGAATACATTACCCGCGATCCGAAGGCGGTCCATGATTTCAAAAACCCGATCTGGCCGAAACGGAATAGTCCGTGGTTCTGGGCGGAGCCGTTGTTTGGTTATTACGTTGATACGGATGAATGGGTGTTACGCAAACACGCTGAAATGCTGGCCGACGCAGGCGTGGATATGATTATTTTCGATTGTACCAATGGGAATATCACCTGGAAGGAGTCGTATCTCAAACTCTGCGAGGTGTTTACGCAAGCCCGCAAGGACGGAGTGAAAACGCCTCAGATCGCATTCATGCTGCCTTTCTGGACAACGGATGGCGGTAAAGAAATCATCCGCGAGATTTACAGAGATCTTTACAAGCCCGGCCGGTACAAAGACCTATGGTTCATGTGGAAGGGAAAACCATTCATCATGGCTGATCCGGCATTTACCGAAACCATCAAAGGGCAGCAGGCCGACCGCACATTGGAAAATGAAATGCGCGAATTCTTCACATTCCGGGCAGGGCAGCCAGTTTACAACAAAGGTCCCGAAAAACCCGACCACTGGGGCTGGCTGGAAATCTATCCGCAGCATGGTTTCAAAAAGAATCCCGACGGCAGCTTTGAGCAGGCAACCGTGGGTGTTGCACAAAACTGGACGCAGGAGCGCGGGCTGACGGCGCTGAATGCGACAGGTTCATTCGGACGAAGCTATACCCATCAGAAAGGGCACATTACGGAGCCGGGTGCCGTGAATTATGGCCACAACTTTCAGGAGCAATGGGAGCGGGCAATGGAAATCAACCCGGAACTGGTGTTCATCACCGGCTGGAACGAATGGATCGCTGGCCGCTACGACGTATGGCAGCAGCAGACCAATGCATTCCCCGACGAATTCGATCAGGAAGGAAGCAGGGACATCGAGCCGATGAAAGGTGGCCATGGCGACAACTACTACTATCAGATGGCGGCCAATATCCGGCGTTTCAAAGGATTGCCGGCACCTCAGAAGGCATCGGCCAGGCTAACCGTCGGCATCGACGGGCGTTTTGACGAATGGAAACAGGTGACTCCCGCATTTACCGCGCACAAAGGCAATACCATGCACCGCAACAGTCCGGGATGGGGTAGTTACCTGTACCGCAACACTACCGGGCGGAACGACATAGTGCTTGCCAAAGTTGCCCGCGATAACGACCACGTCTATTTTTACGTCGAAACAGCTCTGCCGCTCACACAGCAGTCAGACCCGGGTTGGATGCGGCTCTTTATCGATGCCGACCGTGACAAAAACACGGGCTGGGAGGGTTACGACTTTGTCATCAATCGCCTGAACCCGCAGCAGAAGGCGATCATAGAAAAGACGGATGCAGGTTGGAACTGGCAAAAAGTGGGCGAGGTAGAATACGCCGTTTCTAAAAAAGGGTTGGAGATCAAAATTCCTAAATCGCTGCTTAGCATGAGCGGCGAACCGGATTTTGAATTTAAATGGAGCGATAATATGCAGCATGACGGCGATGTGATGGATTTCTGGATCAATGGGGATGCAGCACCGGGAGGAAGAGGGAATTATCATTACAAGCCTTGACAGACCTCTGGGTTGAAGGCGAGGTAACGTCGTTTGGTGAATCAGTAAAAAGAGCGGCTGCAATGGTTTTGATACCAGTTTACGGTTACTTCCTAAAATCCTAACAGATACATTTTCAAAGTAGTATGGTTAAAGTGAAAACCCTGAGGGTCGTTGGCATCGCCTTGACCCTTTTCTCTGTTTTGACAGCCATCCAAAGCTGCAAGCCAACTCAAAGTAAAACGGGCCAGCATGTAACGGTCACCAGCACCCAACAGCAGGCACCTGCCGACATCTACGCAGAGCATATCCGCACAAGCAGCTTCAAAACACCCGAGGAGGAGCGGCTGAGTTTCATTCTCCCCGAAGGTTTCGAGGTGACGCTTTTTGCCTCAGAACCGGATATTACCAAACCCATGAACATGGAATTTGACGACCGGGGCAGGCTCTGGGTAAGCCAGTCTTCCGAATACCCGATGGCAGCGGGAACGGGGGACGGGAAAGACCGGATCACGATCCTGGAAGATAAGGACGGAGATGGCAAGGCAGAAACATTTACGCATTTTGACGATCATCTGAATATTCCCATCGGCATTATGCCGGTGTCGGACGGGGCTGTCGCGTACAGCATTCCCAATCTGTATCATTTCAAAGACATTGATCAGGACGGGAAAGCGGATCGACAGGAAATATTGCTCGGCGGATTCGGACATAAAGACACCCATGGGATGGTCAACAACCTGATACGCGGATACGACGGGTGGTTGCACGTTTGCCACGGATTTTCGAATACGTCGACGGTCGCCGGCTCGGACGGTGATTCGATCCGGATGGTTTCCGGTAACACATTCCGGGTCAAAATGGACGGCAGCCGCGTGGAGCAAACTACTTTCGGGCGCGTCAATCCATTTGGCTATGCCTATGATGAACGGGGGTATTTGTTTTCCGTCGACTGTCATACCAAACCCATCACCCAGCTGATATTCGGAGGAGATTATCCGCATTTCGGGAAGAAGGCACCTGTCGGGCTCGGTTTCGCACCCACGATGATGACCTACGATCTGGGTTCCACTGCCTTGGCGGGCCTGGTATATTACACCGGCACGCAGTTCCCCGAAATGTATCGCAACACTTTTTTTACAGGCGATGTGGTTACCTGCCGGATCGATAGAAATTCCATCACCTACAACGGGTCGACGCCTGCTTCCAAAAAGGAAGCACCCTTTCTGGTCAGCAAAGACCCATGGTTCAGGCCGGTGGATGTGAAAGTCGGACCGGATGGAGCATTGTACATCGCCGATTTTTATAATCGCATTATCGGTCATTACGAAGTCGCGTTGAATCACCCGGGCCGGGACCGGCTGAGCGGCCGGATCTGGAAGGTAACCTACAAAGGCGCCGGGAAGCACGAGAACCTACCTGTGACGGATTGGTCGAAAGCGACCGTCGAACAGCTTTTGAATGGTTTGAAGCATCCACAGCTTAATACGCGATTGAAGGTGGCCGACCGGCTCGTGGACACCTGGAAAGGGAAGGCAGTAGGTCCTACAAAAGCACTTCTGAATGGAAATGTCGCCAATCCCACGACCCGTGTGCACGCATTGTGGATTCTGCACCGGCTTGGAGCACTGGATGATCAACTGTTAAATAATGCATTGAAACACGACGAATCGGTCGTGAGGATACACGCGTTACGCATTTTGAAAGAACGCGATGCCCTTTCTGCGACTCATTACGAACAAGTTACACAAGCAATGGAGAGCGCCGACCCATTTATACAACGTTCGGCAGCAGAGGTTTTGGCGCACTTTCCAAAATCGGAGAACCTTGCATTGCTGATGAATCTTTACGAGAAAACACCACAGGAAGACACGCATTTACGCTACACGGCCTTACTTGGCGTTCGGGATAATCTCAAAAACCAGAGCGTGATGTGGCGGCTTCCGGCAGTGCAATGGAATGATCAGCAATTGGCTTTGCTTAACAGGGCCTTGCTCGATGTCCCTTCTTCGGCCGGTGCGTCCTTTATATTGGGCTATACATTGACGCATGAGCTGGCACCGAACGACCTGCTCAGTAATCTTGAATACATCGGGCGGCTGGCAGCGCCATACCAGGTTGAAAAAGCCATTGATCTGATCAACGTGAAATTTGCGAATGAACCTGAAACCCAACTCTCGCTGTTCCGCACGATCCAGGCGGGAGTGAGACAAAGCGGCGCGTCACCTAGCCCAAAAATGGTGGCCTGGGGCGAGCGTTTGGCGGGAAAGCTTTTAAATAACATTTCTGCTGAAACCGACAGCTGGAAGATCAAAAAGATTGTCAAAACTGCCGATCCTGTCAATTCATGGACGGTGTCGGAGCGGTTCCTGGTGGATGTAATGCCTGCTTTCCGTATCGTTTTGAGTGAAAAGGGAGGTTATATTCCACAGTCAGCGCTGTATTCGGTGCCGTTCCAACTGCCGGCTAAGTTGAAAATGAATGTGTTTGACAACGACGTGCACAACAGGTCGGATAAAAAAGGCATTTCTAAAAATTCCGTAAAAATCCGGCTGGCGGATAGTAACAAGGTCATTGCAGAATACAGGGTCAATCAGACGGAGACGATGTTGTACAAAGATCTCATCAGGAATGCGACCTTCAACCTGGCTGCCTACGAAGGCCAGATGGGCTATATCGAGGCTGTGGACAGTTCGCAAACCGGTTCAGTCGGTATCGGGCAATTTGAACCGGCAGTCGTCCCTATTCCTGCAAAAGGGCCATCCATGCTTTCCGAGCAGCGGATCACGGCTGCGGAAATTGCGGGGGAATATCGGATCAGATCACTGGAACCATCGCTCCGATCGGTCCTGCAAGCCAAATGGATGGATTATACGGTGAGGAGTGCGGCAGCCGGGGCGCTGATGAACATCGATCCAGCTAATGTAAATGTGCTGTCGGAAGTTTTCAATGATCCTGCGGAGTTACCTTCCTTGCGTGAAAGGCTGGCCGTGGCAATGGGGCAGGCCGCTTCGCCTTCCGTGTATGAAACATTGAAAAAGCAAATTGCCAGCGGTGCCAGAAACCTTCAGATCGCCATTGCGACCGTGCTGGGTAATACAAGCGAGGGGATCAACTATCTGCTCAGCGCACTAAAAGACGAAGAAATGGGCGTGGATATCGCTACGGAAGTTTCGGTGAAAGAGCGGTTATCCATCAATTCCAATACCGAACAGCGAAAGCAGATCGATAAATTGCTGGCGGCGGGAGCGGATGAGCGGGAAGAAAGGCAAAAACTGATCGATGCACGGATCGCCAGTTTCAAGCCGGCAAACAGCTATTCTGATGCGGGGAAGGTAATTTTTGCGCAAAATTGCAGCGGCTGCCACCAGATCCAGGGCGCCGGAGGACTCGTAGGCCCGCAGCTGGATGGCATCGGAAATTGGGGTCATAAGGCACTCACCCAAAAAATCCTTGACCCCAACAGGAATATAACTGAGGCATTCCGGACTTATAATATCACATTGAAAAATGATAAGACCCTAACGGGCCTGTACCGCCGCACCGAAGGCGAGACGATGGTGTTCGCGGACATGGCCGGGCAGGAGTTTTCCGTGGTTAAAGGCGATATGAAGGAATACCGGGCGTCGAAATACACCCTGATGCCCGATCAGTTCCGGAATATCATTCCTGAAAAGGACTTTTATGCCTTGCTGGACTATCTGCTGGGGATAAAATGAGTTTTGAATTTAAATCCTAATCCATAAACCTGATGATTTCAACCGGAAAAGCAATAAAGTGGCTTTGCCTGACACACCTGTTTGTTTTGATGACATGGAATGCGATGGCTCAAACCAAAGCAAAAAGCGGAGCGGCCATTCGTTTTAAAAAAACGGAACTGACCAAACGCTTCATCGCCGAGGGAGCTGCCATGGGTGATGTGAATAAGGACGGGAAAAAGGACATTCTTTCCGGCGCATATTGGTTTGAAGCTCCGAACTGGAAAGCGCACGAACTCGCAAAACCGGATTCTTTTATCGTCAATGGCAGTTACAGCAACTCTTTCCTGGATTTTGCAATGGATGTCAATCAGGACGGATGGGTAGATCTGATCCGTATCGACTGGCCCGGTAAAGCGGCGGCATGGCATGAGAACCCTCAGAACAAACCCGGACACTGGCCAATGCACACGATTTACAGTTCGGTCGGCAATGAGTCGCCCCAGTTGGTTGACATCGACGGGGACGGGCGACTGGATCTGCTTTGCAATGATCCGACAGGGAAGAAGGTGATCTGGCTGAAATGTCCGTCAAAAAAAGGAGACACGACGTGGGAGAAGTTTATCATCAGCAACGATCCCAACAACTCCACCCACATGTACACGCATGGGATCGGGTACGGGGATATCAATGGCGACGGCCGGAAGGATGTGATTGTGCGGAGTGGTTGGTGGGAAGGCCCGGAGGGAGGACCGGCTAAGTATCCGAAGGATAAGGACTGGAAGTTTCATGCGGCGGATCTGGGGCAGGATTGCTCCCAAATGTATGTACTCGATTTGAATGGCGATGGCTTGAACGATGTTTTGAGTGCATCGGCACATAACTATGGCATATGGTGGCATGAGCAAAAAAAGGACAAACAGGGTGATGTCGTCTGGATACACCACGACATCGATAAAACCATTTCCCAGACTCATGGAGTTGCATTGAAAGATATCAATGGCGATGGTCATCCTGATTTCGTAACCGGAAAACGCTACTTTGCGCACAACGGCAATGATCCGGGTGAATTTGAACCGGCCATTATCACCTGGTTTGAATATAAGCCGGGTAAAGTCCCGACCTGGATCCGGCATGATATTGATGATGACTCTGGGGTAGGCCTGCATGTGACCGTCGAGGATT
Organism: uncultured Dyadobacter sp.; assembly: GCF_946482605.1. The sequence continues at coordinate 87,225 of NZ_CAMLSE010000010.1, read as the reverse complement.
TAAATGGCGACGGGCTGTTGGATATCGTTACCGGTAATAAAAAGGGCGTTCGCATTTTTACACAGCAAAAAGGAAGGTAAGCATTCATGAAATTCGGTATCAATACCTACCTGTTTTCCTCGCCGTTTAACAACGACAGTATTTCGCTTTTTCCTCAGTTTAAGGAATGGGGGTTTGATTTTGTGGAAATAGCATTGGAGAGCCCTTCGGATATCGATCCGGAGCTGGTCCGGAAGGCGCTGGATGATAACGAGCTGGAATGCAGGTCGGTGTGCGCGGCGACAGGGCCCGGGCGGGACTTGCGCGGCACCCGAAAGGACCAGGTGACGGCGATGGAATATGTAGAGGCATTGATTCGCATTGCTCCGGTACTGGGCAGCAACCTGGTGGCAGGGCCGATATATTCAGCCGTAGGAAGGGCAGAGCTGGTACCCGACGACCAGAAACGGAAGCAGTGGGAGCTGGTAGTTGGTAACCTGCGGACCCTGGCGGATATCGCTGAAAAGAGCGGTGTGAAACTAGCCATAGAGCCTTTGAACAGATATGAAACCGATTTTATCAATACCTGCGATCAGGCGTTGAAAATGATTGCGGATGTGGGAAGTGATGCATTGATGGTGCACCTGGATACATTCCACATGAACCTCGAAGAGAAAGACCCTGCGCTGGCTATCCGCAAAGCAGGAGACCGGCTGGGGCTGTTACACGCTTCCGGAAGCGACCGGGGCACGCCCGGAGGCGATCAGATCAACTGGGACCGTATTTTCGCGGCCCTGGATCATATCCATTATCCCGGAGATATTGTGATCGAATCCTTTACGCCCGACGTGAAAGTCATTGCAAAAGCGGCATCGATATGGCGGCAGGTGGAGCCCTCGCGTGAAGTTATCGCGGTGGAAGGCTTGCGTTTTTTACGGTCGCTGGCATTTTGATGTGGACAAATTTGCGATAATCTGCCCAAGTGCCCCGGCAGCTGGCCGGGGATAGTTGTTCTGGCAATACTGCCCGATATTTGGTAATATTGTGAAAACGAAGCGACTTATGATCACGACTTTGGATCAACTGGACTTTACCAAACAATATACCTACGCGGACTATCTGAAATGGCAGTTCAAGGAGCGGCTGGAATTGATACGTGGCTATATCCATAAAATGTCCCCTGCGCCTTCCCGAAAGCACCAGGCGATTGTATGGAATCTGAATGGCATTATCTGGAGCCACCTTAAAAATCATTCCTGCCAGGCCTACTCAGCTCCTTTCGATGTACGGTTGCCGATCAAGAACAAAGAACGTAATCAAGAAATAACAACTGTTCTTCAACCGGACATTTGTGTGATATGCGACCGCTCTAAATTGGATGATCGCGGATGTTTGGGGGCTCCGGACCTTGTAGTCGAAGTACTTTCGCCAGGGAATTCTTCGAATGAAATGAAGCACAAATACAATGTGTATGAAGAAAGCGGTGTTCGCGAATATTGGGTGGTAGTCCCGGACTATGAACATGTGCTGATCTTCATTCTGGATGAATCAGGCACGTTCGTCGGGCAGCATCCTAAAATCAATGGAGACATATTGCAGTCTTTCATATTTCCTGACCTCGCTGTCGATCTTTCTGAGATATTCGCGGATTAAAGAAAAAAGTCCCAGCCGTACTCTGCACAGCTGGGACTTTTTGAAAGAACAGGAATCCCTGGCTGCGTCAGACGGTCATTTCTTCTTCGAGGTGCGAGGCGCTGAGATGCAAAACATCTGTCGTCCATGCCCGCGTTTTAACCGCAAGGTCTTTCTCCTTGGATAGCGATTTGCCGAATGATGGGATGATCTTTTTGAACTCTCCCTGCCATTCCGGCGACTTTGCTTCTGAAAAACAGCGATGGATGAGTTCCAGCATGATCGAAACCGCAGTAGAAGCCCCGGGAGAGGCGCCGAGCAATGCAGCGAGCGATCCGTCGGCGGCTGTAACCATTTCGGTGCCGAATTCGAGAACTCCGCCTGCTTTTTTATCTTTTTTGATTACCTGAACACGTTGGCCGGCAGCTTCCAGGTCCCAGTCTTCCAGGCGTGCTTCCGGGAGATAGTCTTTCAAAGCTTCCAGACGGTCCTGCGGTGATTGCCTCACCTGGTCGATCAGGTACTTCGTCAGGGGAATGTTATGAAGACCGGCTGCGACCATAGGCTTGATATTATTCAGCTTAATGGAGAGCGGAAGGTCCAGATAGGAGCCATTTTTCAGAAATTTGGTCGAGAAGCCCGCATATGGCCCAAAGAGCAATGCTTTTTTACCATCGATCACACGGGTGTCGAGGTGAGGAACCGACATGGGCGGCGAACCTACGGAAGCTTTTCCGTACACTTTTGCCTGGTGCCTTTCGATAATCTCGGGTTTGTTGCAAACCAGCCACTGCCCGCTTACCGGAAAGCCGCCGAATCCTTTACCTTCCGGAATATTGGATTTTTCCAGCAATGGCAATGAGCCGCCACCTGCTCCGATGAAAACGAATTTGGTCTGGATCTTGCTGGTCTTTTTGGTTTCGCGGTCTTTGACCTCGATCAGCCAGGAATTGTCTTTATTGCGGGAAAGGTCGTCCACCTCATAATTGAGATAAAGATTAACGTCCTCCTGCTGTTCCAGGTAATCGAACATCGCTTTGGTGAGTGCTCCGAAATTGACATCGGTCCCCAGTTCCATGCGGGTCGCAGCGACTTTTTCTTCGGGATTCCGGCCATCCATCACCAGCGGTGCCCAGTTTCCGATCACTTCCTGGTCTTCGGTATATTCCATACCGTGGAAAAGGTGGTGGCTGGTCAGCGCCTCATACCTTTTGCGGAGATATTCTACGTTTTCCTCGCCCCACACGAAGCTGAGGTGGGGAATGTTGTGGATAAATGTGTCCGGAGACTCGATCACACCGTTTTCAACCAGGTAGGACCAGAACTCTTTCGAAACCTCGAACGACTCTGCAATTTTGATCGCCTTTTTTGTTTCAATGGACCCGTCGGGGAGCTGCGGCGTGTAATTGAGTTCACAGAATGCGGAATGGCCGGTGCCCGCGTTATTCCATGGATCCGAGCTCTCGGCAGTAACGCGATCGAGGCGTTCGAAGATGGAAATGGCGATGGACGGATTAAGCTTTTTGAGTAGAACCCCGAGCGTGGCGCTCATGATGCCTGCGCCTATCAAAACCACATCGGGTGAGCTCGTTTTTGAAGACTTTTTGGTATTCATCACGAAAAAGGTAAGTATGCTTTAAAGGGCATAAGCCCGGAAAAATACAAAATACAAATAGGTAACAATGACTGTAACACTATTTGTTTCGAAAATAGTATAATTCCAAAAATAAAAGTTAAGGGCGTTTGTAAGTTCTTGATTGGGGGCAATTAAAACTTGGATAGGTTTAATAAAATGAAAAGGACCACGTGCAACGCGGTCCTTTTCATCGTAATGTATATCGGGCTCCTGGTTAGTCGGCGCTAATGGCGTCGGAGTCTTTCAGACCCAGGCTGGCGATGGTTTTTTCGTAGTCACTCGTCTGAAGTTCGGCGTTCAAGCGGAATTCATCAGCAGGAACGATCACAACTCTTATATCCTGAAAATCACGATCCGGTGCCATTGGCTGGTCTTCTGACCAGCTGAGCGCCTGGAGCGTCACATACAGACGGGAATTTGCATAACGGGTATAAACTCCAAAGCTTGTGGACTTATTATCATCCCAACGTGCTATCCCAGGCATGCTCCACCATCTGTTTTGGCTTTTTACGTAAACAAATATGACACTTTTGGCGATGAAGATCGAATCTTCAGCGGTCAGATTGGATTTGCCTGTGACAAATCCGCCCATATAACTTTTCTGAGCACCTGTGGAAAACATTCTCGCGCCAATTCCGTCCTGTCCGTTAACGCCAGAATCCCCCTTAGGTCCCTGTGCTCCCGCCGGACCTCCCGGTCCCGCTGGTCCTGCCGGTCCTGCTGGTCCTACATCCCCCTGATCTCCGTCGCAGCTAACAAAAGCTACGGACAAACATAAAAAAGCAAACGATATTAGTTTTTTCAACATAATGATTGAGTTTAGTTGGAGTAATTAAGATAGGAACAAAATAAGTACAAAAAATTTCAATTACCTACGTATATGCGCCGCCAATGTATGCGTTAAAATTCAATAAACGGATATTTTTTTATCTGTTACATAAAAAGTGTGCCATGTAGCGATTCCATTACACGATGTATTTAGCTAATACTATACGTAAAACCAGTATGTCAGAAATTTCGAAAAAATTGGGTAATTATGTATTTGCTAAACGCCTTTCACATTAACTTCATAAAATAATAGCACTATAAAACAATACGTTATGAACAAATGTACTTTTACAAAAATCCTCTTCAGTGTTTTAATCGTTAGTCTGGGACTTGCGGGCAAGGTAGTGGCTCAGAGCTGGAACGGCTTTTATGGAAACGATTGGCTGCAGGGAAAATACGCCCAGAAATGGTTACGTATCGGCATATCTGCAAAAGGTATCCATCGGGTAACACTTCCTCCTGGATTTATGGTCGGTTCGGACCCTAACGTTTTGCACCTGTACTACCACGGCACCGAAGTAGCATTGACGGCTGCGAGCACAACTGAAATTGAATTTTACGGAGTTCCCAATGACGGGAGTTCAGATTCCCTTCTGTATAGGCCCTATTCGTCGCGCGTCAATCCTTATTACAGCATGTTTTCCGATGAGAGCGCTTATTTCCTGACGATCGGATCACCAAATGGAAAAAGGGCGATAGTGGAGAATCTCAGTGATCCTACGGGCGCAGATGTACTTACGCATCACGTGCAAACGGACAACGTAAATTATCAAACGGAATATTCCCACGCAACACAATATCCCACTAGACCCACGAACTTAAACAGTTTTATGGAGGATGGGCAAACGCGTAGCGGAGACAGGCTGCCAGATACGGATGCACATCCGATCTACTCCTCTTTTCCTATCCTGCTGAAAAAGCAGTTTGGCAGCGATGCGCCGAAAGTAGAAGCTCTGGTGCACGGACGTTCAAACTACGCTCCTAATGGATTGAATCCGAGGAACGTTCATATCCATATCGGTCCAAATGCAGGTGCATTGCGCCATGTCACGCAAGTTGCCATCGACGGCTTTATGTATGGGAAATTCTCATTCGATGTCCAACCGGGGGATTTGACTGCAGGGGCTGGAACACTCGGCTTTAACCTGGATTCGCCTAAGCAGGGTGTTGCCTTCGACCGGTTCTCGGTTACCTATTACAATGTCATTTACAAGCAGCAAATCGACATGCAGGGGCTGGATTCTTATTTGTTTACATTTCCGGCAGCAGCTCAGAATTCAAAAAGCAAGATCACTGTAGCGACACCGCCGGGACTTGGAACCGTTAAGTTCTATGACATTTCGGATCCGGTTAATCCGAGAGTGATTAACGGCACCGTAGCGAGTACTATTTTCAGTAGACCTACCAACAAACCTTTGTTGCTTTGGGCCACCAATACCACCAATATCGTAGCCAACGAGAAAGTTTCTACTGTGACGTTTCCGGAAATTAATAAATCCGATTACGATTACATGATTGTGAGTAATGAAACATTGATGGGGTCATCTGCGTCATTTGCGGCTTATCGCAAGGACACCAGTCCGGGAAGAAAGTATAAGACAGGAGTGTTTAAGATCAAGGATCTATATAACCTGTTTAACTTCGGAGAGCCCAGCCCGCTGGCGATTCGCCGATTTGTGGATTTTATGGTTTCGGACGGTAACAAGGACAAATACCTGCTTCTGATGGGCAAGGCTGTAACCCGGAACGACAAAATTACGAAAGAGTTGCCGGACGAAGTGCCCACATTCGGATTTCCAGGATCGGATCTGCTGTTAATTGAAGGGTTGCAAGGTACAGACAAGGATGTTCCGGTAATTCCTGTTGGCCGGATTCCCGCTATCAGCGACGCGCAGGCAATTGCCTACCTCAACAAGGTTATCGAATACGAGGGTACAACTACCGGTCTTGCCTGGAGAAAAAATATTGCGCACATCAGTGGTGGTAAAAACCAAATTGAGATTGATGATCATGCCACAAATCTCAACACTGCGGCAAACAAGGCCAGGGGAGGCGTTTTTGGCGGCAAAATCTATCCGGCTAAAAAGCCACAGGCTGTGGAAACCGTCATCCAGATGGATACATTGAATAAGCATGTAAATTATCCTCCTGTGAATGATAAGGATGCTGGTGGGGTCGGTATGATCACCTACTTTGGACACAGTGTACCGTATCAAACAGACTATAACTTCGGTTACGTTTCGAATATTAATAAGAACTTCAATAATCCGGGCAAATACCCGATTATGTTTTATAACGGTTGCGATATCCTGAATGTCTTCAGTAATAACTTCTTAGAAACAGTAGATGCCAACACTTCACGTCCTCAATCGCTGGATTGGCTTCTTTCTGCCAACAAGGGAGCTATTGCAGTCTTTGGAAACTCCTGGGCCGGATACGCTTCGAGCTGTAACAATTATATGCAACGGGTGTACACTGAACTGTTTACAAAAAACGATCAGAACAGACAGCCTTTAGGCAAGGTTCTGCAGATTGTAGCGCAACAAACAAAGACCAGTGTTGGATTCAGGATGGGAGCAGAGAATGCCAGAACTGCTGAGGTGTATATTCAGGACCAGGCGCAGGTGCATCAGACGGTTTATCTTGGAGATCCTGCATTAAAGGTTTTGCTGACAACCGAGGGAGGCCTGCCCGTAGAATTGATTTCTTTTGACGCACAGCCTTCGTCCAACAATCAGGTTAACGTGACCTGGAAGACAAGCTCCGAAGTCAACAACAGCCATTTCGTTATAGAAAGAAGCTACAATGCTAAGAATTTCGAGGCTGTTGGACGCGTGGAAGGAAAAGGCGACTCTAATGCGGAGGCAGCATACAATTTCATTGACAACAAACCGCTTCCAGGAATCAGCTATTACAGATTGAAGCAAGTGGATTTTACCACAACTAATGCAAACGGACAGAAGATCGACGGTGAGAGCACTTACTCAAGGATCGTTTCGGTAGTTCGGGAAGGAACCAGCCTGGTTACTATTTTCCCCAACCCTGTTTCCGAAACTGCTGAGATCCTGCTTGACCAGGTCGTTAAGCTGAAACAATGGAGTTTGCTTGGTGTTGACGGTACACCTAGAAAAACTGGAAAAGGCAGCAAGATCGACTTGTCGAATCTGCCATCCGGTACTTATCTGGTCAAAATAGCGACCGAAAATGATGATGTCTATTATCAGAAAATCATTAAGAAATAGAATTTGAGATTGTCAACGGATACGTTTATGCGTCGGAGTAAACAGCATATTATCGGAGTGTTGATCCTTTTGTTGGCTCTTATGAGCCAACAAAAGGTTATCGGCCAGGCTAAGTCAACTTATTCAAATAAATGGATAAACTACGCTAAGCCTTATGTGAAAATCGGGATTACGAAGAAAGGACTGCATAAGGTATCCTTGTCGCTTCTGCCTAAGGAGTTTGCAGCGGCGGCGACCGATAAGTTGCAACTCTGGCATAGAGGCAGGGAAGTTTCCATCGTAAGTGTATCCAATGGCGAAGTACTCTTTTTCGCTGTTCCCAATGACGGTGCGAGCGATTCATTGCTGTACAGGCCGATGAGTTCCAGAATGAATCCATATTTCAGTATGTATTCAGATGAGAGCTCCTATTTCCTGACAATCGGGGACACCGCCGGGCTCAGGGCCAAAACGGTGAACGAGGCAGTTAATACGAGCTTATCTCCGATCGCCGCGCACAACGAAATAGTGGCTACCGTTTTTCAGACGGACTACTCACTGAGCACTCAGAATCCGATAAGGCCTAATTTCTTCAACAGCTTTTTCGAAATTGGGGCAAGTAGAACTGGAAAAGTTCAATTGCTCAATGTAATGCTTACCAATGAGTTCACGCTCAAAAACCTGGTAGGAGATCTGGAAAATGTGAAGGTCAAATTGCTTGTTCACGGAAGAAGCAATAATGACCGGGACATTGAAGTCTACGTAGGAAAAACTGCCGAAACACTTCGAAAAGTGGGATCCGTTGCTAATGCTGGTTTCGCTGGATCAGAATATACATTTAGTCTAAGCAAGGGAGATGTAAATGAAGCCGGAAAGGGAATATTGGGCCTGAAAACGGTTTCGACAAATAAATCCGACAGATTCTCCCTGGCCTATTATTCGGTTGCTTTTTCCCAACTGGTCGACATGACGGCGCAGGCTACTAAGGAATTTAAACTGAAATCAGATATTGCCGGACTGAGCCGCCTTCAGATCAAGGGCGTGCCTGCGAAAGGAGTATTGCTGGACATTTCGGATGTCGATTCGCCCAGCGTAATAAGCGGTTCCGGAGAGAACTTTATGTTCAATGCCGTTAAGGGGAAAAGTCTGACGCTCTTTGCTTCGAGTGAAGTTACAAATGTAGAGGCAGCGAAAATTAAGGCTTTAAATTTTAGTGTAATTGAGACGAAGCAACCCAATTTTATCATCATCACCACCGAGAGCCTGATGCAGGGGTCGACGCAGTACGCTGCTTACCGCAGTTCCAATGCCGGAGGAGGGTATAAGCCAATCGTTTTGAAAATTACTGATTTGTATGACCAATTTAATTACGGTGAGCCAAGTCCCCTGGCGATACGGAATTTTATGGCTTACATGCTTGGAGAGGGTGGAAAGGATAAAAACCTTTTTTTAATAGGAAAGTCGATTACGCACAACGAGAGAATGAAGCGGGAATTGCCCGATGAAGTGCCCACCATTGGTTACCCGGCCTCGGATCTACTGCTGGTGGAAGGACTTGCAGGAACCGCGGCGGAACTGCCGGCGGTACCAGTTGGAAGGCTATCTCCATTGACTAACCAAAATGTGCTGGATTACCTGGTGAAGGTGAAGGAGTATGAGCAGAATGCCGTTGGAGATTACGGCTGGCGCAAGAACTTCCTGCATTTGAATGGAGGAAAAAATACCGGTGAAATAACACAATTGAAAGAACTGCTGAATGACCTTGTTCCGAGTGTGGCTGATGGGGTGGTTGGTGGAAAGGTGAAGCCTTTTGTGAAGCAACAACCCATAGCGGAGGTTGAACCAGTAAATATCACCTCGGACGTTAACGCCGGTGTAGGTTTGATCACCTATTTCGGGCATGGATCGCCGATCGTGACGGATCTGGACATGGGCTACATTACTGATGTTGCGCGCGGCTACAACAATTTTCAAAAGTATCCGATGATGTATTTCAATGGCTGTGGTGTAGGGAATATTTTCAGTGCGCGGTTTAATACGAATCCAAACTCGGTCAATGACAGGATCACATTATCATTGGATTGGATACTTGCGCCAGATCGAGGTAGCGTAGCGATTATAGCAAATTCTTTCGAAAGTTTCGTAAGTCCTTCGTCGGAGTATCTGAAACAGCTTTATAAGAATATGTTCGTTGACCCTGCGACTGTAAACTTGTCCATCGGGAAAATTCAGCAGGCTGTTGCCAGCGCCATTATCTCACAGAGCAAGGACAAATATACCGTCGCAAATGTGCATCAATCCCTTTTGCAGGGAGACCCGACGTTGAAGCTGATAACGGTAACTAACCCTGACTATTCGGTGAGCTCAGACGAAAGCATCACATTATATTCCGAAACAGGTAGTAAAACATTAGAAATGTCGGATTCCGTCAAAGTAGGTGTTGTTTTGGGAAATAAGGGCCGGTACGTGAAAGGGCAGAAAATAAATGTAGAGATTGGCTATCAAGGGAACGGCGGAAATGTTACTAAAACCGTTGTTGTGGAATCCTTTGCTTATCAGGACACGATAATGGTGTCGTTTGCCAATAAGAAAGATCTTGAAAAGATTACCGTAAGTATCGATCCGAAGCATACGCTCAAGGAAATGGATATTAGCAATAATATCGCTGAATTGGATGTCAACTGGGACGCCGTGAAGGGAACGAGTGTGTTTTCTTCCGCTAACAACAAGGACATTATTCCCCCGTCACTGACAGTCAGATTTAACGGGATAGCTCCTAAGGAAAACGGGGTTGTAAACGCCAATCCGACACTGAACATTGTGCTAAGGGATGACAGACAACTTTTTGCCGATACAGCACTGGTCGAAGTTTACCTGAAACGCTGCGCGGATAGCTCTTGTGAGTTCGGAAAACTTAGCTTTTCAGCCGCGCCGGTAAGCATCGATTCCTTGGATAATTACAGTTTCCGGATCAACTATCCAACAACCGGACTGGCGGTGGGAGACTATCAACTACTGGTCAATGCCAAAGATCGGGCAGGTAACTTTTGCCTCCAACCCTATCAGATTTCCTTCAAGATCGGAGAGTCGGTGGAGGGCAACATCAAAATGGTGGTCAGTCCTAACCCCGCGACGTCTTTCGTACGGTTTGAACTTGCCGAATTGAATATCACCAACCAGAGGCTCATTAAGTACTCTATCTATAATCAAATGGGCGTGCTGGTAGAAGAGAAGGAGTTTCAGGCAAATACGCAGTCGCGAAATCTGGATTGGTACTGGATTCCCTCGTCTTCTTTCGCTGCCGGATTGTACAGTTATAGGGTAATCATTTATGGTGAGGGCAATCAGAAATTGAAGCAATTGGGTGGAAAGGTAGTTGTGACAAAATAGCTGATATGGCCCTATGCATGATAACAAGTGTATCTCCTATACAGCCAGTACGTCTGAGATCCTGAATTTTCTATTGTGAGAAATTTCGAAGAACGTCGCATTATGCCCAGCTGTAATTCAGATCACTCTCATCGATTCTAATATGGCGGACAACGAAAATGAGGTTTCGGACCTGTGTGTCAGTTGCGGAATGTGCTGCGACGGTACATTGTTTGAGAAGGGTGCGATCCGTAATGAAAAAGACAGGGGGATTGCCGACAATTTGGAAATGGGCACCTTTGAACTTCATGACAAATTGTTCTTCAAGATGCCATGCTGCCATTTTTCAAGCTGCTGCACCATTTATGAATCGTTGCGCCCTAACATATGTTCGGACTTCTTTTGTGTTCCATTAAAAAAATATCAAAAGGGGGAGCAGACGTTCGGTGATGCTAAACAGCAGGTTCAATGGTTATTCGAATATCGTGAGAAACTTTTGAAGGCTGCCTCCCAATTTCCGGAAACAAAAGATTTGAATTTTAAAGAATTAAAGGCCAAACTCGAAATGTCTTCGGGAGACAATGAGAAAGTAAACGTTTACAAAGACCTCTTTCTTTTGTTTTTCCTTTTCGAGAATGTGCGTAAGAAATATTTCAGATTGGTCAAGGCAGAGAATGGCTCTGTAAGCTAGAAGACCCTGGTTCCGCAATCCATTTTCACAGCATTGAGTTTGGTAGGAGTTGTAAAAACACTATTTAGATTCCGCTAATGCTTCAAGCCAGATGGCTAGGGATATGGTTTTTGATATATGGAACCAAGTGCTGATCTTTTGGCCGTATGGAATCTTTTCGTTCGTTAAGACAGCTACCTGATGCGCGAATTTTTTACGGTCAACAAATTCCCAAACCGTTTTTGAGTCGAAGAGAAAATCTTTGGCCTGCTCATACATTCGTAGCGTGACTTCCTGTCCGTGGGATCTGATTGGTGTTTTGGTGCTGCGGCATCGCACCTTATCAATCAGAAGCCCCTTCATACCTTCTCGGAAATGGGCACGACCGATTCCGTCACCGTACTTGACGATATCAGGTACAGCCATACATAGTTCGAACAGCCCACGATTATAAAATGGGGAGCTGCTAACCACACCAAGGTGCTTACTAAGTACAAAATCCTGCTCGTTGGCCAATATCGCATGGGAATTGAAAACATCCAGTAACGACTGCCTGTGCAGTTTCTGACCATCCTCCTCGCCCAACAAACCGATAGGGGTTAATGCCGTACGCTCTTTCCGTTGCAGAAGAACATCATCGCAGAGGACAGAAGTGATCTCGCTACTTTCCTTTTTTCTGGTTTTATTCAGTAAGCTTTGAAGTCCGGAGCGAAATTGATAGGAATAAGAAACTTTAAAATGCCTCGATACATCCGCGAAAAATTGGCAGAACTCTTTAAACGATACCTGAAGAACTTTTCGGGAGAGTTGTCGATATAGAAATCTTTGGAGCACAATGTGATACTTCCGTTCAAACGAATACCTATCCCACTGCGGATAATTGCGGGAAAGAGAATAGTATGCGACGCGTTTCTCAAGCAAGGTTTTGACGAGGTCCCAATCACCACTGATGAACGAGCGATCTATTATCTCTAATCCGCTGCCTACTATCGAATCTCCATCCCGTCCGTTAAATATCGTGTCGCAGCCGTGCGATTTGGCGATGTTCATCAGAGACCAATTGGCCGAGGGGCTTAATATCGCGCAAGACGGCTGCCGGGACACCAGAATCGACTCTCGAAGTATCTGCAGGTCATCCTCTGACTGCATTATTTCATAGTGGTCTGATCCAATTGCTTCGGCCACAGCCGAGGCAAACAGATTTTCGTCACTGTGTAATGTGTTGGTTTTATTGTACAGTGTTACGAGCGGATGGTCAGGAAATAAGAACCTTACGGCCGTGCTCACGGAGGACGAATCCATTCCGCCACTTAAATGCGATGCAAGCCGCTGGTTAGGGCCTTTATTGCTGTTTCCTACCGCATTTAGAAATTGGCTGCGAAATTCCTCGCCAAACTCCTGCAACGACGTCAAATGAGCCCATTTGGAGGGTTGGAGAACTAGGAGCGGCTTTGTAGTCGCTTCGTGAAACGTGAGTCTGAGCAAATGCCCCGGTAGTATGGACTTAATGTTGCTCAGGAAGGTGTCTTCGTGGTACAGTATTTCCGCATCGGTCAGAAATGTCCCATAATCTGCTACTTTATGAATGTCTGCTTTCCCGGACCGTCGTACATCAGCATTAGAACAAAGTGATGCGAAACTGGTTGAAAAGACTAGCATGGAGCTGTCGACCTGCGCATAGTAAAAAGGGACTCTCCCGAATAACTCCCGGGAGAGCAGGAGCTCTTTCCGCTCAACATCAAAGAAAGCCGAAACTCCGATGTTATAGAACCCGACCTTTTCGTCAAGTATCGACAAAAAAAAAGAAACGGATTTCTCAGTTGAAAAATTACTGAGAAACTCCGTTTCTGATATCTTACTGTCTGAGAAAAAGCCCCCTACGAAGCTGTTTGTCAGACTTTCTGCTGTGTTTTGGGCCTTTACTCCTATAAAACCGTAGTCAGAAATTACTACTTTACTATACTTTGATTTTACATTTTCAACATTGAAACTGTTCTTCTCAGAGAAAATGGAACCTTCAAAAAGCATAGAAGGGATAAAAAGGTATCCTAAATCAGTCTGGGTTGAAGTTTTTTGTGATTTCGTCTTCGTCCAAGCTTCCACCAATTTTACCCTTGGTTAGTGTGGAGACGCTTCCCAGCTTGTTAAGAACCGGTTTACGGTAAGACTTTTTTGTCTGTGTAGAGTGCGATATCACTGTTCTCATTGTCTTTAGGTTATAATGATTAATACCAGTATCCGACGTAAATTTAATGACAGAAATTTAAAAAGCAAACTTTCAATGACTTGAATATGAAAAAAACAAGTTTTATTAATGTTGACCCCGGGAAAAATAGAATTACCGATCCCCAAAATCGATGATTTTCCTTGTTTTGTGACTGCCCGATTCTATTTTGCCCGAGCCTATGCAATCTTCGTTTTGGCAAAATTCAAAGGCAGTTTGATCATCAGACACCAGCCCGACACCCATTCCGTACACTTTCACACCGACATATTTGTTGATGATCGATGTGTCTTTTCTCTCTACAACAGTCAATGATTGATTGAACGACTTTTCCCCGATCTGGGCCGGCTCATTCACCTTTTCGTAGTAGTAATCCTGCTTGTCCTGATTATTATAAGTATTTCCATTCCATTTCATCCGGGTGTCAACCGGGAAAACCAGTGAGAAGAAACTTTGGTTATCGATATTTACAAGCAGCTTATCGGGGAATTTCTGGACGGTGTATTCCTTTACTTTCTGCCAGTAATCAGCGGACGTGTTTCGGGTGGATCTTGAAACAAGGTATGTGGTAATTCCCGCCGAATCGCCGATCATTTTCTCGATCTCGTCTTTTTCCTGCCATTTTTTGATGACAGGCGCATTCTGCCCTGTTGAATAGGTTTCCTCATTCACTTCATATATCTGATAGTGCCCTGTCTTAAGTGGATAGTAGCCATAGATGTCCAGCGGGTCGGTTGTGCTTTTTTCACAGGACAGCAACGCTGCGACCGCAACTAATGCGAATGCGGATGGAAGACGGAAACTTGTGCGTACAGATGGGTTCATTTTAAGAATTTAGTAATTTTTGCGATGCGCTCCGTTAAATCAATTGTCATTCTCCTTCAATTTCCCTTTCAAAAAGCCGATCAGAACCTGTAAACCCGCGTCGAAGCGTGAATTGTTATTGATGATCATGTCCGCCTCGGCGCGGAGAGGAAGAATGAATTTGTCATAAGTGGGCGCGACGTGATGCTCCCAGCGGTAAAGCACATCATCGAGATCATAACCACGCTCGTTATTATCACGAATAATTCGTCTTTTTATTTTAACGTGTTCCTTGGCATCGACAAAAATTTTAAGGTCGATCAACCGCGCTACCTCAGGAAAGTAAAAAACGAATATGCCTTCAACGATAATGATGGGTCTTGGTTCAAAGATCAGGTTCTCCGGTGTGATCAGTGGATTATTGAATGTGTACTCTTTTTGTTGTACCGACCTTCCGGCCCGCAGCACAGCAATGTGTTCAGCAAATAAATGGTGATCGATCGTTTCCGGCAGATCGAAGTTTTCAACCCCGTTTTCATCCCGAGGGATCTCGTGGATCGGACGATAGTAGTTGTCCTGAGATATACGAGTGATTTCTTCTTTATCGAAGGCGTTTATCAGGCTCTTCATGAAATATGTTTTCCCGGAAGCGCTACCACCGGTAATACCTACAATGTAAGGTGTTTTTTCCTGGTTCGACATCATTTGGTCATGGTGCATTCGTTGTCCTGGACGCTGGATTTTAATTTATGATTTTATTCTATCACTACCAATTTACCAGCGAGTTTCTCGGAGCCGTCGGACGAAACGGTAAGGATCAGATAGATTCCTCCCTTTGCCCGCCTGCCCGTGTAATCGTTCAGATTCCAGGAGGCTGTACCGCCCTCCGATCTGGCTTCATAGACCAGCCGGCCTGAAATGTCAGTAATCTTCACTGTCGATGAAGCGGTCAGTCCGCTTATTCCCAATGTGCCGGAGTAACCTGGTCGGATCGGGTTCGGGAATATCCGGATTGCAGAAAGTTTCTCAGCCGGAGCAGAAGCGTCGCTGCGATACGATACCATACCATTGGGCGTTTCTACAAAAAGCAACCCGTTTTCTGAGTTGAACCGCAATGCGGTGATGAGGTCAGCAGGCAGCGGACTATCGGCCGCGGTGAATTTTCTGATCAGCTCTGTTCCGTCGGCATTGAACAGGTACAAGCCGTTTCGGGTACCTATCCATTTTCGATTGCCAGGTTCTACCGCCAGCGCAGTACATTCTTCATTGCTGAATAGTTTGCGTTGGCCATAAACCGGAAGTATCGCATCGACCCGGCCAGTGCCCAAAACACCTTCCGGAGAGAAGTAGCCTACTCCTTTGGCACTCGCAAACCACACATAACCATCCAGGTCGACTGCCAGGCTATTGATTTTCGATGCAGGGAGACTTCCGTTGCCGATTGAGGTAGAAAGAACCCTGGTTTGGGAGCCGTTCTTCCCATCGACCAGGATACCTCCACCCAGGGATTGCGGCAGTCTGGTCCAGTGTGTTCCATTCAGATCAACAATGGATGAGTCGGCGCGCGGGGATAAGGTAGTGTCACCCTGCACGGGAAGAATGGACTGAAAATTCGAAGCAGCATTGGAGACAAGGCCCTTTTGCTGATCGGCAACCCAAAATTTTTCCTGGTCTGTGCGTATTACGTCCTGGATAGCGCTGAAAAGCGGAGAGTTAAATGAGGTGGTGGCGCCCAAATTATCTATTACCACGATTGAACTGCCGGTTGTGATCGTCAGTTTTTCGTCGGCATCCACAATCCTGAGAGCGGAACTGCCGGAAGGGTAGGCGAGTTTCCAGTTGCCCTTGTCATACCTGAAGATGCCTTTTCCGGTTATCGAGGCATAAACCGAACCTGAAAAGAATCTCACACTTTTGACCTGACCCGGGGCTGTTATTGTCTTCCAATTTGCGAAGTACTGCCGGTTTACATTGGATTGCATGGATGTGCCTAGCAGCGTTCCATCGGAGGTTGTTGCAAACAGGGAGTCGTTGGTGAATGTAAGATCGTTAATTCTGACCTGGGCTCCATTAGGGCCGATATAACGGTACGTTTCGTCGACCTGGCGGAGTTTTGTATCTAGAACCAGGATACCGAAGCCAGTAGCAAGGTAAGCTAGCCCATCCCTGAAAATAATCCGGCTGATGGCTTTATCTGCGGGTAGTCCGGCGGTGTTATTAAGCACGTTCCAGGGTTCGATCTCTTCTGGCTCTGAGTCATCATTCAGGAAAACGAAGTCGATGACCCCATTCCGGTATGTAAGGAGGAGTAATTTTGATTCGGGCAGATACTCCATGGCATTGATGCCTGTGCTGCTAAGACCATCCGCTTTGGACAAAATCCTCGTCTCACCGTTTCCGACGTTTACAGAGAATAGCCCATTATGAGATGAGCAGAAGACCTTACTACCTGCTTCAACTACCTGTCGGCCCGACAGGTAGTTGAAGTGACTTTGCCAGTGTCCGATCGGGATCGTCTGGCTGCTGGCGTAGTGTGAATAAAGGACAAATGCAAACAGGAATAGGTGCATTCCTGTCTTCCGTGTACGACCATCTTTGCACGAGCTGTAATACATATCGGAAGACAATTTCTGCGGATTAGTTTTCTACCGTAATCACGGCTGTACCTCGTCCCGTTCCCGTCCCGCAACCGCTTTTCAGGGATGTGATCGTGTACTCTGTCGTGGCGCCAGGAGATACAGAAATCAGGTACGGATTCAGGAATGTGCCATTAATCGCGGTCCCGTCGGACAGTGTGAAGGACCAGGGAGGCAATCCATTCTTGAATTTAAGTTGAATACGGGTAGATCTTCCAGCTGAAATGGTTCCTCGTCCGGCGACCTCGGCAACCGCTCTGTCGGGAGCGATGACATCCAGCTCTTCGATAGCACTGGAAACCGCAGGGGATGTGGATATGATCCTGATTTTCTGTGTTTTAATTGTGTCTCCCAATGCGGCCGCGGCAATTTTTACTTTCATCGCCGTCGGAGTTACCGTCGTGGGCAGGTTCACAAACCGTCCCGATTTATCGGTTATCTGGACCGTAAATTTGTTTCCCGGATTATAGCGGCCTTCTGTTTTGTAAGGAATATCAATGGTAGAGCCGGCACAGACCATATTTTGCGGCAGCTTTTCCAGCGTGATGCTGGCAGGAGCGCTTTTTACCGAAACCTTTGCCGAGCCAGAGAATTTACCTACACCGCACAGCCCTCCTGCCGAAGTAATCTGGTAATTGGTGTCGTAGAGCGGCTTTACCTTTAGTCTGTGAGGCGATGCCATGATGTTATTCTCGTAGGTGCCATCTGAAAGTAAAACAAACCAGGGACCGCCGCCGGTAAATTTCACGGTAAGTTCACCAGACTCGTTTTCACCGAGGCGCAGCGAATCCTTTTGGAGGATAGCGACCGTGGGTGATACGATTGAAATATTGGCTGTCTGGCTCACCAGATAAGGAGCGGTGGATGTTACCCGCAGCTTGTACTCTCCGGGCTTGTAGCTGTCGGGAATTTGAGTAGTGATGAAACCGGACGAGTCGGGAGTCGAAATGGTCTTAAATGCGCCGGTTCGTTCCGCGATCTGGACAATGAATTTGTTCCCCTCCTTATACTTGCCCGTGGCGTTGAAAGGTACTTGAAATGGTACGCCTGCACATAGTTTGGCGATTTTCTCAACCTCTTTTAATTCAAGCTTGGGTTCTGGGTTGTTGTTGACATTCACGATTGCTTCGCCGGTAGTGCTGCCGCTTCCGCAGGCATTGGAAACGCCTGTAACCTTATACGCCTTTACGTCATTGGGCTTTACCGTGATATAATGCGGGTTGGAAAGTGTCTGGAGCACGTTGGTGCTGTCCGAAAGCCGGAAGGACCAAGGTGCAGCTCCCGACAGGTGTATCCGGAGATGCGCTTCCTGTCCGGGCATGATCCTGACCGTCTGAGACCCGTCGATAAGATCAATGCGGGCGGCGGGTGCTTGCAGCAATCGTAACGGCACCTCCTGGCTTCTCACGACCGGGATTGAGCTTACAATCTGAATGCGGTATACTTCTCCGCCGACTTTGTAAGAAGGTACAACTGCTTTCACCGGACTCTTTTTTACCGGAAGCGAAATGGGTACCGATTTGCCCGAGGCGTCTATCATATACGCCACAAAGGTGTTGTCTTCATCAAATGGGCCGTCCACCTTAAATGGGATCGCAATATTGGTTCCGGGGCAGACCGACAGATAGGAGATGTCCTCAATCGTGATCTTATAGGAATGGAGGCTGTCCGCGATGGACTTTGTTTCTTTAGCCAGCTTCTCCTCAGCCGCAGCTTCGGTCAGGGTATCCGCAGATATACCGGCATTGTTGTCCGGCGATACCAGCGTATCGGGTGCATTGGCCGGACTGCCGGCAACGGGCACCTCGACCTGTGTTTTTGTGGAATCAGGTTGGGTAGCGGCCTGCTTTTGCGCAGGGGCCGGGGCTTTTTTCTTTGGTGCCAGAATTTGCTTCCTGGGTGAGGAAGTTCTTCTCTGTGCCTCAGCCTGGCCGGAAACCAGCAGAACTCCGAAAAAAATAACAAAGACGAATCTGAACATGCAGTTTTGATTGAGTAAACACTTAGTTCATGGACACCAGCGTGCTGCCCCGCAGTACCGGTACCACATCATACAGGTCGGTCTGGAGACAATAAGATATATCTTTTTGTATTCCTAATCGTTGCAGACGACGTACATGGGAGGAGTTGGAGACGCTTGCCAACAAATTATCACGGCTTTGCAGGTATAAACGTTGCGCCATCAGGGTTCCGTCTTCCAGCAGCATAAATTGGTCCTTCAAGGCTTCTGCCAAAGCACCGGCAAAGAGGGTATCTTCCAGGTTAGGTCGACCTTTCCAGCCCGCACAAAGCACCAGAACATCATAAGGTTCCGTTTTCAGGTGGTTTGCTAATGCGCCCAGGTTCAGGAATGCGCCGATCATAACTTTGACTGCTGACGATTTGGCTTTGGCGATAGACAGCGTGCCGTTGGTCGTGGTCATGGCCACTTCCGCGCCGATCAGACTCTCGTGCATATAACTGAATGGAGAGTTGTCGAGGTCAAAGCCTTCCACTTTTCGGGCATCCCGCTCGGCCGCGGCAATGAAACCTTTATCCTGTAAGAACTTGCATTCTTCCACACTCGCGACGGGTGTAATGCTTTTTACGCCATAGGCAAGGCCGGTAACCATGCATGATGTAGCCCTGAATATGTCTGCAACGACAACTATTGAATTATCAAGCTTATGTAAATGAAGTAAATCCGGAGTGAGACAAACATCAAGTTGTTTCATAAAATGCAATCGAACTGTTAAATGGGGAAGCGTT
Source organism: uncultured Dyadobacter sp. (assembly GCF_946482605.1). The sequence continues at coordinate 67,478 of NZ_CAMLSE010000010.1, read as the reverse complement.
AATTTTTTACAAATGGGAGTTTTACAGTTTTTGCTTTCAGCAATTTATCCCGGACTTTTACAAAAATTTCGGTATCCGGTTTGCTCCATTCTGTCGGTACATATCCCATGCCGATGCCCTTCTGAAGGGTTGGCGATTGTGTTCCGGACGTTACCTCTCCCAGTTTGTTCCCCTCTGCATCGCACAGTTCGTAATGCCCGCGCGGAATGCCGCGGTCGATCATTTCAAAGCCGATCAGTTTCCTTTTCAGGCCCGCCTCTTTTTGTTGTTTCAATGCCTCCGAGTTGACAAAATGTTTCGTAAACTTGGTAACCCAGCCAAGGCCTGCTTCCAACGGAGAAGTTTCGTCATCGATATCATTGCCGTAAAGGCAAAATCCTTTTTCAAGCCTTAACGTATCCCGCGCTCCAAGTCCCACAGGTTTGATTCCAAAGGCTTCGCCGGCTTCGAAAATCGCATTCCACATTTTTTCGGCATCGTCATTCTGCACGTATATTTCAAAGCCTCCTGCGCCCGTATAGCCGGTCGCGGAAATAATGACATCCTTGATGCCGGCCATTTCGCCGATCCGGAATGAATAATACTCCATTGCCGCGAGATCCACATTCGTTAGTTGCTGCAATGCAGCCGTAGCTTTCGGTCCCTGAACCGCCAGCAGGCAGAGCGAATCGGAAAGGTTTTCCATGGCCACGCCTTCGGTATTATGGCTTTGGATCCAATTCCAATCCTTTTCGATATTGGATGCATTTACCACCAGGAAATAATCGTCTTCCGCAATGCGGTAGACCAGCAAATCATCCACTACACCACCCGTAGCGTTGGGCAGGTAGCTGTATTGTACTTTTCCATCATACAAAACGGATGCGTCGTTGGATGATACCTTCTGGATCAAGGCCAGCGCGCCAGGGCCTTTCACACTGAATTCCCCCATATGAGATACATCAAACACGCCGACGCCATTTCTTACGGTATGGTGCTCTTCCAGGTCCGATGAATAGCGCACAGGCATTTCAAAGCCCGCGAACGGGACTATTTTAGCGCCCAAACGGACGTGAAGTTGATGTAAAGGGACTGTTTTCATGCAGGATATATCGTTACACATTAATTCACAAAAGTAGGTAAAGGCAATCAAAGCGACACAAAAAAGTGTTTTTTCGATCCCCGTGCAGGGCTTTTTGAAGTATATTGTGAAAAAATAGGTTAAAATTTTTATCGACCGGCCGCTGCTGGTTTTCAGGAATATGAGGAAACAACTATTGGTTTGGCTGACTTTTGCAACCACAGGAGCGGTAACAGCGCAAACGGCTACATTCGTCGGGGAGGCGATCGATGAAAAGGTCAGCATTGGTTATGGCGTTGCAGCAGGCGATGTGGACGGGGATGGCAAGACGGATATATTACTAGCCGACAAAAAAGAGATCGTATGGTACCGGAATCCCGCGCAGGCAGGAAAGCCATGGGTTAGGTATGTGATGGCCCGGGATCTGACGGAGCAGGATAATGTTTGCATTGCAGCACGCGACATTGACGGGGATGGAAAAGTGGAAGTCGCGGTGGGCGCACAATGGAACCCTGCGGAGACGAAGGATAGCAAGAATTCGGGTGCGGTATTTTACTTGTCGGCTCCGAACGATCGCACACAACCCTGGGAGCCGGTACGTTTGCATCATGAAGTAACGATCCACCGGATGCACTGGGTGAAAAAAGCCGATGGTGCTTTTCAACTGGCTGTTCTACCCTTGCACGGAGAGGGGAATGCCGGGGGGCAAGGTGCCGGTGTGAAGCTGATCGTGTTTGACGTTCCCGAAAATACAAAAGGCATTTGGCCCTACGAACTGATAGAAACTAATATGCATATGACCCACAATTTCCAGCCCATGGAAATACCGGGGAGAATGGCGGGGTTATCGATAGCAGGGAAGGAAGGTGTGCAGGTTTTTCTGAATGGAGCGGACGGCTGGGCACCGTCGGGTAACTGGATGGTGCCGGAACGAGGCGTAGGCGAGATCCGGACAGGGAGTTTGGGGAAGAACCAGTTGTTCACAGCCACGATCGAACCCATGCATGGTTCGGCATTGGTGGTATATACCAAAGATAGCCGCACCGTGCTGACGGAACGAATCAAGGAAGGTCATGCATTGGCCTGCGCTGACTTTTTCGGGCAGGGGCGTGATCAGGTGGTAATGGGCTGGAGAAACCCGAATGTCTCCGGAGAAACGGGTGTCAGGATTTATGTGGGATCAGATCCCGAGGGCAAGAAGTGGACAGAATATACCCTCGACGAAAAGATCAAAATCGCCTGCGAAGACCTGTTACCCGCAGATTTGGACGGAGACGGGGATATCGACATCATCGCTTCCGGCCGTGCGACGCATAATCTGGTGGTGTATTGGAATCAGAGGAAGAAATGAGTTTATGAGTTTAGAGTTTATGAGTTTAAAGTTTATGGGTTTAGAGTGAAAATGTGGGGACAAAAAAATGCCAGTCCCCGCGAATGAAGACTGACATTGATATTGACTTTAAACTTTAAACTTTCCTAGTCCCGGCGGCCCATCAACAGGCTCACGTAGTAAAGCAAGGTTGCCAATGAACCGATAGCCGCAACCAGATAGGTGCGTGCAGCCCATTTAAGTGCATCGGCGGACATAATGTATTCTTTTTCGTTCACGATCCTCGCTTTCTGAATCCAGGCCAACGCCCTGTTACTGGCGTCGTACTCAACAGGCAATGTGATAAAGCTGAACAAAGTAGTTACCGCGAACAATGCAACGCCGATGGTCAATGGAATGGTGGAAGTATTGATCAATAAAACCCCTATCAGAATAATCCATTGCATGTAGCGGGAAGCTACGCTCAGAAAAGGAACCATTTGCGAACGTAACTGCAGCCAGCTGTATGCGGTCGCATGTTGCACGGCGTGCCCGCATTCGTGGGAAGCCACAGCCGCAGCAGCAACGCTACGTCCGTAATATACATCGGGACTCAGGTTTACCGTCTTGTCCTGCGGGTTGTAATGGTCGGTAAGGCGGCCTTCAACTGACACAACCCTTACGTCATAAATGCCGCTTTCACGGAGCATCGTCTCAGCGATCTCCTTGCCGCTCATGCCGTTGCTCAGCCCCACCTGTGAATATTCTTCAAACTTACTCTTCAAACGCCACTGAACGTAAAGGCTCACGACCATTACGATGATAGCAATCAAAAGTCCCATAGTTATCGCTATTTATATCCTTGTTTTATTTTCTCGATCAGTGCGGTAGTCGAATAGCCTTGTACCAAAGCGATCGTTTTTACCTCACCTCCTCTACCCAAAACAAAATCCGCGCCAGCAATGTTCGCGACTGTATAATCGTCACCTTTGACCAAAATGTCAGGCTTTACGGCCTCGATCAACTGACTTGGCGTCGGTTCGTCGAACAAAATGACAGCATCGATGAACGATAAGGCTGCCATTAGCCGGGCTCTTGCATATTCATTGACGACCGGTCTCAATGGTCCTTTCAACCGGCTTACCGACGCATCGGTGTTCAGCCCTAGAACCATTCTGTCGCCTAATGCGCGCGCTTTTTCAAGGTAATCAATGTGGCCCAGGTGCACGATATCGAAACAGCCATTGGTGAAAACCACTTTTTGTCCGGCACGTTGCCACGCTTCCACAGTGGGGATTGCTTCGTCTAATCTCAGGATCTTGCTTTCAGTCAAATTCATTGTAAAGACAGTATGGATTTAAGAAATGGATAACGTAACATACTCCATTTCCATTTTCCCGGACTATTGAAAAGACTATTAGTTTGCTGTGGAAACCTGTTCGGGTTCTTGCACAGCTTTTTTATTAACGATCAGAACGTACAGGAACGCGAGTGCGCCGATCGCCAGCATGAACAGCATTTGCGCGCCGTGAATGAATGTCGCAAGTGTAATGCCGTCGTTCTGGGATAGCCCGTACAGTACCATTACGTTGCCTACCAGGAGGTGATATGCGCCAATCCCGCCTTGTGTAGGGGCAGTCATGCCGATCGCCCCGACAACCAGCAATGTCAGACCGGCAAGCGGGCCGAGGTCGGAGGTTTCGGGAATGCAAAAGAAAAGCACGTAAGAAACGAGGTAATACAATACCCAGATGAGGATCGAACTGAAAATGAAAAGACCTGGGCTGCGCAGCTTGCGAACACTCAAAAGCCCTTCCAGCATGCCTTGTGCAAAACCGATCACTTTGGCGATGATCGCATTCTGCTGCAGTTTGTTTCGCAGCGAAGCATTTTTAAAAATAACGATGCCGGCAATGGCTACTGCTAAAAGTCCGGCGAGCAGAATGCCCAGCAACATGCCGCTTCCTGAGCCGCCGCCGTTTCCACCGCCCACTTTGCTTTGAAAGAAATCGGTAAAGAATGTACTCAGCCTGTCGAATTCGAGAATGAAGTTCAAGCCGATCATCAAAACCAGGACTATTACGTCAAAAATTCTCTCAGCGACGACGGTGCCAAAGCTCAGGCTGACCGGAATGCGTTCGAGACGATAGAGCGTTCCGCAGCGGGTCACCTCTCCCATGCGAGGCACAATGTAGTTGGCAAAATAGCCGGTGAGGACCGACATGGTGCTGTTCACAATGCCTGGTTTATGATCGAGTGGTTCGATGAGCATTCCCCACCGCCACGCCCGTGTAATGTGCGCACACAGGAGGCAAAAACATGAAAAGGCTATCCAGCGCCAGTCTGATTTGGCAAAACGGTCGAGCATTTCGCTCAGGTTGATATCCTTGAAGACAAACCAGAGCAGACCGCCTGCCAGAACAAGCGATATCGTGTAGCGGAGTATATTTTTCATGCTATATTAAATAATGTATAGTGCCGGGCTAACGTCCGGAAGCAGCTAACCGACCAGGTGGTTATTATGGTCCGGGAAGACAACCATTGGTTTGAAAGTCTTAGCTTCCTCCTGGGTCATGGACCCGTATGCGATGATGATAATAATGTCACCGATCTGTACCCTTCGCGCTGCGGCCCCGTTCAGGCAAATCATTCCTGATCCCCGTTCTCCCTTGATGACATATGTGATAAAACGTTCGCCATTGTTATTATTGACGATGTGAACCTGTTCATTTTCGATGAGTCCCGCGGCATCGATCAGATCTTCGTCGATCGTGATACTGCCTACATAATTCAATTCTGCCTGAGTCACCTTAACCCGGTGAATCTTCGATTTCATTACTGTGATTTGCATTACCGGTGGTATTGGTCTAATTGAAATGCATTACCCTGCAAAGTTACAGGAATAATACCCAGCCATCAAAACATAGTGCTCTACCTAAGGGTTCCCAGGCTTGAATGCTTGGGAATTATGGATTCAAATAGCCTGAAAAGCAGGCTGGGAGGGTATTTTGCGTGTAATTGAAATACCCGTATTCACTAGTTTCATGAGAACATTATTATATTTAAGCGGGATTTAATAGTATTCGATCTCTATTAGAAACTTATTCCTTTAATCTATATCAATCTACTTTATTTTTTCATTACCAAAACCGATGAGTACAGAAAACAAACCGAAAGACGTTAAGCGCCGGGACTTTCTCCAGAAGACTTCCGCGGCGGCCATTGGAAGTTTCTTCATAGTGCCCCGCCACGTGCTCGGGAAGGGATATAAAGCACCCAGCGACAAGCTGAATATTGCCGGCGTTGGTGTGGGTGGAAAAGGTTTTTCTGACACAAACAATGCATGGAACAAGGGCGCCGAAAACATGGTGGCACTTTGTGACGTGGACTGGGGACAGCCGCAGGTGAAAAAGAACTTCGAACTGCATCCCGGCGCAAAAAAATACAAGGACTTCCGCAAGATGTTCGATGAAATGGAAAAGGGTATCGATGCCGTAACCGTTTCGACTGCTGACCACATGCACGCAATCATCGCCATGGCGGCTATGCAGCGTGGTAAACATGTGTATGTCCAGAAACCGCTTACCCACGATATTTACGAAGCACGTATGCTCACCGAAGCTGCGCGCAAATACAAGGTGGTGACGCAAATGGGTAACCAGGGAGCTTCGAACCCCGCGCAGAACCAAATGAAAGAATGGTTTAACAAAGGTCTGATCGGTAACGTCCACGAAGCGCATGTTTGGACCAATCGTCCGGTATGGCCGCAAGGAATCCCCGTTCCGACAGGTAAGTTTGAAGCGCCTGCGGATATTGACTGGGAACTTTGGGTAGGTTGCGCCGACTGGGTGGATTACAATCCGGCATGGCACCCGTTCAAATGGCGCGGCTGGTGGAATTTTGGTACCGGCGCATTGGGCGATATGGGCTGTCACCTGATCGACCCCGCGTTCCGTACGCTCGGACTGGGTTATCCAACGGAGCTGGAATGCTCGGTAGGGCAGGTGTTTATCAAAGACTGGACTGCTGAGTACATTCCGGAAGGATGTCCTCCTTCTTCGCGCGTCCAGCTTAAATTCCCGGCAAATAAAGTGAATAAATCGGAGGTGACACTTACATGGCACGACGGTGGACTTCGTCCGTTCCATCCCGACCTGATCCCTGCCAATGAACCGCTTGGCGAGCCCGACAGCAGCAATGGTGTGCTTTTGATCGGTGAAAAAGGTGTAATGACCTGCGGAACTTATGGTATCTCTCCAAAAGTATATCTGAAAGACGGTACTAAGCTGGAATACAAACAGGGTGATTTCGGGAATAAATACACGACAATGCCCGAGTTTGGTCACCACGTATCCTGGACCGACGCTTGCAAGGCTGGTTTCAACAGCAAAGAGCATAAGGCGCTGACATCGTCATTCGACTACGCAGGTCCTTTGACAGAAACAGTGATCATGGGTAACCTGGGTATCCGCAGCTATAACCTCCGCACGGCGAAAGCCGATGGTAAAGGATTCGATTATCCTGGCCGCAAGAAATTGTTGTGGGATGGTAAAAACATGAAGATTACCAACTTTGATGAGGCAAACCAGTTTGTGCAGCGCAAGTATCGCGGCGACTGGAAATTGTCATAGGCTTCTAAACGACAAAGGCTCCTTTCGGAGCCTTTGTCGTTTAGAATATAACATTATCTATCAACCTCACAGGTCCGAGAAAGGCGGCTACACAGATCGCGTTGGTACCGGGAGGCCCGATTTGCTGCAAGGGCAGCAATGTCTTGACATCGATTACTTCAAGATAATCCAATGTGAATTCCCTGATCGCTTTAAACTCAGCTTTGGCGCGAGCGCTCACCTCGCTTACCAGCTGCCCGGCATTCAGTTTAGCGCGCGCATCATCCAGGATTCTGTAAATGTGAGGCGCAATGCTTCTTTCGGCATCACTGAGCCTTCTGTTCCGGGAAGACATCGCCAGGCCATCTTCTTCGCGTATGGTGGGGCAAATAATCAGATCCAGGCCGAATGCCAGGTCCACCACCATTCGTTGGACGATCGAAACCTGCTGTAAATCCTTTTGTCCGAAATAAGCCTTATCCGGTTTTACGATATTGAAGAGCTTGGAAACTATAATTCCGACCCCATTGAAATGGCCCGGTCGTGAGGCACCTTCCATGACGCTTTCCAATACACCAAAATTGATTTTCAGGACAGGCTGCTCAGGATACATTTCTTCTGCCGAGGGAGCAAGCACGGCAGTGCAGCCTGCACTTTCGAGCATGGCGCAATCGGCCTCGAGTGTCCTGGGATACTTGGCGAGATCCTCTGGATTGTTGAACTGCGTGGGATTGACGAATATGCTGCAAATGACAACATCATTGTCTCTTTTGGCTGCTTCGATCAGGGAAATGTGACCTTCATGAAGGGCTCCCATGGTGGGTACCAGGCCAATTGTTTTCTGCTGTAAAACTTGCTGATCGAGGAACTGGCGGAGGTCTTGTATCGAAGTGAATACTTCCATGGAAATTCTGAAATCTGAGGGAGTAACCCGAGCGTTACCATTGCTTTTACATGATGGCGCAATGTGTTATGCAGGGGAGGGAAACATCAGGCAAGGGAAATCCCAAACTGAGCGCAATATGACAATTAGTTTGGAATATCTTTTGAATTTGCGATTTTTTTTGTATAATTTTGCAAAACTTTTTTTCACAAACTGCTAAAAGATCTATGGAGAAACTACGAATTTTGTATGTAGCCAGTGAAATCAATCCTTTCCTCCAAACCACCGATGTTGCCGATTACGTAAGAAAGCTCCCTCAGGCAATGCAGGAAAGAGGTGCAGAAATCAGGATACTCGTTCCGCGTTTCGGTTTGATCAACGAACGCAAAAACAGGCTTCATGAAGTAGTTCGACTGTCAGGAATCAATATTACCGTAGGAGATGAAGAAAAGCCATTAATCATCAAGGTAGCTTCCATTCCAAATGCGAAGTTACAGGTCTATTTTATCGATAATGATGATTACTTCCACCGTAAGTCCGTGTTTTTCGACAAAGAGAATAACTTTTTCGATGACAACGACGAGCGTGCGATCTTCTTTTGCAAAGGTGTTTTGGAAACGGTTAAGAAGCTGGGATGGGCACCTGATGTGGTGCACTGTAACGACTGGATGACGGCACTGATTCCATTGTACCTCAAAACCACTTACCGTAACGATCCGATGTTCAAGGACACGAAAAGTGTCTTTACCGTGCATAACAATGCTTTCGATTTCAAATTCGATGCAGATTTGCAGAATAAGGCAAAAGCAATGGATGTAAGCGATGAAGCGCTGGCCCATTTGCATTCGGCCGATTTTGAAGGATTTGTCAAGATAGGATGTGCCTATGCGGACGCAGTATTGAAAGCGGAAGAGCATTGCAGCGCAAGCCTCAACGAAATTTTCAACAATGCACCGAAGCGTGTTCAGCTGGACGAGCAGGATGAGAATTTCTCAGAGTCGTACTACAATCTGTATACAGATCTGATGAACTAACAGATAAACTCACAGAACAAAAGCCGGCGATATCCGATATCGCCGGCTTTTTTGTGTTTCAGCATAAAGTTTCGTGTGTTCGAGCACTATTGACAAATTGGATATTTTTTAGTATTTAATTAAAAATTAGCTTGTTAACGAATCGCCTTTACTCTTTATTTGCCCCATCATTTACATACACCAAAATTAAAATATTTTAAGAATATGTGCGGAATTGTGGCTTATGTAGGAAACAGGGAGGCATATCCTTTGATTTTAAAAGGACTGAAGCGTCTGGAATATCGCGGTTATGATAGTTCCGGAATCGCGCTGCTTGAAAATGGCAAATTGAATATTTACAAGAAGAAGGGTAAGGTGTCCGACCTCGAATCCGAACTGAACGGCAAACAACTCGCCGCAACGATCGGGATTGGACATACGCGCTGGGCTACGCACGGTGAGCCTAATGATGTAAATGCCCACCCGCATTATTCCAACAACCGCAAATTATCCATCATTCATAACGGTATCATCGAGAACTATGCCTCGATCAAGCAGAACCTGATCAAAAAAGGCCATGTGTTTCTGAGCGATACCGATACGGAGGTGTTGGTACATTTTATCGAAGACATTCAGAAGGAGACCGGCGATTCGCTGGAATCGGCTGTCCGACTAGCTTTGAAGGAAGTGGTGGGAGCTTACGCGATCGTCGTGATGTCCGTAGATCATCCCGGGCAGCTCATTGCCGCGCGCAAAGGGAGCCCTCTTGTGATCGGCATTGGGGAGAACGAGTACTTTTTCGCTTCAGACGCCACGCCCATCGTGGAGTATACCAAAGATGTGGTTTACCTCGACGACTACGAGGTAGCTGTGGTCAGCGAAGGCAAACTGAGCATTCAAAACCTCGACAGGCAGGAAACCATCCCCTACATTCAGAAACTTGAAATGGAACTCGAGACTATCGAAAAGGGTGGTTACGATCATTTCATGATCAAGGAGATTTTCGAACAGCCCCGCTCCATTGCCGACAGCATGCGCGGTCGCCTGCGTGCGGACGAGGCGCATCTGCAACTGGGGGGATTAAATGAATACCTTGATAAGCTCGCGCAAACGGACCGTCTGGTGCTCATTGGCTGCGGAACTTCCTGGCATGCGGGATTGGTAGCGGAGTACCTGTTTGAAGAGCTGGCGCGGATCAATGTGGAAGTAGAATATGCTTCCGAATTCCGCTATCGTAACCCGGTTATCAAGGAGAACGACATTGTGATAGCCATTTCGCAATCCGGAGAAACAGCGGATACCCTGGCGGCCATCGAGCTGGCCAAATCCAAAGGAGCGACTATTTTCGGAGTCTGTAATGTAGTAGGGTCGTCGATTGCCCGTGCTACACATGCAGGCGCCTACACCCACGCAGGGCCGGAAATCGGTGTGGCGAGTACCAAGGCATTCACTGCTCAGGTAACTGTGCTTACCCTCATGGCCATTGCGGTAGCGAAACGGAAAGGGACTATTTCCGAGGAAACGTACCGCCAACTGTTGATTGAGCTCGAAACGATCCCTGCCAAGGTAGAAAAGGTGTTTGATAATGCATCCAAGATCAAGGAGATCGCATTCATTTTTACCTACGCGCGTAATTTTATCTATTTAGGACGGGGACTGAACTTCCCGGTGGCCTTGGAAGGAGCATTGAAGCTCAAAGAGATTTCCTACATCCACGCCGAAGGTTACCCGGCCGCCGAAATGAAGCACGGGCCTATCGCATTGATCGACGAAGATATGCCTGTCGTTTTCCTGGCCACGAAAGACAGTTCTTATGAAAAGATCGTATCGAATATCCAGGAGGTGAAGGCGCGTAAGGGCCGGGTTATTGCCATCGTGACCGAAGGCGATACGCTCATTCCCGGAATGGTCGATTTTGTGATCGAAGTGCCCAATACCCACGAAATCCTGACACCACTGGTTTCTGTGATTCCACTGCAACTGCTTTCGTATTACATTGCAGTAATGCGCGGCAGAAATGTAGACCAGCCCAGAAATCTTGCCAAATCTGTAACCGTTGAGTAATGCAGAGGAGGGTGCCGGAGAGCGGGACTATCACCGATAGTTCCGCTTTTTTGTTTTGGTAGACTGCTGATGAAATTAATGTATCGGCGATTTCGTTAGTTTTGCGCAAGTTTGCCAACGGGTTATTACAGTATGCACAAATTATTTTTCTCTTCTATCGCGACGGTTGCCTTGCTGTTTTTCGCGGGATGTAGTACAAAGCAGGAGCAAAGCTATATCCCGAAACCCAAAGGCTATAACCGTATCGAATTGCCAACCCACCGGTACCAGCAACTGGCCGAAAATCATCCCTATACATTCGAATTCTCGAAATATGCAGTCGTAGAGCCAGACACTTTCCGCCTAGCCGAAAAGGATTGGATCTTTATCAATTACCCGCAATTCAAAGCCAATATCCAGCTTACCTACAAGCCGCTCGGCAATGATCCCGCATTGTTGCGGGCATTCATTAATGACAGCTATAAACTTGCCAGCAAACACCAGATCAGAGCTTCGTCGATCCAGGAGCAGCGTGTTCTGAGCAAATCCGGTCGCACGGCCATATTGTTTAAGATAGAAGGCGATGTACCGAGCCCTTATCAGTTTTATACAACGGATAGTACCAAGCATTTTCTGAGAGGCGCTATTTACTTTCCGACGGCTACAAAAAACGACTCCCTGGCACCTGTAATCGACTATTTGCAGCAGGATATGGTACAGCTTCTCAATACTTTAGAGTGGAGATAATCAACGTTGCTGTTGCGGTGCAATCAGGAAGGGTGTATCTTTGAAGTTCTCACCTCAACAACTCATCAGACATGCCTAAAAAGCAACCCAAAAACCAGCTTCTTCTTGACTTTTCAGTTCGCGGCAATCGCATTGTCCTGCATTTGGGACAGGTGGAAAGCCAGCGGATCGCGGATCAGCTATTTGAAGGATTGGTAAGCGGCGACTGGATGATTGAGCCGGCAGGTGAGGTGGCGGACATTTCGTACGCGCAGGATATCGTTCATCAGATCGGGCACAAGCTTCCTTATCCTGAGGGAATAAAAATCGCGCAGCTGCACAATGTCGATCCGCATTTCAAGGGCTTTTCTGCCATCTATCATCAAAAAGGTTGGGTTTTTGTTAATGCAGCTTCCGAAATCAACGAACGCAACTATCACATTCACTTGCTGACTGTTTCGCTAGGCTTGCAGACGATCTACGCCAGTACGACATCCCTGGCCAACCGGTCGGAGCAGCTGATTTTTGAAGCTTTGCTGCCTTTTGACGAAGTGGAAAGTTTTTTCCGTACTGACATTTCGAAAATCCCGGGCTTTCTGGCTTCCGATATCGCCAACTTCTTTAAAGTGCCGTTCCCGATGGTGCTGAAAAGAGCACTGCAGTTAAGGATCATTTCGGACGATCAGTACCGCAGTTTCATGACGGTCAATCCCGTTGCTGCTTCCAAGCCAAGGGAGCTATTCCTTTCCAAAGAGGGTAGCATCGACGACCTGGAAGCACAACTGTTTTCGGGGGAGTAATCCTAACTTTTTTTAACGTTCATATTGCTCAGATCGGGCAGTGGGCTCACGGAAGTCCATCCGCCGTCGACGATCAGGCTTTGTCCTGTGATGTGCCCGGAATGCGGCGACAACAGGAATAATGCGGCATTGGCAATGTCTTCGCAAATGGCGGGCCTGCCCATAGGCGTAATCGCCGACCATGTTTTGGGGTAAGTAGGGTCCTCCGCCAATGTCCGTTCCGTCAGCGTAGCGCCGGGTGCAACAGAGTTGATCGTGATGCCGTGCGGAGATAGTTCAAGCACCAGGTTTTTGGCCAACATTTCTAAACCGGCCTTGGTCATTGCGTACGCGCCCAGGAACTGATGTGCCTGGTGCCCAACCACGGAAGACATCAGCAAGATCCGCCCTCCTGATTTCTGTTTTCGCATTTGCTTCGCCGCCGCCTGTGTCAGGAGAAATGAACCCATCAGGTTGACCTCCAATACTTTTCGAAGACTTTCTGCCGGATATTCGAAGAAATCCCCAAAAAGCGTGATGCCTGCGTTGGCGACTGTTAATGTAAGTTTGCCAAAACATTTAACGGCCTCATCCACCATCGCATCGATCACTTCCGGCTGTGAGGCGTCGCCTCCAAAAGCGACGCATTCACCCTCTTTGTTACGGATTTTTTTAGCTGCTTCGGCTGCCAGTGCCTTGTCGGCATCATTGAGAATGACTCCGGCTCCCTGGCAAGCCAGTTGTTTCGCAATTTCAAATCCGATCCCTTGCCCGGCACCGGTGACGATTGCTACCTGGTTATCAAATAATTGACTGCTCATTTTTGTGCTTTTTTGAAGGACGGGCACTACCTCGTGCGGTTGTGCCCGGACCTATTAATGCGAATCCCTGGTTACCTTATCGCCTGAGCCGCCTCTGAGGAAGTCGAGGTCGGCGCCTTCGTGCGCCTGCGTCACGTGGTTGATGTGCAGGTTCACATAGCCGCGGTTGTAGCCGAGATCCAAAGGTTTCCAAAGCTGGCGGCGTCGCGCGAGTTCTTCGTCAGATACTTCCAGCAGCAGGCTGCGGTTTTCGACGTCCAGCTCGATAATGTCTCCATCACGTACCAGCGCCAGGTTTCCTCCGACCGCCGCTTCGGGCGATACGTGCAAAACAACCGTTCCAAAACCGGTACCGCTCATACGGCCGTCGGAAATGCGGACCATGTCAATCACACCCTGGGCGAGCAGCTTTTTAGGTAACGACATATTACCCACCTCCGGCATGCCCGGATAGCCTTTGGGGCCTACATTTTTCAATACGAGGACGCTGTTTTCGTCCACGTCCAGGTTAGGATCGTCGAGGCGGGCCTTGTAATCGTCTATATCTTCGAAAACGATTGCCTTGCCGCGGTGCTGCATCAATTCCGGTTTCAGCGATGCCGACGGCTTGATCACCGCGCCATTTTCGCAGAGATTACCGCGCACTACCGCCAGGCCGGTGAGATCCTTAATCGGTTCACCCATGGTACCGATTACTTCCGGGTTAAAGCATTCCGCGGTCGCACTATTCTCGGCCATCGTTTTGCCATTGGCCGTAATCACCGACTGGTGCAATATGCTGCTAAGCTCTTTGATCACCACCGGCAAACCGCCCGCATAGTAAAAATCTTCCATGAAATACCCGCCCGAAGGTTGCAGGTTGAGCAGGAGCGGTACTTTTTTACAGAGGTCATTGAAATCGTCGAGGTTCAGATCCACGCCAATGCGGCCTGCGATCGCCAGCAAATGGATTACAAAATTCGTGGAACCGCCAATTGCGGCATTGACCATAATCGCATTCTCGAACGCCTCGCGCGTGAGAATTTGCGACAGGCGCAGGTCTTCTTTTACCATATCCACAATGCGCCGGCCAGACAAATGCGCCAGCACTTTCCGCCGCGAGTCCGCTGCCGGTATGGCCGCGTTTTCGGGCAATGTAAGCCCGAGTGATTCCACCATACAGGCCATGGTGGAGGCTGTACCCATTACCGCGCAGTGGCCGTCACTGCGGCACATGCACGCTTCGGCGGTGTAGAGTTCTTCCTGTGTAAGCTCGCCTTTGCGGTGCAGTTCGCTGAAACGCCACACGTCGCTCGTGCCGATGGTTTTGCCGCGGTAGCGACCGGTGAGCATCGGTCCGCCTGAAACGACGATGGTAGGGATATTCACGCTCGCCGCACCCATGACGAGCGAAGGCGTCGTCTTATCGCAACCGCAGAGCAACACGACACCGTCTATCGGGTTGGCGCGGATCGATTCTTCGACGTCCATACTAGCCAGGTTGCGGTAAAGCATAGCGGTGGGCTTGATAAGCGTTTCACCCAGCGACATGACCGGGAATTCCAGCGGGAATCCGCCTGCTTCCCAGACGCCACGTTTGACGGATTCGGCCAGTTCGCGGAAATGCCCGTTGCAAGGTGTAAGCTCCGAAAAAGTATTGCAAATGCCGATTACCGGCCGTCCTTCAAACTCGTCAGCGGGGTATCCCTGGTTTTTCATCCAGGCCCTGTATATGAACCCGTCTTTTCCCGACTTGCCAAACCAGCCTCTGCTGCGCAATTTATTTTCTTCCATTATTTGCCATAGTTTATATCTAACCAGAAAAGGAGGAAGGCAGTAAAATATAATTCCGGACTCCCTTTAAAATAAAAATTGTATATTCGGCTAACACGTGCCCCAGAATTCTCCATGCTTTTTTTTAGAAATTATAAACTGCTGCTCCTCTTACTTTTACAGTTGGTAGTGAGGTCATCAATTGCACAGGTGTCCCCGGATAATTTCATTGAAAAGTTGCTAAAGAAACATCCTGAGCGTTTTTCGGAAGTCCTCAAAAATCCTGAAAAATACCGGGTCCAGATCCTTTATACGAAGATTGACAGGAATAAAAACAATGTCCCGCATTTTACTACGCATGGATATAGGCTGAATAGCGGTGAGTATTTTTATCCGGCTAGTACGGTTAAGTTGCCGGCAGTGGCACTTGCTTTTGAAAAACTGAATAAGCTGGGGATCGACAAGGATACACCGATGATTACCGACGCCGTGAGGCCGGAGCAAACGGCAGTTACTGCCGATACCAGCTCGGAAAGCGGATTGCCTTCGGTGGCGCATTACGCCAGGAAGATTTTACTGGCCAGTGACAACGACGCATTCAACCGGCTTTACGAGTTCATTGGCCAGCAGGAATTCAATGACAGTCTGCACCGGAAAGGTTTTAAGGAAAGTCGTATCCTGCACCGGCTTGAATCGCCTATCGGACCGGAGAATAACCGATACACCAATCCCATTCGTTTTGAGCAGAACGGGAAAATCGTCTTTGAGCAGCCTGCAAAGTATTGTGAAAAGGAATATAATGCGCACGGCCCCATTATGCTAGGAAAGGGTTATATGAAGGGCGATGAACTGGTAAACGAACCGTTTGATTTTACCAAGAAGAACTTTTTCCCTCTGGAAGAGCAACACCGTCTGCTGAAAACCCTTTTTTTTCCTGATCAGGTACCTGCCTCGCAGCGATTCAATCTTACGGAGGCGGATTACCGGTTTATGTATCAATACATGTCCCAATTCCCGGTGGAGACCAGCTATCCTGCGAGCTACACCGACGATTACTACGACGGCTATGTGAAGTTCCTGCTTTTTGGCGCGACGAAAACCAGGTTGCCGCGACACATCCGGCTGTTCAACAAATGCGGAGATGCCTACGGCTTTTTGCTGGACAACGCCTACATCGCCGATTTTGAAAAGGGGATCGAATTGATGCTGACAGCCGTGATTTACTGCAACGAAGATGGTGTCCTGAACGACAGCAAATACGATTATGAAACCGTAGGCTTTCCATTCATGGCCAATCTGGGGAAGACGATCTTTGAGTACGAGTTGAGTCGCAAACGTGCCAACAGGCCTGATCTAAGCCGTTTTGAAGTAGAGTACGATAAGTGATCAGCGGGTTTTCCACCGCATGCGCGGAGCGATCTGACAGATGTACAGGTTGATCAGATGGCCGATAATCAGCAAACCTGAGCCGGCATACCCCAGCCACGAGAATGCGGCGTGTTTGTTTTCGAAAATCAGGGAAACTGAAAACAACATCAGTGCGCTCCAGAGCAACAGACGGATGGGTAGCGACCGGTGCTCACGTGTAGCATAGTACACGGCAACTCCATTGACGATAATGAAAAGGTAATCCAAAGAGAGCAGCCCAACGTGCGTATGGTGTGTGGCTACCGTAGATCCAAATGCCAATGCCGGAACCAGCAGGCAGTGTATGATGCACAATACTGAGCCCAGGATTCCAATGTAGTCGGCCTTGCCATGTGAGTGTACTGCTTTCATTCTTAAATACAATGATGTTGCAAAAATAAGCGCATTTGACATGACTTGCAACAGGGTTGCAGAATATTTTTCAAGTATAGACGGGCAGGGAGGGAAAGTGTAATGCGAAAGCTTGGATTTTGAACCGGTTAGAACTTAACTTTGGCAGGAAAGGTTTTAGAAGGGAGGAATTTATCAAACTGTTGGAAACAATGGACCAGTTAAGAGATACGCTGAAAGTACACCATTTGCGCACGACGACATGTCGGGAAGATGTGCTTTCGACATTTATCAATCGAAAGAATGCATTGTCGCACGGTGACCTGGAAGGCGCGTTGGGAGAGAATTACGATCGGGTAACGATATACAGAACTTTAAAAACCTTCCTCGAAAAAGGTATTATACACAAGGTGCTGGACGATGAGGGGCTGCGTTATGCATTGTGCTCCCACAATTGTTCGGAGGAAAAACACCATCACGATCACATCCATTTCAAATGTAGCTCGTGTGGTGAAACCAATTGTCTTGAAAATCTGCACATCCCCGCCGTGCAATTGCCGGAAGGCTATCATCCCGAGAACTTCAATCTACTGATACAGGGCGTTTGCCCGAAATGCAATTAGTTGTCGGCCTGAGCGGAGTCGAAGGCCAGTAGTGAAAGGTCCTTCGACCGCCCGGCGGCCCGGTCCGCTCAGGCTGACAATACAGTCATTTTACTTCACTTTCAATATAAAATCAAGGTTTACATCGTCGCTGCCAGGCGTAGGTGTGCCGTTTTTCGCACCGGGCTGGTGGCGAAGCTGCACTTTTAGTTTGCCGTCACCCGCTGCTCCCGTAACCGCCTTACCGGTCAGGCCGATCGGAAAGTTGTTTTTGTCCTTATCTCCGTACGTATAGGTCAGCAATGCCGCTGGTGAGGGGGTGTAAACAAACAAATGCTCGTCTGACTCTTCCTCCACCTCTTTGGTAATATCATCCACAGGCGATTTGCTTTCATCAAGCAATGCGATGGCCAGGGTGTAGGTAGTGTTAGGTTTTAAAGCGATGGTGTCGAATTTCGTAGGTGCATTGCCGCCGTCGCCATCAGCGTCTTTGTAGGAAAAGGTGCTCACATTAGAGGTCCCCTGTTCGGTAAACTTCAAAGTGACAGATGTGATCAACTCATTCTCGTCATCAGGTTCTACCTCGTCCCCCGAATCCTTGCATTGCACAAAAGACAGCATCATGCCTGCCAGGAGCATCCAGGTTAGCTTACGGTTCATTTTCATACGTAATAGGTTTTATATATTGCTACTAAAATTCTTTCAAGCGCCAAACTTCCATTTAAGGCGCAGCGATGCATTGCGGCCCATATCGTCGGCATAATACCGGAAACGGTTCAGGTAATCGCGATAAACGGTGTTGAAGACATTTTGGACACTAATGCCGATTTCGAGTTGCTGCTTGTCTGTCATACGCAGCGATGCGCCGGCCTGTAAGCTCCATAGCGAGTAGGCCTTGGGCGGTGGCAGGAAGTCGCTGTTTGCGGGAACGCGTTTTTGTTCCGCTACAAGCAGGTTGCAAATCGAAATAAAGCCGTCCTGCCATTTGCTGCGATCACGAAACTGATATTTCAATTGATTATCAAGCCGGTTGGGCGGAATCATGACCAGATAGTTGTCATTCCGCTCGTCATATACGCGCAGGTAGGTAAGCTTGCTGGATAGCGTAGTTCGCTTGACAAATTCCCAGTTTCCCGACAGATCGATGCCTTTGAAAGAAGCGTCGGTTTGCGTGTATTTAAAATAAGGAAAGGCCCCCCTGATCGTCAGAATGGGTTCTGGTTGGGGTTTTAAATAAATAAAATCAAAAATGTAGTTGTAATAACCACCTATCTCCACGCTCCATTTCGGCGCGGCATATTTCAGGCTGAAAATCGAGTTAAGGGCTTTTTCGGGTTGTAAAGTCGCATCGCCCTTCTCGTATGCGGCCGCGCCATGGTGCACGCCGTCGCTGAACAGCTCGCTCACATTAGGCGCACGCCAGGCGGTACCCACATTCACACGCGCGGAAAAGCGCTCGGAAAAATTGCGGGTAGCCCCGGCCGTTCCCGAGAAATTACTGAAATCGAAATGGTCCGCGATCTTCTCGCGGTTCACGATCCGATAAGTTTTGAGCATCCGGTAATCGTAGCGCAGGCCGGCTTCCAGTTCCCATTTGCTGGTCACATACCGTTCGATCCAGAACAGCCCTACGTTAAACTGGTTAAAGTTGGGGATCAGCGGGCGCCCACTCATGAGGTTGTATTGGTATAATGTACTTACACCAACCTGCCCGCTGATTTTCCCGGCAATGGGTTTGTGGTCCCAGACCACGTCGTTAGTCAATGAAGTGAGTTTAAATGTCAGCTCCGGATGGTTGAGGGCAGCTATGGAATCGTTACGCGGCCGGTGCAGGTCAAATTCGTTGCGGTTGTTATACTGCCGCGCAATGGTCCACTGGAACCGGTTCCCATCCTTGAAATGGTAATGGGTTTCGGCTTTGAGCAATTCATGGGTAGCATTCTGATTGGGCCGGTTGATGGCATAGCTGAAACCCGATTTGACGAACGGCTCGCCATTTTTTATCACATTCAGTAAATCAGTAACACTTCCGATATGGGAGCCGGAGAAAATGCCGATTTGCGTATCGAAGCGGCTGTAAAAGACGTCTATTCCCAAACCCTTATTGCGGTAGCCCGCCGCGAGTGAAAAGTTGTTCTCGCTGATTCCGGTATTATCGAGGAAATAGCGGGGCGTGCGGATATTACCCCCGCGTTTGATGGTCCCTTGCGCACGCCAGCCAAAGCCTTTCAAAAAGCCCAACCCACCCTGGGCCGTGCCCGACAACACGCCCTGGCGCCCATTGGAAAATCCAACCGCATTCAATTCCCCTGTCACCGGCTTATCCACAGGTAGTTCCTCCGGCTCCACCAATATCACACCGCCAATCGCATCGGAGCCGTAGCGAACGCCCGCAGCTCCTTTTACCACCGATATCCTCGTGGCAATAAACGGATCAATTTCCGGTGCGTGCTCGGAACCCCATTGCTGACCTTCCTGACGAATACCGTTGTTCATAATGAGCACGCGATTGCTATGCAGGCCATGAATAACGGGTTTTGAAATAGAAGAACCGGTTTGCAGGGTCGTCACGCCGGTTACACCTTTCAGGCTTTCGCCCAGGGTTTGTCCGCGTGTTTTGTCCAGATCCGCGCCCGAGATGGTCGTCAATGGCTGCGACGAAGGTGCGTCGGTTCGGTGGGCGGTAATTTCTACGTCGTGCAAATGCACTTCCTGTTCAAGCAGGCTGAAATTCTCCTCATGTCCTGCCGTCAGGTCGACTTTCTGCTGGAACGGATTATAGTCGATGATCCGGCATTCGAGCGTGTAGTTGCCGGGGCAAAGATTGTGCAGTTCGTAGCGACCGCTTTCGTCGGTAAAAACACCATTGTTCTGTCCTACGATAAGCACTGTGGCACCCACGATGGGTTGGCCGGTGTGCCTGTCTTTTACCACCCCCTTCACAAAGCACTCGCACGCCGGTTTTTGGGCGAAGGTGGCCAGAGAATGCAGCACTAGCAAAACGGTAAGGAGCAGATTTCTGGAAGAATGCATTGCTGATCGACAGGGGAGCGTATTATGTTTTTGTTACAACGTTGCAAAAATAGTATCATTGCAACTGTGTTGCAATTAAAATCCGGAAGTATTTTCTCAAATTTTCAGCCGATTTGGGTCTTAGATGTAAATTTGTACTTCATTTTGCCACGTTACCCTTTGTCTGACCTGCTTTTAGCTAAAATTATATTGATGCCCCCGCTCATTGCCGGGGTTACGCTGGCCGTCCGTAAATGGGGCGAAGGACTGGGCGGATGGATCGGTGGTTTCCCCTGGGTGGCGGGCCCGATTTCTTTCTTCATCGCATTGGAGCATGGCGCGGTCTTCGCGGCGTCCACAATTACTTCTGCATTGCTGGGTTCTGTGGGGACAATGCTTTTTGCATTGCTCTATGCGACGCTTTCATCCAGAATGAGCTGGCTGCCTACAACCCTGCTCAGCTATGGGGCGTTTTTCGTGGTCGCACTGCTTTCTCTTGGGCGCGATATCTCGCTGCCTGCGGCCGTCGGGCTGAACCTGGTCGTACTGACGCTCGTTTTATATTTTTTTCCAAAACCTAAAACGAAGGCAGATTTCAGGAAACAGCCTTCGTGGGACATTCCGCTCAGAATGCTGGTTGCCACTTTTTTTGTCGTGATGCTCACGCAGGCGGCTGATTACCTCGGTCCGACGTGGAGCGGTATTCTCACGCCGTTTCCTATCATGACCTCTACGTTGGCGGTGTTCACGCATTCACAGCAGGGTTCCGATGCCGCGATCAGGATTTTATATGGCCTGCTGTTGGCGGGTTATGGATTTGTAGCTTTTCTCGTGGGCGTGTCGTGGTTGGTCCCGCAGATGCCGATCGGAATGGCTTATGGAATCCTGACGGTGGGCACGATGGTCGTGAACGGGATTACGATCAAACTGATCCGCTAGCGTTCGCTAACGGACCAGCCTCTTTATTTTAATGGGAGTTGTTTTGTCAATCTTAAACTCTTTCCAGTTTGACCGGATAAGTTTTCTTCGCATTCCATTGACACACATAAATATTGTGGTCATTATCGACGCATACGTCGTGGCAATGCATGAAAATAGGCTTCTCCTGCAACATCAGTTGGAGCTCACCATTTTTGTACTCGGGTTTGGTTCCACCCGGATTGGAAATCACTTTGTTGGACTTGTCGAGGATCGTGACGAAACCCGAATTCGGGGTCTGGTTCAGATAACGTAGCCTCGACCAGCAAACGCCGGCATATAATGTATCTTCTTTGAAAACGGGTCGGCAGACAAATGCACCGGGAAGGAACAATGTACTAAGGTATTTTCCATCCAGCGTAAACCGCTTGAATGCATTGTGCGCCCGCGAAGTCACGAGCAGGGTAGGGTTGGACTTGTCACGATAATCAATTGCAACGCCGTGCGCTGTTGAAAACTGGCCGTCGGCATCACCGGAACCTCCAAACTTGTCGATAAACTCTCCTTTCGGTGTATATCTCAAAATCCATTGCGAACCATAACCGTCGGCGATGTAGATGGTCCCATCCGGCCCGATAGCGGTTTCGGTGGGTTTGAATGCGTCGCCTTCCTTGTAAGCTCCTACTTTCGAGGGATGTTCGATCGTCAGGAGGACTTTTCCTTTGAGGTCGGTTTTGAAGACTTTCCCGATGTTGGGATCGCTGATGAAAAGAAACTCTTCCCCATTGGCATTCCAGAGAGTGAGCCCGTGGCCGCCGGGAAAATCATGTCCCCAGCTTTCGAGTAACTTACCCGACCGGTCATAGACTAAAATATTGTTCTTCACTTCATCCCCCACCATAATCAGCCGGCCTTTACTATCCTGCACCATTTCGTGGCAGTTATTGACCGGAAACTTTGAAGAGTCAAGGTTACCCCAGCCCTGATGCACCTTGTATCGGTGGGATCCATGCCCAATGGTTTCTCCGTCGGCCTTGGGCTTGGCGTGCAGGATGTAAAATGGCTTGAATGTAAGGGCGGCGGCAGTTGCAGCGGTTATTTTCGCGAACTGACGGCGGGAATGTGTATCGGACATGATGAGTCTTTTATTGGGAAAAGACAGCATGCCTTCTTTCTTACTATTGCCTCTAAAATGGATTTGACTAGCTGGCCGAATAGCGTTTTCCGTAACGGTTGAGCCAATCAAGCAGGCGGTTTACATCCTGCATCCGGAAAAGCTCGCTGCCTGAATTCATAGTCGCGGCGGTGCCGCAGGCAACCCCCATCCTGACGGCCTCGCGATAGGATTTGCCTTGCGACAAAGTCCAGACGATACCTGCCAGCATACTGTCACCAGCACCCACGGTACTTTTTGGCTGCACCGGCGGGGCTGGAATGTGCTCTACCTGGTCTTCGGTTACGAGCATAGCGCCCATAGCGCCCATAGACACGATGACGATCTCGCATTGTCCGCGGATGATCAGTGCCCGCGCGGCATCATCTACCTCGTCCATTTCCAGTTTATCGACGCCCACCAGCTCACTAAGCTCGATAATATTGGGTTTTAAAAGATATACACCTGCCTCGGTGGCATAACGGAGCGCGTCGCCGGAAGTATCGGCAATGAAGCGTGCGCCCTGGTTGTTGGCTATTTTGGCTATTTGTCCATAAAAATCGGACGGTACGCCCGGCGGAAGGCTTCCACTCGCAATGATGTAGGAGGGTTTCGGGTCCAGTTCCTCCATGGTTTCCAGAATGGCGCGTACCTCGGTAGGCATCATTTCCGTTCCCGGCATCCCGAAGCGATACTGAAAGCCGGTGCTGGTTTCCAGCACGTGAAAATTTTCACGGGTCCATTGTTTCGTTTCGATCACCATCGTTTCAACTCCCTCGCTTTTGACGAGTTTGTGTAACCGCTGGCCGGTGGGGCCGCCGACAGTGAAAATGGCAATCGGATTTCCGCCCAGCCGATGAATGGCCTTCGCCACGTTGATTCCTCCGCCTCCGGCTTCAAAGTTGGGAGTTTCGCATCGCAGCTTGTTGTCGGGAACGATGCGGGATACGTTGGAGCTTTTATCAAGCGCAGGATTTATTGTAAGCGTTACAATGGGTCCGGTTGCCATAGGAGTTCGGTTGTCTGGGTTAAAACCACCAGTTTTGAAACGACTGGATGAATTATTTTACGCGAATAAAAGAAAAAAAGCGATTCTCCCTGCGTTCATATTGCATCCGCTGCAATTTCTTAACAGCGCAGACGTTTCCGGGGCTACTGATATTGCTCTTCCAGCACCTTTCGGCCGCCATCGATCACCAGCACCTGGCCGTTCGTAAACCTTCCATAATCCGACATCAGATACACCGCTGCCCCATCCAGATCGGCGGGCATAGCCGCCTCCGCCGAAATTACATTGACACGGATATGGTGGGCTGCATAGGATGCCGCGATCGATTTTGAAAACCCTATTACGGCAGCATGTGCCGCGGATTGTGTATGGTTTGAAGAAGGGGCGTCAACCTGGGAGGTTTCAGGACTAAGGTTCAGAATGGTCCCTCCCTTATTCATCCCCATAAAAGCCCTGACGGCCGCCTGGTTCGAGAGCATGAGAGAGGTGAGATTGGCGTCAAGGGCCTTTCGCCAGGTTTCCAGCGACAGATTATGCAAGGGGCCATCAGGAATGGGCTCGCCAGTATCTTCGGACACGTGATAGATCGCATCAAAACTGCCAAACTCGCGGATGCAAAGCTGAATGGCGTCCAATGCGGTCTGAGGATGCGTGGCGTCACCTTGTTTGGCTCTCGCGTTACTGCCGAGGTTCAATTCCGCCATGAGGCAGTTTTCGGGGTGGCGTCCCACCACCACTACATTTGCACCATGCCTGACGAACGCCTGCGCCGCAGAAAGTCCCGGACCGGTTGTACCTCCGATGACGACGATTGATTTGTTTGTTAGCCAGTTTTCCATCACTTCCTATTGATTTTTAATGTAAAAATAGGACTATTGCTATGAAAAATGAAGCGCCCTGTGTCTTTGAAAGAAACAGGGCGCTTGTGAAAAAGCTAATGATATGACTGTTAGGCTACTGAGCGCAGTAAAGCCATCGAAGATTTTTCAAATTTATCTTTGGCGTAGTCGAGCGACAGGGTGAACTCCTTGACATCTTTTTGTGAAGGAAGGTCAAACATCGCGTCTGTCATGATGGATTCGCAGATCGAACGCAAACCACGGGCCCCGAGCTTGTAGATCATCGCCTGATCGACAATGTAATCCAGTACATCTTCTTCGAAATGTAGCGTGATGCCTTCCATTGCAAAGAGTTTACCATATTGTTTCACCAATGCGTTTTTGGGCTCTGTCAGAATCCGGCGTAAAGTCTCCCGGTCCAGCGGGTTCAAATGCGTCAGCACCGGCAAACGACCGATCAGTTCGGGAATGAGGCCGAAAGATTTGAGGTCCATCGCGGTGACGTAGCGCATGAGGTTACCCTTGTCAAAAATCTCGATAATGCGGCTGTCGCCGGAGAATCCTATGGGGCGCGTGTTGATCCGTTTTCCGATGTGTCTTTCGATACCGTCGAATGCACCGCCGCATATGAAAAGGATATTCTCGGTGTTCAGCGAAATCATTTTTTGATCGGGGTGCTTACGTCCGCCTTGTGGTGGTACGTTCACAATCGACCCTTCGAGCAGTTTGAGCAATGCCTGCTGCACGCCTTCACCGCTTACATCGCGGGTAATGGACGGGTTGTCTGATTTGCGGGCGATCTTGTCGATCTCGTCGATATAGACGATACCGCGTTCGGCCGCCTCGACATTGTAATCGGCCGCCTGCAAAAGACGTGTCAGGATTGTCTCGACGTCTTCACCAACATATCCCGCTTCGGTAACTACTGTCGCATCCGCTACACAGAAAGGAACCTGAAGAATACGTGCAATGGATTTGGCCAGGTAGGTTTTACCTGTTCCGGTTTCGCCCACCATGATGATGTTGGACTTCTCGATGATCACATCATCATCGGTACTGACCTGGTTCAGACGTTTGTAGTGATTATATACTGCCACGGCGAGAGAACGCTTTGCTTCGTCCTGGCCGATCACATATTGTTCAAGAAAATGCTTGATTTCAGAGGGGGGGATGGATTTTAACTTAGGAAGCTTCGATTTCTTCTCTTTCTTATCCTCTTTCGGTCCCAACTCTTCGGTGACCACCTGGTGCCCCTGGGCAATGCAGTGGTTACAGATATGAGCGTCGATTCCGGAAAGCAACAGATCTACTTCGCTTTTCTTACGTCCGCAGAACGAACAACTTACTTGTGCCATCGATTCGGTTTAAACAGTTTGGTGGATGTTTCAGGCCTGCCTTAATGCAGCAGCCGAACTAAACAAGCCTGGTACGTCAATTTAACAAGAAGACCACATTTAATGTTCAAGTCCTCTGTCCATTTGAAAATCAGCGGTTATTATTCTGCAAATTTCCGGTTTTTTGACCGGGTTACCAAATCAACCGACGGCCATATACTAAAAATGCCCCGACAACATAGCTGTCAGGGCATCTTCCGAAAAAGGATTTCCGGTTATTTATCGCGGGTCAAAACCTCGTCGATCAGGCCGTATTCCTTTGCTTCCGTAGCTTTAAGCCATTTGTCCCGGTCCGAATCCAGTGCGATCTGCTCGGGAGTCTGGCCGGTATGGTGTGCCAGAATTTCGTACAGCTCGTGGCGGAGCTTCACGATCTCACGGGTTGTGATCTCAATGTCCACAGAAGTTCCCTGCGCACCTCCCGAAGGCTGGTGGATCATGACACGTGCGTGCGGAAGCGCTGAGCGTTTTCCAGCTGCTCCGCCGGCGAGCAACACCGCACCCATGGAGGCTGCGAGGCTGGTACAAACGGTGGCCACATCGGGACGTACATACTGCATGGTATCGTAAATTCCCAGACCTGCATATACCGATCCGCCCGGGCTGTTGATATACATCAGAATATCTTTCTTGGGATCCGCCGATTCGAGGAAGAGTAGCTGCGCCACAATGATGTTAGCGATATTGTCGTCCACGCCGGTACCCATAAATATAATGCGGTCGGCCATCAGACGGGAGAAAACATCCACTTCCCGGAAGTTCATCGGGCGTTCCTCGATCACCGAGCGGGTCATGTTTTCAACAGTGTGGTTCATGTAACCGTCCACGGTAAGACCATTCATTCCAAGGTGGTGAACGGCATATTTTCTAAATTCATTTCCGTGATTCATCGAAAAATTTAAATTTTAAGTAATCAATAGTTAAAGGGCAACCGGGATGGAGAACAAAAAGCAATATAGGTTAGTTTCTGGTTATATCGCCGCAGGTTTCCGGGTTGCATGGCACAAATTTGATTATTTCACTGAATAATCCTTGTCAATTTCGGCGATAAATTATCGAAAAATGCGACAGCCAGTGACGACCTTAAGTCATTACATTGCGGAATAAAAACGTTGTACCACGCATGATAATCGGACAATATGAACGTAACATCCAATTTATCAGAAAAAATAAGACAGATCAGGCTTCAAAAAGGACTGTCACAGGAAAATATGGCAGACATGCTCGGCTTATCGACGACAGCTTACGGCGATATCGAACGCGGCCGGACGGAGCTTTCTGTTTCGAGGCTGGAAAATGTGGCTAAGCTGCTCGATGTGCAGCTTCCCGAACTACTGGGCATCGATGTAACGATGTCCGAAACGGCGTGGTTGCGGCAGGAGAATACCCGCTTGCTGGCCGAGAACCGCCGCATGCAAAATGAGCTTGATCAATGGAGGACGAAATTCAAACAGCTTTTCGGCGACGGTATCGTTCGTCAGATAGGAGAGGAGCGGGAGCGGATCGGTTTTAAATAAAAAAACACCGCCCGGACGAATCCGGGACGGTGAAAAAAATATTGTTCTGAACTACTGAGATCAGGCTTCGGCTTCTACCTCGCCTTTCGCCAGTTTCTCAAATTCGCTTACCTCGATGGTCTGCTCATCAGTGCTTACCTGGCCGCGGATCGTTTCCAAAACCTTGTTGTCAAACACCTGGTTGAAGACGCTCGTATAGTTATCCCGTTCTTTGTCTGCCAGGTAACCTTGTGCCACGCGGTCGATGGTTTCTTTCATCGACTCATCGTCGCCGTAGATGCCGAATTGTCCTTTCACCATTTCACGGGTGAAGGCCAGGATTTCGGGATATTCGACTTTTACGCTCTCTTTGTCGGCGATTTTATTTTTGATCAGGCTCAACTTCAATGATTTCTGGAAATCACCGAACTGCTCGTCGATCTGTTCGCGGGTGAATTTACCTTCGTTGGTGCGTTCGAGCCAGCTTTTCAAAAACTCTTCGGGCAACTCGATCGCAATGCTGTCTAGCAATGCAGTCTCGATATCGCGGCGCAGTAACGCTTCTGTTTCGCGTTCGTAGTTACCTTTGATGATTTCGAGTACTTTTTCATTGAATTGCTCTTCGCTTTCCACCTGTCCCGGCCCCAACACTTTATCGAAAAACTCCTGGGTCAATTGTGCCGGTGCCGAGCGCGTAATGTCTTCAACAGTCAACGTGTATTCACCCGAAAGCTCAGCGGTGTCTTCTTTCTTTTTACCGGTTACGTGAGCGATAGCCGACTCGTCGTTAAATGTGTTCTGAATGTCGAAAGTGATGACATCACCCTTCTTCACACCGATGAATTTCGCTACTTCTCCTTCTTTTACCTGTTTGGTAGGAACGGCAGTGCGGGTAGTGAATTCAGTTGATTCCTGTTTCAGCTCACCGAAGATCATATCGTCGGCCTCGCTTACTTCGGGATGTACGCTTTCGGCGAAACGCTCGCGAAGGCTGTCCACGGTTTTGGTCAGCTCGTTCTCATCTACATTGATGGTATAACGTTTGATCGCGGGAAGTTCCGACAGATTTACATCGAAATCGGTGGCAACGCCGAGGTCGTAGCTGAACTCGAACTGAGCAGGATTGTCCCAGTTCACTTCTGCTGCTTTTTCACGATCCGGAACAGGGTCACCTACTACCTGCAATTTGTTTTCCCGGATGTACGAGCTTACCGCAGTACTCAGGATGTTGTTGACTTCATCAACCAGAATACTTTTACCATACATGCGCTGGATCACATGGGATGGCACTTTGCCAGGACGAAATCCCTTCAGGTTTACGCGTTTGGAATAATCCTTTATCGTCTTATCTACCTTGGGCTGATAATCTTCCTTGGTCAACGTTACTTTCAGAGAGGCTAATGTCGGCGAACTCTTTTCTAACAAAACTTCCATGTGTCGCTAAGCTATTGGTAAATACCTTTTACATTGAACTGAAAAAAATAAAAATGCCCTCAAAACGAAGTCCTGAGGGCATTTGACGGGTTTCAATACTACGGAGCAGCTCATCTTCCCAAACAAACAGGAATCTGACGCCCCGTCATTCCCTTGTATTCTGTACGGGCGGAGGGAATCGAACCCCCACGCCTTGCGGCACTAGATCCTAAGTCTAGCACGTCTACCAGTTCCGCCACGCCCGCTCACTTATTCCCTATTTTCGACCCGATTGTCGAATTGGGAGTGCAAAGGTATTCTTAATTTTTAAAAACATCCAAACTTTTTCTTAAATTTTATCTTTGGGTAAAAAGATATTGAAAAATGTCGCTAAAATTTGTTATTTTGGTGAAGCATACCAATTAGAATATAGCAGTGGAGCAACTGGTTGAATCCCTCAACATTGACCTGGAACAGGAGCGTAAGGACATCCTCAAAAAATACCGCAGGCTTTTAAGAACAGCCAAACCTTTTTTGAAGGACAATGATGCTAAACTAATCAAAAAAGCCTTTTATACTTCCGTTGATGCGCATAAGGACATGCGCAGGCGGTCGGGAGAACCCTATATCTACCACCCGCTGGCAGTAGCTCAAATCGTTGTGGAGGAGATCGGACTGGGAACTACCGGCATCGTGGCCGCATTGCTGCACGACGTGGTGGAGGATACCGATATGGGGATCGACGATATCGAACGGCTGTTCGGGAAGAAGGTTGCTAAAATCATCGATGGCCTGACCAAGATCTCCGGACGTTTTGAATACGGCTCGTCGCAGCAGGCGGAGAATTTCCGGAAAATGCTGCTCACATTGTCGGATGATGTACGGGTGATCCTCGTAAAGCTCGCCGACCGGCTGCACAACATGCGGACGCTCGACAGCATGCCGCGGGACAAGCAACTGAAGATCGCTTCCGAAACGATATTCATCTATGCACCTTTGGCGCACAGACTGGGACTTTACAGTATTAAGTCGGAGCTGGAAGAGCTTTATCTGAAATATACCGAACCCCAGGAATACCGCGCCGTTGCCAGAAAGCTCCGGGAGACGAAAAACATTCGTGATCGTTTCATATCCAAGTTCATGGAGCCGATAGCCCAGGATCTGGAAGCGGCCGGTCTGAATTTTATTCTGAAAGGCCGTCCCAAATCGATTTACTCGATCTGGAACAAAATGCGGAAGCAAAACAAGCCTTTCGAGGAGATATATGACCTGTTCGCCATTCGGATCGTGCTGGAATCAACGCCCGAAAGTGACCGGGAAAAAGCGATCTGCTGGCAGGCCTATTCCATCGTTACCGATCATTATAAACCTAACCCGGATCGTTTGAAGGACTTTTTGAGCACACCGCGTGCCAATGGGTACCAGTCATTGCATTCGACGGTGATGAGTAAGAGCGGGCAATGGGTGGAGGTGCAGATCCGGACCTCCCGCATGGACGAGATCGCGGAGAAGGGATATGCGGCCCACTGGAAATACAAGGGTAATGACACGAAAGTCAAAGGGAATATCGAGCAATGGATCACGCAGGTGCGCGAGACGCTTGAAAACGGCTTTGGCGATAAGACGGCAGCCATCGAATTCCTGGATGAATTCCGCAGCAACCTGTTTAATGAAGAGGTTTTTGTTTTCACACCAAAAGGCGAACTGAAAGTGCTGCAAGCAGGCTCCACGGCACTCGATTTCGCATTTGACATCCACTCCGAAGTGGGCGCGCATTGCATGGCGGCCAAGGTAGGAGGCATTCTGGTGCCGATCAGCTATGTGCTTAATAATGGTGACCAGATCGAGATCATTACGTCCAGCAAGCAAAAGCCTAATGAAGACTGGCTGCGGATCGTCGTAACATCGAAAGCAAGAGCGAGGATCAAAGATTTTCTTAAGGAGGAAAATCGCCGCTATGAGACGGATGGGCGACAGATGGTTGAGAAGAAGCTCAAAATTCTCGGAATGGATACTACTGCCGAGGTAGTCAATCAGCTGAGGGCGTTTTTCGAGTGTAAAACCACGACGGACTTTTTCTATCGCATTGGTAAAGGCTACATCCAGCTTGATGAACTGAAAAGGTTCAAAAGGGACCGGGATGCCAAGGAACGTAAAGCCGTTGAGAATGGGGCGTCCAGTAACCTGGCCCCTAATAGCGGCAGTGACGGTAAGACGCTGACCAAATTTTTAAAACACATCCATGGAGATCGCGCGGATAGTGACACGCTGCTGATCGGCGACGATATGGACAAAATTGATTATAAGCTGGCCCAGTGCTGTAACCCCATAGCGGGTGATGACGTGTTTGGGTTTGTCACGATTAACGAAGGGATCAAAATCCACAGGACCACCTGTCCGAATGCGGCTGAACTGATGTCCAAGCACGGAAACCGGATTATCAAAGCCAAGTGGTCGGGCAAGGATGAGGCGTTTCTGGCCGGGCTGTATCTTTCGGGCACCGACCGTGTGGGACTTGTGAACGACGTAACGCGGATCATTTCCAATGAACTGCATATCAACATGCGCGGGCTCACGATCGATACGAAAGACGGCGTTTTTAATGGGGATATCAAGCTTTATGTACAGGATACCAAGCACTTGGATATATTGATCAACAAGCTGGAACAGGTGGAAGGCGTTTACAATGTGCAACGCTTCGACACCAACCTGAACGGAAAATGAATGCAATGAACGATTGCTGATTCCATGTGTTATTGAATTGGTAGTTAATGAGGTAGCAAGAGTATGCTTGCGAATGTGAGAGTGATTTAAGTAAAAAAGCGTATTTTCGCGCAAGATTATCAGAGATATGCCACAAGCCAGCAAACCAAATTTCGAGGCCGCTAAGAAAATATTGACGGCTTACCTGGAAAATAAAGGACTTCGCAAAACACCTGAAAGGTTTGCGATACTGGAAGAGATCTATACCAGGGAGGATCACTTTGATGTAGATGAACTTTACATCAGTATGAAGAACAAGCGTTACAGGGTGAGCCGGGCAACCGTTTACAATACGCTCGATGTGCTGGTCGACTGCGACCTGGTAACCAAGCATCAGTTTGGTAAAAACCTGGCACAGTTCGAGAAATCCTATGGCAATAAGCAGCATGACCACCTCATCTGCACCGATTGTCATAAAGTGATGGAATTCTGTGATCCGAGAATCCAGTCGATCCAGAACATGGTAGGTGAGATGCTGAATTTCAGCGTAATGCACCATTCGCTTATTTTCTACGGAAACTGTAACAAGGAAAACTGCCAGAACCGTAACGAGGCGCCGCGGGAGACTACCGCAGTGTACGAAGACAGATAATAATTATCACGATCAGGCCCGGCAATGCAAGCACTGCCGGGCCGCTTACACCATATAAGTTTCAGTAATCCAATATTTGAATGAAAGTTGACGTACTACTTGGTCTTCAATGGGGAGACGAGGGAAAAGGAAAAATTGTGGACGTCCTGGCGCCACGCTATCAGGTTGTGGCCCGTTTTCAAGGTGGCCCCAATGCCGGACACACATTGGAATTTGACGGTATCAAGCACGTTCTGCACCAGATCCCATCCGGGATTTTCCGCAGCGATATCCAGAATATCATAGGTAATGGCGTCGTGCTCGACCCGGTCGTGTTCAAAAGGGAGATCGAAGGTCTCGGCAAATACAACCTCGACCTGATCAGCAATCTCTTTGTTTCGAAGAAAGCTTCGATCATCGTTCCTACTCACGCCTTGCTGGATGCTGCTTATGAGCGCTCGAAAGGCGATTCCAAGATCGGCTCAACTTTGCGCGGTATCGGTCCTGCTTACCAGGATAAAGTAGCCCGCCTGGGCTTGCGCGTAGGAGATGTCCTTTCGCCTAATTTTGCTGCTAAATACAAGAAACTTGTTGATGCACATAAAGTTATCCTCGATTTCTATTCATTCGATTATTCGGAAACATTGCCGGCTGCCGAGGAGAAATTCTTCGATGCCGTCGAGTTCATGAAGCAGTTCACGTTGGTGAACAGCGAATATGTTGTTAACGACGCATTGGCACAAGGCAAAACCGTGCTCGCGGAAGGCGCACAAGGTTCTTTGCTCGACATCGATTTCGGTTCATATCCATTTGTGACCAGCTCTACGACGATGACTGCCGGTGCTTCTACCGGGTTGGGTATTGCACCTCGTCAGATCGGTGAAGTGTTCGGTATTTTCAAAGCTTACTGCACACGTGTAGGAAGCGGGCCTTTCCCAACTGAATTGAACGACGAAGTAGGCGAGGAGATTCGTAAAGAAGGCCGCGAATTCGGTGCTACCACTGGTCGCCCACGCCGTACCGGCTGGCTCGACCTGCCTGCATTGAAATACGCGATCATGATCAACGGCGTTACACAATTGATCATGATGAAGGTAGACGTCCTGACTATTTTTGATAACATCAAAGTTTGTACCCATTACCGCCTGGCGGATGGTACACTCACCGACCAACTGCCTTACGACCTTTGTGACGAAGCTGTTGAGCCGGTTTACAAGGATTTCAAAGGCTGGAAAACTTCTCTCGACGGCGTACGTGATTTCGACGCGATCCCGGCTGAGTTGAATGCCTATGTGAAGTTCCTGGAAGCAGAATTGAACCTGCCTATTACATTTATTTCAACTGGTCCTGATCGCGAAGCGCTGATTAGTCGCGAAGCTGCGGCTGCCGAAGCTTGATTTAGACAAAAGCCTGAACAACGTTACTGTCAGCCTGAGCGGAGTCGAAGGCGTCTCGCGAGATGCCTTCGACTCCGCTCAGGCTGACAGTCGTTTGTGCGCGATGCATTTTTTAGCGCTTCCACCGCCCGGTATGCTCAGGGTGACGTCGTTTGCGTCCAACTAAAATTGAATGCCATTACGACAGCAGATTCAACACATCGTCCCGCGACAGCGATTTGATGAAGCCTTCCTCACTCGAAATGAGATCGTCGGCCAACTGTTTCTTGGACCGCTGCAATGCGAGGATCTTCTCTTCTACCGAATTTTTGGTTATAAACTTATAAGTAAATACCGTCCGGTCCTGACCAATGCGGTGTGCCCGATCGATGGCTTGCGCTTCAATGGCCGGGTTCCACCATGGATCAAGAATGAATACATAATCCGCTGCGGTAAGGTTAAGCCCCAGTCCACCGGCTTTCAGGGATATCAGGAATATCTTAATGCTTTCATCGTTCTGAAATGTCTCTACCTGCTCCTGGCGGTCGCGGGTAGCGCCATCCAGGTACGCATAGCTGATCCCCTTCTCATCCAGGTAATGCCTGAACAGATCCAGATGTTTGATGTACTGACTGAAAATCAATATTTTATGATCTTCACTCATGACGGTTTGCAATTTGTAGAGCACGTCTTCAAATTTGCCGGAATCATGTGCGTAGTCCGGGTCAACCATCACCGGGTGGTTTGCGAGCTGTCGGAGCTTGGTTAGCCCTTGTAGTACAACGAGTTGTGACTTGGAAATCCCTTCCGAATCAATGCTTTGCAGGATCAGGTTGCGATAGTAGGCTTTGGCTTCTTCGTAAGCTTTTTCCTGCTCGTCGGACATGTCGCAATACTGAATGCTTTCCACTTTTTCCGGTAAGTCGGTAGCAACCTGGGATTTCAACCTTCGCAGGATGAATGGTTTGATGAGGTTGTAAAGGCGTTTTGTTTTCTCCTCATCGCCTTTTTTTTCTATCGGAACCTGAAACTCGTCCCGGAAGAATGCCTGGCTTCCCAGAAGTCCGGGGTTTACGAACGACATTTGTGACCAGAGATCGAGAGTATTGTTTTCAATAGGTGTGCCTGTCAGTACCAGTCGCTGAGCCGAATTCAAACGCCTTACAGCCTTTGTAATATTTGATGCCGGGTTTTTGATCGCCTGCGATTCGTCGAGGATCACATAATTGAAGCGATAATCCTCTATGATGTCGATATCCAGGCGGACAATGCCGTAGGATGTCAATATCAGGTCATAGTTATCAAACTGGGACGTATCTTTTTCGCGATTGGTGCCTGTGTAAAGGTGTACGCGTATGTCAGGTGTAAATTTGCCGGCTTCCAGTTGCCAGTTATACAGCAACGATGTGGGCATAATGAGCAGCGACGGCTTATCGGCCCCTCCCTCTTTCTCCGACTGT
This sequence comes from uncultured Dyadobacter sp., assembly GCF_946482605.1. The sequence goes on along the minus strand of NZ_CAMLSE010000010.1, from coordinate 32,718 downwards.
AATAATGCCAGTGTCTGAACTGTTTTACCCAGACCCATATCATCGGCGAGGCACCCTCCGAAGCGGTATTGTTTCAAAAAGCGAAGCCAGTCGTATCCGGTTTTCTGGTAGGGGCGGAGCAGGCCCTGAAAATGAATGGGAGATTCCGCGGGTTCGATATGTTCAAAATCGCGGAGGCTTTCCAGCTTCCGGCTGATCACCGCGCTGGCGAGATTTTCTTCTTTCAGTTCCTGGACCAATGCGAGATGGTGCATGCGAAGGCGAAGCTGGTCGTCATCATGCCCGCTTTCGGTAAAGGAAAAGAACTCGGAATATTTGGTAAACCACCATTCCGGAATCACTGCAATTTCTCCGTTAGGCAGCAGGAATTCCTTCTTACGGTTCAGGATGTAATTGCGGAGTTGTATAAAAGGGATTTCAAACTCCCCGAACCTTACTTTTGCATTGATATCAAACCAGTCGCGCCCTTCCTGGATGGAAATGTCCAGTGAGGAATAACCCAGAAAGTAGCGTTTGGCATCGCTGGTGTTTTGACGAACCAGGATCCCGTGTTCTGCCAGCGCGATTGCCTGGCCCTGCAACCAGCCGAATGCTTCTGATTTCGGCATTTGGACTTTGCCATTGCGCATGTTGAGGCCCATATCCTTGAGCGCCCGCACGTGCTGACTTTCTACGTCTATATTTCGCTTGACTTTATTGAAAAAGTAGTCATTCCCCTTCTTTTCCATGTGCACACTCGACGGATGTGCGAAACTGTCATAATGGAAAGAAAACCCGGCATACTGAAAAGAAAGGTCGAATGCGACATCGTTGTCTTCTTCTTCCAGCACTTCGACGTCCTCATTGTCCTGGAAAAGCACGGAAGATTTTCTTGGATTGGATGAAAATTCCGAAATCGTCAGGATGGTTTTTGGAACGGAAGACACATTCCGGATTTCGAAGCCACGGGCGACCACATCATAGGATGCGATGAGCGGCGCAACGAAGCGGCCGTAATATTGTTCCTCCACCTGCCCGGGAATCGCAATGAATTTCTTTGCCAGGAACGGCTTGATCTTTTTTCCGTCTACATTGCCTTCGAAGTGATACAAATGGCCATCCAGTACAAGCCATGCCGGATCCTCGCCAATCAGGAATGCATTCTTATACTGGAAATCCAATTTTTGCATGCGGTGCCTGATCGTAGGAAAGTAATGGGTATTGTCTTGGTTGCGTATGAAATGGAAGCGGATCGTGGCCTTTTCATCTTCCCATACAACGGGCTTCCACAATGGGTTGCCATCATTTCCCATGATGAAAATGTCTTTTCCGGCAAGCCTCTCCAGAATGCGGGACTTACAATTTTCCAGGTAGCCGGCAATGGCTTCTTGAACCAATTTGTCGCCTTTTTGAGGATCGTACGCTTTCAGAAAAAAATCAACCGCATTTAGTTTTTTTGAGTTGAACTTTTTAAGAACCGCATCCTGCTGAATGTCATCGATCAGTTTAACCAGTTCAAAATCCCGGGTATCGAGCCCCGACCTGAACTCTTTGACGTTTTTGGATGAAATGTTCTGGATCTGGAAGGAGAAGTCGCCCTGGCTATTGAGCTGGACCACGAAGGCTTCGAAGATGTACCCCAGATACTCATGGTTAAGAATTGAATATACAATTTTAAACGGTTCTGAGGGAGAAACTTTCATTAGTCTATCGTTGGCTAGATTTCTGTTGATGCCAAAGAAGCCCCCGCAATAAATTCTGAGGAGTCTTTCGATTTGGGAAACTTCAAATATAAATTAAAACAACCCGAAATGAAAGACCCCTGAGACCGTTTCCTGAAAAATATTGTAGCGTTAATTCGTAGCGTATAAGAATGTTTTTAAGTGTAAGAGCCCAATGGGTTACAATTCGTTAAAAAAGCGCTGAAAAGTCTTGGTCCCGGATCACCTGAGCAGCCAGCGCGCCGGTCTGCTGGTTCATTTTATTGAAAAGAAATGGTCCCATACTGATCCTTTTTACATTCAGATCTCTCAACGCGGCAAATGAGGGTAGTGCTGGCATGCACATTACATTGACAGGTAGCATGGTTTCGCTGGTGATCGTTGCGATGTCTTTGACGTCGGTGATACAGGGGACGAAAAGCCCGTGAATGCCGGTGTTTTCATAGAGATTAATGCGCGCTATGGTCTCGTCCAGTGCATTGGGAAGGCCCAATAGAAACGCGTCAGTCCGGATGTTTAGGAAGACCTTCATGTTTTCTCTGTCGAGCTGGCTGGCAACTTCGGAGAGTAGTCGCCGGAATTCCTCGGCGGGACGAAGCTCGCGGACCGGTTTAGCGAAAGTATCTTCGAGATTGATTCCTGCTACACCCGCATCATGCAGCATTTTAATGTGCTCGATAATTTCACTACTATTCTGGCCGTAACCGCCTTCAATGTCAATTGTGACTGGAATTCTGACGGTTTCAACGACTTTTTTTGCAACACGAATGAGCATCTCAAACGGAAGATTTTCACCGTCGTCATAGCCAAATACGTTGGCCAGGGCGTGGCTGGATGTGCCAATGGCCTGATAGCCGCTTGCTTCGAAAATGCGGGCGCTGTTCACATCCCAGATATTGGCCAGCAAAAGCGGTTCCGGTAGTCGGTGTAGTTGATAAAATGAATCAAATGAGCTCATAATCTGATGTTTACCTTTGTTTTAATAATTGATATCAGCAAAGGTAAAGGCGGTGGAGCAGCGGAAATTGGACAAAACGGAACTCGCGGGCCTATAAAGCCAGTATTTGGTTCACAGGGGAAATGTTACGCAAGTATGCGGAGGGAGTTGTGCCGGTGAACGCCTTGAATTCCCGTATGAAATGCGACTGATCGAAATAACCTGAGTGGTAAGCGACTGCGGTAAGCGGGAGGTTGTTTTGATTGATGAGTTTGAGACTGGCCTGGAACCGGTTGATCCGATCCAGGGATTTGGGTGAAAGTCCGGTATGCCTGGAAACGAGTTTGTGCAGGTAACGGGTGGTGATACCATGACGTGCTGCAATGCCGGCGAGGCTGATTTCGGTGGAATCTTTTGTGAGCTGAGTTAGAATGTCATGAACTCTGTCAATCTGCGTGGTTCTAAGCTCATTGCGCACCAGCAGTCTGACGAGGAACGCGTCCACTAGTCCGATCCTCGCCTGTGGATGATATGTATTCAGCAATTGCTCGTACAATGCACGGACCGAGCGTCCGGCAACATCGGTAAAATCGGTGACCTGGTCGTTGAATGTGGAGATTTCGTCGTTCAGAAAACAGGAAGCAGCGTGTTGGAAGAAGCGAACGCCCAGCATGGTTTGCTTTCCGGCAGAACGAATGGGCAATGGCTTTGTGGTCTGGCCCCAAAGCTCAATTTCCGGGTTTTTTGTTAGAATGCCTTCCTTTGAAGCCTCCCAGGAGCCTGCGCCAAGATTAAAGATAAGCTCCATATCTCCGCTGGGAAAGACCGTATCGTTAAATGCAGCGGCTAGTGGTGATTCGAAAAGATAAAAATGCCTGATGTAAGGCTTCAAAATAGCCGAAGGCTGATAGTATTTGAATTCCATTGCTGGTTGATGAAAGCTTGTTCGATTTTACAAAATTTCTTTGGGACTGATGCGGCCTTCTTGTCGATTTTAAAAACGCGTGAGGCAACACCACAATGCGATGGTAAAGAAATGTAAATGGAGGGATTTAAAATTGTATAAATCGGAACAGGCAGGCAAAATAAGGAAAGGGAGGCTTGTCCGGCGACTATTAGCAATGTCCCACTTAAGAGTGCCGGGACTCTGATGATAGGTATGAATATTCTTTCGTTCCAGGATCCGTCGCCAATGTACTCAGAGAACGCCCAAACGGCTGTGAAGAAGAAAAAAAGATCAGGAAGAAAGAGATCATCATGATGACATATTGCTTTTTTATCATAGCAATCGGTTTACATGGAAGGGTATGGATTTGTTGTCAATGCGGGAGACGCATTATGCAGGATAGATCTCAGTTCCCACTGAGTTTCTCCGGATAGCAAAAAAGGAGCTGCGATTGCTCGTAACTCCTTCTAATTCAGTACCGGGGACGGGAATCGAACCCGTACGGGCGTTTCGGCCCACAGGATTTTAAGTCCTGCGTGTCTACCAGTTCCACCACCCCGGCAAAGCCAGGTACCGGTACCAGTTAAGAGAAAAAAAGCACCGTCTCCGGTGCTTTGCTCTCTCTGAGCGAAAGACGGGGTTCGAACCCGCGACCTCGACCTTGGCAAGGTCGCGCTCTACCAGCTGAGCTACTTTCGCGTATTTTGCGAAACCGTTGTCGGTTATCGTGGTGCAAATGTAGGGAGGTGAGGTATTCAACGCAAGCTTTTGAGGAAAATATTTGACAAAAAAATCGGAGAAAAACATTAACAAATTGTAAATCAATTGATCTATGTCGAAAATTTTTTTCTGGAAAAACGCCAATAAGCGGCGTTTCAAGCCATTTTCCGAGCAAAGGTGCCCATCAGCGTAAATTCAATTCGTAGCCTTCCCATTTACCGCCCGTCCGATTTCGATTATCCACTTCATATTTTGCTTACCTTTGCCTCCTTTAAACCGTATCGGATAGGGTAAACCGGCGTGGCCCGGTTTTAATGCACGTCCAGCCGATTCATTCGAAACTAAATTTGCTTATTCATGTTTTCCAACGAAGTATTGTTTTTTGGAGGTTTTATACTGGTAATCAGTGTGATGCTGCTTTTGGATCTGGGTGTTTTCAACAAAAAGGACCACGTGGTCAAGTTTGGAGAGGCGGCTGCCTGGACCGTAGCCTGGATAGCACTGGCGCTGGTGTTCTACCTGATCATCAATACACACGGGGATCTGGTGCATGGAATGGACAGTTACGCCGAGCTGGAAGCGATCAAAAATAAATATGCACCGCATCTGAAACTGATTCCCGGGGATTTCCATGAAAGTCTGGAAATATACCGTAAGAACATGTCGCTGGAATTTATTACCGGCTATTTGCTGGAATACGCCCTTTCTGTAGATAATATTTTCGTCATAATCCTGATCTTCTCGTCATTTGGTGTGAGGCCGAAATACTTCAAAAAAGTGCTTTTTTGGGGCGTTTTGGGCGCAATTGTGATGCGTTTCGTATTCATCTTCGTAGGTTCCGCCCTGATGCAGCGTTTCGAATGGATCATCTACATCTTCGGGCTTTTGCTGGTGTACCAGGGTGGCAAGATATTCTTCGAAGGAGGGGAAGATGAAAAGATCGATCCGGCGAAACACCCGGTCGTCAAGTTCGCTTCCAAATACCTGCCTGTATTCCCGCGTTACGTACGGGAGCATTTCTTTGTATTGAAAAAAGGGAAATGGCTCGTTACCCCATTGTTTGTCGTCGTATTGATCGTTGAATTCACGGATCTTATTTTCGCTGTCGATTCAGTTCCCGCCGTTTTCTCGGTTACAAAGGATCCTTACGTTGTTTTCTTCTCAAACATCTTTGCGATTATGGGCCTCCGTTCAATGTTCTTCTTCCTGAGCAACATTATGGGGCTTTTCCGGTTCCTGAAATATGGGCTGGGTGTGCTGCTGGTATTCATCGGTGGTAAAATGCTTGCCCATCACTATCTCGAATCGATCGGGTTCCAGACTGTCTACTCCTTATATGTGATCCTGGGGATTTTGGCAGTGAGTATACTCGCGTCGATGGTTATTCCTGAAAAAAAGGAAGTGGAGGACGAAGTTTTGTCCAATAGTTAGGTGCCGGGCGTCGTTTGAGTACCTATGAGCCGGATTCTTAAAGCGTATCTGAAAAGACTTACCAATCTCAGTACCCGCAACAAGTCTTTGTTGCTTACCAGCTTGTCGGCTGAGCAGTTTCTGGACTTTCATGACACGGATTTCCTGCTGTCAAAGCCCTCGATAGAGGTACTCAAACAGGTCATTTCGGGTAAGGGGCGTGTGCCATTGTGCGATGTGACCGACCCCCGATTTGAAAAGAGCAATGAGGTCAGCAAGCGGCTGCGGAAAATAGCGCGCACGGAACGCTTTGTGGAGGAGGAGAGAGGTTCGCGTGACCTGTATCTGGGTTACCCTTTTATCAAGGGAAAGCTTTCGGATGGGACCCCTATCCATGCCCCGCTGCTGTTCTTTCCAGTAACATTGCGTATGGATCGTGAGCAATGGTGCCTTTTCGAACGGGACGATAGCAATGTAGTTTTAAATCAGAGTTTTACACTGGCTTACGGACATTTCAATGAGACCAGGATTCCGGATGAAGTCCTCGAAAAATCATTTGAGGATTTCTCGGACGACTTTCTGGAATTCAGGACGCAGTTGTATGAATGGCTGAAATCGACTCCCTTTAAGATCAATTTCAACCAGGCACTTTTTGATGATAAGCTCACCGCATTCAGCAGCGAAAAAAGTACTTATCTTACCGCAAACGAACGAAATGGAGAGTTAAAACTGTATCCTGAGGCAGTTCTGGGTATTTTCCCCCAGGCGGGATCTTATCTGGTTCCCGACTACAACAAGCTGATCGAGCAAGCCGAAGAAGCGGATTTCAGCGTTCCACTGCTTGGCTTTGCCGATGAGAGAAACGATGCAGGCCCGATGGGAGAGACTTCGATGACGGAAAGCAGGCAGGCGCGGGAAGAGGACGTTTTGACGCCATTCCCGGTGGATGAGTCGCAGGAGGAGATTATACTCGCCGTCAAATCGGGGAATTCGGTGGTGGTTCAGGGGCCGCCGGGAAGCGGCAAATCCCAGCTCATATGTAACCTCATTGCCGACTTTACTTCCAAAGGGAAAAAAGTCCTGCTAGTGTGTCAGAAGCGTGCGGCATTAGATGTGGTGTACCAACGTCTGGCAACAACCGGGATGAAAGACTTCACCGGTCTGATCCACGATTTTAAAAACGACAGGTCGGCACTTTACACCCAGATCGCCTCACAGATTGAGAAAGTAGAATCTTACCGGCAACAAAATTATAGTCTCGATTCGGTTTTTCTGGAAAGACAATTTACGCAGGAAAGCCGGGCTATCGATAAAGCGATAGGAGAGCTGGATCACTTCAGGACCGCATTGTTCGATGAGAATGAATGTGGAGTGAGCATTAAGGAACTTTACCTGACCAGCAATGCAGAAGGGCCTCAGGCGGATATGCGGCCACATTACCGGCATTTCAGGATGGATACCTGGGACGTTTTTAAGCGACATTTCAAAACCTATTCTGATTACGCCTTCGTGATCCACGCACATCATCCCTGGCGTAACCGCAGGAGCTTTGGGGAGTTTGGTGTCGGCGACTTAAGGAAAATGGAAAGTATGCTCACGGAGTGGCCCGGAATTTATGGAAGGCAGGCGAAGACATTTGACGACCTCACCGGAGTTCCGTTTAAAAAGGAATACCTCGGGAACCGCAAAGAGATTACAGAGCGGCTTTCGGATATCATCGGACTGATTTCGGATCAGGCATCATGGCAGTTGCTGGGCAAATATACCAGGTCGTCCTCCAATGCAAATGAGCGCCTCGCATTGATCCGCCAGGCGGTGGACACGATGGAGGGTTTTATTTCCGAAGAGGGGATTGAAATGTCGGTGCCTGCGCACGAGTTGAATGCATTTGGACAAACACTTAAAAAGGCATTGGAAACGAAGCAATCAACTGTTTCAGGCTTTTTGTGGGATGTGTTCAGCAGGGAGAAAAAGGAAATAGAACGTGTTGCATCGGCCAATGGACTTACAGTTTCACTCGAACACCTCCTGCGCCTCGAACAACGGCTGCGGAATCGGCAGCAATTGGAATCCTGGCTGACCAACACAAGTTTGTGCTTCGAAACGGGTTTCATTAATGATTTCGGAACCGACCTCGCAGTTGAATATCTATTGTTTTTTAAACGTGCCGAGCAGGCTGCGGATGCGGCTGTGCGAATGAACGCAGGCCTGTGGGTTACCGTGTTCCATCATATTGTTCGCCGGCATGGCCAAATGAACGAATTTCTGAAAGGGCTGGAAGAGTTGAGACTGTGGATGGATACCTGGGATCGAATTGAAAAGGCCATGCTTGCATATCTTCTACCGAAACAGATCGAAGGGTTAATCGACGAACCGGACGGTTTTAGCAATGTCCTTCTGAAAGCACTTCGGGATGATTTTGATTCAATGGCTGATATGGACCGGTTGTGGGAGGATATGACGACAACGCAACAGGCAGCTACGCAGGCAGTACTTGAAAAGGCCGCGGAGATAGGAGCGGAACGTTCGTCCGAAACCCTTCATCTCTTCGAAAATAGCATTAAGCTAAGCTGGATCGAACATATTGAAAGCAAGTATCCCGCATTACGGTCCGTAACCTCGCTTAAAATGAGGCAATGGGAGGACCAGGTGCAGGGGAGCATTACTTTGAAACAGAAGCTGAGTTCGGACATCGCGAATATCAAATTGAGAGAGGCGACTTACGAAGATGTGGAAAAAAACCGGTTGGGAAACCGTGTCACCTATCGGGAGCTCGGACATCAGGTCACCAAAAAGCGTAAAATATGGCCCATCCGGAAGTTGCTGGAAAGCTATTCAGATGAAGTATTTGCTTTAATTCCCTGCTGGATGGCGTCACCTGAGGCGGTATCGGCCATTTTTCCGATGGAGCAGGGGTTATTCGATCTGGTTATCTTTGATGAAGCATCTCAGTGTTATGCTGAATACAGCCTGCCTGCGGCATTCAGAGGTAAGCAATGGGTGGTAACCGGAGACAGTAAACAGCTTTCACCAAGCGATCTGTACAGGGTTCGGTTTGAGGATCGCACGGAGGATGAGGATTATTCAGCGGCAATCGAAATAGAGTCGTTGCTCGACCTTGCCGGGCAATCGCTGGACCATTATCAGTTGACGGGCCATTACAGAAGCCTCTCGCTGGATCTCATCGATTTTTCAAACAGAAACTTTTATAAGCAGAGTCTGAAATTGCTTCCGGATTTCAATAAAATTAATGTTCGCGAACCGGGGATTTGCTATATCAAGACCGACGGCATCTGGAATAACAATACCAATGCTGCCGAAGTAGATAAGGTGCTACAATTGATCAGAGAACTGGCAGGTAGCGGTAAAAGTATTGGTGTCGTAACATTCAACTTTTACCAGCAGGCTGCAATTCAGGACGCGCTTGAACGCGAAGCGGTTTATCCGGAAGGCCTTTTTGTTAAGAATATTGAAAATGTACAAGGCGATGAACGTGATGTGATCATTTTCTCAATGGGCTATGCACCGGACGAGCAGGGGAAAATTTCCATGCAGTTTGGTACGCTGAATATGCAGGGAGGGGAGAACCGGCTCAATGTCGCCATTACACGGGCCCGGGAAAAAATCTACTTTGTGACAAGCCTATGGCCTTCTCAGCTTCAAACTGAACATACTGCGAATGAAGGTCCGAAACTGCTGCGGGCTTATATGGATTATGCTTTAATGGTGTCGGAAGGAAAATTTGAACCCGCTCCGCTTGCTGTCGGACGTTTCCGTTCGGAGTGGCTGCTGAAAGAAAGATTACTGCGACAGAATCCTCGTTTTGAGAAAGAACTTCCGTTTGGAGACATCACGGTAAAAGAAGAAGGGGCTTACAAGGGTTTGGTTCTTACGGACGATGACCTTTACCATTATAGTAAGTCTTCCAAAGAACCCCACGCTTATCTGCCCCTTCTGTTGCGGTCGAAAAACTGGCCTTTCAGGCGCGTTTACAGCCGCGAATACTGGTCAGGAAATCTCACTGACGCGATATTATAATTCTTTGATGCGGATGTTGCGATAAGAAACCTTGTCGCCATGATCCTGCAAAGCAATTTTACCCTTAGATGAAGCGCCAAAGCCTTCCCAGGTTTTGAATTTGCTGTTAGCAACCAGTTTGTTCCATTCAGGCCCCTGGGTTGGGAATTCAACTACCTTTTTACCATTCAGCCAGCTTTCTCCTTTGCCGCCTTTGATGATTACTTTGGCTTTGTTCCACTGGCCGGCGGGTTTCACGACAGTAAAATCGGTTGCAGGCAGCATATCGTACAGAGAGCCAGCCTTGTGGTTACCTGCTTTGCCAGCTTTTGCATCCGGGTGCTTTTGGTCATCCAAAACCTGAATTTCCGGTCCGGTAGAATAAGGGCAGCAGTATTTTTTGTCTTCAACCACATGGTAGATAATCCCGCTGTTACCACCTTCGGCGATTTTCCATTCAAGTTCCAGTTCAAAATCACCGTATTCCTTGTCTGTCACAAGGTCCTTTCCGCCTTTTTCTGTCAGAACGATTGCTTTGTCTTCGATCTTCCATTGTGGCAGGACTTTGTCGGATTGCCAGCTATGCCATCCGTTGAGACTTTTGCCATCGAACAGCGTAACCCATTTTCCTTTTTGGGCTGTCGCATCATTCCCTGAAAACGCCAGGGTTGCCAGAGCGATGACGGACGCTTTTCCGAAAGCCTTCCATTTTGTGCAATTCATGTTTCGCTTGTTAAAGTTTTAGTCCACAATATTAAGTACTTTTTGAGTTTTCGGACGCATATTTGGATCGAAAGTTAGCTGCTCCTATTTTTGGGAGCAGGTCCTGGTAACCCATTATCACATTCACATGGCATCTATATTTTCAAGAATAGTAGCGGGCGAGATTCCTTGCCATAAAATAGCCGAAACGGAAGACTTCTTCGCATTCCTTGACGCATTCCCCATTGCGAAAGGTCATACGCTGGTGATTCCTAAAAAGGAGGTGGATTACCTTTTCGATCTCGACGACGATTTGTATACCGGCCTTTTTGCTTTTGCCAAAAGCATTGTCCCTGCATTGGAAAAAACTGTCCCTTGCCTCAGAATAGGGGTGAGCGTTATTGGGCTGGAAGTGCCTCATGCACATGTGCATCTGCTCCCGCTGAACAGTATGGCCGACGCGGATTTCAGCAAGAAAATAAAAACGTCGCAGGAAGAACTCGCGACGCTGGCTGAACAGATCAGAAGTAATTTGTAGATGTGGGATCAGTAGAACGAAAAGTCTTTCCGTACGCCGAGCATAAACCCGTAAGTCTTGCGGTATAAGTCGCCGATGTCTGCCGCGTAGGCTCCTTTTACCGTTATGCCGCCGAATACATCGAGTTTGGACTGCATCATCAGCAAACCTGAAAACTGTTTGGGAGCCCCTATGAATGGTTCCAGGTAGGCACCGCTGTTTTCCGAATAGGAGAATTTACCCAACCATTCGATTTTCCTGAACAATGTACCTTTCAGTCCGAGATGGAAGAGCATAACCCGGTTGTTGCTCGTGAAATTGTCGGCATAGTTAGGCCATCTCCATTTCGTCTGAGAAGTTGGTGGAATAAAGGGGGTTCCGATGGTACGGTCAAAATAGCCCCAGCCATCCCGAACCTGCTGATTATTGAAATAGTTGTCGTGACCCCGCCTTTTCGGGTCTCCGATCACAAAATCATCTCCTCCCTGGTTTTTCGTATACAGAAATTCCAACACGGCTTCGTTGATTTCAAAATTGGCGCCGTAGGAGTTTTTTCGTTTGAGCCTGGCACCGTATAAGCCGTCATTGATCGTTGTCAAATAGAATAGCGAACCGTCCTCGTAAATAAATTGCCGGTAAAGGAAAATGCTGCTTCCATAGGTTTCGACCTCCATGGCCAGGTCAATCGATCCCAGGTGGTTTCCGATCCTGCTCGTACTATCGAAATGGGTGATATCTTCACCACTACCGCCGATAGACCCTATCACTGCGTGAATGTAGTTGGAAAACCCGCTCGGCATTTGGCCCCCTTCGCCGGCCAGGTTGACTTTGGTCTTCCCGCCCCATTGAACCTGATGGTTGAAACCGCCATACAGTTTCAGCAGGGAATGGCCTTTCCCGATACGCATGTAGAAGGCTTTCTGGTGGAATTTCAGGTCACTGGTGATAGGTCGGCCTTTTTCAAAGAGCCCGTCGGAATAAAATGCCTGGAAGGATAGCCAGCCTTTTGTAAATGGTACCGGTACAAATCGGGTGGTTCCGAAGTAGATTTTAGGAATCGGCAGCGCATTCCCCGACCAGGCGTATGAACCTGACCCGATGGTAGAATCAGCCAGTCCGAGCGACTGTTTTTTTCTCCCCACATAAAGCTCCCAATTCTTGTAGCGCAGCGTTACATGTGCCTGGGGAAGCAGGAAGTTCTTGGTCTGAACCATATTTCCCACTGCCTCTACACCCACACCGACGCGCAGGTTATTTCGCGTTTTGTTTTCGGAAAGCGTCCAGTAATGTTCCAGGCCCGCGCGGCCGCTGAGGACCGGCCCGGTTTTAGGAATGACGCCGTATTGATTCGATTGGATCCAGAATGGTGTATACCCGTTGGTACTGCCCATTCCCGCGAATTCGACGTAGTTAGTGGTAGAATCGGTGTAAATGACGGGTTCTTTGGTCTCAGATTGAGAAAAACCAACAAAGGGCACCGCTAGTAATATGAATAGAAGAAATCTCATAGGTGTGCCCTCACGCTTTGTTCATCATGTGTATAGTAGTCGGCAAAATAAGTATAACTTTTCTATTATCATATTGAACATAGCGCAGTCCGGGTGTAGAGTTGATTGATTAATCCAGAAAGCCGCTTTTTCTTAACCCTACCATAAGCCCGTATGAGTTCGGGTATAGCCTACCAATATCGGAGGATATTGCGGAAAAAACACTGCACCCTCTGAATATATTTAAGTTTTTTTCTGCACGGAGCTGCACAGACACTTGCTGTTCCATTTTGTCGAAGGGGCTGAGGAATGTGCCCGAATTGCGGGAATAGGTGCCTCTGAAAGCCAATTTCATATGCAGCCAGGTTGCGGTGATGCCCGTATGCAGGGCCCAGAAGCGATTGTTATTTGTGAATTCCGAATTATTATTCGGCAAATCGCCGCGGGTAATGGAAGATGCCGGAGCCAGGGGAGTGCCCAGGCCGGTACCATAGTAAGACCAGCCTCTGTCATACAGATAGCTGTTGAAGTAATTACCTCTTTCGAACATCGCAAGTTCGGACAATGGCGCTTTGTTGATTTGATTGTGAGTGCCTATTACTTCGAGCAAAAAGGATTGGAAAGCAAAGTAACTCGACCCTTTTGGCAACGGCTTTATTCTCTTCATACTGATTCCATTGAGTCCATCCTGGAAGTTGGTGACGCGAAACAGCGAACCGGTTTCATATATATTCTGGCGATAGAGAAAGAACAACCAGTTTTTTCCGCGCCATTCTCCTCCGATATCAATTGTTCCAAAGTGATTTCCGATTTTTCTATAATCTACTGTTTTCCCACTGATCGTGTACCAATAGGATTTTGCGGTGCTAAGATCATACAACGGCATTAGCTTATTTTCTCCGCCCCAAATGGCCTGGTGATTCATGCCGAGGTAGATTTTGATTCGGTCCAATGCATTTCCGAGCCGGAGGTATACCATTTTCTGGTGCAAATAGGTCGTAGATACCCTTTTGACACTTCCATAGTTGACATCGCTGCCGCCCAAGTAGCCATCGGAATAAGAAAATTTGAATGAAACCCGGTTGTTGGTAAAATAGAGCGGGAAATATTCCGGAATGGAGATCTGAATCCTTGGGTAAGGCCTTGCATTTCCGGACATTGCGATGGAACCGGATGTCATGCTGGTATCAACCAGTCCGGTGATCATTTTCTTTTGCCCCGCCATGATTTCAATGCGACCAATTTTAGCAGCAGCATACAGATCTGTCAAAAAAGCATTGCCTGACTTCCCATAGCTCCCGACTGCCTCGAAACCGCCGCTCCATTGAAAAATGCGCGGATTGTGTGGGTTGTAGACTTTATAAAGCCCGGCGGTGGCCAAGGCATAGTTGCCATTCAGCGGAACACTTCCGTACTGGTTGGCGTGCTGCCAAAACGGTGTTTGGGCGGTAGCGCCGGCTGCCGTGAGGGTGGTTTTGTAAAATACTGTAGAGTCCTGGGCGTGTGTTGAAAGCGCGAGGAAAATAATGCAAAGAACCAGGCAGCTTCGAATTTCAGAAATAGGGCGCGACATTTAAACAATAGAAATAGAGCATCCGTTAGTCAATGGCTTTGCATCAAAGTTATCGGATAAAACCGGATTTCCTCCAACTGACCATCAGAGCGAGATTATTAGGGTATAATTTTCCAATATCGGCAGCAAAGTTCAGGGAGATGTAGTCATTAAACTTTGCCGATAAAGGACTTTCCGCTCGCACGATAAAGGATGCCTGATGTAAGGCGGGATCGAATGGTTTCCGGTAAGTACCGGAGTTAAGTGAGTAAGTGCCTTTTAATAAAAAGTTTAATTTATGCCATGAAAGCTCAGCGGCTAAATGATAGGCCATTATTTTGTTGTTGGTTGTGAACTCGGGTCCTTGGTACGTGAGCTCGTTTCTGAAAGCAGTTTGGGGAGAGATAAGAGGAGTGCCCATTGTTCTGCCTTTGTAAGACCATCCCTGGTTGTAAACATAATGGTTGAAATAGTTATCCTGCCCAAAAACTCCCGTTTGGAAGTCAAAAATAGCACCACCCTGATTTTTGGTATATACAAACTCCATCAGAAGTGTATTCAGGCTGACACCCGAATTGCGGTTGGGTGCCGATCTTCTCTTAAACCGGAGTCCATTCAAGCCATCGGCGATATTTGACAGGTTACTGAGGGAACCGTCCTCGTAAATGTTCTGACGGTATAGAAACGTGTTCCATTTGGAGCCCTTCCATTCGATAGCTAAATCGATGGTCCCAAAATGATTGCCGACCCTGCTGCCTTGCCAGGGTTTGCCGAAAACTACATACTCATAAGCATCGGATCGTTTCAGTCCGCCTGAAAAAATTTTGTCTTCGCCGCCCCACATAACCTGGTGATTGAAGCCTGCGTAGAAGTTGAGTTTATGATTCTTTCTGCCAAGTTTCAAATACAGGGATTTGTGGTGCAGGTAAACTTCATCCACGTGGTCGACATTTCCATAGTGAATGCCGGCCGGGCCCAGGATTCCATCCGAATAGCTGAATTTGAATGAGAGGATATCGTTCGCCGGAATAATGTTGACGAATCCGGGTGTGGCGATCTGAATTTTGGGATAAGGACGAAAGTTATGGGAGAATGCGAACGAGCCGCTCGTTAAACTACTATCTGCAAGGCCCATGATTTCTCTGCGCTGCCCGATGCTTAGTTCTACGGGGCCTGCCTTGCCCGCCAGAAACAGGTCGGTGAAAAAGGCAGTAGAGCGTTTTCCGGCCGTTGCAATCACTTCTGCTCCTCCGGCCCACTGGAAAAATCGGGGATTATTGACATTATACACCCGGTGGAAACTCGCTCTGCCGCTAAGAAATGATCCTTCAGACGGAACAGAACCATACTGATTCGTCTGAAGCCAAAAGGGTGTTTGTGATGTGGAAGCAGCCCCTAATACAGTCGCAGAGTAGAAAAATGTAGAATCCTGACCAAATGCGTTGAAATGGAGTGCTGCTGATAACAGCAGCACAAATAGATATTTCCTCATCCAGGGTTCCTATATCTCGGGGCACAGCGCTTACCTACCCCTTTTTCCAAATATTACGACTGCTGTCAGGAGAATGATCTTGAGCTCCAAGAGCAGATTCCAGTTTTTGATGTAGTAAAGATCATACATCAATTTATGTCGTGCGTCATACACGCCTGCACCATATGAGTACATGACCTGTGCATAGCCGGTGATACCTGGTTTGATATTGTGCCGAAGGTTGTAGTAGGGTATAATTTCATCGAAAGTCTCGGTGAAAACAGGTCTTTCCGGTCTGGGGCCTATTAAAGACAAATCTCTCCTGAAAATATTGATGATCTGCGGCAGCTCGTCTATTCGCGTAAGCCTCATAAAAGAGCCGTATTCGAAGATACGAGAGTCTTTTTTCTTGGAAAACGACGCACCGTTTTGTTCCGCATCTAGGCCCATCGACCGGAATTTGATGCAATTGAAAAGCTTATTATTCATTCCGACCCGTTCCTGGTAGTAAAACACCGGCCCGGGGGATTGCAGTTTAATCCTGAAGTAACTTAAAATCCAGAGCGGTAAGGTGCAGAGGAAAAGGATGATAGAAATGGTGATGTCTATGATCTTTTTGGGATATCTAACCCTTCTTCCAAAGGTGGGGACGGAAAGAAGGTTGGGGTTGATTTCGGATACGTCATCAGGAATGTATACTTTCTTCAGATATTTTTCGCAGAAATCGTATACAGTGGTGATTCTGATGGATTTGTTCTTCCGAACCACCAGCTCATAAATTACTCTGTTTCTCTTATCGTAAACGGGATTTGTAACCAAATGTACTTTCTCAAATTTGTCCAGTAAAGGTCTGACAGTGTGATTGAGAAGATAGTCATCATCATCGGAATGAGGTATCAGGATGATTTCTTTGTACTTTTTTAAAAGTAGTGCCAGGTCATACTTTTGAAGAAAATAATCGTAGCTGGTTACTATCAAAACCTCTTCAGAGACGGCTGTTTTACTCTGAAGGCGGTGAACGTACCTCCGATTAGAGACGTAGGTGTTTTTCATATGTGTGCGTTATTGTTGGAAAAATCATACAATTAGTGTGCTCATAAGCCACAAGTATAACCATAAACTTTGAATAATCAAAACTTATATTTTGCAGGTGCAAACCGTTAATATTTCCTCTTAGTGATGTAACTCAGGGGTTTAGTATTATTATTCAGCTTCGGGTTAGGATTTTGAGTCTGGCTGTCGAGTCGGAAGGAAGGTGGTAGTTCTGCAAAAAGTACTATATCATAAAATCCTACTCTACAGGTACACGATTTATATGTAACAGCATTCGTCATATTGTTACAGACGTCTTTGTCGAATAACTACTTTCCTGGACGATATACGTTGTACGTTTGGTCGGTGGCATAGTCAATCTTCTTGCTGATACAATTTTACAATTTCCGTAAATATTACATTTTCCGAAAATTCTGACAATGCAAGTCTGCGGCTCGTAGCGCCCATTTGCGCCCAGCTTCCACGCGCCGCCAGAATGCTCTCAACCGCGGACCGGATCGCTTCGACCGAACGGGGGCGGATCAGTATGCCGTTTTCATTGGGAATGATAGTCAGCTTACAACCCGGGACGTCGGTGGTAATGACGGGTAAGCCACTGGCAAGAGCCTCCAATATGCTTCTGGGGATACCTTCACGGTAATAAGTCGGCAGGATAAAAATGTCCGAGTTTTGCAGATGCTCTTTAATATTGTTCTGCCGTCCCAGAAACTTGATTTGGGTACTTGCTTTGTAGCGCTCGACATACTCCTTTGTTATACCTCTCGGATTCTTGTTGTCAGGTTCCCCGATGATCCGCAGTTCCACATTTTCGAGCATAGGGGAAGGGAGGGACTCGAATGCCTCTACCATTTCTTTGATTCCCTTTTCCCATATCAGCCTGGTAGTGCACAAAAAAACCGCCTTGCCGTTTTGCGCCGGGGCAGTTAGGGCAGGGGAGAACAGAGAGACATCTACACCGCTTCCCTTGACAACCTTTATTTTCTTCCTGAAAAATTTCTTAAACAGGAAATCTTCATAATCATCGGGATTCTGAATGATCACCAGATTTGCCCTTAAAAACTCTAACAGAAAAAGAACCTGCTGAATGAATTTAATGATTTGATACTTAGGTCGCTTGTTTGCAAAAGCAATCCCCAGTCCGGCTATATGCAGAACCACCTTCCTGTTGCTGAATAGGTTAGCGAAAGAATTGATGAAGTTGGGGAAAAACTTGAAGGAATGAATAATGCCAACATTGTTATCAGTAGCAAACCGGCTCACCTCACGCATCGATTGCAACAGGTGAAGCGGATTGGCATTGTTCCTTTTCAGGTTGGAAGGCTGCACCAGAAAACCTTCACCAGCGATTAGATCGGTGAATTTGTCTCTCGGGACTATGACGGAGACATTGTAACCCTTGTCCTTAAGGAACCTGGCAAACGGCAGCCTTGCTTTGTAGAAATCTTCTCCGTCGTGGGCAAGGAGTAGAATGTTCTTACTACTCATTCCGCGGAAGTTAAAAGATTAGTACAAAGTATTGACGAGATCAGACGAAACGTCGGTCTGCATAATCTTAGTGTGTGCATCTTGTATAGTATAGCGACAGAAATGCGTCATACGCAAATGACATTCAAATTTTTGTCGAAGATAGCTTATTGAAAGAAAAACACAAGACAAATCAAGCTTCCGATTCATCTTGTGTTTCACTCAAAGCTTAGGGCTGTACATTCCAGGTCCCCACCATCTCGGTGATGAACCAGGTATTATCTGATGCCTTTTTCAGTTTCACTTTGCTGCCAACGACATTGCTCGAAATGGACTTGCCATTCACCGGGGAAAGTGGCATAATGTTGTCGGTTGGATTGGGTATAATATTAATGTTATAGGGAGCTCGTACCTCGACGGTTACTTCCGGGAATCCGGCATTAACTTTTCCAAGGGCGAGATTTCGTCCACCAGGTGCTGTTTGGTTGTGGTAGAGCGGCCGGTAATATGTATAATCTGCCATGCTGTTCCATGCATTGAAATCATGAACCATTGCGCCATTACGGTCGGACAATACGATTTGGGCATTGACGATCATGTTGTTACTTGGAAAAAACGTAGAGACTTTGATCGGATCGATAATACTACAGCTTAAAATCGGATTTGCGATTGCCCAGTCTCTGAAGCTGAACGCACGTACGGTCAGTTGCGGATTTCGCATATCCATGATCCTTGGATTAATGATATGAATATTTCCTATATTGCTATCTCCCGTGTCTGCTGCTTCGCGGTGAACATAGAAAGCTGCACCCGCTGTGGGGGAAGTACTACCCAATGCATTGCAATTGATAACGGTGGGATTAGTAACCACGACGGCGCATGCCCGATAGCTCCAGTTCCTTGACACAAAACCGCAGTATTTGGAGTTTTTCCAGGTCGCGTTTTCTACATTGACAGATCCGGGTAAACTGGACCTTACTGTGGTTACGAGAAAGCCATACAAGCTTCCATCGTCAAGGTGATTGGAAACAGTTATGTCGATGACTTTATCTGATGCCGCCAGGGCGCCGGGGCTGATCATAATACCCGGTCCATTGTTCCCGCCGGTTCTGGGATTTTCTACCCTTACCCCCTCAAATCTGTTTTCGGCATTATTGGCTTCGAAATTGAGTCCTGCTTGCGGCCCCTCTCCAACGGTGTTAGTCAATACCGCATTAACGATATCGATGTTCCTGGCCGTGGTTACCGCCATACCATGCCTTCTGTTATTGTTGGCACTGACATTGAGGAACTTAATATTATCTCCAAACTTTTGGTAGGTACCTGCCCCAACATAGAATCCATCTCCGCCGCTGTCATTTGCTGCCATTCCTTCAATTACGGCATTGACGACTCCTTCAAGAGAGAAGATGTGTCTGTGCTGGCCCGATGTGTAATTTTCCCGGTGGTCCTTGAACACCACACCGTAGCCACGGATGATAATATTTCCGACATCATACATGTACATGAGCTTTTCGGTCGCCCCCAGTCCTCCTGTGCCTTCTACTACGGTGCCCTCTTCGAACTCCATCGTGGTGTTGCTCGGTATCCTGATAGATCTTATGCGATATGACTGTGCTGATTTCGGGAAAAAAACATTGCGGTATCTCGCATTGTTGAGCATTGCCTGGATTGCCGGGGCCTGGTCAGTAACTCCGTCGCCCACTATCCCAAACCAGTTGACATTGATAGCGCCCTCATAAACTCTTTCATACCGTCTTCCTGCTGAGACAATGGTCATGGCTCCGTCATCCGAAGAAGTAGAGGAGGGATTGTAACGAAACAGCCCATATCTCAGGTTATCAATTACAAAAACTGCCCGGGATGTGTCGGCCAGTCCACTTCTTAATTGGCTGATAGTCATATAAGAAATGTAGGCAGGAGTCTGTTGAAGTGCAATCCGGGCATTACTCTCGTCGGCTTGTTGGCCGGGTTCTTCCGCTTTGAACGATATCGTAGCGACTTGGAGGTAGGTACTTTGATTATCCGCGTTTTTATGACTTCGCAATAATTGAAATACGCCGCTAGGGCTTTCTCTGGTGAATTTTCCTTTTAATGTAAAGGCTACATAGGGCTTTGTTGATGACAATTCTCCACCGATGTAATCGCTAAAATTCCCTCCCGTTTGCTCAAAACCATCCGGCAAAACAAGCTTTAAACGAAAGGCATTAGATCCTTCAAAGACAAAAGCAGTATTGGAGGGAATATGAACATAGCTCGCTCTGATGTCGATTTGAAACTCTTCGTTCAATGCTACTGCGCTTGCATTGGTAGACATCGTGAATTTGATCGGATCAATTTTTGGACTCGCATATCCAATACCTACGAGCCACGTGTAGTGTAATATTGTAAGAATCAGTAGTTTATTGCGCATATATGTGTAGATTAATTTTTTAATATGATATATATATTCTACAAATATATGTCTTTTTTCAATATTCAGTGCTTTTGTATATAGAAGTAATACTAAATATAGTGTCGAATATTATAAAAGCATGGGTATGTGTAATTGTATCTGGCGTAAAAGTGATGGACTGCTATCTCTTTGCTAGTGAGATGGATGTATTTTATCGTGTCATATTTTTTATGGCATATATTGTAGAATATCGTTGTTTAGGTTGATAACTTTTACGAAAATTTCGACAAATCGGAAAAAGGAAAGGGGCAGACCAGCACACATGATGCTGATCTGCCCCTGGCCATGACCTTATTTATTTACACTACATAGATTGCTCGAGCCGGTCGATCAGCGACTCCGAATAACGTTTTTTGTTTTGAAAAGTCGAATGGCAGTTGTCGGACAGCTTTTTGTACAATTCCGGGTTGTTGATGACTTCTATTATTTTGCCGGCCGCATTTTTCAAATCCGATTGATGTATGTCAATGAAGATAGCGGATTCCATATCCTTAGAATAGTGGATGATCTCACCAACCGGCGAGACCACGCATACCAGCCCATGCTGCATTGCCTCAGCGACACTCATAGCCATGCCTTCCCTGGAACTAAGTTGAATGTAGAAGTGATAACGATCAAACAGGCTCTTCCTGCTTGAACTTTCTATTTCGCCTTTGAACCTGACATGATCTTCCAGCTTTAGTTTAGTGATCAAGGACGTAATTTCAGACATCGGTCCGTCGCTTCTGCCATAAACATCGAGTATAGCAGGAACCGAACGTTGTCTGAGATCATATATAACTTTAATGATTAACGGGAGATTTTTTACCGGATTGATTCGGCCCAGAAACATGAATGTGATTGGCTCATCCAGCTGAGGAGCCCTTCTGGAAATCGCATCCGGCGTATCGTCCGTGAGGAATGAAACCTCCAGTATTTGCGCAGTAACACTAAATGTCTTGACGAAGAGGCTGGTGGCCACGCTATCCGTCAGGACGATGTCAGCCGAGCGGGCAGCCATCTTGATAAAATAGGACTGAAAGAAATGTGAAAACTGCGTGCTATGATTGAAAGCAAAAAGCCGTATGTTTTTGTTCATTTTCTTAACGATACTCGCAACCATAGATGCCCTCCAAAGCGAGCATATCATCAGCTCCGGGTTGAAGTCGAGAATGAATTTGATGATAGTCGGCAGTCGTAATGGAAAGACATAACGCGGATAGTCAAAAACTTCGAAAACTTGGCGCTCATCCGCATTTAATCGGGCTATATTTTTGGGATCGATCTTGCCAAGGACGACTACTTTCAAATTGTACTTTTGAGAAAGTTCAGGAATTGCGGACAATAAAGCCACCTCCACACCTCCTATGGCGATGTCATGCAGGATGTAAAGCAGTTTTCTTTTTTCTTTCAATGTCGTGTCAATTAATGGATCACAAGTTTCTTACTACTTTCAGTAATCTGCTTCATCTGTGGACTCGGGTTTTTGGCCGATACCGCCTTTCCTCCACTAAAAAGCTTTAAATTATTGATTTCATACTTTATAGGACTGTTAATTGATTCGTCCTTGCCCTTAAAAAAATAGTGGTCTGCCTTTTTGTTATTTCTGGTAAGTGATGCATTGTTGACGACAAATCTTCCCGTGACAAGAGTCGTGTTGTATTTATCCGCGATCGCCTCAGCATTATCGGTGGAAATATCCAGCGTAGCACCATAGCAATCCGGGTCATCGGTAACGTCTGTCCAACCATTTATGACGATATCGACTTTATTTTTGCCGCAGTTATTTTTGATGAATAGATGACCAAAATTCGCTGTTCCGAGCACTGGACCCAGATTATTTCGGGTATTCAGGTTGATGAATTTGCATTTGACATATTTGCTCTCGCAGTTATTAGGTTCAAACGAAAGCCCGACCTGCGGTGGGGCGGACTTTGCCTTGACTTTCTCCCCGGTCTCTTCTATGTAAATGTCTTTGAAAGTCCCATTGATGACTCCTGTAACTAACATTCCCGCTCGTGAAGCATTGGTTATGCGCAGGTCAGTAACGTCGATGTTCTCACTCTGTTTTCCCCAGTTAGTCCTTACAGCGAGGCCATCGCCGGTGCTCTTGGAAATCGTAGTTTTATGGATTAAAACGTTGGTCGGCGCATACAGAGCGATGCCGCAGCCGTATTGCGAAGTGACATAGTTTTTGTTTGCTTTACTCCCATACAAATTGAGGCCATACAAGAAAACGTCCTTTGTATGAGTATCCACATAAATCATATTTCCATTGGTTGCCATGTTGGTAGGGCAAACAAGACCACTCCCTGGCGGAAAGTAGACGCGGTTTCCGGAATTTAGGAAAAGATGCGCATTGTATCGGGCATAGGCGCTGTCCAGGCCCACTGTTATCTTGAGGGGAGGGAACTTTACATACCTGTGCTTCTTCAGGAACAGGTTGATGTAAGGGGCATAGTTGAAATCCGCGACGATTTTTTGGCCTGTGACGCTTTTAAGGTATGGTTCAATGTCAACACCATACCGCATGACACTGTCTTTCAGCATTTTCGCGCGTGTCACACGCTGTGCTTTCAATGTCACAGGGCCCAAACAGAGAAAAGCGGTTAAAGCTATGTGTAAGGTTAGAGCAAAAAGCAATTTTTTCATAACAATTAATTGATTTTGAGCCCATTAGTGAATGTTTGTAGCTGGTTATCCTGCTAGCGTCGGGCATGGTCCAGTCCCAATTTCTATGCCACGCTCAACAATGGTGGCAGCCTGCGGCGTTAATCTCGGGTTGGGAGCGCAAGCTAAAAAACATTCAGGACCTCCGTGCCTTAAATCATAAGATTGTCTCTGACAGTTGTTTAACTAAATTGGAATAACTCATGTGCTGGTATTTCAATTTTCTGACATTGTCGATAAACTGGTGGTATTGCGCATCAAATAAATTTTCCCTGCCAGATGTGGCAATGTAGTCATTTAGTTGTTCTGGGGACTCAAATCGATGACCAATTCCACCTACGAGCGACGAATAGTAGTCAATATAGTCGTTTTGTACATACAGGATCGGTATTTCCGCGTTGATGGCATCCCAAAATGAACCGCTTGAACACATAGAATAATGTGTATTGTCGTAATAAAGTAATGCAAAGTCTGTCACAGAGAGTATTTGATCCACTTCGGAACGGCTTAAAGGATTTAGGTTCCGGTTATAGATTACCCACTCATTAAAGTACTTCTCCATGTTTTTGTACACCATTCCGCAAATATAAAAGCGGTATCTGGCGGTGTTGACCATTTCGGACATGCGGTCAGCGATGGAAAAAATATACTGTGAATTTTTGGGGAGTGTGGCAACGCCAAGCGATGAGAAGGTGATCGCTTGGTTAGATGCGTAATCTCGCCTAATTTCATGAAATGGATATGGGTGATCAAGAATTGCCTTTTTCTGTGTTTTGAAAGCGGGAAGAACTCCCACGAGATTGTTATAAATGCTCTCACCAAGAATGATGTATTGTATTTTTAGGCGTTGACTTAGTAAGGATCTTTTTAAAAAATATCCCCAGATCTTATTAAAGAACCTTTTATTATCTTTTAAAGACTCTAATTCGCCATGCGTCACAATGAATATATTGATCTTTGTGTCAAGAAATGTCCTGAGTAAATAATGGGCCAATGGGTGTATTAATAGGATAATTAACTTAGTTACCCCATTAGCCTCGGCATCTTTAATTATTTTCTTCGTTAATCTGAATTGATGATATGCCCGAATGAATTCTTTTATGCCTCCCCTTTTGGAGTATAATTCAATATTTTCAAAAGTGAGCCCCGGTACTTTTGGCTTAATGATATCACTATGCCGCTTATCAGCGTAAAATGTTATATCCGGCTCGATCTGCCGGAGAAGCGTTAGAAAAGAAGAATTGAATTGTTCGTGTTGTGTGCCGATCGACAAACTGTCGGATACATATATCATGTTGTGTATTATTCGCTTAAAACAGACTTGTATGGAACAAAAGCACCTGCTTCGTCATTTAATATAGCGGTTGAGAATTTTAAGATGGAGAACCCTAGCATGATCAGCAGAAACACAACTTTGTACAACCTACTGCCCTGTCGGTAGGCCAGTGGAATAAGCACTATCTGATAAATGTCATAATATCGGGCCAATCGTCCGAATATCACGCTGATCGGAGAGAATGTCACAAATATCATAATGCCAAATACATATACGTTGAAAATACCGTTAAAAGTGTTGTTCCCGTTTTCGCCATAATTAACAAACCACAGGATGAAACTAAATATCAAAAGCCTGCCCGAAATCGATTTGAATATCGTTAGCGGTGTCGTAACCGCAAACTCGTCGCCCTCCTCCATGTAGGTCTGTATTTTCCGCGCTGCGATATAATTCCCGAATGTCGAGAGAATGGTATCTGAAAATAGCACCGCTATGGCCACGGCCACAACGCAAATCATGACAAAGGTGGTGTTCCACTTAAAAGTGTACAGCCAATAAGCTGGAAGGAAGATAATCGCTGAGTTGTGGAACATAGCGGCTAACACAACCAGACTGGCAAACTTAACCAGAGAGCGTTCCTGGATGTATGAAAATGATAAAAGTGTGATGCAAAT
The DNA here is from genome assembly GCF_946482605.1 of uncultured Dyadobacter sp. The sequence continues at coordinate 7,688 of NZ_CAMLSE010000010.1, read as the reverse complement.
TGCGATATCCTGGCGTACACCGAACCCGCTTCCAACCAGGCTGTAAGACAATAGAAGGAATACGGAGAATATCGGATAGGGGCTGTGACGATCTAGGAAATAGTATGTGGAGGCAATAATGCAAAATGAGAAGAATAACAGAAATGGTGAGTATTCTCTGCTGATCAGTAGTTTAAACAACCGGACGAACAGTTCATAACCCGGCTCCATAGCACTTTTCAGAAACGGAATGGTTTCTATTGTTGCAAAGTAATATTGATAGTTGAACCAGTCTGTTCCGGTATTCCACCGTAAACCTGTAAACAATGTCATGATTACCCCGAGCGAAATCAGGATGGCCAATGATACTTGCTTCGGTTTATCAGAAATAAACAAATCAAATAGCGCGCAAATGAAAATTAAGATATATAGTATGAAATATATTACCATGATAATCTCAACGGAAGTTTTCTTTTTGACTCTTTATCAGTGTAATTTTCATTGAGCAAATGCCTTAATACGGTTTTTAAAGTTTATTCCGAAATTTCGGATAACCCAATTAATGGAAATGACTTTGAAGGCGTTGAGAAACCAATTGAATGATGGTATGGAATACACACCGTTTTGGATTTGAGCACGATAGGTCTCCTTGAATAGCTTGACCTTGCTAACAGAGTCGCTGATGCCCCCGGCACGCATTTTCGAAATGATCACAGGGAAATAGACCGCGTCATGATTTTTAAGGTAACTAAGAAGCAGGTCGTAGTCTCCTGTGATTTTGAATGTCGGGTCAAAGCCCCTGTTCGCAAATAGCTGCCTCGAATGAAACGTTCCCTGGTGGGGAAGCCTCATACCGATATTTTGGAACTCGTATTTAATATCTTTCCATTCCCGGCCATGTATTTGCTGCTCATCCGCAGAAAGAAATATAACGTTGCCGTACGCAACCCAACTGCTGCATGAAACCAGATATTTTACAGCCGATTCGATTGCCTGGTCGCTTGCCAAAAAGTCGTCCGCATTGATAAAAAGCAGCCAATCCCCTGTCGATGCTTTGACGCCCTTGTTCATGGCGTCATATATGCCATCATCCTTCTCACTTGTCCAGTAATTGATTCGTGATGCGTACTTCCTGATGATGTCGACAGTGCCATCTGTCGATGCTCCGTCAATTACGATATACTCTAGGTTTATATATGTTTGGTGGAGAATGCTTGTGATAGTGTCTTCCAGGTATTTTTCACCGTTCCTGACGATCGTAATAACGGATATTTTTGGAAAATTACTTGCGGTAGTGATCGTGTGCATTTCGATGTCGTCAAGTGGTTAACGCAGTGAGAACCGTTTCTGAAAAGGCCTTGATGTGTTTCTGATAGTCAACTGCCGCCTTTTCCGGTTCCTTTTCAAGATGCTTTTGCATTCTAACTGCAAGATCCTCGGCATCATGCGGATTGAAGAAATCGCAATTCTCGGAAATCTGCTCTCGATGAAGTGGTATATCACTTAATAAGATGAACTGACCCATAGCCTTGGTATCTTCTACTACTGTACTCCACCCTTCGAAAAGGGAAGGCTGGATAATGGCCCTCGCCTTGCTCATGAGCGCCAACTGCTCTGCCCGGTCGATAAACCCCAGAAATCTCACCCATTTCTGTAACCCGTTCGCTTCGACATACTGTTCCACTATTTGGAAATACTCGTTGTTCCTCGGGTCGCTCGGACTTCCCGTAAAAACCACGCTGAAATCCAGGTCTTTTTTTTTCAGAAGGTTGATAGCCTGTAATACAATCAGGTGGTTTTTATGCTTCCAAAACTGATTGGGCGACATAAAGTAAACCTTGCCTATTCCATATTTCTTCATTACTGCATCCAGGTCGACGTCCCGGAAATCGGGAAGAATGCTGGAAAATCTCAATAGTCTAAGCTTGCAGTTGTGAGATGGATAGAATTTCACAAAATCTTCCATTGCGTTCAGGCTGCTGAATATTACCGTTCCCCCTGCCTGTGATATGCTTTGCTGATGGTGCTGTCTTTTGGCAATTTCGGAAGGGGAAAACATATGTGGAAGATAGCGTTCCTGAAAATCAGGTATCCAATCGATTCTGCTTTTCCCTAAAAAGATCCGCGGGTTGTATGGGTAAACAATTTCAGGAAGCAGATCAAAAAACGGAGATTTTCGCGTCAGTAACCGTTTAGCTCTATAAAATAGCTTTCCGAGCTTATTTGAAGTACTAACCTGGTGATAGGCAATATAGGGGTAATTGATCGAGATGACGTCGTCCATCGGAGAATCGTAGCCATAGAAGATGGACAGTTCGGGCTTTTTATCATCATCGAGAAAGTTTAATGCCCGAATGATATTCTGCACGTATATTAAACCGCCTGCCCATGCTGCGTAGGTAGACAGATACAGTAGCCCTATTTTTTGTCTATCTATTGTTGGATGATCCATTCGTAATACCTTTTAAGACCTTCGCCCATTGGCACTGTTGGCCTATAACCCATAGCCATCAGTGCAGAAATCTCTGCGCGCCAGTTTATCGGGTCTCCCTGCTTGGTAGCTCCATTAAATCGTACCTCCTTTGACTCGCCAAAGCATTCAAGGAAAATTCTGGTAGCATCAGATACAGTGGTCTCGATTCCATTTGCAATATTAATCGATTCTCCCGTGAAAGCCGCGTTTTCAAGACAGCACTTGATCGCCTGCGCGACGTCGTCGACATGGATAAAATCCCGGCTTTCCTCACCCGTCCCGAACATCTCCACGACATTGCTTTTTGATGCTTTTTGGAATACATCCCAGAATATCTGCTTTTTCAGCCCATTGCCATAAGCGGAGAAGATTCTGAGCGAGCAAGTGGGGATACGGTAGGTATCGTAATACATCTTACATATCTGCTCGGCCTGAAGTTTATGGACGCCATAGGGTGATATCGGTTGCGGCGCATCGCTCTCGCAGATCGGTATCCGGGTGGGGTTGCCGTAGACTGCCGCACTCGACAGGTTGATAAACTTACACGCAGGCTGATTACTCCTGATAGCATCCAGGAGTTTGACGACATTGTATGTGTTGAGCGTAAAGTCGCGCAATGGATCCTGGATTGAAGCAGGTACACTCGCCGCGCCTGAACAATTGATACAGACATCAAATGAATGCGCACGAAAGATCTTCTGATAATCGGCATTGGTGGCATCGATCAGAAAGTAGTTTTCCCGGGCATAGTCCACGACGACATCACACTCAAAGACGTTGTCATTTTCTCTATCCTTGTAGAAGGTCGTTAAATGGCTACCTATAAAACCCTTTGAGCCTATGATGAGTACGTTCATATTTTTTGATCAATGTATTTCACTACTCTCGCGGGGTTCCCTGCTACCACGGACCATGGCGGCACATCCCTGGTTACAACACTTTTAGCACCAACAACCGCTCCTTCACCGATAGTAACTCCTTTGAGGACGGTGGCGTCGAAGCCAATCCACACTTTATCATGGATCACGATCGGCCTGGTTTTGACATGCGACCAATCCTTGTTCATGATGTTGTTTCCCCCGTGGTTGTGAAAATCCTGGTAACACTGATGGTTGTCGTTTTGTCGTTCCTGCCAGTAAATGGAGTGGGAGTCATGATCGTAGAGGGTAATTCCCCAGGCCATGGTAACATCGTTGCCGATGATAATGGATGATTTACAAATAACAGCGGCTCCGCCAATGTGCACATTATTTCCAATTTCTACTTTTCCGGTTTCTGTTTCAAAGATGAAATCGGCGCTGATCACACATTTTTCGCCTACCGAGACATAGTTTCTTGTTTCCCTTTTGGTTTTAAATACAAGCCTGATTCCAAGGGGTTGCATGATGGTTCCCTCGCCAATTCGATACAAGTATTTTGGTAACCGCCCAAATGTCAACCGGTACCCTAGTCTTTTCAGCAGATTTAGAATGAAACTCATACCGGCAGTAGGTTATCGGACTTTATCAAACGTAGTGCGACCCAGTGGCAGACAATCAATGCCGGTATAGTTAAAATTCCCGATACTAATGGAACAGTGCCCAGGCCGGTATTATGTTTAAAGCCGAGTTGTATCAAAGGGTAAATCAGGGCCATGTTGATAGCGGCGAGAATAACCTGAGGCATCACCTTCTCAAACGCATTAAGAAATACCGCACCCGAATAGGCCACCGACTGGATAGCTACCATGAATGAAAAGGGTAGGCAATCTTTGGTGTGAACGACAATTTTGCCGTTTGTCCAAAGTGCGATCAGGAAAGGTGCGACGAATACGATCAAAAAGGATCCGAGGGAAACAACAATAGATATCAGTAGCAATTTCTTATATATGGCTCTCAATTTTTGAAAATTCCCCGTTGCTTTCTGAAACGCAATTTCAGACCAGAATACGGAGATGATCATATTGAAAAAGGTCATATATAAAGTGTATATTTTATTTATTGTGTCGTAATGTGCAGTGTCGTTGGGCGTAAGGTTGGAATACACATAGTAATTACCCATGGAGAACAACAAAAGTGAGCTAATTTGAAGAACAAAAAATTTAAGTCCCACTATCAGCGTTTTGTCAATAAGGGGAGGGGTTAGCAGGGTTTTAAAACTGGGAATGCTAATTTTTGACTTTGAAAAAGCGAGATAAACCCCAATCCCATTTACGATTGAATTGACAATACTATAACCAACCGCTATAATGAACAGGTTGTTCTCCTTACTAAAATTGATAATGGAGATGACGAGCAGGGCCCAAAGCGACGCTCTCATCAAGGTTATGATTGCAGTCAGGTGAACATAGCGTAGGCCTTGCAATATTTGATTGCTTATGCTGAAAGGGAAATAGATGATGTATGGCAGGTAAATAATTAATGACAATAATTTGTATTTACTCAGGACTGGATTGGTGTTGAGCGTATATATGAAAAATGCAATGATAAAAAAGGTAATAATCAGATAGTATTGAAATGTGTTTTTGAAATAGGCATTTAACTTGGTCCCGTCGTTGTCTGCTAAATATTCAGTGACACGGTTCCGAAAGCCGTAGCCTATTCCGAAATCCGAAGCCAAAATCCAGCTTATCAGCGAAATTAACGTTACCCATAGACCATAATTGTCCCGACTAAGGTACTGAATAAGTAACGGTACCATGACAAAACTAACGATCGATGTTGTAATTTGACTGACAAACGAGATCGATAGTGATTTCCCCGCTCTTCCTACACGTTCAATGCGGTTTTTAATAGACATTGTAATATTTTTAATTGAGTTGTTAGTGTGGCGTGACGTGGATATCGAAACTGTTTCAAGTATCTGATCGATGCCAGGATTCCCTTTCGCTGAGCTCGGAGGGATAACAATCCGGAAAGCAGATTCCTAATAAATACTTCGTCGGTGTTTTCTTTGATTTCCCGGGGGGGGAAATTTAGTGTCTGTAACTCTCGCTTTATCTTATCCTGCCATTTGGTCACTTCTGCCATCCATTCCGTACTGGTGTTCAATTGATTGGTGAGACTATGCGACCAGATTCGGTATCCGGAAACAATCTCAGGCACAAACAGTGCACGTCCATGAAGTAATGCGAGTTGAATAAAATCGCTGTCGGCCGATGTGATCTTATAGCCCACATCGAGTTCCCCTATGCGTTGAAACAACTCCTTTTTAAAAAAAACGGCAATGGGTCTGGCGTCTACCCCATACTTAAAGACGTTGTAGCCTAGCGGAGCTGACAGATCCAGAATGCCAGGAACTTTCCAATTGCCCAGTTTTTTACCAGTCTCATCAATATAATTGTGCCCGAATATGATGATCTCCGAATCAGCGTATTGGGCGAGATATTGGTCGAATGCCTGAAATGCGTTCGGATAAAAGATATCATCATCTGATGCCAGGCAGATCCATTCATTATCAAGCCCATTGATCGCATTGTTCCAGTTTTGGAACATATTAACTACAACATCAGAGCCGATAAACTTGCGAGAACTATAATCTTGTTTGAATTCTGCCGAAGTAAACCCCCCATTGTCACTCACGACCACGTCCACATTTGCAGGGATAGTGTCCAATAGGATTCGCAGGTAGTTTTCTCGTTTGTAAGTAGGTATCGCCACCCCGAGAATGCTGGATTTAGCCATTTGTCTGTTTCGGATTTAAATAATGCGGCACGGACAGAAGGTTGTATAAATCGTACTGTCCAGAACCAAGCATAAATCGGTTATAGGCCTGAAACCCACGCGATCATTTTGTCAATACCTCCTTTTTTGTCAATTTTTGGTTTCCAGGCAAAGGTACTTGTGGCCTTCGAGATATCGGCAACAAAAACCTTTTGATCGCTTTGGCGCCAGGGGAGAGTTGTATACGACATATCTACATCCAGCCTCTCTTCGAGAATTTTGAATAGTTCAAGCAGTGAAAGACTATTTTCCATGCCACCACCGATATTGAAAGCATGACCTGCTGTTGTTGCGATATTGGATACTGCCGAAAAATAGCAGCTGATCAAATCATCTGCGAACAAAATATCGCGTACCTGCTTACCATTTCCGGAGATCGTGAAATTCTCAGTTAACTTACCGGACTTGATATTCATGGCTTGCTGAACAAACCAGCCCACCCATCCCTGGTCGAAAGTGGAGAACTGCCTTCCGCCGAAAATAGAAGAATGCCGGAACACAACTGTCCGTAATCCGAACATTTTTGCGTAATCTAACATATACTGGTCTGTCGCACCTTTCGAGCAGCCATATGGAGATTGAAAATGCAGAGGAATGTTCTCCGCAAATCCATGCGGATATTTTTCAACTATGTAGCGTGTATCGGTTTCTTTGAAATCTATCCAATCAAAATCTCCATAGACCTTGTTTGTCGAGGAGTAAGTAACGATCGCATCAGGTGAATACTTACGAACAGATTCCAGAAGGTTATTTCCACCTAGCACGTTGATTTCAAAGTCAAGTCTGGGATTTGCCAGAGATGTTGTCATTGCAACCTGCCCGGCAAGGTGAAAAACGACGTCGGGTTTGGCATCCCTGATCGCATATTCAACGTCGTTATAGGACCGAATGTCGCTATGATAGAATTTGAACGAACCTTGTTGACGAAGCCATGCCAGATTTTGCTCTGATCCCTGACGGAACAGGTTGTCGAATACGTACAGCTCTTCTCCTCTTTTCAGTACCTCTGCTGCAAGATTAGAGCCTAAAAATCCACATCCTCCTGTGATAAAATAGCGCATGTTTATATCGTGGTGAGATATTGTCTGATTACTTGTGCAATGTAGTCATAATGGCTCTGATTGAGTCCGGGCCACACCCCTAACCAAAACGAGTCATTCATAATGATATCTGTGTTGGTAAGATCACCAACAATGCGGTGCTCGATACCTTTATAAGCAGGCTGACGAAGCAGGTTGCCGGCAAATAACAATCGCGTGCCGATCTTGTTGTTTTCGAGATATTGAGTCAGATCGCTGCGATTTATCGGGCTGCCCTCTCTGATGGTCACCATAAAACCGAACCAGCTTGGTTCGCTGTGCGGTGTTGCTTCGTGCAGAATAAAATGTTCCTGAAACGGTTCCAGTGCTTTGTACAAAAGAGCATGGTTTTCTCTTCTTTTTTGTACAAACTGGTCTGCTTTGTGTAATTGGCTCAGCCCGATCGCTGCCTGCATATCGGTCACTTTCAGGTTGAAGCCAATGTGCGAGTAGGTG
>NZ_CAMLSE010000009.1 GCF_946482605.1 uncultured Dyadobacter sp. | reverse complement strand
TCGACCAGAATCGCAGTTTCGCAACCTGGTTTTGGGATTATGACAACGACGGCTGGCAGGATATCCTCTGCGGAGACTACACCATGGACTATAACCTGAGCTACTATGCAGCGGCCGAGCGGATGGGGAATTCTCCCGAATTTCACGGTCAGCCCGTTCTTTACCATAACAACCACGACGGCACGTTCACGAATGTTACCAAGGCAATGGGACTGGACAAAACCGGTTTCGCGATGGGAGGGAATTTCGGGGATATTGATAACGACGGCTATCTCGACCTGTTTATAGGGACGGGCAACCCGAGCTACAAGTCGCTGATCCCGAACAAAATGTTCAGGAACATTGAGGGTAAAGGCTTCGCGGATGTCACTACCTCCGCGCAGGTGGGCAGCTTGCAGAAGGGGCACAGCGTGGCTTTTGCCGATATGGATAACGACGGCGATCAGGATATCTACATCGAAATGGGCGGGGCCTACGTCGGTGATGCCTACCAGAACTCGTTTTTCATGAACCCGGGACAAAATGACAACAACTGGATCTCCATTAATCTCGAAGGCGTAACAGCCAACAAAGCGGCCGTCGGATCGCAAATCAAGGTCACTTTTACTGAAAACGGCAAGTCCAGAAGCGTTTACCGGAATGTTACCTCGGGCGGAAGCTTCGGCTCTGCGCCGTTCAAACGGGAGATCGGCCTTGGGCAAGCCCGGATGATCGACGAAATCGAGATCCGGTGGAACGGCAGCGGGAAGGTTCAGAAGTTGCAACACATCGCAGCCAACCAGTTTATCAAGATTCGGGAAGGGAGCGGACCAGAAAAACTGCTGATCAAAAAGCTGACTTTCAAGCAAAGCCACAACCACGAAATGCCGGTTTGCCTGCCGGTAGTCAAGGCGAGTATTTAATCACTATACTCCGGTAGGGTGTCTAAAATGTCATTAGGCTGTCATGTTAAGCGAAGTCGAAGGCCGTTTGCGTCGTGCAAATGATGTTTCGACCGCAGCGGCGACCGCTTCGCTCAACATGACATCAAGGAGCTATTTGGTACATTAATGATACAGCCTCAGTTCCCCATGAAGTCTATGGATTAGTTTAAATTTTGATTTTCTTTGGGGACGACCGGAGAAATTGCGTTCCGGCTTTACAGAATAGTTGTCCAGTAAATCGAATTTATGCTGAAACTGCCCATCCCGGCGACCCGGACATTGCTCGTGGTTTGCCTTTCCGCCATGAGCTGCTTTTCCAATGCGCAGTCCCGCCCCAATATTGTACTCATTCTGGCGGACGACCAGGGGTGGGGTGATCTGAGCATCAATGGAAACAGGAATGTCCGGACGCCGAATATCGATCAGATCGGGCGGGAAGGCGCGCGTTTTGCCCGGTTTTACGTGTCGCCGCTTTGTGCGCCTACGCGGGCTGGCCTGCTCACGGGACGGTACCATTACCGCGCCGGAGTGTGGGGCGTTTCCAGTTCGCGGGAGTTTATGAACCTTGACGAGGTCACGCTGGCAGATCTGTTCAAAAAGGCGGATTATGCCACGGGATGTTTCGGGAAATGGCACAATGGAAGCCAGTATCCCTATCATCCGAATGGCCGGGGCTTTGACGAGTTTTACGGCATGCTCAGCGGGCATTACGCCAACTATTTCAACACAACGGTGGATCATAACGGGCAGCCGGCAAAAAGCAAGGGCTACATTGCCGACGATCTGACGAATCATGCCATTTCGTTTATCGAGAAGAACAAAGACAAGCCGTTCCTTTGCTACATTCCGTACAATACGCCCCATTCTCCTTTCCAGGTGCCCGATGCATATTACAACCGTGTGAAGGCACGGGGGATCAGGCAGTTTAGTCATAACAAAAAAGAAGAGGATGAGGAGGTGACCATTTCGGCATTGGCGATGACCGAAAACATCGACGACAATGTAGGGCGGGTCCTCCGGAAGCTGGACGAGCTGAAACTCGCCCAGAACACGATCGTGATCTATCTCAGCGACAATGGCCCCAACTCCTGGCGATGGAATGGCGATATGAAGGGGAGAAAGGGCGTCAATGGCGAAGGCAGCGTGCGCGTGCCTTTTCTGATCCGCTGGCCCGGTACGATCCCTGCCGGCAAAGTGGTCGAAGGCAATGCGGCATACATCGACCTGCTGCCGACGCTCACGGACCTCGCAGGCATACCAGCCAAAGGAACCCAGCCTCTCGACGGGCTCAGCCTGAAACCCGTATTGACGGGAAACGCTGCAGAAGTGCCGGAACGCACCCTATTTTTATCCATTAATAAAAATAACAGTGTTAGAAAAGGCCGGTACCTGTATCAGGGCGATGCGCTCTACGACCTTTCCAAAGATTCCACACAGCAGATCAACATTGCCGCCCAGCACCCCGCATTGACTGACAGCCTCCGAATTGCATTCGACAACTGGTTTAACGAAATGCGCGCAAGTATCGATTCAATACGCTGGTTGCCAGTAGGATATGAACAATTTCCGGCTGCAACCCTGCCTTCGCAGGACGCGGTTCTCCACCCATCTTCCAAAGGGACGCTCTCGTTCAGCGCCTCGGCGCCCAATTCTTCGTGGATCGCCAACTGGAATGATACCGATTCTTACGTAAGCTGGAAAGTGGACGTCCATACGACCGGCCGATACCGGGTCAAGATCCGGTACACCAGTCCGCAGCCGGGTCATGCTTTTTCGATCGAGTTCAATGAAAGCCGTATTTCAGGAAAGGTCGCCAATGCATTTGATCCTCCGCTGCTGGACAGCCCGGACCGTGTCAAGCGGCAGGCCGAATCCTACGAAAAGGAGTTCAGGACCCAGGAAGTAGGGCTGATACAGCTGAAAAAGGGCAGAGGCGAGCTGAAACTGCGGGCGTCCGAGATCAAAGGTGCCAGATTTGCGGACATCCGTGCAGTCGAACTGGTGTTGGTGAAATAGTATCTGTTCCGCTGGCTTTGTCGATTAAAACGGACCTTTTGCATGAATGTGATCGGCGCGCTTTGCAGTTCCCGGCATCTCGCCCCGCTGGTCTTTGGCGGGTAATGGCTGGCCGGTCACCCGGTCGTACCAGTCGGGTGTGAGCGCCTGCGGGACGGTATCTCCGGTTTCCAGTATCCATCGGGCCAGGATTTTTTTGAGCGCCTGTATCTGATGATTATAGGTCTGATTTTCAATAAGATCCAGTGATTGCAAAGGATCTTTGGACTGATCAAAAAATGATTCGGCTGACCTCGGTACGATAAAGGCGTCGTTTTGCAACGGGGTAAGTTTGCCGCTTTGGCGGACGGCTTTCAATGACTTCGCGGCCGGGCTCTGATTGGCATCAATGGGTCCGCCATTGTCGAACTGCGTCCTTTTGTTGGTGATGTATAGAAAGTCCTTCGTGCGCACGGCCCGCTCGTAAGCCTCATAGTCGTGCCAGTTATGTTCTGCGAAAATGTACTTCCTGAACTCCTGGTGCGGATTTTTAAACAATTTCGCAAAGCTGTGTCCCTGAAAGGTCACGCCTGCCTGAACCCCGGCCAGTTCCAGTAAGGTAGGTGCGATGTCGATCGCGCTTACCAGACTTTGTGATACCTGGCCGGGCGGGATGCCGGTAGGCCATTTGACCAGAAACGGGGTTTTAATCCCTGCGTCGGTAAGCCGCGTCTTGCTACCCGGAAACGGGCGTCCGTTATCTGCGGTGAAGATGATGAGTGTGTTCTCCAAAAGCCCCTGTGCGGCCAGCTCCGTTTCCAGCAAGCCCACATAATGGTCGAGCCGGGCAATTTCATTGTAGTAGGAAGCCAGGTCTTGCCGGGTCCCGGAGTCGTCGACCAGCGTTGGGGGCACCTGTATATCGCGACCGGGATCGTGCTGCGGGCCGTTGGTCGTTTTTGACCAGGGGCGGTGGGCATCGTAAGGGGAAAGCCAGAAGAAAAACGGCTTCTGCTTCGGCCGGGATTTCAGCAGGTTTATCCATTGTTCCTCGCCTCCTTCCCCATTGAGCTCCTGGTTCACCAGCAGGGTGTCGTAAGCCCGCTTCGTAACCGGCCCCTCGTGCCATTTGCCCGCGAGCGCGGTGAAGTATCCTTTTTGTTGAAGCAGTTCGGGGAAAAATTTCAGATGCGCAGGCAGGGGCGAATGCAGCTCGGCAGCGCCGGTGTTGTGCGGGTAGCGGCCGGTGAGGATACTCGTGCGGCTGGGACTGCAGGAGCTGGTTGTGAGAAACATGTTGGTAAACTTCATGCCTTCCTTCGCCAGCCGGTCGAGGTTTGGCGTCTTGACTTTGGTATTGCCATAAGCACCGATATCGTCCCAGCTGATATCGTCGCCAATGATAAAAATAATGTTGACCGGCTGCCGGGCAAACGATTTCATGGCGAAAGCCAGGAACAGTACAGCCAAAATGTAACACTGTCGCATACGCTGGATTTAGTTATGGGTTTGTCAATACCAAAAATAGCAACATCGCTGCTATACCGCTACTGCCGGATTTTACTTTGATCCTGCACAGATAAACTTGCGCGCATCTGTTTGGGAATTCAAAACTAATTAGTTTACTTTGTCTATAAGTTAAATAGATAAAATAAAAAGCATCGAACCACCCGAGGCTGCGTATTAATTCAAATACCATCTTCACATGAATCTGCTTACGCCACTTCACTCAAAATCACCTTCCAAGGGCGGTTCCGACGCGCTTGCTCTCGTGCCTCAGCGACATTGTTGCAGCTGTTGAGGCGGCTTTTTTTACACTACCGTCCATTCCCATATCCGCGGGTATCGGCATCTGATCTCAGCATTATTTCCTGATTCGGCCACGTGCTTCCCTGGCTATGGCAGCGGGATAGTCTGTCAGGTTATTTACGTATATCAATATTCGTTATAGCTGTTCGGGTGCTCATGGCGGATGCCTGGCTGTGCAGTACCGCTGAGCATGTTCGCCTATCCGGGCAACGGGATGGTTTTTAGTCCGGCATTTCAACCAATAACCGTTTATATGAAAAGAATTATCACCAGAGGAAAAAATGCATTACTGTTTCTCTCCATTGTGCTGACGGGTAATGCGTTAGCGCAGCACAGCCCGACCCCGGCATTTCAGGGGAAAATAGGGAAGAACCTGGAATCCACCACCGAATCGGCCCCCCACAACAATCCCACCGCAACGGCTGGCGCTCCCAATATCGTCTGGATCCAGATCGACGACATTGGTTACGGGGCGATATCCGCATTCGGAGGGTTGATAGAAACACCCAACATTGACCGCCTGGCCAATCAGGGCTTGCGGTATACCAACTTCCATACGACCGCATTCTGCGCACCCACCAGAGCCGCGCTGCTGACCGGGCGGAATCAGCATTCGGTGCATTTCGGGTTCTTTGCCAGCAACTCCTACAACACGCCCGGCTACGACGGCTACCTTCCATTTGAAAAAGCGACGATAGCTGAGATCCTGAGGGAAAACGGGTATAACACATTTGCGCTGGGCAAATACCACCTTACCCATCCCGCAGACGCTACCCAGGCCGGGCCATTCAACCGCTGGCCGACGGGCCGGGGATTCGATCATTACTTTGGATTTTCTCCCGAAGTGGCGGCAACGGATCAATGGCACCCGACACTCTACCGTGACACGCAGCGCGAACCGGAGGATCCGAAAGGACGTCATGTGACGGAACTGCTTGCGAATGAGGCTATTCACTATATATCCGGCCAGAAGGCGGCTGCGCCCGACAAACCGTTCTTCCTCTATTTTGCTCCCGGTGCGGTTCATGCGCCGTTGCAGGTGGATAAGGCGTGGATCGACAAGTATAAGGGTAAGTTCAGCGGCGGCTGGGACCAGTACAGGGAAATCGTATTGAAGAATCAGAAAGCACTGGGCGTGATCCCCGCCAATACCAAGCTGGCCCCGAAAAATCCGGGCGTGAAAGACTGGAATGCGCTGTCGGCGGACGAAAAGAAGCTCTTTGAAAGGTACATCGAACTCTACGCTGGTTTTGTTTCGCATACCGACCATGAGATCGGCCGGATCATCGATCACATCGAGGAGATCGGGCAGCTGGATAATACACTTGTGGTCGTGTTGGTGGGCGACAATGGGGCCGAAGGTGCCGGCCGCGAAATCGGCCGTTTTTTAGCCAATCAGCGCGGTGAAACCGAGGAACAAACCGTAGCCCGGTACGTCAGGAACCTGGATCAGCTCGGAACGCAAAACTCATCTGTACTCTATCCCGACGGCTGGGCAGCCGCCACCAACACTCCGTTTCGATTTTACAAAAGCTACGGCAATTTCGAGGGCGGAACGCACGACCCGCTGATCCTTTTTTACCCTAAAAAAATCAAGGACAAAGGAGGCATCCGGCACCAGTACTCCTATGTGAGCGACATTCTTCCCACTACACTCGAACTGGCGGGTGCCACGGTACCGGCCGTTATCAACGGATATGCGCAACAGCCGGTTGAAGGGATAAGCCTGGCCTATTCCATCGGGGCACAGGAAAAGAATGCAGCCGAACGTCACAATGTGCAATACCATGAAATGACCGGCTCCTATGCCATTTACAAGGACGGATGGAAAGCTTCTTTCCCCCGCGACCGCTCGAAAAGAATCCCGCAAAGCGAAGAAAGGTGGCATTTGTATAACCTCAAAGAGGATTTCAACGAACTGAACGACCTGGCCGACAAGCACCCCGAAAAAGTGAAGGAGCTCGCAGAGGTGTTTGACCAGGAAGCATGGAAATACAATGTGTATCCATTGAAAGATAAGTGGGAAACAGCGAGCCAGAGCATTTATGATGGGAAAAAGAAAGTGACATTGTATCCGGGAGCGCATTACACGAGCAGCTCGGCCTTCCGTTTCGCAAATGCATCCTTCACGATCACTGCCCGTGCTGTGATCCCCGCTAAAGGCGCGGAGGGCGTTCTGCTCTCTTATGGTAACACCTTATCCGGATTGAGTTTTTATGTAAAAAACAACAAGCTGGTGTTCGCATATAATGCCGAAGGGAAAGTGCTGGAACTGACCTCCGCGAAGCCTGTGCCTGCCGGGGAAATTACGCTGAAAGCCGAAGTCGTGAACGGCGCTGACAAAAAGGATAAGGAGGTAACACTGTACATCAACAACGAAAAGGCCGGAACGCTGAACCTGGGCGCGATCGCGAATGCGGCCAGCGGATACGAAGGATTAGAGGTCGGGCGAGATGTGGGCACTACGGTGACGCCAGCCTACAAAGCACCCTACAACTTCACCGGCCGGCTCCGGGACATTGTCATTGAAAAAATATAACACCCCTAAATAGCTCCTATGAAAGCGAACTTTGCTTTGAAACTCCTGACGGCAACCGTGGTGGCCGGCGGGTTGCATGTACCGTACGCACATGCACAATACATTCCCCAAAAGCCATGGCAGGGAAAAATCGGGAAGACGATCGCCGAGACGCAGACGTCGTTTACAGAGCATCAGATTGCTGCCCCTAAGGACGCTCCCAATGTGATTTACATCCTGATCGACGACATCGGGTATGGCGCTTCGTCCGCCTTCGGGGGGCTGATCCCCACGCCGAATATCGACAGCCTGGCTAATAACGGACTGCGTTATACCAACTTCCACACCACCGGGGTGTGTTCACCGACTCGCACGGCATTGCTCACGGGCCGAAATCACCACTCGGCGCATGTGGGCAGCAATGCAGGCGCGGCGACGCCCGGCTACGACCGTGTGATTCCGTTCGAGAAAGGGTTTGTCAGCGAAACCCTCCGGGAACAGGGATACAATACTTTCGCGGTAGGTAAATGGCATCTGACGCCCAAAAGGGACCAGACCCAGGCAGGCCCATTCAATCGGTGGCCTGTGGGCAGAGGTTTCGAGAAGTACTTCGGGTTTCTGGGCGGCGCCACCGACCAGTACCGTCCGATATTGTGGGAGGGTACCAATAAGGTCGAAAAAGGGTATGACGACCCAAAGCTTTTGTCGGAGCTGATGACCGACCGGGCCATCAATTACATTGCCAACCAGAAGTCGGTGGCCCCGGAAAAGCCCTTTTTCCTGTATTACGGACCGGCAGCCACGCATTCACCACACCAGGTCGACAGGTCGTGGAGCGATAAATTCAAAGGGAAATTCGACAAAGGCTGGGACTGGTACCGCGAGGAGGTACTGGCCCGCCAGA
This sequence comes from uncultured Dyadobacter sp., assembly GCF_946482605.1. The sequence continues at coordinate 293,635 of NZ_CAMLSE010000009.1, read as the reverse complement.
AGAAACTGGGCGTGGTGCCTTCCTATGTGAAACTAGCACCAGGGAATGCTGATGTGAAGAAATGGGAGAGCTTATCCGCCGACGAGAAACGTCTTTACATCCGTCACATCGAGGTATATGCCGGCTACCTTGCGCACCTCGACCACGAGATAGGCCGTTTGGTACAATATCTGAAAGGCATCGATCAGCTGGATAATACGCTGATATTCCTCTCGATAGGCGACAATGGATCGGCGCGGGCCGGGGGCGTGAATGGAAGAAGTAATTTTGGCACGGGCTCAAAAGCCGGTCAGACTGACGAATTCAGGAAAGACCTGGACAACATCGACCTCATCGGAACCGAAAAATCCAATGTCCTTTACCCGATCGGCTGGGCGCAGGCAACCAACACGCCTTTTCGCTACTTCAAGGCCGAAGCCAACGGGGAAGGCGGCACACATAACCCGCTCATTGTTTTTTGGCCTAAACAAATCAAAGACAAAGGCGGTATCCGGGACCAGTACACGCACGTGATCGATATTTTACCGACCACGCTGGAACTGGCCGGGCTCAAAGCGGTGCCCACTATCAACGGTATCCGGCAAGATGCATTGGAAGGTACCAGTTTCGCCGGTTCCATTAGTACTCGGAATGCGCCCCATCAGCACCATGTGCAATATTACGAGATCGGGGGAGCACGCTCCATTTACAAGGATGGCTGGAAGGCCGGTGCGTTTCATAAAAGGGGAGGAGCATTCGAGGGCGATCGCTGGGAGTTGTTCAAAATTGATGAGGATTTTAATGAAAGCAACGATTTGGCCCAAAGCAACCCCGGCAAGCTGACGGAGCTCAAAGCGCTATTCGACTCGGAGGCAACCAAATACAACGTTTTTCCGCTCAGGAACGGGGCCGGAAATGAAAACGAAAAGGAGCCGGATTATTTTGACGGCAAAAAACATATCGTACTGTACAACGGACTCTCGCATCTGACCGAAGCGCCGGTGTTCAACAACCGGTCGTGCACGATTTCCGCGGACGTCGAGCTGGCCGATTCAAAGCAGGAGGGCGTTATTTTTGCTGTCGGCGGTCAGTTCGGAGGATTGAGCCTTTTTGTGCAGGACCGGAAATTGCAGGTCGCCCACAATGCCGGTTCCGCGGTAGAGACGCTGAATTCGGGCAGCGAAAACCTGCCTAAGGGTAAATCGACCGTAAAACTGGTTTTTCAGGCCGACAAAGCCGCTCAAAACGGAACGGCGTCCATTTATATCAATGATAAGAAGGTAGGCGAAAAGCGGTTTGCAGATGCGACGTTTAAGGACGCCTGGGATGGATTGTCCGTCGGAAGGGACGACAACACCGCGGTTTCAGATAGCTACAAAGCGCCCTTTCCATTTACAGGTGGTTTGAAAAGTGTTGTAATTGATTTTTAGATGATGAACGGCCCGGCAGGCACGATCAGCGCCGGGCCGGGGAAATCATGGATAAGCGGTCGCCAGCCTGGTTTATGCCTGGGCTGGCGATCGCGGTTTTATGTGGGCTCCTCACGTGTTTCGGCGTACATGGGAAAGTGGTTGGTAATGCTCCCGACCAATAAATTTGCCTCCATCGGTTACATTTTATGCGAAATTGAAAACTTTATGGTAACAAATGACTAAGAATCAGGTCTGATGCGCTTTTAGTTTAAAAGTGTTACACCGGGAATCATTTTGAGCTTTTCGCCGATACGTGATGACGAATAATTCAGTGAAGTCGCAGATGAGGAAGCATCCTTTTTTGAATGGGAGAACGGTCTCCGCTGTGGCATGGGTGTGTCTGATCCTGCTGGCAGGCTGCGGCGTTGAAAAGCCGGCGGAGGTAGAGCTGGCATTGAAAGACTTACCCGAGACCCTGGATTTCAACTACGATGTGAAGCCTATCCTCTCCGATAAATGCTTCGCATGCCATGGTCCCGATGCAAAAAAGCAAAAGGGCGGCCTACGGCTCGACACCGAGGAAGGCGCTTACAAGGCCCTGAAAAAAACTGCGGGCCGGCACGCGATCGTTCCGGGCGACCTGGCCGCGAGCGAAGTGTACAGCCGCCTCATCGCAGACGACCCCGAGCTGAAAATGCCGCCTCCGGCTTCGAACCTCAAACTGTCCGTGAAAGAAATCGCAGTGCTCACCCGCTGGATCGAACAGGGAGCAGAATATAAACCGCATTGGTCGTTCATTAAGCCGGAAAAACCCGGAATCCCGAAACCCGGGCTGGCCGGATGGGCCAAATCGCCGATCGATCATTTTATTCTTGAAAGGCTGGAAACCGAAAACCTCGTCCCATCGCCCGAGGCAAGCCGGGAAGACCTCATCCGGCGCGCCAGCTTCGATCTGACGGGCCTGCCGCCGACACTTGCCGAAATAGACGCATTTGTTGCCGACCGGTCGCCGGGCGCTTATGATAAAGTACTTGACCGCCTGCTGAGATCGCCGGCCTATGGCGAACGCATGGCCAGCGAATGGATGGATGTGGCACGTTATGCGGACAGCGATGGCTACCTGGACGACAAACACCGCGATCTTTCACCATGGCGCGACTGGGTGATTGGTGCTTTCAACCGCAACATACCCTACGACAAGTTCATCACCATGCAACTCGCCGGCGACCTGATGCCGGGCAAGACGAAGGAAAGCGTACTGGCAACCGCTTTCAACCGGCTGCACAAGAAGAGTTCCGAGGCAGGAATCGTTTTTGAAGAATACCGGGTGGAATACAATGCGGACCGGGTACAAACGCTGGGGCAGGGCATACTCGGCCTTTCGGTGCAGTGTGCACGCTGCCATGACCATAAATATGACCCCATTAGTCAGGAGGCTTATTACAAAATGTTCGGGCTATTCAACAGTACCAACGAAATCGGAAGTCCGGTGTACGGGCCCGACCAGACACCCGGCCCCGCAATGCTGCTGACGACGCAGGAAAATGAACAGCTCCTGCATTTTATGGATCAGCAGATAGCCGGCCTGGACAGACAGTTCGCCGATCATCAAACCGGTTCGGAGGAAGATTTTAAGAAATGGATGAGCGCCGGAAAGCCGTCGGAAAAGCTGATCGGAAACCAGATCCGTGAAGGGATGGTGGCGCATTACCCGTTTGATGAAGCCACTGCGACGGCAGGTGGTAAGCGTATCACACCGAACACCGTCAACAGGGCGCAGCCGGCGCAATGCAATGAGGTGATTTTAAAGCCGGGCGTAAAGGGTAATGCCTATTTTGTGTCGGACTACAATTCCATCAGGCTTGGGAACAACATCGGATGGCACGAGAGGACAGAACCTTTTTCGGTTGAACTATGGATCAATCCCAACACGGTTTACCCCGATGCGGGCATATTTTATCATTGCGAAGACATTAGGCTGGGTTACAAAGGTTATTCTTTGCGGCTTGCCCAAAACAAATTACAGTTTATCATCGCCCATTCCTACCCGCAGAATGCGATTCAGGTAAGCACGATTGCGGCAGTACCGGTGAAAAAGTGGACGCATATTACCGTTACCTACGACGGGTCCAGCAAAGCCTCGGGAGCGAAGATCTACGTGAATGGCGAGGCGGCACCGGCGACAGCGGATTATGACAATCTTTACAAAGGGATTTTATACGAAAAAGATATTCATACCTACGGATTCCAGGGATTCCTGTTGGGCCAGCGCAATCTGCTGATCCCGTTCAAAGACGGTGGAATCGACGAATTGAAGATCTTTAACAAGGAACTGACCGCACTCGAAGTACTCTATAACCATGATACGAACAAAGCCACGGAAGTGCTGAAAAGGACGGATACCGGTGGGATTGCCATGCTGAAAGACTTTTACCTCGCGAATTTCAATGCAGGGCGGAAAGCGTTGCAGGTCAGATTGAAAATGAAAAGGGAGGAGCAAAATAGACTGGTCAACAGCATTCCGGAACTGATGGTCATGGGAGATTTACCCAAACCACGGCCCACCTACCTGTTAACAAGGGGTGTTTACAATGCACCGGGTAAGCAAGTCACGCCGGGTGCATTGGAGTCAGTGCTGCCGTTTGAAGGGAAATATCCTCAAAACCGGCTGGGACTGGCCCGCTGGCTATTTGACAAAAACAATCCGCTAACCGCCCGGGTGTTCGTGAACAGGATCTGGCAAATGCATTTTGGCCACGGGATCGTACGCTCGGCGGCGGACTTCGGCAACCAGGGGAACCTGCCTTCGCACCCGCAGCTGCTGGATTGGCTTGCGGTAGATTTTGTAAATTCAGGTTGGAATATCAAGCGGCTGCACAAGCTGATCATGCTTTCGGCAACCTATCGCCAGACTTCGAAAACAACTCCGGAACTGCTCGAAAAGGACCCGGATAACATGCTGCTCGCCAGAGGTGCCCGGTTCCGTTTTACAGCCGAGATGATCCGGGACAACTCACTCGCCATCAGTGGTCTTTTAGTAAATAAGGTGGGTGGAAAGAGTGTTTATCCGTATCAACCGGCAGGACTCTGGGATGAGCTCAGCGATAAAATCTGGCGGTACCGGTACGCCCAGGAGCCGGGGGAGGGGTTGTACCGGAGAAGCCTTTACACCATCTGGAAACGGACTTCGCCACCGCCTTCCATGCTGATCTTCGACGCACCCGAGCGTGGCGAGTGCACCGTGAAGCGACGCTCGACCAATACGCCGTTGCAGGCGCTGGTCATGCTGAACGACCCGCAGTATATCGAATCCGCACGGGTGCTGGCGCAACGCGTTCTGCGGGAGAAAGCAGGCGATGGAGCGAATGCGGTCGATCAGGTATTCAGGCTGGTCACCGGACGCCGGCCCGATGCGACCGAGCGGCAGATACTCGGCAGGTTTTATGCCGACGAATTAAGCCGTTTTCGCGCCAAACCCGCACAGATGCTGGAATACCTCCGTACAGGATCATCAAAATGGGACGCGACGCTGAAACCGGAAGAGATTGCGGCGCTGGCGACAGTAGCAAATGCGGTCATGAACACAGACGAGGGGTATACCCGTAAATGAATGTGAATATGGAAGATCTGAAAAAAGTATTAACGCAACTCAACCGCCGGGACTTCCTCACCAAAGCAGGGCTTGGATTCGGTTCCATCGCATTGTCGAGTATTTTACAGGCCGGAACCTCACCTGCGCAAAGACGGCAGGGCGAGGAGTATTCGGAAGCCGCTGCATTGATCCGGGGAACCCACTTTGCCCCGAAAGCGAAAAGAATTATTTACTTGTTTCAAAGCGGTGGTCCATCCCAGCTCGAAACTTTCGACTATAAGCCCACACTAGCCAAATGGCATGGCCAGGAAATTCCGGATTCGGTGCGGGGAACGCAGCGGAACTCCGGGATGGTAGCCGGGCAATCGACGTTTCCGCTGGTAAAATCCATCTATGATTTCAAACAGTACGGGCAGTCGGGGGCGTGGGTGAGCGAGCTTTTTCCTTATACCGCGCAGATCGTCGACGAGCTGTGCATTGTCCGATCGATGTACACCGAGGCGATCAATCACGAACCGGCGGTGATGTTTGTGCAAACAGGCTCGCAGCAAAGCGGTCGACCGTCGATGGGCTCATGGCTGAGCTATGGGCTCGGGTCGGACAATCAGAACCTGCCCCATTTTATGGTGTTGATTTCCAAGGGAGTGAGTGACCAGCCGTTGAGCACAGCCGCCTGGGCCAACGGATTCCTGGCGTCCCATCACCAGGGCGTTCAGCTCAGGGCGGGGAAGGATCCGGTACTCTACCTGCAAAACCCGTACGGCGTGCACAAGGAAGACAGGCGGAGAGCACTGGATCGTATCAAAGAGCTTAATGAACATCAGTATACGCTCTGGGGTGACCCGGATATCCAGTCGAAGATAAGCCAGTATGAAATGGCTTACAAAATGCAGACCTCTGTGCCCGATGCCGTGGATACCTCCGGGGAGCCCGACTACATTTATGAAATGTACGGGGAAGATGCCCGGCGACCCGGCTCGTTTGCCGCCAATTGCCTGCTGGCCCGTCGGATGGCCGAGCGGGATGTGAAGTTCATTCAATTGTACCATATGGGGTGGGATCAGCATGGCGATTTACCCAAAAATATAGCCAAGCAGGCCAGGGATGTGGACCAGGCTTCGGCGGCGCTGGTGAAGGATCTGAAACAACGCGGCTTATTGGAAGACACGCTGGTGGTGTGGGGAGGGGAGTTTGGGCGGACTAGTTTTTCGCAGGGAAAACTCACGTCGGACAACTATGGCCGGGATCATCACCCCGGCTGTTTCTCCATGTGGATGGCCGGCGGGGGTGTGAAAACCGGCCAGGTCTACGGAGAAACAGACGAGTTCAGCTACAACGTCGTGAAAGACGGCGTGCATGTGCATGATTTCCAGGCAACCCTTTTACATCTTTTCGGTCTGGATCACGAAAAGCTTGTTTTCAAGCATCAGGGACGGCGTTACCGCCTGACGGACGTTCATGGCAAGGTGATAAAAGCATTAATCGCCTGAACCGTGTTCTTATATTAGTTTGCCCAGCGCTTCCATACCGACGGCTTCCAGTTCGCTTGTCCGGTTCTCTCTCACTTTTTGGACCCAATGCGGATCGGACAGTAATGCTCTTCCCACCGCTACCAGGTCAAACTCCTTGTTGTCGAATCTGCGCAGGAGCTCGTCCAATGGGGCCGGGTTCGCGTTCTGGCCGGAGAAGAGGGTGGATACATCTTTGTCCAGCCCGACCGAGCCGACGGTGATCGTAGCCTTGCCTGTCAGCTTTTTAGTCCATCCGGCGAAGTTCAGGTCGGAGCCATCAAATTCCGGCTCAAAGAAGCGGCGGCTCGAACAATGGAAAATATCGACCCCGGCATCAGCCAATGGCGACAGCCATGCTTCCAGTTCCTGTGGTGTATTCGCCAGTTTAGCCTTGGTTTCGGCAAACCGCCATTGTGAGATACGGAATAGCAACGCAAAATCGTCGCCGACCGCCTTGCGGGTCGCCTTGATCACCTCTATTGCAAACCGGCTCCTTTCGGGCAGCGAGCCGCCTCCGAACGTATCGGAACGGGCATTGGTATAATGCCAGAAAAACTGGTCGATCAGGTATCCGTGTGCCCCCTGGATTTCGACGGCATTGAATCCCAGGTCTTTGGCCGCCCTGGCAGCATGCGCATAGGCCGCAATGGTGTCGGCAATGGCGGTATCGTCCATGGCCACACCATGGCCTGCGGCAGAAGGTCCCTCGAACGGTGCGCCGGGCAGCCAGCCTGTGTCGTGCTTGTCCTGAATGCCGGCGTGCCAAAGCTGAGGTGCCATCTGTCCGCCTTTGCCCTGTACCCGGTCTATCACCTGTTTCCAGCCTGATAAAGCCTGGTCACCGTAAAAGTGAGGAACATGGGGGTCGTTCACGGCGGCCGGCCGGCGGATAGCGGTGCCTTCGGAAATGATCAGGCCAACTTCCGCGGCGGATCTTCGCTCGTAGTAATCCGCCACTTCGGGGGACGGGATGCCGCCCGGCGAGAAAGAGCGGGTCATGGGAGACATTACAAACCGGTTTCTCGTGCTGAGTGATTTGAGTTGAAAAGTGCTGAATAGGTTTTCCATCGTTTCGTTTTTTTTCCTGACGACCGGAAATTCAGAAGGGGGACAATGCAGGGTGATCGGGACGACGTTTGCCGGTGAAACTCTGCACGGCTGCATGCCATATCAATTATATTCGTTTATTTTTGACCTTAAAATCAGTCCTTGCAGTTGTTGGAACAGCTATCTTGTGCAATTGCAGGCAACAACGTCTTATTGAAAATCTCTTAATCCTAAAAAACATGACTAAAAGTATTTTGCTGATCCTGGCCGGGGCTGCTTTTGCGCTCGCGTCTTGTCAAAAAAAGCCGGCGGAAACTTCCGATGCGGCAGAAGCCGACAGTACCGGCGCTCCTGTTGAAACCCAAAAGGCTAATTCGGATTACAAACCCGCATTTGAGGGACAGACCAGAATCGGCAGCGTCAAATCGACCACTGCATATGAAGGCAAAGTGCTCAGCAGCGACCTTAAAAATCCCTGGGGTATCACAAGTCTGCCGGACGGCAGGTTGATCATTACCGAGAAAGCAGGTACGATGCGCATCGCGACTACCGCAGGTGTGCTAAGCAGTGCCATTACCGGGATCCCGGCAGTGAATTCCGAAGGACAGGGCGGTTTGCTCGGTATTCGTGTCGACCCTGATTTCGCCCAAAACCGAATGGTATACTGGGTGTTTTCGGAGGCCGGGAAGGGTGGTAACCTCACGGCAGTGGCCAAAGGCAAGCTATCGGCGGACGAGAAAAAGATAGAAGGTGCGGTCGTGATCTACCGTGCGACTCCGGCTTTCGCCAGCAATCTTCACTATGGCGGACGTATCCTGTTCGACAAAAATAATAACCTCGTCATCAGCACCGGAGAACGTTCTGATACCATTACCAGGCCACAGGCACAGCATCTGAATTCCAGTTTGGGAAAAGTGATACGCATTACCAAAGAAGGGAAACCTGTTGCAGGCAATCCGTTTGAAGGGAAAGCCGGTGCCAAACCGGAACTGTATTCCTACGGACACCGGAACGTGCAGGGACTCGCATTTCATCCGGTAACGGGGGATCTGTGGGAAGTGGAATTCGGCCCGCGCGGAGGCGATGAGCTGAACCGCATCGAGCCGGGGAAAAACTACGGCTGGCCGACGATCACCTACGGCATCGAATACAGCGGCAAAAAGATCGGCGATTCGATCCAGGTAAAGGAGGGGATGGAGCAGCCTGTTTATTACTGGGACCCGGTAGTATCGCCAAGCGGCATTACATTTTACAGCAGCGACAGCATTCCTGAATGGAAAAACAACCTGTTCATCGGCGGTTTGAGCAGCATGCACATTGCGAGGCTCGTCATTGAAAATAACAAGGTAGTGGGTGAGGAACGGCTTCTTTCAGGTGAAGGCCAGCGTTTCCGCGACATTACCGAAGGCAAAGACGGAGCTCTGTACGCAGTGACCGACCAGGGCCGGCTTTACCGCGTTTACAAGAAGTAACAACGTCGCTGATAAGTTAATTGGTCATTCAATGCCTGAATTTCAGATTTAGGGCATTGAATGACCATTCTTTTTTGGCGCAGTCCCGGTTTACAGTATTTCTATGTATCCGTCGGTTCCGTTCACCCTGATCCGCTGTCCGTCCCGGATCAGCCGGGTAGCGTTATCTACACCCACCACAGCCGGTAAGCCATATTCACGTGCGATAACTGCTCCGTGGGTCATGAGTCCACCCACTTCGGTGACCAGGCCTTTTATCGATACAAACAATGGGGTCCAGCTGGGGTCCGTAAAAGCGGTGACCAATATATCGCCCTCTTCCAGCCCGGCGTCTTCCATGTTCAGGATCACGCGGGCCCGTCCTTCGATGACTCCGGAAGATACGGCGAGGCCCACGATCGCGTCGCCCGGGATATTTTCCAGGTTGTACCTGCCTCTGATGACCTCGCCATCCGATGTGAAAACACGTGGAGGTGTCAGTTTTTGATATAATTTAAAGTCTTCTTCCCGCTTCCGAATGATCTGATAGTCCAGTTGGTGCGTATCCACGACTTCGCGGAGTTCCTCAAAACTGAGGTGGAAAATATCCTCCCTGTCGCGTATGACGCCGGCCTGTACGAGTCGTTCGGCTTCTTTCATCAGGGCCTGCTTGTAAGCGAAGTAGCGACTGACAATGCCGTATTTCGGGTACTCGCGATAGCCGATCAGGTTCCGGACCAGGTCAATCATTCGTTTGGTTTCCTGCGCTTTGTGCTCACCATCCGGGAGTTGCATCAACCGGTCCAGCAACTCCTGCTCCTTTGCCAGAGCCTCTTTCTTCCCTTGCGCAAACCTCCGGTGCGCGGCACCGGGTTCGAAGTTTTTGATATTATTAAGGATCATAGGGACAAGTGTGACCGGCTTTTCGCTCCAACGGGTTTTTGTAATATCAATTTCACCGGCGCACCGCATGCCATACTTTTCAAGATAAGCCTGGATAGCCTTCCGGGCATCGTGTCCGCCATTCAGCTGAGCCAGGTCATCTAAAAAATGGTCATGCTTGGCGTGTTGCAAATATGCGATCACCTCCGGGTACGGACGAATCACATCTGCCACATGCAGCAGGTCGAGGCCCATTTCAGAAGTGATGTTATCGGGCACGGACTGGGAAAGGATGTCGGCTGCATTTTTCTCGCCCAGCCACTCGTTCATCTTTTCATTGATCCATGCAGAAGCATTCATGCCGGTCATAATCGCACCGAAGCTCTCCGAGGCGGCATTGGCTTTCCTTGATTGCTGGATGTCTTCCAGGATAAAATCAAACAACTCTTGTCCTGATTTCGGCCGGATATGCTCTTTTAATGCTGCGATCGAAGTTTGGTTGCGCCTGATCAGGTCGGCGACGACGGCCGCCGGACCGCCCGACGAGTCGTAATCGTTCAATGCCTCGTAATTGTGAGGAGGCACAGCTTTACCGCTTTCGCCGGAAGCCGGTTGGTTTTCATCGTCGGGTAAATATTTTACATAATCTTCCCGCTGTAAAATGGTCGTCAGTGCGTCCCTGATGATCGGATCGGATTTTCCCAGCACATTCACCAACGTATTTCTGCCCGCAGATGAAGCCAGCATTGGGGTGACATCCACAAATAACCTTCCACCGGCAATGCGCATGAGTGCGGGTGTTGTCAACAGGAAAAAAGACAGACCCAGCGGTTTCATGGCGTCGGTCATCATCTGGTTATGGCCCACCGACACGTACACGTGGTTTTCCTGATCATCCACCTCGGGTACCGGGTACAAAGTGGTGATGGGCCTGCTCTGGACAATATGAAATGTGCCGTCAATCCAGCACCATTCGATATCCTGCGGGGTACCGAAGTGTGTTTCAATGCTTCTGCCGATGCGCGCGAGTTGTAAGATCTGCTCGTCTGTCAATGCAGGTAAGGCCTGACGCCCGGGCTCGATTTCAACTTCCTCCGTGCCGCCCTCCTCCAAGGCAGAAATGGCCAGCTTCTTGGCAGATATCTTTTTGCCGGTCACCTTGCCGTCGAATACTTTGTAATTATCAGCATTTACCAGACCGGAGACCAGTGCCTCACCAAGCCCGAAGCTGGCGTCAATGGACACGACCTTTCTGTTGGAAGTAACCGGGTCGGCTGTAAACATGATCCCGGCCACTTCGGGAAAGACCATCTTTTGGATCACCACCGACAGACTCACCCTGGCATGGTCAAACCCATTTTGCAAACGGTACGTAACGGCTCTGTCCGTGAACAACGAAGCCCAGCACCTGCTGACGTGGCTCAGTATCGCCCCGGGACCGATAATGTTGAGAAAAGTTTCCTGCTGGCCGGCGAAAGAGGCGGTGGGCAGATCCTCGGCCGTGGCGCTGGACCGAACCGCATATGCATGTCCCTCACCGAGTTGTTCAATGCGCTTTGTAATCTCGTCGCCCATTGCTTTTGGAACCGGTATTTCCCCGATCAATTTCCGGATTCTTGCACTGGTTTCGCTGATACTTTTCCGGTCATCCGCTTTGAGGGAGGCCAACTGGCCAAGCAGTAAATGAAATGCTTCGCTATTGCCGGTAAGCTGCTGATATGCTTCCGTCGTAATGCAAAAGCCTTCGGGCACAGCTATGCCTTCGATCCGGGACAATTCCCCCAGGTTGGCACCTTTGCCCCCGACACTCGCAAGCATGGACCTGTCGATTTCATGAAAACCAAGTATGTAGGCGCTCATCGTTTTTAGGATTTGTTGTTGATTTGGTCTGTTGTTTCACTCATGATTGCAATCGCTTTCAGAAAATACGTTTCAATGACCGCGCTTTCCGCATCCGAAAATGAAGCGATGAGTTGTTCCGACCTGCTTCGGAACTCTTTGTAAAGCGGTACAAAGAGTGCCATGATGTCGGCTGTGTTCGGCGCTATGAACACCTTCCTTCGGTCGTCCTCCGCGAATTTGCGCTGCACCAGTTTTTTCTTTTCGAGTCTATCGATCAGCCCGGTTACGGCGCCTGTTGTCAGGCCTGTCAAAGTGGAAAGCTCGCCTGCCGTCATTTGCCCTTTTTCTATCAGAAATCCCAGGTACTTATGGTCTGTTCCCGAAAGCCCGGCCTTGCGTGCAATGGCCTCGTGCATCTGAATGGAGGTGTAGGCATAATGCTGGCTCAGTTTTCTCAGTCTTTTGAGTTGCTCGTCATCCATTTTATATCTTATTTAATAAGTATCTTATCAACAAAGATAATATTAAATTCTAAGGATCAAATCATTGGTGATTTTATTTGGAAGAGAATCGGGGTCATGCTGTTAAACACGTACACCGTGTTTAACAGCATGACCCCGATGCAATGGGCAGATCAGCCATGTGCGGATCTGATGCAGTGAAGACCGTTTCACATGTATTATCGTGGATAGGTTGTGGCGAGGATTTCCCCGGCATTGACTGGTTCGCCGGCGGAGAACTGCCGTAAATGGTGGTCCGCATGTTTGTAGGCAAATATTCCGATTTCCTCCCGGGTCATCTTTCCGAAGAAGTCGTGGATGAATGCCTCGTTTGCAAAATCCGCGTAACCATTGATGCGCCCGATCCAGATCTTCTTTTGGGCTTCCAGATCGCCATCCGGCTCGGTGACGATGAATGCCTTGCCCGAAGGCACATTTTTCTTGAGAGGCCGCTCATCTTTTACAAAGCTCTTCAAAGCCATTTTGCCGAAAATCAATCCCAGGAACTCCTGCTTATACTTTGGGCTATGGATGCCTAAAACCCATTCGTCCCAGATGATGCAATGCTTCACCATTTGATACACATTCATTTTACCCCATTGCGCCAGGTTGCTTTTGCTGAGAGACTGGATTCTTCCGACGAGTTCGTCCCTGGTTGCTGCATCAAAAATCGTTTTCATAGTTGTTTGTTGTTAGTTGATGAGGCAAAATTACCGGGGCTCCCGAAGATGGTCCGCGTGATAAAATGACATTCAAAGGTGTATTTTGTGCCAACTTTGTTGTAGGTTTGATCAGGGCCGTAACCAGTTGTTTATGAAACATATTTCCATTGTCGTGTACGAGGATGTGCTCCTGACAGCACTTTCCAGCACGGTTGCGCTGCTCACAGGAGCAAATGAGGCGGTGGTCAGGGACGGGCGGCCCGCTCCGTTTCAGATCGACCTCGTAGGCGTGCATCTGAATGATATTCGGCTGGGTCTTCCGGTTCAGTTTTATTGTGGAAAAACCCTGTCCGACGTTTTCGATACGGACATTATCGTCGTGCCTCCCATGAACACGGAAGGGGAGGACATCGAAGAATTGTTGGCGAAAAACGAACCGCTGATCCATTGGCTTGCTGCGAAATACCAGCAGAAGGCCCGGATCATCAGTCTTTGCACCGGGGCCTATTTCGTAGCGGAATGCGGGTTGTTGAATGGTATGCCTGCCACTTCGCACTGGGGCGTTATCGACGATATGCGGAAAAGATATCCGTTGGTCAACTTCCGGCCTGAGCAGGTAGTAACCCAGTCCGAAGCGATCATTACAGGAGGCGGGGGCTTTTCCGCATTAAATGCCCTGCTGTACTTCATCGAAAAGAGCTGTGGCAAGGCCATTGCGATCAGCCTGAGTAAATACTACGCCCTGGACTACGGGCGAACTTCTCAAAGTATCTTCACCATTTTCTCCGGCCAGCGCAGTCATAACGATGAGGAGATCCACCGGGCGCAATCCTATATCGAAAGCGAGTTCAAGGCAGATATTTCAGTGGATCAGATCGCCACGGAGGTCAACATGAGCAAACGAAATTTTATCCGTCGTTTCAAAAGCGCCACCACGCTGAACCCGATCGAGTACATTCAGCGAATCAAGGTGGAGGCAGCTAAAAAATCGTTGGAAGCCGGTGAATCGAACATTGCCTCCGTTACCTATGATGTCGGCTATAACGACCTGAAAACTTTCAGGACGATATTTAAGCGGATCACAGGGTTAACGCCGGTCGAATACAGGAACCGGTATAACACGGAGACCTTGCTGCGCTAAAACATTCATTCTGATGATCCGGCTTTGCTGGTCGACTGGCACGGAATTTTATCAGCCCGGCGGAATTTCCGTTCCGGCGGGCAAGCCGGCGCGGCTGTCTATCACTTTAATGACCAATCAGGATGAAAATACTCAGCACCGCCATGCATGCGAAAATCGACTATTTTGCAGGCATTATCTTCATGGCCTCCCCGTGGATCTTTGGCTTCAAAGATTCAGTTGGCGCAACCTGGACAGTGATCGCCGCTGGCCTGCTCGCTTTGATGCTATCACTTTTTACTGACTACGAGGGCGGAATGGTCCGGAGCATCCCCATGCGCGTCCACCTGACGGCCGATGTGTTTTCCGGCGCATTGCTGGCCTCGTCGCCCTGGCTGTTTGGCTTTGCCCAGGAGGTTTTTCTCCCACACCTGCTCATGGGCCTGTTCGAAGTTTCAGCCGGACTGCTTACTTCAAAGCATCCTTCACATGATCAATCCGGGCCAGTGGTCAAAACCTGAATTTGACGTATAGTATTAATCGTTGGGGATCGGCTGCCCGACAAGCCGGATTACCGTTAAGTCTGATTGATCATGAAAAAGGAAGATATCGTCCCGGGAGATTTTTACCGGATATTATTTGGAGAAGCCCCGGTGGAATTTATGCTGGAAGTACTGATCCGCACATTGATTATTTACATTGTACTGCTGGTAGTGGTCAGGTTCATGGGTAAAAGAATGGGCGGGCAGCTGACGATCGCCGAACTGGCGGTTATGATCACCCTGGGTGCGATCGTTTCACCGGGAATGCAAATGCCGCAGACCGGCCTGCTGGTATGTACGCTGATCCTCCTGTGTGCCCTCATTTTCCAGCGGGGTATCAACTGGCTCGAATTCAAAAGCAAATGGTTCGAAGCGCGAAGTCAGGGCGTTGCCAGCACGCTCGTAAAGGATGGGGTGATGCAACTGGAAGTCATGAGCAGTACTAAAGTGTCACGTCAGCAGCTTTTTGCAGCCCTCAGGAGCGAAAAAATCTACAATCTTGGCGAAGTGGAGCGCGTATACCTCGAAGCTTGCGGGCTGTTCAGCATTTACCGCAAGGATGGGGCATGGCCCGGCTTGCTGCTTTTTCCGCCCGATGACGAAAGTATGAATGGCTTCGGCCAGCAAGTGAAGAGCGGCACGGTGGTTTGCGCCAACTGCGGCACGGTCGCCGAGCAGGAGCATCGGCAGGACTTATGCCCGGAATGCGGTGCGGATCAGTGGGGCAAGGCCAACATTTCAACGCGGTCTGAGGTTAAACAACAAACGTCATGAAAAAAGAGGATATTCATTTGGGGGACTGGCAGCGCGTGTTCATCGGAGATGTGCCCGCGGGTTTCTACTGGGAAGTCGTGCTCAGGATTGCGATCATATACCTGGTGCTGATGGTATCGATGCGATTAATGGGCAAGCGCATGGCCTCCCAGCTGAGTCGTAACGAAATGATTGCGATGGTGTCCCTGGCGGCAGCCATTGGCGTCCCGTTACAGTCGCCCGACCGCGGCATTCTGGCAGCGTTGGTAATTGCTGCGGTGGTGATCGCGGTCCAGCAACTGGCTGCCTGGCTCGCTATCCGCAATCAGAGGCTTGAATCGGTCATGCAGGGAGACCTTACCGTGCTGATTGCGGACGGGCAGCTGAAACTGGACAACATGAGAAAGACCGGTATTACCACCGAACGTGCCTTTGCGCAGCTTCGGGGCAATGGGATCAGGCACCTTGGCCAGGTGAAACGACTTTACTTTGAGGCCAGCGGGGCATTTACCTTCATTCCAGCCGAAGATGTACAGCCCGGGCTGAGCGTATTACCCGGTAATGACAGTGAATTTAGAGCCAGTGTATGCCGCCCCACCGACCGGCTTGCCTGCCAGCAATGCGGCGCACTCGTGCGGACACAACAACGCGATGCGCGGTGTGCCAGTTGCGGAAGCGACGAAACGGCAGCGGCAGTCAGCTAGTGGCAAATTTTGCTCACTAAATGACCCCGGGAGGCGTCTTGTCCCCATTTTCCTGGCTGTGGAACAACCGCAGCTCATCATCGCCGGGAATACGGCCGCGAATGGGAACGGTTTTTTACATGACGCGTCGATTTTTACATTAAACCTAAGTATTGGATGGAAGCTGTACCCACATTAATTCCCGCGAGCGTTTCCCTGCGCTCGGCACTTAGCCAGGCGATGCAGGCCGAACAACAGATCAGCAGCATTATCCCCAGGGTCATGCAGGCCGTCTGGTCGACGGAGCTTTCGCGGGCGCTTCGGAGCGCATTAGCGCTGTCTGAGCAGCATCAGCTCAAAATTACCGGGAAGTTTGGCCTCAAACCCGGCAAACGGCTAGGCCCGGAAATGGCAGATATCGAACAGCACATCATGCGAGCGCTGGATGGTCCGCAGCCAGGAGGAATGAGGGATCTGTCGCTCACCCTGTTAGTTGCCAGGATTATTCAGCACAAGATCAGCTGTTATGAAAGTTTGCTGGGGATGGCTGGTAAAGCCGGTCTTCAGGATGCCCGGCGCCTGCTCGGCGCGGCATTGTCGGACGAAACCGCCACCGACCTGTTTTTGCAGGAACTGATCGAACGTTTCACGCAACGTAAGTGCGAGTGAAACGCTCCGCGATGGCTCAGCGCCGGGTTTTCCGTCTGGCATCGGCGCGGTAGTCAGCCGGCCTGATCGTTTTGGACCAGAATTCAAGCAG
Source organism: uncultured Dyadobacter sp. (assembly GCF_946482605.1). The sequence goes on along the minus strand of NZ_CAMLSE010000009.1, from coordinate 276,899 downwards.
GTTTTCAAAATAAAAGCGCCACCCGCTGATGTCCAGCGGTTTGACAAGGTATGCGTTCGCCTGGTGCCTGTAACATTCGTCGATGTCGTCGATACGGTCCGAGTAAGTGAAAATTACAATGGGAATGTGTTCCAGATGGTGGGCGTGCACGGAGTTACGTATAGCCGAGAGCAGTTGCAGTCCATCCTCGCGCTCGGGCAGGTACAGGTCGATCAGGATCATATCGACTGCCGGAAGAAAGTCCGTCAGCTCATTATAGGCAAAGGCCAGGGCCCTCTCCCGGGTATTCATCCTGACGACGTTATACTTGATCGAGCTGTTCCGGAGTGCTGTCTTTAAAAGATGCCAGTGGTCATCATTATCTTCAACGACGATGATCGTTTTGCTCCCGGAGCTCTCCGACACCGGCGTAGTGGTAATCCACCGGTAATTATTCAGAAAACATAATCCTATACCATGCGAAACCTGCTCGTATTCTTCCAGCGAAATAGGTTTGACAATGAAGGCATTCGCTCCCTGGTCGTATGCCCGGCTGATCAGTTCCTGGTTGGTGGTCGTTGATATCATCACCACCGGTATATGTTTGTAGCGCGTATCGCTTTTAAGCGAAGCAAGCATTTCCAGTCCGTTGATCCTCGGCATGTTCATATCCATCAGGATCAGTTTCGGGCCATCGGATGCATGATCCAAAGCAGTCGAAAGGTCTTCTCCACACACCACGTCGACAACGTTGATCGGGCTGATCGTCTTGATCAGCGCCTGGCGCATCAGCATTCGGTCGTCTTCATCGTCATCAACAAGAAAAATCGTTTTGGACCCGTTCATTTTGGTAAGGATTGGAAACAGAAAGGTACACAATATTCATGCCGTTGCATTCAATTGCTGCGGAACCTTCATTTAAAGTAGTAATAGGGTCTGATGTCCGAACACTTTATTGGCTGATCGCATCATCCTGATCGTGGCCGCCCTTCAGATTGGCATGAAAGTTAAACCCCGTCAGTTTGAAGTGATTGAATGCGTCGGGCGAAAGCTTGGCGAGGATGCCTGTCAGTCGTTCGTAGCTGTTGACTCCGCTTACTTTAATGCCCTTGCCTTCGAGTGTGAAGGTCAATGTAGGGACGGTACGGATCCCGTTCAGACGGATTTTCTGCTGGTCTTCATACAGCGCCTGGCGACTTGCGCGCGAATCGAAATCTTTTCCAAACTGGTGTAAATTGAGGATATTTCTGTGGTACTTGCTCACTTCACGGGCTACTTCTACCAGAATATCCATTCTTGAAATATCCTGTTGTTCGGCCATCGCGGCCCTCCTGAGCCCGGCCAGATAGAGGTCTGCGGCGCGTTGCGATTGCAGTGCGGCCGCTTTTACAGCGAGGCTGGCCACATCACGCGTGCTCTTAGCAGCCGAGGTGCCTGGCGCGGGTATCGCGTCCTCCGCGGAGGTTGGCGCGGATGTCATACAAAAATGGAAGCTCAGTAATTCGCCGAAGTTTTGGATCAATTGGTCCCAGCAGGGCTGCATGGCCCAGCTATCGACGCATAATGGGTGAGTGTAGTAAACGACTTTGATAGTCGGTAGCTGGTCGGAATTGTGATGCATATCTGGTTTTTTTGTTTCAAACCGCTCGATGCGGTGTAGCGAGTTGGCGGTCAGGGCCGTTGCTCTTCCCACATCGTTTCCCGGCATTTTTCGGCGCACATTGCATCAAAAACCGGGCCACATCTTTGTCAAACCGGGAAAAAATATAAGTATGTCGCGAAAAATACTGCAGCGTACCGGTACCTCTGCTGATTGCTATTTCTGGCACATTTATTGATTACGACGCGGCATCAATGCACGCGCTTGCCCAACGGCCTATACGTACGCGGCCGGTCGAATCACCGCCTTCGCACGGCCAGGTGCGCAAACACATTGCGGCATTAGCATATGGATGGAACTAAAACACAGTATATGAGTAAGATCAGGATCGGCTACCACGCCTCCCATGAGCAGTTCAAACCGAGTGAGTTAATCAATTTTGTGAAATTGGCCCGGCACGCAGGTTTTTCTCAGATTCTTTCCTCCGACCATTTTTTTCCCTGGGGCCAGACGCAGGGCGAAAGCGGCTTTGCGTGGAGCTGGCTCGGCGCGGCCATGCAGGCTACCGACCTCACATTCGGTATCGTCAATGCACCCGGCCAGCGCTACCACCCGGCGATCATTGCCCAGGCGGTAGCGACCCTGTGCGAAATGTTCCCGCAGCGGTTCTGGATCGCAGTCGGCAGCGGACAGTTTCTGAATGAGCATATCACGGCGGAACGATGGCCATCCAAAGCCGAACGGAACCAGCGGCTCAAAGAGTGTGTGGACATTATGCGTGCGCTATGGGCGGGCGAATCCGTGACTCACGCGGGGATGATCGATACCTATGACGCCAAGCTTTATACGCTGCCCGGATATATGCCGATGGTAGTCGGCGCGGCGCTGACCGAGCAGACTGCCGAATGGGTAGGAGGGTGGGCGGATGCCATGATCACCACCTCCCGGCCGCAGGAGCAGCTCAAACGGATGGTCGAAGCTTTCCACCGGGGCGGCGGCGAGGGCAAGCCCATTTATCTGAAAGTCCAGCTATCATACGATACCACGATGGCAATGGCAACGGAAGGCGCTCATCAGCAATGGCATAACAATATTTTTCACTCTTCCCTGCTCTCGGACATCCGGTCTCCAGAAGGCTTCGACGCCGCGGGCGCCATGGTGAAGCCCGAGGACATGTTCAGCGCCGTGAGGATTTCGGATAGCACCGATCAGCATGTGGAGTGGCTGGCCAAAGACATCGAAGCGGGCGTGTCGCAGCTGTTTCTGCACAACGTCAATTTGAATCAGCAGCATTTCATAGAAGCATTCGGAGCGAATGTGCTCCCACAACTGGCAGGGTAGCCGGGTGTCATGTCCGGCGCTCTTGCTGGCTTGTCATTTCGGAAGTACAGTGAGCTGGACAACGGCCGCCTGCGAACCATCACTATTCATGCGCTGCCAGCCCAGCGACAAGGGAAGCCGTTTGGACAGGTGAATGCTTACTCCCATGGTTAGCCTGCCTTTCTGATGGCTGATCTCAAACTGGTGCTGAAAACTCAGCCGGCCCCGATCCGTGATTTCGGAAGAAGGAACATTAAACACGGTCAGCTGCGCCGTCGCCAGGCTCAGGCCGACGAAGTATAATGCCAGGATGAGAGCAATTTTGTAAAATGAAGTCATAGCTTTTCGGCTACGCCTAGTCGAAGTTCTGATACACCTCTTCTTTCGTTCCGCACACAAAAATCTTCTGTCCGTCATGGAGAATGAGCAGACTGAACCTGAAATCGGCGTCGGGAACTACTTCCAGAACTTCTTCCAGGGCGACGCTGACGGTTTGGGAACTATCTTCTTTTAGCTGAAATACACTTTTTCCGGGCATAGCATACAAATTGAGTCTGGTTCAGTCCCATTAAAATTTGTGCCAGACAAACGGGGAAAAGCAGCCTATCTGGCATGTTTTTCTCATTCACACTGCGAATTTTAAAATTACCACAGCTATGTCCGGAAAGAAAACACACTTCTTTTATAGAAATGGATTGTCGATCGTTTTCATCTCGCTTTTTATAGCCGCGTTGATAGCACAGGCCTTCTTTGGTTGGAAGCAACACAACGACGAGCTGATGCAGCTGGGTGCCGGCCCGATCGCGTTCAAGCCATATCTTTCCAGCGGCCACTTTTTTTCCTCCACTTTTGAAAACTTTCAAAGTGAATTTCTACAAATGGCATTGTATGTGATACTCACCATTTCACTCCGTCAGATCGGTTCGGCCGAGTCCAAAGACCTGGTCAAGGCGGAGGAGGTCGACCGTGAACCGGATCCTTCCAAAGCGGATGCACCCGGACCGGTGAAGCGGGGAGGGTGGCAGCTGTGGCTATACCAGCATTCACTGTCGATCACATTCGTTTTGCTTTTCGTGCTGAGCTGGATCGGGCATCTGTATGGCAGCTACATCGATCACAATGAGCAAAAGGTTCTACAAGGTGAGTCGCAGCAGGCGCTGAGGGCATTCCTGGGCGAGCCCGATTTCTGGTTTGAAACCTTCCAGAACTGGCAAAGTGAGTTTCTTTCGGTCGCATCGATTGTGATCCTTTCGATATTCCTCCGCCAAAAAGGATCGCCTGAATCAAAGCCGGTCGACGCCGCCCATATGGAAACAGGGAAGTAACGCCGCATTGTACCGTCACAAAAAAAGAGCTGCACTCGCTGGCAGCTCCTTTTTTGTATTACTTCAAAATCACATTGCTCATTCGCAGTGCCGTTAGCCGTTGCCCTTGTATTTGTACTTTAAAAAAAGCATCACCAGGTTCAGGCCAATGCTGAAAATGTTTGTGGAGATGATCGGGAGGTCACTTTTATCAATTCCGTAATACACCCACAGGGCATTACCGGTGAGCAACACGATGAACATCGCCATGGAAACTTCGCTAGCCTTCTTATTTTTAATGGTGGTAACCAGCTGCGGCACCAGCGCAGAGGATGTACAAATACCGGCAACCAGGCCGAGTCCTTCAATAAAGTCCATAGATACAGGCAATAGTTAAGACGGCGACGACAGACACCTTAGTGCAACGACCGAGCGTCCGGTCACATTCAGGCTGTCTGCCGATCCGATGGTATATTCATTTTCTCCGATAAAGTTTTCGGCCGTATTGATGACGATATGCCATTCCGAACCGCATTCCTCACTCGGCAATACGAAATCCGCCGGCTGGTCGCCGGCATGGAAAATAATGTAAAAGTGGTCATCGGTGATTTTGTTCCCGTTCCCGTCCACACACCGGATACCCTGCCCGTTGAGGAACACCCCAAATGACTGTGCTTTGTGATCTTCCCAGGCTTCGTCGGGGATCTGATTCCCATCCGGCAGGAACCACATAATGTCTTTGACATCCGAACCGGTTACCGGCAGGTCCTGGAACCACCGCCTGCGCCGGAAGGTAGGGTGGTCTTCACAGAACCGGATCAGCGCCCTGGTAAATTCCAATAGCCGCTGGTCGGCCGTTTCCCAGTTGAGCAACGACATTTCATTGTCCTGGCAATAAGCATTGTTGTTGCCATGCTGGCTTCGGCCCAACTCGTCGCCGGCTACCAGCATTGGTACCCCTTGCGAGAGGAACATGGTGGTCAGGAAATTTCTTTTTTGCCTGTCCCGGAGGGCGTTGATATCGGCGTTGTCCGTCGGCCCTTCCGCGCCGCAGTTCCAGGAGTGATTGTTTTCTTCACCATCCCCGTTGTCCTCGCCATTGGCCTCGTTGTGTTTCTCGTCGTAGCTCACCAGATCGGTGAGTGTAAAGCCATCGTGGGCCGTGATGAAATTGATACTGGCCGTGGGTCTTCGGTAATCACTTTGGTAGAGGTCGGGACTGCCGGTGAAACGCTGCGCAAATGCGGTCATCGCTACTTCGCGCCCCCGCCAGAAGTCGCGGATCTGGTCGCGGTAAATGCCGTTCCATTCTCCCCATCCGACGGGAAACTTACCGACCATGTAGCCGTCTTCGTTAATGTCCCAGGGTTCGGCGATCAGTTTGACCTGTGATATGACGGGGTCCTGGTGAATGATGTTGAAAAACGAGCTGAGGCTATCGGTATCGTGCAGGGTCCGGGCGAGCGCGGCCGCGAGGTCGAACCGGAAACCGTCGACGTGCATCTCGGTTACCCAGTAGCGAAGGCTGTCCATAATCAGGGCCAATACATTCGGGAGCTGGACGTTGAGTGTATTGCCTGTGCCGGTATAGTCCATATAATGCCGCTTGTCGTCCTCTACAAGCCGGTAGTAGGAAGCATTGTCCAACCCTTTGAATGAGAGTGTAGGCCCCATGTGATTGCCTTCGGCAGTGTGATTGTACACCACATCGAGGATCACCTCAATGCCTGCCTTGTGCAGCTCACGCACCATTTCCTTGAATTCATTAACCTGCCCGCCGCGTTCCTTGTTGCTGCTGTACCGGGCATCCGGAGCAAAAAAGCCCAGCGTATTGTAACCCCAGTAGTTGGTCAGTCCCTTTTCAAGCAAATGCTGGTCTTCCACGAAATGGTGGACCGGCATCAGTTCAATGGCGGTGACGCCCAGGTCTTTCAGGTGTTGAATGGAAGCCGGGTGGGCGATTGCCGCGTACGAGCCCCGGATTTGTTCCGGGATTTCTTCCCGAAGCCTGGTGAAGCCCTTTACGTGAACTTCGTAAATGACGGTGTTGTGATACGGAATTTCGAGCCGCGTGTCGCCCTGCCAGTCGAAGTCCTGGTTGACGACCACCGACTTGGGCATGAAATCCGCACTGTTACTTTCGTTGAAGCTCATATCTTCCCCCGAATCCCCGATCTCGTAGCCGAAAACGGCGTTATCCCATTGCACGGTACCATTAATGGCTTTCGCATAAGGATCGAGCAGCAGTTTATTCGGGTTGAAGCGGTGGCCGTCCGCCGGTTCGTACGGGCCATGTACCCTGTACCCATAAAGCGTTCCGGGCCCTAGATCGGGAACATACACATGCCATATGTGGTGGGTTACCTCCTCGATTTTGATTCTGATATGTTCTTCCTTTTCATTCTCCGGTTTGTAAAAGCAGAGCTCTACGCCTTCGGCATTCTCGGAGAACACGGCGAAGTTCGTTCCTTTCCCGTCCCAGGTCGCGCCCAGGGGATAGGGTTTTCCGGGAAGCGTCTTTACTTTCAGCTCTTCCGGCGATTGCAGCAGCTCGTTCTCAATTCGCTTGTCCATAGCACGTGGTATTTAAACTTTTAAGTATTTCTATGTTTTGATGGTGTCGATAGCGGATCGGGGCCGACCGGTTGTTAAGCGCAAGTGAATTGTAACTGTTCAAATGCCTGTACCAATGCGTCGTAGGGCCGGTAATCGGTCATGATCGGAAAGCGACGGATCTCGTTGCAGGCAACCTGATCCGCCTGATGTTTTGACAAGTCCAATTCAGTGTTGGTTAAAGTCCGTTAATAAATTCCCCGCGTTGTCGTGGGTGATCCGCTATGCGTCGGTTTCGGATCAGGTTTGGGCACCCTTGCGTTGAACTGCAATTCTTTGACGTGATAAAACATAACTTTTGGTTTTTGTTTGAGAATTCCGGCCCTTATAAAAACCTGTGCCAACTTGCACCCGGTGTTTCTCAAAAGGATCGTATCCTATGTCCAGCTGCCGGGCGACCCGTCGGAATACAGGAAGGTCAAAATGTACGTGCTGTACTGGGCCAAGCCAGACATCGGGCGTGCAGAGGAGATGCTTAAAATCGGCGACCTGGCCCGCCAGCGTTATCTCGGTGCATTCCTCGAACCGACCGGCCGGACATTCAGCACGCTGCTTGACGATAGCGTATTGGGAATAGAAAACACAAACCTGACGACACAGGACCAGCTTATCAACAACGAAATGATGTCCGCAGCACAGGATACCGGCCATTGACACCACCCGTTAGCTACATTATTCAGCAAATCCGGCCATACTATTCTTCCCGACGACCGGATGCGGGTGCGCCTTGGCATAGTTTTTACGCATCGATGCGAATTTTTGCCGGCGACTGCCAGATCATTCGTCCCACGATCGCCATGCGTTCGTGAGGATAGTGGAATGCACCGGTAAGACCGGCTTCGATAACTTTTAACTTAATCCAACCAACCTCATGAAAGCGAGTTTACTATTGATCACCTGCGCGCTGCTTGCAGCGGTCCTGGCCTTTTCAGACCGTTTCCAAAGCGATTCCCCGGACAAGGTATTCGTCATGGCGGCCGCCGACGGCGGGATGCTGGAAGTAAAACTGGGCGAACTGGCTGTGAAAAAAGCGACGATGCCCAAATGCAAAGACTTTGGTAAAATGATGATCACCGACCATACCAAGGTCAACGACGAGCTGAAAACACTGGCCGCCAAAAAGCAAATTTCAGTACCCGGCCGGCTGACCACCGCAAAGCAACAGTTGTATGATAGTCTGGCGGCCCAATCCGGAGAGAAGTTTGATATGCTTTATATGAACATGATGATCGCTTCTCACGAAGAAACGATCGGGCTCTTTCAGACCGAATCCAACAAAGGCCAGGACCCCGATTTCCGCAAATGGGCAGATTCCAAGATCCCGGCATTGAAACATCACCTGGATATGGCCAAAGCACTGTTTCCGGCGACACCCAAAAGCACCGGGAAATAAGCACCTTCCCCGAAAGCTGATTCAGCTGTGCACAAACATCAATGAATGCAGTTTTACCTAATCCAGAACACATGTATCTACCCATTGTAGTATTGATCGTAGTGATCGCCATCGTTCTTGTGATGTATTTCAAGAAGAAAAGCGAGTAAGGATTCATCCCAACGTTGCGACAAAGCCCACCCTAACGCATTCCGTATTGGACATGCTGGTAGGGTGGGCTTCATGCGATATGACACTATCGATGATGTCGCTCATGCAGTGCGTACGAATTTAGCAAGTCTGCACTATTCATCCTCCTGGTCGTGTCCGTGGGTCTTGACGATCTTATTATAGATACCCAGTAATAAAAAGGGTGACGCCCATTGGCCCACGAACAAAGCGGTGTGTTTGTGCCCCATGATTTTGAGGGCAAGCGAAACGCCCATCGCACCCATGGAAGCCCACAGGAAAATGTCCGAAGGTAATTTGGATGTTTGTTCTTCGATTGCTTCGGCAACTTTGCCCTCGCCGTGTGTGGCGTCTGTCAGATTTCTCATAGGATTGTTGTTTTGTGAGGCGCAGACCTGGTAAAAACCATACCCGCCCGGATTGGGGAATTGGCTGTGGAAGCAGCAGCGGAATAAATAGTTGTTCGCAACAAAACAGTTCATTATCCCTGTATCTGGCACCTGGCTGCATTCAACCGGCCTGGCCGAGGGGCGCGGAAGTTTCTGGCACAGTTCTTACTGATGCGGGTGGATTTTTATTTTGACACCTGATTAATATGTCCATCAACTTACAAAAAGACCTGCTCTGTTTTTCCCACCTCCGGTGGGATTTCGTATTTCAGCGCCCGCAACATCTGATGACGCGCTTCGCCGAAATCGGAAATGTTTACTTCCTGGAAGAGCCCCTGTTTGACTGTGCCGCCGAACCCTGTCTTACATTCGAACAACGAGGCGAGGGGTTATGGATCGTTAAGCCTCACCTGCGGTCGGGCCTTATGCCCGAAGAAACGGTAGGAATGATGAAGACGCTCCTGGGCTCGTTTTTAGGGGACCGTGATTGCAGCAGTTTCATCTTCTGGTATTACACCCCCATGGCTTTTGAATTTTCACGGTCGTTTACACCGCACATGATTGTGTACGACTGCATGGATGAGCTGTCTGCCTTCAAATTCGCCCCGCCCCGGATCAGCGATATCGAGCAGCAGCTTCTTCAACAGGCGGACCTTGTCTTTACCGGGGGTGTGAGCCTGTATGAAGCCAAAAAGGCGAGCCACCATCACATTTATCCCTTTCCAAGCAGTATCGACAAGGCTCATTTCAGCGCAGCAAGGGCTGGGATACCCGAACCGCAGGATCAGGCCGGGATCAACGGTGTAAAATTAGGGTTTTTCGGGGTGATCGATGAGCGATTTGACCAGGAGCTGATCCGCGGGATCGCAGCCCTGCGGCCCGACTGGCAGATCATCCTCATCGGGCCGGTGGTCAAGATCGACCCCGGGACGTTGCCTTCCGCGGACAATATCCATTACCTTGGATGTAAAAGCTACCAGGAGCTGCCCGCGTATTTGTCGGGCTGGGATGTCGCAATGATACCTTTCCTGCTCAATGAATCCACCCGATTTATCAGCCCCACCAAAACGCCCGAATACCTGGCCGCCGGAAAGCCCGTGGTATCCACGCCCATCCGGGATGTCGTTTTTCCTTATGGCGAAATGGGGTTGGTCAGCATCGGCGAAGACGCCGGGGATTTTGTCGCTGCCATCGGGGAAGCGTTGCAGAAGGCGGGGGACGAGCAATGGCTGCGGGCGGTTGACGAATATCTTGCCGACAAGTCATGGCAGCACACATTCGCGTCCATGCTTGCATTGATGTTCATGGTGAGACAAGAGGCGAAACCTGTGGCGCTGGTGAGTGAATTTAAACATGCGAGTTAATGATGTCCTTCAACGAGTCCGCACGAGTGGAACATCAGTTCAGGAGTTTCTGGATGGCCGGGTTTGAGTGTACCGATCAGCTGAATGCGAGCGGCGACAGGGTCGACCTGCTTCAAATGACGGGGCATCTCGACCTGGTCCGTGAAGACTACGCCCGGATCTGTTCCCTGGGCATCCGTACGGTGCGTGAGGGTATCAGGTGGAGTGTGGTGGAGTACATGCCGTACCATTATCGGTTCGGGTTTGTGCTGGATATGATGCAGGCTGCCAGGGAATACGGAGTGCAGCAGATCTGGGACATCTGCCATTTCGGTTATCCGTCCGACCTCAGCCCGCTCCACCCGCATTTTACCGCCCGTTTTGTCGCGCTTTGCAAGGCATTTGTTGTTTTTTATACAGAAAATAATCCGGGGGAAATTCTGTATGTAACGCCGGTCAACGAGGTGAGCTTCATCTCCTGGCTGGGAGGCGAGGCAGGTGCGACGGTGCCTTACTGTACAAAAAATGGTTGGGAAGTAAAGTACGCGCTGATGCGGGCATACATTGCCGGGGCTGCGGCCATGAAGCGGATCAGCAGTCTGGTCAGAATCGTGACGACCGAGCCGATGGTCAATATGGTGCCCGGCCCGGACCCCACGGAGGAAGAACTGGCGGCGGCCGCGGCCGAAAATGAATTGCAGTTCCAGGCCGTGGACATGCTTTGCGGAAGGATTTGTCCGGAGCTTGGGGGCAACGAGGACCTGGCAGACATACTCGGCTATAATTACTACTATAACAACCAATGGATCATGGGGAGCTACGAGTTCCTGGGCTGGAACGACCCCATTCCCGATCCCCGGTGGAAACCGCTGTCGGATATGATGGAAGCTGCTTACCAGCGGTATGGCAAGCCTGTTTTCTTGTCTGAAACCAGTCACCCGAAAGAAGACAGGCCGATCTGGCTACGAATGATCGCATCCGAATGCGCGAAGGTCATTGACCGGGATGTCCCATTGTTGGGCGTTTGCCTTTACCCGATCATCGACCGGCCCGACTGGGACCACTTGGACGTTTGGCACCATTCGGGGATCTGGGATACGGATTTTTCGGGTAAGTATGGAAGGGTTCTGCACCAGCCTTCGGCGGCAGCGCTGTCGGCCGGGCAGGAACTGATCGCCCGGCATCTGGCAGACAAAGCCGCCACATCTTTAACAAACTGTTTATGAAAGTGGGAGAAAAATTGCTCAAAAGGCTCAACAAAAAGTATGAACCTGAGCAAATGATACATCAGAAGTTCGAACGGTATGATATCAGCTTCAAGACCGACGAAGACGGAAATCCAATTTTGCTCTTTATCGGTACGCGGAACGGGGCGGGGCAGATCAAAGGCGAACGCTTTGCGCGGGTTCTGATACGTGACAAAAGCGGCAATATCCTGAAAGACCATTGGGATGGCAAAGGCAAGACCTGAAACGTGGCTTATCCCCACGTTTTTAGTCAAGCCGATGTCATCCCGCCTGCGGCAAGTACCATGTTTAGTGTTGCTGTATAATGTCGCTACGACTTCTGCTTATTCTTAAAAGCGGACAATGTAAGTCCGAATATCAAATGCGCGATTATCAGCTGCGCGTAAAATCCTTTGCGGTGGGTCTTGGGAGGATTGGGATGGTTATCGAATAAAATCTTCCACCACGCAAGCCCCGTCGCCCCTGCGAATGCGCCGTAGAGAAGACCGTTTTCTGCCGACGGACGCTTGCCCGCCAACAGGAGCAACAGCTTGTACCCAGCCGCAAAGCCGGCTCCTACCAGGTAATGCGAGACCCATCCCAAAGGCGGCGACAACGTTTCGCCCGTGTCTGCGGATTTTTTCAGAAAAGATGCGAGCAGCTCCGGTTCCCGGAAATTCTCTCCCTCACGATTTGAAGCGATGTAGCTGAACAACGTCATGGCGGATGTGGCCGCCACGGCTGCCAGGATAGTGTTACTGACTGGTTTCATGAAATGAATGGGTTTCGTAATGAGTCAATCAAGGATTTTTCATTTGAAGCCGGCTCTGAAAAAATATGTGCCAGGCATGATTTTTATTGAGTGCCGCCACCAATTTCCTTTTCATCAAAACCTAAAACCGACTACTATGCTAGCAATGAATTACCGCGGCCCATACCGGGTCCGCGCGGATCGCAACAGACCCATGCCGCAGATCGAGCATTCGGGCGATGCGATCGTGAGGGTTACCCGCTCCTGCATATGCGGGTCCGACCTGCACCTCTATCACGGCCTGGTGCCGGATACGCGTATTGGGACCACGTTTGGCCATGAATTTATCGGCGTGGTGGAAGAAGTGGGTGCGGAGGTGCGCAATCTGAAAGTTGGCGACAACGTACTGGTCCCTTTCAACATCTCCTGCGGCAAGTGCGTCTTCTGCGAGCAGCAGCTATACGGAAACTGCCACGAGTCCAACCCCGAGGCGACTGCGGTGGGCGGTATCTTCGGCTATTCCCACACGGCTGGCGGCTACAACGGCGGACAGGCCGAGTACGTGCGCGTTCCCTACGCGGACGTGGGCCCGATGGTCATCCCGGAAGATATGGACCACGACGATGCGGTGCTACTGACCGACGTGGTTCCCACAGGCTACCAGGCGGCCGAAATGGCCGGCATCAAGCCGGGAGACACCGTGGTGGTTTTCGGGGCGGGACCGATCGGGATTATGGCCGCCAAATGTGCCTGGCTTTTTGGCGCGGGCCGCGTGATCGTGATCGACCACATCGAATACCGCCTGGATTTCGTCAAACAGTATGCACAATGCGAAGCCTACAATTTCAGGTCGCTCGAAGATCCAGTGCTTTTTATCAAAAAAACAACCGACTGGATCGGCGCCGACGTGTGCATTGACGCGGTCGGATGCGAGGCGGCGGGGAGCGCGTTTCACACCATCACCGGCCGGAAACTGATGTTACAGGCAGGGGCGGCAACGGCGCTGCACTGGGCGATCAATGCGGTGAAAAAGGGGGGAGTGGTTTCCATTGTGGGCGTGTACGGGCCGACGGGAAATATTATCCCCATCGGCAATGTGGTCAACAAAGGGATCACGATCCGGGCCAACCAGGCGTCGGTGAAACGGCTTCTGCCGCGGCTGATCGAGCATGCGCAGGCGGGGCGCATTGATCCGAAAGCGATCGTCACCCACCGTGTTCCCCTCGAAGAAGTGTCCGACGCCTACCATATTTTTTCCGCCAAACTAGACAATTGTATCAAAACCATCCTGATCCCGCCATCAGCCAGAAAATGAAATGATTATGAAAAAGACAAAAGAAGATTACAGCCATATCAATGGATGGGGAATTGACCAAAACCCCATCGACGTGCCCGCCTATCCGATGAAGCAGCGCACCGAAAACGACAACAAGGGCATGGTTTGGGAAAGACCCGCTCAGCAGCCCGTTACCGTCGAGATCCTGCATTCCAATGAGCGACCAAGCGTGTCGGCAGTCTTCGGGACGCCTGTTCCACCGTCGGGTGTGAGCGGGAAGATCCGCCGGTTCGCATTCAGGTACAGCGAGTCCCACGTACTGCATTGGATCGCGCTGCTCATTGCAGACCGTGTTCATATGTTTGAAGGAGTGGCCGACGATTTCAAGTCGGGGCATGTGCCCGATATCTTTTCCGAACTCGGTGGCCGGGCGGAATTAAAACACAATGCCGCAGGCTTTGCCAAGAAAGCGGTATGCACTATTGCAGTCGTGACGCTGATCGTCGCGCTGCTGAGACGAAAATGATTTCCAATTTATTTAAACCAACCAAGAATCATGAAAAAGTTAAATTCAATGATACTGCTCGCTGCGATGATGTTCGTAGCAGCCTCATGTAGCGACGACGACGACGGCGACGGTGCATCCAACATGGTAACCGACAAGGACAGAACCTTTATGCTGAATGCAGCCGATGGCGGCATGTTTGAAGTGAAGGCCGGTGAACTGGCAGTGGCAAAGGGCGATTCGATGAACCACATGGTTCACACCGATTCTATGAGCGTGAAATCGTTTGGACAGTCGATGATAACGGACCATAGCAAGGCCAATGACGAATTGAAAACACTCGCAGACCGGCGGGAAGTGGCTATACCGGCAACTTTGAGTACCGCGAAGCAGCAAAAACTCGACAGTCTTTCGGCTGCAAGTGGCGCGGTATTCAATAGGATGTATACCACGATGATGGTCTCATCACATCAGGAGACGGTCAGTTTGTTCCAATCGGAAGCTAACGGAGGCGATGACAATGAACTAAAAACATGGGCCTCCGGCAAGCTGCCTACTCTGCAGCATCACCTGGAAATGGCCGAAATGATGCAGGATTCCATCCGGTAGTTGATAGCGTAGTTGGGAAAAGGAGCGTTCACACATGGAGCGCTCCTTTTTTGCTGCCGGATTTTGCGGGAAGCCCGCCTAGGGTTGGCTGGAAAATGCGGCGAAGTTGCCCTCGTAATTACAAATGTCGGTCATCAGCGCTTTGATTTCAGGCAGGCTCATTGGTTTCAAAGAAAAGCCGCTTGCCCCAAGCCGGATGCTCTCCTGCCGGAATTCGGCCTGGTCGCGATTGGTACTCATCAAAACCGGGACCGATTTCCAGTAGATATCCTCCCGTAACCTCGAAAGTGTTTCGAACCCATTAAGTACAGGCATATCGATGTCCAATAAAATCACATGCGGTTTAGGAGTGTTCTGGTTTGCGATCAGGCACATATTTTCAACCAGCGCGGCACCATCGGCAAAACACCGCAACTGATGCTGCGGCAGGAACATTTTAAAAACTTGCTGGACCAGAAAACGGTAATCACCGTCATCGTCCACAATGTAAATCAAATGCGGGTCTCTCATAGATTTCGTACTAATATCACGCCCAATTCACCACAGCTCATTCATTCATTCATTCACTCATTCACTCATTCGGTCATTCCCAGTTCCACTGCGGCTCATTCCCAGTTCCACTGCGGCTCATTCACTCATTCAGTCATTCAACATTCTAAATTACCCAACAAACCCAATCCTAAACCAAGTACCCTCCCCATCCCTGCTATCCACTTCCAGCCGGGCGCCGAGCAATGCGCAGAGGCGGGCGACGATGGCGAGTCCAATGCCCTCGCCTCCGGAGCGGCCCGTTGCAATCACAATTTCGTCATCCACCAATTCGTCCGGTTCTCCGCGTAGCCGGGCGACGAGCCACCCAGGCATACCTGGCCCGGTATCTGCGACTGTAAAAAGCCAGCCGGGATTGTCTTGCAGCCGCTCCCAGGTGATCGTTACGCCGCCTGTGTCGGTGTATTTCAATGCATTGAGCAGCAGGTTTTGTGCGATCCGGCGGATTTGTATCGGGTCGCTTTCCACCTCGATGTCTGTCGGGCCTTCGGCTTTGAGCCACAATTGACGCTCTTTGGCATAAGGCTGGGTATTGTGTAAAAGTTCCTGCAAAAGTCCTGCCACGTTGAAGCGGCTCGTGTGAATCACCTCCTGTGCAGCTTCGAGCCGGGCAAAATCCAGCAGGCTGGTCATGAGATGGGTCATCTGCTGGGTATTGCGCTGGATCATCTGGATCAGGACGGTATTATCCGCCTCACTGCCGGATATGCCCAGGAGCTGGGCAGCCGAAGCGATCACGCCCACCTGCCCGCGGAGGTCGTGGGAGGCAGACCGGAGCAGTTCGCCCCGCTCTTTCAAAGCATCACGGAGCTGAGCAACTGCCTGGGCGCTTTGGCTGGCATTTTCCAGTTCGCTAAGCCAGAATTGCTGCTGTGTCTGGGCTTGTTTCAATGCGGTAATGTCGAGCCCGGTCATCACCACGCCATCGTCCTGCCTGCTGACCGCCACGGCAAGCCAGCGGTCCTGGCCGTCGACCGTCAGGTGTTTCTCGTCGTACCGGGGGTTGTTGCTGTGGTAGACCTGCATCAGAAAATCAAGCGTTTGAGAGCCCCAGAACATCGCCTGGAAATGGCCGGTCGGTTTTCCGAGCAGCTCATGCAGCGGTTGACCAAAGAACTCGGCGAGCTTTTGATTTCCAACTACCAGCTCAAACCCGGTGGGGGCATTGCTGTCGTCTTCGGACCAGACAGCCTTCAGGAGGCCAATGCAGGCGGGTGAGGCATCCAGAACAGCTTGCAGGTTTTCGGCCATTTCCCGGGTCTGCTGTTGGGCCCTTTGCAGCTCCGTAATGTCGCGTGCGATGGCCAGCACACTTTGTACCGAACCGTCGGGTCCTCGTTCGGGGACCATCCGTGCATAATAGTCGAATTGCCCTTTCGGTGTCACGAGCGAGTGATAATGTTCCTGGGGATGGCCGGTTTCAAAGGTTTGGCGGAGCTTGTCCATGTACGGGCCCTCAATCTCCTCCGGATATCCTATCTGAACGTTCGTCTCACCGATCAGGTTTTCGAGCGGTTGCCCGGACTTTTCGATAAATGCACTGTTGGCAAAAAGCAGACGGAGGTCCGCATCCCAACGTGCAATCACATCGGGCGTGTTTTCCACCAGCGTCCTGAGCTGTGCTTCACTTTGCCTGATCTGCTCCTGAGCCAGCACCTGGTCGGTAATGTCCCAGTCGATACCGAGCATCCTGACGGGCGATCCGTTTTCATCCGTTAATGCAACTCCTTTGATTTTGAGATATTTGGTGGTATTTCGGACCTGGATGCGGAGGACATGCTCGACCGGATCCGTACCATTTTTGAGCCAGTCCGTCAGGTTTTGGGCAATGGCTTTATCGGATTGTAAGGTAAAATCAAGGTAAATGCCGGGGTGGACCTGTGCGCCCACGGGCAGGCCAAATAAGTGGTACATACCTTCCGACCAGATAAATTCGGCAGAAGCCCGGTCATACTCCCAGCTGCCGGTGCGGGCGAGCGACTCCGTTTGTTGCTGTAGTGTGAAGTTTTTGAGGGCCTGAGCCTGCTCCGCCTGCTTGCGTAGGGTGATATCGCGGGCGATGGTCGAGACGCCGATGACCTGGCCGGAAGCGTTTCTGACGGGCGACATCACCAGTTCCAGGTGCATTTCCCTCCCATCCTTGTTTACCCGGATTGTGTCAAAAATTTCAACCTTTTCGGAAATTTTGATCTTCTCGGTATCCTTTAAGAGCTGATCAAGGTCTGCGGGCAAGGTCAGCATCGTGAGCGGATGACCGATCGCCTGTGAAGGCGGATATCCGTAAAGATCTTGCGCAGCCTTGTTCCAACTCGTGATAATGCCTTCAAAATTGACAGTCATGACCGCGTCCTGGGAAGACTCTACGATGGCAGCCAGAAAGGACCGGGCTTCGTCGGCGGCACGCCGCTCGGTCAGGTCACGCATGATCTTGACGAAGCCCAGTGGCTTGCCTTGTCCATCTTTCAGAGGCGATACCGAGCCGGAGCCCCAGAAACGCGTTCCATCCTTGCGCAGATGCCAGCGCTCGTTGATGGCGTTTCCCTGGGTCAATGTAGTTTGCATTTCACGTTCAGGGACGCCTTCTTGCCTGTCTTCGGGTGTAAAGATGATATCGCCGGGCCGGCCAAGAATGTCAGCTTCGGAGTATCCCATCATCATTTGCGCTCCCGGACTCCAGCTCAGCACAAGCCCTTGCAGGTCGAGCGTGAGAATCGCATAGTCTTTGGCGCTTTCAAACACAAGCCGCATGCGCTCTTCGGATTGGCGGACGGCCTCCTCCGCTGCCTTGCGCCGGGAAATATCGACAAACGTGAGCACAACTCCGTTGATGCGGTCCTCGGACGTACGGTATGGCAATACCCGCATCAGGAACAGTTGTCCATCAACGGTTTGTATCTCCCTTTCAACCGGCAGAAGTGTCTCGAGTACCCCTTCCGCATCCCGGAGCAAATCGTCCTCGCTGAGGCGGTGCGTAATGTCGGTCAGCGGCCGGCCACTGTCCGATTGGATGAGGTTAAAGATAGTCCGCGCTGCCGGGGTGAACAGGATGACCCGCAGGCTGCGGTCCAGAAAGAGGGTAGCGAGGTCGGTCGCGTTAATGAGGTTCTGCAGATTACTCCGGGTGATCGAGATCTCTTCCAGCTTAACTTTCAGTTCCTGGTTGACGGTCGTGAGCTCTTCGTTGATCGATTGTAGTTTCCTCCTTACTCGTTTCCAGCTCTTCTGCGGCCGAACGGAGCTCCTCGTTCATGGCCTGAAGCTCTTCATTGGATGCTTTCAGCTCTTCGGCCTGTGTTTCGTGCTGCTCATTGGATGTGCGCAGCTGCGACTTTATACGCACCAGTTCCTCTTCCAGCTGGCGGGCCATCGGCTCCTCGGAGGCGAGGATGCTGGTGGTAGGTCCGGTTTGTTGTCCGGTGGGTTCAAAGATCACCAGTAAAAGCCTCTTCCCGGATTGCCCCTGGCCGTGCTGTCGTCGTCTAGTACCGGCCTGACGTGCAATGTGAGGACCTGTGTCCTGTCGTCGAGCCTCACCCGAAGGTTAGGCGCTTCCACATTGGCCTTTTGCTGAACAGCCTGGTAGAAGGCCGTCCGCAGTTCCAGGCGCAGCTCTGGTCGTATTAGTTTGAGCAGGTTTTTGGACGGCTCTCCGCCCGCGATGTGGAGATAAATGCCGGCGCGTTCGGACAGGTGGAGAATGTCATATTCTTCATTGACGATGATCGACGGAGGTGCATACTGTTCCAGGAGTTGCTGATGCAGGTCGCCGAAGTTCAGCCTGCTTTGTAAAGACCTGTTATCATTAGGTAAAGGGGCCTCCGGGCCCGCCTTCCGGCCAGTTGGTGCCAGGAAAGTACTTTCCGGTACGGGGTATGAGATCGAAACCGGACGTCTTTGATAAATATGGTGTTCGCGGCTGACATTGGCAAATAAATCGCCCGCCACATCAGCAGTCTCCGAGAGGCCAAGGAAAAGGTAGCCACCAGGCTTTAAGGCGAAGTGGAAGGTTTCCATGACCCGCTCCTGGGCCGCATTGTTAAAGTATATCAGTACGTTGCGGCAGGTGATCAGGTCCAGCCGCGAGAAAGGAGGGTCTTTCAGCATATTATGGTGCGCGAAAAGGACCATCTCCCGGATCTCCTGACGGACCTTGAAATCTTCCCCATCCGCCACCAGGAAGCGGCGTAACCTTTCTGGCGGTATGTCGGCGGCATCGTTCAGCGTGTAGCGGCCTTCCCGCGCGACGGCGATAGCTGCCTCGTCGAGATCGGTGGCGAAGATCTGCACCTTGGGCGCATCGATAACGTCCATTGTCATTTCGGCCATGAGCATGGCCAGGGAGTAGGCCTCTTCACCTGTGGCGCAGCCTGCCACCCAAATGCGAACGACACCGTCTCTTCCCTGCTCGCGGAGGAGCAGCGGAAGAATGTCCTTCTCGATAGCGAGAAAAGACTTGTCGTCGCGGAAAAAATTAGTGACCGAAATCAGCAAATCTTTGAGCAAGGCCTGGGCTTCCTCGGGGTTCTCGCGTAAAAAAGCGGCGTAGGCCGGAAGATCGGGGAGGTTGCGAACGTTGATGCGTCTTTCAAAGCGGCGCATCAGGGTAGGTCTTTTGTAATTGGAAAAGTCATGCCCCGTACGCAGGCGCAGGTGCGTGAATATTTCCCGCAATGCCTGCTGCTGATCTTCGGGACGCAGCCCGGCCTCTGCCCGGATCGAAACCGTTCCGCGGCGGTCACGATAAGAAATGAGCTTGGCCGGGATCTGGGCCACAGGCATAATATCATCGACGAGGTTTGTCGCAATGGCGTGGCGCGGCATTTCACTGAATGCGGCCTCACGCGGATTTTGCACGAAAATGGATCCGCCATTCTCTTTGATCCGCTTAAGGCCCATGGATCCGTTGGCACCTGTGCCCGATAAGATCACCCCAATGGCTCTCGGACCATGGGACTCGGCCAGGGAGCGGAAGAAAATATCCACCGGCGCTCTTCGTTCCTCCTGACGCAGGTTGGGCGATACCGTGATGTGGCCGTCCTGCATTTGCAAATGCTGGTTGGGTGGCACGACAAATATGTGGTCTGCCTGTATCCGGGCATTTTCGGTGACCTGGCTCACAGGTATCATGGCTACTTGCCTGAGGATTTCGGTTAAACGGCTATCGTAGTCCGGTGATAAATGCAGAATGACGACGTACGCCAGACCAGAAGCCGCGGGCACGTTTTCGAAAAACTCGACCAATGCTTCCACGCCTCCGGCAGAGGCCCCGATTCCGACTATCAGGGTCTGCTCAGTTCCATGGCTACTATCCGGCATTTCATTTTTTTTCTTTGACTGTTGCTTGCTCACGAACTCGCTTGCTTTCAGGTTATAAGTTGGGTCAATTTATTGCAGGGTACCGGTAGTTCATATTCACCGGCTGTCAATGCCCGTTTTTATGCGATTGGATAAGTTCTCCCAGGGGCCATTGCGCTCGCAGGAGCAAGGCCTGCCGGACGAGTTCCAATCGCTGGCTGGCTCTCTGGGCGTGCTGAAAGTACTGAGCTGCGAGCCCGGTATGGTTTGCTTCGGCGAAATGGTCGCCCATATGGTTAAGAAGCATCATGCTTTCATCTACTCCGCGAACGGCATTATAAAGACTATCTTCGATTTTTTCAGTAATAGCGGTCAAAAGCCCTTCGGCGGAATAAGCATGACCGGTATGACAGCGGAACCGGCTGATGTTTCCATCTTTGAGCAAGGTAAGCACGCCGTGGCATTCCGGGCAGGAATAGGGGCTAAATTGCCCATACTCGATAATGTTGATGCCCACCGTATCGTCCCCGGCCGCAATCCGGATCTCTGCTTTTGTTTTTTGATCTTCCTGCATGGTTGCCCCTATTTTTTTACCGGCAGGTTTACCGACCAGCTGGGTTAGTAACGAGCCCATTTCTGCCAATGGAACAATATGATCGACTGCCACCTCACGGATGGCACTCTCCGGCATCGAACCCACTTCGGCGTCACGGGGATGCTGTGCGATTGCCATGCCGCCACGGTATTTGATGGTCCATAAACCAGCCGTCCCGTCATCCAGCGCACCGGACAATACGACGCCTATCACCCGGTTCCGATACGCATAAGCCGCCGACCGGAAAAGCGGGTCCACTGCCGGACGGAAGCGGTTTTCCTTCGGGCCGCGCGTTACGCGCACGTGTCCACGTTCCAGCAGCAAATGGTGGTCGGGCGGAGCGACGTAAATGCGGTTCATAACGATAGGCTCGCCATCCCGGGCGTGGGCAGCCGGAATTGAATTGACCTGGTTCAACACCCTCGGAAGCACTCCTTCGAGGGTGGGTGCCATGTGCCAGGTGACGAAGATCGCGGCATCGAGATCCGGCGGCAGATCCGCGATAAGTTGCTTGATCGCGTCAAATCCGCCGGCAGAGGCACCCATGACAATGATGTTTTGCTTTTCCATTCGTTTGGTTTTAGGTGCTGATCTGCTTCCAGGCCGGGTGTAAAGTACTGGAAAAGCCTCTTTCCGCGCAATACAGCATGGTAGTATTTGCTGGCCGTTGCAAGGCGAACCGCGGTCAACCGGGTCCGCGATAACCAGTTAGCCGGCCATGGAGAGTCCCACGATTGATAAAAACCTATGCCATGGCATGAGAGCTTGCCCTAATTCCGGGGGATCCGCGCCCTCTGGCAGCTCCCGATCGCCCCTTGCGCCGACCCGTAGGCTTGTGTTACGCCTGCGCAGGTATCATTTTTGCAGGGCGCGCGGCCGGATCAATCATTGATGTTATGAAACAATTGAAAGTAAGTTTTGCCGTCGCTGCCCTGTCCGTTGCTTTGCTGGCAGGCTGCGATACGATCAACAACCGTGAAAAAACCAGCAGCGGGTCGGGGAGCGAGTCGCAAACCACTCCCAACGACAGCAGCGGTGCCGAGAGCCGGAAGGACATCGGGGTAGGGGCGGACAATCAGGACGATTCGCTCGGTTATCCATCCAATCAGTCGAACCTCAATGCCGATTCGACCAGGAAAAAGCATGATAATTAAACTCGTCCAGCTCATAGCCGGGAGGTCAGGCGGGCCGCCTTGTCGCAGGCAGGCGGTCTACCTGATACTACTGTAAAGCCCCGGTTCGAAGGGTCACTTTTGGAAGGGGTGCAGCTTCACCTGGAATGGTTTTTATAGTACAACGGCAGAAAAATGATTCGCTACGGCGGCCTGCAAAGCTTCGCCTGACCTGATATCCGAAATTTTAGTTGACCACCATGTTTTTCCTGATCGGTAGATTATTGTTGACCACCACCTGTTGCCGTGGCTTCCTGGGGAGGCAAAGAAACGGCATTCTGCCAGCGCGGCCACCCGTGCAACTGATTGCCGGAGCCCGTAGGAATTTTTCCACAACAGGAAACATGTCAGTGCATAAAGATCAACGATATGAATGAGGTAAAAAACGTAACGCAATGTATTGCCAGGATCTGGCGGATGTACAAAAAACAGGAAGCATTGTTCCGCTCGGCAATGGGGCTCAACACGTCGTCGACGCTCAGGAAAATATGCAGTACAGGGTATATGATGTCCCTGCTGTTTAAGAAAGACGTCGATTCAATGTACGAATCAGTCAAGAACAACCTGGACGACGGTGAGCTGGCCAGTATCACCAGAACGGACGATTCCCTTTTAGATTCGATCGGTGAATATGAGTTGCTACTGAAGATAAGTGAGCAGCAGGAGATGCTGCTTGGAGAATACAAGGCATTGCTGTCCAAGCTCGACAAAGACAGCGAGGCGGCGCGTGCTTGCGATGAACACATTGAGAAACTGGCCGGCCTGGAAAATTCGCTGGCCAGGGAGCTCGGTACCCACCCGGCCAGCAAGCTGAAAAGTTACTCTTCCGTTGCCTGAACGGGGTTGGCCACCACGGTAAGCCGGTTGTGGTCTACCCAGTAATGGCAGATCGTTTGCAGCAAATCCCGCAATGCTTCGAATTCGAGCGGCTTTTTGATGAAGGAGCTGGCGCCTGCTTCATAGCAGCTCTGAATGTCTTCCACCGCATCGCTGTGTGTAAGAATAACGACCGGGATCGTGCTCCACCGCGTGACGGCATTGTCCGGCGTTTTGCGGATCAGTTTCAGCAGTTCGACACCATTGATAGCAGGCATTTTGAGGTCCATGATGATTAGTGCGGGCCTCCTGCCGCGGTATTCGGAAGATGACTGCAGTACCAGGAACTGGTAAAGTTCCATTCCGCCTTGAAACGACCGCAAGTGATAATCAGGAAGAAATTGTTTGAAGATGGTCCTAACCAGCAGGCGGTGATCGGCAGAGTCGTCAACCAGGTAGATTTCCATTTGTTCCATATCGATTCATGTTGTGAAAGTGTCACTACGCTCAAAAGCAAAGAACATACCAGCATCGGTTTCCTGACCTCAGGGGCCGGAAAATTTTAATTCATCAACTTAAAAACCAACACTTATGAAAACGTTCATGATCCTTGCCATTGCTGCGCTCTCATCCGTCGCAGCGACATCCTATTCCCAAAGTACAACCGGTTCGGAGCCCAAAAAGCGACCGGCCACACAGGCCAAACCAGCTGAAAGCCCTCACCCAGGCGACCGGAATGAAGAAAGCGGAAAGGTCGGCAAACCCGACAATACCGACGGGACCGCCCAGCAGGCACGGAAAAGCCTCGAAAATGACGGCAGCACGAGACCTGGCGGGGCTTCGCACGAGAACGCCAACGATGCCGGGCGCTATTCGGGTAATGATTCGAAGTCAATATTGAACAGTGCGGAAGCGACCGAACAACGCAGGAAGAACCTGACGGAGACGGATACGACGGTAAAATCCGGAAGCGGCTCGGCACCGAAAAACATGAAGAACCATACCGGCAAGACGGGCAATTACCGGAACCAGGAGATGAAGCGGAAGCAGAAGATACGCGCTAATAATGGCGGCCAGTAAAATGTAAACGAATTTCTACACATCCGCATATTCCGGATGTCGATGCATGGAAAAAACCGCGTTGTCCGGCTGGAACGGGAATTGCTTTTAGCGCACATACTTTTTCAAACATTGTTTTATGAAACCAGAAACAAACTCAGAACCAAAATTTAAAACAGGCAAGACCTCCGTCAACGGCCCTGCGTTACAGGAGCTGTTCCTGGATTGCGTGCGTGACATTTATTGGGCAGAAAACCACCTCGTGAAAGTGCTGCCGAAAATGATCCAGGCGGCCGGTTCGCCAAAGCTTGCGGAAGCAATTGAAACGCACCTCGTTCAGACGAAGGAGCATGTCAGCCGCCTAGAACAGGTATTCGAACTGCTCGGCGAAAAGGCGATCGCCAAGAAATGCGATGCGATGGAAGGTCTTACCAAAGAAGGGGAAGGCGTTATCGAAAGTACGAATGCAGGCACAGCAACCCGTGATGTCGGAATTGTGCTTGCTTCCCAGAAGGTCGAGCATTACGAGATCGCCTCGTACACCGGGCTTATTCTGCTTGGAGAAGCATTGGGGCAGACAGACGCCGTGCAGATTTTCAGGCAGACGCTCGATGAAGAACAGCAGAGCGATCAGCTCCTGGCTGAGATCGCATCAGCCGAGCTGACTACCCAGGCATCACAGGAAGCGTAACCATTTAAGCATCAACACTATGGCGAAAAGGAAAGCACAACAAGATCCGGCGGTCGACCAGCCGGAAAACGATAAGATCAGAAGTCTTGAACCATTCATGGAAGACTCGTCGGGCGAACTGATGAACACCAACACCGGTGTTAAGGTCAACGACGACCAAAATTCCCTGAAAGCCGGCGACCGGGGCGCTTCCCTGCTGGAAGATTTTATCCTGCGCGAGAAAATCACGCATTTTGACCATGAACGAATTCCTGAGCGCGTCGTACACGCACGCGGATCCGGCGCTCATGGCGTATTCAAACTCTACGAGCCGCTGGCGGAGTTTACAAAGGCCGGTTTTCTCAATGATACAGCGATCGAAACGCCTGTTTTCGTACGCTTTTCCACCGTAGCGGGCTCCCGCGGATCGACCGACCTCGCGCGCGATGTCCGGGGGTTTGCTGTCAAGTTTTATACACAGGAAGGGAATTTTGACTTGGTAGGGAACAATATGCCGGTATTTTTTATTCAGGATGCCATGAAATTCCCGGACCTGGTGCATGCCGTGAAACCGGAACCGGATAATGAAATCCCGCAGGCCGCTTCCGCGCACGACACCTTCTGGGATTTTATTTCGGTCATGCCCGAATCGACGCATATGATCATGTGGCTGATGAGTGACCGCGCCATTCCGCGCAGCTACCGGATGATGGAGGGCTTTGGCGTGCATACATTCCGGCTGGTGAATGCGGAAGGCGTGAGCAGCTTCGTGAAATTTCACTGGAAACCCCTGCTCGGGGTGCATTCGGTGGCTTGGGACGAGGCTCAGAACATCTCAGGCAAAGACCCCGACTTTCACCGTCGCGATCTTTGGGATGCGATCGAAAGCGGAAATTTCCCTGAATGGGAACTAGGCCTTCAGATCGTGCCGGAAGAAGATGAATTCAAATTCGATTTCGATCTGCTGGATCCGACCAAAATTATTCCCGAGGAGCTTGTACCGGTACGCCGGGTGGGCAAGCTCACGCTGAACCGCAACCCGGAAAACTTCTTCGCGGAAACCGAGCAGTCCGCATTTCATATAGGGCATGTGGTGCCGGGCATTGACTTTACGAATGACCCGCTGTTGCAGGGACGACTTTTCTCTTATACCGATACGCAGCTGATCCGCCTGGGCGGCCCCAATTTTCAGGAGATCCCGATCAACCGCCCCATTGTGCCGGTTCACAACAACCAGCGGGACGGCTATATGCGGCAGACGATCAACCGGGGCAAGGTCAGTTACGGGCCCAACAGCATTGGTGATAACTTCCCTCTTCAGTCCAAAGCATCGGAAGGAGGATTCACTTCCTATCCCGAACGGATCGATGCACGGAAGGTGCGGGCCCGCAGCAAGAGCTTTCTGGATCATTTCAGCCAGGCTAAACTATTTTTCAACAGCCAGTCGGATCCGGAGAAGAATCATATGATCGATGCATTCAGTTTCGAGCTGGGTAAAGTGCAATCGAATGCCGTGCGGCAGCGGATGCTGGGCATATTGTCGATGGTTGATAAAGGACTGGCGGCGGAGGTCGCATTTGCATTGCGCCTTTCGGTTCCGGAGGATCCGGAGCTGCCTATGAACCGGAGCATTCCCGCCGATGCGGATCCGGCCGATTATGACCCGGTAGTAAAGGAGCCGGTAGTGGCGACATCGCCCGCACTGAGTATGGCCACAAGCCCGAAAGACAGTATCAAAACCAGAAAAATCGCGTTTCTGGCAGCCGATGGAGTCGATGGTAAATCTTTGAACACTGTAAAGACCGCCCTGGAAAAGGCCGGCGCGGTGGTGGAAGTGATCGCACCGCGGCAGAACTTTATCCTTTCGGAGGCCGACGAGCAGATCGCGGTCAATCACAGTTTGCTCACCGCGGCGTCCGTCTTGTACGACGGCGTTTACGTGCCGGGCGGCACCAACAGCGTCGCGACGCTGGAAGCAGATGCCGATGCCGTTCATTTTCTGAATGAAGCATTCAAGCATTGTAAAGCCATAGCCGCGGATACGGGCGCATTACAGGTGATCGAGTCTACCTACTTCGCCAGGAAGGTACCGGCCGAATGTACCGATCAGTCGGTGCTGCTGGACGGCATTGTTTTCGGTGATAAGTCCTCGCAGCTGGCCGACCGTTTCGTTATGACCCTTGCACAGCACCGTTTTTGGGAGCGGGAAAAACCCAGAAAGATTCCCGCATAATGGGTTGATATAGTTAAAAACCGGCTGCGGATTCCGCAGCCGGTTTTTTTGCTTATGACATAATCTGGTACGGTTACTGTTCCCCCACCGGCTTTTGCTGTTCATTCATCTGATGCGCGACCACGCTGTCGGGTGTGAGATTGCTCATCGCGATCTGTACCTTGTTTTTAAACCCCGACACCACCTTGTCTTTTCCCTCCATGAGCGCTGCGTAGCCATCCCGTGCCACGTCCGCCGGGTCGGCCATACTATCCTCGTCCTGAACGGCTTTGCTATCCTGCATATCGGCTTTGTTGAAAAAATCGGTATCTGTTACACCTGGCATCAGGGCTGTGAGGGTAATGTTCGTGTCCTTCACTTCCTCACGCACAGCTTCCGTAAAAGAGAGAACAAACGCCTTCGTTCCGTGGTATACTGCCTGCCATGGGCCCGGGAGCTTGCTGGCAATGGACGCAAGGTTCAGGATCCTGCCCGAATTCCTCGCGGTCATATCGGTGAGGAAGCATTTGGTCAGAATAACGAGCGAGGCTATGTTAAGGTCGATGATCATGAGCTCCCGGTCAATGTCGGTTTTGTCGAATTTACCGTAAACTCCCTGACCTGCATTGTTGACCAGGACGTCGATTTCAATGCCACGCTGCTTGATATCGGCATACAAACCGAATGCCTGCTCGCGATCGAAGAGGTCTTTCGGGATAGCCAATACTTCCACACCGGAGGAGCGCAGCATGGAACTGGTTTCGTCCAGCTCCGCAATATCCCTGGCGGTAATCACGAGGTTATAGCCGTCTTTGGCAAAAAGTTTGGCAAGTTCAAGTCCTATTCCGCTGGTAGCCCCGGTGATCAGGGCATACTTTCCATTATTTTCCATTGTGTCTGATATTTGGATGAAAGGCGCGGTATCAGTAAAAACCGTGCCCGGCAGATAGCGACCGGCTGCCCGGCGCTGTGTGGGCAAGCGGAGCGATTAACCCGCATATACACTCCGCTCTTCCAGCAACAATTGCATGGAGGCCAGCACAAAGTCGAAATCCTGGCGGGCGTTCCAGTCGATGGTTTTGTGCAGGGTCTGGTTCAATGGGCCCCAGCGTTCAGGCTCTCCGTCCATGCTGATGACAATGCTGGGCGTGCCGGTGGCCGCCGCGATGTGTGATACGCCGGTGCAGTTGCTGATGAGCAATGCCGACTCCCGTATCAGCTGCCCGATCTCGCCTGCGCCCGTGCGGCCGGTAAGGTCAATGGCCGGGTAGTCCATGCTGTCGATGACCTGCCGGGTAACAGGTGACTCGGCGGCTGTTCCTGTGACCACCACCTGGTAGCCCATTCCCGCGCATTGGTCGGCCAGGCATGCAAAATGCGAGGGCGGCCACTGGCGCCAGGTGCCGCGCGAACCCGGGTGCACACATACATAATGTCCCTCTTCCAGCATTGGGTTTCTCGCGTGAAACTGGTTTGCTTCGGCATGGGTTACCGGATATTCGAGATGGGTACCCACCGAGGGAATGCCCAGGTGCGTCATGAGGCGCAGATGCCGTTCTATTTCGGAAATGCCGGTCGGGTATTCGAGGAAGCGTGCAGGGTCCCGGTAGTTGCCTTCGCTGTGAAATCCCGCAACGGGTCCGGCCAGGAAATTTTCCAGCATTTCGTTGACAATGCTGCCGTTGCCCTGCATCTGAAGAATCAGGTCGAACGGCTTCCGGCGCATCGTGCGTTCGAACTGTTGCCATTTACCCGGATCAACCACTTGCTCGGGTAATCCTTCATAACCGGGAAAATGGATGAATTCGTTGACATACCCGCTGAACCGCTCGCAGAACGAACTGGCCCACGGAAGTCCGAGCAGCGTAATTTCAGCCTTGGGGTAAGCATTCCGCAATGCGCGCAGCGCCGGCACGGAACATAGCATGTCGCCCAGTTGGAGTGCCCTGAAAACGGCAATGCGGCGCGTGGAGTCGGTTGGAAATATCATAAGAAGAATACTTTGTATCGCAGTGCCCCGCGAATGGTCCAGTAAACAGACAGGTATGGAATCACAAATGAAGTAACCAGCATTTCCAGCCGGTGCTCAAACGATGGATCGGTGCCCTTGAGGCGTTTGACCACAAAGAACAGCAGCGAGCATAGCCATATCAGCAGGGCCGTCACTCCGATAGCGGGTGCATCGAGCGCGAACCCGATGGCCGCCGTGACATTCGCTAGTATAATGACATAATAATTCCAAACCGGCCCCCGCGCGATCCGACGCCGGTACAGGTCGGGATGTTTCTTGAAAAGCAATGCATTGAACATACTTTTTCGCTGCTCGGCAATACTTACTCCCCAGCGAGCCTCGCGGACGGGGTGACACACCACGGCCTCACTGACATGCGCAATCGGGACCTGGTTTTTCAGCAACTCGAACTGAAAGTCGGAGTCTTCGCGCCAGGCGGCGGGAAATGCCTCGTCAAAGCCTCCGTTGAGGTCCAGCGCCGCCCGGCTGCACGCGCAGTTGGCAGTAATGAATTCCGCTGTGGAAAGGTGGGCGACGTTTTTCTCGTAGTCCGTGGGGCATTCACGCACGGGAACCGTTACGCGGCCAGTGAACGCGATATACTCCTGATCGTGATAACGGTAAGCCCGCCAGTAAGCGGAGAGCCAGCCGGGATCGGGGATACAGTCATCATCGGTGAATATAACCAGGTCTCCGGACGTCCGGTGCCAGCCGTAGTTACGGACCGCAGCCGGCCCTCTTTGCTTGGGCAGGCTGTAAAAGGCGATACAAAAATCAGGGTGCTCCTGCGCAAATTCCTTCACGAGCGCCCCGGTTTGAGCGTCGGGGCCATCGGAGACGACCACCACTTCAAAAAAACATCCCGGATAGCGCTGCCGGTATAGGGCGGCCAGGCATTTATGCAAAAGCCCGGGCCGTCTGAATGTCGGTATGACGATGCTGATGCTGGCTGTAATCATTACTTTTCGAGAATAAATGAGTTGATGATCAAAGCGTCGAAAGGGGAGGTCCAGAAGCATTCGATAGCGTCCCTGGGCGAGCATACAATCGGTTCGCCGCGAGTGTTGAACGAGGTGTTCACCAGTACCGGCACGTTGGTAATCGCTTTGAATGCGCTGATCAGGTCATAGTATAGCGGATGCTGTTCGCGGTTGATCGTCTGCACGCGGGCCGTGCCGTCGGTATGGCGCACGGCGGGAATGCGGTCCGCTTTATCCTCCCTCACCGGATACACGAAAAGCATGAACGGGGATACGTCCGCATCTTCGAACCATTCGGCAGCATCCTCTTCGAGCACAACGGGCGCCACCGGCCTGAAATCCTCCCTGTCTTTGATATCGTTGAGCCGGGCCTGCATTTCGGGGTGGATCGGGGAGGCGAGTATCGAGCGGGCACCCAGCGAGCGCGGGCCGAACTCCATTCTGCCCTGATACCACGCGATGATCTTGTCCTGGGCCAGGATCTCGGCCGTTTCCTTTGCGACGTTGGTGAGCCGCTTGTACGGCATTTTGGCCCAGATCATAAACTGCTCGATCTCCTGGTCGGTGTATTCCGGCCCCCAGTAAACATGCTCCATCGGCGCGGTGTACCGCGCTCCCTCTTCCCCGGTACGCAGGCGCACATCCAGCCATTGGGCAGCACCCAACGCTGTCCCGGCGTCACCGGCGGCGGGCTGCACCCACACGTTCTTGAATGGACCCCGGTCGCGGATGACCGCATTCATGACGCAATTCAGCGCGACGCCTCCCGCCATACAGAGGTTTTCTGCGCCGGTTTGTTCGTGCAGCCAGTAGGCGAGTTTCAAAACCGTTTCTTCCAATGCTTTTTGCAAAGAGTGCGCAATATCGTGATGAAGCTGTTCGAACGGATCGTCCTTTTTGCGTCCCGGGCCCCACCACTGTGCAGGGTCGAAATCGTCGATCGTGTACTGGCCGTCATCCTGCACATGGATTACCGAGCGAAAGTCTTCGAGATAAACCAGCCGGCCGTAGGACGCCAATGCCATTACCTTGTACTCGTCGGACGAATGCAGGAACCCCAGGTAGGTCGTGACCTTTTCGTAGAGCATCCCCAGTGAATGCGGCATGTCTACCGAGTCTATCTGGACGAGTGAATTGTTTTTGCCAATAAAATAACCCGTAGTCGCTTTCTCACCGCGTCCGTCGAGGGTCAGCACAGCTGCTTCATCGAATGGCGAAGGAAAAAAGGCGCTTGCCGCGTGTGCGATATGGTGGTTCACAAACTCCCATTTGTCGCTCAGATCGCCGCCATCAGCCAACCGTTTCTGTAAATGGTGCGGATAGCCGTCGCGGAGTTGTTCGGGCGCTTTACGGATGTAATTAAGGAAAAGCGTGTCCCAGCCCTGGTACACATCCGGTGCTGACAGCACATCACCGTCTTCATCAGGCACACTTTCATACACCGAAGCCTCGGTAACCCCCTCCGGATCGAATGAATAAGCAATGCGATCGACATCACCCAGGGTAATGCCTGCGGTTTTGAGGCAATAGTCGATGGCGTGGAAAGGCAGTTCCCAGGTGGAGAACGGCAATGGGCGCTTGCCATGTTTGATGTGGGTAAAACGCTCCTCTTCGGCAGCAGCGATGATCTTACCATCTTTTACCAGCGCAGCAGCGGTATCATGAAACGCTGCATTGATTCCAAGTATATACATAGGCCAGACGTGCGGTTTGTAAAATGCAGGCGACGCGGCACAACTACCATGCCAGTACCCACATCCCTCCGGAATTAAAAAAGCATCGAATGAGACGGCCGAAGGCTCGCACGCGTTCCGTTGTACACACGCATATACATACGCGGGAGGGAAGCTGTTTTTTTGCCCGGGAGGAGTTTTGAAAACCAAAACAGGGCTAAGCCCAACCTGTGGATATTCTTCCATGCTGCAATCGGGGGTAACCTGCGCTATACGTTGCGTTTAGAAGCGCTTCTCCGCATTATGTCCCAGGACCCGCCCAAAAGCCTGAGACACAGGAAAGCGGTTCTCGGGGATGGCACTGTTTTTGACAGGGGGGCGCCTGTTTCAACCTAAATCACGCAGCATGGACGGGACCAGCAGGGGCCGGTTAAGAGTTTTTACCTGGCATATCCACGGAAGTTATCTTTACTACCTTTCACAAGGAAATTACGACATTTTTATCCCCGTCAACGACACCCGCTCGGAGGGCTACTACGGCCGGGGCGAGACATTCCCTTTCGGTCCGAATGTGATTGAAGTGAATGCAACGGACGTCCGCAACATGGAGTTCGACTGCATTTTATTCCAATCGGAGCGGAATTACCTGATCGACCAGCACGATATCCTGGCTGGATGGCAGAAAGAACTCCCCCGCGTATACGTAGAGCACAACACGCCCGAGCAGCATCCTACCAACAGCCGCCACGTCATGACCGATCCGGCCGTTACGATGGTACATGTGACCCATTTCAACAAGCTTATGTGGGACAATGGGGGCTCACGCCATGTGCGTGTGATCGAGCATGGTGTCTGCATTCCGGCGGTGTCCTACCGCGGCGATATCCCGAGGGGTATTGTGGTGATCAATCACATCGAGCAACGCGGCCGAATAACAGGCTGGGATGTTTTCGAAGAAGTCCGTAAGCACGTTCCGCTGGATCTCGTAGGCATGGGGACCCTGGAATCGGGCGGGCTGGGAGAGGTGCTCAATCCGCAGTTGCCGGAGTTTATCAGTCATTACCGCTTCTTCTTTAACCCGATCCGTTACACCAGTTTCGGATTGGCGGTGTGCGAGGCCATGATGACCGGCATGCCCGTGGTAGCGCTGGCCACCACCGAATATGTAACGGTGATCAAAGACCGCGAATCCGGATTGATCGATACCCATATCGACCGCCTCATCGAAGGCATGCATGCGCTCATTGCGGATCCCGCCTGGGCCAGGCAGCTCGGTGAGCGGGCCCGCGAAGTCGCCACGGATAAATTCAGCATTGCCCGGTTCGCGACGGATTGGGAAAACACTTTCAGACAAACTATTCAATACACGCATCATGAAAAGAAAAATAGCATTTATCAGTGAGCATGCCTCTCCGCTGGCTGTATTGGGCGGAGTCGATAGCGGCGGACAAAACGTGTACGTGGCCGAGCTTTGTAAATCGCTCGCCAGGCTGGGATACCTGATCGACATTTTTACCCGGAAGGACAGTGAGGATCTTCCTGAAATTGTTTCCTGGCTGCCGGGTATCCGCGTGGTCCATGTAGAAGCCGGTCCGGCGGCAGAGGTTCCCAAAGAACAGCTGCTCGGTTTCATGGACGAATTCGGCAGGAACATGATCCGCTTTATCGGGCAGTTTCAAATGGACTATGAGCTGATACATGCCAATTTCTTTATGTCGGGCCTTGTTGCGTCGCGGGTAAAGCAGCGGCTAGGAATTCCCTATGTGATTACATTTCACGCCCTGGGCAAGATCCGCAGGATCCATCAGAAGGAAAGGGATGCATTTCCGGAAGAGCGCCTCGACATTGAACAGATGATCGTGGACGATTCCGACTATATCATCGCCGAATGTCCTCAGGACAAGCAGGACCTCATTGAGCATTATTGTGCCGATCCATCGCGGATTACCATCATTCCCTGCGGTTTCAGTGCCGAGGAGTTCCACCCGATGGTGAAGGCGGCAGCGCGCAAACAACTGGGCCTGGCGAAGGATGAACTGGTGCTGCTGCAATTGGGCAGGGTAGTGCCGCGCAAGGGCATCGACAATGTGATCCGTTCGCTGGCCTACCTGCGAGATGTACCCAGGCTGCGACTGCTCGTCGTAGGCGGGTCGGACGAGGTGCCTGATTTTGAGAAAGACCAAGAATTCAGGCGACTGCGTGCTATTGCCGAGGCCGAAGGTGTGCTTGCACAGGTCGAATTTACCGGACGCAGGAACCGGCAGCAGCTCAAACAATACTATCAGGCGGCCGACTTCTTTATTTCAACGCCCTGGTATGAGCCCTTCGGCATTACACCGCTCGAAGCGATGGCGTGCGGGACCCCGGTCATCGGCTCGGCTGTGGGCGGCATCAAATACACGGTGAAAGATGGTGAAACGGGCTTTCTGGTGCCGCCGCATGACCCGCAGGCATTGGCGCGGGCCGTCAGGGAAGGAATTGCATGCCCCGACCGGTACAAAGCATTATGCCGAAATGCATTGAAACGTGTCAACGCGCATTTTACCTGGTCATATGTCGCCGAAAAAGCCGACCAGCTGTACCATCGGATCGGTCACCGCATGCAGTCGAGGCCGGCGCTATACATGCATCAGATGAGAAATGCAGGCGGCATGGTGCACGCCGAATACCGCAACAGAACGAGAGCATATGCACTTCCACGTCAATAGGGCCGTTTTTTTGGATAAGGATGGCACACTGATCAAAGACGAGCCTTACAATGTAGATCCGTCCAAAGTAGTATTTGAGCCGGATGTTTTTGAAGGGCTGCGGACTTTGCAGGCTGATGGCTACCGGCTGGTAATTGTTTCCAACCAGCCGGGCCTTTCCATGGGTTTGTTTTCGAAGACCGAACTGGATGCATTGATCCGTTATTTCGAGGATATTTTTGCTGAAAACGGATTGATCCTTTCGGGGTTCTACTGTTGCCCGCATTTGCCGGCGACGGACGGAAAATCGTGCGAATGCCGCAAACCGGAACCAGGTCTGCTGATGCAGGCAGCCGTGGACCTGCGGATTGACCTGAAACATTCCTGGATGATCGGGGATATACTCAATGACGTGGAGGCAGGAAACCGGGCCGGTTGCCAAACTGTCCTGATCGACAATGGAAACGAGACGGAATGGCTGGAAGGCCCGGAACGGGTTCCCCATTATACCACCCGTTATTTCAAGGACGCCGCCGATTACATTACTTCCCAAACGATCGCCGAGAATGACTGAACGCCAGCCCTTCCGGAATGTGCTGTGTATCCGGGCCGACAATATGGGCGATGTGATCATGTCGTCGCCTGCTATGCGTGCATTAAAAGAGACTTTTGGCAGTCGTATTACGTTACTTACCTCCAAGGCCGGCGCCATGATCGTGCCCTACCTGGCCTGCATCGACGGGCTGATCACAGCGGACCTGCCGTGGGTCAGGTCAACGGGTGGGCAAGTTTACGATCTCTCCGGCCTAGCCGGCGAAATCGCCTCCATGCATTTTGACGCGGTGGTTATTTTCACGGTGTATAGCCAGAGTGCGTTTCCGGCTGCCATGCTCGCGTATATGGCGGGCATTCCGGTACGCGTCGCTTACGCGCGGGAAAACCCTTACGAGCTGCTTACCACCTGGCTCCCCGACGATGAACCGTACGAACACATTACGCATCAGGTGGAGCGCGACCTCGGACTGGTGAAGGCAATGGGCGCTGCTGTTGCCGATAACCGGCTCTTATTGACCCAACATACCGCGTCGGCAATCGAATGGAGGGAAAAAATGGCGGCAATTTCCACTGAAAGCAACCTGCCGTACATGGTACTCCATCCCGGCGTTTCGGAGGAAAAGCGACGATATCCGCTGAGCCTCTGGATTGAAACCGGGCGGCTTTTAGCGGCCCGGTATGGATTACCGTTGCTGGTTTCCGGATCGGCCGCGGAGCAAGCGGATGCGGACGCCATCGCCGGGGGCATCGGATGCGGCGCGAGGTCCGTGGCCGGGTTATTTTCACTGGGTGAATTCATTGCATTGATCGGTGAAGCAGCATGTGTCGTCTCGGTGAATACCGGCACGATCCATATTGCAGCCGCTATGCAAACGCCTGTGGTCGTTTTGTATGCACAGACCAATCCCCAGCATAGTCCCTGGAAAAGCCCGCACGAATCGTTGCCTTTTTCGGTCCCTGCACATTTGCAAAGCCGGAATACCATCATCCGCGACGTCGCCCGGCGTCTGTATGCGGAAATGATCCCATATCCCGCGCCTGGCGATGTCGTGGCGGCCGTTCAAAAACTCCTTACGACAGCGAACCCTGATCCGGCTGGTGCCGGACCGGCGTGTCGCTAGCGCACTTGCATGATTTATTCTTTTCTTGATGCTGTTACATTTATTTTATCCAAATCCGCCCTTGCGGGACCCGTCAGTACCTTGCCCTGGCAATCGAAACGGGCTCCGTGGCATGGGCAATCCCAGCTTTTTTCCGCATTGTTCCATTGCACAATGCATTTGGCATGGGTGCACACGGGATCCAGTGCGTATACTTCACCTTGTTTGTCGCGGTAAATAGCGAGTTTTTCGCCTTGATACTCCACGATCGCCCCGCTATCTGAGGGAACTTCGGAGAAAGAGCCTATTTCATCGATCCCGAACCGGTCACCGACGAATTTTTTGACCACATCTGCATTTTCCTTCACCACCTCCGCAAATCCGGCAATCGGTTTGATCCTCGCAGGATCGAAGAGGTCTTTGTACTCGCTTTCGCCCGTCAGGATGAGGTCGCTCAGCACCCTTGCGGAAACGGTTCCCAGTATCATCCCGTTCCCATTGAAACCGGTCGCCGCATAAATACCCGCCGAAGCGCCGGGCAGGTGGCCGATATACGGCAAACCATCGGCGGGCACATAGTATTGTGCCGACCACCGTGTCACCACGGTATCGATCTCGTACAGCTCCGAGGTGTAAGCAATGAGGTCAGCAAACGACTGCTCCGGATCACCATGGCCGGTTTTGTGGTCATGACCGCCGGCGATAAGATACGGTTGTCCGTCCACAGTGTGGGTCCTGAAATAATGGTAGGGATCCTGCATATCGTAAACCAGATCCGGGGGGTAAGCTCCGTTTTTCAATGTGGCGGCGATCACATAGCTGCGGTAGGGCGCGTTGCGGAAATGTAGTACATTGATCCCGCCCGGTGGAATGTGCGTGGCATAAATGATCGTTTTCGCCTTGATTTCGACGTTATCGGCTACCGCGACATGGTGCGTATCTGTGGAACTGACTTCCCGGATTTGTGTATTTTCCAGTACAGTACCGCCCGCTGCAACAAAGGCCTTTTGCAGCCCGCCAATGTATTTGAGCGGGTGAAATTGCGCCTGCCCTTCGAAGACGACAGCCTTGCGGTAAGAAGCGCTGGTGGGAACGGTTCCCGTCCGGGATGCCTGCACTCCGGCCCTGAGCGCGCTTTCGTAGAGATTGTCGAGCTCCTTTGCCTCCTGGTCGGTCTCGGCGTACACGAAGCCGCGCTTCCATTCAAAATCGCAATCGATGTTGTAGGTTTGCACAAATTGGTCGATGGTTTCCACCGATTGGGCGATCGCCCGTGCAAACCGCGTCGCCGCTTCTTCGCTGAATGCTTTTTCAACCTCCGCGAAAGTGGTATCGGCAAATGTGTTGATATGGGCAGTGGTGCCGCCGGTCGTACCGAAACCTGCGTGGTGCGCGTCGGCGACGATGCATTTTTTTTCGGCTTTTTGGAGCATTAATGCGGCCGTGAGGCCTGTGATACCAGCACCCACAATGAGTGTGTCGTAGGTTTCGTCGGTGGAAAGCCGGTCTTCCGGTCCGGCGGGATGGGTATCGAAGTTCCATAAACTGGCATTCCGACCATCCCTTTCCCATTGTCCGCTGTCGGCGGGGGCATTGCTTTTAAAATCATTTGTTGTTTCCATAGCACGTATTTTTGAGCGAGCTATGTTTTTAAAACCGTACCAGACCTGAAAAGGCATCGGAGGTGTGCAAACAGGGAGGGTCCCAAAAAAAGCATTCGCTTGTTCCTTACAGCTTTGTTTTTATATTTGTTTAACAAACAACAATGATATCAACCCTGGAAGTAGAACGCAATGGCAAGAGCTTATCTGGGAGAGTTTGAGGAGATCGTTCTGCTGACAGTGGCCGTACTTCAGAGCGAGGCATATGGTGTGACCATTGCGGCCGAGCTGAATCGCCGGACCGAACGGCCCGTAAGCCTCAGCGGCGTCCACGTGGCCTTGTACAGGCTGGAAGAGAAAGGTTTTGTCAGCTCCGAACTCGGTAGTCCCACAGCCGCGCGCGGCGGAAGGAGAAAGCGGATATTTACTGTTACAATGCTTGGTAAACACATGCTTTCCGAAATGCGGGAGCTTAGAAATCAGCTTTGGGAATCGATCCCATTATCCTTCACATCCTGAACCATGGCCAAACCCGCGTCAGAACCTACGCCCCCGCACTGGGTCGATTTCATCCTGAAATGGGCTTGTCCCGCCGCGCTGCACGAGGAGTTGCAGGGCGACTTGCAAGAGCAGTTTAAGGCAGACGTTGCGGACCTGGGTGAGCGTGCCGCCCGCAGACGATACGTCACCGAAGTTTTGAAATTTTCACGACCCTATTTTTTCAAACGCAAGCTCAGCGTACTCGGCCGGTCGCCCGGGTATACTTCATCAGCCCTTATCAATCCGGATATGATCAAAAACTATTTCAAAATTGCGTTAAGAGGTTTTCAGAAAAACAAGGGATATACATCGATCAATGTGGCCGGACTTGCACTGGGAATGGCGATGGCGATCCTGATCTTTTTATGGGTATGGGATGAATGGAATTTTAACAAAAACAATGAAAACCACCAGCACGCAGGTCGTGTGATGTCACATGTCGTTCAGAATGGGCATACGGTTAGTTCTCCAAATCTCCCGTTTCCGCTTGCCGCCGAGCTGAGGAACAGCTTTGCAGCAGATTTTGAAAATGTGGCGATATCCTGGGACACCGAAGATTATAACCTGGCTTCCGGCGAGAACAAATTCAGGAGGAAAGGCCGGTTCCTGGAACCCGATGGTGCCAAAATTCTCGGCCTGCAGATGACCAGCGGGAGCGTTGCGTCACTGACAAGCCCTTCGAATCTGCTGCTATCCGAATCTGCGGCCGCTGCTATTTTTGGCAACGCCCAGGCCATTGGTAAAATGCTGAAAGTCGACAACGAAATGGAAGGGATCGTGGCGGGCGTTTTCAAGGATTTTCCACAAAATTCCGACTACTACAATCTGTCGTTCGTAGCACCATGGAAACTTTTTACCTCCGTTAAAAGAAGGCAGTGGGTCAATGACCTGAAAGACAACTGGAAGGTAAACACATTTGAGGTGCTGGTCCAGACGCGGAAAGGCAGTTCCACAGAGGTAGTATCGGAGAAAATCAGGAATGTTTTACTCAAACACCTGAATGGTGATCCGAAGCTTGCAGGTTCAATGCCGACGATTTCCCTGCATCCTATGACCCAATGGCATTTGTACTCCACCTGGGAAAACGGTGTGAATACGGGCGGACAAATTTACTATGTCAAGCTATTCGCGGCTGTGGCTGTTTTCATTTTGCTGCTGGCCTGTATCAATTTCATGAACCTGAGCACCGCGCGTTCCGAACAGCGGGCAAGAGAAGTTGGTGTCCGGAAGGCAGTGGGTTCCATGCGTTCCCAACTTGTTTTTCAATTCATTTCGGAGTCCTTGATCGTCGTAGCCTTTTCGTTCGTCGCTGCATTGCTGCTCGTCCAGCTGGCCTTGCCGAAG
Organism: uncultured Dyadobacter sp.; assembly: GCF_946482605.1. Next base: position 237,564 of record NZ_CAMLSE010000009.1, on the reverse strand, counting down.
TTCAATGCGATCACCGGCAAGCAAATTGAATTCCTGTTGTCGGATGGCGCTCTGCACCTTCCTTATGTATTACCGGCCGGCATATTGTTTTGTATCCTGGTCAGCCTCATTGCAGGCGGCTACCCGGCATTATACCTGTCTTCCTTCAAACCCGTCAATATCCTGAAATCCGGTTCGGGGCAGGCAGGGCGACTTTCGTCCGGGCCAAGAAAGGTACTTGTCGTTTTGCAGTTTACGATCTCGATTTCCCTCATCATTGGCACGGTAGGAATATTCCGTCAGATCCAGTTCGGGCAGAACCGGCATGCCGGCTATGAAAACGACGGATTGCTGAACGTGAAGATACCGCCGGGAAGCCGGCATCTGGAGGCACTCAGAAATGACCTGCTCCAATCCGGTGTCGTCGCTTCGGTGGCCCAATCCTCAGGCCCGGTGACGGACATTCTTTCCAATGCGAGAGGGTTTGACTGGGAAGGCAAAACGGCAGCTGATCAGGATGAGTTTGCGGTCATCGCGGCGTCGCATAGCTACGGAGAAACGGTTGGCTGGAAGATTACGGCCGGGCGTGACTTTTCCGAAAAGATCGTCTCCGATTCGTCCGCGATCATCATCAATCAATCTGCGGCCGCATACATGGGTCTTGACAATCCGGTGGGCAAAAAGGTCCGGTGGAAAGACGGCACCTTCAACGATTCGGAATATCAGATCGTAGGTGTAGTTCGGGATATGATCATGCAATCACCGTTCGAACCTGTGAAGCAGACCATTTATTTCATGACTTATGCGCCTAATTATCTGTATATCAAGGTCGACGGCGATGTAGGGATGAATCACGCACTTCCAAAAATACAAGCGCTGTTTGACAAACATTTACCTGGTAATGTGTTTGATTTTCAATTTGCAGCAGAACAGTACGGGTCAAAATTTTCGATGGAAAACCGGGTTGGGAAATTGACGTTCCTGTTTGCTGTCATCGCCATCTGCATATCATGTCTGGGATTGTTCGGGCTGGCCGCCTTTACCGCCGAACAAAGGCGGGGCGAGATCGGCATACGAAAAGTGCTGGGCGCCTCCATTGCGAGTGTCTGGAAACTAATCGCCAAAGACTTTGTCTACCTGACCGCGATCGCTATCCTGATGGCAATTCCGATAAGTTATTATTTTTTGACTCAAATGCTGGCCAAATACCATTATCGTTCGACAATTCCGTGGTGGATCTTTGGAGGCTCCGGACTGGCAGCGCTCCTGCTTACCATCCTGACTGTCAGCTATCAGGCCATCAAAGCTGCATTGACCGATCCGGTAAAGGCACTCCGTTCCGATTAGCATTTCAATGGCGGAAACGGGACATTTTGGGAGGGCGCTGCGTTTAGCGCGAGAGAGACTGATCAATCTGAAATTAAGATTGGGCAGTTGGTACGATTGACGTCGGGCGCGGATTCTTGCAGGCAGTCCCGGACGCGATTTATCATCGAAGCTTTTAGCTCTTGCAGTTCGATAATTCGTTGGTCGATTAAGAGGGCCTTCTCCGCCACCTTTTCCGATATGTTGGCGCATGAGGCTGTATTTGATTCTACCATCGCCAGCAGCCCCGCCACTTCGTTCAGTGTAAAGCCCAATCCCTTGATGCGACGGATCTGAAGCAATCGCTGCAATGTACTTTCGGAATATTCTTTATAGTTGTTGAAGCGTCTTTCTTTACGGCCCACTTCAATTAATCCCTGTTTCTCGTAAAACCGGATCGTGTCGCGGGATAACCCGCTTGATTTTGCCAATTCGCCTATCAGCATTTCAAATGAGGTCTTAGGTTCGTGTTTTTCCTGGTTAATGTAGCGGCAACATTTTCTCACACGCCTTCCTCTCATGAACACGATCACCGCTATGGGCTTTACAAGGTACTGGCTTGTGAATAAAAATATTGAAATTATTCCTTCTTCCGAAAATGCAGGTTGGCCTTATGCAGTTCGTCTAGTTTCATGACGAGATACACCATCTGCTTGGTTTCCTGCGAATCACCCATTTCCAAAGATACGGGGCCTTCGTCGGGCTGAAATGTCAAACGGAATATCAGCCAGGGGCAGCATTGCCTCTCAAACCTGATAAATTCGGAGATGTTGCTGATCACGGGATTGTTTGCATGCTCAAATATCAGTTCGTAACTATTCGGGTGTTCGACTACCTGAGACACCTTTTTGAACAAGGTCTGATGCAGCTCGTTCATCCGTTTGATCTGTTCTTTGTCGGTCAGCTTGCAAGCCAGGGCGATTCTCTTTTTTAATTCGGTTTCCATGGTGTTTACTATGGGCGTTTGCGCACTGCCGGAAAGCCGGATCAGGCATGCCAGAACTGTAATAATCAGTGCTTTCATGTTTTTTATTGCAAAAATAAACTATGGAGTATAGTCTACGGTCAAGCGTTTGGCCGGAATTATTTTGAAGGTATTTTAGAGCAGGGGTGTCCATAGCCTGGAATGCCAAATTGCCCGGCAAACTACATGAAGGGTTTGAAATCGTCGATCACCCCAGGTGAGGACGCATTTTGCAAACTAGATGTGAGAATATTGATATAAAAATGACTTATATTGAGTGAAACTACCGGCTTCGCTTCATATGATCCCGATGTCATGAAAAAACTTCCGCTGATTCTGCTGGTCCTCCTGGGCACCGGCTGCAAAAAGGACCGGATTGATCCCCATGAGCAAATTCTGGGGAGGTGGGATGAGTTTTATGTGGGGAACGGGGAGCATCGCCCGGCCATTGATCCGCCTAGGGCGTACAGGGAATTTTTGCCCGATTCCGTCGTGATCGATCACAACTATGCGGACAACACCACATTGAAAAGGAAATACTGGATTGACTCGCAGCTCCATATAGGCATCCGGCGCTCCGACGGTTATGTGTTTAGTTTGGACTACGAATACCGGTTCGACGGCGACACGCTCAGGCTCGATTGGGTTAATGTAAGCCCGATTTTTAGCGTAGTCAAATTCAGGCGCGTTAAATAGCCGGAATACGGGGATAGGGCATTTGCTCTCACGTTTTTCAACCGGCGGGAGAAGTAGGTCAGGATTGTTTCTTCTTTTTTAGGTTTTGCTGATCATGTGAAAACGAGCAGTCTGGTAACAATCGTCCTCATTGTACTGTGCACGTTGGTGAATGGCCAGTCACGTCCGGCCCAACCGGACGCGGCCCGACCGATCGCGGCCCGACCAGACGTGGCCGAACGGCATGTCGCGTGGGTGAAACATTACGGTCCCGAAAATGGTCTGGCTCATCGGGAGGTTAACGCCATTTTTCAGGACCGGCAGGGCTTTATGTGGTTCGGCACCAGGTTTGGACTCAGCCGCTTTGACGGAAAGAACTTTACCAATTTCACCAAAGACCGCAACGGACTTGCATTTGACGACATACAATCCATCGCTCAGGATGCCGACGGACTGCTGTGGCTCATGGGACCTTACGGCGAATCGCGGGTTTCGCTGTTCAACCCACTGACGGGAACGACGACTTCTTTCGAGAGAAAATTCGGCGAAAAGCAAACCGGCAGCTACCTGAATGTACCGCAGCGCCTCGTCGGCAGCCCGGATGGGACTATATTTTTTACAGATCATCGCAGAGCCGTGCTGTCTTCCTACCATCCCAAAACGGGCCTGAGGCACGTCCGCCTCCCAGGGTTTAAACAGCTGACAATTAGCCAGGCTACTGTTCGAAATACGGTTTGGGTTTTCGCTGATGGTGGTAACCTCTTGGAATTCAACGCGGAAGGGCGGATGCTCCGGCGGTATGGGCATGCGGGGAGCCTGATGTCCAATTGCCTGGGGCAACGCAATGCCGGTACCGAATTCTGCTATCTGACTACCGACCTTTCCGGCGGAGGTATGAGGGGTTACCGGATCGATGAGTCGGGTGGCCGGCACGAGCTTCCTCCTGCACAGCGACCCATCTTGTCCCGGCAGCTTTTTCCGGTCTGGTATGTATTTGACAAAGATGGACTGACGTGGGATGGAATCCGGCTTAGGGATGCCTCAGGCACAGTGCTGCTGGACATCGTCGATCAGCTCACGGATGAGGCGGTAGTCAGCCGGAGTTTTTTTGTTGATCAAAGCGGTTTTATGTGGCTGGGGACAAGTTTTGGAGTGTACCAGGTCAAGATCGTGCCGAACTATTTCCGCCGATTGTTTTATAATGCCACTTATACCGGGGAAAAAACGGCGGCGATCCGTGGGATCGTGGTGAGCGGGGACACCGTTTATGCCAGCTTTGAAAAATTCGGCCTCTATACGGGCAATACTACCGGCGGCTCGGTCAGTAAAATATTGAGCGATCTGCTTCATGGGCCTACGATTGCGCTCATGGACGATCCGCCCGGGCGGATCATGCTGGGTTTGGCAAGTCAATTGGTTGCCTATGATCGGCAAACGGGGAGGCAAAAGGGATTTCAATTACCCAACAATACTACAATATGGGCGCTTCATCGGTTTGGCGCCGGTCAATGGTTGGTTGGGGGACGGCTGGGCCTGTGGTTAGTCGATCCGAAAACCGGCCAGGTTGAAACATTTGCAGGTTACAATCAGTTTGAGGAGCTTGCCCGGTCGCATGTGCTGCACATCGCCCCCGACCGGAAAGGTACGTTCTGGATCTGCTCGGGAACCGGCTTGTACACGGTTGATCCGGTCAAAGGCGTCACGGCACGCTATTGGAGTGGCGGCAAAGGGCATTTTTATTTGCCTGCCGACTCCTACGAGCATTTTTACCAGGACGAGCATGGCATCTACTGGCTGGGTACGTCCAATTCGGGCATGATACGATGGGATCGGCTGCGACATCAATACCGGCAATTCCGGCGTTCGGAAGGCCTGAGCAATGGCAATGTGCATGCGATATATCCGGATAGGAGAGGTCACCTCTGGCTGAGCAGCGATCACGGTATCATGCAGTTCGACCCGGTCCGGCTGAGTACCCGGACCTATTTTACGCAGGATGGCATTACCCATAATGAGTCCAACCGTATCGCGCATTTTCAGGATCGGGCCGGAAAGCTCTATTTTGGCGGACTGAATGGGATCACCTCGTTTGACCCGCGGGATTTCGAAAATGAAAAGCCGCCAGCGCAGATGCCCATGCGTGTCGTGTCGTTTCGACAGTTCGATAACGCAATGGGGCAGCTGCTAGACAAAACAGAGGAATTGGCTCAAACGCAGGAGATCATTATCCGGCCGGGGGAACAAACCGCGGTGCTTGAATTTGCAATGCTGAATTTTGCGGATGCAGAAAAGAACGTTTATGCCTATCAGTTATGGGGGCTGGACAGTGACTGGACCGTGCAATCTGAACCGTCGATACGGCTGGGTAACCTGCCGTATGGGAAGTACCAGCTGCTGGTCAGGGGACAGGCGGCCAACGGCCAATGGTCGGCCAATACACTCACTATTGACGTGGATGTGCGACGGCCATTTTACTTGCATACATGGTTCCTGGGGGTAGCAGTGCTGTTGCTGGTTGCAGGTACCTGGGGCTGGTTGAAATGGCGGATCTGGAACCACAGGCAGGAACAGGCGCGCCTTGAAGCCGAAATCAGGCATGCCACCGCCCGCATTGAACGCGATAAGGAAGTCATCGGACGTCAGGCGCGGTCGCTTCATGAGCTCAATGAAACCAAATCTCGCTTTTTTACCAATATCTCCCACGAATTCCGGACGCCGCTGACGGTCATTCTGGGTATGACTTCGGAGCTCAAACGGTATAAACCGGAGGAGGTTGCGGAGCGAAGCCATCGGGTAGCCGACCTCATCGAGCGGAACGGGAACAGCCTGCTGCGGCTCATCAATCAGATCCTGGACCTTTCCAAGCTGGAATCCGGAGCAATGTCATGGCAACCCATTCGGGCCGATTTGGTCCGGTTCGCGCGTTACGTAGCCGAGTCTTTCGACACCATGGCCGCCGCCAAGGCCATTCAAATGCATTTTCAATGCGATCAACAGACCCTGGAAGCCGATTTCGACAAGGATAAAATGCAGGAGATCCTCTCAAACCTCCTGACCAACGCCATTAAGTTCACCACAACCGGTGGCCAGATTTACATCCGCATCAGCACTGTGGATGCGGCCCCCGTGGATACGGCCTCCGTGGATGCGGCCCCCATGGACATGGCCCCCGTGGATACGGCCGCTGTGGATACGGCCGCCGTGGACATGGCCTCCGTGAACATGGCCCCCAGAGACGCGCTCGGGAGTCAGGGATATTACGAAGCCGTGTCGCCGCTCCCGGCACCGGATGGCGAATGGATTACGATACGTATACGCAATACCGGCCCTGGCATCGAGTCTGATCAGTTACCGTTGATTTTCGACCGTTTTTTTCAGGTTTCCGGTCACCCGGCCTCTGAAACGGGAGGGACGGGCATCGGACTGGCGCTCGTACGTGAGCTGGTTTCGCTGATGGGAGGAGGGCTGGCCGTCTACAGTGCACATGGCGAAGGAGCGGAGTTTGTGGTCCGCTTCCGCCGCACCCGTCAGGCCCCATTCGGGTCACTGTTACAGGCCGGGCCGGTTGTCGCGAGCTCCGATATGCCTGATAGGACGGTGGCAGCTGATGATGTGGATGAAGAAAAGCCGGTTCTGCTGCTCGTGGAAGATAACGAGGACGTGGCTGCCTACATCGTCTCGGCCATCGGCAGGGATTACCTCGTAATACGGGCAGACAACGGCCAGGCAGGCATTGATATGGCATTGGAAAACATTCCCGACCTGATTCTCACCGATATCATGATGCCGCTGAAAGACGGTTATGAGCTGTGCGACAGGTTGAAAAACGATCCTGCAACGAGTCACATTCCCATCGTCATGCTAACGGCCCGGGCAGGGGTGGACGATCGGATCAGCGGGCTCAGGCGCGGGGCGGACGCGTATCTGACCAAACCGTTTCAGCGGGACGAGCTGGAAGTGGTGCTGAGCAACCTGCTCCAATCGCGTCGCCGGCTCAGGGCCTATTACAGCCAGCAGGTCATGGAATCGCCCGACGCGGGTTTGTCCGCGGTTGACGAAAGCGAGTCTCTTGAAAATTTGTTTTTGCAAAGATTACGATCGGCCCTGGAAGCCCAATGGGGGAAGAACCCGGTTTCGATGGAAGCGATTTACCAGCAAGTCGGGATGAGCCGCTCCTCCCTTCACCGTAAGATGATCGCGCTGACGGGTATGTCGGTCACCCGGTACGATCGCTCCCTGCGTTTGAGCCAGGCCCGCCATCTGCTATGTACCAGCCCAATGACCATTTCCGAAGTCGCTTATGCGGTGGGATTTGAAGATCCCAAGTATTTCAGCAGGCTGTTTTCCGAAGAATTTAACCAATCTCCAACTGAATTCCGGCGGCTGAAACAATAGTCCACCTTTTTGGGAGCACAATCCACCTCTGGCTCCCCGGTGTTCCCTAAGTTTGTGAGGTATCGAATCCATTACGCTTACCCACCATCACCCGAAGCGGGTAGGCTGGTTATTTCTTTTCAAACAGCATTTGCACCCTAAACTATTTCCCCTCGAAAACGATGACAACAAATCAATCCACCGAACCATCACCTGAAAGCATCCTTCAAATGGGCACCGGCTTTTGGGCATCGAAAGTACTGCTGACCGCCGTCGACTTTGACCTGTTTACACTGCTGGCAGACAGCAAACCGCTGACCGCCGGTGAGCTGAAACAAAGGCTGGACCTGCATTGCAGCGACCGGCACATGTTCGATTTTTTAGACACACTCACCGGATTCGGCTTTCTGAACCGTGAAGGCATTCTGGAAACTGCCACCTATTCCAACGGGCGCGACACCGACGTGTTTCTGGATGTGAATAAGCCCGGCTATGTCGGAGGACTGCTCAAAATGCTCAACAAACGGCTATACGGTTTCTGGGGGGCACTGGAAGAAGGGTTGAAAACCGGGAAGCCGCAAAATGAGGCAAAACACGGAGAAAACGTGTTCGACGCCATCTATAAATCGCCCGAGCAGCTGGAAAATTTCGTGAATGCGATGAGTAGCATTCAGGCAGGTGCATTTATGGCTTTTTCTCAAAAATTCGATTTTTCAAAATACAAAACACTGACCGATGCAGGCGGTTGCAGCGGGTTGCTCTCTACCCTGGTTGCCCGCTACCAGCCGCACATGTCCTGCGTGAGCATGGACCTTCCGGGCGTGACCGCGATTGCGGAAAAAACGATCGTGAAAGCCGGTTTGAATGGTCGGGTCAAAGCAGTGTCGGGCGATTTTTTCAATGACGCGTTTCCTCAGGCGGACATCGTCGTGATGGGTAACATCCTTCATGACTGGGACGAGCAGCAAAAACTGGCCCTGATGAAAAGCGCCTATGCGGCTCTGCCCGAGGGAGGTGCTTTTGTTGCCATTGAAAATGTCATCGACGACGACAGAAAGTCCAATGTGTTTGGCCTGCTGATGAGTTTGAACATGCTGATCGAAACAGGTACCGGCTTCGACTACACGCTGGCCGACTTCAACCGCTGGGCTCGGCAAACGGGCTTCCGTTCTACGTCGCTGTTGTCCCTGGCCGGCCCCACCAGCGCGGCCATTGCCATTAAATGATGCGGTTCTCCTCATTCAAAGCAATTAACCAAAACGGAAATGGAAAAGATAGCACCCGAAATCTATAACCAGATCGACAATGATCTTTACAACGAGAAGGGCGACCTGTGGTGGAATCCGGAGAATATTCTGCACATCCTGAAAACCTCGGTAAACCCCTGGCGGTTGGGTGTTGCCACCAATGCGCTGCGGAAGCTCAATTTCGACCCCAAAGGAAAAACTGCCCTTGAAGTGGGCAGCGGGGGCGGGATACTGGCCGAAGAAATTTGCAGGATGGGGTTCATCACGACCGGCATTGAACCGGCCGAGGAATCGATCCGCACCGCGGCAGGGCATGCAAAAGCCATGGGGCTCGACATTACCTATGATCAGGGATTCGGTGAGCGCCTTCCTTATCTTGATGGATCGTTTGACTGTGTTTTTTGCTGTGATGTGCTTGAACACGTGGCCGATCTGCCCAAAGTAATTTCTGAAATTGCAAGAGTGCTCAAACCCAACGGTGTTTTCCTTTACGACACCCTCAACCGAACGTTCGTCAGCAAGGTTGTCGCGATCAAAATATGGCAGGAATGGAAACGATGGGCATTTATGCCGCCAAACCTGCACGTATGGAAAATGTTCATCAAGCCGGAAGAGATCAAGGGTCTTTTAGCCAAAAATGGTTTGGAATGGAAAGAACACAGAGGCTCCGAACCGAATGTATCGATTCCTAAAATGCTGGGCTACCTCCGCAAGCGCGTCAAAGGTGAATGGACTTTCGTGGAACTGGGACAGAATTTCAGGTTGGTTGAAAGTAATGACATGAACATACTCTACGCCGGCTATGCGGTAAAGAAGTAGCGGCTTTTCGGTGTTTGCAAAAAGGCGGTCCGGACATACCGGACCGTAACCGGCAGGATCCGTGGCCAGTGGTTGCTTATGATTTATAGAGCAAATCGATCAGTTTTCGCCACTCGAAATAATCGGAGAGCTCGCCGTTCATTAAAATAACCAGCCCTTTCTTAGAAAACGGGTCGTAGAGCATGTAGGTGGATACACCCGGACCATGTCCGTTATGGCTGTACATGGGTGTTTCGGTGTTGAGCAAATACATGAACCACGTGTGGAAGCCCAGGCTCATGTCCTTTGGGGTGAGGATTTGAACGGCCGAGGTATCGATTACGCTTTTGCCGAGGTATGTCCCGTCGCCGGACCAGCAGGCGAGGAATTTTGCCAGGTCGTTCAGCGTGCACCGCAGGCTACCGGAAGGATAGTCCGGAAATGCGCCCTGGGGGTGGCTACTGTATCGCCTGAGCGAGTCGGAATACGAATAGGGCACAGCCAGGTGATCGGCTCGAAGGCTGTCTGGGAACCAGCCGGATCCATTCATTTCAAGCGGGTTGAACAAATGCTCACGGCAGTATTTGTCGAAGGGCATTTGCGCAATCCGCTCCACGAGATAGCCCAGCAATGCAAAACCTATGTTGGAATACCCGAATTTCGTACCCGGCCTGGCATCGGTGAAGTTCTTGCTGCCGTCATAGTGCCGACCATCCCGGGATAGATAGTCGCGAAGAAATATATCCAATGGAATATTAGGCCCGCGATATTCATTTTCCCAAAAAGGTAACAGATAATCCATATTGTCGGCAATAGACGAGCGGTGGCGTAAGAGTTGTCTGAAAGTGATGGCTGCATCGGGGAACGATGGATTGGCTACCCGAAATGGCAAAAAGCGGTTAATGTCGTCATCCAGACCGAAATGCCCTTTGGAATGCAACTGCATAACCGCTGCGGCGGTCATCGTCTTGGAGATGGAAGCTACGTGAAAGATCGTTTGACTGGTAACCTGTATTTTCTTTTCCAGATTCTGATATCCAAAGTAACGCGATGAGACAATTCTTCCATGCTCAACCTTGGCCGCCGCCAGTCCTGGAATGTGGAGCCTTTTTAATTCAAGTGCGATGAGTGAATCGGCTTTCGGGATTTGCGCTATACCCAGCTGAAACAAGGCAGAAAACAGGGCAGTCAGGAAAACGTTTCGCATAGAAAAATACAAAGAAGTAAGGCAGAGATTAATGGTAGGATATCGATCCGTCGACGTGCTGGATCACGGTTTTGAGGTGTTGCAGGGTAAATGACCCCAGTTCCATCACTTGCTCGCTGGTCAGGATTTTCCGGTGTTCAGGTGTCAGTTTGAAAAAAATACCTTCCAGACCCCTGAATACAAAATCGGTACTTTGCTCCATTACCAGGGTTTGCCGGATGAGGTCTTTTACCTTTTGCTGGCTGGATGCGGAGTAACGGTTTCCGTGGATCCAGGCCAGATTCTGATCGAAGATCAGTACAAGTCTTTTATCCACGAAGGAGTAGTAGAGCGGCGTGCCGATTCCCTGATGCGGGTAGAAACTTGTCAATTCCAGATCAAACCCGACCTCCACGTCTTTGAGGTGTGCTTCAAAGGCGGCGGCCGGTATGGGCTCACCATTTCTTACGGTCTTTACATTGCGGATCACGACGTAGCCAAAGCCGTTTTTGAACAATTGAGAACTGTCGTTCTGCTCCCGGATGTACTTTCTGACTTCCTTCAAAAGCAGGGGATTGCTGCTCAGTTCCAGGTACTGTATGTCCAGACTATCCGAAACCGGCGCTACCGATAACGTCGGACCACAGCGCTCGCAGAGCGGCGGCGCAACGGCTGTCGGGAGCGTGAGAATTCCCAGTATTAAATTGACAAACAACAACATCATCACGGTGTGTTTCGAAAGTGAGTCGGGCGCCGGGCGTCGGGCGTCGGATGCCGGATGTTGGGGAATCCCTGAGGCACTACAAAAAGGCAATGCGTATCAGGCTGATAATGTCCAGTGATAGCGTGGCCAGTTTGATCCAGAACTTGGAGCGCTTTTGATTTTCCATAGCGGTAGTAATGATGTTCAGGCAATATTCTAATTATAAATGATGCGGACAATGAATATTTTATGAACGGCTTACAATTTTTTGCTCTTCGGGTGTAACCTTTAATGCGTTCAGTTTCAGATATTAACGTTCGGTTTCGGACGATGAAGAAAAGCGGTAGAAAAAGTCTGGAATTGTCCTGATTGAAAATTAAGTTATTGATAATGAGTTACTTAGATGCAATTAATTGTGATGAAAATCGCGCAATTCCGGATCTGGCACGTCCTTTTTTTGTATAGAACCAACTGTGCATTTGTACAGATCCATCTTAAAATTAACATAGCCATGAAAATCTCCATTGTTTCAAACCTGATCTGCGCCGTGGCGCTCACTTTGTCTCTTGCCTCATTTACAACAGACAAAAAGAAAAACAAAGAAGAAAAGGAAGCTGCAAGTGCGGTGACTTTTGACGCAGCTTTATACAAAATCAACAACACCAACAGCGTGACGCTTGCGGTGGATAAGACCCCGAATGACAGGCTGCGCGTTGTCCTGAAAGACAAGGGCGGCAAGATCTATTATTCGGAAGTCTACAACGAGAGAAATTCCAAATACCGCCGCGTATTTAATCTGGACGAGATGGGCGACGGTACTTATTACTTTGAGCTTTCCCACAAAAAGGAAAAGCTGATCAAAGAGGTGAACATTCAGAGCGTCAATAGCAAGATGCTTTCTCTCCAATAATTCCAACCGACTAACAGCATAAATGGGGCGTCTTTCCGGCGCCCCTTTTTTATGGATTAAAAATAGATCCGGGTCGGACTGATTTTATATTGACCGGGTATTTTTTTAGGAGGTTTTCCAGGTGTGTATACTCGTTTCAGCATATAAAGATGGTACAGCATGGCTTCAAACTGATTATTGTAAATGATTTTTCCATGGCTGAATTTGATTCTCCCCGTAATTCCCTCCACCAGAATAAAATCGAAATGCGCTTGAATGAACCCGGAACGTTCTGCTTCGCGGATGATGTGGGTATAGCTGTAAATTTCGGTATCGACCTCCCAAATTGACTTTCCGGCATTTAAAAGCGGCTGCACGAAATTGCATTCGTCGAAACAATAATGGGTTGGCTCGGATAATACTTTTTCAATGTCTTTGCTTTTCCAAAACAGGTTGTTTACCAATGAATTGTTTTTGAAAACGGAAAAGCAGCCCGTTGTGAAGTCATGCCTGACGCTGATATAATCGTAACCGGCCCCAAAAATTTCATCGAGAAAGCAGCGTAGGTCGCCGTATATCACATCGATATCACTTTGCGCCCAATAATCATATGGGTGCAGCAGGTCGCCGAAGATCAAGCCAAACATCGGTTTGAAATCGCATACTTTATAGCCATTGGTGACCTGCGTTTTTACGCCAAGTCTGGAAGAAGCCAGATCATTGAACTCGCCGACGGACATTTTAATGAATGTAACATTCGGAGGTGCGTCGGGGTGTCCGGCTATCTGGTCGGTGATGACGTAGAAATCAACACTGGAATTAAATTGGCATGAATGGAGAAAGTAGTTGAAATACCATGGAATGGGACCAAAATAACAAATAATAGTGCCGATGCTTTTCTGATCTACTGATGGTGGGGCAGTCATGCAATGTGCCAATAAAGTAAGCTTGCCGGAATTCAAAGACCCGGCAAGCTTACAGGTTCAGATTAGGAACAGTTGAGGGGAAACCCCTGGATATATCCAGCCTATATATTTACGCAGATATTTCCATTCCAGGTGTCACACTTTCTTCCCGAACAGCATGCATCTCCGTCGCCCGGATGGGCATAGGGATTACAATAGGGAGTTGCTTCGCAATTGGATCCTGAACCTGCCATGATCTTTTTCATTTCATCTCTTGTGAGAGATGTCAGCACATTTTTCAAACTGATCTTTTTCATTGTATTGCTTTATGTAGTTGCGCTTACATCTTAAACCCTGTAAGCATAGGTTCAATTTACCAGGTACTGTTTTGAATGCGTGATATCAATTAGATAGTAGTTGTTCTAAATCGGTGATTTTGTATTGAGAGGGGAGTTTTCTTCCATTGAAAAAATAGGTGGGGGTTGCAGTAATATGGTTGGCACGAGTCCATGCAAACATGGCTTTGATCTTTTCGTCCTGTTTTTCGAGCATATCGTCTCCGACAGGATGTAATGCAGAGAAGTTTTCGAAATTTTTGTTTTTACTGAAATACCATTGATCCAGTAATGCTTTCATATCCGGAAGTCCGGCAGTTTGGGCGGTGGCCATAAAATGCCTCACGGGCTCCCTTCCGGCGTCGAGGTGCGAGACGGATGAGTTGTAAATAATCTGGACACGGGCATTCAGGTTGTCGTCCAGTATCCTGCTCAGGTCCTTGTGCGCTTCTGCGCAAGGGTTGCAATAGGGATTGCATATTTTCAGGATGGTGTTGGGAGATTGCAGATTACCCAGTGTTATTCCCAATCCTTCTGTGCCCGACACGTGGGTTTGTTTGCTAAGGATCGATTCAAAAATTTCCCTGTTATTTTTTAATCTGGCCAATTCATATTTGTAGGATTTCGATTCATGAATTTGAATCAGGACGGGTTTTAACAGAAACCAGGATGCAGCAACGAGTAGGAGCAATAAGGTAAGGTTGAGGACAGGAATGAATGCAATTGAAAGCTCCGGCAGAACGTTCGTGGCAGCAAATTGACCAAGCATTGCGCCTGTGAATTCCAACAGCAAAAGGCCCATGACCGACAGGCAGAGCACACACCATTGCTTAACGACGAGCCCCTGATAGGAAATCGAGAAAACAATAAAAGGCAAAGCGAGCAGGTTGAGCCACGCCACATAAGGAATGTATTGCGGAAAGCAGAGAAGGTAAAGCAAACTTCCGGTGAAATAAATCCAGCCTACCTCACCCCAGCTGAGCCAGGCAAACAATTTGGAGTGATCGGAGTTGAGAATTGCATTGCAGTCGGTTTTTTTGCCGCTCCCTCCCATGCATAGCTTCTGGATAGCGGGATTGTATTTATCGATCTCATACCAGAGCAGCGCGCCGGTGATAACGATACCGGCCAGTTTGGCCAGGACCAGGATGCCGTAACCCACCTCGGAACGGGCGCCCGCACCAGGCAGGCCTGCGGAAAGGGCGATGATCCCGCTCAATGCGACCAGGAAAACGAGGGCGGGGATCAGTCTGCCGTTTTGTTTGCGCTGTTCTTTGGCATAGTTTTTCTCCCCGGCATCCGCCTCCGGTTCCGCGATCAGCACCACGCCGTCCCACAACTGAAGAAAAACCTTTTTATCGATAGCCTGTTCTTTGCCGTTTTCGTCCGAAAGTATCACCTGCTCGCCACTGATGCCTATTACGACCATAAAATCGCTGTGCGCGTGCGCCATAAAGGGCAGTGAGATGTCGTCAAGTTGCGAGGGATCTACGCGCACGGCGACGTTTTCAACCTTCCAACGGTGCAGGCAGTCGCTCACGGCAAGCAGGCTGGGATAATCGGGGTGCGAGAGAATGCGGTCCTCGACCGTCCCTTCCGACACTTTTACGTGTAATGCTTTCAGGAATCGGCTGACCGTTCCGACGACGGGTTGGCGGGATCGTGAAGAAAAAGGCAGCATATCAGGTACTGGGTTGGTTTATGGTTCGATGACAAGGTGCAATAGGTCCGGGTTAAGAAACGTGGCGAACAGCGACATGGATGATTTCGAGGAGCTTAGTAAAAACTGGCACCGCGACAGCACATAGCATTCCGTCAGCGCATCCAGGGCACTCAGATAGGGCGTAGTGTGTGAGAAATGGAGGCCGGCCTGGGCGGGCGCTCCTGCGTACGCGCTGCTCAATTCGTGCATGATGGCCTTGTCTTTGTATTTTTTGCGCACATATTCCTTTAAATGCAGCTCATCGGTGGCGAAGAAAAACCTGTCGCAAACACCGGTCGTCAGCATCAGCCCGATCCGGTGCTCGTAGGCGGCGAAATCAAGCAAAGGCGTTTCCTTCACCTTGTCGGTCCCCCGGAAATGGACACCCACTACTTTATGGCCTTGCAAATGCTTTTTGACAAAATCTTCTATGGGTTTGTGAACCGAATTTTTGAGGACAAAATACTTGTTGATCAGTAAGTTGGAAATGATTTTTTCGGATGTGGATATGCGGCACCAGGATAAAAAATGACCGGGATCGGAAATGGTAATTTTCGCGAGTTTTGACAAATCCTCCTGGTTTTTCCGGTGGCTTTTCCGATAGAAATACGTAAATACATTCCAGCCTTTTTCCTTCTCGAAATACAGATTCCGGTCACCCAAAACCACTACCGGTTTGATATCTTCCATTTCGCATATATATAGCCCGTACAGAATGCAGTAAAAGCAGGCGAACAGTCCGTGTGTGATACTATCGATCATGCAATAGTCATTTTTCCGGATTTCGCCGGTAATTTCAATCGTACCGTATTTTTCAATTAAGTATGAATTCATATCAGCATTTCATGAAAGCAAATGACCTACGCATATTTTTTACGTACCAGGCCTAATTAGCTGTAAAGCGAATTGACAAGCCCGTTTAATTCAGGAACCCTGTCATATTGATGTAAAATAAAAAACGCTGAACCGGAGGAGTTTTCGACGCGGCCATCCATATTGATGTGCATATCCCCATCGATCAGCTTCGACTGATACCGGGCCTTTTTTACAGGATCCATCATCGTTCCGGCTTGTAACGTCCAGGCATCCTGATGGCTGGAAAACCGGGTTGCTTCCGACCATACGCGGGATGAAAGCAGGATATTCATAGCTGTTTGATCCGGATTGGAGATCGGATTATGTTTTGATAACAGAAATACCTGCAATGCCAGATCGGACAGGTAACCAGGTTTTCCGGCAATCACCCCGGCATTGTAAATGGTTTGTTCCTGCATGACAAATGCGACGTCCGGAAATGAATCGAGCAGATTGTCGTTGCTCCATACTTCATCTTTGTATTTTATTCCTTCGGACGAAACGATCAGCCCGAATTCGGGATCTGTTCCTAAATTGTCAAGGAAATCGGAGGGGTTTCTTTGAAAGACGACGTCTCTTACATCGGTCAAGATCACATATCTGATATCATGCTGATCAGCCAGAAACGAATGCAGGATGAGAAACCGATCGACCACAATTAATGCTGGAATGTAATCTTCCGGCATATCGACCACTTCCGTTTCTATACCGAGGCTCGCCACTTTTTCAATAGTTTCCGCCGACACCCCACCTAGTATCAATACTTTTCTGCCTTTAAATCCGCATTGCAGCAAAGATCTAATCCAATTGTTCAGCGCGGGAAATTCGTAACCAATGGCAATTCCAATGACAAGATCATTCATTCCAGGGGCATTTTCAGTTGACGAAGATTATCCATATCTCTCAAAGAGGTATGTGATAATTATAAGACTTTTTTGGACTAAAAATACCCTTAGTGAAGATTGAAAAAATATACTTTCTTAAAAACAGGGAATTGAAATGCTTGAAATACAGCGGCTGAAAATGAAATGCATCAGTTATTTTTCGAACCGGAAACTTTTAAAAAGAGACGTTCTGCCAGTCGCATTTCTTTTGTTATGATTTCCGCCTGCCCTCGCATTCCGATGCGGTACGGTAATTCCTGTCCCTGTGATGTTTTTAATTTTTGTGGAAAATCAATATATCCCCAATACAAATCATCCTGCCCGGGCGACGTCGAAATGTGCGAAAGCATTCCCTCGATCAATCCAAATTCCCGATACGGGAATGCATCCAGTTTGACCAGCACTTTCTGACCGACGGCTATTTTACCTAGACTGGATTGCGACAGCTTCATGATTCCCTGAACGCGGTCATTGGTGGGTACTATGCTCAGTATCTTTTGTCCCGGTGAAGCCTGCCGCAGGTCTTGCCATGGCGCAGCGAGAAGCACCCTGCCCGACGCAGGGGCGATCATGGCATTGCGTTTTGCGGGCCTTGTGGTGTTGTCTTTCAGCACGGATTTGTTTTCCGTATATGCCAGCATTTGGCCTTTTGCGACCAGATCACCGTCCTGCACCAGCAGATCTGCCAGTATTTCTGCCGTGGGCGCGGACACGGTGACGGGGGCGAGGCCCGAAGCGAGGGTCATGGGCGCTGTGACCGTATCGGGGTACCGGATGAGCCATGATCCGGCCAGCAAGAGGAGCATCAGCACAAAAAACAGGGTAACGCCCCAGCGGACCGGCCAGGTCGGGGGGCGGCGGATGATTTCATGCAGCTCCTCGCTGTGGAGTTCCTGAAAAGGCCGGGCGATTGGCCCGGGATTGTTTTTTCGTTGTGGGCTTTCGGGCATGGTGCGTAGTTGCGTTGGGTAATGCGGGAGAATGCTTGCTGTTCCGGGATCAGCCCGCTGCCAGCCCAAGCTGATTGCTTACGAGTTCAAAATACTTGCCACGGAGTGCTACGAGTTCATCGTGCGTGCCGCTTTCGGCGATTTCCCCTTTTTCCATCACGATAATCTGATCGGCATTTTTGACCGTGCTGAGCCGGTGGGCCACTACCACGACCGTCCGGCCCTGGAAGAACTCATTGAGATTCTGGACGATTACTGCCTCATTCCTGGTATCGAGCGCGTTGGTCGCCTCGTCGAACAGCAGAATTTCGGGATTTTTGTAAACAGACCTTGCAATGAGGATGCGCTGCTTTTGTCCCTGGCTGATGCCGTTACCTTCCGCACCGATCCTGGTGTGGTAGCCTAGCGGCAAAGACGCGATAAAGCCGTGAATATTGGCCGTACGGGCGGCGCGATGCAATTTCTCTTCGTCAATGACTTCGTCGGATACGGCGATGTTCCTCGCGATGGTATCCGAAAAGACGAAACCTTCCTGCATGACCACCCCGCATTGCTGCCGCCAGGCGCGGTGCGAGATCATGGCAATGCCGAGCATGCCGGCGTCTGAGGCGCTTGGCGGCCGAAGGTAAATGCCGCCGCCTTGCGGTTCGTGGAATCTGAGCAATAGTTTCAGCAACGTCGTTTTTCCACTTCCGCTGGTGCCCACAATGGCCGTGGTTTTGCCGAATGGAATGGTGAGACTGATGTTCCGGAGTACAGGCAGGTTACCGGCGCCCGGATAGGTGAAGGACAAATCGCGGATAACGATGTCCTGCGCATTGTTCCATTGTGTGAGCGTCGCAGTGTCGAGAGGCTCCTCGTCCGCCAGCTGATGAACCTCGTTGAGCCGTTCGAGGCTCATTTGGGCGTCCTGCCAGGACTGAAGAAAGCTCATCATCTGCTCTACCGGCGCATTGAACTGGCCCAGGATGTACTGGATCGACATCATCGCTCCCAACGTAATCTGCCCGTCGATCACGGCCTTTGCGGCCAGGAAGGTAATCAACAGGTTTTTGCCATTGTTGATCAGTAAGGCACCCGCATGCTGAGATTGGGATAATGACAGACTTTTGACACTCCATTTAAAGAGTTTGGCCTGCGTACGTTCCCATTCCCATCGTTTGGATGTTTCCGCTCCGGACAGTTTGATATCCTGCATGCCCTGTACGAGCTGAACGATCTGGCTCTGGTTGCGGGATGACACCTCGAACCGATGCGTATCCAGCTGCCTGCGCTTTTTCAGGAACGTGACCACCCAGGCGACATACACCAGGGACGCGCCGATCGCTACGACAAAAATGGTCAGGTGATAGTATGCCAGTACAGCGCCGAAAACAACGAGGTTAAACAATGAAAACAGAACATTCAACGTCTGCCCGGTCAGAAATGCCTCGATTCTTTGGTGATCTCCGATACGCTGTATGACGTCCCCAAACTGCTTTATCTCAAAAAAAGAGATGGGCAGGCGCATGAGTTTAGAAAGGAAACCGGAAAGGATCGACAGGTTGAGCCGGGAACTGATGTAGAGCAATATCCAACTTCGGAGAAAATCGATGGAGGCCACGCTGAGCATCAGGACCAATTGCGCGATGAGCACCAGATACACGAAAGAAATGTTTCCGGTACCGATGCCGATATCCACCACCGACTGCGTGAGGAACGGAATGAGCAGGGAAAAACCGCTTCCTGCGAGCAATGCCAGGACGAGCTGTACGATCAGGTTTTTGTACTGCCACAGGTATTTCAACATGGGCACGAACCCCTGTTCGCCAGCCTTTTCACCTTCCTTTTCATAGAAACGGGATGTGGGCTCGATCGAGAGAGCGATGCCTTGCCTGGGACCGTTTGTCTGGGTGCTGAGCCATTTGTGCTGAAACTCGGCGGAGGTTAAAGAAACGAGGCCCGTAGCAGGGTCGGCAATGTAAAATGTGGTCCGAGCAAGCGTATCGTCCGGGCTAGACGCAGGTGCTTCGCCATTTTCACCACCGGCGTGCGTGACGTTTCCCGAAGATGGGAATGGGTATGGGAAGCCGCTATCCGGCTTCCGGCCGCCGCGGAGCGATGCCAGGAAGCGACGGCTTAAACTATCGGGTGTTTTTATTTTGTAAAGCACCACAAAATGACTTTGGCCCCAATGCAGAATGCAGGGCAGCGGCATTTCGTCTGTAAGTTTCGCGAGGGTGGTCCTCACCCCAACCGCTTTCATGCCGATGGATTCGGCAGCCTCGGCGATTCCCAGCAACGAAACCCCTTCTTTGTTGATCTGCGCACGCTCCCGGAGGGTCTGGGCAGTATAATGCCGACCGAAATACGTGGAAATCATGCGCAGGCAGGTAGGGCCGCAGTCCATTTGATCCAGCTGCTTGTAGTGGGGAAAGTCAGGCATTGGCGAGTTTGCAAGGGATGTGACTATACTTATACTTGAAAGACGACAAGTAAACTGCAATACTCTTTTTGTTAAGCAAGAAATAGTCGGTTGCGTACCCTGGCGGGCACAGCCGCAGCGCTACACCAGCCAGTCGGTGGGTGTTTTGCCGAATTTCTTTTTGAATGCGTGGGAGAAATGGGAGAGGCTTTCAAACCCCAGGTCGAGGTAGAATGCGGAAGGTTTTCTGTTCTTTTTTTCAATCAGGTGGCGTGCCTCTGTCAGCCGTCGTTCCAGCAGCCATTGCCTGGGCGGCATTCCGAATGTTTTCCCGAAGTCGCGTTTAAATCCGGCCAGGCTTCTGCCGGTAAGCTGCGCAAACTTTTCGACGGGGAGGTTGAAATGAAAATTACTGAGCATGAATTTTTCCAGATCGATCTTGTGAGGCTCTGAAAAATCAAACAGAAAGTTGCTGAGTGCCGGCATGGCGTGCAGCAACAACTGCACGCCTTCCTTCACCTTCAAAATACCCATTGCATTCGTAATTTTTTCCGACGGATTGCGGATATACGGCACAATGGATTGGAAATAGCCTTCCAAAAAATCATTTCGGGGAATGAGAATGTTGGAAGGCCCTGTGTATTTCTGTTGTATCTGTATCCGCTCTTCCAGGGCGATCTGCCTGAGCAGGTCTTCCTGCAAGGAAATGACGATCGTCTGATAATCCTGATCGGGTAATGGGGTTTTGGTGATCTGACCCAGCTGATTTTTACGGATCAGCAGCATTTCACCGCTTCGCATCGACACCTTTTGCCCGGCTGTTTCCAGTGTAAACAGTCCGGCCACCTGCAACACCAGGGTATTGTGCTGCAAAAAGCCGACTTTCTCCTTCCGCTTCGTGGAGAGGTAAGAATAAAAGATCACTCCGGGCAATATTTCGGTTGGATTCGTCACTGCGTAAAGATATTAAATGCCGGACTTATTTGCAGCGCTGCTATCTCTGAAGGTAAGTGGTTCCAAGAATAGCGCCCGGTGCAAACCGCGTGTTGAGCGTGTTCATCTCATCGGCCGTGAATTCGATTCCCATGGCTTCTAGGTTTTCAGGAAGCCGTGACCTCCGGTTCATGCTTACCAGCGGCATCAGATGTGAACCCTGTGCATTCACCCAGGCGATCGCGAGCTGAGCCGGGGTGAAACCTTTTTCGGCTGCCATTTGCTTCAGTACCTCGACTTTTTCCAGGTTGGCGGTCAGGTTTTCGCCTTGAAAACGGGAAAAATGACTCTGGTAAGCGTCGGCAGCCAGCGGTGCTTTCATCTGGCCGGTCAGCAATCCCTCGGCGGTGTTGGCAAATGCGACCACGCCGATACCCAGCTCTTCGGCCGCCGGAAGTAAGTCGCTCTCTATCTGCCTGTCGGCCAGTGAATAACCTATTTCCAGGGCCGTTACCGGATATACGTTGTGTGCCTGGCGAAGCTGGTCGGCGTTGATCTCGGATACGCCCAGGTAGCGGACTTTTCCCTCTTTGATCAGATCGGCGACGGTTCCCACGACGTCCTCGACCGGCACACTGCCATCAAGCCGGCAGGGCTGATAAAGGTCGATGGTATCAATGCCCAGACGGACCAGGGAATAGTTGATGAAATTCTTGATGGCGACCGGGCGCAGGTCCAAACCGAGCCATTGATTACCATAGAAAATCGCCCCGAACTTCACACTGATGAACGCATCGTCCCGCCTGCCTTTGATCGCCTTGCCCACGAGCAGTTCGTTGTGGCCGCTGGCATAAAAGTCGCCGGTGTTCAGAAAGTTAATGCCGTTGTCGAGGGCCTGCCGGATGGTAGCGATGCTCTCGCTTTCGTCGTTTCCCGGGCCACCCCATACGGGCGACATGCGCATACAGCCAAGTCCCAGTTTGGAAACGAGCGGGCCATTTTGGCCAAGGTTTATTTTTGTGATCGATGTCATCGTTTTTGTTTGAAGATTTTTACGACACAAAGATCCGGGTTGCCCGCCTGATCGCATTTCGCCCACGGCTCAAATTACTTGCCTCTACGGTTCAGGATTTGGTGCGCTTGGGAGTCGCTGTATGGGACTTTGATATGCCTGACTAGTCGCCTTCTTGCAGCTGAAAAATATCCTCGGCAGTTTTAATGAATACCCTTACCAGCTTGATAGAAAGTATGGTCGACGGCACGTATTGGCTGGTCTCAATGGAATTTATCATGTCAAGCCTTATTTACATTTACAGAAACACACCTTTCAAACATTCGTGAAAGATAAAAGGGTAGATCTTCGCATGCGCCCCGTTTTCTGAGAGCGTACTTTCGATCATGTCGTGCGATGTAAGTGCTGGTCGTCCTCATCTGCTCGGCTATGGAACTTGCCGAAACGAATTGGGAAAGTGTGGGATCGGTGCGGGAATTCTTTATCATTTATTAGAGGGCATTGATGAGTCAGGAGATTTTCTTTCAGCAAATTCGCAGGTATCACCCCATTACCGAAGAGGCGCAATCGGCCTGGGGCGCTCTGCTGCGTACAAAGACCTATGATAAAGGCGAATACCTGATTAAAGAGGGGCAAGTTCCCCGCAAAGTATCTTTTATATGCCGGGGGCTGGCTTACCAATCGTTTTTTCCGGACGACGGTGAAATGATCATCAAATATTTTTTCCCTGAAAATAGACTCGCAGCATCGGTAACCGCCACAATGACGCAAACACCAAGTCGCTTTTCCATTATTGCTATCGAAGAGACTGCCGTTCTGGAATATGATTTTGCGGCATTCAGGAAATTGGTTGAACAACATCATGACCTGGCGCTTTTTTATATCAACTATCTCGAAAAGCATTGGGTAGTTGAAAAAGAGCCGCTTGAAATCGCCTTTCGTACCGATACGGCGGCCAAACGATACCAGGATTTTTTGTTGTCCCACCGGCATATCATTCCGCGTCTTAAAAAATATCATATTGCTTCCTACCTGGGCATAACTGCCACACAACTAAGCCGGATCACTTCCGGGAAATAGTTGCGGGATTTTCGACATTTGTAAATTTTTTTGTCATACCGGCCTTCTAATTTTGTTTTCACCAGGGCCGGACAGGTAAAGAACAGGCATGCGCATTGTTCCTTTTAAATCTAACGGGCAATACCGGCTATTGCTATCACTTCAATGATCTTATCGTATGAAAACGAACCAGGTTGATGATTTTCTTTCCGGACTTGACCATCCTCTGAAACAGGAAATGCAGGTAATCCGGCAACTGATTATGGAAGTCGACCCCGCACTTACCGAGGAGGTAAAATGGGGCGGCCCCAGCTTCTACTACAAGGGGGACATTGCCACCTTCAGCCCCCGGGTTAAAGACCAGGCCGTACTCGTTTTCCATCAGGGCGAAATACTAACTGCACGCACCGTGTTGGAACCCGCTCCCAAAGGCAAAGCATACGCCAAATTCAGCAGCATGGCAGAAATAGAAGCCAAAAGCGAAGACCTGAAAGCGGTGATCAGAGAATGGATCAGGTTAATGGACGAAAATTGAGAATGGGGCGGCCTTAAAAAAGGATTATCTCTGGCCGATTCCGCAGAAAGAGCTTGACCTGAATCCTGCATTGACACAAAACCCAAACTGGTAATCCGAAACCTATGCGTATCATTCCAATTAGCCTGATTGCTTTCTTACTTATGATCAGCCGGCAGACCGCGGCTCAGACGGTGGACCAGCGAATGCATCACCTTCGAGCGGGTGTGGAGCGCGAGTGGGATAGTTTCAGGGGAACACCGGAAAAACAGCTGACCGTTACTTTCGACTCGAAAACGCATGCTTCGGAAACGACATTGCGTGTCCGACAGGAGGACGTGAAGGCAGCGTGGGTTGTCAATCTGAATGGGCAGGATCTGGGGAAGCTCGATCAGGATGAGAATGCACGGATACGATACTTGCCTGTCCCGCCCAATGCCTTAAAGTCAACGGGCAACATCCTGACCATACATTGTATCGATTTGTCGGGGAAGGCGGATTTGTTGCCGGACGACATTCTGGTCGGCGATATTCAGGTGCTCGACCGCCCGGAGCAGCAATTGCTCGAAGAAGTGCAGGTCAATGTGCGCATTTCAGAAGATGAGCCAAAGCATTTGATTCCTTCCAGAATCACCATTACCACCCTGCAAAAAGCGTTGCAGCCGGTACGAGCCACGCCCGGTCAACCGCTGGCGGTGCGGACTGGGTGCATTTATACCGGCAACGGGCAGGCCGCATTCAGTCTGCCGGAGGGCCGGTACAAGGTGTATGCCAGCCGCGGATTTGAGTACAGCGTGGATTCCGTCTTGTGGGAAGTGACGAAGGGGAAGGCGGTAAATCATGCATTTGTTCTTCACCGCGAGGTGCCTACGGATGGATGGGTTGCTTCCGACACCCATATTCATACTTTTACAAATTCGGGTCATGGTGATGCAACGGTTCAGGAGCGACTGCTGACCATCGCCGGCGAAGGCATTGAATTGCCCATCTTCACGGATCACAATATGGTGTATGACGCGAAGCCTCTGATCAAAAAAATGGGATTCGATACGGTTTTTACCCCTGTCACCGGCAGCGAGTTTACAACCAAGGTGGGCCATTTCAATGTATTCCCTCTGGCCGACGATGCGAAGGCGGCGGATCACCAGGTGAAGGACTGGGCATCCGTTGCCAGCGCCCTGGGCAACAGAAAGCAAGTGGTCACATTAAATCATGGCCGTAATATTTTTTACGATTTTCAACCCTTTGGCCCAGCCAGGCACATTTCGGTCGCCGGACAAGACCTGAACGGCTGGCAGGTGCCCGCCAATGCGATGGAAGTAATGAATTCGAGTGCGCAGCAGAAAGACATGATGCAGTTGTACAGGGACTGGTTCGGTTTGCTCAACAGAGGTCATTTCCTGACGCCGGTCGGGTCGAGTGATTCCCATGATGTGATGCGGTATCTGGTCGGCCAGGGGCGAACCTATATCCAATATCCGGATACCGAACCGGCGGGCATTGATGTAGTGGAAGCGACAGATCGTCTTCTGGCAGGTCGCGTCATGGTGAGTTTCGGGCTCATGGCCGAATTGACGGTGAATGGACGATATGGCCCCGGTGAAATGGTGCCTTTATCCGGAAAAAGTGTGAACGTTTCGGTCCGCGTACTGGGCCCGTCGTGGGTCAGGGCGGACCGGGTTTCGTTGTATGCAAACGGAAAGAAAATTCGCGAGGCGCGCATCAGCGGGAATGGGAAGAAAGGTGTAAAGTGGGAGGCGAGTTGGAAGATCCCGGTGAATTCCCAGGATACCTATTTTGTAGCCATCGCCGAAGGACCGGACCCGTCACACCCGTTCTGGATAATCCCGAAGCCATATTCCCGCATGTCCAGCGTGTGGAATCCACAGGTAATAGGTTCCTCCGGCGCGGTATGGGTAGATGCGGATGGTGATTCAAGGAAAACGAGTGCCTATGATTACGCCAAACGATTGGTTGAAGCCGTCGGCGGAAACCCGCAACTGCTTTTCGAAAAACTGACTTCTTTCGATGAATCCGCTGTGATCCAGGTCGCCTCCATTTTTCAGGCAAAAGGAACGCTGAAAGAACTGATGTCTTCCCAAGCATTTAAAAATGCTCCTGCATCCGTAAAGAGCGGCTTTAGTCGGTATATCGAGGCCCTGGCTGAATCAGCACGGCCCGGGACAGGCAGGCCATGAAGAATGCTTAGTATCTATCCGGCACCTCGTGCTCTTGCAGCAGGCAGGTGCCGGATTTTCATTTCTACGAGTACTGCTGATCAACAATCGATCGCGCTTAATGAAAGGGAACATTTGCAGCTCTTTATCCCTGCTGCCGATTTCGGGGAGCATTGCGCAGGGAAAGTGCTGCCAGAAACGCCATGGCTGTTCCGGCAGTTTCCGGCATGTTTCAGCTACTTATTAGCCTGCCTTACCGCTTTTATGGGAAAATCTCCGTATTGAGATCCTATCATTCCGGTCAATGTGTCGCCTTTTTGTGTAAAGCTGTACTTGAATACACCGTTCTGGTTCTCGGTGGTGAAAGTGACTTTTCCCTGATTGACGGTCAGTTCCTGCATCTCATTCTTTTCCGCGCTCTCGACATATCCAACGGTTTTGTTGTCCTTTTGCTCGAAAACTAAAAGTCCTGATTCGTATTCGGGCGGAACGTCGCTGATCAGGTATTTCCAGGTGCCCACCAGGTCGTCGGCTGTGAATGCGTTTCGCGCTGCCATCGAGAAGACGCTAACCGCCATCACGAGGAGAAAAATGTAGTGTTTGGTTTTCATGTCAATTCAGAAGTTTGAGTTTGAAATATCAGGTACTTAGTGGGAAATTAAAAATAAATCTCGTGTTTGTGATATTATTTAACAAAGCTTTCACTTTTGTTCTGTCAAAACGCATGTAACAGCTGTATTTTTTACCCGCTCGCAGACAGGTCTTACATTGCCTCTGAGGGACCACAAAGCGACCTGAACACATTACCGAAGCTTCTTAAACACCACAGGCATAGCCTGCTCGTCGATGGCATCCATATCCACCAGCTTTAAGGATCTGACCATTTTCAACGTGCTGGTCTTGTAATGCAGGAAATGGGGCGTCTGCAAATGCAGCCGGTAAGCAGCCTGACTGGCATAAATCTCCAATATTCTGATCTGTGTCGGGTTTTCTTTCTGATACATAGGATAAATGGCGATCACTCCCGGCTCGATTTTCACAGATTCGGATGATTCCTTTTCCAGGATAGCTTTATATTCTTCCAAATGTTCAGGGACAATTTCAATTTCGGAAATCCTGACCATCCTATCCGGCTGGATCACAGGTAATTCCCGTTGGCCCAGCAATTTCCTCAAAGTATTGGCCTGCGCCCTTCCGGTGTATTTTTCGATCAGGTCTGCGAGTTCCGCCAGTTGGTCGTCGGTAATGCCGGTATTCCTGCCCATCCCGACGTGTGCCTGCAATTGCGGCGCTACGTCGGCCATGGCGGCGAGGGCGGAGATGGTCACAAATTCGCGCTGCCGGTGATTCAATACGTCGCGACTGAATATGTCGGCAAATAAATGCTCTTTCAAAAACACGTCGATGGCGGGGGCGAACGCATTGGCGCCTGTTTTGGGCCCTTGTTCTTCTTTGCCGGTCAATTGCTGCAACGTCCGCCTTCCGGTTTCGTATTTATCCGCTGTGACGGTGACCGGGCTGGCGTCTTTTCCTTTCAGATCTTCGATCCCCCTGGTTTTGCGCTCGTCGAGGACGGTCATCAGCGCATTAATGGCGTTCAGGCTCCTAGGGAAACCGCAATAGGCATAAAGCTGTACCAATGCCTCCTTGATTTCATTGACGGTCAGCCCTGCGTCCAACCCGGCATTCAAGGCAATTTTTAGTTGTGGTATGTCGCCCGTAGCGGTCAGCGCGGCGACGCCGGCCATGCCTTGCTGGTGCGCGTTCAGTGCGGCGGCGCCGCGGCTTCTGTCCTGTGCGTTCATTGTGCTTGCTATTACTGTCAAAGCAAAAAGCAGTATCCAAAATTTGTTTTTGCCCATCGTGATCCTGGTTTATTGTCGGTTAATTTTGCTGTATATCCCGTTTAATACGACTCCGGGCGCATTGCGGCCTCCGATTGCTGTCGTCGCGATAAGCGGTAATCGTTTGCAAAGTTCGTCATGACACCTTTGCGGCATTTATACATAATACGGAAGTATTTACCACTTTTACCGATTGAGCGGCGAGGGAAGTCATCGGGTGCCCGGGTTTGCTAAATTTACCTCAAAACAGCTGGCGCTATGGAGCATGTAGAAAGGATCGACACCGTAAAGCAGTACAATGAATCCGTTGGAGTAGATACGCGGCATCCGCTCGTGAATGTGGTAAACTTCGACAAGATGCCAACTTACCAGTACTTCCGCAGGTATATGGGCGTCTATTCGATTTTCCTGAAATATGTCAAATGCGGTGATATGCGCTATGGGTGCCAGCCTTATGACTATGAGGACGGTACGCTGGTTTTTATTTCACCGGGACAGGTATATGGGATCGACAGCAATGGGCTGAGCATCAAACCGCGGGGAAGGGCGCTGGTGTTTCACCCGGACCTGATCGCGGGCACGCACCTGGGAAAGCATATCAGGGATTATTCGTTCTTTTCCTACGAAGTGAATGAGGCGTTGCATTTATCCAAAAAGGAACGGGCGATCATCAACGATTGCCTGGAAAAGATCGATGCCGAGATCGACCTCAATATCGACAAGCACAGTAAAACCCTGATTGTTTCCAATATCGAACTTTTGCTCAACTATTGCAGCCGGTTCTATGACAGACAGTTTATAACCAGAAGCCATGCCAATAAGGACATTCTCGTTCGCTTTGAAAACCTGCTCAGCGACTATTTCAAATCCGGCAAAGCACGCACGCTGGGGTTGCCCACGGTAAGCTATTGCGCCGGAGAATTGAATGTGTCTGCCAACTATTTTGGTGACCTGATTAAAAAAGAGTCCGGCAATACGGCGCTCGATTATATCCAGTCGAAATTGATCGATGAAGCCAAAGGAAAAATCTTTGACCCTGATAAATCCATCAATGAAATAGCCGATGAGCTGGGGTTCAAATACCAGCAGCATTTCACCCGTCTGTTCAAGCAGAAGGTAGGTGTAACGCCCAATGAGTACCGGAATTTTAATATTCCTTAATCCCTACCATTTGAATGCCCATTGGAAAATATACCGTCACCGTCTGGTTTTTTGCTTTTGCCGAGCCGGTAAACACTATTGTCTGCCCAGTCTTCGAAAAGAAGGTGTTCGATGACTCCGGGAAAAGATCAACCTTCGGTGTGCCGCTCAACAGGATTTGCAGCTGACCTTTGTGTACTTTGAGGCTGAACACTGATCCGGGTTTGATGAAATCATGTTTTGAGGTGATTTTGTATGTCCCGGCTTTTTCCTCCAATACTTCAAGCGGGACGTTCACAGGAGATTTAACAGGCGGAATTCTTGTCTTTTGGTCAAAGAAGTACATCCCTGCTTCATCCGGCGAATAGGTCGAATTGTTCAGAATGACGATGGCCTTTTTGGCTTTGATGTTGAACGCGGCGAAGGTCCGGTAGCCGCCTGTCCCGCCTGAATGCGTGATGATTGTGTCCCCGTTTGCAAATGCAAAATGCCAGCCCAATCCGACTTTCATCCTTTCATTCACATGATGAAGGGGCTTTTGGGTAAGTTTCATGGCGGGCAACAGTTCAGTGCGCGTTACACCCATCTGGGCTTTCAGGTAGCGCATCAGGTCTTCGGCACTCGATCTGATGCCGCCGGCACCTGCCATGGCGTCCAGATCCCAGTGATTTACGGGGTAGGTGGCCACGTGTCCGGTGGTGAGGAACCTACTGGTGTTGAGGGTGCTGGTTTGTTCCATTCCAAGCGGTTTGCAAATGATTTGCTGAATGAGCGCCTCGTAAGACTTGCCGGTGAAATTCGTCTCCGCTACGCCAAGCAAGCCGACCCCCAAATTGGAATATTCATATTTGTGAGTCAGTTTGCGGGATCGGATGCTATCCACGAAGGCATACATATCCTTGACCGAATAGTCGGTGTAAGGGTTCGTCGAATCCTTTGGTGTGAAATTATCGGGCATTCTCGGCAGGCCCGAAGTATGCGAGGAAAGGTCAGCCAATGTGATCTTTCGATCGCCGACAAACGGCATTCTGATGGAATCCGGAAGATACCGCTCGGCCGGGTCGTCCAGTTTTATTTTTCCTTTCTGAACCAGGTCGGCCAGCAGCAATGCGGTGAAAGTCTTGGAGATCGAGCCGATTTCGAACACCGATTGCCGTGTGATAGCATGCTTGCGGGTTGTATCCGAAAATCCATAACAGAAGTAGTCTTCCTTGCCATTGTCGTAAAATGCAATCGCAGTTCCCACTAAAAAGCCATTATCGATGCTGCGGGTCTGATAGGTGGTGATGGTGTTTTTGATGTCTTTTGGATCGCGCTCCCCGCACGAACATGTGAGGATGACCAATGACACATATGCGATGCGCAATGCTTTGTTAATTTCAACTTTCATGGCTTGGTGAATGGTTTACAATTAAATGGAAGCCTCGCCCCCTGATGCTAAAAGTCGTATTCACTTATAAAGCTTGATCCGCTTCCCTCTGCCGGATAGTAGTAGAAGGCAAAGAGCAATTTACTGCCGGGTGGTATCTTATTTCCGTGAGCGTCCTTTCCCGATCGATCACTGACCCAGGGCGATTGTTTGAGAATTTCGGCTAGCTTTTCGTCCAGCGCCGGGTTGAATCCGCTGATGGTCGCCACGGAATCGACCGTCAGGTTGCCGGTAAAAGTGACTTCAAAAACGGCGAAGCGCTTTGTCAGCGTTTCGCCCCGAAAAGCTTTGAGTCGCTCGTTCAGATTCACACCATATTGCGTTCTGCTGGTCGGGGAAATGCCTTTCTGCTTCAAAAAATCCAGCATTTGTAACTCACGCTTTTCCTTATAAGGCCCGGATTTCGTCAATACCACATAGCCGGAGCAGGAATCGAAAATGTACCGGCCTCCTTCTGTTTTACGGGCATAAACCAGCATATCTGTGCCTTTTTTAAAGAAGATGTCACAGGACGATCTCCGTTTTCCGTCACTGCTTCCCATAATCGCTATCGACTTTACCGGTGTTCCTTTAAACAGCTGACGGATGACAATATTCGACTTGTAATGCAGGGCCTGCCCCTGATTGGGAAAAGTTTCCGTAATCGTGATTCTGGCCACAAAGTCGGACTGGACGTATTTGTCCATAAACTTTGGTTCAGAGCAATCACAGGCATTTACATTGAAGGCGATAGCGAGTCCTGTCAGGAGAAGAAAGTACTTCATAATAGCGATCCGGCAGCTGATCCGATTGAGTGCCAAATATGTAAATGTATAGATAAATTATACATCAGAGAAGCGGTAGGCTGCGATTTGTCACTCATGGATAATACGTATTAACAAATTGTAAAAATCGGCGATGGTAAAGTGGTGCCGTTATAAAATTGCCCGGTATAGTATATATTTACAATTTGAAGGAGCATGAGGACGGGATTCGACGCGATGCTACCGCTGTATGCATTGAAGGTGAGTTTTTTGGATAGATATCGTACTGGGTACAAAGGGCTTCCTTTCCGGGGAGAGGGCGATTAAAACAGTTTGTTAATATATATTTAACTTTTTTGGTAAGGTAAAATCAATGTTGGGGGCATGGAAGCCACGTTGCAGACCAGGTTGAATTGGAGACACCGGAGTTTGGAAATAATTTTTGAAAATGAAGGAGATTAACTAAAATTACATTTTTTCTCAAAATTTCACATTTTTTCAATGAAGGAACAGCTTCGATATTGGGCCGAGAGAATTGCTCTGTTTAATGACCAATCGGCCTTCAGGAAACTGTTTTTCCACCTTTATGACTTCTTGCTCGCCTGTGCATACACGATCCTGAAAAACAAGGAGACCGCCGAGGAAGTTGTGCTCGATACGTTTGTCAATCTATGGGGCAATCGCGGCCGGTTATTGGAAGTCAATAATATCCAGGTCTACCTTTACGTGTCCGTCAAAAACCTTTCCATCAAAACAGTAGCCCGCGAGAAGCGCCGGTATGAGGTTTGCTGGGACGATGCCGTGCATGAAGATGAAACGATTAGTACACCCTCTCCCGAGGAATTACTGATTTCGAACGAAACTGTCAGGCAGATCGAGCAGGCCATTGAAAGCTTGCCACCCAAATGCAAGGTGATCTTTAAAATGGTGCGTGAGGACGGCCTGAAATACAGGGAGATCGCCCAGATACTGGATATTTCCGTCAAAACCATTGACGCTCAGATGGCGATCGCAACAAAAAAGATCACCGAATCCATTGGTTTTGTGCTGAATCAATAAATTCTTAAAAAAATTTCCAGGCCGCTTAGGTGATTCGCTCCATTTGGGGATCCTTAGTTCAGAAGTCTATCTGAACCAACACCCATGACAAACGATCAAGTCTGGAAACTGATTGCACGAAAGCTTGCCGGAGAAGCCACCCGGGATGAAATTGCAGCTTTGGACGATCATCTGAAAAATGACCCCGAACTTGCCCATAAGGTCGAATTATACAGCCTATATTTTCATCGGCCGCAGGCCGCCGGGAAAACCACGGACGAGAAGCACCAGGCCTGGCAAAACCTCCGGCAGAAGCTGGAAGATCAGTTTCCGGAAAGAGACTGGGACAACTTACCGACGGAGCGCCCCCGAAAGCCGTTTGTATTCTCCTATGCGCGGCATGGGCGATGGTGGTCCATTGCGGCCAGTATCCTGTTGTTGGCCGTTTCCGCGGTTTATTACACGGGATGGAGCGGAAAGGATGCTCTGACGAAAATTTCCCCGGAGTCAGGGCAGGGAGATATGGTAATGCAAACACAACGCGGAAAGCGCCTGAAAAAAGTGCTGCCTGATGGCACTTCCGTGTGGCTCAATGGTGAGAGCAGGCTCACCTACAACAGCGATTTCGGAAAGCACAAAAGGGAGATAACACTCATCGGAGAGGCTTTTTTTGACGTAGCACACAATGCCAGTGTGCCGCTGGTCGTGCATGCCAGGGGGGTGAACATACTCGTCAAGGGCACTGCGTTTAATGTAAAGAGTTACCCCAGCAGTTACAAAGTCGAAACGTCGCTGATCCGCGGATCGGTAGAACTGACCGACCGCGCCCAACCCGATCGGGTGATTCAGTTGAAGCCCAATGAAAAGATAACGATAGACCAGGACGGCCCCCCGGCGGATGCAGCTTTGAACCCGGGCACCGCAGAAAGTTCAAAGGGACGTTTCGCGAAAACCCAGGCACATTACCGGATCGAAGCCCTGAAAGAGAGTGCACTCGCTAAGGTGATACCCGAAGTGTCGTGGGTCAGCAATGTACTTGTGTTTGACAATCAGCCTTTTGCGGAAGTGATCGATAAAATGGAAAAGTGGTACAATGTCGATATTGAGATCAACGACCAGGAACTGCGGCAGCGAAAATTCTCCGGGGTTTTTCATAATGAAAGCATTGTGGAAGCGCTTGCGGCATTGCAGATCATCATCCCTTTCCAGTTCGAACAAAACGGAAATACTATAATCATTCAGTAACCTAAACCCTACGATATGGCTTAACTCTGACCTGCCTTTTGTACAAAAAAAGAGATGCGCTAACATCTCTTTAATGCTTACTCATTTTAAAACGATACAGTACTTCTTTGAGCGGACGTCTGTATCATTTATCAAACTTTAAGTACTGTAAAATTATGAAAAAAATGATTGTGCCCCAATCGTTGTGGGATAACCATGCCAAAATTCGCAAACTGCTCATTGTTATGAAATTAACTACAATATTGTCGATTGTAGTGTGTTTGCAAGTCTCTGCAATAGGCTACGGACAAAACAAGGTCAGCATTAAAGCTAAAAATATAGAACTGAAGCAATTGTTTTCAATGCTTCAGAAGCAGACCGATTATCGCTTTTTGTACGAGGACACGAAGTTGCCGAAAGGCACCAGGGTAGATGTGGAAGTTGAAAACCAATCCGTTCAGCAGGTTCTGGACAATGCATTGAAAAACAGCCTGCTGCATTATAAAGTCCTGAACAATAACCTGGTGGTGATCAGCTCCGCGAGTCAGGCGATCCTGCCGGATTTATTGAAGGGTGAAATCAGAAACGAAACCGGTGCACCGCTGCCGGGGGCGAATATCCGCGTCAAGGGCAGCAACTCAGGCACGACCACCGACGAGGAAGGCAGGTTTTCCATTGAGGTTACCGCGAATTCAATCCTCGTTGTTTCTTTCATCGGTTACATCACCCAGGAAGTGAAAGTACCCGCTTCGGGCCAGCTACGGATCAGCATGGAACCCGGAGACAAAAACCTGAATGAGATCGTCGTGGTTGCATTTGGCGTTCAGAAAAAAGCAAATCTCACTGGCGCAGTGGATGCCGTTACCGCGCAACAGCTGGAAAGCCGGCCTCTAACCAGTCTTGGCGCGGGGTTACAGGGACTCATTCCAAACCTGAATATCTCGCTAAGCAATGGGCGGGCCAACACCGCGGCGAGTTTCAACATCCGCGGTTTTACGAGCATCAATGGCGGCGAGCCGTTAATCCTGGTCGACAACGTGCCGTTCACCATGAGTGAAATTGCATTGTTTAATCCCAACGACATCGAAACGGTGTCTGTTTTGAAAGATGCCGCCGCCGCAGCCATTTATGGTGCCCGCGCCGCATTCGGGGTAGTTCTGATTACTACCAAAACCGCCAAGGGTAATAAAATGAATGTGAGCCTTAATGCCAATATGGCTTACAGAACGGTGGGGAAATTGCCCCAGCTGGTTACCGACCCGTACCTTGTGATGCAATACAAGCACGATGCGGCAGCGCCTCTTTACAACTTGTTCCCGGACGCGATACGTGTGTATGCGAAAGAACGATCGGCCAATCCCTCCTTGCCAGCCGTCATTCCCGACCCGACCAATACGGCCAACTGGGCCTACTATGGTGCTACTGACTGGATGAAAGAGGCATACATGAGCAGCGCACCGACCTACAATACCAATCTGAGCCTTTCAAAAAGGTCAGATAAGGTAAGTTACTATTTTTCAGGTGATTATTACAGGCAGGATGGCATGCTGCGCTACGGAAACGACATCTATAACCGGTATAATGCACGGGGCAAAGTGGATTTGAATGCAACCAAATGGCTGACACTCTCCAACAACACCCTCCTGACGGGAAGCAAATACGACACGCCGGTATTTATCAATGGCGATTTTTTCTGGAACGTGAACAGGACCAGTTCGCTGGACGTCCCTAAAAATCCGGATGGAAGCTGGACATCCGCCGGCGCCGGTTTGCTGGGCAGACTGTCGGAAGGCGGAAGAGCTGACACAAAGACCAATGATTTTCAGACTACCTTTTCATTCAATGCTGCATTGATCAAAGATGTGTGGGATGTGAAGGGCGAAGCGACATTCAGGCGCGGAGCATCCTTTACAAATTCATTTGATATCCCCATCGCCTATAAAACCGGGCCCAATAACCCGGTGTCATATACGGGCAGTACCACCACCTGGGCACAGAACAGCAGCACCAATACCAACTACTCCGTATTTAACCTTTATACCGATTTTCATAAAAATATCGGCAATCATTTTGTCCAGGGACTTGTCGGTTACAATCAGGAATACAGGATTACGAAAACCTACACTGCCCGGCGCAACAATCTGATCGCCAATGCGCTTCCGTCGATAGGGCTGAGTACGGGCACCATGCAGGTATCGGAGAACATAGGTGACAATGCGCTGCGCGGCCTGTTTTACAGGTTGGCCTACAATTTTAAAAGCCGCTACCTGCTGGAACTGAACGGAAGATATGACGGTACGTCGCGGTTCCCCGAAAATAAAAGATGGGGATTCTTTCCCTCTGCTTCTGCGGGATGGTTGCTTTCAGAAGAGCGGTTTTTTAGCCCGGTTAGAAATGCATTAAAGCTGGATCTGCTTAAAATAAGAGGATCCTACGGCTCATTGGGGAACCAGAGCGCGGTAGGGAATTATGACTATATCCCCACGATGAGCAGTGCCCAGGTAGGGCAGATATTGGGAACGGGACGTCCGGTGACTGTCAACGCGCCCGGCGCTGTCTCGGATAATTACAGCTGGGAAACCATTTCAACCCTTAATATGGGCGTCGATCTGGCCTTTTTCAGCAACAGGCTCGAACTTAACTTCGATAAGTATACCCGGTACACCCGCGATATGCTGATTGCGGGAAAGACACTGCCGGCCGTTTTCGGTACCGGTGTGCCCAGGGTCAATGCAGGCGACCTTCGAACCGACGGATGGGAGCTTCGTTTAAACTGGCGGGATAGGGGAGAGCTTGCCGGATCTCCGTTTTTTTACAACATCAACCTGTCACTGGCCGATAACCGGACTAAAATTACCCGGTTTGACAATCCCACCAGACTGCTAAGCAACTATTACGTAGGGCAGGAGATCGGCGAAATCTGGGGAGCCGAAATCGAGGGCTTTTTTCAGAATCAGGAGGAGCTGAAAGACCACCCCGACCAACGCGCAATGGGTACCGACGATCAGTCCTATCAGTTTTTTGTAGGGGATCCTAAATTCAAAGACCGTAATAACGATGGAGTTGTCGACAAAGGAAACAGCACGGTCGACAAGCCCGGCGACCTGTACAAGATCGGTAACACGAGCCCTCGGTTGTCTTACGGGATCGATCTGTCGGGAGGCTGGAAAGGATTTGATATCAGGGCATTTGTGCAGGGAATCGGAAAGCGCGACTGGTATCCGGGCGGTTCCAACATTTATTTCTGGGGAGTCTTTGCGCAGCCGTGGACAAACGTGACCGTGCAGAATATGGATCACTGGACCCCTGAGAATCCGGGCGCTTATTTCCCGGCGTTGCGCGCCTATGCAGCCGAGGACAATATGGAGCAGCTGGGGATACCCAACAAACGGTATATGCAGAATGCTGCCTACGCCCGCCTGAAAAACCTCACGCTGGGCTATACTTTGCCTCAAAGCCTTCTTAAAAAGGCCCGGCTGGACAAAGTCCGTTTTTACATGAGTGTAGAAAACCTGTTTGAGATTTCCCATCTCAAAGTTAACCTGGATCCTGAATCGTTTGGAAGTGCCGCCTATCCGTTCCAGCGTACCTACTCCTGCGGGTTGAATTTTAATTTCTAACACTGAAATTCCTTACTGAAATGAAAGTAATCCAATATATTACAATCCTGACGGGCTTTTTTCTGCTGTCGTCCTGCGACGATGATTTTCTTCAGCGAAACCCGCAAACCGCTATTACCAAAGAAGAATTTTTCAATACACCGGCCGACCTGGAAACCTATACCAATGGCCTTTACGGAAGCTTTGGCGCCAGCTGGGACGACCTGTATTCCGACAATATCTCCGTCAACACGGGTGGTAACGAAACGGATAACCTCATACGCGGTGGCATTACACCTGGCAATGTGGGCGGCTGGAACACGTGGGGTGAGCTTCGCCGTATCAATTACATGCTGGACAATACGTCGAAAACGACCGGAGACGCGGCGGTGATCAACCATTACATTGGCGTAGCCCGCTTTTTTCGCGCCCTGTTCTACTACCGGATGGTGAAGCGGTACGGGGATGTGCCCTGGTACTCGCACGTAATGGGAACCGACGACGAGCAGATGCTCTATAAAGCCAAAGACCCGCGGGTACTTGTGGTCGACTCGGTGATGAGTGACCTGGAATTTGCAGCTGCCAATGTTTTGCCCGCGCGCACCAACAAGACAATGATCACCCGATGGGCGGCGCTTGCATTACTGTCAAGGGTAGCCCTGCACGAAGGTACTTACAGAACTTACCACGACGAACTGGGTTTAAAAGGTACTGCATCCCGGTTTTTGGAACGGGCCGTAACTGCTTCTCAAAAGATTATGGAGGAGGGCGGTTTTGAGATTCACAGCACCGGAAATGGCGCCAGTGATTTCCGAGCCCTTTTTTCAAGCAACAACCTCTCGGCGAATAAGGAGGTCATATTTTTCCAGAAAAACAGCAAAGAGGAAGGAGTAGCCAACAACACCCACGTGGTGCTCGACTGGCAATGGGCATTAAGCGGAAGTCTGGCCAACGAGTTTCTGATGAGCGACGGCACCGCATTTACATCTCAGGCGGGTTACGACAAGAAAACATTCACAGAAGTGTTCCGCAACCGCGACCCTCGGATGGCAGAAACGATCATGCCCCCGGGATTTTCTAACGTGCCGGCCACTAACACGCCTTACGTGATCAAGCCGAGTTTTGGAGGGTATCTCCAACTCAAATTTTACCCGCGTGACCCGGCCCTGAGAGGAGGTTGGGGCCTGAACTATACCGACCTGCCGATTTTCCGTTATGCCGAGGTACTGTTGG
Organism: uncultured Dyadobacter sp.; assembly: GCF_946482605.1. Next base: position 199,404 of record NZ_CAMLSE010000009.1, on the reverse strand, counting down.
CTCACGCGGAGGCAAAGGCTGAGCTGGGCACCATTACCCAAAGCGATCTGGACCGGACCATTAACCTGCTCAGACGTCGCGTTGGGATGCCCAGCCTGAACCTGGCAGCGGCGAATGCGGCCCCCGATCCCTATCTGGCGGGCCGGTATCCGGCGGTGGCAGGAGCAGGAAAGGGCGTGATACTAGAAATACGCCGCGAGCGGCGCACCGAAATGGCCTGTGAAGGTCTGCGTTTCGATGATCTGTATCGCTGGAAGAGCGGGGCGCTGCTTGGCCAGGACTCCCGGGGAATTTATGTGCCTTCGCTTGGCGGCATAGACGTCACCGGGGACGGCGTGGAAGACATTGCGATACTTAAAGCGGTAGGGGATGAAGCGCCCCTGGCAGGACTACCCGCGGATGTGAAGGCTAAGATTGTCAAATATTACCTTTCAGACGGCAGTTTTTACCTGTCTCAGGGAACTTCCGGCAACATCATGTTTGGCCGCGACAAACAGCAGCCGCGAAATTTCATCGAGTCGAAATACTATTATTTTCCGATTCCCCTCGAACAGACCATTCTTAATACGAACCTGAAACAGTCCCAGGGATGGGAATGAAAATGAGGTGCTGAAACACTGTTGATTATCCTAAATACTTAATAATGAAAAGAAGAGATCTTTTAAAAGATATTGCTTTAACGGCGGGTACTATTACCCTGGGCGCGAGTGCTGCTTCTGCAAAGGAGCAAAGTCCCCAAAAGAAAAGAGCATTGCGTATCGCGCATATCACAGACATACACATGCGGCCCGAGCATGACGCGCCCAACCGTTTTCGCAAATGCCTGGAAGACATTAAAAAGCACAAGATCGACTTCTTTCTCAATGGAGGCGATACCATCTACGCGGCCGATTACAGCGATATCAGCCGGGAACGGGTTAATGACCAATGGGCGATCTGGAAAACGCTGCGGGGTGAATTCCAAGAATATGAAATACACAGCTGTTTGGGCAACCATGACATGTGGTGGGCCGCACCCGACAAACAGGATGCCATGTATGGAAAAGAACATGTAGTAAGGCAACTGGGCATCCCTGACCGTTATTACAGTTTCGATAAGAAGGGGTGGCATTTTATTGTCCTCGACAGCAACAACAACGGCGGCTCCCTGGATGCCAAACAGCGCAAATGGCTCGAAGAAGATCTCGCCCGCATGGCTGCCGGGACGCCGGTGATCTGTTTGAGCCATTATCCGATACTGGGCGTATGCACGATCATCGACGGGGGTAACCACACCGATTCGAAGTACATCAGCGGATTGTTTGATCAACACAAGGATAAAAAGATTACCTGCCTGAGCGGCCACGTTCATTTGCAGGACAGTGCCGTTTACAACAATGTGGGCTACTATTGCAATGGCGCACTCAGCGGGTATTGGTGGGAAGATGGAGACAAGGAATCTGCGGGCAAATATTATTACAAACAAACACCGCCCGGTTACGCGATCGTTGATTTAATGGAAGACGGCACGGCGATCAACCGCTATTACCCGCATACCTTTTAACCTAATCATCGTATAAGTCGCTACCTTCAAATGCATCACCCGGACCTGGCGGTTCGGGTGATGCATTTGATATGAGTGTAACCCATATCGCCCGGGCCGGCAACGGCCATTTTTGGTTCCGTGGTGGGTGAGGGAGAAACGGGTTCGCTTATTGATCGCTACTTCCCGAAAATGTCGAAGAGCCTGGATAGGGTAGCATATTTTCTCAGTGATTTTGTGGTGCTGTTTCTGGCGTCGTCGAGCACAATTTTGCCGTTTTCATCGGTAACGTATTCATTAATTGAGCCGTCTTCATGGGCGTGAACACGATATTTTCGAAGGAAAATCCAGCATAAACATCCGATAAGAAACAACATTCCCGGAAAGAAAAGAATGTAGATGTTGTCGCTTAACTGACGTTGATAGCTGCTTTTTAAATAAATAACATCGGAATGCGGACTGTACAACACTGGCGCCGGCTTGCCCTCAGATACCGAAGCGAACTCTTCGACTGAAATGCCGCCCGTTTGGGTTCGGACGACCGTGTGCCCGGCTTGGTCTTTGAAACGGTATTCGAGGTCGTCGGCGGACTTTTTCAGAACCACAGCCTCAGTGGCTACGCCGTTTTTTTCAACATCTTTCAGTTCAGCATAATCGACGTACCACCAGTAAGATACGGCGATACTGGTGAAGAAAAACAGTGAGAACAGGCGGAATCCCAGGGTATTATATTTTCGTAGCACGAAATAATAATAGGCCATAAAAAAGATTCCGACGCAGATAGTCTGGAAAGTGCTCATGGTACGGTGTCTGGCGTTCAATGGATCAAGCTAATGGCATCCCGGTTTTTGCATTAGTTTACCTGGGTGGTGTCCAGGGGGTTGTTGGAAAAGTCTTTGTCAATCAGTTGCTTGAACTGCTCGACGCCCGCGGTCGAAGTCAGTTTGTTGTTGGATGCAAATAGCCAGCGTACATTGGGAACGCCGCTTAGTGTTTGCAAATGGGTGATCTGATTATCCGAAATATCAAGTCTGTCAATGCTGACGGATTTCAGCCCGCTCATGTCCGACAATCCGCAGTTTCTCAGGTAAAGATCACCCAATTCCGGGAGTTGGGAAAACAAAGCCAGTTCCGGTACCGGGTGATTGGAAACATTTAATGCCGTAACATGGCCTTTCTGAACACAGATCCGAAAGGTGGCAGTGGTATCGGCGACATGCCAGTGCTCTGTGAAAGTCGCGTTGCTCAATTGAAGCCCGGCTCCGTCGAGGATTCTGGTAAGTACCGCCTTTTCGCTCGCATCGAGCCGCTTGAAATCGTAGTCGTACTGCCCGGCTCCGGCCTTTCCTCTGTTCATCTCCATGGAGAAACCCACCGCGAAAATACTCAGACCAAACGCGCAGAAACCCAGCGATGTAATGGCTAGCAACTTATGTTCGCCGAACCCTTTCACCGCCCACCAGGCTGCCAGCACATACAACAGTGCGCAAGCCAGAAGCAGGGGGATTGCCAGGAAGTCGGGTATTTTTTTGATCAGCGAGTTAGGCTCAGTCAATCCAATTGTGAAGGAATAACCTAAAAAAGCTGTCACAAGCAAGGCGATCAGTAAGCTGCGAATGGCCATAATGAATGGGTGCTGAATGAATTGGACCAATTGGGAACTATGCCCGGGAACGTAATGCTTTATACGAAGGGCTCAACCTCCATAGTGGCGCTCGACGTTGGTGGAACCGGCGAATTCATCTTTTACTGACAGATTATAAAGCTTTTTGAACTTCGCGCGTGCGGCCAGCACATCGGGGCGAATGGTGTCCAGGGTCTTCTTCATCGCAAATTTTCCGTTCACATGGTCGGTGTAGAAGCCATCGCCCAGGCCCAGGCTGCTGTTGACGACGAGCGTCAGCAGTCCGTTATCCTTCGTCGCCCGATCCGACAAGTCAGCGATCTCCCAGGCGATCGACAGGTATTTCAATGATTTTACCCGATCCTGTTTGATGTTAAATGCAGGGTTATCCTGTGCGTAGATCACCGCCATTTTCACATAAGCCAATGGGTCCATGTACAGATTAAGTGACGCTTCAAGTGCGTCAACCGCCTTTTTTCCGGCTGCGGGGTTATTTTTAGGAAGTGGTACTTTGAGAAAGGTATAATAGGAAGCGAGGCCTTTTCTGACATTTTTTTCAGTCGGCGTGGCTGTAATTTTTTGTACTGCATTAAAATCAAGCGCCTTGATCTGGTCTCTTGTAGTGACGTAATTTTTCAGGTCGAGCGCTGAGTTGGGTACTGCCGCAGGTTTTCCGAAAAGTCCCAATATGATGCTCAGTGTAAATATCAAAGTTGTCATTCGTGAAGTGATTATAGATTTATGAATGGAAGTAAGCTGCTGATTGATTCGCTGTGGAAGTTCGTTCGCGACAAGGCGCTCCGGGTTTGCGGGTCATAATGTACCCAATAGTCGTAAAGCTGCTTCCCCGGGTTTTTCGGATCGCTTGCTTTGAAATGAAGGAATACCCGGTTGTCGGCGGAAAGGAACGCGCCATGGATGCTTGTCTCCTTGAAAAAAGGCAGGTCGAATACCTTTCTTTGCTTCCCGGTAACGCTATCGACAATACGTAGGCTGTTTTGAGCGCCGTCTGAATGACGTGAAATGATCGTTAACTGGCCGGCGATCTCCGAAAGATGGCCGAACGGAAAATAACCGTCGATGCGCCAGATCTCTTTTTGCGTGAACGGATCGATCCGTCTCACAAATGAGTTGGTTTTTTCAAAAAACCGCTCTTTACCGATAGGGAAATAGGTGCCTTCCGTCACGCCGCGATACAGTTCCTGTCCGGTTTTGAGAGAAACAATCTGAAATGAATGCCCCGCTCCGACTTTTTGTTCCGGGTTGACTACCATTACTTTATCGCCGGAAACGACAGGTTTGTATTCAATGGTAACGATCTGTTTTACAGGTGGTAAAAACCATGCTATTTCATTGGTGAGCCAGTTTTTTGCGGTAATTCCAATTTGCAGGGTAGTGTCTGTAACGCCCTCATTGTTCGCGATAACGCTGCCATAAAGTGGTTTTGTGGTAATGTAAAGCAGATCGGTGAACGCCATGCCCATATACAGGCTCGACGGGCGGGTTATAGCATCAGGCTGCGGCGAGATTTTCCGGGTAGTCCTGCCATTAACCGGATTGATAAAATATACCGTCGATTCTGCCGGTTCATACATCAGCAACGCATCGTCTGTCTGGCCGATCAGCTCACCGGAGAAGTTGATACTCCACAACATCTTCGCCGTTTTGCGGTCATATCCGGTAACCTCCGACCTTCCCGACGCCTTTCTTCGCAATCCGGTGATGATGGATGGATCGGGAGATGCCTCATAAATGGGCCCGTCGGGAAACGGCAACGGAATGTCCATCTGTTCGATTGCTGCGGCAGCCCCGAAATAGGGTTTAGGAGCCTGATCGGGAATGTATTCGCGATAAAGGCCTAATCCTAACATGAAAAGAGCGGACAGCACGACAAGCCCGGCGATCACTTTAAGCATCATCTTTTATTTTGTCAAAAATGCATGGTCGATAACCCGGGCTTCCAACGTTTGTCCTGCCTTCTGAGCCGGTCTTCGCACTTGAGAAGGTTGGATGTTACCAGCTGCTGCCGGCACCGCCTCCGCCCGAGCTTCCTCCTCCCCAGCTACTGCTGCTGCTTGACGAGCTGCTGCCCGACGACCCGCTCCACGAGCTGCTGCCGGACGACGAATAAGTGCGCGACGGGTTGGTGCTTGCGGCCGCAGCGGCAATGACCTTCGGAATGCTGTATCCTGTTTCCCGGTGCTGACCGCAGGCTTTACAGGTGTTGTCTTTGATGCCGCTTCCTTCCTCGTCCTCCGTGGCTTCCTTTACAATGCGGTCGCCGGTAAGGCACATGGCTTTTGAATTGCACCGGTTGCAGCGTTCGTACTTTGTTATGGACATGTTTTCGTACCCGACTATCTGCATAACATGATGCTTTTCATTCCGCCAGACATCATAGTCGACGGTCTTCAACTCCTGTTCTACTTTCTGGTAGTCTGATAAAAATGCGTCCCGCTCCTTATTTTCAGTTTTAGTCAGCACAAATCCGTCTGATGTCTGGCGGGTATGGTTTCGCAGGTGATCGAGTGCCTGGTTATCCTTGATTTTCAGCCAGACAAAAGGCATTGGAAAGACCACCATATTCAGCCAACTGTTCAGGCCGGACGCTTTTTCGCGGGAGTACCGTTCCGGTTCCGTAGAGTTTGAAAAAAGCTTTTCGAAAGCATTTTTCCTTCTCCTGCGGCCATCCCACGCAACGGCGGCGGCGTCGGCGTACATGATCGTTAATATTTGCCAGCCTTGCAATGACAATGGGGCACGCAATTCGATCACGATCCAGCCAAGGATTAACGGCATGACCATATGCAGCGCCAGGCCCCAGGCCCACCTCCCCCTGGCTTGCGATACGGCCTTTTCGATCTGATTTGCAACCGGATTCCTTTTTTTGGCTAAAAATGCAACGCCTCTGAACACAAATAGGCACGGGACCAATAGCAGGAAAACGACGAATACGCCTGAATCTTCGAGCGGTTTGCCGGGATCATATTTGGAGGTGTCGTATACCTCCGCTTTGGCCGCAGGCTCGCTGATGAGCCGTGCGATCTCCTTCGATCCTTCGATTAGCGCCCCGTCGAAATCGCCGGTTTTAGCCTGCGGGACCATTTTTTCAACCTGTATCCTTTTGCAAACCGCGTCAGGAAGAATTCCTTCGAGGCCATAGCCGGTTTCCATCTCTATCCGGTGCTGGTCTTTGACGAGCAGTACCAGCAGGCCATTGTTTTTCTGCTGATAACCGAGTCCCCATTTCTTGAACAATGCCGTAGCAAAGTCCTTGGGAACCGCCTCGCCGATCGTATTGACGCACACGACGGCCACTTGCGTGGTCGTGGAATCTTCCAGGGTCCTGAGTATCGCGTTGATCTGCATTACGGCATCGGCACTCAGTATGTGGTCGGGGTTGCTGACGTAATCCGGACTGCTGCTTTGCTTGGGATTGGGAATTGTTTCAACCGTGTAAGGCTGTGCGGACCCGCGCAGTCCCGATAGGAGAAGGAGCAACAACAAGCAGATCCGGGTCAATGCAGAAGTCTGATTCATGGCAGATTATTTCGGAGAAATGACGACAGCGCCTGATGGATTTCGCCATCTTGTTTCCCCTGTTTTTCTGTTCCGACCCATGTCTTTTGATGTTGTGTTATTTTAAATCAAAACTGGCATAAAAAGCCAGGCTGATTTTGCAAGCTTGATAAACGGGGAGAATCGAATGAAAACCGGTGGAATCGGCTTTATAACTTACTGCTTCCTTTTGAGAAAAAAAAGATATGGAACCGAAATCCCATATCTTTGATCAGGCAGGTATTTTGCAAATACGCCGCTAGCTGGCTGGCTAGGCGACATGGCTCAATCAGAATGCCGATGCCGCGAGCGAGACCGATAGTTTTTGGATCAGCGGTTTAAGCACCTTTGCTGCCATTTCCGCCGCTCCCCCTGTAGAGACTTTCGAAATGGCTTGCTGCGAAGTGGCCGCGGTATGTTTGACCTTCCCTGTCGACACTTCTACCAGTCGCGTTGTGAGCGTCGCGGAGCCTTGGGTATTGTATTCCGTGACAATTCCTGTCAGTACATAACTGACACCGAGTTGCTTTCCAACGCGCACCGCAGCTTCCGTCGACTCTCCGTTTATCGCCGTCAGAATGGCCTGCGAGGCATCTCTGGTGTGCCTTACATCTACTACGTCAAACTTTTGAGTTTTGTAAAGTTCGAACGCGATGCTGGCCTGAAGTTGCCGTTTGGCCTCGAAGCTCATGATCGAAATATCCGGACCGGGCGTGAATTCCACCACGGCAACCTTAACCTTGTCTTTTTGTTCCGCAGGCATCGTAGTGCCTCCGGTTGCTCCACTCGTGAATGCGGCTCCTAAAGTGATCGCCGCTAATACGTTTTTTATCATTTTTTTCATGCTGTATAGATTTTAGTGATTTCAGTACAAAAGCATCAGCTGCCGGTAAAGGCTAAGTGTTTTAATACTTTCGTTGTAAAGTTTTGATTTCCATAAGTAATCGTTACCAGGTACAAGCCGGGAGGGAGCGGTTTTCCCTGGTAATCGGTGCCGTTCCAGGGTAGCTTATGCGGCCCGGACTTTGCATTTTTAGTTGAAAAACCCGCCACACGTGCTCCGGCATGCGTATAGATACTGACCGATACAGCGCTGTTTTCCGGAAGCTGGTAGGCTATTTCGGTCTGGTCTTTGAATGGATTGGGGTATGCTTTGAGCGTTCCGGCTGTTTCCGCCTTTTCCGGTTGCTTAAAGGAAGCCATCGTCTCCGCCATTGCCACCTCTTTGGCGAAACCTCCTTCGGCTCCCTGCCTGGCGCCCGCATTCGATGCACCAATGGTAACGCTGCCTACCGGCGCGCGCAACGTCATGGCGCGGTTAATGGTGAGCGGTCCCTGATACGAGCTGCGGGCAACATATACCTGTGAGCCTACGGGCGCATGCTGCGCCGCAAATTGCAGCGTGAGATAGGGCTTGTCTATGGCACCGGTAGCGGGGTTATACAATCCATCGGGGTCCACGTACACGGAATTTGCAGAATAGAAGTAGGCTAGCTGGTTTCGGAAGTCGTCGTCCCGGAAACCCATTGCCACGGGTGCCATACCGTCGATGCCATCGTTCACATGTACTCCGATGGCCACATTCGATCCCTGGTAGGCGACGGGTGCTCCGCCATCGCTTCCGTATGCAGGTCCGGGTGTATGGACAACTTCAATCTGATCGTGGAGCGCAAATTCATCGCGATTGGCGCCAGCCCAAACCGAGAGGTAATCGTTCTGTTTAAATAAGGATGTCTGCGCCACATGAAGTGTCCTATACCCGCTACCACCCGCCATGCCCGGGAGCACGCCGTAGTGAGGTATTTCGACCGGAACATCACCCATCGATTCGATAATGGAAGAGTTGGGATTGCGCACGATCCGAAAATACTCCTGCTGCCGCTCTCCGGGCCTGAATCCGGTGCTGTTGGGGAGCGGAGGGATGATCGCGTAGCCGGCCATGATAGTTGTCTGTTTTTCCAGGTATTTATAGGGTACAATGGTCGAATGTTCAACTACCTCGTTGTTTGCGGTCGATACCGGATACTGATCCTGGGGAGAGGGGTGGTTCACGGTCGTCCCATTCGAAGGTGGTACATTAAACTCAATGACGTCGTAAGATTCGTTCTCGATGTAGTTGCTGTAAATGAGGGCAGACGTCACGATGGCTCCGTTGGGGGCGATCCAGCCGGTGCCGTGCGATTCGCTTCCGTTGGTAAATCTGCCGACTGCGCCCGCATAGGGGTAATCACTGGCCGAACTCACCGATCTTGCCGCTGAAAGCTGCTGATCCGCGAAAGCTTGCTTAGACCGACTCGCCGCCCCGGCAATGCCGACTGGCCCGCTACTTACCTTAATGGAGCTTATGATGACCGTATTCCGGTCGCCAGGTGCCGCCACAAGCGAAACATTCACCGATTGGCCATTGAAATAGGCAGAACTGTAATGCCAGTTGTCCAGGTCCTCACTCCGAAGTTCTTGTCGGGCGCCATCGGTGCCTTCCAGCACCAGCAGGCTGCTTTTACCCAATTGAGTGCCTTTGAAATACAGCCGAAGAAAAGCGGTATTCGACCAGGTTACCTGCGTGAGGAACCGCGGATGATTGTCGCCGCTCGTATCCGCCTGGTAGTGGAATGACTGCGGTATCACCGTCTGGGCCACTGCCGGCCCGCAGTACAAGCAGGTCAGGCCGAGGAATAAGGTGTTGATTAATTTCATGATCTCCAATGATTAATGCACCTATTGAAGACTAACCAACACCAGCACTAACCCACGGCCCGTTTCCAGTCCCGTCATCGCTTTACCGATAATAGCTCCCTGTGCCTGCCCGCCATCGGCCACTTTCATAGCATGGCCGGCCGTGGCGGAAGTGGTCAGCAAATCGCCCGGGCGAATGGCCCCGAACTTCGCGTCGACCCGGCAATAAACCCGTCCCGTCAGGGCAACGGGATATTTTCCGCTGGCGAGGGTGCCTGCCTGGCCCATCAGCATACCGGGCTGAACTTCGCCGGCGCCGCTGATGATACCGGCGACTGTTTTGTCGTAGGCATCACTGGCTTCCCGCAGCTGCCCGGGCTTGGCGGGGTCAATGCTTACTACCGTGCCTGGAAGCAATGCTTCGCCGCCATCGATATCAAAGTGTTCGGCCAGGTCGGCGCCACCGGTAATTTCAAGCACTTTGGTCGATGTAGTCCCGTTGACGTGTAACGTTTTGGAAGGGGTTGTCAGGCCGATGCCGACGTTTCCGGCGGGTGTAATGACCATGGCTGCGTCGGAAGAACTTGCGGTTTTGGAAAATACAAGCTTCCCGGCCCCGGCCGACCAGTTCGAGTTGGCCACGCCAATCCGCCAGGCGGCACCTCCACTTCCCGGATTGATCAGTTTAAGCTGCATGTCGGCTTCGGAAGCAATGCTTAGCCGCGCCTCATTGTCCGTTGTCCCAACTTTGACACGCCCTCCGCCATTGGCGAGCAGGACATCTTTATCCGAGGTATTGTTCAGGTAGAATGGGTCCGAACTTTCCATCTGGTTTCCATCGATGTGCACGGTATGCGTGTTGCTGCCCACCATGGAGGTCAGCGTGAGGGCGCCGCCATCCAGAGAACCGCCATTCTGGGTAACATTCTGCCCGTGGATCGTCACTTCGACGGGGTCGTTGACGGCGGCACCCATCCGAACGGCCGTCGGGCTCATCGCAAACAATGCCTTGCCGTTATTCCGGATGCGGAAGGTAGACTCATTGTTGATCGACCAGGTGGTGGAGGTGCCGTTGAACAAACTTCTGCGGAGTTCCAGACCCGCAGTCAGGTCACTCATTTGATTGCCGCCTAACGAGCCTACCCGGATGTAGGTGTCAACGGTGTTTAGTACGTCCAAATTTCGCTGGGGATTGGGTGTGCCAATCCCGACTTTTACGCTGGGTAGCACGTACTCATTGCCTCCGACTGTAAACCATTGGGCGAAGAGCTGATTCGGATTGACCAGGGAGAGCAGGATAAAAAACGCTGCCGCGTTTACTGATTTCATTGGTTAAAAAGTAAATGGTGAGGATGCCTACTGCTTAGAGGTGATTCGGCGAATACCTTGTGACAGCAAAACTAGTATGGACCCCGGCGAACCGTTTAACACGCATTTCCCAAATATTAGCACTGATATAACATGCGCTAATATTTATATTAAATATTTGTAAATCAGTTATTTGAAATTATATTTTTGAACTGCTGCTGCTTTTTTGCCTGGCAAATTCGGAAGGTAGTATGCCAAATTGCTCCTTAAAGCATTTGGAAAAATAGGAGAGGTGATTGAAACCCGACAGGTAGGCAACCTCGGCGACCGGGCTGCCGGATTGCCGCAACAGGTCGGCTGCCCTTTGCAGGCGGATGTATCGAATGAAATCGGATGCCGACTGATCGGTGAGGGCTTTCAATTTTCTGTGCAGCTGCATTCGGCTCATACCCATTTCCTGCTGAAGAATTTCCACGCTAAAGGATTCCTCGGCCAGGTGTTGGTCGATGATCCGTATCGTTTTTTCAAGAAACTCAGCCTCTCTGTCGCGTATGGGCGCCGCGGTGGGTTGCAGTATCACTTCCCGGCTGTATTTTTTGCGTAACAGATGCCGTTGCGTAAGGAGACTGTTGATGCGCGCTACCAGTTCGTCCAACACAAAAGGTTTGGCCAGGTACTGTTCGGCTCCAAGTTCAAAGCCTTCCATGCGGGAATCGATATCGTCTTTGGCCGTGAGCAGGATCACAGGAATGTGGCTTGTCAGATCGTCTTCTTTAAGGCAGCGGGTTAAGGAAAAACCATCCATAACCGGCATCATGATATCGGAAATAATCAGGTCGGGGATCAGACTGCGCGCCACCAGCAGCCCTTCATCGCCCTGCATGGCATGCACCACCTGGAACCGGTCGGAAAGTTCCTGCCGGAGGTAGTGATTCAACTCCGGGTGGTCTTCTACCAGCAAAAGCGTTGGTTTATCTTCCTGGGTAAGCTCCACTCGCTCTTGTTTCGTGAGGAGGTCGGGAATTGCATTGGTTGTGTCGGACGATTGGGTGTTGCCTATGGTCGATACCACCCTGTGCAATGCATTATGATGTAGCGACGGCACGTCGGTCTTCAACGGGAGCCATACCACGAAGGTACTTCCCGATTCGGGGAGACTGGTTACGCGGATAGAGCCGTTATGCAGGTCGACGAGCTCTTTGGTCAACGCCAATCCCAGACCGCTGCCCTCGAATGCGCGCGTTTGAGAAGAATCGATCTGATAAAACCGATCGAAAATTCTGGTTTGCAGCGATTCGGGCATACCGACACCCGAATCGCTTACGATAAGCTGGATACCGGTTTGATCGCTCCCTTCGGCCCGGAGCTCCGCCCGGAGCGTCACTTCGCCGCCGGAAGGCGTGAACTTGATCGCATTCGACAATAAATTGTAGACAATTTTTTCAAGTTTGTCGGCGTCGTAAGCAACCAACGGTTCGCTGGCCGGTAAATCAATTTGATAATGCAGCTTTTTAGCCGTAGCCATCGGCTCGAAGTAAAGGGCCGTTTGGCGAAGGAAACCAATTAAATTATCCCATTGATAATGGAGTGTAAGCATACCCATTTCAGCCCTTGCAAGGTCGAGCAGCTGGTTCACCAGCCGGAGCAGGCGGTTTGCGTTGCGCTCCATCATGTGAGCTTCCTCCCGGGTAATGGGTGACTGTTTTTGAAGCGGGGCCAGAATCAGTTGAAGCGGCGTACGGAATTCATGGGAGATATTGGCAAAAAATTGGGACTTGACCCGGTCCAGCTGTTTGATATTGGCCGTTTCGGTGAGCAGTAATTCCGTCTCTTCGTTGCGGAGCTGCAATTTCTGCGAAAGTTGATATTGCTGGTTTTCCAGTGACAGCTTCAGGTTATGCTGCCGGAGTTTGTAACGGTTGAAGAGGAGGTAGCCGATGAGCCCGCAGAGTAGTACAAATGCGATGAGCACGGCAATCAGTGTACGTTGCTGGCTAAGCGAAGCCTGCTGGGCTTGCAGGCGAAGGCTCTGCAACCGGATCTCGCGATTTTTTTGCTCGGTATGATACCGGGCCTGCATGTCCGCAATTTGTTTCGAGAGCTTCGCCGACTGAAGACTGTCCGAAAGGCTGGTGTATCTCTGGTGATGCAGCAGCGCCAGATCCAGGTTTCCCAATGCTGCATGGATGAGTGGCAGTAGCGAGAGCGCCGCTTGTTCATGCGCTTTGCCGTCAATTTTGCGGGCGAGGGCCAGTGATTTCTCCGCATATAGCAACGCTTCCCGGAAATTATTCCTGGCGATATAAAGCCGTGCAAGGTCGCTGTAAGAAATGGCCATATTACCCAGGTTATTTTTCTTCGTATCAATCGCCAGTGATCGGTTATAATAGTCCAGGGCCTTATCGTATTGCTTTTGTATCCGATATATCATGGCCAGGTTATGGAACGTATTTCCCATGCCTTGTTCGTCTCCCAGGGCTTGATGAATTGGCAGGGATTTCTGATGGTACTCCAACGCATGGTCGTAATCTAGCTTATCAAAGTAAATGTTGCCCAGATTTCCGTAGATGGCGGCCAGTTGAAGGGTGAATGAGTGTTGTTCGGCAATTCTTTCTGCCTGTAAATTGGATTCGATGGCGGCGGGGTAAAGTTTGAGATACCGGTTGATGATGCCCATTCCGATGTACATTCTGCAAGTCTCTTTCGCTTCGCCTAACCGGTGAAAAATGGCGATACCCGACTTGCTGGCTTCCAGCGCTTTGATGTATTCGCTCCGCTCGGCGTAGATGCGGGCCAGTAATTGATAAGCCTTGCCTTCGGAAAAAGCCAGGTGATTGGTTTGTGCTCCTTTTAAAGCTGCAAGGGCAGTAACCAGGGCTTGTTCCGGCTGCGAGGTGATCAGTGCTCCCGCCCGGTCGAGTTGCCTGCTTACCTTATCCTGGGCGGCACCCGGCTGTGCCAATAGGAAAGCCGGTCTTGCACAAAAAAACAGACAAAGCAATACTCCAAATCGTAGGTTCATCGATACAGGCGAAAAAGATTTGAGGGAAGTCTGCAATTGAAAAAGCTGAGCATTCAAAAAAGGGGTTGGAGGCAGTTCCAGGTATTCTCAGTTGCTTCGAAGCAGGGTTTTCGTAGTGTAAATTAACAAGTTTTTAAGGCAAAAAGTATTGACACTTCAAGTTCACCGCAAGCGACCGAAATCGCCTTTGTCAAACATAAGCACTTGGTAACCTGATTTGGCGGATGAAACAGGGTACCAAGTGCTTTGTTCTGGGCGGAATCAGCATGAAAGGCTTATTTTTCCAAACAGTGAAAATGCCTTTTTTAAGAAAAAAAGCGCCTGAAAAGGCGCTTTGGGTAACCTCGGCGGGATCATACCGCTTTATCTATTTCCGGCTGGAAAGGCTGATTATAAAACCGCTTACCCTTATACTTGTACAGTGCGTTGGCCACCGCGCCGAATACCGGTGGAAACGGAGGTTCTCCCAGGCCAGTGGGATCAATGTCGTTTTGCACGAAATGCACCTCGATCTTCTTCGGAGCTTCCTGGTGGCGAATAAGGCGGTAATTGTTGAAATTGGTTTGCTGAGCAACGCCGTCCTTATGTGTAAGAGCGCCGTAAAACGCATTACCTATCCCATCCACCACCGCTCCCTGGACCATGTTGGTTGCGGCATCCGGGTTGATGACAATGCCACAGTCCATTGCGCTGAATACCCGCTCTACATAAGGTTGCCCGTCGCGGGTGACGATGTCGACGACATGGGCAGCATAGGAGGCGTGGCAGAAATAAGCAGCCACACCGCGGTGGTATTTCTGGTTACCAGGGCTTTCCTGCCCCGGTTTATTCCAGTTCGATTTCTCGCGCACCAGTTCCAACACGCCCGCATACCTGGCGGGATCGTACTCGTTGTTTTTACCGACCGGATTATCCTTCGCCCTTTTTAAAAGTTCCAACCTGAATTCGATCGGGTCTTTCCCCATAGCTTCGGCCACTTCATCGAGAAACGATTGTTCGGCTGCCGCATTGAAGTTGGAACGCGGTGCCCTGAACGCACCGATGGTGATGTTGGACGGGATTTGCCAGCCTTCGGCCAGGTAATTGTCAATGGCCCCGGCCGGGAAACGGTTGGCATGCACCGGATGTTCGGGTATTCCGCCTCCCGTTACATGGAAGGCAATCAGCTTTTTGTCCGCATCCAACGCCGCGCGGTACGTTGCAGTGTACATGGGGCGATAAATACCGTAAGTCATGTCATCCTCACGGGTGTATATTAGTTTCACCGGTGCCTTCACTTTCCTGGAAATCAACGCGGCTTCCGAGATGTAATGCCCGTAAGCACGGCGCCCGAAGCCTCCGCCCATGCGTGTCATCTGTATCTCAATTTTGTCGGCAGGAAGATTCAGCAGCTTCGAGAGGGTAGGTTCTATCCAGCCGGGAGACTGCAAGGGACCAGCGAACAACGCTTTTTCATCTGTTACATGGGCAAAGAAATTCATGGGCTCCATGCAGTTATGTGCCAGAAACGGCGCATTATAGGTACGCTCGATCACCTGTGCCGCATTCTTAAACGCTGTTTCGGGATCACCGTCTCTTCTCAGCTGCTGGGCAGGCTTATTAGCATATTCCTGCATTTGCTGCATTTGTGTATTCGTGCTCTCAAGCGCCCCGGGAACGACCACCTCCCGTTTTCCATTCCGTCCCGCCATCGTGTCTTTGACCTCACCAGCTGCTTCCCAGTTAGCGATGAGCTTTTTGCGGGCATTCATGACTTCCCAGGTAGTGCTGCCCACGATGACCAGCAGGTTATTAAAGGTACGGGTATCAAAACCGGCCTGCTCAAAACCATCCTCGTACAATTTCAGCTCAAATACATCCTTGATACCAGGCATTTTGAGCGCTTCCGCCGCGTCAAACGATTTGAGTTTCATTCCAAACGCAGGCGGGTGCTGGATCATGGCGATGAGCATGTCGTCCGCCTTATAGTCCAACCCAAAAAGTGGCTTGCCCGTGACGATCTTTTGCCCCTCCACATTTCGTTTGGGTTTTCTGACAATGGTAAAGTCTTCTGGCGTTTTGAGCTTCAATTCCTTGGGTACGGGCAGTGTTGCCGCTTTACTGGCCATTTCGCCATACTTTGCTCTTTTTCCGCTCGGGTGCGACAACAAGCCGGCCTTGGCGGTTACTTCACCGGCCGGTACATGCCATGTCTGTGCCGCTGCCTCCCGGAGCATTTGCCGGGCCGCTGCCCCGGCTTCCCGAAGCGGCTTCCAGTACATTCTTACCGAATTACTTCCGCCCGAGAACTGCGCGCCCAGTTTGGCATTGTCGTGCGGGCCCATTTCGACGGTGACGTTTTTCCAGTCCACATCCAGCTCCTCGGCCACAATCATAGGCAGGGAGGTCATTACATTTTGACCAAATTCAGGATTAGGACAAATGAGTTTGACCTTATTATCCGGCGTGATGTGAATGTACCCGTTCAGCCGGGCCCATTGATCGGGCAGGTTCAGCGCCTCCGCCTCACCGGCAGATTTGAAGCTGGATAACCAGCTGACGGTTAACAGCATCCCTCCGCCGGACAGCAACGAAGCTTTAAGGAATGAACGCCTGTTCAAAGCAGTTTTATCGTTGTTCATGTAGAATTCGTTTTTCGGTTTAAGGATTCATTATTTCTTCGATGCGGACCTGACGGCCTCTTTGATGCGCAGATAAGTGCCGCACCGACAGATATTCCCGCTCATCTGAGCCTCGATTTCCTCATCAGTCGGCTTGGGATTGCTTTTCAGCAGCGAAGCGGCGGTCATGATCTGTCCTGCCTGACAATAGCCGCATTGAGCCACATCGTGTTCCAGCCACGCCTTTTGGACAGGATGGTCGCCTTTTTCGGACAATCCCTCGATGGTAGTGACCGCCTGCTTGCCTACGACCGATACCGGTAGCTGACAAGATCGAACTGCATTACCTTCCAAATGGACCGTACAGGCACCGCATTGAGCGATACCGCAACCGTATTTGGTGCCGGTCAGGTCCAGATGATCGCGCAATACCCAAAGCAGTGGCGTCGCCGGATCGGCATTCACTTGCCGGACCTTACCATTAATTTTCAGATTGTATGTAGCCATGGTGTTTGTAGTTTCGATTACAATGTCAATGCATAGTTCTTATGAAGATGAAAGGATGTCAGGGTAGGTAACTAACAAAGATCTGCTTTACGTTTTGAGCGAACGGTATATGAATTCCTGATTTTCCTACCATTTTTCCTGATTCTGATTCAGAAGCCAGGTGCAAATATGAAGGCGCTCTCGCTCATCGGGAAGAATTCTGGCGGGATTCCGCAGAATGATTATACGATCGAGGTTTCCGGCTGGGATGTTGTTCTTCATTCAGGTGAATGGAACGATCTTCGGAGAAGTAGATTTTAGGCTGGGTAGAACAGCCCGGATTTCAAGTCCCGGGCCAATCCTTGATTTTGTTATGTATGACGCTAGCTTGTTTTGACAATTTTGATCCTCTTTGCCAATTCCGACCGATTGGTGTCCGGGATTGGAATAGGGTGGAGTATTCCTTTCATCCAGATCTGACCGACTTCCAACCGCTCCAGATAATTTAGATTGATCAGGGCTGAGCGGGAGATTCTGAAAAAATTGTCGTGCCGGAAATGCTCAACCAGTCGCCCCAGCGGCATAGAGTAAACTCTCGGGAGTTTTTCATGCAGTAGAAACACGCGTACATATGCTCCTTCGGCCTGCATGAAAACGACTTCCTGACTCAGCAGCAGCTCGTATCCTTTATTGCTTGGAAGGTACAGTGAGTCAGTGCCGGAGCCAAGCTCGGTTTGCCTGCGATTCGCGTAAGCCAGTTCCACCTGAAGAACCAACTCGCGGGCCTTGTAAGGTTTCAGCAGATAGGCGGATGGTTTTGTCTCTTTAGCGCGACGGATCGTGTCAGGCTCGGAATGGCCTGTCAGGTAGATGATGGGAAATGAGTGGTATTTCAATAATTCTGTTGCAATTGAAATACCATCATAGGAGGAGTTCTCCAAACGGATGTCGAGTATTGCCACGTCGGGAACAACATCCCTCACGGCTTCCAGGGCCTGCGGGAGGGTTCTGGAAATGGCCACGACTTCGTGGCCTGCGGCTTCCAGTTTATCCTGAAGATCGTTGGCAATAACCAGGTCGTCTTCCACAATCAATACTTTTATAGGTTGCTCCATCATCGAAAAGGGATCACGCGATTTTGAACTGCATTTGAAAAGATGTTCCGTTGTTGTTGAAGAATTTGAAGGTTCCATATAATTGCTCTACCTGGATTCGGATCAAGCGCATACCAAAACCGCCGCTCAGTGTCTTTTCCCTCGTGTAAGGTAAGGGATTCATTCCGGGACCATTATCATTAACTTCCAACATCGCCAGATTCCTGCTCTTGGAAAAATTGATTTCCAGCCGGGGGGACGTACATGCGGGGAAGGCATATTTGCACGCGTTGGTGGTGAGTTCATTTATAATCAGTCCAATCGGCAGGGCTTTGCCAACAGGTAACTCAAGAGATTGAATCGAAAAAGACAACTGTACATCGTCAAACCCGTACGTCTGGGTTACCGAGTCTACCACCTGGGTCACAAAATCGCCGAGGTTCACCATCATGAGCCCTTCCCCGTCATAGAGATGTCTTTGCAGAATAGCCATGGTCTCTACCCTTAACTGGCTTTCCTCCATGGCAGAACGGGCCGAAGCGTCCACTAAACGACCGGATTGAAGACTCAGCAAGCTGGATACCACCTGTAAGTTGTTCTTGACCCGGTGGTTCTGTTCCCTGACCAGCTCTGCGTTGTGTTGGCTGATCCGTTGATTTTTGCGGTACAACCGGTAAAAAACGATGCTGGTAGCCGTAACCAGAAGCAGGGAGCACGACAGAACCCAAACAAACCACCGGTTCACGCGCAAATTCTCGGCACGCAGACTCAATTCCTGTTGCTGAGCTTTGAGCAGCGCTTCTTTCTTTTCAGTTTCGTATTCCAGGCTAAGTCGGGTGACAGCCCCATCCCTGTCCGACACAAAACTGACACGTTCGAAATCATAGAGTTTTTCGGCATGCTTATAGGCGTTATGCCAATCTCCAATCGACACAAAGTAGGCTTTATAGGCGAGTTCAAGATTATGCCGGTCATTAATCCCGTGTTTGAATGCACTTTTATCAAGAAATCTTTCAGCTTCCTGCAATACTTTCCAGGCTTTTTCGGGCCTGTTCATGTCTATATAGAGGTTTGCCATTTCATTCATAATACGAAACTGCCAGGTGGGCTCATTTTGTTGAATAGCCAGTTTTAAGGCCTTCTCAAAATAAGCAACGCTATTGGTGTCCTTTTTTTGGGTCCAGGTCTTCCGGCCCACCAGCAGATAGTAATCTAATTTGGCGACAGAATCCTTTGCACTCAGGGTATGAAAATGGGCGTTTGTAAGGGCCAGGTAATGCGCAGCGCTATCGCGGTTTGGTACCGGCACGCCTGTTTTTTTTCCTCCCTGTGACCAGTCCCTTTCATAAAAGCCAATCATGTTTCCTATGACCAGATTTAAGGCTTTTTCATCTTTAGTCCTGTACGCCACCCCCTGCGCCCGGAAGAGATAGTGTCGGGTTTGGGCATAATGCCACAGCTGCATTTCGTTCAGGGCCAACCGGCAATATAATCGGCACAAGTGAAAAGAATCCCCGCGGGGCTCCAAGATCGCCAGTGATTTTAGGAGCCATCGTTGTGAAGTCAGTAAGTCTCCTGCACCTTCGTAGGTTTTCCCGTACAGATAATAAGCCTCTGCTAACAGCAATGGGTCCTTCTTTTGGGTTGCTTCCCTGTAAACCGTATCAGCCCAAAGCAGCTTATGCTGTTGGAGCGGTGAAAACTGAATTTTCTGGGCTGTTGCCCGGTGAGCAACAATAATCCATAGAAAATAAATAGCTATCGACGAGGGAATTACCCGCATATGCGCTGAACGATATGATACCCTGAATAGAGAAGGCGTTGAACCACAACAATACGACATTTTTTTCATTACTGAGGCCGAATGCAGCCGATATCCGCCAATCTCATAAAGGAGGCGGAAGTGAGAACTGCATTGGTACATCGGTTCAGGAGATGTTTCGGAAAAAAGATCCGGATGTTCGGAAACCATACAGGCTGATTGGAAAAATTGCCATCTCACATACCACTCAAATACATCAATTTGTGGATAGAGGTTGCGATTTTGGCCTTCGGAAACACCTCCTTAACTACCGGATATAATGAATTTAACTATATGAGAAAACCAACATCTCTTTACTGCCTATTGTGTTTGTCGGCGATGAATTGGATGGAAACTATTTGATCCCGTTGATCGAATTAAACACAGGCTCCTTTATCGACCACATAGCTGGTGGGACATTGTATCAATAATTTCGCATTACCATTAGTGAAAACTACACGTAACTATCATAAAGTATGAAAAACACCCTCTGTTGTTTGGCATTTCTTCTAGCTTTTGTCGGAAAAGTTTTTTCGCAAATACCTATTAACATGGATTACTATAATGGGGTGGGTTTTAAGCCCAGTCCTTATGGTGGATTCCAAATATACCCAAGATGGGGTAACCCTGGCCAGGGACATGGCGCTGTGTTTTACCAAGATTTTCAGGAATGGTGGAAAAAATATCCCAAAACCCTTAAAAAGGAATACAGAAAGAAGTTTTACCTCGTAGAACAGGGGTCTTACGTGAAAACGCCGAACGTGGGCGAATCAAAAGCTGGCATATACATTGGAGGGAGACCGCTTAATCCAACTAGCGCAGATGACTACAAGAATTTTTGGACACGATTCACGGCAAACGACATTAGCCCTAAGGCAATTGTTGCCATGCTACATGTCGCCTATGAAGAGGATCTTGAGTCGGTCTACTATAAAATGGCACTCGATTCAAAATTGTCAGAAGATTTAACGTTCGATACAATGATCGAATACTGCAACAACTATCTAACCAAATACCCTAACGGGACATTAGAAAATCGACGTGCAGTGAAAAGGCGACTCGTTGACATTACCGAGATTCCTTTGGAAGTAAGACAGCTTCAGGTGAAAGAAATTGCCGCCGAAGCGAAGAAACGAAGGGAAGCAATGTTTGATGCGGACAAGAAGTCAAGTGAACTATTTTGGGCTGGCGTTACCGATTTATTTTTCTCAGATAATGGCGGTTCATCTGAAACCGGAAACGGAGAAGCCCGAAAATGTCAGGGGTGCTTTGGTAAAGGCCGGATGTACCAATACAGTTGTTCAGGATGCGACGGAGGGGGATATGTGACTTGTCCAAACTGCGGTGGATCAGGAACACAATAGTAGCCTGGTTCAACAAAAGTTTACTTGGTTCGTCACCTTTACCTCAAATAGCAAAAAGCTGAAAAATGAAAACTAAGCTATTCACCCTAGTTCTATTGATTCTGGGATCCTTCTCCATTGCAAATGCCCAAGATCATCTGTACGGCCGCTGGAAGAACGAAACAGTCAACAATTCCGGCACAGTGACGACCTATATTTATGAATTCCGGAGCGACAATCATGTAATCTTTGAGCGCGCTATAAGGTCGGACAAAAGGAAGTTTACCTCCAACATTGTCGTTGAAGGCAGTTGGTCGCAAACAGCATTCACTCCCGAGCAGTGTCGGGAATTGGCACAACAGGACGCCATTTTACGAGAATATTATCTGGATGATCAACTGTCCTCTTTGCGAAAAGTAAGCATGCAGCTAAATAAAGTAATATCATGTGTCGCAAAAAACGATGACGGCACTATCCTTGCCGGAGAGCAGAATTCCCTTGTCGAGATATTCAAAGACGTTTCCCTTTCTGAATATATCCCCAAGCAATACAATAGCGGTCAGATGGTTGTCCTGACTTTTGTCAAAGATCACATGGAAAAAATGATTTATGAAAGAGTCCGATGAGAAGATGGATTGTATTGTTTGTCACAATTATTTATGAATTTACTGTAAATATTTGATTGGACAATTGTTTTAATGACGGATTTCGTGCGGTTAAACATGGGTGCTATGATCCAATAAAAATGAAACTATTTGCTCGTAACATGTATATGTAAATCATTATACTAATTTGTAATTTATCACCCATTATGACTATTAAGAAGATTATTTACTCATTTTATATCACTAGTCTGCTCGTTTAGTGCAAAGGGGCAAGATTTGACATATGATGACATCATATTATTATTTAAATCGAAAAATATAGCGGAAGCACAGGATCTTGTTATTTCAAAAAAATTCTCGTTTCATAGAACCAGTCAAATTTCAGGAAAGACTCATTGGACATTTTTAGGTGACAAAGTAAGAATATCCAATAATCCAAGTATTGGGGCAGAAGATATAATTATAATCGTCACAGATTCAGACACAAAACAAGTATTAACTTGTTCTTTTGGGACAGTAAGTAATGATGTTTTTTTGGCTATTGTAGGTGGAATGAAAAAAAACACGTTCACTGCTGTCGACTCTTTTGAGGGAGAGAAGGATGAAAGTATGCCAGAATCGCTGGTATTACATTATAAGAACCCTGTCGGTACTTCTATTTATACAGAAACATATAAAGTGCGGAAAAACGGGAGCGAGAATCTGAGATTTCGTGTATATAATTAGTAACAAAATATTTTTTAAATAATATCGGGCATAAGGGTGTGGTGCTGGGCTTTCAGATTCTCAGTACGGTGATCAAGGGGTGGCGTTTTTTATGTGGGCACAGGGAAGAAGGTATTGGTCTGTAATACAGAAACATTGGCCGGAAAATGGGAATTTTTAACCGATATGTTTAACACAACAATTAAGTCAGGATGCATTGTTACTCAATAGCTCTACCTAGACCGATAAAACATTTTAATATTACTATGAAAAAGAACCTGTTCGCTTGTTTGCTTTGCATTGCCAGCATTGCTCATTCAGAAGTTTATGGCCAGAAGGTCTCTATTACGGAATTAATGGATAAGAGTTACTGCAAGGAGTTTATGTGTTATCAAAATTTTATTACTGAAAAGGGTTTCAGTTTTATGAACTATACAGACGGTGAGACAGGAAAATACTATACCTATCAGTCCGATCTATTTACGGCAAAGGAAAATGGAGTGTCATTAAAAAATATATCCACAGTAGGGTTTCTGAAAACAGGCTCGGTTACCTCCGGAATCAGGAAGTCCGACAAAGCCTATTGGAAAGTGTTGATGGATGAACTGCAGTCGAAAAAATTTAAAAGCCGATCTACTGACAATGAAGATGGGGATACTGTTAGGGTTTGGTATCGGTCACCAAGTTTTACGAACTTTGAAATACTTATTACTATCGAGACCGTGCATGGTCACGGAACAAGCTGGCCGAGCTATGATGTGACGATCAGAAGAGATCAATAGGATCGCACTGCCTGGCCGGGAAATCTTTACTTATTTAAAGTTATTGAGTTCGCAACGGTGACCGACGTCGGCTTCGACGCCGGTTTCCGTTGCTTTAACTTGTACAGTCCATTAGCCTAGTTACTTATTGCATCTACCGGCGAATCTCGCAAGATAAGCGAGCGTTAGCCGGCAAACGTATGTAAGGAATGTTTTCCTACCCATAAATTGCTTCCCACCGTTTGATGTCATTGCCACCAGCCAGGTCGATTGTTTCTCAACAGACATGACCGAGTGCAGGGAACTTCCCGTCTTCTGAAAAAAACTTTTTGACATTGTAAGTAGTAGGCCCGTCCCAACTTGTCTTAGTATTGACCACCGAAGTTTATAAGCAAAATGCATCAGACTTTGAAATGGGAATAGATCCGTACATCCGCGATTCCGACAGCTTCCGTGTCTCAGACCCGGGCCGTGAACATGAGCAACAGCCACCTGCGACAGATGAAACTGCTTCGGACAGCGAGTTTTTTATCCGGACTACGCTGAGGGAGAACCATCAGTTGGGAACCGAGTTGCTGTTCAACAGGTATTATGGAGTGCTCTGCAAGCATGCCATGCGGTTCGTAGGATCGCGGGAAGTTGCGGAGGATCTGGTTGGCGACATTTTTTACCGCTTCTATTCCGAAAGGATCTTTGAGCGGGTTACGACCTCGTATCGTGCCTATCTTTTCAGAGCGGTGCGTAACCATGGGTATAATCATTTGAAGTGGGAAGCAGCCAGGAACGTGCCCATGACGGAGGATTTAGAGCTTTCGGCAACAGAAGCATCCCGCCCCGATCATATCACGCAGTATGAAGAACTGCACCAGGATCTTGACCGGGTAATCAGCGACTTGCCGATCCAGCGCAGGAGCATTTACATGCAGTTCCATTTCGAAGGAAAATCTCAGAAAGAGATCGCGTCAGGTCTTGGCATTTCCACGCGAACTGTCGAAGTGCAGATTTACCGAGCCCAGCAGACGATACGTCTGCTGCTGCGGAACAAATGGTTTATTTCTGCAATCATGGTACTTTTCATCACTTGACCCACGCTATCACACGAATCATCAGGGTATGGAAAATCAGGATATAACGAAGGAAGTGCTGTTTGCCCACTTTGAGGGAGCGGTTTCGACCCGGCAACGGCAGTTGATCGACGAATGGGCGCGCAAGCCCGAAAACGAGGAGCGGTTTTATCAGTATCTGATGGAATGGGAGCTGGCTCAGACGCATCAGGCGGTGGACACGGAGCGGGGCATCGCGCGGTTCAGAACACAGATACAAGAGGCACCGGCAATTACGGAGGACATCGCATTGCCCATACGGCGCTATTGGCCCCGCTACGCGGTCGCCTGTGCGGTGCTGGTGATGACGATAGGGGGCATTATCTTTCGTGACCAGATCCGATACACCCATCTGACCACCGGCCCGGATGAGCTTCGTTCCTGGACATTGCCCGATGGCAGTCGCGTAAGTCTTCATGCGAGTTCGGAGCTGCGATTCCCGAGATGGGGGTTTGGCCCGGATTCGCGGGAAGTGGTATTGAAAGGTGAAGCTGCATTTGTGGTGACGCACCAGCCCAACGACCAGCGCTTCGTTGTGAAGGCCGGCGAGGGCGTGGATGTGACTGTCCTTGGCACCGAGTTCTCCGTATATAGCCGACCGGGCAAAACGCAGGTAGTGCTTTCCAAAGGCAAAGTGAGTCTGCAGCGCCGGGAAGAAGTGCTGTTGATGAAACCCGGGGATCGTATTATCGTGGAGCATGGAACGCTAAGCCGCAATCGGTTCGACAACGCCGCGGAATACTCCTCCCGGCGGGAATCGAGGTTTGTTTTCAATCGCACTTCACTGGCTGAAATAGGCCAGTTACTTGCAACGAACTATGGCCTCCATGTAGCATTCAGCCAGCCGGCACTGGAATCTCTGACGGTTTCGGGCTCCTTCATGGCCGCCGACGCCCACGACCTGATCCGCTCTGTTTCCCAGATACTCGGCATCGGTTATACCCTGAAAGACAAGCGGGTGGTTTTCCTGCCGGAGCCGGCCGAACGTTAAGCATTAAATTCTGAACCAGTTAACACCCTTTACTTATGAAAGTTTTTACATGGCTGCTGAGCGCCGCTCTTAGTGGTGGTATGGTGTGCGCGCAACCATTGGCGATGAAGTTTTCCTATCAGGAGCAGAGCAACCTGCAACCTGCGCGGACGAAGCTCGCCGATGTGCTTCAGCGATTCAAGGATCACTACAAAGTGGATATACTGTATGCCGATCAGTTTATTAATAACCAGTACATTACGCCTTCGGTGATCCGCTGGAACGACAAGCTGGAAGCCAATCTCGACCGTATACTTCCAGCGGCCGGCCTTCGGTATGTAGAGCAAAAAGCAGGTACATTCCTGCTCATTCCGGCGACAAAGGTGCCGGAACAAAAGTCAAACCAGGAAGCGGTGAAGACGAATGCACCGAGAGAGGAGGCATTCCATGCTTCGCCCGTGATTCAGCAGACGGTAAGACAACTGAGGAACGTTTCGGGAATCGTGACGGACGACAAACAGGAGCCGTTACCTGGTGTGAGTGTGGTCATCAAAGGCACCCAAAAGGGTACGATCACGGACACGGAAGGCCGTTTTGTATTTCAGGACTTGTCTGACCAGGAGCAGGTGCTGGTGTTTTCCTACGTCGGTTACCAGCGGCAGGAAGTGCCGATCGGTACCGCAATTGACCTGAAAGTGGTGCTGGCTGCCGATGACAAGGAGCTCGAAGAAGTAGTAGTTGTGGGTTATGGCACTAAAAGCCGGGAGACGGTGACAGGCGCTATTTCGCAGATCAGCGGCAGTGCATTAACGAGCCGGCCTGTCACCAAGGTGGGGCAGGCATTGCAGGGGCTCATTCCGAACCTGAATGTGACCAATCCGGACGGTAACCCCAACGCGAATCCTTCGTTTAACATTCGTGGGAACACGTCCCTGAGTGGTGGGAGCGCGCTGGTGCTTGTAGATGGTATTCAGATGGATATGAACCTGCTTAACCCGGCTGATATCGAAAGTATCACCGTACTGAAAGACGCTGCTTCCGCAGCGATATATGGTGCGCGGGGAGCATTCGGAGTGATTTTGGTGACGACTAAAAAGGGGACGAAAGACCGCAAGCCGCAGATCAGCTATTCGGGGAGTATGCAGTTCAATAAGCCTACTTACCTGCCTGATCTGCTTTCCACGACGGAATATCTCGAATCACAGAACATTGCACAGATCAATTCCAATGGGACACAAAAATATTCGGACGAGCAGGTGCAATGGGTGCGGGATTATGTCGCCGACCCGGTTAACAACCCGAGCTATCACATGTTGCCCAATGGTAAGATCTTCTGGAATGCGAACCCCAATGTGCTGAAAAACATGCTGCAACCATGGGCTCCGGGGCAGAACCATACGCTGAATGTCAACGGGGGCAACAGCAAAACGTCGTACTATTTTTCGGGCGGGTTTCTGCGGCAGGAAGGGTTGTTTAAGACATCAACCGATGTGTTCAAACGGTATAATTTCACCACCAACGTCAACACCGAACTGACGGAATGGCTACGGCTGGGTGCCAAGGTGAACTACATTTCCACGGGTTACGACGAACCGCACAAATATCCCAACAAAGGTTCCGACTGGTGGGAGCAGATGACGCGCGGAGAGCCCCAGATCCTTTTCCCGATCAAAACGCCGGCCGGATCGCCTGTGGGAGAGGGTTTGGCAACTGAGAATTTCGTGAACTTCCTTGAAAGCGGTTCCAGGAAAATTACCAACAGCAGTACCGGTATTTACAGTATCGATGCCCAGGCCAAGGTCATGAATGGCCTGAAAGTGAGCGGAAACTTCTCGTACACTTCCACCAGGCAAAACCTGAAAGAGAACCAGGTCGCATTCCCATACATTCGCGACACCTGGATTCCTCAGATTTCCGGAACCTCACCTTCTTTTGTACAGCGGGATTTTACAACCTCGGACTACTTTGCTGCCAACCTCTATGCCGATTACAGCAAAGTATTTGCGGGCAAACATGCCATTTCGGCCCTGGTAGGCTATAATCAGGAATGGCTCAACCTGACGATGGCGAGTGTGAAGCGGCAGGATCTGGTCAGCGGACAAGTGCCGGTGCTGAACCTGACGACAGGTACAATTACCTCCACCGACCAGCAGACCTCATGGGCGATCAGGGGTATTTTCGGCAGGCTCAACTACGATTATATGGGTAAATACCTGGTCGAATTCAACAGCCGGTATGATGGCACCTCCCGTTTCCCATCCGGCCGGCGATTCGGGTACTTCCCTTCCGTGTCGGTTGGCTGGCGAATCTCGCAGGAGAACTTTATGAAGCCGCTTGCGCGCGCATTAACTGAGTTGAAGCTGCGTGCATCTTATGGTAGTCTGGGCAATCAGCTGGTATCGAGCAACTTTCCATACATTTCGCTGTTCGAGGTGAAGGCGCAGATACCTTACATTATGAGCGGGGTATTGCCTGTGGGCATTACAGCTCCCGGATTGGTAAGTCCTGATCTTACCTGGGAGAAAGTATCGACGCTGGATTTTGGCGCTGATGCGATCCTGTGGAGCAAACTCAGCCTGGGTTTCGACTGGTACCGCCGTACTACTTCGGGCATGTTGGTGGAAGGTGACAGGCTTCCGGCAGTACTGGGAACAGCGGTACCACAGCGTAATGCGGCCAAATTGAAAACGACCGGTTTCGAGTTCAGTGCCAAATGGACGGAACATGCCGGCGAGCATCTTCGATACGACGTGGGCGTGATGCTATCGAGCTACAAGGCGGTCATCGCCAAGTTTGATAACAACCCCAATAAATTGATTACCAACTATTACAAGGGGCAGAACATCGGAGAGATCTGGGGATTTGAAACGGCCGGCATATTTCAGAATTCGGGCGACGCGACCGCAGCTCCCGATCAGAATCAGTTAGGTAATTCCGGCAAATGGGGAGCAGGTGATGTGCAGTATAGGGACCTGAATGGCGACAACAAAATTACCCGTGGTGATAATACAGTGGCCAATCCGGGCGATCAGCGCGTGATCGGCAACATCACGCCCAAATACCAGTTCGGTGTTACCGGTAATGTTACCTGGCGTGCGTTCGATTTTAATGTGCTTTTCCAAGGAATCGGTAAGCGCGATTTCGTGCCGAAAGGAAGCTATTTCTGGGGTGCGATCAACAACTCCGGGGCCGTAGGGACCGGTGAAGTTTATCACGATGCATGGTCTGCGGACAACAAGGACGGCTACTATCCGATATACAAGGCGAATTCGTCCTACAATATTCTCTCCCAGACAAGATACCTGCAAAGCTCGGCTTATGTGAGGCTGAAAAACATCTCGCTGGGCTATTCGCTGCCGGCAAAAGCCTTGGAGAAGCTGCATCTGACGCAGATCAGGATTTATGCCACGGGTCAGAACCTCTGGGAATATACCCGATTGAAAGGCAGTTTCGACCCGGAAGTGACCGGTGTTACCGACACCAAAGACGCTTCCAAGGATTCGGGGGATGTGGGGATGTTCTATCCGTTGCAACGTGTGGTTTCATTCGGCATTCAGCTTACATTATAATACTAATCCAGCATGAAAACATTTCTTAAAATATCTGCTGTTACATTGCTTGCACTCGCGCTTCCGTCGTGCTCGGACGATTTCCTCGATCGTGTTCCGACGGACTCGCTCAACGAGAGCAATTTCTGGCACAATGAAGGCGAGCTCAAACAGTACGCAAATAGTCTTTACAGCACTTTCACAGGACATGCAACCGGCACTGGTCTCAGCCCGATCGTAAGCGGCGACAACCAGAGCGATAATATGGTACCTGTTGATTTCAACCTCATTGCGGCAGGCAGGAACATTCTTCCGACATCCGGTGGCGGGTGGACCTGGACGACGATTAGAACCTGCAATTATTTCCTCGCACGGTATCAGCAGGCACCCATAAGCCAGGATGTGAAGGACAAATACGCAGGAGAGATCAGGTTCTTCAAAGCACTTGATTATTTTGATAAGGTCAAAGCATTTGGTGACGTGCCCTGGCTTTCCAAAGACCTTACGACTAACTCGCCGGAGCTCTATGCCGTCCGCGATAGCCGCGTGCTGGTAATGGATTCAGTGCTGACGACGATCAATACCGCAATTGCAAACCTTCCGGCAAAAGCTTCGGCTGAACCGGGCCGTATCAATAAAGATGTCGCATTGGCGCTCAAAGCGAGAGTTTGCCTGTTTGAGGGAACTTTCCGCAAATACCATGGTATCGATGGCGGTGAGAGATTTCTGCGTGAGGCGGTGGCTGCCAGCAACCAGCTCATAACGGAAGGACATTATCAGGTGCACGGCACCGGAAACGCAGCAGCAGACTACGCAGCCTTGTTCAATTCCCTGGATTTGAGCACCAATAAGGAAATGATCCTCTACAAGTCTTACGAAACCGGATTGCTCGGCAATTCTACATCGTGGAGCATCCAACTTAATAATTTCAATACAAGCGCGTCGAAGGCACTGGTGGAGTCGTATCTATGTACCGACGGTAAGCCCATTTCGCAAAGTCCGCTGTATCTGGGCGACGATAGCATTCAGGTGGAAATGAAGAACAGAGACCCCCGATTGGCGCAAACGATTGTCGTGCCGGGAACAGGCATTCAGACAGGCTTCCGATTGCCGGCTATACCGGGCTCTGGTTTCGCTGGGATCGGGGTGGTACCAACGGGCTATCAGCTCACGAAGTACTGGGTAGTGGATCAGACCGAGTTCGTAAGAATTCAGAACGGGATACTCGATGCGCCGATCTTCCGCTATGGTGAGGTGCTGCTGATCAATGCGGAAGCCAATGCGGAGCTCGGGGAAGCCTCGCAGGAAGTGATAGACAAAACGATCAATGTGCTGCGCAAGCGGGCCGGCATGCCTGCGATGGTTGTGGCCGCATTGAAAAAGGATATAGATTCCGAATTTCAGGAGATCCCGGTTCTGCTCGACGAGATCCGCCGCGAGCGAAGAGTCGAGCTGGCTATCGAAGGTCTGCGGTTCGACGACCTGGTGAGATGGAAAGCCGGAAAGCTGCTCAACAAGCCAGTCCTGGGAATGAAATTTGTACAAAAGCAATATCCGAAAGCCGTACCCGGAAGCAGCATTTATCTGAATGACAAGGGTTTTATTCTGCCTTATGGAAAATCTCTGCCTGGCGGACGTACCTTCGACGAGTCGAAAAATTACTTCCTGCCGCTTCCGCTCGACGAGCTAAGTCTTAATACGAACCTTAAACAAAACCCAGGCTGGTAAAACCAAGCAGCATTATGAAACGATCCGGTTTTTTGATCCTGATATCGACAGTATTACTATTTTCCACGGGAGGCAAGCGCATAGACGAGGCGGCACCTTCGGCAAAGCCGAATATCATCGTCATTTTCACAGACGACCAGCGCTACAACACCGTACACACGTTGGGTAACAGCCAGGTGATCACGCCCAACCTGGACGGACTTGTCCGTGGCGGAACGGTGTTCACGCACGCATTCAATATGGGCGCGTGGCATGGGGCCGTGTGCGTGGCTAGCCGCGCCATGCTGTTGACCGGCATGTCTGTCTGGGATGTCAAAAACCAGGAAAAGGACTATTCGCCGCTTATCGCGAGGCAGGGTTTCTGGCCGCAGCAGTTGAAAAAGGTTGGTTATGAAACCTATATGACTGGTAAATGGCATGTGGCTACCGATGCATCCAAACTGTTTGACCATTCGCGGCACATTCGCCCGGGGATGCCTAACCAGACGCCACAAGGCTACAACCGCCCGCAGTCGCCTTCGGACACCCTCTGGCAGCCTTGGAAAGAGGAGTATGGCGGCTTTTGGCAGGGTGGCAAGCATTGGAGCGAAGTGGTTGCCGACGATGCGGTCGATTACCTCGGTGATGCTTCGGAAAGCGAAAAGCCCTTCTTTATGTATCTCGCATTCAACGCTCCGCATGATCCGAGGCAGGCACCCAAACGATGGGTCGACCGCTATCCGGTGAATGACATGATCGTGCCGGAAAGTTTTCTGCCTGAATATCCTTACAAAGACGAAATGGGATGTGGCAAGGACCTGCGGGACGAGCAGCTGGCGCCATTCCCGAGAACCGAATATGCCGTTAAAAAGAACATCCAGGAATACTATGCAAGCATTTCTTATATGGATGAGCAGGTGGGCCGCATTCTTGAAGCCTTGAAAAAGAGCGGAAAGGCCGATAACACCTACATTTTCTTCACGGCCGACCACGGCTTGTCGGTCGGTCACCACGGTTTGCTGGGCAAACAGAGTATGTTCGATCACAGTGTCAGGCCGCCGCTGGTTGTCAACGGGCCAGGCATTCCTAAGGGGGAAAAGCGCGGTCAGCATGTTTATCTTCAGGACGTCATGGCAACGACTTACGAGCTTGCAGGGGTGACCAAGCCGTCGCATGTTTTTTTCAACAGTCTGCTGCCAATGGTGAGGGATCAACGGAAGAAAAGCACTTATTCTGATATTTACGGGTGCTACATGGATCGCCAGCGAATGATCCGGACAGACCGTTACAAGTTGATTGTTTATCCCGAAAAGTTACGTGTGCTGCTTTTTGATCTCACAAAAGATCCGCAGGAAATGCGCGATATTTCGAAAGAATCATCCAGTCAGGTCATTCTTAAAGACCTGAAATCGCGCCTGCAGCAACGGCAGAAGGCCATGCACGACGATCTGGATTTGTCGTGGCTGTAAGACACCCGCCGGTTGGGACTCCGAGGTATGAGAAGGCTGTGAAATAGGTTAAATGCCAGCCCTTGTAGTTATCATCAGCGGAGCAGAACCGGAAACGTGCGGTAACTTTAGAATGAGGTTATTGAACACTTTGAACACAGAAAAGCCTTCCGGTTATTCGCTGGAAGGCTTTTCTGTGTTCAACCGGATGCCGAACCAAATAACACTGTTGGTAATGACATCATAACGGTCGCCGCTTATCCTCGCTCTTTACTTTGCCGCTCCGCCCCGGGTAAAACCGTCCTGCTGTTGGGCAAGTAGCAAGGTTTTCAGTTCCCTGGCAATTTCCGGCTTTTGCATGAGGAGGTTTTTTGTTTCGCTCGGATCGTTTTCAATGTCGTATAGTTGGGCCGTCAGTTCCCTGGTCGCAGATTCATCTTTCGACCACCCGCCGCTGCCTTGCCCGTCCACATACTTCCACTTACCCTTCCTTATCGCAAACATCCCATTGATCGAATGATGGATAATGCTCTGGCGAACTGGCTTGTCGCTGCCCGGTTTGGAGAGAATTGCGGAAAAATCAAAACTATCCTGACCCGCGTTCGCTGGTATTTTCTGCCCGGTAAGGCTGGCGAATGTAGCCATCAGGTCCGTGAGACAAACCGTCTGACTTATTGCACCCGGTTTCCTTCCGGCACCCGGCCAGCGCACGATAAAAGGCACCCTGTGACCACCTTCCCAGATATCCGATTTCTGGCCGCGAAGGATTCCGTTCGCCTGGTGCCTGGGAAATTTCTCCTTGTCGCCCGGTTTCCAGTCAGCCCCGTTATCGGATGTAAAAACGATCAGCGTATTGTCCTTTAAACCGAGGCTGTCGAGCGTCCGCACGACTTGCCCTACCACATCATCGGTATGTGCGACAAAATCCCCGTAAATACCAGCCCCTGATTTTCCCTGAAAACCCTTTGATGGAAGCCAGGGTGTGTGTGGGCTGGTGAGCGGCAGGTATAGAAAAAATGGCTGCTTCGATTTGCTTTGTCCGATCAGGAACTCTTTTGTTTTGTTACCCAGATGATCGAGCGTTTGTTCCAGCTTAAAATTTCCGGCTGCTTTGCCCGCCCGCCAGAAAACCCCTCTCGGATCATTCCTTCCCTCTATTTCGACTATATCCCGGTTGGTAGGCTTGCCATTTTCGAGGTAAATGTAAGGCGGAATGTCCAGGGAGGCTGGGATAATGTAGCTGTAATCAAATCCAAGGTCGTTCGGGCCTTGCAGCAGATCCGCTTTTACATTCAGTTTGTCGCCCGCCGGCCATGAGTCCGGGGCACCTGCCGGCTGAGGCAGGGACGCATCCCGTTCAGGCCAGTTGAGCCCCAGATGCCATTTTCCTATCACCGCCGTCCGGTAACCCGACTGTTTCATCAGATCTGCCACCGTGAACCTGTTTTCCTCGATCAGCGCAGGAGAATAGCCGCCCAGCACACCCTTTTTCAGAGGCGAACGGAAGGCATACCGGCCGGTTATCAGCCCGTATCTGGTGGGCGTACAGACCGCCGAACCCGAATGTGCGTCCGTAAAGCGCAACCCTTCTCCGCTCAGCCGATCAAGGTTAGGTGTACTCGTTTGGGAACCAGGGTTATAGCATTGCAGATCGCCATAGCCGAGGTCATCTGCCAGGATCACCACAATATTCGGTTTCACGGCAGCGGCTGCCTGGCTGTCTTTTTTTTCTGGTTTATAGGCTGAAAAAACCAGAAGTACCGCGGGTACGGCTGCTGCCGCAATTGTTTTGTATTTCAAATTCATCGTCAATAATTTAGTATCATTTCAAATCACTTGCTAGTTGTACCCGGGATTCTGTTGTCCCAGCTTGGCATTGTTGATAAACTCCGTCGCAGGGATTGGATACAGGTAATACTTTTTGCCTGTTATCGGATGTAAGATCGTCCTTTGCGCCGGAAATTTCAGCGAAAGAAAATCCAGCTGAGGCTGCATGGTACTTTCCATGATCCCCCATCGGTTCAGGTCAAAGTATCGTTTGGTCTCAAATGCAAATTCCACGCGTCTTTCGTTCCGCAACGCTTTTCTGAAACTTTCCTGAGAATTTGCCTGTACAGCCGTCAATGCGGCCAGCCCGGCTTTCGTCCTAACCTGGTTCAACAATTCCAACGCTATCCCTCCGCCCTGAAAAGCCTTCTCATTCATCGCCTCAGCTTTCGCCAGCAGGATTTCCGAATATCTTATCAATGGGAAATTCCAGGTGCTTCGCTGGTTTGGATCTTTGGTATTGTAATATTTATGCACGTAAAACAGGCTTCCAGCCGGTTTTGAGGCGTCAACGAAATTGGGGAGGTTGTAGGAATTCAGGTTCACATCCTTCCGCAAGTCACCGGTCTCGAATGCCTGTACGATACCGTTACCGGACGAGGGCCCGCCGCCTTTTCCGCTCAGGTTATCGTCCGTCGGCAGGATGATCGCCCCTCCGTTCTGGGTACTGGTTGGAGCCAGGAATGTACTCAGAGTGCTGGTCGTAACCGCGTCTACCCCGCCATACTGTACCTCAAACAATGTTCCCGGATTGTTCTCGGCCGAGCCATCAAAATAGGAAGCGTAGTTGTTTTGAAGTGTCTTCTTGCCAATCACCAGGTCGGCGGCTGCAATCGCTTCATCCCACTCCCCAAGTTCCAGATGCACAAGGGTTTTCAGTCCGGCGGCTGCAATATTAACCGGCCGCCCAACTTCGTTCCCAATGCCGGAACCATAGGTCGCGGGCAGCAGGTTGTAGGCCTCTGTCAGGTCGGTCTTGATCTGTGCATACACTTCTTCCATGGAAGCCCTCGGCAATTCGGCATCCGTACGACTTTCAATCTGCCTGACGATCAGCGGTACTCCGCCAAACAGGCGTACCAGGTTGAAATAGTAGAAAGCGCGCAGAAACCTGGCCTGTCCCTCGATATTTTTCCGCAATTGTTCGCTGGAAAAATTGGTCACTTTGTCAAGATTGTCCAGAACTGTATTCGTTCGCGTAATGCCCTGATAGGTAGTCGACCAGATATTCTGCGAATGCGTAAAGACAGGCTCGGCAATAAAGAGGTCGGGTTCCAGCTCGTTCCGCCAGGTCCAGCCGTCGTCGCTGGCCAGGTCCGTCAGTCGCTGGAAAGGCCCGCGGTACATGACCTGTAAAGGTGCATACATGCCATTCACGACGGTGAGCATGCCGCTTTCGGTCGTCAGCAAAGTTTCCAGCGGTATCTGTCCCTGGATGTCAGGCTCGAGAATATTCTGGCATCCCGTACAAACCAGAATTCCGGCGGCCAGAACAATTTTTTTTGCATATTTTTTATTGATCTTCATCATCTTGCATATCAGGTTTCCTGTAATGATTTCCATGTTCTTGCTGCCGTTTAGAATCCAATCTGGATGGATGCGGAATACATTCTTGTCAGCGGATAAGGCGTATTGTCTATGCCGGCCGACATCAGCTCCGACCTGCTCGAAGCCTCCGGATCAAGCCCCTGGTACTTGGTAAAAGTCAGGAGATTGGTCGCCTGCAGAGAAAGCCGGGCCCGGGAGATTTTCAGGCTCTGTAACATCGAAGCCGGGAATTCGTAGGACAAGCTTACGTCTTTCAATCGCAGATAGTCGGCGTTTTCAAGAAAACGGGTGGACACCCGCGTTGCCAGGTAAGTCGTATTGCCTCCCTGCGAGGGGCGTGGGATGGTATTGGAAGGATTTTCAGGTGTCCAGAAATCGGCAATTTCCGCAAGCTGCTGATTGAACGGCACCGACCGCGCATTCAGGTTCCGCATTGAGTTGTACAACTTGTTGCCCATTGAGTATTGTAAAAAAACAGAGAGCGACAACGGCCCGTAGGTCAGGTTGTTCGAAAGCCCCCCAAAGAGTTTGGGCGTGGGTATGCCCGCAATTTCTTTGTCACCTACATCGAATTTCCCGTTTCCATTGAGATCGCCGTAACGCGGATCACCAGGGACCGCCCCGAATTTTGCAGCTTCATCTTTATCCGCCGTCTGCCAGATCCCATCAAAACGGTACATATAATAACTCGCTACCGGTTGGCCGGCTTTGGTGAGGTTGGCAGGCTCACCGGGTAATTCCAGTGTGCCACCCGGTACTTCCAGCGGATCGCCAATCGAATTGGTGCCGATATCGATCACTTTGTTTTTGTTCAGCGTCAGGTTAAATCCTGTTGTCCAGCCGAGCTTCCCGCTAAGGTTTCGGGAGCTGATATCCAGTTCAAATCCTTTGTTCTGCACCGACCCGATATTGACCGTAGGGTTTTCAGGTACACCGGCTGTAAAAGGCAGGGGTGTGTTGATCAGCAGGTTTTCCGATTTTTTGATGTAATAATCCAGTGTGATCTGTATGCGGTTATTCAATACCGAGAGGTCAACCCCGGCGTCGAATTGTTTGGCAGATTCCCATTGCAGGTTGGGATTTCCGATGTTCTGAGGTGCATTGCCCACCACAACTCCGTTACCAAAAACATAGCGCGCCGCACCAGCCCTGGTAATGAATGCGTAGTCGCCGATATTCTGGTTACCCGTAAGCCCGTAGCCAGTCCTCAGTTTCATATCATTGATAAAATGCTGGCCTTTCATGAATGCTTCCTCGGATAGACGCCAGGCGACCGACGCCGACGGGAAAATACCGTATCGTTTGTTGCTTCCGAACTTTGAAGAACCATCCCTTCTGACCGTGGCGGTAAGCAGGTAACGATTATCAAAACCATAATTGACACGTCCGAAAAGAGAGGCCAGCCCCGCGGTCACGTCCGAGCCTGTGGCGGAGAAGTTGGTCTGGTTGGAAAGCTGGTTCAATGTATTATCGACCGTTCCGGTGCCCGTTACGTTGTTTCTCTTGGAATAAAAAGCCTGGGCCGAAGTTCCTGCCAGCATCTTGAAATCATGCTTGCCAAAAAGTCTTGCGTATTGCAGCGTAGCGTCGGTAACCCAGTTGATCTGTTGCCCCGATTCTTCGGTGACACTACCCTGATCCAGCGCATATATCCCGATTTTATATACCGGCAAGAATGTATAATTATCTTGCAAAACCAGGTCGGCCCCAACATTACCGGATAATGTGAGCCCCTCGGCAAGCTCCCAGTCTGCTTTTACATTGCCCAGCAGCCGGTTGGTTGCCGCTTTCCGGGTCGGCAGGTAGAGGTCGATCAGCGGGTTTCGGTTTTCACCAAAATAGGGATCAGCAGTGCTGGAAATCCCTGCCAGGTTTCCGTGTTCATCGAAAGGCTGCACATAGCTGTGAACCGAAATAGCGCTTTTGTACGCCCCGCCATGGAAGGTGTCATTGCTCACCGGAGACTGGTCCTGATGACTTCCGGAAAGACTGCTGGAAACCTTGAACTTAGGGCTGAAAGTGATGTCGTTGTTGGCACGAAAAAAGAAAGACGAAAGATCCGAAGTCCTTATGATGCCCTTTCTTTTGAGGTACGAGGCGGAAATCGCAAACCGGCTTTTTTCCGAGCCTCCGCTCATGCTCATGTTATACTCCTGCCGGAAACCGGTTTGCGTAACCAGTTTCTGCCAATCGGTATTCACACCCCACGCTGCATTGCCCAGGTCTTCGTACACCGAGGTGTTGCGGTTTGTGTTCTTAAAAGCCTCAATAAAAAGAAGGCGTTGCCGCTCCGTTGAAAGCACGTCATATCTTTTTGCAATTTCCTCGATCCCCAGCGAGGTGCTGAACGTGAACTCCGTCTTTCCGGATTTCCCTCTGCGGGTAGTGATGATCAGAACACCGTTTGAAGCCCGCGAACCGTAAATTGCCGTTGCAGAAGCATCCTTCAAGACATCGATCGACACAATATCTTTGGGATTGATGGATGAAAAATCACCGCTGAACAAGGGTACCCCGTCCACGACGATCAGTGGATTATTGCTACCGGTCACGGAGCCGATGCCCCGTATGTTCAACGAAAATTTACCGGCCAGATCGCCACCGGTCTGCCGGATCTGAACTCCGCTGGTTCGTCCCTGCAACGCTTCCTGAAAATTGGATACCGGTCTGCTTTGAAGTGTTTTCTCATTAACCCGCGCTACCGAGCCCGTGATATCGGATACCTTTTGCGTGCCGTAGCCCACCACGACTACTTCGGAAAGTGACCTGACGCTGGCTTTGAGCGAAATGTCCAGGGTAGTCTGGCCGGGGGAAACTTCCAGTTCGCGTGAATCATAACCGATATAGGAAAATGCCAGGACGGCCACGCCCTCTTCCAGTATAAGGTCAAAGTTTCCGTCCGCATCCGTGGTCGTTCCCAGTACCGTGCCTTTCACCACAATGCTCACGCCGGGCAGGCCCTTTCCGTCCTCCTCGTCTTTTACCGTCCCGGAAATACTCCTTCGGGAGACCGCTGTTGCTATTGTGGCTTCGGAAACCGCCGGTCTGACAGGTGCTGTCCGGCCTTGCGAAGCTTTTGGTCTGATCACATAAGTTTTGGTGTCGATCTTCTCAAAAGTAAGGTCGGTCCCGGTCAGGAGTTTTTTCAGGATTGTCTCCACGTCTTGCCCGGTTTCCATTTTAAAATCCGGCACCTGGTAATCTCTTACGCTTTCGGTGTCATACAAAAAATAGATTCCCCGTGCCTCGTGAATGCTTTGAAGGACCGTGCCAAGCAATTTCTTTTGCCCCGTCGCGGGCAACCCACCATTGTTTTTTACCGCCCGCCTGGTTTTCTGCTGTCCGGCATCTGCGCCGAACCAAACCGTGAAAAGTAGCAAAGCGCTCATCAGTATTGTTTTTTTCATCGGAGTCAAAGGTTTGGATTCATTGTGTTTAATTAAACTATATAGATTATAGATCAAATATATTATTAGGGAATTTTAGTTACATCCATGTGCCCGGCGGTCATTTCACCGGATCAGATACTTGCTATCGCTGAGTTTTTCAATGCGAACCCGGTAAATGGCCTCTAGGGCAGTCAGCAGGTTCTGAAGATTTTGAGAAGGTAGAACACCCGATATGGTCTTTTTGGCCAGTTTTTCATTCCCGATCACCAGCTCAACGCCGTAGAGATCGGCTAGCCTGGCTGCGACTTCATACAGCGGTGTTTCGTCAAAATTCAGCAGACCATTTCGCCATGCAGCATAAAAGTCCGGCCGGACCTCGGTGATGGCAAACCTGCCTTCCGTCCAGCGCATCTTTTGCGCGGGGTGTAGGTCTGTTTCCGTGTCCCGGCTTTTCAAACCAACCAAACCTTCCTCGAGAACCACTTCGGTAACGGTTTTTCTGCTCATTACATTGAAACGCGTCCCTTTCACAACCACGTCGAAATCGGGTAGATGCACCAGGAAGGGAACCTTGCCTGGTAATTTGTGTATGTCAAAAAACGCCTCGCCGTCCAGCCACACTTCACGGGCGGATGCTCCGTCCCAGCCTGCCCATTTCATGCGTGTATTTGCATTGAGGCTCACGGTCGACCCATCGGGCAACTTTACAGTCTTCATCTGCCCGAATTCCGTTGCATAGGTGGCAGCAGGTGACTTTCCGTTATAAAGCCACAAGGCCCCGGCGAGGATCAGGAGGGCGAGTGCAGCCGCCGCAAGCCGATAGTACGGATAAGTATTTTTCCTCAATGGAATGACGGGGGTAGCCGGCTGGATTTTTTCACTCAGGATATTCCAGCCCGATTCAATGGCCTGCTCGCTCACCTTGGGCTGCCTGAGAGCGGTAGCTTTGGTAGCAAGCCTGGCCTGCCGTATCAATCCTTCTTCCTGCGGAAATGCCAGGAGGTATCCGCGCCAGAGCACTTCGAGCTCGGACGTTGGGTCGAGTACCCACTTCCGAAACTTCGGTTCCGACATTAGCTGATCCCAGGTGAAAGGCGTTTCTCGCATATTTTGAGCTGTTTAGTATCAAGACAGCCTTATGAAACGGTTGTACCCTATTTAATTGGAATATTTTTAGAAAAAATTACCATTGGCTGGTAAGCTCATCAGAATGAGGCTGATAGCTGAAAAGGTGGTTTGGAGAAACTCCCGGATACGCATAAATGCTTTGTGCAGCAGGTTGCGCACCGACTGGTAGGTCAGCGACATAATCTGGGCGATGTCGGCGAGTGATAATTCTGAGTAGTAACGCAGGTAAATAGCTTCCCGCTGACGGGGCGGCAGGTCTTCCATCGCCTTTCTGATCCGTAGAATATCCTCCTCCTGGGCCTGTTCCTGAATCATGATATCTTCAATGCTGTAAATGTATCCATCCGTGTTGAGTTCAAAACTGACTTCGTGATGGGTACTCAGCTCCCGTATACGCAGTTGATCCATCAGCCTGTTGCGCAGGGACTTCAACAGGTAGGCTTTCGGAGATTGCAGCCCGGCGGGTAGTTTTGCGGTCTGCCAGAGACTTAAAAAGAGGTTGTGGACTTCGTCTTCAACAATGGCAGGATCAGAGGTGAACTTCTTGCCATACCGAAACAGAACCGGATAAAAATGCCGGTATAGCTTTTCAAGAGCGGCTTCGTTCTTCTCGCAGAATTCAATCCATATCCTGTTTTCTTCGGAAATCATACCAGTATGAAACGTTTGTAAACCTTGGCCGGGGCGGACACGAATATATCGACATTTTTAAAGCAGGCATGGTAATATTTTATTTTATATCAAAAAACAACTGTGTGCGTAGAGCAAGTATATTCTTCTCAAAACGTTTGACTATTGACCTTCCATTTACATTGCCATGCTGCGATATCTTTCTCTATATCTTACCCAAATTGGCCTGCTCGGCCTTACGCTGGTTGGGTGCCAGACCGACGAAAACCCAGAACCGTCTTATTCGGCTGATTGCCTGGTCGCAGCCTCCGAAAACAGCGGCCAGGTCGTTGCCGGGGCGTACATTGTCACTTACCAACCTGGGCAGACATTGCCGAATGCTGCCGGCGCACGTATGGCCGCCGCAGAGTCGTTCGCCGAACGGTTTCTGGATGCGAGGAAAATCGCCGATGCGCAAGCCGAGGTGCTTGCTATGGGCGAGCAAACGACTTTCCTGGCACACCTGACAGAGGAGGAGTCGGTGGCCCTGGCAGAGGATCCGTCTGTAACAGTCGTAGAACCTGACAGGTTCATGTCCATTTGTAGCTGCGTCGATGTGGGTACGGCTTCGACGCTTACCTGGAATGTTTCGCAGACGGGGTATGGCAGGGGGGATTTACAAACGACAAAAACGGCCTGGATCGTCGACACGGGCATCGATCTCGACCATCCCGATCTGAACGTGGATGCGGCGCGTAGCAGATCGTTCGTGAGCGGGCAAACGTCTGCTGATGACCAAAATGGTCATGGCACACATGTCGCCGGGATCATTGGCGCTGTCAACAATACCATTGGCGTTACCGGCATAGCGTCGGGCGCAGCATTGGTTTCACTAAGGGTACTGGACGATGAGGGCGAAGGCAGGCTTTCGGGGATCATTCAGGCGGTGAGCCATGTAATCCAAAATGGAAAAGCAGGAGATGTAGTCAATCTGAGCCTCGGTGGGGAGGGGATATCGACTACCCTCGAAAGGACGATTCTTCAGGCGGCAAATGCGGGTATCCTGTTTGCGATCGCGGCTGGAAATGACGGTGAGGACGTCGGAAAATATTCGCCTGCACGCGTCAATCACGCCAATGTTTTTACGGTGTCGGCCATGGATCAGAACAACCGGTTTGCTTCCTTTTCGAATTACGGGAGCAGTGTTGACGTGTGCGCCTACGGTGTACGCATCAGATCGACTTACCTCGAAGGCCGTTATGCCACATTGAGCGGGACTTCCATGGCTGCCCCTCACGTTGCGGGGTTGTTGCTGATCAGGGGAGGCGATTTGCCGACGCATGGAATAGTATCCGGTGACCGTGATGCTGTTGCAGACCCGATGGCGGGCGAAAATCAATAGATCTTTCCATTTAACCGGACACCGGCGCCGTATCAATTATGAAGTACCGCTGGCACCGATAATGCACACTTTCTTCATGCTCTGTTTCGAAATATGCCGATACCAGGACTGAGCCTGGTATCGGCATTGTTTTATTTATTCACCTGCTGTGCCGACTGCCCGGTGTAGCGGTCGCCTGTAATGGTGATCTGATTGAGATCCGCTGTCAACCGGGTGAGTTCTTCGGGAGTGAACTGGTAGTTCATAGCCCAGAGGTTTTCCTGCAAATGCGCGAGTTTGGTCGTTCCGGGAATGGGAGCGATCCAGGGCTTTTGCGCCATCAGCCACGCCAAAGCCACCTGTGCTGCGGAAAGTCCGCGTTGGTTGCCGAAAGTAGTGAGCGTATCGATCATGACCCAATTCGCCCTGATCGCCTCCGGTTGGTAGCGGGGAAGCGTGGGCCGGTTATCGTTGGCAGGGTTGTATTTGGTATGCTCGGTAATGTATCCTGACAGGAATCCGCGGCTTAGCGGGCTGTAAGGCACAAATCCGATGCCAAGCTCTTCACACGTTTTGATCACATCCTTTTCCGGCTGGCGGGTCATCAGAGAGTATTCACTTTGCAAAGCGGTGAGTGGCTGCACAGCGTGGGCTTTGCGGATCGTCCCGGCATTGGCTTCACTCATTCCGAAATGCTTGACCTTACCTTCCTTGATCAGATCTTTTACCGTACCTGCCACATCCTCGACGGGAACGTTCGGATCGACGCGATGCTGGTATAGCAAATCGATGTAATCCGTTTTCAGCCTTTTCAAAGACTGCTCGACCACTTGCCGAACGTGCTTAGGCGCGCTGTTGGTCCCGGCCAGTTTTCCGTCCTGAATGTTGAAGCCGAATTTGGTACAGAGCACAATATCCTTGCGTCTCGCACCCAGTGCCTCGCCAACCCGTTCTTCATTCCGATAAGGTCCGTAAGCTTCGGCGGTATCAAAGAAAGTTACACCCATATCCAGCGCTTTTTGAATCAGCGAGATCATGTATTTTTTGTCGGGGATAAAGCTTCGGTGGTAGCTCATGCCCATGCAGCCCAGGCCCAGCGATGAAACCTCGATTTTGTTTTGGCCAGTCCCAAGCGTGCGCGTTTTCAGTTTCCCGACAGGTTTGGCGGGCTGCGTGCCGGACCCGACCGACGGTACGAATAGACCGGCACCCAATGCCGTTGTAGTTTTGATAAAGTTTCTTCTATCCTCCATTGGTCTGTCTTGATGTAATTTGATACTGCAAATTTCAGCCGCTCCGGCGAATAAAGAATAATACAGATTACGGATTAAGCTACCATTATTACGGATTCGGAGGCACGCACTTTCTGATCGCGAATGCGCTGCTTAAATTTGGGTTAACAAAAAATACAGGATGATGGAAGAGATAGTTAAGCTCGATAGCGTTGCCACCTACAATCATATGAGAGGCGTAACTACCCGGCATCCGCTGGT
Source organism: uncultured Dyadobacter sp. (assembly GCF_946482605.1). The sequence goes on along the minus strand of NZ_CAMLSE010000009.1, from coordinate 156,148 downwards.
AACTTTGCTGGACTTGTCCAAAGCGGAGGCCATGCCTGCCAAAACCTTCAATTTCGGCCTTTACGCGGTATATTTAAAAGAGCTGAACTGTGGGGAGCTGAAATACGGCCGGAGCCACTATGATTATCAGGAAGGTACGCTGGTATTTATCGCGCCTGGGCAGGTGATGGCTGTCCAGCCGGGTGTGAAGACATTCGAACCGAAAGGATGGGCGTTGCTTTTCCATCCCGAGCTGATCAAAGGAACTTCGCTGGGGCGCCACATTCACGAATATTCGTTCTTTTCCTACGACGTCAATGAGGCCCTGCATATCTCTGAAAAAGAACGGCAGATCGTCCTGGACCTCTTCGGGAAAATCCAGCACGAGCTTGACCAATCCATTGATAAACACAGCCGCAAACTGATTTCGGCCAATATTGAATTACTACTGGATTACTGCACCCGTTTCTATGATCGCCAGTTCATCACCAGAGATCATTCGAACAACAGCATTATCGAGCGCTTCGAAGGTGTTTTGAATGGCTACTATTCGTCGGACAAACCTTACGAAAACGGTTTGCCGTCGGTTTCCTGGTGCGCTTCTGAGCTCAACCTTTCGCCGAATTATTTCGGAGATGTGATCAAAAAGGAAACTGGCAAAACGGCCCAGGAATGCATTCAGGAGAAAGTGATTGATTTGGCCAAAGAACGGATTTTTGATTTGGAAAAGTCCGTGGCCCAAGTGGCTTATGATCTGGGATTTAAGTATCCGCAGCATTTTACGCGGCTATTCAAGCAGCGTGTCGGATGTACACCCAATGAATACAGAATGCTGAACTAGCTATCAAGCCGCGTACACCGCCTTGACGTCCGTCCGAATACAATCAACGTGCATTTTTCAGTGACGCGAGATCAACCACAAAACGGTATTTGAGGTCACCTTTCAGCAGTGCCATATGCCTTGATTTCTGCTGCTTCCATCATGTTGATTTTGTGTTTCTTAAATCAGTTTTTCCCTTACAACTTTCGCCGGGATGCCAGCTACCACCGTATCAGGCGCGACATCACGGCTGACTACGGCACCAGCGGCCACTACGGCATTCTCACCGACGGTCACGCCGGGCAAAATGGTGGCACCGGCTCCGATCCATGCATTCCGTTTAATGTGCACGGGTTTTAGAATTAATGCCTGGCGATCGGAGGGATCCAGCGGGTGACTTTCGGAGGTGATGTTGACCCGTGGGCCGATCAGCACATCGTCTTCGATGGTAATGCCGCCGATGTCGAGAAATGAGCAGGCGTGGTTGATGAAAACGTTTTTGCCCAGTTTCGTAAAACGGCCCAAATTGATATAAAACGGCGGGAATACCGTGGTTGATGCGTCGATGGGGTTGCCGATGATCTCGCTCAGGCGTTCGCGCACCTGATCGGTGCCGGTCGCAGTCGCATTCATTTCCGTGCAAAGCCGGATCGTCCGCGCCACAGCCTGGCCGAAGTCGAGATAGCCGGCGTCGTCTTTTCTGATTGTTTCCCCGGCTCGCATGCGGCCGAAGATGTCCTTATTGTTTTCCATTTGAGAAAAATGGGTTATTTGAATACTGGCCGCGCCGACAACAAGCTTGTACTAAGCGTTGACGCGACCGCCCTTTGAATGCCGGAGACCGGGAACACTTTTCTTTGTCATAGGTTTTCATCCTGATGAGCTGTCACAAAATTACCCGATCAAAACCCGAGGCGGTTAAAGAGAATCAAACCGATTATTAAGAATTTCAAACCGCTTCGGTCCGTACCCTTCGCGGGTTTGTGCCGGTGAGGCGTTTGAAAAAGTTGTTAAAATAGGTGGGATATTCAAAACCCAGCGCGTAGGCGATCTCGGAAATGTTCCAATCCGTATGCTGCAAAAGTGCTTTTGCTTCGGTAATGATCCGCTCGGTAATGTGGGTGGTGGTGGGTTTTCCGGTCACTTGTTTGACGGCACGGTTGAGGTAATTGACATGCATATTCAGGTTTGCCGCATAATCCTGCGCCGTCTTCAATTGCAGTGGCCGGTCGGCACTTTCAATGGGAAATTGTCGTTCCAGCAGTTCCAGAAAAACGGAGGTTATGCGCCCGGCGGCGTTCTTTTGCTGGTTGTAGTTTTCGGAAGGCTGTAATTTCAATGCTTCGTGGATGATGAGGTTAATGTAGTTGCGCATCAGATCGTCCTTGAATGAGTAGTCGACCTTTTGCTCTTCTATCATTCTTTGAAACAAGGTGTTAAGAAATCCCCGCTGGTGCTCGGAAATGTGCAGGATGGGCGTGCCGCCGATCTTGAAAAGTGGAGATTGTTGCAGGCTTTCCGAGCGCTCTGCCGCGTTCAGGAACGCTTCGGAAAAAAGACAGGTGTAGCCCATATAACTGGTGGACAGCGTTTCCCAGGAATAGGGGATATGCGGATTGCCAAAAAACAGCACGGTGCCGTCGGTCTCGAAACTTCTGTCGGAATAGTGGATCTTGCTCTTGCCGGTAGTGAGGCAGATCTTGTAAAAATCCTTCCGGCTGTACACGCGTGTGGCATTGCCATCCTGCTCGATCTGGAATACATTAAATCCTTTCAGCTTCAACTCGTTGTTGAATTCAGATACCGGGCGCTCCTTTACATTTTCCATGTTTACGAAATTAAGAATTGCACGAGCTTTAAGCACTTGCATTACAAAAGTAGCAAGGCGTTCTTTAAGCTGTATCGGTACCGCCCCTTACCGGCCCATTTGGTTTGAAATTCTTAAAAAATAGTTTGAAAATCTTTATCCGTACCGGAGCACTCAACTGATATTTGTACATTGAAAGCATATTTTCGGGAAACAACTGACCATCATGGAGATTACACGAATAGGCAGCCGGCCATCCGGCAAAGGTCCTCAGGGCTGGTTTACGGGTGCGGTCCGCATCGATCCGCTTTTTGAGCCGAACGGAGCCCGGCGCGCCGCTTCGGCACTGGTCACCTTCGAGCCCGGCGCTAGGACTGCCTGGCACACGCACCCGCTCGGACAAACCCTCATCGTGACCGCGGGTGCCGGATGGGTACAGCGTGAAGGCGGACCGGTGGAGCAAATCTTCCCTGGCGATGTGGTGTGGTTTGAAGCCAATGAAAAACACTGGCACGGTGCAACCGCGACTACGGGCATGAGCCATATCGCTATTCAGGAAAACCTGGACGGGAAGGTGGTGGACTGGATGGAGCAGGTGGCAGATGAGGAGTACATCGGGCCGTGAACGAATGTAACGGATGAAGACTTTCCTTAGCGCACAACAATCACGTTTTAAAAGACTTCCGACACAATGGCACATCAGATATTATTCCTACACGGCGGCGGTTCAAAAGAAGACTATGAGGCCGACCAGAAACTGGTTGATTCGCTGCGGGCTAGCCTGGGTCCTGCATACGCGTTTCGTTACCCATTTTTACCCGACGACGGCACTCCGGACCTAGGGCGAAGACAGCAAATCGCCCGGGAAATATCAGATTGCGAGGATGGTGTGATACTGGTTGCGCATTCATTTGGCGCATCGATGCTGCTGGCCTGTCTTTCTGAATTCGAGATCGGGCGGGACATAACGGGCATTTTCCTGATTGCTACGCCGTTTTGGGAGGGAAGTGAGGATTGGGTTGAGCCGTTCAAACTGCGTGCGGATTTTGCCACCGGGCTCGATCGAACGACCCCTCTGTTCTTTTATCACTGTCTTGATGACGAGGAGGTACCGGTCGCCCAGCTTTCGAACTATGAGCAACAACTTCCCTGGGCAAAGTTTCAGCGAATACCCGCCGGGGGCCATCAATTGAATGATGATTTGACCATTGTAGCGAAAGATATCCGGTCGATCACCTGATCGTTGCCGCATGCCGGGTTTGGTTGTCAGATCGTTTCATCCGGCGTGCCGCTGAATGCAAAATGATGGTCGGACCGCAGGTTCCAGGTGGGATGTCGTTCTTTATTACAACATCAACATCTCCGATACCCCGAGCAACGGCGTCGGGCGCATTGCACATTCCTGCGCGATACGCTCGACATTGCATGGGCAAAAATAACTCGGGGAGACTACTTACTGCGGGTGAGATACGGACAATTTACGGAGGGCATATGCTGATTTCAGAAAACTACTCGACAAGCGGATTGGGTTGGCCCACGCCTTTTGTAACGAGACTTTTTAAACTTTCTTGAATGTAAAACGTCCACGCGTCGAAACAGATGTTGTAACATTCGTGTTCCGGAACGAGGCCCCGGTGGGTAAAGGAGAGGGCCGTTTTTCCGTCTGCCTCGGAGAGCTCGAATTCAATCCGGGTGCCGATCCATTCCGACTGGTCCTGCGCGAAACTAAAATAGTTGTCAAGTACGAGCCACACCACTTTTTTGTCGGGGATGTATTCGACAATTTTCATGGTGCACTTGTGGAGCTCTTTTCGCTGGTAGGTGAATTCCTGGTCAATCTGGTCGGTCACGCCGTCGATCCGCTCGGACCACCATCCGCGGACATTGTTTACTGCGCTGAATACCTCCCCGGCAGACTGGGCTACCGAGAATGTGGTGCTAAAATCTTTGCTCATTGTACGGATTTGGTAAAGCCGGCCACACTGGTCTCGTTATGTGGCCAGCAATGGGGGATGTGAAAAGTTGAATTTATTTTGAGGAGCAGGCGAGGGCCTCAGGCCAAAACGAGCTGCTGTCCTTTGCCTGTTGTTATCAAGCTGTGCAAGCTCTGTTTTATCAATTGGCTCCATGTGTTTGAGCAGGAGTCGAAGCATTCTACCGCCGGAGTCAGGCCCAAATGGGAAAAGCGGAGCTCGGTTTTGTTTCCCTGAGGCGTAATCTCAAAGCTTATTTTAGTTCCGGTCCATTCATGCCGGTCTTCCACATAAAAAAGCTCGCTTTCAGTTACCATCCAGACGACTTTCTGCTCCGGAATGAGCTCCACGACTCTCTGCCGGGAATAATGCAGATCCTTATAACGGTAAGAAAATTCGTCATTGAGTTGCAATGCTTTGCCGGTCACTTCGCCTGACCACCAATGCTGGGGGTTGCTAACGGCCTCCATTACTTCCTCGGGACGCTGGTCGACCAGCAGCGTAACCGTAAAATCGGATGTTTTCATTTTGTTTGTTGTTTATAATTGATCACTAACTTTTACTTTTCAGGATCATCCAATGCTGATTTGTCGTTTAACAGATCTTCCAATTTTTGCAGTTTGCTGAACCAGAATTGGTCGAAGTAGGAGATCCATGCCTGCATTTCATCGAACCCGTCCTTTTTAAGGGAGCAGTACCGTTCGCGACCGACGTCGGTGATCGAAATAAATCCCGCCGTTTCCAGTATTTTGACATGCTTGGACACTGCCGGCCTGCTCATATCGAAATTTTCGGCCAGATTATTGATCGTCATACTGCCGGCGAACAGAAGCATCAGCATCTTTCTTCTGCTGGGGTCGCCAATTACCTGGAATACATCAAGTGTTGGTATCGCCATATTTAAATGCGTTGAGAAGGTTTGCGATTTTTTCGAGTTTTTCCACCCAGCCAAGCAATAGCCCGTTGTACATCTCGAGGTTCTGTTTTCTGGCAAAGCCGCTATGCTCCAGGCGTAGATCGGTGCCGCTTTCCGTTGATTCAAGGGTCCAGTTAACAACGGATTCCAGGGTGATGTTTCCATCGCCGGGACCGCCGTTCCATGAATAGGATAGGTGCTTGAACGGAACAATATCCAATACCTTGCAATAAAAGACACCGTCGAAGTCCAGCGACGGGATCGGGCCTGTTCTGAATTGAAACTCATGCCCGATTACCGGCTTGAAATCGTTTTTCATCAACCATGCTGCGAGCAGGTCGGGATTGGTAAGGTAGTCCCATACTCTTTCAACAGGATGGGGGAAGGAGAACTGATGTTTGATAACTTTTGTCATATCGGGTAACTTTGAAGTTACGCAAATGTAAACGTAACTTCTGAGTTACGCAACACTTCTTGCAAAATTTTTAGAATAAATTAAATGGATGCATTTCCAGGTCAGATGCCTGGTTCGGGGGCCGCTTCGAAAATCGCTTCTTTATTGTATTTAGTCCTGTATTCCAATGGCGACATGCCTGTCAAACGTCTGAATAATTCGCGAAACGCTTTCAAATCGGAGTAACCGACCTCGTACATCACCTCATAGATGGTTTTTCTTGTCGTCTCAAACGCTTTCTTGGCCGACTCGATTTTGACGCGCTGTGAATATTCTGTGGGTGTATTTCCTGTTGCCTTGATAAATCTCCGGTCAAAGTTCCTTCTTCCGACGGCAAAGCGGGCCGAGAGTGCTTCGATGGAAATACGTTCATCCAACTTGCTTTCTATGTACGTCTGGGCTTGCCGGACTACATCGTCTCCATGTCGTTTCTGACCGCTGAAAATGCTGAATGCCGATTGACTTTGCCTGTCGATTTCGACCTGGAAAACTTTGGAACAGAAGATTGCGGTCCGTCTGTCAAAGTATTTTTCGATCAGAAAGATCACGAGGTTCAGAAAGGAATAGGCTCCACCGTTTGTGTAGACACCATGCTCATCAGTGATCAGCAGGTCGGTTTGCAGGTCTACCGTCGGGAACCGGGTCCTGAATGTCTCGGCAAACCTCCAGTGCGTAGAGCATTTCTTACCGTCAAGCAATCCCGTCGATGCCAACATGAAGGCTCCGCTGCACATGGCAGCCACCTCAGCTCCCTCTTTATATTGCCTTACAATCCATTCGATCAGCAATCGGTTTCCTTCCAGCACCGGGTCAAAATTCTCCGGAACTGCCGGTATCAGGATCAGATCGGTTTTGGACAATTGCCTGATCGTTTTATCTGTTTTGATAGTTAACATACCGCTGCCAAGATCCGCTTGTCCGGCCACTCCGACAACCTCAATGCGGCAAGCGGGTTTGTTTCCCAAGCCGGCCTGATACGAATTAGCCTCGGCCAGCATTTCGCTGGCCCCTACAATGCAGGCCACAGTGGACATGCTTGTCTGCCCGTCGGGGGCGATGATACTGATATGCCTCATCGATTCTTTTTGTGCAAAGTTACCCGTTTTACTTGTCCATATCCACCCATCAGAATGTCTAATTCCCCCATTTACAGAGCGTTCGGATCACAATACCTTTGTGGCTGACTTAAAAATTCGAGGTATGCAACAGGAAAGCTTCAGTACAACAATTTTGGTAAACCAGTCACCTATGGAGGTGTTCGACGCGGTCAATAATGTCCGGGCCTGGTGGTCGAAAGCGGCGAAGGGCGACAGTGACCGGCGGTATGATGAATTTATGGTTGATTTCGGAAAGCACTGGTGGGCAATCAGGATCATGAAAATGATTCCAGGGGAAAAGGTTGTCTGGGAGGTTACCGGCAGCTACATGCCGTGGAACGCAAATAAAAACGAATGGACAGGCACAACCCTTGGTTTTGAAATCTCGCGGCAAGCTGAGCAAACTAGGCTGGAATTTACCCACTTCGGCCTTGTCCCTCAGTTTTCCTGCTTTGATGGCTGTTCCAGGGGCTGGACCGGCTACATTAATATCAGCCTGAAAAATCTCATTACTACGGGCGAGGGGACACCTGATCATCCATATTAAGCGTCGTAAAACAGAACGCATCAAAGTCCTTTGCTACGGCAACGGAGCATTTTTTCATAATCATAAACCCAGGGAGACAACTATGTTACTAAGGAACAAGAATGCCGTAATTTATGGAGGCGGCGGCGCCATCGGCGGAGCCGTGGCGAGGGTGTTCGCAAGAGAAGGCGCAAAAGTATTTATTTGCGGCCGGACGCAAGCCAGGCTCGATGTGGTTGCCGCTGACATTATTGCTGCGGGTGGAGCAGTGGAAACCGCACTGCTTGATGCGTTCGACCAACGGGCGGTACAAGCGCATGCAGACGAAATCGCTGCCAAAGCCGGGGGCATCGACATTGTATTTAATGCGGTTAGCGTCATGCACGACCAGGGAACGATGCTGAGGGACCTGGCGCTGGAAGATTTTATGCTGCCTGTTGACGGCTTTCTCCGGACGCTTTTTATTACCAGTAAGGCCGTTATCCGACATATGGGAGGTAAGCGTCCCGGCGTCATACTGACCATCTCCACGCCGGGCGCCAGAATGGCGGCGCCGGGTGTCCTGGGTCACTGCGTCGCCTGTGCCGGTACGGAAGCTTTTTCACGGGTTCTGGCAGCTGAACTCGCGCCCGAAAATATCAGAGTCGTTTGTATCCGGTCGCACGCAGTTGCCGATGCGCCCGCAGCGGATTCATATACCAAAGATCTTTTCAAAACACAGGCCTCATACAAAGAGACGGGTGCTGACAGGACGGTGACGGAATGGCTGCCGGAATCGCCTATGGCCCAGGGCACAATGCTGAAACGTCTGCCGACGCTATCCGAAGTTGCGGAAACGGCGGCATTCCTGGCTTCTGACCGCGCAGGCGCCATGACCGCAACCATCGCGAACCTGTCGTGCGGCGCGGTTGTGGATTGATGTTAATAGTATCAAAAATAAGATAAAAATAATATCAAAACATAGTGCATTTCTCGGGCAGCGATTATATTTTTGTTGTACTCATCAGCAAACTTTAAATATCATGCGAAATTCATCAAGAGAAGATGCGAAGCAACTTATTGAGAATGTGACAGAAATAGAAGGCAGATTACTTACGCCGGGCTATGTGTGGGTTGTATACGCGGGAACGGAGTCGCAGCAGGCGCAAGCGGCATTTACAGATCGTAAGTATGCCGAAAAGCTAGCCGGTCATATGATAGGTACGACCGATCCAGTCCTCCGGGAGCAGAATGAGGTAGAGGCAATGGACCTGGTGGTCGATCAGTATAAGGAGCAGGTCAGCGCTGGCAAAATGCCTTTCGAGATCATCTTGAATCATGAAGGAGCGGTATTCGATAGCTGGGGGCCGGATGATGGGATACCTGTGATTGAGGAGCCGGTCTTGATGAACGAAAAGCACCATACGTTGGCGGGAACGTTCTGGGGCTCGACCCGTGATGAGGCGATTGAAAATGCTCAGAGATTGTTTCGCGAACTAACAGGCAGAGGGGAGGTGATGCGATGAGAACAAAATTCGAGCAGCCCAATGTCGCAAAGTCGGTAAATCCCGACCAGCTTACTACCCCGTACGTTCCCGATTTTTTCAAGGAACATGGAGCGATACTTTATCAGTTTGTACCAACCGTCAAGGGTGACGAATTGTTGCGAGGCGAGGTAAGATATGGTTACAAATTCTATCTGCTGGATGATCCCGCCAAGGAAGGCGTATTCTATTTATCCTCCCACAGGGATATAGACATCTTGAAATCACGATCCAAGTTTTTAGCAAGGGTGGAAAAGGAGATTTTGAAAATTGTGTGAACAATCAGGATCAGCCGGGTCAGTGGCCTGGGATCCTTTGAGTAGGAAATGCAAACGCTGACACGCAGAACAGCTTCAAAAAAGTGACCGGCAGGAATTTGCCGGCCACTTTTTCGTTCTCGATCACCCATTTTTTAGCGCTCCTGAATGTAATGATCTGATTGGTCCTGGATTCTCACATCGCTATCATGGCCTGGCTGTGGTAGTCCTGATATTTGCTGTGCTTAAATCGGCATGGGTGTTAACTTTCATATTATATAAGTATGAGAGTGCAAGTATGACTCCAACTACAAGAGGTGTCGCAATGTAGCTGATATTGGCATCTACCACGGCATGGCTAATCACCGCAAACATCAGGTTGAATGCCAAACCTGCGTATGCCCATTCTTTAATTTTCGGGTGTAGTTTGGGAGTAACCAATGCTGTTGCACCTAATACTTTGAAAATAATGAGGGTGTAAGCGAAGTAATCCGGATAGCCCAACGGCTTTGTTCCCGCATTAAAATACTGAGAGGCGAATAAAAGAGTGCTGAGGGGCATTAGTCCTTCAAAGACAAATATAAACCCAGTGGCTAGCCAGAAAATAATCTTGTTCCTTTTCATTTTTATTTGTTGATATTGGTTCGTTCAGCGTACTACGATGCCGGAAACTGGCTCTCATCCATATAAGCAAACTCCCATTGATGACCGTCCAGATCGGCAAAGCTGTGCTGATACATCCAGCCATGATCTGCGGGCTCTTTGTAAATGGTCGCGCCCAATTCCTTTGCTCTGGCTATTGTCTGCTGTACCTCGTCACGGGAAGCAGCATCAAGGGCGATTAACACTTCGGTGTTTTCGTGGGCATTGCAAATCGGCTTTTGAGTGAATGTCCCAAAATACGGTTCGGTCAGCAGCATCGCATAGATAGCGTCGCTGATCACCATGCAGGCGGCATTTTCATCTGTGAACTGAGGATTAAAGGTAAAGCCAAGACCTTCGAAGAATGCTTTTGATCTGTTAAGGTCACTTACCGGGAGATTGACAAAAATTTTAGTTGCCATTTGTTTTTTCTTTTAAGCTGTTAGTGAATAAATATCACTGCAAAGAAAAAGCTCCCGGCTTAATTTGGCTGGTTAAAAGCTTGGCTATGATGGTGAATTCTATTTGTCCTTGCGTTTCCTGAAAGCCAAAGGAGACATTCCTACATTCTTCTTAAAGAAACTGCCAAAATTAGCAGGGTCGGAGAAACCAAGCTGGTAGGCAATCTCGGCCATATCGACGTGGGTGTACAGCAGCAATGATTTTGCCTCGGTCAATAAACGGGCAGCGATGTAAGAAAGCGCATTTTTGCCCGAAACGGCTTTCACCGATTGAGAAAGATGATTGGGGGTCACTGAGAGCAGGTCGGCATATTCTTTTACCGTTCTTTTGTCGAGGTAGTGGTTGTTCACTAATTGAATGTACTTACTCAACAGCAGTTGCTGGGGTGTTGCAAACCGCGTCATTTTCCTTCTTTCCGTGACGAATGCATTCATGAAATAAAACAGTGCAAGCAGCCTTGCCCGGGCCTCCATATGCGATTTATCTCCTGATCTGTCGTAAGCTGCAAGTACATCTTCGAAATGCGGTGACAGCTGCTGAAAGGTCGCCTGGTCCAGTTTGAAGAGGTTGGTGTATAACCGGTTGAAGAACGGGAATTCTTCATGAAAATCAGGCTTTAAAAACGAAAAACACTCGGGTTTGAAATAGATTACGTATCCCTCCAGTGTTTCATCGTGAGAGAAACTGTACACTAAATCGGGAGAATGGAAAACCAGGTAAGACTCGGGATTCGTAACGGTTTTGTCGCCGTAGTTGATTTGTGCATTGCCTGAGTTGACAAACAGCGCAAAGAAATAAAATGACCTCTTGAAGGGAGGTTTATAGATCTCTACCGGGTGTTCCAACTTTCTTAGCCGGACACAATAGAAAAGCGGATTCGTTGTCCTCCCTGGTGAGGGAATCGACGCCAGGAAGGTATTAATATCTGTATAATAAGGAATTGCTATTTTCTCTTTACCCATGGGAGCACGATTGAGGCATCCTGATCACTTGCTATTTACGCTCGGCAACATTCAAATATAGTACAGAATCGGGACAGCCGAGTTGGGTAAGGCTGCATTATGACCAGGGAAGAAGGAAATGAGGCGTGGGCTTCAGCATGCTACGGAAGCACATTGACAGTCTGCCACTAGCATACGGGCCCATTAAAAAGCTGCCGCAATTCATTTGCGACAGCTTTTTAATAGGCAGTTGTTTACATTGTTTAAAAAATGCCGGTTAAAGTGGTACAAACGAATTTTCGTACATCTGCGCGATGATAGTCGGATCTGAAATATCACTCTGAGGTGAATTGGCAAATACCGCTACCTGCACAGGGCCAAAGTCGATAAAGATCGTTTCGCAATGATAGCCGACCCCGCTTTTATAAAAATAGTTGCCCTTCGTTCCGGTAAGTTTACCGTCGAAACCAAGTAGTTTGGTTTTCATAGTGTTGAGTTCGTTGATTGTAAGTAGTTCATTTTGAGCTACTTTTGAGGCAAGTTTTCCGAATTCGGAAGCGCTCAGGTATAACCCGGTAGCACCGCACTCCCAACGAATGATCGGCTTGTCGATTCCAGGCTCATCACCATTCCTGGCCGGGTAGCCCTGCGTGGACAGACCCGCGCTGATCGGCCCCATTTGTCCCCAGGGATTTTGCCCCCAGGCTTGCCAATCGATTACCGTTGCATTTTCAAGCCCGGCAGGAACAAATACATTGGTGCGCACAATGTTGCGATAATGCTCGCCATATAACGCGAAGTTTTCGGCTGTCGCATTTAATTCGTTCCATTTAGCAGCATTACCCTGTTTTTTAAGTTCAGTTGCTTCCACATAAGGAAGTATGATTCCCAGAAGCAAATAGTTGATATTGTTATTTTGTTTTGTTTTAGAATTGAATATACTTTCATTGACGGGTCCTTCAACAGTCAGCTTGACTTTATCCCAATGATTCGGATAATAAATAAGGCCTGTTCTATGTGCCAAAAGTCGCTCAAAATCCAGTTGTTTGAATTGAGAACTCGGTGCCCAGTTTTTGGGAAGATAGTTCCATACTTTCGTAGTAAGAGGTAAGTTGTATTTTTTGAGAATTTTTAGAACAGCAATGGCGGTCACGTATTGTGTCGTCGTCAATACTTCCTGTTTTACGATCGCACCGTGCAGCTGAAAGTTTCCTTCAAAATGCTTTCTGGCAAAGCCATCGCCGCCATTGGCCCGGTAAAATTCCTCTCCGTTGTTGTAGACCGCGTAACCGAAACCAACTTCACCTTCCAGAAGATTTTCTATTTTGATTGCAAATTCATTGGCGTCGAATTTGGTCGGAATTCCCAGTTTAGCATTTTTATTTTCCCCTTCTTTTTGTGCTGATAGTTCCTCCGTTGGAATGAGTTCTTCTTTGCAGGACGTTGTGAACAGTACTGCGGCTGCGAAAATGCCCAGACTTATTGATTTAAAAAAATGTTGCTTCATTGTTAAATGGATTTGAGTATGGATATTAGTTTAGTTTATATCACAAATGTATAGTGAAGACTAAAACCCATTTTTTAACAATTCTGTAAAAAGAATAAAAAATTATAAATGGAGAATCGGGCTGAGGTGCCGGTTGTACGGATGATATCGACTGGGGAACTATTGGTATCAAAGCCCCGATCTGTGGTAATCGGAGTCGTGATGGGAGCTGTCACGGGTATGCCATGAGCGCTGGTTCGCGGCATGAAGCAATCAGATATGGAGGGTCCTTGTCAACAAGGTGCCCCTACGAGCTATGAAAGATTTCATCCAGGGTAACAACCCTAAGTTGTTTTGCTGCGACTTTCGGCGCGTTTGCTAGTTTTTGGGCCAGTAATTGTGTCGGCATGGGGCGAAACTTCTTGAATAAGCCAAGGCCATTGAAAACCCGGAGCATGGAGGCACTGGCCCGTTCACCTAGCCGGTCTGAATTTTCCCGGAGCAGCAGGCCGGGTTTGAAAATAACCAGGTTTTCAAATTTGAGGTCTTTTATTTTTTCTTCCAGTTCGCCTTTGATCCTGGAATAGAACACGTTGCTGTCTGGGGAGGCCCCATATGCAGATAACAAAACCATTTTGGGAACACCGTTTTGCCGGGCGATACGGGCAAATTCGAGTGGTATGTCATAGTCGATATGCCGTTGCTTTTCTTTGGAGCCCGCGTCTTTAAGGGTCGTTCCCAGACATGAAAACAACACATCCCCCTGAATACTGCCTGATACTTGTGCCAGTTTGTCGAAATCGGTTAGGACTTCGGTAAGTTTGGGATGCGCGATTCCGGTGGGGCGGCGTGCAAAAATCGTCACTGTATGATATTGTGAATCATTTAAAATGAAATCCAACAGGTCTTTTCCGGTGGCACCCGTAGCGCCGATGATCAATGCTTTCATATGCTATAAATTTAAGAGTTAGTTGCTTTGGTTCAGCGGAAGCTGGCGATAATTAGCTATCGCCAGCCCAAAAATTCCTCAGTTGTTATTTAATCAGCCATTTTTCCACGGCCCGGGAAAAATCGGCGACATCGATCGGGTGCCTGCTGGTGATCAGGTTGCCGTCTGTCACTACCGGTTGTTCGAGGACTGTACCGCCTGCATTCTTCAAATCGACCTGGATATTCCAGTAGCCGGTCAGCTTGCGTCCTTTGAGAATGTCGGCGGATGCCAGCACGACCGGCGCGTGGCAGATCGCGGCGATCAGTTTACCGGATGCATTGAAATCGCGGATAAATGTGATTACATCCTTGTCCTGGCGGAGGTTATCCGGGTTCCAGGCTCCGCCGGGGATAAATACCGCGTCGTAATCATTTACTTTGATCTGGTCGGCCGTGCGGTCGAATTTGATCCAGCCAACCGGTTGCAAATACTGAATGGCCATGATATGTGTTTTTGCCAATTCGGGGAACATCAGCCCGTAGCGCTCGGGCGCAGGTGTAAATTTGGGCGCGACAATGTCGACCTGCGCGCCCAGTTCGCGGAAGTACCATACGGGCCCGAGCAATTCTATTTCTTCGAAGCCGTCGGCTGCCAGCACGGCAATGCGTTTGCCTTTCAGCAATGCCTTGTTCTGGACAGGCGTAAAAAAGAATGCACGCAATGCTTCATTTCCCGGCGCATTCAGCAGCTGCGAGACCGGCATGTTGACAACCGCCGCGGGCGATCCGAGTTTGTTTAATACCGACAGCTCGTAGTCGGCTGTTGCATTTGGGTTATCCTGGGCCTGCGCGTTGGCTACGGCCGAAATGCCCATCAGGCTTGCTACTGTTAATTGTTTGATCGTTTTCATTTTGAAGTTTGATTTAAAAAAGTTTGATTTTGAATTCTCGAATTGTGGATACGAACGTGGCTACCGGTCGGCCGGGATTGCTATAAGCCTGTGAAGCCCTTTCTGGAATGGCTGCGCCTGGATACTGGTATTCAGATAGTCGATGACCGGCTGTATCGGCGGGAAGTTCAGATGGTATTGAAAAGCTTCCTCGCTTCGGAAGCGCTCGTAAGTCACAAACCTGGTGCTATCGCTCGTGAATTGCGAAAGCTGGTAGTTGATTACGCCGTATTCGCTGCGGAATTTCGGCATAGCTTCATGATATACTTCCGCGAAGCGCTTTTCCGTGCCGGGTTTGGCATCGACAAACAACATGACTGTCAATGGTGAATCGTCACAATGAGCATCAGTCCGCCACTGCTGTTTGGATACCGGTTCCAGATCGTTCAGATAGATTTGTTGTGCCGTTTTGGACAGAGCATTTTCGGCCAGAAAATGAATGGTTTGAAATGCGGGACGCACTGCATTCCCTTCGAAACCGGCCTGGCTGTTCCATCTTTCAATGACCCAGAACACCAATGGTTGATCTTGCTCGGTGTAAGCCTCGGCCATGATGTTGTTGTCATTGACCAGCGCCATCGCCACGTAATTTTTTAGTGCTTGACGAAAATCTTCCCGATGACTTTCCTTTACATCGTACCTGGTCAGCACGGCTATGGTTTCACGGCTGTTTTTGTCGGACGCTGCTGCCTGGACGGGCAGATTGCCCAGCCCGAGCCAAATCACCCCGAATGCAAGCCATCGATAGGTTGAGAAATTAGCTTTTGCTTTCATGGCGGTGTTATTGAGCTATTTTGATCAGCAGGTCCGATACCGTATGGGGCTGCGAAAGGAAGGGCGAATGGCTGGTATTCACAGGGTAAATTGCCTTAATGCCGGCTGCGGCGATCATCCTGTCCTGCAAGCCCGGGCTGATGACTACGTCCTGCGTAGTTTTGATATAAGCCTTTTCGACAGAACCGAAGTTGGCAGTGGTCAAAGTCACTTTATCGCCGAACGGGATGGCGGGTTCCGCACGGTAGTTGGCCAGGACCTGCTCTTTGGCGGCCTGCGAACCGTCGCCAATAAACAATGCGGTCAGGGCTTCACGCTTCACATCGAGCGTCAGATGGTCTGCTGACTCGACAAGCTGCCGGCCTAATTTAGAATCCGGGTCGCTCTGTGCGAGCTCGCCCAGGTTTTGTCCTGAGGCAGGGAGGAATGCCCCGATGTAAACCAGCTTGCTGATTCTGGCCGGGATCTTTTCGGCCGCACTGGTTACCACCATGCCGCCCATGCTGTGGCCGACCAGGATCACCTTGCCATCCGTTCCGGAAATGGCTTCCACTACCTTATGAGTGTATACGTTGAGGTTGAGCATATGCGTCGGGGTATGGTCGCTACCGTGGCCGGGGAGCTCCACTACGATCACTTTGTTGCCCTTACTTTCCAGATCTGCCCTTACGGCGTCCCAAACATACGGAGCTTGCCAGGCCCCATGCACCAGCACGTAGGTACTGGCTTTTAAAATGGCAGGTTCATCGCTTTTGGCGCAGGATGAATACGCGAAAACTGCAAGCACTGCGGATAGCAGTGACGAAATCGTCTTTTTCATTTTGAATAAAAGTTTGATTGTCAAAAAATGAGTTTGCCTACTTTGTGTGACGGTGTTCGGCTGGTTCCGTTTTCTTGAATTACTTCTCGTGATTCGTTGTCGGGATATCGAAATCGTTCAGAATGGCGGCTATCACGCAGTATCCGTTTGCACCGTAGGCTTTCACAATGCGTCCGAATGTGTTTTGCTGCGTGCTCATGCGTGTGATGGTTAAAGTGCTGGGGAATGATTTAGTGTCTTTTGGATTTTTGGAATACGAACACCCCCAGGTAGTGAAAGACGATACCTGTTGCCCAGGCGCCTGTTTGCCACAAAGGCCAGAGGTAGGTTTGGTCGGTAAGGGACCAGATAAGCCAGATGGACGGCACGGTAAGCAGGAATACGAGCAGGTGAATGTTGAAACCCTTTTCGGAATTGACAGGAGCAGTAGCGCCCATTTGTTTGGAATGTAACATGATGTTTACGGGTTGAAGTTTTATGGAAATGGTTGATTGATTCAAATGAGTTTCCGGCCCAGGCTTGCCACCTTTTCGAGCCATTTAAGTCGTTGCATGTCGGTCGATTTCCGCATGAAACCAAAAGTGGAAAACCGGATCGGGTCGAAGCCGACATAGCCGAACACGATGTCTTTCAGAATCTGGTACTGCGACGCGCGGTAGACGATATAGTACCACCACCTCGGAGTGTCCATCGTGACCAGGATCCGCATGCTTTTGCCCTTCAATAGTTTCTCGGGGAATATTTTGCCGGACTGATGCTTGAATGCGAAGCCCGGCAGCAATATCCGGTCGATGAGGCCTTTCAGTGCGGCGGGCATGAAGCCCCACCAGTTTGGATAAGCGAGCACCACATGGTCGGCCCAGCGCAGGAGATGCTGTGCGTCGGCAAGGTCTTCTTCGAGCGGTAGGTTCTCTCCATTTTTGTATCCGTCGTGAAGGTTTACATCGAAATGCAGCCGCGATATGTAGATCGTCTTGCAGATAGCGCCGGCGCCTTCCGCGCCCATTTCGTAGGCGTCGAGCAATGCTTTGCAGAATGAATGTTCGGACGGGTGGCCCAGGATGAGTAAGATGTGCTTTGCCATTGCATTATCATGTTTAAATTGACAATACAAAGTTGGCACTCCGACGGCGGGTGTACCTGACACAAATGTGTCAAAAACTATCGATGTGCTAATTTCTGCCGGATGCGGGTGAGCGTCTGGCGTTCAATGCCCAGGTAGCTGCAAAGGTGGGAGAGGGAGACCCGGTTGAAAAGACCCGGATGTCTTTCGATGAAAGTCAGATAGCGCGCTTCGGCTGTCTGAAAGATGAAACTTTCAATGCGTGCCTGCTGGCGCTTCAAAATCTCTTCGGCTACCAGGCGTCCGTACCGCTCGAAGCCGGTCGACTGCTGGTACGCCCATTGCAGATCTTCGTAGGAAAGGCAGGCCATGACGGTAGGTTCCAGGCACTGGATCGTGTAGTTGCTGGGTGTGCGGGTGAGAAAGGAGTGGTAATGCGTGGCATAGTCGCCGGCCTGGTAGAACCCAACCGTTATTTCATTGCCTGCGGAATCGACATAGAAGGACCGGACGAGTCCCTGTGCAATAAATCCCATCGCCTTCTGGACGTTGCCAGCCTCGATAAAGAGTTCTTTCTTATGTAACTCCTGAAACGAGAGTTTTGAAGCAAACAATGATAGCTCGTGATCCGTTAATGCCGGACAAAAGTGCTTCAATGAAAGAAGATACATCTGCTTTACTGATTCCATGAGCTGCCTTTTTTCTTAAAATCCGATTTGAAATTGAATTATTCCAAGTTAGTGAACTGCATTTAATGAGGATCACCTAAACTTGATTTTACGCAGCGCAAATGCGGTCATTCTGAGGAGTAACCAGCCGTGCTTGAAACGTGAAATGTTGGTTTCGCCGTAGGTCCGGGCGCGGTAACGGATTGGTATTTCAATGAATTTGAGATTAAGCTTGGCTGAACCAAAAATGAGGTCGAAATCGCCGAACGGGTCAAAATTGCCGAAGTAGGATCGGTTGGCGGCTAATTTCAGATAGTTTTCTCTCGAAATGACTTTCGTACCGCAAAGCGTGTCCTTTAAATTTTGCCCCAAAAGCCAGGAAAATGCGAGGCTAAAAAATTTGTTACCAAGCAGGTTCAGGAAGCGCATGGCCTGTTTTTCCATGGGATACACCAGCCGCGAGCCATTGATATACTCTCCTTTTCCGGAAGCGATTGCATTAAAAAACTTGGGCAGTTCCTCGGGCGCAACCGTCATATCCGCATCCAGGATCATCAGAATGTCACCGCTGGCCAGGTTAAAGCCTTTTCTCACAGCATCTCCTTTGCCTTTTCCATCCTGCTGTGCCCATTTGATGTCATAATTTTCCCGGTAATGCGCGCCCAGCCGCTGGATTTCCTCCCAGGTCTGGTCGGTGGAATTTCCTTCAATAAAGATCAGCTCGGTATGGCTGCCCATTTGCGGAGTGCGCTGAATAAGTGCTTCAATATTACCCTTCTCATTGCGGGCAGGAATAATGACACTGACGCTCAGATCCTGGGCGGGTTTTTGCTCGGTCCTCTTACTTCTGGCCACCAGGCAGGTGATCAATCCCAGACTATTGATCAATGGCAGGTTCCCCGCGTACCGGTTCAGAAGCGGGGAAATCAGCGGGATGTATTTGGGGAAAATCATCTTCCTGTTATGATCGATGAGTCGAAATCAGTCAGATGGAGAAGGGAAGTAATGTCGCTGATATCAAGCCAGTTTTGCCTTTTCTGAGGCATTTTCATTCCCAGCTTTTCAGCCAGGTTCAGTATGGGCCGCCAGAGGAAACTGGTGGAAGTAATGACCAGTCGTGTTTGCGGGGTAAATACCGGGTGAATGGCTTCGAACACCATCTGCACATCCCTGAAACTGCCAACTGTGTCACTCATGATCACATAATCAAATGTCTCGTTCAGGCTTAACTGCTCCGCATTCATTTCATAGTATATGCAGGCGGGCCGGTGCACCCTCGCGAAACGGACCATTTCATCTGAAATATCGATTCCTACACCTCTTGATGGTCGGAGCTGTTCGAGCAGATATCCCGTTCCACAACCGATTTCAAGAACAGCAGAACCTTCCGGGATAATGAATTTCAAATACTTTACCAGTGATCGGTGGTAGTAAGCATTTTTCCTGATCCATTTTTCTCTTTGTTCCCCATTCATTTAAATGTCTGATTATACCAGCTCGAATCAGCCAGAATTAGTAAATGCTCATTTGGGATTGTGGTGTAACCTTTACCAGGGAGTTTGGGATAAGCGCCGGTTTGGATCAGGTCTTTTTCATAAATATACATCAGCGGTTTTCCAAGAATGTAAGGCGGGAACTGCCCGTCCAACGGCCAGAAACTTGGGTAAACGCTTTCGAAGTAACGAAAATATAGGAACGGGACAATGACCTCAGATCCTGCGGGCAATGCCTTCGCAAAGCGGTGCAGCTCCCGGGCGACGCCGTCGGGATAGGGAGCAAGACCGAACCGCGATTTGATCATATAAGACACATTCTTGCTCAGCGTGCTCGGCTCGGTCTCGAAAGTGAAATGATGGGCAACCAGAAATGTGGCCAAAATGAATTGCAGCACGCATCCGGTCAATGTCCAGCTGACGGCATCCCGGTCGGGCCCGAGGCTGGGCATAAACCCTGCCTGTGCCATCCGGTAACTCAGATAAATGAATGAACTGAACATAAATGCCCACAGACCGCTGATCCTGGGCGGGTAGGAAATGCCGGGGTAAATGGTTGGAAAATAGTAAAGTCCCTCTGTCGCGAACATGACCAGTAACACGGCGTAGCAGCCTGCCAGCACCGCGATAACCAGTGTTTTACGGGGGAGCACGCGGAGCCAGGGCATGAAAGGGATTAGGGCTAAGCCAAAAGTGAGCACACCCACCGCGAGTGAAAACAGGATGTAGTAAATGAATGTGCTGTTGAGTTTTGTGTTGGCGAATGCCTCGCTTAGGCGGCTGGGTTTTGATCCGTTCAGATGAGAAAGCCACCATAAACCGGCCAGGAACAAAATCACGGAAGTGCTGACAATGATGAGATTACGTTTGTTCAGCAGATAGCTAAACCAGTTTTTTGCCGGATTGCGCATCACCATATCCACTACCGAAAAGAACAGAAAAAGACAGCAGATGAGGACGATGGAAGATTCTTTCAGCAAAAAAGTGAGGGTAAGCCAAACGGTAAACATGGCCCATTTGCGCTGCGCCAGACTCAATGCAAGCAATGCAAGCAGCGGAATAAAATATTGCTCGGGATGCCAGCCGAAATAGTCGAGATACATGAAATACGCCATGGGCCCGAATACATAGGCCAATGCTGTCACCCAAACGGCCCTGCGTTCGGCCATATTAAATACGGCAAAACTTCGATGATAAACGTAGAAAAAAAGGCCTGTCAAACACACATAGGCCAGAAAAAGCCCATTAACGCCCAAGGGTTTGGTGAAGATACCGATCAGCGGAATAAAGTAGTAATTGTGTTGTTGGGCATGGTTTCCGTAAATGGTGTCGAACAGAAACGGTCGCCCTTCCAGCCAACCTTTACTCAGTTGGAGGATGACCATTCCATCTGAATATTGTTCGGGGCTCGTTTGAAATTGAAATACTTTGAGAAAAAACCAAACTATGCAACCAATAGCGGGAAGCATAATAAGAAGTGCATTCGCACGTCGGCTGATAGCATTGAATGACATAACCGCAACTTACCATTCGTTTCCGCTATCTGAAATAGATTTGCCGATTATTTAGTTAAATGCAATGAAATACAAATTTTTCTGCATTGCTGATAGAAAACAGCTCCTCGGGAGGAAGCTGCCAGGTTCACCGACAAGACAGCTTCCTGCACTTTTAACTATTTAATTGAGCTCAACACCGACCGCTCTTCGAGTTGGCCGTCTTTGTTGAATGACTCGGTTTTAATTACGCCGACGCCCGGACTGTACCATTCCAATACTTTTACTTTCATTGGGATACCGATACCCATTACCTTAAACCGGACGTCCATGTTGTAGCTTAATTTGAAAGCATTATAAGTTCCGGCCGGGGTGCTGACCTTTTCTTGCCCCCACACCTTACGGTCTTCGATTTTGAAATAAACGTCTGTTTTCTTGCCGTTGACTTTTCCTTTGATATGCATTTCCATTTTGGCTTCCAGGGCCTGGCCCGCTTTCATATTGGCCGGATAGGAGAAGAAAGCCTCGTTGCTCGTGCCATTTTCCATATCAGGCACCTGGAAACCGATTTTCAGATCACCGTTATTACAGCTGATGAGGGCGTGGCCATTTTCCTTGATGTTATTGTTAACATCGTATTTGACTAGTTTATAGTTGGAGGAAATCACACCGCCGTTTTCGGTGACCTCGGTAACTGTACCGACATCCTTCCCGGTAGCGGCGCCGTTTTTGTCGTATCGGGTGATGGTAACTGTTTTATTTTTACTGAAATAAAATGCGTCTTTGCATTCCTGCGCATACGAGCGCCCGTAAAAGAAGAGGATCAGACAGATGAGAATGTTGCTTTTCATAGGTTTTAAGTTTGTAAATAAAATAGTGGAACCGGTTGTCCGGGATTACTTGGGAAGACCGAATACAAGGCCCGCATTGATAGCCCACAATTTGTCGGCGTTTTTGTAGCTGATGTTGCCGAGCGATCCCGTATTGACGCTGCCGTCCTTACTGCCGAAAATAAAATGATAGTTGCCTTCCACGAATACTCCGAGGTTACCCAGGGCAAACGTGACGCCCGCCTTGGGTGTAGCGCCGAACTTCCGCGCATTACTGTCCGTCAGTTTGGCGCCGTTGTGCTTCACTTCCGTATTCCGGATGTACATGCCCGTTTCCGCGCCGATATAGGGGCGAATGAAGCCCTTCCCCAGATATTGGTCCAGCGTAAAGGTGATGGGAAGCAGCGAGCCCGTGGTTTCAATGCGCTTTCCGGCATTTTCGGATTCCTCATAGCTAAGCCTGATATACTTGGCCGAAACACCGATGGCGGTCAATGGGGTGGCAAACAATTTTAGGCCGATACCACCGCCCGGCTTGACTTTTTTCTTCGATACGGTAGTGCTGGCGGCCGTACCATGGATACTGAGACCAATTTGCGCGTGTGAATTGTTTTTTGCTCCGATGAGCATCGATAGGGCAAGTGCCGGTTTCCAGATTGCTTTCTTCATGGCAGATACGATTTGTTGAATTGGAATTGTTTGATCTGCTGCGAAAGTCAGGAAAATGGGAATGCGGGATTCCGGAATTATACCAAATGCCTCCTGCATTATACCAACAGGCAGGAAATGGCTGATAAGGGAAGTTTGTAATGGCTGCCGGAGATGCGGCAGTGCCTTTTGTATAAAAAATAAGACCCTTCATCTAAAATCCCTGCCGCGGCAGGTTTTGTACCGGTATCTTGGACAAAAGAATCAACAAATGCCTTTTCGCAACACACCGGAGCAAGCCTTGCCTGAGGACATCGTCCAAAACCCGCTACTCAATTTTTTGGTCAGCCCGCGCATGCGGGTATACCGGCATCTGGTTCCCTGGTTGCTGTTTCTCCTTTTGCCGGATAGCGACACAAAGGAGTATCGGGGAGGTTCGGAAGTTATCATTGGATTAGGGGTATTGGCATTGTTTATGAGCGTGATTTATACCAATATGTACCTGTTGGTGCCAAAGCTGCTGTTCAGGAAGCATTATATCGGTTATTTTGCCATCGTGATCGGTGTTGTGGTGCTTTCATTTTTCATATTGGAAACGATCGACAAACTGATATTGAGTGGCTACCGGATCTTGCCGGCAAAGGATGAAAACGTGGGCTTGTGGGAAGGTATGTTCACCTACACCCTTTTGTTCTGCATTGTGGTTTCAGCTTCAACGGCCGTCAGGCTTTTTCAGCGATGGGTGCTCGATTCTTACCGTATCAATGAAATGGAAAAGCGCAGGCTGCAATCCGAGCTCGACCAATTGAAAAATCAAATCAATCCGCATTTCCTGTTCAATATGCTGAACAATGCAAATGTGCTCACGCATAAAGACCCCGAAAAGGCTTCACAGGTCCTCATGAAACTTTCGGACCTGCTGCGCTACCAGCTTTACGACAGCATGCGTGAGAAAGTGCTGCTTACTTCCGATATCCATTTTTTGACCAACCTCCTGGAACTGGAACAGATACGCCGCGACCGGTTTGAATATATGGTGTCCCGAGAAGGCAACATCAGCAGCATCATGATCCCGCCATTCCTGTTTGTTATTTTTGTGGAGAACGCGGTGAAGCATAACCTGGACGCTCAGAACGCATCTTTTGTGCAGCTATTCTTCAAAGTCGAGAGGCAGAGGGTCTATTTCAAATGCGTGAATTCGAGACCGGTATCCATGCCGGCCAGCGACAAGGTCGGCGGGCTTGGATTGATGAATGTAAAAAGAAGGTTGGAGCTTATTTATCCCGGAACCCACGAGCTGGATATCCGTCAGCAGGCAGAAACCTACACGGTCACCTTAGCCATACCTATATGAATTGTATCATTGTAGACGACGAACCGCTGGCCCGTGAAGGGCTGCAACGCATGATCAGTGAAATGCCTGAATTATCCCTGACCGGCTCTTTCAGCAATGCAGGAGAGGCGGCGGTGCACCTTATGGCTAATCCGACCGACCTGGTGTTGCTCGACATACAGATGCCGGGTACCAACGGCCTCGACTTTGCCAGGAATATTCCCGCTGGAACGCTGGTCATTTTTACAACGGCCCACGCTTCGTATGCACTAGAGGGTTATGAGCTGGACGCCATCGATTATCTTGTTAAACCGCTCCGTCCCGAGCGATTCAGAAAAGCAGTTGATAAAGCGGTTTCTTACCGGGCATTGCTGAAAGGGGCAGATGCCGACCATAACATCGAAGCCATCGCTGCCGACTTTATTTTCGTCAGGTCCGACCGCAAGTTTTTTAAACTCCATTTCAAAGACATTCTCTATATCGAAGGTCTGAAAGATTACGTCGTGATCCATGTTTCCGACCAGCGGGTTATTACGGCCATGAACATCAAAACGATTCACGAGCGTTTGCCGCAGTCGATATTTTTCAGGGTCAGCAAATCCTACGTTGTTAATATCCGTCATATCGGGTCGTTTGACAATAACACAGTCTACATTCGTAATGCTGAAATTCCGATCGGGAATAGTTACAGAGCCTATTTTTTTGAGGAAGTAGTTTCAAAGCGATTGGTGAGCAGGTGAATGGCGTTAGCTGCCAGTTGATAGGTTGAATGCATCACGTTAAAAGCGGACTATCTGATTTCTTAAAATTGGACGTTTATGCCGATCCAATTTTGCCGAAGTTTACATGATGAATCAAAATGAGCAGCCATGATACAAATTTCTGACCTCGTATGGTTTGCATTTGCGTGCCTTGCATTGGTAATTACGCCCGGTCCAAACATGATTTACCTTATTTCGCGCTCCATTACACAAGGTAAACTTGCCGGGCTGATTTCGCTGGCAGGGGTCATTTGCGGATTTCTGTTCCACATTCTCATGGTCTCTTTCGGGCTTACGGCCGTTTTGTTCGCGGTCCCTTTTGCCTACACAGCTTTGAAAACGGCCGGAACTTTTTATCTGCTATATCTTGCATATCAGTCCGTTAAACCCGGGAGCCGGAATGTTTTCGAGGAGAATCCGGTATTAAAAATCGATAAGCCCGGTAAATTGTTCGGGATGGGGTTTTTTACCAATGTTTTGAATCCGAAGGTCGCCGTATTTTACCTATCCTTTTTTCCTCAATTTATTAAGTTGGATAATGGTAATGTCATGGTGCAAAGCTTTCAACTTGGAATAACTCAAATATTGATCAGCTTCACTATCAATGCCTTAATCGTTCTGACCGCATCCCGAATGGCCCACTGGTTCACAGAGAGACCACATGTGGTAAGAATTCAAAAATGGTTTATGGCCTCTGTGCTGGCGGGATTGGCTTTGAAGATGGCTACTGATAAGCGTTAAGCGCACGGGACGAAATTCCGGAAAACCCCACCGGAAGGCATCAGTTGAAAGGCGATCTGAGCGTTGCAGCAAAGGATTTTTTTAATTAAATCGTGGTTATCGAGTGCAACGAAAACTAGCGAAGGTGAAAATCAGCAATGTCGTCGAGTTATATGAACTTCTTCCGGAGAATGAAAAATTGATTGTGGATGTTTTGCGTCAGATAATCCGCGAAGCGCTTCCCGCTTATTGCAAAGAGAAAATATCTTACAACGTTCCGTTTTTCTACGGCAACAAAGGCATTTGCATTGTTTGGCCGTCAACGATTCCGCGAGGCGGCATTATCGAGGGTGTACTGCTCGGTTTTTGGTACGGCTGCAAATTGACGGATGAAGACCGGCATCTGTCGCATGGAACAAACAAGCAGGTCTTCTATAAGATATACCAGAATGTGGAGGAGATCGATGAGCTTGCGATCAAAAAGCTTTTACAGGAGGCGATTAAGCTCGATCGTAGTTTTCAGAAGAGGTCATGAGGTGAAATCACTAAGCCCAAGCAGAAGGTAGTCTGGCGTGCAATGCAAAGTTTCCGGATCCTCGAATCACCTTGTGTCTCCATCCGATAATGCTACGAATCGCAATATTCCAGGATATCCCCCGGCTGGCAGTCGAGGGCTGCGCAAATTGCTTCGAGCGTGGAGAAGCGTATGGCTTTCGCTTTGCCGGTTTTAAGAATAGACAAATTAGCGAGGGTAATGTCCACCTTCGCAGACAGGTCGTTCAATGACATCTTCCGCTTGGCCATCACGACGTCCAGATTAACAACGATAGGCATGGACTTAGATCGTTAACTCATTTTCGTTTTGAATTTCTACCCCTCTTTTGAATAGCTGAGCGATCACAAACAGGATGACGGCCATAAAAACCCAGACATCGGCCCCTCCGAGAATCAGGGATTGGGTATCAGGCATCGGTACGCCCTGGGCTGAAAGCCACTGCGTATAATTTCTGCCATAGGCAGACAAAGCCCCGATTAACAGCGACAGCATCGAAAGCAGGGTCATAAACCGTTGGACCTCCCTTACGAATGGATTTTTAAAATTTAGCTCCTTGCTACCCAGCATTCTGATGATCGCAAAAAAGAGCCACGCCTTGGCGCCGGTAGTGATCCCTATCAGCATTGTCAACCCGAAGTAATGACGGTGGTCGAAGGAAAAAAGTGCCGTCAGATCTACTTCGTGCCATAGATACCTGACTGATTCGGGTTTAACCAACGTGAAGACGGCATTGGTAAGATAGCCGCCAGCCTGAATGCAAAGGCCCACAAAAATGACCCAGGAAAAAACGTACAGCACATTGAGGATCTGTCTTGTTTTCATGGTAGAAAAGGTTTTGAATGTGCTGCTAATCTAGCAAATATTTATTGATATTCAATAAATATTTATTGTTAATGGAAATGAATGTCAGGCCAGATATTTGCGGTGTTAAGGAAGTTGTATGATTTGGCCACGCTATGGTACATTTGAGTTGTCTCAGAAAATCAGGCTTTTGTAAAAACCGTGAAGTATATTTTGATCAACTAAGACTTTCGTTTACAGTTTTATGCCGATCAACCTATTCAGATTCACGAGATGAAATGCTTCATCGTCCTAAGCTTGGCCTTTCTTATGCAGACCGTAGTTTTTGCCGGCGGAACGCGCAATGATGACCCCGAGTATAATTTTGAAACGTTTTGGAAGCTATTTGATAAGCATTACGCTCATTTTGAAACGCGCCAAATTGACTGGAAGAAACAATATGACAATTTTCGGGCAAAAGTAAGTCCATCGACTACTCAGGAGCAGTTGCTCGCTATTTTCAACGATATGGTATCGCCTCTTAAAGACGGCCATGTGGTGATCTCAGCAACCGGAAATTTGCCGGCAAGCGCAAAGTATGCGCCATTTTTCAAAGAATTTCCTACAAAGGATTTGCAAGCTCAATTCCGGCAGGTAACGCTTGATATGCTGTTACGGAATGGCTTTGGCAGCATGAAAAAGTTCAGAAGCCAGCCCTATGACATTGGCGGCTATTGCAGGTCAGCGGATTTTGGCTATTTGCAACTCAACGGCTTCGGTGGAATGCCGCTGGATGATTTCAGTCAGCAATTGGATGAAATGATTATTGAATTCGCGGATGTGAAGGGGCTCATTATCGATATCAGGATCAACGGCGGTGGTTCGCCGGCATATCTGGAAGCATTGGCCGGTCGGCTAACCGAGGTAAAGCGTTTGGTAGGCTACGGCCGGACAAGGATTAGCAGAAATAAGTACGAGTACAGCCCCTGGAAGCCATATTACATTAATCCCGCAGGCAAAAGCAAGCTTATCAAACCTACTATTCTGCTGACAAGCGGATCAACCATTAGTGCAGGCGACCACTGCGCTCTTTACCTGAAGGAATTCCCATACATAAAGCAGGTGGGAGAAAACACAAATGGAATTTTTTCGCCCATGCTGGGCAAAAGGCTGCCAAACGGCTGGGAAATTGCATTATCAAACGGGCAGACCGTAAGTAGCAGACGGATAAGTTATGAGGGCGGGGGAGTACCAGTTGACATAGCGGTAATTCACAGACGAGCACATTTGGCAGAAGGTATCGACAAAGGGCTACTGACCGGCTTATCGTATCTCAGGGAGCATTTGCATGAGTTGGCATTGAAAACAATCTGCTTTGAGCAGCTTGCTGTGAATTTTTACGCAGATAGCCTGTTGCCCGGGAAAACCTACGGTGACGTGGCTGCATACTCAACAGGCCTGGTGGAAGAAGATGCAACTTTGCTCACTCCGTTTGCCAATAAATGCAAGTCGCTTAACGAGATGGACAAATCCGGTCGGCTTATGGAAAGGGTAGGGACAGAGCAGCATGCCGATTCCCGCTTCTACCAGAATAATGTTGAAAGAAGATTCTATGTCGGGCTTCGGCGACCGATCCGGTCAAAATCAGGATGGCATCTGCGTCGGAGAAATGGCAGGAATCTGACAGTCGCGCACCACATTACACTCGGGGAAAATCATTATGTGCGCCTGCATCTAAGTACAGGAGGATGGAATGGAGAAACGGTGCTGATCGTTATCGACAATGCAGGTAAGATCGTTGAGCATTGCTTTGTGTCGTACAACTATCTTCGTAATCAACCTTTTATATAAAATTGTGACGTTTGGATTGGGGTCAGAGAAGCAAATACACATTGGCTAAAAAGCAATGTGGTGGTTTGGGTGCACAAAGTACTTCCCTTCATGCATTAAACACACGGTCGTGGCTGTTGCAGAACTCATGCACCTACTATCGGCAGTAGCTAGTCTTTGCATGAATTGATGAAGAAGCCAGCATTAGTTAGTTCATCCCTTTAGGTTTGTTATCTCTTCTAACATTTTTGTCACCTCATCTCTAGAATACCTGACCTTGTTAATATAGTCTAGGTATTCAATTATTTCTTCAATTGTCACTTCCTCCCGATTATTAATAAATTCTCGCAGGACTTGTTTTAAGTTCATTGATTTCATATTGAAAATAGCATTTATGGACTGTTTTGCCGTTTAGTTCGCGTTTCAATTAGCTGTTTTTTTCGTAACTTCAGGAATGCAAGGAAAGAAAAATTACTCGGAAAAGCTGTCCATAAGCTTCCAACTTTCAGATCGTATTCCGAAGGAAAACTTTTACCGCAGGCTCGGTGAAACACTCGACATGTAGTTTTTATACCGAGACACCAGCAACCTTTACGGCAAACGGGCAACCCATCGATCGATCCCGTTGTGTTCCGCCCGGCGGCCCGGTTTAAGCTAATGCTGACCGGTTATTTGGAGAACATAATATCGGATCGGCTTCTGATAGAGCACTGCTCGATGCGAATTGACATTCTTTACTTTTTAGCCTATGATATTGATGAGCAGCTGCCTTGGCATTCGACTATCAGCAGGACTAGGCAACTATATCCAGCCACTGTTTTTGAAAGTCTGTTCGACAAGGTTTTTGGTATGTGTGTTGACAAAGGGATGGTCAGTGGACATACTCAAGCCCTGGATTCCGCACCAATCAAAGCTAATGCATCAATGGAAAGTGTTGAGTTGAAAAGGCCATTTCAATCTATCAAGAACCACTTTGCGAATGTTGATTCTGAAAATCAACAGCAGACAACCACAGTATAACTTCGCCGCCGGGTTAATAACAGCACCACCGCATTACCTCAGACGCATGAAATCTCACCAGGAAAAACTTCGCGAGAATCCTGTTAGTGCCAGCGGTGCTGCTCATGAAAAAGCACAGCTATTTAGCAGTAAGACCCATTGCAGCCCCATGATCCAGATGCGCGTATTTCGGTTAAGCCTGCCAAAGCAAGAAAACTTAATTATCACCGCTGTATGGCAGTCGATACGGGGCATGGTGTAATCAGCCATATACAGGCGGACTTTGCCGATGGAAGGGATAGTCAATATTTGCCAGCCATGACTGAGAAGGTTGAAGGCCGACTAAAAGCTAATGAACTGTGCATGACCGAGCTCCTAACAGATGGCGGTTACTTCAATGGTTACAACTACGAATTCTTAGAATTACGGAATATCATACCGTGGATACCTGTTTTTGGAAACTATAAACCGGAAAGGGAATGGGTCACCTACGACTGAAAAGAGGATGTTTTTATCTGCGCCATGAATAAGAGAATTCCATTTAAAGGCTTTGGCCGGACTTCCGATGGACAGCCCATAAAGAATTACCGGGCTTCTAAAAAGGATTGCATTCCCTGCATTCTCAAAGATTCTTGTGTCCCCAAGTCGCTATTTAAAAGAATATTCACGATAACCTGCGAAGACTAACACCATAGAGCTCATGAAAGGCAACACAGCAGGCAAGGCAAACAAATGAAACAACTGCGACAGAGTACAATAGAGCCAGTCTTTGGAAGCCTGGTCCATCACTAAGGATTAAGTAAAATTAACGTTCCGGGAAAGGCGGCGGCTCACAAGGTGATGTTGATGCCAGCTATCTGCTTTAATCTTAAAAAGTCCCTCAAAACATTTAATAGGAAACTGGTGCGGAGCGCTTCAAAAGAGGCCATTGATCTATCTGATGCTACATTCTTGACGCCTTTGATCGCTTCACGATGACTTCCTAAAATTCATGGATAATACATATTGAAACTAACTCACCAGAAATCTCCTACTAGTTCCGAAACAGCCACGGTGGTTTTTCCGTGCTCATCATCACCAGAGCCTACCGGCATCAGAATTATCAGGCACATCCAGGAATATCACATTTTGATAGCTAGATTCGACATGCTATTTTTGTATTGATCAATACAAAAATAGCATGCGAGGTAGACCGTCATCATTCGATCAAGAGCAAGTAATATTGAAAGCGCAGCGCGTTTTTTGGGAGAGGGGTTTTGGAGCGACGTCTTTGGGGGACTTGCTGAACGCGACCGATATGGGAAGCGGAAGCTTTTACAATAGTTTTAAAGGTGGAAAGAAGGAGCTTTTTTGCAAAGCTATCGCCCAACGCAGGGAGGCATTCCAGCAATTCCAGGCAGTGCTGGACGCCACCGACTCGCCGGTGCGGGAGATCAAGCGCTTTTTTCGTAGCATCGCGGACGCCGACAATGATACGCATATGCGCGGCTGCATCATTGCAAACGCAGTGACCGAAATGACGTTCCTGGACGCGGAACTGGAAAAAGAAGCTGCGCAGATCTTGTTGGAAGTGGAGCAGATGTTCGCCAACGCCATCCGGAAGGAACAGCTTGCCGGAACTATCGCCAACCCTGCGCCATCGGAAGTGCTGGGGCGTTACCTTATGACGGTCTGGAACGGCCTGAATGTGACGCGTCGTGTACACCCGGATAGAGACACCCTGCGCGAGTTGATTGACTTGCAATTGTCAGTGATCAGCTGACTTTTTTTGCAGCATTTCTGGAATGATCAATACAAAAATAAATTAATAACGATTAATGGACTTAAAACTAAAAAACAAGACAGCTTTTGTAAGCGGATCCGCGCGAGGGATTGGATTTGCTATTGCCCGACAACTCCTCAATGAGGGAGCGAATGTGATTGTCAATGGCAGAACCAGTGAGAAGACCGCGGAGGCAGTGAGTCGCCTGCGCACATTCGGGCCATCGGGTAATGTGACGGGTGTCACGGCTGATTTTTCGAGGGCAGTGGAAGTGACGGCGCTGATTGCCCAATTGCCGCAGATCGACATCTTGATCAATAACGTGGGTATTTTCGAATTGAAGCCATTTTTTGAAATCCAGGATGCTGATTGGCAGCAGATGTTTGAGATCAATTTACTGAGTGCGGCCCGCTTGGCGAAGGCGCTTATGCCTGGCATGCTCGACAGAAATTGGGGCAGGATCGTCTTTATCAGCAGCGAATCGGGAATCAATGTTCCGGCGAACATGATCCATTATGGCGTTACTAAAACGGCGATGTTGTCACTTGCGAACGGACTATCCAAACTCACTAAAGGGACCGAAGTGACAGTAAATAGCATCCTGGGCGGGCCGACCTATTCCGACGGGGTGGCAGGGACGGTCGAAATGATTGCAGAGACGCAGGGTAGTACGGTGGAGCAAATGAAGGCAGCTATTCTTGCCGGTACCAACCCGCATTCACTTTTGCAGCGTTTCATCGAGCCGGAAGAAATAGCGGCGCTGACAGCTTACTTGTGCAGCCCGCTTGCCGTAGCGACCAATGGTACATCGGTACGGGCCGATGGCGGCGTGCTTCAAACGCTGTAACCCGATTTCGGATACAAATCTCCTGAATACGGTTTATTCCGCGGCGGCGGGCTTCCCTAGTTTTGTATGGTTAAAACAAACAAATACCAAGAATATGAAACTAGTCAAATTAGGAAGCCAGGGGCTCGTCGTGCCGTCGATCGGACTGGGCTGTATGGGAATGACGGGTATGGCCAATATGGACATTTATGGCAAAGCGGATGAAACCGAAGCGATCGCTACCATACACCGGTCGCTGGAACTCGGTGGGAATTTTCTCGACACAGCCGATCTTTACGGTCCGTTGGTTAACGAACAACTCATAGCCAAAGCGACGAAAGGTCGCCGGGGCGACTTTCTGATCGCGACCAAGTTTGGGTGGGAAATCGACGACCAGGCGCAGATTACCTGGAAGTTCCGGGCCGACAAGGCCTATGTGAAAAAGGCCGCGGAGCGCTCTCTGCAAAACCTGGGAACCGATTACATCGATTTGTACTACCTGCACCGGCTCGATGCGAATACGCCGATCGAGGAAACGGTGGGGGCAATGTCTGACCTGGTAAAGGAAGGCAAAGTGCGTTACATCGGTTTGTCGGAGGTTTCGGCTGAGACAGTCCGGCGAGCCCATGCAGTCCACCCGGTAACTGCCGTGCAAACCGAGTATTCGCTTTTTGAACGCACTCCCGAAGAGGCGGGCATGATGCAGGCTTTGGAAGAACTGGGCATTGGTTTTGTAGCGTACTCACCACTCGGCCGCGGGTTCATTTCAGGAGAGTTGAAGAGCCCGGATGACCTGCCGGAGGACGATTTCAGGCGTGGTATCCCGCGTTTTCAGGGCGCCCAGTTTTACAAAAACCTGGATTTGCTGACGGAAATACAGCGTATGGCCTTGGAAAAGCAGGTAACGTCGTCACAGTTGGCGCTGGCATGGGTGATTGCCAAAGGTGCTGTGCCTATTCCGGGCACGAAACGCCGGAAATACCTGGAAGATAACATCGCCGCTACTGACATCGCGCTCCGTACCGAAGATCTGGCACGGCTGGAAGCCATTATCCCGCTTGGCACCGAAACGGGCGACCGTTATGACAAATTTGGGATGGACGCGATCGACCGTTAATCCATGTACGGGCAGGGCAAAGTTCCTGCCCGTATGTTTATATTTAACCAATGAAAAAACAGGCACCCCATATCATCCATTCCATTTCTGAGAAGCATCGCATACTCGGCCTGCCCCGGCCCGTGCACCCGCTCATAAGCGTTTTCGACTTCGAAGAGATGGATCTCATCCATGCCGATACCAGTAAGGAAATGCTCGTCATGAACATGTATTGTATTTCCCTGAAAAGAAATGTAAAAGGAAAAGTGCGTTACGGGCAAGGTTTCTGCGATTTTGATGAAGGCATTATGTTTTGCACAGCGCCCGGCCAGGTGACCAGCAATATCTCCGAGGATCACCGGCCCAGCGGCTGCTGTGCGGTTTTCCATCCCGATTTCATCAGGCGTCACCCGCTCGCACAGCGCATGAAAGAATACGGTTTTTTCGACTATGCGGTCACCGAGGCCCTTCACTTGTCGGAACAGGAGGAAAGCCTTGTACTCTCCGTCATGAGGATGCTTCGCGACGAAATCAGCGGGCGGATCGACGCCTATTCCGAAAATGTGATTATCGCGCAGCTGGAACTGCTTTTGAGCTACGGACAACGGTTCTACGGCCGCCAGTTTCTCACCCGTAAGCCCGTCACAAGCGACGTACTCATACGCCTGGAAAAACTCCTGTCCGACTATTTCACCGGCGACCGACCCATTTCCGAAGGCTTGCCGACTGTATCGTATCTGGCCGGCGAACTGAATTTTTCCGACAACTACCTGAGCGACCTGCTCAAAAGCCTTACCGGGCAAAATACCCAGCAACACATTCACCGGTTTGTCATCGAGAGGGGCAAAGCTTTGCTTACCCAAACCAGATTGACCGTGAGCGAGATCAGTTTTCAATTGGGTTTTGAATTTCCGCAATCGTTCAGCCGGCTGTTCAAGAGTAAAACCAATGTAACGCCGCTATGGTACCGGCGCTCACTAAATCAGGGCTAGAAAAACTTGCGTAACGCATCCAATGCTGGCAGCATGGAAAAACTCCCGATTTTTTCCAGCTTGGAGGTGACACGTTTTCTGCCCCGGAATCTACTCCTTAGAGCGACAGGTAGCTGAGCTTGTCCATTTTCACCCCACCGCAGAACTTTATCACATACGCTCTGCCCTGATCCATCGGAATATTTGTGCATCAATGTTGCATTTTCTGATTTTGATTTATATTTGCAACATTGTTGCATAATTATTCTTTTAGTATGGATCAGAAAAAAATGCCGGTAACGGTGCTCAGCGGATTTTTGGGTGCGGGTAAAACGAGTTTACTCAATCATATTCTGCATAACAAGCAGGGTTTGAAGGTGGCCGT
Organism: uncultured Dyadobacter sp.; assembly: GCF_946482605.1. Next base: position 121,577 of record NZ_CAMLSE010000009.1, on the reverse strand, counting down.
GATCGTGAATGACATGAGCGAAATCAATGTCGATGCCCGGCTTGTTGGCGAGCAGAATACATTAAGCCGCACCCAGGAGCGGCTGGTAGAAATGTCCAACGGGTGCATTTGTTGTACCCTGCGTGAAGATTTGATGATTGAAGTGGAAAACCTGGCCAAAGAAAACCGCTTCGACTATCTGCTGATCGAAAGCACGGGCATTTCCGAGCCTGTTCCCGTGGCGCAGACTTTTTCGTTTGTCGATGCGCAGAGCGGTATCGACCTATCGAAATGGGCCATGATTGACTGCATGGTGACGGTGGTGGACGCATTTAATTTCGCCAGGGATTTCGGCTCGCTCGACACGGTTTTTAGCAGGAAGCTCAATGACGACCGGTCCGACAGGCGAACGATTGTCAATTTACTGACCGATCAGATTGAATTCGCTGATGTGATTGTTCTCAATAAGGCCGATCTGGTGTCCGGGCGTGAGATCAAAGAGCTCCGTGCTATCCTGGTCGCACTCAACCCCGGTGCAAAGGTGATTGAAAGTTCGTTTTCCAATGTGGATCTGAATGATGTGGTCAATACCGGTTTATTCAACTACGAAAAGGCCGAACAGTCGGCCGGGTGGATTCAGGAGTTGAACAAGGCCGAGCATGGCGGCCATGTGCCAGAGACGGAGGAATACGGGATCAGCTCTTTTGTCTTTCGAGACGCGCGCCCGTTTCATCCGAAGCGCTTTTGGGACTACATTCAGGGAAATTGGCCAGCAGGCATTATCCGTAGCAAGGGCTTGTTCTGGATTGCATCGCGACCGGCCGATGCGCTCAACTGGAGCCAGGCCGGGGGATCGGTGAGAGCCGAGTCCGCGGGGGTGTGGTGGGCAAGCATGCCGGCAGCGCAGCGTTTGCGCTATCAGGCGTATATTGATAATCGTGATGCTATCGATTCGCGCTGGGGCAGGTTCGGGGATCGCACCAACGAACTGGTTGTGATCGGGCAGGACCTGGACCAGGATCAGGTAATGGAAGATTTACGGCAGTGCCTATGCACCGAAGCAGAGGTCCGGCTGATGGAAAGCGGCGGACGATTCGACGATCCGTTTCCAGTTTTATAACGGCCTGATAGCAAAAGATACTGCCCGGCGTGGCCGGTATCTGAATGTCGATTCTTCCAAACACCTGAACCCGGTACTATGCACCAACCTTACTTCCTGAAATGTTCGAAGTGTGTTACCCTGGTAGCACTTTTGTTTTCTGTCCAAAGTTTTGCGCAAACTCAAAAGGCCAGAATTTACGGTCAGGTAACCGATTCCAACCGGCAGTCCATTCCGGGGGCGCATGTGCGATTGATCAGTCTTGACGCGCAACAGGAGAGGCAGACGATGGTCAGTACCGAAGATGGTGGCTTTGCGTTTGAAAGCGTAGGGCAGGGGCGTTATGTCCTGAGCGCTTCGATGGTCGGTTATGTCGCCGGCCATGCCGATACCGTCGTGGTAGCTGCGGAAGTGTCAATGACTATTCAACGTAATCTGGTTTTGACAGAAGCGGCGGTAGAACTGAATGCGGCGACGGTGACGGCCCGCAGACAGGCGATTGAAATGGATCATGGCAAGCTGGTATTGAATGTGGGTAACAGCGCGCTCAGCTCCGGGGCGTCGGCTCTTGACCTGCTCCGCAAGGTGCCGGGCGTTAGCCTGGGGCAGGATGATCAGATCCTGCTCAAAGGCGCCGGTGGGGTCAATGTGATGATCGATGGAAAAATGACCTATTTGTCGGAGCAGCAGCTTGCCCAACTGCTGAAAAGCATCAGTGGGGAAAGTATCAGCAAAGTTGAGCTGATGCCGACACCGGGCGCAGAATTTGATGCGGCGGGCAATGCGGGTATCATCAATTTTGTCACCAGGAAAAACCTGTCGTCAGGGTATTCGCTGGATTTTTTAACTTCAATATCCAAAGGCAGGTTCTGGATGAATAACCAGAATGTGGCCGGCAGTTACCGGAACAGCAAACTAAATGCATTTGCATCTTTTGACTACAATACCCCACACCGGTTTGTGAAAAGCCGGTCCGGGAATTCGGTCACAGAAAATGGTCAGCGGATCTACATCGACCGCCAGCTCGAAACGCCTACCAAAATCTATTTTTATACCTTCAGAGCAAACGTCGAATGGCAGATAGCAGCCGCTCACCAGCTTACGGCCGGTTATAATGGTTATATTGATGATTATGTGAAGGACAATGCGCTGTCACGCGTCAGCAAATACAATGCAAGGCAGGAGCTGACCGGCGTTGTGAACAGTACCAACTACCTCGAAGAACCTTATCATTACGACGCAGCCAACGCGGGCTACCAGTTCAATATCGACAGCGCGGGAAAGAAACTTACCGCCGATGCACATTACATTTCCTACCGCAATTTTTCAGATGGATTATTGACAACCGGCTATACCAATGCAGCCGGGCACCCTGATGGTCCCGATGAACAATTACGTGTGCACCAGCCGGGAACCGTCGCGATCCGATCCATCAAAGCAGACCTGGACCTTCCTTTCGAGCGGGTTAATGTCAAAGCCGGAGTGAAATATGCCGACATCCGAAACCAGGCGAATTACCGTTTTGACTCCCTGCTGAATGGCGGATTTGTAGAAGCAAAGTCAATGTCGAACCGTTTCCGGTATCGTGAGCAGATCGCGGCAGCGTACACATCTTTGTCGGGAAAATCGGGCAAAACGCGGTGGGAGGCTGGCTTGCGGCTGGAATGGACCCGCGCCCGGGGTTATACATTAGAAACAGGAATCGATAACCGGTGGCAGTATATCCGTCTTTTTCCCTCGTTTTCTGCGGAGCATCTACTGAATGCGAATAACAAGTTTAATCTTTCAATAAGCCGGCGGATCAACCGGCCGGCATATTCGACGCTCAATCCCGTCCGCTGGTACTATGACCAGTACTTTTACTTTTCCGGAAATCCTTACCTGCAACCGGAAATGGCGTGGAGCTATTCGGCCGGTTATACACTCAAAGACAACTATGTGCTTTCGGCCAGTTATTCGACGAGGAGCAATTTTCTTTCGCGCAGGCTCGGGATCGAGGAAGGCACCGGCGCGGTCATCAGTCAGCATGCCAATCTGGGACGTATGCGACGGTTGGATGTGACGGGCAATGCTGGTTTTCATCCATTTTCATTCTGGGATTTGCAGCTCACGGCGGCTGCAAGCCACACCAGCTACCCCATTCCGCTTTTGGAAGGGGAGCGGGTTGCGGGCATGTGGGCTGCCCATACCATGCTTACCCAGCAGTTTAAGTTATCTGCCGGCATTCATATAGAACTTGCCGGCGCCTGGACCTCGCGTGAGCTCCTGGGGATTTATCAAAAGAGACGCATCTTCGTTGCGGATTTTGGAATGAAAAAAACCTTTGCAAAGGGAAAACTAGACGTACGCATCTCGGTTAATGATTTTTTGAGAACCAACCGCTACCAGGGCCGTTCGCTGACCGACTACACCAATTACCGCTACAATGAGCTTCCGGACACCCGGCGCGCGGCACTTTCACTGAAATATCATTTAGGCGGCCAGTTACAACAGGGCCGGTCCCGCCGCATTGAAGAGCAGGACCGGCTATAAGTCAGAATTTGAAAGTCAGCGTCAATGTCACATTCCGGGGCGCGCCGGGAAACAGGCGGAGATAGTTCTGTGCGCCGAGCCAGTAGGTTTTGTTGAGCAGGTTACCGGCATTCAAAGCGAGCTGAATGTTGCTCCGGGCGGGCGTGTAATACACCGCCGCGTCGAGGATGGTGTAGGCTGGTACCAGAAAGTCCCTGGTAAACCAGGGCACTTTATTGGATTGGTACTGCACACCCAGACCCACTCCGAGGTCTTTAAGCGCTGTTGAGCCTCCGAAATTGTAACGTGTCCATAGATTTGCGCTGTGTTTGGGCGTGTTTTGTTTGCGTGCGCCTACGAGGCGCTCGTCCTGGTCGCGGGTAATCTCCGCGTGAATGTAGCTGTACGAAGCATTCACCTGCCATTCGGGGACAATGTACCCGGCCAGGTCCCATTCGATCCCGCGGCTCCGCTCTTCTCCGCGCGTTACGAGGCGGTCGGGATTGACGGGATCATTGGCATTCATCAGGATGTTTTTCTGGATGATCTCATAGAATGCTACATTGAGGCGCATGTGGTTGTGAAACAGGTCTGTTTTCAGGCCGGCTTCTTTCAGACTGCTCCGCAGCGGATCGAACTGGCTGCCGGCGGGCAACGTGCCCGTTTGGGGCATTAATGTTACCGTGTTGGATTGCGGCTGAAAACCTTCCAGGTAAGTACCATACACATTCACAGCTTTGCTCAAAGCGAAGGTTACCCCGATCCTGGGAAGCAATGCATTCTTTTTGACCGTCAGCGTGTTGGGTGCTTTGTAGTTGGTAATATCTTCAAACCATTCGTGGCGCAGGCCGAGCAGCATCGTCAGTTTTCCCAGCTGCGCCTGTTCCTGAATGTAAACCGCATTGGTCGTGGTCAAAGCCGATGGAAGCGCTGTCCGCACGTTCAGCTGGTAGTCTTCCGCATTCCGGATCGTGTATTGCGGATTTTGAACGTCAAAATGGTTAACATTCGGTTTAGGGAGCGTTCTGCCGTTGACTGTAATCGTTTGATAATTTGCCGCATTGGCCGGGACGAAAGAGCTGGCTACCGTGCCGTCCTTCAACAAAAAGCTCCTTGCCGCATTTTGCCCGCCGCCTTTGAGCTTGTGCCAGCTGCTCAAATCATATCCGGCCAGCAGCTTGTGGCCCAGCTTTCCGGTTTGGAAGTTGAAATTGAAATAGGCATTCAAATTGTCGATGTTCCAATACTGCTGCCGCTGTACAAATTGCATGGCAGCGAGGCTGGTGACGGGCTGATTGGTGATATCCGGGGCAAAGGCATTGGTGGTGCGGTGCTCCTGCAAATCTTCCGTCCAGGATTGTTTCATGTAAGAAGCATTGAAACCGATATGGGAAGAAAACTTGTGCGCCAGGCTGCCGGTGATAATCACTTCCTTCGAGTTGAAATGGTCGTTGGGCGCGCCCAGGTTGAGGCTGATCGGCGTACTGTTCAGTTTGGTTTCGCCCGCTACGGCACCGAACACAGGCTGGCCGCGATCGAGGGTGCCGGCCATATTGCTGTAAATCAGTTCCGCATTGATAGCCGTTTTCTCGTTGGGTATGTAGCTCAGCGACGGGGACAGGAGCAATGCTTTACTACCGACCATATCCCGGAAAGAGCGGGCCTGCTGGTAGGCGCCATTCACACGGTAAAGCAGCGTTTTAGATGCATTGAGCGGCCCTGTGAAGTCCAGCGTGCCCCTGAAAGTACTGAAACTGCCCGCGCTCAGGCTTGCTTCTTTGCGTACAGTGGCCAATGGTTTTTTTGTTACGAGGTTAATGCTCCCGCCTGGATCAACCGAGGAAAAGGTAGCACTCGCGGGCCCTTTGATCACTTCCACGCGTTCGATATTGGCTGTCAGTGGTTGGAGGAAATAGTACTGCCGCGTGCGCATGCCATTGATAATCTGCCCTTCCTCATTCTGACTGATGCCGCGGATGGTGTATTGGTTGTAGTAGCTCGAAGGGATCACCCCGCTGGCTATTTTGACCGCATCGGCCAGCTGGAACGCCTGCCGGTCGGCCATCAGCTCCTTGCTAATGGATGTAATGGACTGCGGCACATCCTTATTGAAAGCCGAGATACGTGTTGCCGAAAAGGAGTAGTCGCTCGTGTAATCCCTGGCAACGCGGCCGGTGACTTCCACGGTTTGAAGCTGCGTTGCCTGAGGAACCAGTTCCACGTGCATAAAAGCGTTCCCGCCATTCAGCCGGGCCGTTTTATAGCCCACCGCTGTGATGTGTATGACGCCTTTTCCGGGCAATGTGAAAAAACCAGCTGAGTCGGTCACGGTGCCATTGGTGCCTAGTTTAACGGTCGCTCCCTGAATTTTTGCTCCGGTGGCGGCATCGGAGACCGAGCCGGTGATCGTTTGCCCCTTTGCGGAAATGGCTGCAATGATAAAAATGAGAATAAAAGTCCTGACCATACAAGAAGGTAAAAGATGACTTGCGGAAATTTTAAACGGTTTTCAGATATAAGTTTTCCAGCTCATTGGCGGAGATCGAGCCGGCATGAATGACTGATTGCAGGTTTCCCTCCTTCATGATGCCAATGCGGCTGGCCACCTGTTTTGCCCTGAAAATGTCATGAGTCGCCATCAGGATCGTCGTTCCGCTGGCGGCCAGGGTTTTGATAATCTCAGAAAATTCGTTGGAAGCTTTCGGGTCCAGGCCACTTGTAGGTTCATCCAGCAACAGCACCTTGGCCCTTTTTGCGACGGCAATGGCAATGCCCACCTTTTGCCGCATGCCTTTGGAATAACCTGACAGCTTCTGGTCAAATGCTTTGGATTGCAGTCCGGACGTTGCGAGCAATTGTTCCAGTTCTTTTTTGGAATAGTCGAATCCTGCGAGCGACGAGAAATATTTCAGGTTTTCAATGCCGGTCAGGTTCGGGTAAAGCATCACTGTTTCAGGAATATAGGCTAGCAATTTTTTGATTTCCTGCGGGTTTTCGGCGACTGAAATGCCGTCGATCTGTGCCTTGCCGCTGCTGGGTTCGATAAAGCCCAGGAACAGGTTAATGGTCGTCGTTTTTCCGGCACCGTTCTGGCCGAGTAATGCAAATATTTCACCCGGACCGATCGTCAGGTTCAGGTCATTGAGCGCCGTATGTGCGCCGTATTGTTTGGTAAGGTTTATTGCTTCAAGCATTTTGTATGTCTGTTATCCGTATAAAATTCTTATTGATCAATGCCAGCGCAACCGCCAGCGCGGCGACTATCCATATGACGATCGTGTAAAGCCCTCCCGCGACTTTTTCCGTAACATAACCATTCGGCTCATAGGCAGGGTAGCCGGCCCAGTCGATGCTTTCGGTAGGTGTTTCTTCAAAAATGAAAGGATAGAAGTACTCGCGGATCTGCTTGTGATGGGCTTTTACCGATTGCAGATAACGGATATGACTGGTTAAATCCGAGTTGGCGATTTTGTTCATCGATTGCTGCGCCGCTATCACCGGATTGTAGCGTGCGATCAGTTCGGACAAGCGCTGTCTTTGAAACAATTTTTTAAAGAGCGTTTCCGATGAATGCGCCGATTCCAGGTCGCCCGAAAACTGCATGGCGTAATACCAGCCGGGCGAATATTTGTCGTCCGGAATAGGGTAACGGCGATATTGTGGATATACCGCATAAAACTTTTCCATGGTCGGCTTTTTGGGCTGGTCCCATTTGGCATGGTAGCCCTCTCTTTGCTGAATGGCCGTTTGAGCAGCCTCCGGCACGGCTATCAGGTCATTGATCACGATGTTCGCAGTCCCGGGAAAGAGAATTGCCAGGAAAATCCAGATGCAGACCAGCGTGGTCGCATTAAAGGAAGAGCTTCTGCCCAAAGAGATCACCAGCACCGAAAGCATAAACCAAAACAGCACATAGAGCAGCACCACAATTAAAAGCTGGAAAGTAGGCGTTGAAAACGGGAGTTGAAGTGCCAATACTGCAGAGATGAAAATGGCGAGGGCAGCCAGCATGATAATGGCAAGCCGTACGAGCAGCTTACCCGCGATGGCACCGGCTATGCTTGCGGAGGTCGTGCGTACGATTTTCCAGACGCCATTTTCCTGCTCCTCCGAAATCGCATTGTAGGTAAACGCGATGATAAGCAGTGGAAAAAGGAAAATAAAGACAAACGAAGCGTCCAGGTTGCCAACCAGCAGGGTAAGCGGGTTGGTCAGCTCGGAGTCGTACAACTGGCCCTCAATGGCCAGCATCTTGACTTTCAGCGTTTGCGGGTTTACATCGCGCTGCCCGATCGAAAATTTCGCCCAGGGCGAGGCTGGATTGGTGGTATAGAAAAAAGGGTAATAGGCTGTTGTACCGACGGGCTTGCCTGTGCCGTGCCCGACTATTTGCGCCAAATGATGCTTTTGGACTTGCGGCACCGCGGCGATACTTTCTTGCTGCCGGCTGATCACCTGGCTCCCGTGGAAGAATCCGTAAAACCCGAAGAGCAGGAGACTGATGGTGCCGATCAGGACGGTTTTTCCTAGTACGAAATTTTTTGTCTCAAGAAACAACACCTTTCGATTGGTAATCATAACTGGTATACACGTTTGGAGGAAACATAAGTCAATGAGGCCAGGCCGACGGCGGCCCAGCAAAGCAGCGCCAGCAGGCTTACGCCACTGCTCGCCAGGCTGTTTGCCATGGAAGCAGGCTGATAGGCGAAGTCGGGCTGCTGCTGCCAGTTTTCCGCACTTACTCGTTGTTTGCTGTCGTTCTGGAATTTGATTTGGGTCAGATGGATCTCGTTCAATAACCTGGTTTTTTCAAACCGATACGCTTCGGTTTGTTTCTGGAAGGCGGTAAACGAGTCAAAATCGGTGCCGGAGAGGCTCATGGAAATGTTCCGGATCGCGAGGTAGGGATCGACGAATCCGAGCACGGCGGAAACTGCGTTTTGTGATTTGTAAATGCGGATCAGCCGGTCAAAATGTTTGTTAAAAATACCTGAGGAGATATTTTCGCCTTCCTGCATGACCAGCGCGCCATAATTCACAGGTAGTGCCGAAATCGAATCCACGCCGTATTTCTTCAATGTCATTGCCTTCAGACCGGCAAAATGCGGATCATTGGGGTTATGGCTGTCACCCTGCTTGCTTACATCCTCATGAATGGCACTTTCGAATGCGATTTTGTCGGGTGCGGTAAACAATGCGCTGCCGAGCGTCTGGCCGCTTTTGGGTATCACAATAAAAAACAGGATCCATATCAGTACCAATGATACCAATGCATTTTTGGACGATTTGCTGACGGCCGAAACAGTAACCACGAGCATGTTGATGACGAGGAAATAAAGGGCATAAAGCGTAACAATCACCATTATACGCAGTAAAGTTTCCGCTTCCAGACTGCGCGTAATGAGCAGATTTCCCCCAATCAGGCTCACAAGCAGCAGCGGCAGAAACAAGGCCCAGGTGACGGCCGTCAGTCCTGCGGTTTTACCCAAAAGAATGTCCAGATATGACGCCCGCTGGCACAAGAGGATTTTGAGGACGCCATTTGCTTTCAGTCCGGCTACGGTTTGAAAGCCCACAAAAATGATGAAAAGCGGCACCAGCAGCTGTAACACAAACGCCATACTGAGCTCCCCGAACCGCAGCATGCCGTTGGAGAACCCTGCCTCACTCATATTCACCGTGTTCTGCCGGTGGGCTTCCAGGAACACAGAATTCCCTACATAACTGTCCAGGCCAAAATCAAAGAAGCTGAGCGGCGATTTTTCCCTGAAAACCAGGTACCCGTAATGCGCGACCCGGTGCGGATGGCGGTCGGGTTGGTTCACCCATTGGTCGTGGACTTGCTGGTGTGCCGATTCCTGTTGTTGGTTGAATTTGCTCACGTATTGCCAGCCGGTTACGGTAGCCAGCAGCGAAACCGCAAAAAGCACTGCAAACAATGCCAGGGGCGTCTTGCTTCTGAATGTAGTTGCCCATTCCTGTCGGGCAATGATCTTAATAAAAGTGAAATGGGCCATATAAACGGGTTTTGTCCACGTTGCAATCCAATGACGGTCCTACCAGCCAAAGTTTGCTGTGTGTAGGAGACGTTTTGCAATATTGTTGCAAGTAACAAAACAAAACATTTATATGCAACATTGTTGCATTATTGTGCGGGAAAGATTTAGGGCTCTTATTCGCAGTATTCGACATTTCAGGCAACGAAAAGTATCTTCCGGCGAAATGTCGTCGATCGGACAGAGAGGCAATGGTTTGCCATTGCCTCTTATTGATGAAGGTATTCCATCGCGGTCATCGCCGTCGAAGAGATTTTGAAAAACTGAGCGAGTCTTTATGTAACAAATAATGGAAAGACATCTGCTTTCACGCTAGTAGTGCCCGCAGGCTGGCGATCTTGCGAAGCCGAGTCGTATACGATCAAAATTGAATCGGGTTCGCTGTCACCGGTTGACGAAAATAGTGTTATTCCTTCTGCATGATCCACCCCTTCTCCAAAAGGAACATCCATTATCTTTTTTAAGATATCCTCATTAAAAATCACGCTCTCATTCCCCGGATTGACGCCGCCCACCCATCTATAAATTACAACGGGTCCGTCCAGATCCATTGTCGGCCCTGCCAAAATGAGTATGTCTGATTCATGGATACAGAGGTCGCGGACGCCAAGGCCACCCAATGGCAAAACATGTTTTTTGTAGCCCTTCAATAGCAATACCGAACCGGATTGATCAATCTCGTCATCCAGCAGTAATTCGAGTATTACCGCCCAGCCCCTGAGAACCGGACCGCGTAGTCCCACAAATACCTTGTTTCCTGATACTGCCAACCCCTCGATATCGAAGCCATTATCCTTGCCTGGAATATCAATGAACATGCTAAGGTGTTTGTCATTTCTTAATCTGATAATTTCGTTGGCTATAATCCCATCTTTTAATTGGGCCGCCACGCGAATGCGCCCGTCCTGCTCGACCTGATCTTTCGGAACAAAGGTCCCGCCTTGTTTTACAAGGGGGATCCGGGCAAGAATGAATCTGTTTCCGTCACTTTTGACATCAGATAGTTTAATAAGTCTCTCCTCATTGGTTTCAGGATCGCCGCTTTCAGTTTTTTTGCGCTTTGCGCTATGTGACCCAACCAGCCACAGATAGCCGTCCTTATAATCCAGACCTTCAATATCTGCTTCCTTAAATTTCATTTTGCCGCTATTACTGAAAGTGGGCGGCACCGGAAGCTCAATAAAATTGCTCAGTAAAAATTGCTCGTGATTTCCATAAAAGTAATTACCCTGATCATCCTTTTTGACGAGCGAAAGCCGTTCCAGGCTTATCGTCTCGTCATTAGCCACCCATAGCGTGTCCTCAATAAGGACAGAAACTGACAAGCCGGAGCTAAGCTTCTTGTCATCGTTGATCTGGTTGTGCTCCGGATCAAATTCCAGCAAGGCGAATTTCATGTTTTTATCGATTTAATTGTCTTACGTTACTCCATACTGTGATACCCCAGCTTCCGGTAGCTTTCAAACTGCTCTTCGGTGAAGAACTGATCCGAAGTGGGCTGCTGCGGGAATTTCGGATTTTGCATTTTGTATTGGCGGATATCAACGGGTTCGTCGCCGTTAAGGGCTGTTTTGATATAGATCAGTTTGCCGGGAATGCGATTGCCGGGATAGAGAATCTTTCCTTCCACCACATGGGATCGACAGAGCCTGGTGTCCGGATCCTTGGCGGTGATCGGGCTGGTATCGATTACAATTTCAACGCCGAAATCGATGCGACAGCGTCTTACGGCCATGGCCAGGCCCTCGCACAGGGATTGGTCGTCTTCCTCGGCGTCCGACAGGATAATCAGCGAACAACGGCGGCGGATGAGTTCGTACAATCCCATATTGTCGAAATGCCCGCCGTCCGACAGACTGACGTATTTGGAGGTCATGTCGGACTTCCCGATCAGATCGGAGACCAGATAGGCGAGGCCGAACCAGGGTTCGGGATTTTTCCATTTGTCGCCCCGGGGGTTACCGATCCACCAGCCAAGTTTGACATTGAATACGCTCAGCAGGAAGGCGGTGGCGGCCGATGAGTGGTAGCCCATGTTTGGGTTCACGGCGGCTCCGGAAATAGCCATTGCTGTACCCAGGCTTGGCCCGCCGGCAAAACTGGTCGTAGGCCGGTAGGCATAATTGGGCGTACCTTCTTTATGATAGGACGCCGCACGGGTAGCACTGAAATCGAAGCCGCAAAAGAGAGGGGTGAACAGGAAGGACTCCGCTTTCCGGTCCTGGCGGTCGAGCTCCGATATGACGGTCGCATTGAGCGCGGTGTTGATCAGCGGATAGGGACCATAGTAGTTTTCGCTGGAAAATGCATCCAGTGAAATGTCGTCCTCGCTATCGAAATTGGTAAAGCTATTGGCGGTTTGCTGGCGTTCGGTTCTCCGGCGTGTAGCGCCCAGGTAGGCACGCACGAGGCGGTTGCGATAAAAGTGGTGGAGCGTAAACTCGTTTACACCCGCGCGCTGGCTCAGATAAATGGTGAGCAGCCCGATGACGACCGTGTTGAGGATGCTGCGCCAAAATTCTGCCGTTGATGAACCTTCTATCCGGTCGGTCAGAAATTTGATCTGGTCGGGATCCGCAATCCGGTTTGCAACTTCTTTAATCACACCCCAGAAATTCAGCCCCTGAAAATACTCGAGTGTCGCGGAACCGATCAGCAGAAAGCCGATCATAAACAGGTAAGGTACGAGACGTACGAAAAGCTCTTTGAAACCCAACCCGTTATTTTTTGGATCTTCACCCGAAGTGTTGGAATTATAAGCCAGCCTGACGCCTGCCCCGACGATGGCCGACCAGCCACCCAATGTGGTGACGATCGTCCCGAATTCGAGGTTACACAGCACATCTTCCGTGATAATGGGAAGGATGAGCACTGCGGCGTTGACGAGTATCCATATTAAAATAAGCCGGTGCACCATAGCGCCCACCCGTCCCCACCACTCACGCCGCTCGTCCGGAAAATAGATGCCCATAATGTACATCCTGATCACGACGCCGATACAAAATACTTCCAGAATAATTGGTATCCCAAACGTGTATATCAGGACTTTGACGTCCTTGAAGCGTTTTATTTTTTCTAGCAAGGATATCTTCCCGCAGCTATCCAATATAGCCTCATACCCGCCGCGAAGCTCTTCGAAAATTTTCCAGATACCTATCAGGAGCAGGAAGGAAACCAGAATGGCCAGCAAGGAGGAGATGAAGATGTGAACGATAGCCCATCTGCGGACCCTGATGCGCTTGTACAGGTGGTATTTCCCAAAAAAAGAAATGGCCAGGATCCCCAGCAAGGTGACGATGGCGGGAACGATCAGTACATAGAGCTTGTCGGGAAATTCATGAACGCCGGAAGTGGTGTTGTAGAGCCAGCCGGCGAGCAGATAGGCAGCCAGCAGGGTCCAACCCAATAGCAACGAGGCAAATCCGGTGTTTTCACCGTATTTCCAGAGTCGGCTCGGTGGCAAGTCTTTATCAAAGGTAAGCATGCCCATAGCTGCAAAGGCTGCACCGAGTGCCATCATGACAATGCTGATGGTCATGACCAGCCAATCGTCATAGGGTTGATGATCGGCCATCGCATTCCACAAATACTGGAAGCCTTCCACTACCGACAGGGCCGTGCATAACAACAGCAACAGAATGCTCTGATTAATGAGCGTATTCCGGAGCCAGGTGACGCCGATCGTCCATGCATCGGCGGACATGATGCTTGCATTTGGCGCGAGGTAGTTGCTGTACATGCGCAGCCACCGGAGCGGGCGGACTTCGTCGGCGAGCGGATCGGTGGATTTGCTCGCATTGAGGCGATCAGCAACTTTGGATATCGATCCCGAGCGATGGATCCACGAAAGCAGCCAGGAGCCGATGTAGCCGCCGCCCGAGACCGTGGAAAGATAATCGATATGATGCAGCACGCCTTTTTCCGCCAATTTTTGGATAACCCCCAGATTGAATGTCGCCGATCGTATCCCCCCGCCCGAAAATGCAAGTGCGGCGAGTTCCATGCGCTCGGCCCTACGAAGGGGATCGATACTTCCCGATGGTGGGATCGGAACAGAAATGTGATCGTTGAAATTCAGCTGGATCGTGGGATCGTTGTTTGCTGCTTCCGGGGCGTCTTTGCCGGTTTTTTCTTCCTCACAATCTTTTTTGCATTGAGAAATAACCTTTATTGTCAAATCTTCTACATCCAATTTGCTTTCCGGGTCTTTCAGCCTTTGTGCGCGCGACCTTTCCACTACATCCAGTTCATGGTTAAAAGCCATTTCGAAGGAGACCGGCTCCTCGTCGGCCACCCATTTATACAGCTCCCTGTCATCGGTCAGGAGAATTTCTGCTACTTCCAGCCGCTTTCCAGCATAGGTTTCTGTTTCGAAAATGGCCGCCGCTGCTGAGCCTTCCATAGTGGTTTCTTCCCGCTCGCTGTGGTACGCGGTGATGGACCACCCGTCCCTTATAACTGTCTCAGACCACCATTGCTCTACCCGGGCATTGTCTGCCGCGGACAATAACCGATAACCTTTGGCATCATTGAAAACCCGGAGGATTTTTTGTTTTTCATAATCTTTTTCACCCATTGCCTGAATGAGCAGTACCGGCATATAATGGATAGTCCTTGCCAATTTCAAACGTTCGGCCGGGAAAGTATACAGAATAGATCTTAGCTGTCGTCTCCATTCATCAGGCGACATCAACGGCAGCGGAGTGTCGGTGAATTCCACCATTATTGCCGGAGACGTCCTGGTCCAGTTATACAGCCATTCGAAAAGCCTGTCTGAAATCTCAAAAAACACGCTCACCAACATATCCTTCGCTTCGTCCGGCGCAACTGTGCAGACCAGTATTTCGCTGATGCGGTTGACGCGCTTCTCATCCACCGAGAACACCTCCCTTGGTGCACGGCTATTTGGCCGGTATTCGGAGGATGGCGAGGGCTTGAAGCTTTTGATTTTCGAGCGCACCATTTCTTCATAGCCAGGAGCATCCCGCTTTTCAGGCAGGATCTCATTGTCTTTGAGAATGTCTTGCAGTAGTGTGAGGATCGAAACGGCTTGCGAGGAAAGGTCGGTGACGATGTCCATATCTATGAAATTGAATGGGGGAGTTATGTCGGTTAGCGTGCTGGGTTTCTCCGCCGGCAACTTCGCCAGGTTCAATATCTGCTTTGCCGACAGGCTACGCGATGAAAGTTGGTTTGGGAACGCAGGTGCGTATACGTGGGTGTCTCTCTATTCTTTGAACGGCAGGTTTCAGCTTGTTTGCAGATGCCGCTTATCCGAAAATTAATCCCACTAAATAATGAGGGGTTAATCCGGCGCTGTTCAAGAACATTTAGACTACAAAGCGTCAATAAGTGACCTGGCAATAGCTTGGGCAATTTCGGTGCGAACTTGCAAGGAGTTGGGGCCGATGTTTAATAACTGGTCAACCGCCTTCACATCGATAAATTCAAGTTCCAATAAACAGCTCCGGGGAACAGGGCCTAAATTGAGGTCACTCAACACACCGAGGCGTTGATCTTTCACGCCTCGGTCGGTCGCTTTCGGATCATGACGCCTTATAGTATTGAAAACTGCATTTTGAATCATTTGTGCGAACGCACGATCAGCCTGGTGATTTGTATTTCCGGAAGTTACGGGACTAATGAGTGTCTCAGTACCTCTGGCTCTTCCATTGAAACCATTGCAGTGAATACTTAAAAACAAATCGGCCTTTTTGGTTTTCGCGACTCGTGCTCTCGCTGCCAGTGCCAGATTTTTGTCCTCCTCTCTTGTAAGTATAGTTGTTAGGTGATGTCCTTCGCTGGCAGCAATCTCTTCAAGTGATTCCCTTATCAAAAAGGCCATTCGCAACGTGATGTTTTTTTCCAGAACACCACTGGCGCTGATTGCATTGTTCGCGGATGATCCTCCTATTTCATGCTGACCTCCATGCCCCGGATCTAATACGATTGTACCCGTCTTTTCCATTGTATTCTTGTTTAGGGTTTACGTGTAGTTTTTGGAATCGATCTGATTCCCTGGAAACTCTTATGGAGGAAAAGTTACCGAGATTTAACATGTAGATCTGCACCGGAAACTAATTGCTTAGACAAAAGTTATGTGCTTGTTGCGAGGTTCCGATGCGTATAAACGCAACTTCCAAAATAGAAAGCCTGAGGCAAACCTTTTGACAAAATCATTAGTGAAATAAGCTGACTGTAATTTGGGGTAGAAATACAGTATTTAAGCCAGCTCATTACCCCGGTAATCAATATCCGGGGTAACGAACTGGCTGACAATGCAATGGTTCAGAATTTGAAAATTACATTAGCTACGAAGTTTCGGGTAGGGTTGGGCGCCCCCCAGAATCCCCAGCTTTTTTGATCGCCGATGTTGTTCAGCTTGAAACCTACCCGCATTTTATTGTTTTCGTAGAATGCACTGGCATTCACCACATGGTAGGAAGGCAGCAGAAAGAGATTCGAATCGTCGAAATAGGCATCCGAAACATAGTTTCCGCCAGCGCCCAGGCCGAAATTGCGCAACGCACCCTGCTGGAACTGGTAGTTGACCCAGTAGTTGGCCACATGTTGGGGAGAGTTGTTTGATATGTTGCGATCAAGATTTTCTGCACCCAGGATCCTGTTGTTGTTGTAGCCGTAACCCAGAATCATGGTCAGGCCCTGCACAGGATTGGCCGAGAAGTCCCACTCGATTCCCTTGCTTACCTGCTTGCCGTCCTGGAATGCGAACGAGTTGCCGCCGTAACGCACCGCATTGTCTATATTAATGTAGTAGTAGCTCAATGTCGTGTTGACCTTCTTGTCAAACAGCTCGGCTTTTACGCCGCCTTCGTACTGGATCGCAT
Organism: uncultured Dyadobacter sp.; assembly: GCF_946482605.1. The sequence goes on along the minus strand of NZ_CAMLSE010000009.1, from coordinate 105,084 downwards.
AAATCGGCTTCACCTGCAATGTCGAACCGTCGGGTTGGACAATGGCAGGGTAGTTCTGATAACCGTTCATGTAGTTGGCAAACAGCGAGACATTGTCTTTCACCAGCTGGTACACCAACCCAAGTTTGGGCGACAAGGAGCTTTGGGTATACGGTGTCGACCACGGCCCTACGGATTTGTCTTCGAAATACTCATAGCGCAAGCTGAGCATGGCATATAACCGGTCGCTCAAACTGATCACGTCGGCCGCATAGGCGCCGTAGCTCATCGTGTTGGAACGGCCCCAGTTGAGCATGGTGCCCGGTACGAAGGCGCTGTCCACGAGAATACGGTCTATTTTAGGCAGATTTGCTTTGCGGACATCCAGCGTCCGGATAATGCCCGTGCCGCCGCTCTGACCCCGACCTGTGTAGTTGGTTACATTAGCACCGGCCAGTACAGTGTGTTTCAACGGGCCGGTCTGAAAACGTCCGTTGAAGTTCTGCTGCAAATTCAGGTAAGTGTTACCAACCGGGCCGTACCGGGACACATCGATCGTAACTTCATTGGGAGAAATCCAGATGGGATAATCCTGGTAGCTTCGCTCGGTGGCTTCATTCACATAGGAAAAATTGGTTGTCGAAGTCCAGCCGCCATTCAGCCGGTACTTGGCTTCGGTAAAGAATTTGACGGTGTTGGTTTTCGCGTCGAGGTCATTTTCCAGCAGCGATTTTTTGTAGTCCAGCGGAATGTCGGCATAGGAGCGGATTCCTGCGTCAGGCGCAATGCGCACATAGGTGGGGCGTATGGAATTCACGCTGTACACTTCCGCGTCTACCAGTACCGATAACCGGTCGTTGGCCTTGTAAAGCAGGCTGGGTGCAAATAGTGCACTGTTATAAAAGCCTCTTTCATTATAGCTGTCTTGGCGCTGCAATGCGGTGTTGACCCTGAGTAATAGGCTGCGGTCGGCATTCAGCGGCGTATTTACATCGGCGCTGATACGACCGAGGCCAAAGCTGCCCACCGAAAGATCCACGCTGCCTTTAAACGTTTCAAAAGGCTTTTTGGTTACGAGGTTGACCACCCCGCCAAAGGAGGAAATGCCCGCGCCGAACAGCGTGCCCGACGGCCCTTTGATAAACTCTATACGCTCGATGTTGGCAACGTCTGCGCTACCCCTTCCGGATGTGGTTTGCAAGCCGTTACGCGCGTCTATCCCGGTAGAAAACCCTCGCGACAACGCACCGATCCCGCCGCTGGGGTACAGCGCGGCTACCACGCCCGGCGCGTTTTTGAATGCATCGGTAATGGTGACGACGTTCTGTTGTTTCATCAATTCTTTTCCAACCACATTGAATGCCTGCGGATTTTGCAGGTTTGTGATCGGCATTCGGGCGACCATTTCGGTGCCTTTGTCGGTCACTCTGTTGGCAGACGACCGTACGATTACTTCCTGCAATTGCTGATTGTCTTCGGTGAGTGTAAAATCGAAACGCGCGGTTTCTCCGGCCTCGACAGTCACTTGTTTTTTCTGAGTCAGTAGCCCGGTAAAGCTCGCCACCAGGGTGTAGTTGCCAGGCTGTACTTTGTTTATGGTGTAATTACCTGCCTGGTCGACGGTAGCGCCCCGGCCTGTGCGTTCGAGCACCACGTTTACGAATTCCGCGGGTTTACCGTCGGAGGTGATCACGGTTCCCCGGATGATGCCCATCTGCGCGAAAGCCGGCAGGCTTGTCAGGATGAGAATGCAGCTTAAAAGTTTTTGCATAAATAGGGTGGATTTGAATGTAAGTGGCGCCAAAGATAGTGCGAAACCTTACTCACTTTGCAATTATTTATAATTAGTTTAAATTGTAATAATAAATTTATTCCTTTGTGGAGCTTTTTGGGGCTGATTCCTAAAGCTTAAACTAACGTCACCCATAGCCTAATTTGGCCGACGACGGCTCGCTGTCTGAGGCGAAATGGAGGCTGCTTGAAAACAACTTTATGAAAACAACTTTACTTGGAAAATTCCTGGTAGTATTATGGATGCTACTCGCAGCTGCGGGCCATGCCAAGGCACAGTCGAACGCGCAGCCGGGCCGGATCGAGGGACGCATCACCAGCCGGGACGACAAGCCGGCCGCATTCATACATGTCACTTTGAAGGGATTGAAATCGGGGGTTACCACTGACGAACGGGGGCAGTTTATCCTCCTGAACATTAAGCCTGGCCAGCATATTCTGCAAACGTCGGCCGTGGGATACCAGCCATCGCGGGAGCAGGTGAACGTGGAGCCGGGGCAGACCGTGCAGTTAAAGCTTACCATCCTGGAAGCCGCCGAGCAGTTGCAGACCGTGGAGATAACCGGTCGGCGTGAGACGACTTATAAGAACGAATACAGCTTTTCAGCCACGAAAACGCAGGCTCCCCTGAAAGACATTCCGCAGACGATCTCCACAGTTACCAAGGAGCTGATGCTGGACCAGCAGTCTTACCGGTTGCAGGACGTGGTCAAAAATGTTACCGGTGCCAACCAGTTTTCTGTATACGACGATATTGCTATCCGCGGCTTCCGGTCGTCGGAAAACCGTTTGCTGAATGGGCTGCGGTTCGCGGGCAATTTCTGGACGAGCCCGCTTCTGGTCAACATCGAGCGGGTAGAGGTGATCAAAGGGCCCGCATCGGCGATGTTTGGTAATACGAACCCGGGCGGAACGATCAACATGGTGACCAAAAAGCCTTTGGAAGAGAATCGCGCTGGGATTCAATTGAATGCAGGCAGTTTCAAGACGACGCGCACGACCGCCGATTTTACCGGTCCGCTCAACGCGGATAAAACCTTGCTTTACCGCCTGAACCTGGGCTATGAGAATTCAGGCTCATTCCGTGAACAGATCAAGTTCCGGACATTTGCAGTGGCACCGTCCATTTCTTTCCTGCCTAACCCGAAAACACGCATTAACCTTGACCTGAACTACCAGGATATCAATACCGTGCTCGACCGCGGCCGGACAGTCATGCAAAACGAGCAAAACCTGCTTGCGACGCCCATCGGATTCAACATCAGTCAGCCTGGCGATATGCTCCGCCCGAGGGTATTCTCATCTGCGTTTTCCTGGTCGCAGCAGATCAGCGACCGGTTCAATATCACCGCCGCATTCCTGCGGTTTCATGAAGACCAGCAATTGCAGGAACATGGTTTCAACAGCTACATTACCCGCGATTCTATTCAGGTTTACTACACGGATCGGCTGGTGGATTATACCAACAATAATCTGAACCTTTACGCGAGTTACAAGCTTAATGCGGGCCAAACCGAGCATTTACTGCTTGCCGGATATGATTTCGCGGATTACGACTATAATTTCACCCAAAAATATGCCGACGATGTTTTCACGCTGTCGCTCCGGAATCCTACCTATTACCCTCGGGATGTTTCAAAATACAACTACCAGCACGACCCGCAGGAGAAAAACCGCGATCAGTATAGTACGAACGGCTTTTATATTCAAGACCAATTCAAATGGCGCGCACTGCAATTGCTGCTGAGCCTTCGCCACGAGCGATACAACATTCCCGCTACCAGCGCCAGCGCACAGGAGGGCAAAGATGTGCCTACCAATGCCACCTTACCCCGCATCGGCCTGGTGTATAGCGTAAGCAAGGGGACCAATGTATATGCTACCTACAATCAGGGTTTCCAGGTGCCCGATCCTTACAGCGTCCCGCTCATCATCGGCGGTTCACCGAAGCCGGTAACCAGTGAGCTGTACGAGGCAGGTGTGAAGAGCGAATGGTTCGGCAAACAGTTTCTGACGACCTTATCCGTTTACAACCTGATCCAGAACAATGTGATAACAAATGCGAACGACGCCGGTAACCCGGACCTGCTCGTTCAGCGCGGACAGGAACGGGCCAGGGGCGTGGAACTGGAACTAGTAGGCAACCCGGTCCCGAATCTGAGCATTATACTCGGGTATGCCTATAACCACGCTACCATTACCCGCGATGCGGACGAGAACCTGGTCGGCCTGACTAAGGAGAACGCGCCACGGCATAACAGCAATTCGTGGATCAAATACACGTTCACCGGCAAGCTGAATGGTTTTGGCCTGGGGATAGGACATAGTCATAATTCAGTGCGCAACGGATTTCGTGATGCCAAATATGTGGCGGTGATCCTGCCGGAATTCGTCGTTTTCAATGCAATGGCCTACTATCAGGTAGATAGAGTCCGGGTGTCGGTAAATGCCAATAACCTGGCTGATAAAACGTATTTCACGGGTGGTTATAATTTTCAGCGTAACTATCCGGGTGCTCCGCGAAATTTTCTTGCGAGTGTCGCTTACACTTTTTAGCAGTTATATCATTGAAAGTGAAAAAAATAATCGGTGTTGTGCATCTCTGGCTGGGGATGATCACCGGCCTGGTGGTGGTCGTCAGCATGACTGCCGCCGCAATTTTTGTTTGGGATGCGGAGTTGACAGACTGGTACTATGGCGATTATGTATTCGTTAAGTCGCAGCAGAATCAGCGTCTGCCAGTTTCGCAGCTACTGGAAACGGCCCGAAATACCTTGCCCGGCAAGAAACTGGCCTGGATTGACATCTTTAACGATCCGGGGCGGGCCTACATTTTCTCGGCTTACAAGGATAATGCGCAGCCGGGTGGCTGGACGCATTGGGATGATTATGCCTATTGGGAGCAGGTTTATATCGATCCATACACCGGGAAAGTGCTCGGCGCGGTGAACATGCTGCGTAACCCGATCGATCTAACCAGGCGGTTGCATCAAAACTTACTTTTGCGTTACGACATCGGTCATTACATTGTTGGCTTTGCGACGTTGTTCGTCATGATACTTGCCATAACGGGTGTGGTATTATGGTGGCCGAAAAACAAGGCGGCATTCAAACAGCGCTTCACCATTAAATGGGACGCCCGGTGGCGCAGGGTCAATTACGACCTGCATAATGTGGGCGGATTTTACACCCACTTGCTCATTCTGTTGCTGGCGATTACCGGACTCGTATGGACATTTGACTGGTGGACCAACGGCATTTACCGGCTATTGGGCGATGATCCGGGCAAGGTGTTTCCCACGCACGAGAGTCCGCGCGTAAGCCTGCCGTTGTCTGACGAGCCGATCGACAAAGTTTTTGCCGATGTGGTTACCAAGCGTGCGCATTGGAGATCGGTAGGTTTATACCCGGCGGTTGCCGAAGAGGGCCGGGCGGAAATAGGTGCTTATCTGTTGTTTGACGGCGAAAGCGGTTGGGACGAAGGCGACCAATATTCCTATCATCCGGTTACAGGGAAGCTCTTCTATCAGGGGCGCCAGGAAAGCAAAACCCTGGGTGCCAAGTGGCGGAACTCGAATTATGCCATTCATGTGGGAAGTATTTATGGCCTACCTACGAAGTTACTGGCGACATTTGGGGCGCTTTTCCTGGCCAGTCTGCCTGTGTCCGGCTTTCTGATCTGGTTGGGGCGACGAAGAAAGAAAGGCGAAGCTCGGGCACCAGTGCAAGCCGCAGGGCGCAAAAGACCAGCGCCCGTTATACGCCGTCAGGCTGGATAATGCTCATTTTAGTTTTAAAAATTTACCCCAAAATGAAGGCCCGGCTGCCAGAAGAAGACTCTCGGCCATCTATCGTCAACCTGTTTAAACGAACTAGGCATTGTTGATTGATAGGGGCGATGAGTCATTGCTATTGAAGGCTGAAAAAAAAGCCTATCCCTGAAAAGTTTAATGTGATAACCAATGGAATAAGTGTTAAATATTTGAAATCCATTGTCAATCTTCTTACCATTATCATTTACAAAAGTTTGAAAGGCAGGCATCACGTCAACCTGAGCGAAAAGGCCATTCCATAAAAACCTTTGGTAATTAAGTGAAACTCCGTATTCACGAATATAACCTGGAAACCCTTCTCCTTCTGCTTCATATGACTTTCCAAAAGGAATGCCAATTGGCCAGGCATATTTCCAGGTTTTAAATTCAAGTGAAATTACATCCTTTCCTGTAATTCGATACCCTAAGTTCAGATAAACCATCTCAGGCGGATTGTTATCGGGTACAACATTAGCCAGCATAAATAAGGTACTGCCTATAAAGTACTTTTTATAAGTACTGTCTTGTTTGGCATATTGAGCGTTACCTTGCAGAGTGCTTGCCATCATGAAAATGAAAGGAAACCATAGAATTTTCTTTTGCATGTCTTTTTTGCTGAATGATATTGCAAAAGTAAATCGGGAGGTCGCTCAAATACGTTCACTTAGGTTAAGAAATGACTCTTAACCTTTATTTTTCTCCAAAATCCTTGCCCTTAACCGGCTTAATGATTGTGGTTTGATGCCAAGATAACTTGCCAGCTGGTGTTGGGGGACACGTTGAATCAGGTCTGGCCTTTTTTGTAACAGATTCAAATATCGTTGCTCGGGTGAAGAAGTCTTAAACTCATCAAAATTAATTTGTTGTTTAGCCAAAAACTCTTCTGCCAATATTCTGCAAAGGGTTTCAAACTTTGGGAACTTACTAAACATTTCAGTTTCCATATCGGGATTTGAAATTAACAGAATGGTATCTTTCACACAGGATACATAATATTGGGAAGGTGCTTTATTGATAACGCAATGCGGTGTCAAGGCTTCCATTTCTGTGTAGAAGGCGGTCGTTTTTTCTTCTCCGTCTATCATGTAGTATGTCCGAATACAACCTTTAAGAACAAAGTAGCCATCGTCAGACTTTTGCCCTTCTTGAAGTAGGATTGTTCCTTTTTTTACTGAGTGAAAAATAGCCAAAGAAACGATTGCATTCTTTTCATCTTCGGTCAGCGAAATGTATTTTGATATAAAGTCAAATAATAAATCTTGCATTGTTTCAAGTTGTTACTGTCATCTACTACACCTGCCACCAACCCATAAATATACGAACCTTTCGGTTTGCACAACATCGTGCTAACCAATAAGCCCACATCAGTATTTTAGATATAAAAAATATATAATGTGCTCATTTTTAGTTGTTTATTTGTATTTTTGGGCGTTTGACAATGCGAAACACGCCCGTCTGGTGGTCGTTCATTTGCTGCTTATCGGGTACTGGGAGAACAAGCCCGTGAGGCTCACAAATGGAACAATCTTCCTATCGGGCGCAAATGTTGACAATCTTACGGAATATCTTCACGTGCAAAGAGAAAGCCCGCTAATCTTTTATTTGCAGGCTTTTCCATTCAACCAGTCGGAAGAATCTATGAGCAATTTATGGGGCAGGAACAAGCGGCACCTATCTTTTCAGTATTTTCAAACTTTGAGTCTGAGTGGCGGTGCTAACCCGCAGGACGTACATTCCGGTTTGTTTTTGAACCATCGATAGGGTCTCCTGGCAGGCGCCTGTTCCTGCCGCGACCACCTTATCCAGGATCGTGCGGCCAGAGATATCCAGCAGCTGCAGTCTCACTTTTTCTCCCACGGCCCCTTCAACATTAACGGAAAACTGGTCATCCACCGGATTAGGGTAAGTAGTAGCACGGAATGCCGCTTTCGGGGTTTCTTCTCCGGCTGCTGCATTTTCGTCCAGGGCGGTGCGGCAGACGTCACAGGGAGCTTCCTCGGCTTGCGAAGCCGGGGTATCGGGATAAAACAGATAGTCAACCGATGCCACTAAAGCTCCGGCGCTCCCACCCGCCACGTATCGTCCATTTCCATAAGTAATGGTATTCAGGTGTTTATAGGTGGATGATGATGGATTTGACCACCATGTTTTAGGTATGTATCTGACTATCTTGCCGTTGGTGCCGGTGATCACAAAATGAGCGTGGGCGTAAATGACATCTGTAAAGTCACTCTTACCGATGCTGATGTCGGGGGTTAGCGGCGTCCATTTATCGGTGTTGGGAGAAGTGAGGATAGTATTATTGGCTCCAACCAAAATCCATTTTTCGCGCCCGTACGCCGCGCTTGTAAGGTTATTCGAGGTGCCGCTGTAACGGTACGACCAGACATTTCCATCCGTCGAAGTGCCGATAACACCCGAATTTCCCACCGCTACGAACATGCCGTTTGCATAGGCCACGCCATTGAATGCGTATAGGACCGTGTTAGTTGATTTCTTCCAAACCTTTCCATTGTAAGAATATAAAATAAGGCCGTGTTCACCGACTGCCACGAACTTGCCATCTCCGAATGTGACCCCGCGAAGGTTCTGCCCAAATTCGACCTGGCTGTAACTCCAGTTCTTTCCATCCTGTGAAGTCTGGATCAATGCATCGGACCCCACAGCAACAAACAAATTATTCCCGAAGGCAACATCATGAATGGATTTTCCGCCGCCAACGAGCTTTATCGTTTGGCCAATCGAATAGTTTACCCCGTCTGTGGAGACAATAGCGAGGTTTGTAATTCCCAACCCCGTTGTTCCATTGTCGAGCGGGGCACTTCCTACCGAAACGAAATATCCGTTTCCAAAGGCCGAGCCATTCAGCTGCATGTTCCTGAAATTTGTGGTTGCAGAAGACCAGGAATAGCCGTTGTTATACGATGAACGGAACGTTCCCTTACTTCCGACGGCCAGAAATGAATTTTGTAAAAAGCGGATGCGGTTAAAATACCAGGCCGATCCGGTTGGCATGGGTGCGTCACCCCAGTTTGAACCATCGGGAGACACGAGCGCCACGTTTTTATTCGAGCAAACGGCCACGAACCGGCCGTTCGACGGATTGCACTCGACGCCACTCAGAGACAACGTTTTGTCCTGATTTGGAATGGGTGTCCAGGTTGTACCATTGTTGGAATGCAAGATTGTTCCCTTGTCACCCACGATCACGGCACTGCCGTTCAGGCCGCCCTTGACGGCCCGCAATTCGTTCACAGTGCCCGATCCTCTCACTGACCACTCTACGCCAGTGGCAGAGGATGTTTTGATCACTCCGTTGGGGCCCACAGCAATAAAACCGTAATTCACATAGGCTACGTCGTTCAAAAAATCCTGGCCATTTGGCCGTTGTGTCCAGTTTTCACCGTCTGCCGACGTCAATAATGCGCCTGCTGAACCTACGATTACGAATGTTCCGGAACCGTAAGCGATACTCTTGAGAATCTGTCCGGTTCCCAGCGATTTTGTGCTCCACGAAATTCCGTCCGGCGAAGTGAGGATCACGCCCGGACTGCCGACCGCGACAAACCGGTTGTTGGCAAAAACAATACCGTACAATGTACCATTGTTACCCAGGCTGGATTGCTGTGTGTTCCAGGTGGCGCCGTCTGTTGAAGTGCGGATGATGTTATTTTCACCCACTGCAACATATTTACCCGCCCCGAAGGCCACATCCAGCAGCTGTTGTTCCGGGCTCGGCGTTAAGCTGGTCCATTGGATTTGAGCGTCGGCGGTGAAGATTTTCAACAGTATTAATGTAAATGTCAGTGTGTGAATGAAATAGTGGAATGGTCTGGTGGTAACGATTTTTTTCATGACAAATATTAATTGATTTATGGCTGAACGACCGTTGGGGAAGGCAAACTGGAACGTCTGTTCCCAAAGCCAATACAAACCTAGGGCTGATCGATGTCGGCAACAATTTCAGGAGGTACACAAATGGTAAACGACCTTTAAATGGGGGTATACAAAAGGTGAACAAGGCCGGCTAAACCCCTTGCGTGAGCTGCTAGGGGGCAATGCAGCCCAAAAAGCCCCCCAACGCAAGTTGAGGGGCCTTCATTTCGCAAAGACTTTGAAACTGAAATTTATGGGCTGCCGCGATTTGGAACGGATTCCAGCCTATGGGTTGATCACAATTTTCTTTACTGTTTTTCTTCCATCAAGCCACCTGATTTCCACAAGATGTACCCCTGCCGTGAGGTTATCGACGCCGATTGCTTCGGTTTTCATCGTGCCGGCTTGGTAGACTACCTCCCCATTTACATTAATGATGCGGAGGCTTGAAACATGAGTGAAATCTTTTACGAATAGCTTATCAACAACCGGGTTGGGGAACACTGCGGGATTGTTATCGCTATCGAACTTCACGCTTCTGATACGGCTATAAGCAAACGCACCGCTTCCAGGAGCCGTCGCTCCGGGAGCCGATGCTCCGGGAGCCATCGCATCCCGGTCGATCATCTTCAAACGGTACAGATTTTCCTGAGAAAGTACCGGCTGCTCGTCTGTAAAGCGGTAGTCTGCCCAAACTTTGCTTTCGCCATTGGCCCTCACGGTGCCGATTTTCTGCCAGAATTTTCCATTGATGCTGCGCTCCACTTCGAAGCGGTCGCTATTGGTCTCCTCCGTGGTCGACCAGCTTAGCAACGCCGCATTCCCTTCCCGTACCGCATCGAAACGGGCGAGTGTGACGGGAAGCGGGCTGTTGGGGTTGGTCACCGCGAAGGGCGAAAAACTAGTTATACCCGAGCGGCTTTTGGTGTAAGGGTCACTTCCCTCCACGGGACCTGCCGGAATCTCGTCCCATTTATTGTTAGTGTAATGAGAAATAAAGCAACTGCTGCGGTCAAAAGAGGGTAATTCATCAGCCGCGTGCCAGGACAACGACATCGTCACATTGGAGCCGCCGGGCACGTCTTCGCTGACATACCAGGTTTTGTCTACCGCCATGCTGGAAACTGGGCTTCCCAGAGGAACATTATCCGCGTAAGTCGGGTAGGCGCCATCACCGGCGCGAACGGTGAAGTTGTCTGCAGTGCCCAGGTTGCTCAGAACCACCGGCGAGTAGCCGGTTTCGGTGCCTACCGGAAAGGTGAAGTCCTGGGAACCGACATTGTCTTTTTTTAGTCCTCCCTTACCATCCGTGATAAAATAGCTTTCCGCACCGGCGCCGGTAATTCCGGCATTATCAATCAGGGTCAGCGTGTTGTCGCCCAAGGCAACCTTGGTAGTGCCGGACAACAGTATTTGGCTGCTCACACTTGCATCGCCAGTGAGCAGTTTCCTGCCATCGCCGGCGACGGCGAAGATCCAGTATTCTCCACTCGGGATGGTTTGCGGACCGGCGCCTACGAAAGCGACAACAGCACCTTCAAAACCTGCGTACAGCCCCCCATTGCTGACAGCATTTCCCGATATCGTTAATATGCCTCTTCCCGTCACTACGAGACTTGCGCCTGCTGCTATCGTCAAATCATTGGTGACGGGCCTCGTGGAACTGATGACCGGATCATTCGGCGTACCGGCGGGGATATAGACATTGGTCGTCGCATCGGGAACTTTGCCATAAGCCCAGTTTTCAGGATTATTCCAGCCAGAATCGTGCACGCCCAGCCAGGTACCGGGAGGGCCGGCCATTTTATAGTTAAACGGTACCATATAAACGCACTTCGAACGATTGATCACCATTTGCACATAAAGTGTCTGATTTCCGGGGGGCAAGAATGGGTCTGGTGTAAAATCGTACCCGTCATAGGTGCCAGCCGACTGGGTGCCCTCCTGATCGCGGAAAATGCCTAAAACTTCCAGCCCACTTTCCGTTCCATAGGCGGTAATCAAGAGCTTCGGGTCATCGGTGACCAAAGCGGAGCCCTTTCTTGCTTCATTGTTATACACAATTTGGAAATAATCCGGGTTGGCTGCGTCGAGCGTTTTATATTTTAGAATGCCCGCATTTACAAATAGCCCCTCCGGCAACTTCAGTGCGTCGGTAATGATAGTGGTTCCTTTATTGGTCATGCCTGAGCGAGCGTTGTAGTCGATGGTTAGAGAGCCGTTCACATGGAAATGCGCACATTCTTCGTTTTTTATCGTTCCAGCCAGGAACATCGCATTGCCATTGCATACAAACTTGCCGCCATTAACGAGGTAGGGAGCACCAAGGATAGAAAAGAGCATACCCTTGGTCCGTATTTCACCCCCGTTTTCATTGACTATGTCACAGTTACCTTGGGAGACCAATCCAAAGTTGTTGTCAAGGGAAATAAGCCCACCCGAGGCATTCAATAGCTGACCCGAAATAACATGAATGCCAACCGATATGGTGCCGGTTTCAGTCAGGGTTCCAGCGTTGCCAAGCACACCGCCATTATTTATCTCAATTGCGGCCCACTCCTCAGGACCGACTGCGTTGTTGCTGATCGTTATGGTTCCATAGCTAATAAATCTTCCCAAAATCTCCAGGGTACGATTCTGCGAAGCGGTGGATGTCATGGTGGCGCCGGCTTCCACATCAAAAGTAGCGCCGGAATTGACTTTGATACTACCGAAATTAATGTTTGAGCCGGCCAGAACAACCGGGCTGTTAGGAGTGCCCTCGGGAATGGTTATGCTCGCAGTGGAGGATGGTACGCCCAAGGGTTGCCAGTTGGAATCGTCCGTCCAACTGCTGCTTGATGCTCCTGTCCAGGTTTTCTGAGCAAATAACGTGGAACTTACGGCGCATACGAAAAATAACGGAAGTAGAAGTTTGAGCATGAGGTTAAGGTTGGTTGATATTGAGCATAAGATCGATCCGCACAGCCGGTGGAAGAGGCCCTGACTACGGATTGATCACAATTTTCCTTACTGATTTTCTTCCATCAAGCCACTTGATCTCTACCAGGTGCACCCCAGCCGCGAGTTTGTCGACGTTGATTGCATCGGTTTTCATGGTGCCGGATTGGTAAACTACCTTTCCGCTTACATCCATCATGCGCAGGCTTGAAACACGGGCAAAATCCTGTACGAAGAGCTTGTCACTCGCCGGGTTGGGGAAGACCACGGGACTGGCTTCGCCATCAAATTTCAGGCTTCGGATGCGACTATACGCAACCGCACCGTCTTCGGGAAGCGCCGCTCCCGGAGCGGCGCGGTCGATCATTTTTAAACGGTACAGATTTTCCTCGGAAGTTACCGGCTGCTCGTCTGCAAAGCGGTAGTCTGTCCAGATTTTGCTTTCACCGCTTGCCATGACGGTGCCGATTTTTTGCCAGGTTTTACCATTAATACTACGCTCCACTTCGAAACGGTCGCTATTGGTTTCTTCGGTGGTCGACCAGCTCAGAAGGGCGGTGGAGCCCTCCTTCACCGCATCGAAGCGTGCTAGTGTAACAGGTAGAGGAGAATCGGGGTTGGTGACTGCGAAAGGGGAGAAGCTGGTAATGCCGGATCGGCTTGCAAAAAACGGATTGCTGCCGGAGGCGAGGCCGCTGGTGGTCGGTTTCCAGCTGCCGTTTTGATAATGTGAAACGTAGCAGTTGCTTCGGTCGAATGAGGGAAGTTCGTCTGTCGGGTTCCAGTACAGGGACATTCCCACATTTGATCCTCCCGGCACGTCTTCGCTGATGTACCAGGTGCTGTTGACTGCTTTCAGGGCAATCGGGTTGCCTTGTGGTACATTGTTTAAATAGGAAGTATAAACGCCTTCGCCCACGCGTGCCGTAAAATGGTCGGGAGCGCCCGTATTGGAAAGCACCACCGGCATGTAACTCGTCTCCGAACCGATCGGGAATGTGAATGCTGAGGCGCCGACATTCTTTCTCAGGCCTCCGGTACCATTGGTAATAAAATACCGCTCCGAATTGAAATCGTTGAATGGTGACGGACTGGCAACCGTAAAGGTGTTGTTGCCCAATATCATTTTTGTATTACTCAAAAATACAAAGTAGTGACTCAGGGTGGCATCGGCAGTAAGCGTTTTATTGCCGCCACTAATGCCCAGGATCGAATATGTACCTCCTGGAATGGTTTGAGTACCAGTGCCCGAAAATAGGGTGTATGCTCCGTCGGCACCTGCGTTGAAAGAACCGTTGTTGGTGAAATCCCCTTTTACATCGAGTGTTGCGTTTGCATCCAAACTGAGGGTTGCATTCGGCGCTATCGTGAGATTTTTGGCCAAAGCCTCGGATTGGGATATTTTGATGACCGGCGGGTTGGGTGTACCTGCCGGGATGTTAACATTCGTGCTGGCGGTAGGAATGGCCCCGCCGCACCAGTTGGCGGGCAGGTACCAGTCGTTACTGGTAGTGCCAAGCCAGCTACCCGGCGTGTTCACGGTGAGCGGCGCCTTATTTGAGGAATTATCCGAGTTCGAAGAAATTTCCACCACGCCGGGTGTTCCGTTGGAAATGAAGTTCGCGGTGGCCATGCCGTTTGCCTGAATCTTCGATTGTACCCCGGAAATAATTCCCATACTGCCTGGAATGGCTGAGATACTTACAGGGCGGCCGATAAACGCACCCAGGTTGGAGGGGTCGATCAGCTCATTGGCAGAGTTGGAGGTAAAACCCGTCGAGGCTTGAACCGAATTGGTGCCGGGGTAGCAAATGCTTTGCGTGCTGACGGTTGTTTTCAATTGCAAATGAGGGGTGAAAATCTCGGCGAAACCGTTCGGCGATATACCATAGTCACTGCATCCCTGAGCACCCTCATTGCAGCCCCACCAATTGTTTTTTACATTGAGCAGATCGGATGGTGGATTGATTATATCAGAGCCAGCCTGCTTGAGTAAGTTAATGAATACCGCACCGTGATCCCGTTCAGTATTACTCAAGAAACGGTTGTAATTGATATTGAGCTTGGATCCATCGATCCAACTCGTCCAGCCAATCGCCCCAACCAACCCTTTGGCGGAATTGGCCACAAATGTACATTCGGTAATAGAGGTTGAAAAAGTACCGGGCCCGCCAACCGCAAGTATGTAAATAGCGCCTGCATGGGCCTCAGTTGCCTTGTTGTTAGAAAATAGGGAGTTAGTAATATTGATTTGCGCGGAGTTAAGCTTGTCAGATCCCATCTCAAGTTTTATGCCTATGGCTCCCGCGTTGCCGACGTAAGCCGTGTTACCTGTAAACGTACAGTTGTTGACAGAAAGGGATACATCGAAGCAGCAGATTGCACCTCCAAAAGGTTTAGCTGTTTCGTGAGTTGCCTTATTATAAAAAAACCAGCAATTATCGAAGCTGATAGCATTTCCACGCCCGTTACGAGCCAGAACGGCGCCGCCACCGATAATGGAACCGGATGTACAGTTCTGAAAGGTCATCCCGTTAAAAGCAACCTTGACATTCGTTTGATCGGCGTTGGGATTTATGACAAAGCCACGACCAAGGTTGCGGGCATCAATGATTGTATTCCCGGGGCCGGCACCGTTGATGGTGATGTCAACCCCGCTGACCGTCCCAATTTCAATGGCAAGCGGGTCTATATAGTAAGTTCCGGCAATGACATTGACGGTATGCGTGCCGGGCGTGTTACCTGCATCCACGAGCGCCCCTCTCAATTGGTCAAGACCACTCCCGTCGGTAGTATTGGTCACATTATACACTGTCGCATGCACAACGCCGGCAGAAAGGCAAAAGGCGAAACCAATCGACAGAAAGAGTTTTTTGAGATCAAACATATAATGGTAGTGTTTTTTCAGGTGTTGGTTTTTTGATTTTGAGAAAAAGCGTTTCTGACTTTCGGAAGGAGAGCAGGCTGAGAATTCTGTAATGGGTCGGATTGCGCCCGATGTCTCCATGAACAATGCACCATGCAAAGGAAATTGCCATGCGCGAAGCATTTCCTACCCATCCGGGTAGTTGTCTATACGTTTGATTGATTTTGCAGAGTTACTTAGCTAATCCGTCGCGAATTATCCCAGCGGATTTCTGAAACGCAGCAACAGCTCGCTGCGGCTCGATATTTGGAGCTTGATGTAGATGTTCTTGATGTGGTACTTGACGGTTTCCACCGATATGAATAGCTTATCGCCAATGTCTTTGTTGGACGAGCCGCTTTGCAGCAAGGATAATATCTCGATTTCGCGGACGGTCAATTTAGCGTCCGGCTGCTTTTGCTGGGGACGGTTGAAAAACCGGATCACTTCCATTGCTATTTTCGGGGAAATGGCGGCGCCTCCGGCCAGCATTTCTCTGAGCCCGGCCCGTAGCTCGCTCAATTGGGAGCTTTTGAGCATATACCCGGTCGCACCCGCACAAAGCGACTGGAATATTTTGTCCTGGTCCTCAAACACGGTAAACATCATCACCTGTGTCTGCGGGCTGCTTTCTTTAATATGCCAAACGGCTTCGATCCCCGACCTGCCGGGCAAGCCGATGTCGCATAGGAGCAGGTCAAGGCGTTGCGCGGGATTCCAGCGATCCACGAATTCTTCAAATGACGCGGCGGAGAGTACGAGTTCGAAATCGGGTTGCACCGCAAAAAAGTCGGCCAGGACTTGCCGAATGCCCGCTGTGTCTTCAATAATAGCTAGTCTGTTCATCGTAGCTGTAAAATTAAGCGGGGTCCTGGGTGTGTTTTCCCACCCATACAGGTAGTTCTACACCATTTTGCTTTTTTGCCAATATAATCGTTACTCCGCGTTTGCCGGATTCTACTTTTAACTCTGCACGAATCTTGTGCGCCCTGTTTTGCATGTTTTTGAGGCCATTTCCCTGGCTGGAAAGATCACCGAGCCCTTTTCCATTGTCTGTAATGCACATTCGCCAGTGCGAATCGTTGAAATCGAGGGTGATGCGCGCTTCTCCGGCCTGCGAATGTTTGCACACATTGGTGATCGCCTCTTTGTAGATGAGCCACATATTCTGCCGGACCTGCTGGGAAAGAAAGGTGAGCTCGGTAATCCCTTCACTTTCAAACCTGTATTGTATCCCAAGCGGTTTCAGGGCAAACTCGGCATAATCTTTCATGCGTTCGGTCAATGTTTTGGCATTGTCGTTCCGTGGATCGATACTCCATACCACGTCGTGCATGCTTTTAACAGCCAGACGCCCCGTCTCTATAATTTTGCGGAGGTATTCCTTTCTTTGGCTCTCGTCGGCATATTGGAGAAAATCGGCCTGAAGGGCTAGCCCTGAAATCAGTCCGCCTACCTCGTCGTGAAGATCTTCCGCGATTTTGAGCCGTAAGCCTCTTTCTTTTTCCCGTTGCCGCTCCAAATACCGGAATACAGCCATCCCCAAGGCCAGGGCGACAATGACTATCAATATTTTAAACCACACCGTTTCCGAAAATTGCGGTTTAATGTTGATCATTTCCGCCGTCACAATCGCGCTGACTTTTCCGTTGGGCGCGGCGGTGCCCACTTCGAGGCGGTAAGATCCGGGCTGGGGCCTTACGAGTGAAATCTCCTTGTTACTTCCCAGTCTGCTCCATGCCATGTCCTTGTCGAGCCTGAAAAAATAGGGGGTTTCATCGGTTGTTCCGCTGATGTCGCCGCCGAGGTGGATCGTGAAGGAAATAACATCAGGTGGAATGATAATTTCCTTCCGTGAATGATACGGAAGCGTTAAATTAGCTTTCCGGTCATTGTCTTTCGTCTGCGTGAGAAGCTGGGTCACATAAAGCGCGCCGGGCGCTTTGGGGCCGGATGCCAGCAGCTTGTCGATGGGTATGACCACAACGCCGCTGACGGTTCCCAGCAACAGCGTATCGCCGGACAAAAATGAGGCGCCGGTATTGAATTCGTTCGAGGGCAAGCCGTCGTTTTCTCTGTAATTACGGATCAGGCCGGTTTGCAGGTCGATCCGGCTGAGCCCGTTGTTGGTACCGGCGAGCAGCACATTTTTCCGAAAGCTGATGGAATAGACCAGGCTACCGGCCAGGTTCTTCGTTTCATCGATCCACGCGACCCGGGCGAAGGTACGCCGATCAAGCACGACGAGCCCCTTTCCAATGGTAGCCGCATAAACCCGGTTTCCCACGAATGCCAGCGAGGTGCAGCCGGTCTGGTCATTACTTTGATAAACAATCTTCCCAAGACCTTCTTTACCATATTCAAAAACAAAAAGGCCATCGGCAGTACATACCCATAGTAGGTTATCCTGAATGTACAAGGCGGAGACATGGACCTGCCGGGCGGCAAACTCAACGTTGTTTCCATTCCTTTCTATTATTTGCCCTTTTTGAAGATCGGCAAGATAAAAACCCTGGTAGCATCCCACCCATGCAAGGTTACCTGTACGGACAATAGAGGTGACGTATTTTTCGTACAGCTGCCCATACTTATTCATGGCCTGTGAAAAGGTGCCTTTCGGAATGTCGTACCAATACAAACCAGCACCTTCAATGCCCAGCAGGAGCGTATCTGCCGACCAGGGGACGATTTTGTAGACGAAAAGCAAATCCGTCAGCTGTTTTTTGGTGCCGGTATTCCCGTCAATTTTGAGGAACCCCTCCGAGTAGGTTCCCAGGTATATAGCTCCGTTGGGATGTTTGTAGATGGATCTGATGCTATTGCCCCTCGTCAGATCAATCGCCTCTATGCCGGGCTTGTCCGGAGCGAGGGTGACACGAAAGATTCCCCTTTCCTGGCCGGATTCGTACACGAGAAGCTGGCTGAGGTTGTAATTGTTGTGTTCAGGAATGCGCTTTCCTGCAATCATGCTCTGGATTCCCTGGCCGGCAGGTGTAATGCGGCTGCTATTGAAATCGTAGATAAAGAGCTCATTTTCGATGGTGGTTATCAATACCTGATGCCTGGAAAGCGGGGTCTGATAGGCGCAGCGCACGGGGTGGGGTAACCCGACGTTTTCTATGACCTTTGAATTACAATCCAGAATTTTCAGCTCTCCGCGATCGGTCAGAAACAATATTTTCCCGGAGTCGTGATAAACCGGGTGTTGAATGGATTTATCAGCAAAGCCGTCCTGTTTGATGATATCTTTCAGCAGGTATTGGCTCTTTTCAGGGCGTAGCCTCACAATGCGGGCCACGTAGCCGGTAGTGAGCCATAAATCGCCGTCGGCCTGTTCGTGAATCCAGTTGACAGCGCCTTTTCTTGTTGCCTCATTAATGTTGTCTTTTAGATCAAATACCAGCCGCAGGCTATCCGATTTTACCTCATACAATTTTCCCCATCCTGCCGCTACCAGTACACGTCCAGCCCTGGTCTGCATGACATAGCCGGTAGCGCCCGCGTTGTCGGGATCATGTGCAACGGTAGGAAAAGTGAAGGCATGATGTTTCCAGGTCTTAAGATCTAGCCGGATGAGCATTTGCCGGGTGCCTATCCAGAGGCGGTCCTGACCGTCGCAGTGGATGAATTTGATCGTATAGGGCTGTATCCCGAATTGTGGGCCCAATCCGATGACATTGTTCCCGTCGAAGCGGTATATATCTCGGTTGGTAAAAAACCAGAGGAGCCCTTTTGAGTCGTACACCGCCTGTTTGATATTGCGGTCCTTGAACTGCCTGGGAAGAGAGATGTCTGTTATCTGTAATCTGGCCCCGGCAGCATGGACATTGGAAAGTAAAGAGAAACCCAGTAATACCGGGAAAATAAACTTTCGACAAAAATCGCCCGGATTGCCGGATACACTAAATACTTTGGCTAAATCCGGAACGGAGAAAATCTTCATAGCACGAGATCCGCTTAATGAGTTGGCAGGTACATGGTAAAACGAGTGTCAGAATCGGTTCCTGGAATCAATGCGGACGCGACTAAGAAAGCATTTGGTGTAGACGAAGTGTTAAAACCGGGCGACGCAAAAATATTACAATTTTGAAGCGTTGTTATATAGTTTGTCGAATTTTTGGGATAGGCATGGCCGGATGGGAAATGCCTATATTGCAAAAAAATACCTCTGCAATCTATGAAATACGTGTGCGTTCTCCTTCTTCTCCTCGTTATCAACAGTTGTAAAAAAACAGACATAGAGCAGCCTCCTGAGTTTCCATCTACGCTCAATTTAAATCGCATCAGTATAAAATCGAAAATCCGGCTGTACACTGATCGGAAGGAGATAACTGATAAGGCTTTGATAGATAGGTTCTTAAAAATCAATGGAGGTTTTGAATTGAAAGACTCCTCTTTTGTAAGCGATGAATGCATCAAATTCTTTTCACCCGACTCCGCTGAAATACCTGACTCGTTTAACTCTTTGCTAGTCACCAAAAATGACAATCAATTGGTATTCAAGTCGACAAACAGGCTGATTGTAACAAGAGAAGCTATTCAGTACAGCTACAACATGTCAAAATACAGGAGCGAGTTCGTACCCGTTTGGGATAGTAAATTCAGCACTTACAATATGCTGGTAGGCTACGGAAACTATTCCGAACTAAATCTATCTGTGTTTGAGTACAGACGTGTATCCTGGAATACATTCACTGACCCGGATAATTATTACTTGCATCCGCAATTATATAGAGGCTCTTCATCCGGTAGGAGGTTTAATGAATTTGATGAATCTTATGTGAATTCAATCAGTAGAGCGGACACGCTGGCCATTCGGGAATATTTTTATTCATTCAAAAAAAGGTAGTTACTGCCCTGCAATAGCTCACCCCGAATCCGGGATATGGGGGTTGGTAAAAAACAGAAATGGACCGGCACTTTGGTCACATGAAGGATATATATGCTATCCAGAATGTCAAAACAGGGCAAAGACTCAGCGCTTACAATGCCTGTTGGTGGAATGGCAACAGGGTCATCCTGCATGACCTCAATGACTGGAAATGTATGACCTGGCGGCCCACTCCAACTGGTGAGCATTCCTTTCAGCAAAAAAACCTTCACAAAGAAAAAATGATGAAATTCAGCAATGGGCCTCTGGCAGCAGGATATGTGATTTGACGTTCGTTTGCCTCCGCTCGCTGAAAATCCACTGCTCAACATTAGTCTCTCGTGTTATTTGGCATTTTTCGAGCTTCTGAATATCGGAGTAAGCACTGGCGCTTTTTGATAATTCTTCGGCTTCTTCAAATAGAAGAGCAGACTCAGCTTTGTTTTCATAACCATTCTCTGGTTTAAAGGTTAAACAAATGTAGTCTTGCAAGCCTAGTCAGCGCAAGATGTCCATCGCGTGGACATGTTGTCTTTCAATTAGTTACGTGATTTCTGGTGAGTAAACTTTGCAGGCGGATTGACTCACCGAATTACTCACCAAAACTTTGAGAATATTTGAACGTTTTGGTATAGTTGCGGCAAACAAAAAAGCCTGCAATCGTTTGATTTGCAGGATTTTGATGCTTTTTGTTACTACTTCGAGTGATCCCGCTGGAATCATTTTTATCGCCTAACTGTCTCGAACACAGTCTCGTTTCTGACTTCAATTTCCAGGTTACCCGATAGGTTACCGGTTGGAATGATGACAATTGTTAACTATTGACCAACTTTCCTCCTCCAATGTACGACAAATTTTTGTTCGAGATATTTACACCGACCGCAGAATGTTCGATTTAGCCCAAAGTATTTACTGATAGTATTCTTTCATCCATTTGGCGATTTCAGTCCATTAGTCGTTCGGATCGGGGTCAAAATCCAATTCTCTAAGAGTTGTTCTAAGCCGCAGTAGACTTTCACTTTTATCCTCTGTAAAATTTTTGTTAGCCATCAGGTAAGCGAAAGGTCCTATCACTGCTTCCATTGTCGATATTATTGCCTCAGAATGGTATCGCCATCCGTCAATAAACTTTCAAAAATTAGTTGATCATACCAGCACCTTTTAGTCGAGCAAGCAAGGAATACCGTACATTATTGAACCTGCTTGTGAAAATCTTTTGACAAAAGTGGTCAACGACATCCTCTGTGATACCCCAGAACCGAAGCACATAGGCTAAATGGATGAGCTTTTCTTCAATTAGCGACACCTTTTTGTTCCACCCGGAAAAAGAGGACACAAGTATTAAATGCAGCGTATTATTTTCCGGTCAAAAACGCCAACTGCGTGGTAATCTATGTTTTTGATTAGTAACGCGAAATAATGAGCGATGGAAAAGAAGGGCAAGCAAACGGAGGAGAGTTCAGCGTTATACGCGCATCAATTAGTCACTTTGGCGGATCTGGAAAAGTTGAAGGAGCAAATACTTTCTTAAATGAGAAGGCTATTTTCGGGTGGGGGCCTCAGCCCTCCAAGCAATGGCTCAAATCTCGGAAGGTTAGGAAGTTGCTTGATGTTTCGCCCGGCAAGCTATATGCAATGCGTATAAACCGGCAGCTCAGCTATATGCGTATCGGCGGTGTGATTAATTATGATCGGGCAGACATCGAGAAAATGTTCGCGAAGTTCAAAATTCCTGCGATCAAATGAAGAAGACACTATCTTCATTGGGCTTTGGAATCCAATGCACCATAACGAAAATCACGTCAGGGTTTATTTCTTGCAACAAGGATCGACGGTTCAAGATGCTACCAGGTTTTTCTGCCATTACAACACAAAACGATGGTCAAATACCAGTCGGCAGCGACTAAAAAATTGGAAAACGCTCGCTTGGACCTGGATTTGGCATGGGACTCTTACCGAGCAAGAATCCTGACGTAGCGGATTATTTTACAACGCAAGATTTAAGTGCCCCTTGGAAAACTCTATAAAGCAATAGTTGTCCTTTTAAGTTTCCTACTGTAAACCAATGCGCTTGGCGAGTGCATCCCGATAAAAATCGCCCACCGGAATTTCTGTTTTTTCGATCATGATCCGATTGCGCTCGATGGTTTCTATTTTCGCTAGTGCAACAATAAAGGAGCGGTGTACTCTGAGGAATTGCTCGGTCGGCAATTTTTCCAACAACCCGCTAAGGGAAACTTGGGTGCTAATGCTGCTACGGTCTGTCTTTATTAGGACGTGGTCCTTTTTTCCTTCGATAAACAGAATTTCCGCCAGGTCAATCCGGACAGTTTTGGTACCGGATTTAATGAAAATGTACCCTTCTGATGGCGTGAATTCCTGTTCGACAGGCGCTATTGAAGCGGCCCGTTCCAACAGTTTTGACTGAACTTTTTGAACCGCCGTCAGAAATCTCTGAAAAGAGATTGGTTTAAGCAGATAATCCGTCGCATTGAGCTCAAATGCATCGACCGCAAATTGTGGATAGGCTGTTGTTAAAACAACGGCGGGTGGATTTTTAAGTGTCTGCAAAAACTGTAAACCGGTAAGGCCAGGCATCTCAATATCGAGAAAGATGACGTCGACTGCATTTCTTGATAAAAAATCAAGGGCGTGCAACGGCGTTGAGCACAGCATTTCAAGATGCAAAAAGGGCACTTTTTCAATGTAGCCCTCCATGACCTCCAAGGCCAGTCTCTCATCATCCACGACCAGGCAACGAATCTTCATGTTTGTAAATTTATGGTCAAAGAAAGGCGGGCATTAAAACGGTTCGCGGTCTTCTCGAAATTGAATTGATGTCTGCCCGGATATAAATGGGACAATCGCCTTTGCAGGTTATCCAAACCGATCCCGCCTAGCTCGTTCCGGGTAGGTTGCTGGATGCCGTTACTGGTCAGTACCGTCAGGCTATTTTCCTCTATGCTCACTAAAATAGAAGCGAATTCTGCTCCGTGCTTAAACATGTTTTCCATGAGGGGCATCATCAGGAACGGCTCTATGAAGACTTGCTCGATATTTCCCTGGATTTCAAAATGAATGGGGAAGTCCAGAGGAAGTCGTAATTTCTGTAATTCGATGAAATTTTCGATCATTTCCATTTCCTTCGAAAGTTTGACGCGCCCCTCATTGGTTTCATATAGTGCATACCGCATCAGTTGTGACAGCTGCATAATGCCCTCGGGCGTGTCCGGTGATCGTTTGAGCGCCAGCGCGTATAGGGAGTTGAGTGTGTTGAATAGAAAATGGGGGTTGAGCTGAGAGCGCAGAAAAGCCAGTTCGGTTTTCAAGTGTGAATTTTCCAAATCCCGGGTCTTTTGTTGCAACGAAAACCAGTCGACGGTAAACCGGACTACGCAGGCGATCAAGGCAAACAGTACCAATTCGAAGAATCTGAGCAAAAATTGCTCTGAATATGGCAAAGGAAAAGGCGTAACCGTGGGCCCAATATACCAGTTGCGTAGCCCATGATATATTGGGATAAATACCAATTCTAGCACAGTTATGCTCATCACATTCAGGAATAGAAATTCCGGAAGTTTTTTCTGTGCGAGCAGCGAAGGAATCAAAAAGCAGTAATTCAGATAAAAGATAGCGGCCTGGGCGAAAATATGGATACTCGGATGGCCGACTACAAAATCAATATCTTGGTAATTACTAACATATACGACAAGCAGCACATATAATACCCAGCCCATGCCATGAAGCAGAAACGGTAAATGAGTTGGAAGGAGCCTGTAAAAGAGCTGTGGAATTCGGGAACACATGACCCGGCGAAGTTACAAAAATGGCTTATCGTATTTTTTGGTTTACCCTCAGACGCCTCCAATCAAGACTCAGACACCCTGATCCGGCCCCTTAACAGCCTGCCAGGGTATTATCTGTTTTCCACGGCCTGTAAACCTGTATAGGACGAAAATGTGTTTTGTTTGAAATTCGCAGGGTTTTGATTTGACCAAAAATCAAGACAATATGACTTCATACATCATCCAAACCGACCGGCTCAGCTATGCTTACGGCGACCGGCCCGTGCTCCACCATGTAAGCCTGCAAGTGCCTACAGGGAGCATTTTCGGCTTCCTGGGACCGAATGGTTCAGGGAAAACGACGACGATTCGTTTGCTGCTGGGCCTGATTCATTCCCAAAAACATCGGATTAGCTTGTTCGGGCAGGACATCGACGCTAACCGCCTTCCGATATTGCGCAGGGTAGGAGCGCTCATTGAAACGCCGATCCTATACCCGCACCTTTCGGGCTGGCAAAACCTTGAAATCGGAAGGTTGGCGCGCGATTCAAATCGCGGGCAGGTGGACAAAGTATTGGAAATGGTTGGGTTAACGCGGGATGCTTCACGAAAAGTTGATAGTTATTCCCTGGGTATGCGGCAGCGACTGGGTATCGCGTTGGCGCTGCTTGACGATCCGGAGTTGCTGATCCTGGATGAGCCGACCAACGGGCTGGACCCGGTAGGAATCCGCGAAATCCGGACATTACTGGTGGATTTGTGCCAGTCGCATGGTAAGACCATATTTATTTCCAGCCATTTACTTGCCGAAATGGAGAAAATGGTGACCCATGTCGCGATCATCGATGCAGGGCATTTACTATTCCAGGGGTCGATGGATGAGTTACGCGCAGACCAGCACATACTGGCGGGTGGAACCTCCAATGATACTTCGTATGCGATACCGACACTGGAAGATATTTTTTTGAACTTAACAAACCCGTTGATATGAACGCGTTGAGCTATTTGTGGCGGAGCCTTTTGATGGAAAAGATTAAGGTCAGCAGAACGCTGGTGCTATGGCTGGCATTTTTTGCCCCTGCATTTGTGGTGTTGGTGGCATTTGTGGCGGCTTATGCGGACGGAGATAAATTTTATAAGCCGGGTGTGAACCCTTGGTTGAATTTTTCTGGTCATGTCCTCGTTGGTTGGGCATTGTTTGTTTTTCCGATCTATGTTTCGCTTCAATCGGCTCTGTACGCCGCTATTGAACATCAGAACCGCGCATTCGCCTATCTGTATAGTTTGCCTGTTCCCAGGTGGAGTATCTACGCGTCCAAACTGCTGGTCCTTACGGTGCTGACCGGATTGAGCCACGTCGCATTATATGGATCGGCAGAGGCTGCGGGATGGCTACTGGGGCTGCTC
Source organism: uncultured Dyadobacter sp. (assembly GCF_946482605.1). The sequence continues at coordinate 79,719 of NZ_CAMLSE010000009.1, read as the reverse complement.
AAACCACACTACGGGTTTCAAAACCATTCCATGCACGAGGTGCTATTGAAGGCCACCTTACGGATGTTTTTAGGGGGCGGGGGAATAATGGTCATACAACTCTTTATCAGCATACAGTTTGCAAGCTTTATTATACCGGCCGGTTTCGGGCTTTTCGCAACCATGGCCGGCGTGATCTCGCGGGGATTTACGATCAGTACTGCCTCACCCTATTTGTGGCCTATCTGCTTTTTGAACAATTCATTGGACATGACAGACTGGCGCTATTCGTACCTGCTAGTCAGCATAGTAGTTTTTGTTTTGGGCGCGGTGGTAAGTATTCAGGTTCTCAACCGGAAAGATATTGTCTGAGGCGTACTTTTTTGATAGTTACCGGCGGTTTTTCAATCTGTTGATCCGCTGGTTCGTCCGAAATAGGTAGTAGAATAATCCTGTGAAAACGATAAAGATAACCGTGACAACCACCCACAATTTGCCGTCCTGCCGGAGCAAATCAGAGACCGGACCTTGGGATTGGGCGTGGCCCATCAGGGGGAGTAGCATCGATAACAGCAATAGTAGTTTGGATATGTGTTGTGAAAATGCTTTCATTGTGTCAGGGAAGTTTCGTTTGATTTTTGAGTCAAATCCTGCTCTTCAAGTACTTTCTGGATCCTTCGCATTCTGAACCGGAGTTGGGTTATCCATAGGCCCAACAAGGTAAATCCGATAAAGGCGGGGCGGATGATCATCGTAATGCTTTTGTCCTGGTCATACTGGTTGAAACCGGGATTGCCGCCATTGCCCGGATGCAGTGAGTCGGTCAGGCGGGGAAGGATCATGATCAGGGGGATGAACATTGCAAAGGCGAAAATATTATAAACCGAAGAAATCCGGGCGCGTCTTAATTCATCCTCGAACGAGCCGCGCAGTATGAAATAGGCGAGATACAGCAGCATACCCACGGCGACGCCATTGGTCTTTGGGTCATTGGGCCAGAAATCGCCCCACGCAAAATAGGCCCAAACCGAACCCGTAATGCAGCCCAAAATTCCGAACAGAATCGCGGTATTGGCCAGCTCGATGGCCCATAAATCGTCCTGAATCCTCCCCTTGCTTAGGTACCGGATAGAGAAAATGGCCGATAATAGCAGCAAAGTCATCATGGCAATCCACAGTGGCGGATGATAGAATGCATTCCGGATTGTTTCATTCAGGATCGGCAAACGCGGCACATTGTTGATCAGGCCGGCAATCAATACATATAGTAATATGGCAATGGTGAGGGATTTCCACCAAAACTGCTTGAAATAATGCATAGAGGTTACAATGGTTAGGGTACACAAAGGTAACCGCCAGATGCTTTCACTACTCAATTTTAATACAGGTTTAATCTGGGTTAGTGGATCTGGCATTGCGACTCAAAGCTTTGTTTGAATTGCCAGGTGGTTTTCGGATATTGGATACTTAAAATGAGAAGATAATGCGAAATGAAATTAAGCTGCATTTCCTATTCTGTTCGGTAACACTGCTGCTATTTGTTGGTCAACCGCTGATAGACGGCCGCCATTCCGTTTTTGGCTACTTCCTTTTTCTGAGCGGTATCTATATAGGAAGATGGATATACGCTCAATCGTTTGCAGCCAGTTGGGTCGATATGTTCCGAATGTCCTTTCTTAGTTTTTTTACCATAAGTATCGGAGGCCTGACTGTGTTTGCCAGCTACGTCGAATCTGGCCTGCGGTGGACACATTATCTAGAATCGCTGATTAATATCGGATGCTTTACGACATTGAGTCTATTTTCGGGGTTTATCGTCTCAAGAATAAGAGAAAAACTGCGACAAACTCTAAAAAGAAAGCCCGGGGGTGACCCCTCACGATCCGGAACTTAATATCGCGACAGTAATGTTGCTGTGTTGTGATTGTTCGCTTACTTAAAACGTCACATATTCAGCTTATTACACTTTGTTTTTCGTGGTCATATGTTCTCAGTTTGCCGGAATGCAGCCGCCGCTCTATTATGCCTTATCACCGGGCATGTTATGTGCCAATCCTCCCAGCCCGGACTCACCGGGACTGCGCCCTCCAAATGGCTGACGTTCCGAAACACGCATTCGCCGGGCAAGGTATACAACTTTGCAAACGCAGGCCCGAAGACATATACCTATGAAGAGTACTTCGCAAGGGTATGGCTGCCTGTCGTGCACAATAAAAGGGTAACGGTGCTTCTTGGCCCCAACTACCGGACCGAGCAGTTCGAATCGAAAACACCGGGTGAAAACCCGATACGCAGCATGTCGGGCTGGAACCTGCGCTCGTACGGGCTGGATGTGAATTCTTTTGTGAAGCTGGACAGCACTTCCTGGGTGGTAGCTACAACGCATTTTAATAAGAGCGGCAATATGGCCGAACTGTCCCTGAAACAGGTTCCGCTCAACTACACGGTGTCGGCATCTTTGCTCCGCAAAAAATCGGCGAATAAGGAAATTGGGGCAGGGATTATGCTCAACCAAAGCTATAAGATGACCATTCTGCCTGTGTTGATATTCAACTATAACTTCTCGGAACATTCCGGTATCGAAATGATGCTGCCCAGGCGTGTGGCCTGGCGGCAAAACCTGTCACGAAACGACATCCTGTACCTTCGCGGTGAGTCGGTCACCCGCACCTATTATACCAATCCCACCGGAGGGGAAAACCCTTCCTTATACAGGCGGGTTGATGTGGACCTGGGCCTAGCCTATAACCGGAGATTAGGAAGCTGGGCGGGCGTGGAGGTTTCTGCCGGATACCGTAAAAATTTGACCACCAAACTAGTCGAAGGGGCATTGCCGGTGAGACCTTCCGGGCTAGCGATGACACTCGATTTTTATGTACAGCCTCCCAGGTTCAAAAGCAGAAAATGAGAATGGAAGGCTCACTAACTCATTGCCTGGCACGCTAAGTTCGTGGGTAGCCGTGTTGCTGGGGATCAATCATGGAAGCGCGATTTCAAGCGCTCTTTGCAATATCACGTCTTTTTTTGCTAGCACCTCCCAAATGGAAGAGCTGACAGGATAATCCGGAATAATGCCTCTTCCCGGCTCAGTGCCAGGCGTCACGGCATTAGAATACCTGATGGTGGAAACCGCCACCCGGATGCCCGAATGCGGAAGATTGACGAGGACGGTCCCACCCGAATTGTTGCCCTCATAACCTCCGCCGGTTTCCTCGCCGATAAAAATACCTCTTGCATTACTTCGGGCAATGGCGCAAAAGTCGGCCGCAGTAGAAAATGTCCGTCCGTCAATTAGCACGTATATTTTTCCGCCGAAACTAACATTTGCAGGTTTGTGAACGGTTAACCCGGAATGATCCTGCGGGGTCATCACCGGTTTGGGCTTGGATTGAAGCGCTGAAAAGTACCGGAAAGGTTTACTGGTCAGGTAGGAATAAAGCAGCGCCCCGTACACATCGTCGCCACCACCGTTTCCTCGCAAATCAATAAGTAGATGCTGAGTTTTTCGCTGCCCTATTTGCTCAAATGCGTTTTGCAGGAAAACCGGGAAATCCTGGCTAGCATTGGAAATTCGGTCTTTACTGAATGTCCGGATTGTCAGCAAGGCGCTAGTGCTGTCGGTGAGGCTGATTTCGAGGGGTTTGTCGTTGTCAGTGGTTTGATGTGCAGGGCATTGGGTATTTTCAAAATACGTCGCCTGCAAGATTACTTGCCGGTTCTGCCGGTCAGGCGTTGTTAACCTGACTTTGAAATGCGGTTTTTCGCCATAAATAAAATTGTATAGAAACAGGAAAGCGTCATTGTTCAGGGTTGCATTTTTCTTGGTCTGAATTTTGCCGTCCGAGGGCAGGTAGTGAAATAACTTCTCACGAATCTGCTTAATAGGCCTATTGTCGATCGAAAGGATTTCTGATCCGACAGGTACAAGGGCTTCTTTACTGCACAGCACGAACACCCGGTCGCCGGCAAACCATAATTTGAGCGGAAACATGGGTACCGACGCCGCGTAGTGTTCCATGAGCTCACCCGGTAAACTACCACTGGTGTGGCCACATTCAATGGCGCTTACGGCAAAACGGACCAGGTTCCCGAATGCAATCAGGTCCATCGGACCAGCAATGCTCATTTGGCAACTGTCCAGCATCTGGTCTACCAATTCCTGGGAGCGGTGACGATACAAATCAGGATGATTTTCGGTTAACGCCGAGCGAAATATTTGAAAGTCCTCCCTAAGCTGCGGTGTTCCCAGCAAACGACGAAAATCGACTTGCTGCGTTGCCTGCCCGAAGGCATTAAAGGTCGAAAGAAGCAGAGAAAGGGCAATAAGAAGCCTGTCCCATTGAATGGGTGTTTTAGCGTACAGCATGATCGGTTGATTGATGAAGTCCTAGTGAAGAGATTTTTTTATGAAAAAGTAATAAGCCAGAAAACTGCCAGCCAGACACAGCGCGATGACCGCCAGAGCGCCCCAGACCGGCAGCCGGGTAACAGCGACGATGGCAAAACCGCAGGCGAGACCCAGAAAAATAGCTAGCCATTTAATGCTGGCCCGTAGATGTTCTCGCGGGTCCCGTTGTAACAAAAGCGCCGCCAGCTCTTGGGTGACGCCTGATTCAAGGACTTTTTCTTTAAGACGGTAGTCCAGGTACCGTTTGAGGAGTTCTAGCAAAAAAGCCAGAATGATTACAACAAGCAGTACCGCGACACCAAGCGCAATCTGGTCGCGGTCGATGTAGGTGCGCTCGAAGGCCTGGGCACTTGTCAGCCTGGAAAATAAAATAAAGGGTAGTATCGATAAGATGTTTTTCATATTCGTAAGCCGGTTTTTTGAGTTAGACAGCACCGCGGAGATTTTGTTGCAATGGTGTGGAGGTATCCAGGCTGTGAATTTTATGGGTATACTGTTTCCACAGGTCTGCCGTCAGCAAAGCAAAGAGTAATGTGCAGAGAGCGACAATGCCATAGATTGCCGGTACGTAGTCCAAAGACACTCCCGTCAGTGACCCCTTACTCAAATAATAGAAACTGAAAATACCGATCAACACGCCCATTATCGCCACCGAGGCTACGATCAACTGGATTTGCGACTGCCGGGGCTTTGGTGACGGTAGCTTTGCCAGTACCGCAGGCACGAGCTCGCAATCGAAAACCGGCTCGGATGTGACCGCAATTGACGCCGCTAGTTCCCGGTACAATGCGACGCGAGCTGAGCAATGCCTGCATTGATCGATATGCGTTGTTACACCATCGTTCAGCCTTATTTCGTCGAATGCATATTGCTGGATTTCAGCATCCGTTAAATGATTTTTGTTTTTCATAAACCTTTGTTATAAATCACTTCAAGCTGCTCTCTCAGCCTTTTCCGTGCGCGGAAAAGGTAACTTTTAACCGTTCCCTCAGGAAAGTCGACGATCTGCGCGATCTCTGAATAGCTTAGTTCCTGGTGATGGTAAAGCGTGACAAGCAATTTGTATATCGGCGGGAGCTTTTCAAGTTCCAATTGTAGGATCGCGTCGAACTCGTTACGGATCAGCTCCTGTTCCGTATCATTCGTGTCGTCGTATTGCTGAATATGCCCGGTCTGATCGTCATTGCAGAAATCATCCAGATTTTGGAAAGGCGAAGACCGGTTCTTTTCCAGATGATTGATGCAGGTATTGTAGGCGATCCGGGCTACCCACGTCGAGAGTTTGGCCTGAAAGCGGAAAGTGTTCAACTTTTGGAAGACTTTTACATAAATATCCTGCGCCAGGTCACCACGTTCTTCCCTATCTGAAATCATTTTGAAAACAATCTGTGCGACTAGGTTTTCGGTATGCTTGATGATCATGCCAAAAGCCCTCGTGTTTCCACTGAGTACTCGCTCAACCAATATGCGGTCTGTTGGCCTGTAATGTTCTTTCTGATCCATTGCTAATCATTGGACAGCCATGGCTTCAAAAAGTTGCAAAAACCGATAGACTATTAACGGATAAGTCAGCATTGAACCTATTCTTTTCGAATAAGGCTAATAACTAACCTGCCCGCCGGTTTACGACCGCGTCAGACTGCACTTTATTCACGCAAAGTAATCGGTAAGTTCTGCGTGTTGGTAGGTAAAAAGTGTGCATTGACGCTGATTTTTTACAGTAAGCCTCAAAATCAGTATACTCGCATATGATTGAACCGACCAATGAGGTATGGCAACCGCTGCTGGAAAAGAAACTTCCGGTAATGCTGCATTTACTGGCCTGGGGGATTTATGCAACCGTAGTTTTCTACGGCAATTATGCCCGAACATCTCCCGATGTGTTTTTTATACACTATGGAATAGCATTAGTAGCCCATGCAGGCAGCTTTTACCTTAACTACGCCTACCTGATTCCCAGAATCCTCCCGCGACATAGTCTGGTACTCTTTCTGGTCGGAAATGTGATGGCGATGATGCTGATCGCCGTATCAGCGCTCGTGGTTGAAGATGCACTTTTGCACTTGGGACAGTTTTCCCGGCGAATATCCAGTGGGGATTTTTCGCCATTGCTGACCAGGGGTAGCAATTATATCATTTTTGCTTTATTTGGGCTGGTTGTGAGACTGAGCGTGGATTGGTACAGGAAGCTGAGCAAGGAGAAGGAGAAGGAAAATGAGTATCTGAAATCCGAGCTCGCAGTCCTGAAAGCGCAGATCAACCCGCATTTTCTCTTTAATTCGCTCAATAACCTCTACGCGCTGTCGTTACGGCAAGCGCCGGAGACACCCACCGTGATCCTCCGCATTTCCGAAATGATGCGCTACCTTCTATATGAAACCAATGCCGAAATGGTTCCACTCGAAAAAGAGGTCAGCATGATACGGACTTATGTTGCCATGCATGAAATGCGCAGCAAATCGGAAGAGGGGATCTGTTTCGAATCTTCCGGTCAGCTACAATCTGTCATGATCCCGCCACTGCTGCTTTTGCCTTTGATCGAGAATGTTTTCAAGCACGGATCGTCTCCGATTGTTATTGCTGTCCGGCTAAACGATCAGGTGCTCAGCGTCTATACCAGTAACAAACTGCGGGCAGCGGGGCCGGAGATATCCGGCGGGCTGGGTATCGCCAATTTACGGCGGCGGCTTGCATTGCTTTACCCAGGAGCGCACGAACTTTCCTTGCAGCAAGTGCAGGACATATTTACCGCCGACCTTGCCATTCAATTTGACAAACCCGCCCGATGATCAGATGTATTGCCATCGACGACGAGTTCCTTGCATTGGAAATAGTAGACAATTATGTTTCCAAATGCCCTTTTTTGGATCTTATCGCCAGGTTCTGCTCTCCGTTGGAAGCACTGCCGCTGCTGAACAGCGGAAAATGTGATCTGCTGCTGTTGGATATTAATATGCCTGATGTGAATGGCCTGGATTTCCTGAATGCGATCCAAAACCCGCCGTTAGTAATTCTTACCACGGCCTATCCCCAGTTCGCGCTGGCGGGTTTTGAAGCAGATGTCGTAGACTACCTGGTGAAACCTTTTTCCTTTGAGCGTTTTCTGAAAGCAATTCAGAAAGCGCAGCTACGTCAGGCGCCGGTGGCCGCAAGCGCTCCCGGTTATCTCTTCATACGTTCCGCGCACAGGATGTTACGCGTGGATTTGGAGGATATTCTACTGGTGGAAGGGAAAAAAGACCACGTCGCCTTACATACGTCCGGCCAGGTGATCGAAACGCTGATGACCCTGACCGCGTTGCTTGAAAAACTGCCTGCCCGGGACTTTGTCCGCGTGCACCGCTCGTTTATCGTGGCGGTCAACAAGATCACGTTCATCGAGCGTAATATCATTTACATCGGTAATCAAAAAGTGCCGATCGGCGACCTTTTTCGCGATGATTTGCTGAGGAGGATCGGATGACATGAATTAATAGTCATTTTTTTGGTCGGTTATTCAGGCTGGTTTGAAGGCAAAAAAGGCCTGTTGGCGATTTTATTTCCTCATGTAAAAAGGTGCTTATTTCTTTGATGCACAATCAAAAAATAACACCTGCCATGAAAAATGCGGTTATCGAAACCAATCATCTGGATTATGCCTTTCAGAAAGGCCAGCCAATCCTGCATGACATTAATCTGCACGTTCCCCAGGGAAGCATCTATGGTTTTCTCGGCCCAAACGGGGCCGGAAAAACCACTACCCTCCGCCTTTTGCTCGGCTTGTTGCAAAATGGGCAGGCAGGTATCAGGCTTTTCGGGCAAGAGATGGCCAGCAGCCGGATCGACATTTTACGACGAACAGGCTCTCTCATCGAACAACCCTCGCTTTACCTGCATCTGACCGGGCAAGAAAACTTGGAAGTGTTCAGGCGCTCCTATGAATGCACTAAAAGCAGGATCGGGGAAGTATTGCGCATCACCGGCCTCTCCGACGCGGCCCACAGAAAGGCTAAAGCCTATTCACTGGGTATGAAGCAGCGGCTAGCCATCGCGATCGCATTGCTGCACGACCCGGAACTGCTGATCATGGACGAGCCTACCAACGGTCTGGACCCTAATGGAATCATCGAAATCCGCGAATTGATAAGGGAGCTTAACAGTCAGCAAGGAAAGACGGTGCTGGTTTCCAGCCATTTGCTGGCAGAAGTAGAAAAGGTAGCAACCCACGTAGGCATTATCCATCATGGGCAGTCGCTTTTTCAGGGCACCATTGGGGAACTTCAAACGATGCAGTTCCAGCATTCGCTGGTGGAAGTAGAAGTCGACGATATGGTCAGAACGGAAGAAATCCTCGCTGGCCGGTTTGGTGTCATACCGCAGCAGGGCCACACCGTTCATATCAGTCACTCAGAGCCGGATGAATTGGCCATGATCAACCAAATGCTCGTGCATGGCGGGGTACGCGTCAGCAGGCTCGCGGTCGTGGGTAACGATCTGGAAGAGCTTTTTCTACAAATCATTTCAGCTTAATCTATGAAATCAAGGTTCATTTCCAACACGATGGGCGAATTCATCAAAACCAGAAGAAGCTTTGCATTATGGCTTACCATTCTGGCCGCCGTTTTTATTCCGGTTATCAACTCCATTATTCTTTTGCAAAGGCCGGAAGCACTCCTTCTCAAATTCGAGCAGACGCCCTGGTTGACGTTCTTCCGGTTCAACTGGAAAAATGTAGCGGCGGTCATTTTACCCATGTATATTATTTTGATTACAAATCTGATCGTGCAGATCGAGTTCCGCAACAATACCTTCAAGCAGGTACATGCTTCGCCACGAGGGTTTGCAGATATTTTCTTTTCAAAGCTGGTGGTGATCCAGGTGCTGGTGCCATTTTATATTATCTGCTTTGACTGTTTCGTGCTGCTTTCAGGACTGTTTGTCCACCAGCTCAATCCGGGCTATCGCCTGCTTGGCTACAATATCGACTGGCACTCCCTGCTGGTAGTTTCCGGGCGGGTTTACTTGGGTTGTCTGGCGATGAGCATTATCCAATACTGGCTAAGCCTGCGTTTCCGCAACTTCGTGGTTCCCCTGGGCCTGGGCCTTGGCTTATGGATCACCGGTATCGTGCTGATGGATTGGGAGAAGAGCATCTATTACCCTTATGTGTACAGCGCATTCATGTTTTTCATTGATTTCGATAAAGAGCCGCGGCAACTGGTCGTGCTAACAACGAGCTCCGTTGTTGCAGTGATTCTCAGTCTTTGTATTGCATATTTTGATATCAAAAGCCTGCCGGAGAAAGGATAGGGAGGTAGTTGCCTAGCATTGTGACAAATGCATTGATCTAATGTTCCGAAGCTACTTTTAAATCGCCATTCGTGGAAGCGCAAGGTTTTTCAGTGATCCATTAGTGATTTAACGGCTAAGGATGATAAGCACTGCTTACTGACTTACCACTACCATATGATAACCAAAGTGCCCCCGACAATCATCAGCGCACCTAAAATGGTTTTCAGGTCAACCGGTTCTTTCAGTATGACAATAGACAGGCCAATGGCGATTGCGACACTCAGCTTGTCGATCGGTGCTACCTTTGAAACGTCTCCCGTTTGCAGTGCTTTGAAATAAAAGATCCAGGATAGCCCCGTTGCAACTCCCGAAAGCGCCAGAAACAGCAGGTTGTTTCCGTTGATTTCCCTTACCTGTTTCAATTGGCCACCAAATAGCACAATGCCCCATGCAATCACCAGGATCACGACCGTCCTTACCGCCGTCGCTACATCACCGCTGATTCCTTTAACCCCGATTTTGGCAAGAATAGACGTAAAGGCGGCAAAGAGCGCTGAGAGTAATGCATAATATTTCCACATGTCAATTTGGTTAAGACCGGCTCGTTTAAGGGTTACGCCGCTTGAAGTTGCAATAGTATTTGATAAAATTACAATTCAATTAACTGTTTTACTCCGGTACTTTCTCGACCAGTAGCAACAATGTCCCGTCCTTAGCTTAGTCTGGGGATCTATTTGAGCATTCACTGCTGACTGGGCCTGTTGACTACCTTGATCAGCTGGGTGGCCGACATTGCCTCGTCGACACGCCGTGACAACACCCGATACCCTGGGAATTTCAAACACCTTTTTTAGTATTCTTCCAAAAAAATTCAGTTTTGGTTCGGAGTTTTATGTTTATCAGCTATCGGTTTAGCAATTCGATATTTAAATAATAATCTTGTAATGAATTACGGCGTGTTAAGTCAGATCGTGGAAAGCCATATTGTCCGTCTTTTCGAGCATCATCGCAATCCGGATCTGGCATTTCATAATCTGACCCATACGCGCACGGTGGTCTCGCGTACGCTAGAGATTTCTGCTTACTACGAACTACCCGAGCACGAGCTGTTCATAGCGACCACCGCCGCCTGGTTTCATGACTCAGGGTATTTATTGGGAGGACAGAAAGGCCACGAGTGCCAGGGGGCCGATATGGTCCGGACATTTCTGACAGAGCATCACGTTCCCGGCGGCCTCATAGACGCCATCGGAGGCTGTATATTGGCGACAAGACAGCCTCAATGCCCGGCAGGCCTGCTGGAGCAGATCGTTTGCGATGCTGATCTGTATCATTTCGGCACACTGGAATTATTCACCCGCGACAAGCTGATGCGGCAGGAAGTAGAAATCGTAAATAGCTGCGTGATTGGTGAAGCAAAATGGGTGGCAGCCACAATCCGGTTACTCGAATCGCACAGCTACCACACGTCGTATTGCCGGGATACGCTCAGCGAACAGAAGCAGATTAACCTGCAAATACTGAATCCGGCTTCAAGCGAATTCGTAGCGGCCTAATACCGTCTTTTCCCCCATTTGTATCGGTGCGTCCAGTAGGCGGTTTTCATCGCCAGGTAACCAATGCCCGCGCCCACCAGCACATCGCTGATGTAATGCCGGTTGTTGGCCATACGCAACAGCCCGACGGAGGAAGCGACCGAATAGGAGGCGTAGGGCATCCAGGGATAGCGGTCTTTGTACTCCTCACTCAGAAAGGTGGCCGCCGCGAATGCCTGCGTCGTGTGCCCGGATGGGAATGAGGTGTACGAACTTCCGTCGGGCCTGAGCGTGTGCGTGGCTTTCTTCAATAGTGTGGCCGTGCCGAGCGCAAGGATTTCTCCTTTTGCCAGAATGGCCGTCCGGTTTACAAAGTCGGTTTTGGATTTAACACCAAATGCATCGAGGCCATAAGCAACAGCCAGCGGAGAAAATTGCAGGTAATCGTCCAGGCGTGTTTTAAAATGAGGGATCATTTCATTTCGCTCTTCGACGAGTTCATGCTTAATGGATTCTTCCGAATGTCCGTTGGCGATCAGGCCCCCGAGAATAAGCGAGGCGGGAGAATAGAGTTGCCTCGTGCTGAAACGGATATAGTTATGAACGGTTGAATCGGCAGACTGTGCGAATGCCGCGGTGCTCAATACCAATAATACGGCCAGATTATACAGAAACAGTTTCATAATAAGTAATCTTGATTGAAGGAGGATTAGTTATCGCTATTTGGGGCGCTGTGCAGGAAGTCGTTGCCCTGTTCTTTACCTTTTTTGAATTCGAGTTTGCCGAATTTGTAGGTCAGGCTGATGCCGAACGACCGGTAGGGGATCAGGACGGTATTGGTCGAAATATAGTTAGCGGTCCGGATGGTGGTAACCTGGCTGATGTATTTGGTAAATGGATTGGTGGCCGTCAGCCCGATGCTGGCATTTTTGTGATAAAACTGCTTGCGGAAAGCGAAGTTATAGGTTAGCTGCTGCGGCCGCTTGCCCTGAATGGTGTTGATCGCCGACGAGTAATTTCCGAAACCTTCGAGGATCAGGTTTTTGGGAAGCTGATAAGTGGCATTCAGGTTGAAACGCCAGTTGGTACCGTTGGTAACATTGCCTCCCAGCAGGTCGTTGACCACGCGTTTCTGGGTAACCATCAGGTTCCCGCGCAGGTTGAGCTGGCTGGTAACCGGTACCGAGCCCGAAACGCTTAGGCCGGAGTTGTATTCGACACCGATATTCCGCCGGTTGGTAATCGAAACATTCACATAGGTCGAATCACCGATCACATAACTCGGGTAGAGGACCGTGTAGGGCTTGACGTCATCGGTATTAATGCGCTCGATCAATGCGATGTAGACGTTACCGCCGTTTTTGAACGTTTTATTATATCCCAGTTCAAAATTGTTGCCGATCTCGGGTTTGAGAAGCGGGTTGCCCGTGGTGATATTATAGGGGTCGCTCAGGTTCATGAATGGGTTAATATCCCGGTATTCGGCCCGTTCGATGCGGCGCGTGAATGCCAGTTTGAGCGACTGCTCATCTTTGAAGTTGTGCGAGAAGATCAGCGACGGCACCAGGTTGTTGTACGAAGGAATGGAAGTATTCGGGTAATCGATTTTAACATCGGTATGCTCGAAACGCACACCGGCTTTGACATTCAGAAAATGGAAAAGAGGGAATGTCGCGGACAGGTAGCCAGCGTAAACCTTCATATTATAACCCAGCTCGTAGGATTGGGTAGGGTCGGGGATGTAGGCACTTTGCGACGGACGGAAAACCTGAATATCGGCCACGCTGGTAATGTCCTGCAACACCGTTTTGACACCGGTTTCGATCAGCAAATCTTTTTTAACCGGGTGGGAATAGTCGATGGAAATGTTGGTTTGCTTGTCGTTGCCCGGCGTATTGCCGGATGTTCCCGCGTAAGGGGTCTGTTCGGATGTGCGGCTTTGTATCTGGTAGTAGCTGTTGCGCGGCTTCCCAAAGCTGGAACTGTACAGCACATTCAGTTCCTGGCCATCCTTTTTGAGTTTTTTAATATAATTCAAACTCCAATCCACGGCATTGATACGGCCGCGGTTGCTCGAATTTCGGAGAATATCCGAGGTTGCAACCGGCATACCAATTCCGTCCAATGCCGATTGGGTGATATTGGTAATACCGCTGCTGGCATTGCTGAAACTGTTATAGCCGATCGCACCGGTCAGGTTATCCTTTTTCGACGGGCTCCAATCGAAGCCGATACCCGACCGGTAGCCGCTTCGCTCAAAATCCTGATAACCGTTTTGCAGCAGGTGGGTCCGGTTACCGGATGGGTCCGTGGAAATGCGGTTCTGGGTGCCGGGCGTACGCGAGCTGAGTTGTTTGTTACCGCTGAAAAATGCATTCAATCCAAAATTGTTTTTCCTGAAATTCAAGTTCACCGAGCCGTTTTCGAGCCTTGTACCGGCTGTCAGGTTCACACTTCCATTGATGCCCTGCAAGCGGTTGTCTTTCAGGATGATATTGATAATTCCGCCCGTGCCCTGCGCGTCGTATTTAGCACCCGGACTGGTGATCGCCTCAATACTTTTAATCTGGCTGGCCGGGATAGAAGCTAACGCATCGGTGAGGCTGTTTCCAAAAACGCTCGACGGCTTTCCGTTGATCAGAAAACGGACATTAGGATTGCCCTGCAACTCCACATTTCCGTCGATATCGACTGACACCTGCGGGACTTTTTTCAAAACATCCAGAGCCACGCCCGCCTGCGAGGTAATGTCGTTGGCGGCATTGTAAACGATTTTGTCGATCTGGTTTTCAACAATCGCCGCCTGGCCCGTCACAGTAACTTCCGCCAGCGTTTTGATGGACGGTGTCAGGGCGATATTATTCAGGTTAACAGCCTTACTGGCTATAATCACATCTTTAACAGCCTTCTTTTCATAGCCGATAAAATCGACGTTGACCGTAAATGTGCCGGAGGCGAGACCGCTAATTTCAAAATAACCCGACGAATCGGTGACCGTGCCGTTGACGACCCGATTGGTCAGTTGATCGGTGATGCCTACCGAGGCATATTCCACAGGTTTGCTGGTGGCGGCATCTGTGATCTTGCCGGTTATTGTGGCATTGGATTTGCTTTGGCCATAAGCATTGACCAAGGCAAAGAGAAAGAGAATTGCAGAAGAAATAAGGGGCTTCATGAGATACGTCCGATGTTGAAGCAAACGTAGAAGTCAATTTGGAAGAATTTTAGAGGAAACCCTGGCCCGAAACCATTAACGGAAAATTTAATCATAATTTAACGTAAACCGGTGCTGCCCTTGGAATAGCTATGCAATGGTCGAACCCACAAAACGTCTCAGCGAATATTGCATCAGGCATTTACAGGAATGACCTTTTTCAAAAGGAATCAATAGGAAAATCGAAAGATCAAGAATGTTGTGACCTATTCCCAATGAATCCTGTTGATAATAGCTCCGTTAAAAAAGTGTTTGAAAAAGTCGCAGCATCGAAGGAAGGCCTAATTATGGAAGGAAGCAATAACAAAGCTGCCCTTGCGCTCCCTCCATTCATACCTAACTGAAATTTAGCTATATTCCATTGATAGATGGCGCTTTCGCGCCGGACGTTTAGTAACCGTTAACACCTCCAACAGAAAATGCCGAAGGTGTTTTACAAATCCGGCGAGCCATGAGTAAGTGATCCAGTGCAACTCAGTAGGGCAAGGTTCGGAGAGGGCGTTACCTTACCTTTAATTTATATGCCTTAACGATCCGGATGAAGAGAATAATTTATTTCTGACTTTCGCCACATTCTCACTGATCCTTGATTTTCTCACTCGGCAATACCGCATGGTTGTCCTGATGCTTTTGAGATCGTAGACGTCTTGATATGCAAAACTGGTGAAGCATTGGAAAATGAATGCATCACGAACCTCGGATATTCTGCCAACGGTGAATTGTTTTTGCTGAATTTTCTCTACCTGCCAAAAAGTCTAGCGGAATAACCTATGTAAGCCAGGATGCGAGTATGCCCCGGTGTGCCAGAGTTGTGCAAAGATTTTTCCTGCTGCCTGATGTAAAGCATCCGTTGTCAGTCTCCATCCCCGAACTTGCTGGCTGGTATAAATGCCGGGAACGTTTATTATTCCTACGGCTTCCGGACTGATGAACGTCCCTTCGGTAATGATCAAGCCTGCGGAAGCTCGTTGCTGATAATACTTTGCAGTCAGTTCAGTGGCCACGTTCCCAGGGTTGTTGGAGCGGGAATGTGTCATAGGGGCCATGACCAGGCGGTTTGTTAATTCAATTCCCCCAAGTTGGTATCTGTCAAAAATTTGTTTATCATTCATAAAATACATATTATACTTTTTGGTCTATTTTTGATCGAGCTTTGAATACCAGACACCTTCTATGGTCGCCTAACCACTTATGCTCTGGCTTGTAACTGCGTTAATAAAAATGAAATACTGTTTGAACATGGGCTAGGATGCATTGTCCTGGCCATTATTGTACTAAGCTACTTTGATGACAACTTTGCCTTTGGCACGCCCGCTTTCCACATAAGCCAGAGCTTCATTGGCCTTATCGAATGGGAATACTTTATCCATCACAGGACGTATGATCCCTGAATTAATCAGGTCAGTGATTTTACCAAGCTGGTTTCCGTCGGCCTTCATAAAAAGAAAAGAATAGTCCACGCCAAGCCGCCTGGCTTTTCTTTTCGTCGTAAAGCTTAGAAAGAACATGACTACTTTCAGTATTGCATTCAATCTGAATTCCTTGGCAAATGCGGGATCAGGTGGGCCAGAGATGGAGATGAGTTTTCCACCGGGTTTTAATATACGCAGCGACTTTTGGAGGGTCTTTGCATCCTGGCTGTTCAGGACCACATCGTAATCTTTAAGAATGGTCTCGAAATCCTCTTTCCGGTAATCAATCACCACATCTGCTCCCAGGCTTTTTACCAGTTCTATGTTGGGCGCGCTGGTGGTGGTGGCCACTGTAGCCCCCAGATGCTTGGCTAGTTGTATGGCCAATGTCCCCACGCCGCCAGAACCCGCCTGGATAAACACTTTTTGCCCTCTTTTCAGGTTCGCCTTTTCAACCAGCGCCTGCCATGTGGTAAGACCCACCAGTGGAATCGATGCAGCCTCTTCCATAGAAAGCGAAGTTGGCTTGAAGGCCAGATCCGATTCGCGTATAGCTATCAGTTCGGCAAACGTACCGATGCTGAAATCAGCTGGCCGCGCATATACCTGATCACCCGCTTTGAATTGCTTTACACGGGAGCCGGTTTTTACTACCACCCCAGCCATGTCATGTCCCATGATCAAGGGGAATTTGTAAGGTAACATCGCTTTGAATTCGCCACTCATGATTTTGGAGTCCAATTGGTTAACACCGGCTGCATGGACCTGCACCAGCACATCGTTTTCTCCGACAACCGGGTCGGGAATGTCTGCCTTACGCATGCCGTTTTTCGGCTTATAGCCATCAATGATAAATGCTTTCATATTGTTTCTTTGAATGTTTGAAATAGTGGTCAGCTATGGCTCCGGCAGGTTTTAATTCTTTTTTGAATTGACTGAACCAAAGGCCATGATCGGGATCGTTTTTATCTTTCAATATTATGGCCTCAAAATAGACTTTTAAGTATATTCTCATTTCTTTGTTGTTATCAATCGAGCTATCAGCTTAGCTGATTAGAAATAGACTTTTTGGTCTATTTTATTGTAAAAAAATTAAACTTTATAACTCTCTAGTTCAGATTTAAGGCTTTTGATCAGGCCATGCATCGGCTTTGCGGTATTCATGGCCCGGCACATCACCAGTCCTCCTTCAATGGCGGCAGTCGCCTTGAAAGCGTAGACGGCCGGATCCAGCTTTGTTGAAAATTCACCATCCTGAATGCCTTGTTTCAATATAGCGGTAAACGTATCCTGCCCCCGGCGGATTACCCCGCCAATTTTTTCTTTAATCTCCGGGAAATTGTCATCAACCTCAACAGCAGTATTGATAATAGGGCATCCTCCACTGATGTAAGTATTAAAGGGGTCTTTATAAAAATCAAGGAATGCGAATACTTTCGCAGTGGCTGTCTTTCCCGCACCGACTGCAAACATCATTTTTTGAACGACATTATCTAGCATATACTCAATGACCTGCACAGACAAGTCGTCTTTATTTTCAAAGTGTCCGTAAAGGCATCCCTTCGTCAACTTCGTAGCCGCAAGTACGTCATCAATGTTAACTCCTGAAATCCCTTTCTGGTTATACAGCGGCGCTGCTGTTTCCAGGATAAACCGCTTTGTTCTTTCTGCCTTCGTGATCATATCTTTAAATCGCTTAGTAAAAATATACTAAAAAGTTTATTTTATGACTTTTTCTTGAAAATTTTTTGTTAATAGGTGGACTACCTCAAGGCAGATCTTTATTGACAATTCGAGGATCTTCGTCCGATTACCTCGTTCCCAGTTGCCTTCCCATCACCAAGTGCAGGAGATCGAATACCTGGCACTGCTATCCGTATCCATCCGGAAGACTGGAACGAAAAGACGGGCAAGTTAAAAGCAACAGCCCAAAACGCTACGGTCATTAACAGTTACCTCACACAGAAGGAAGCCGAGGCAGAGGTGACTGCCTTGGAGTTGGAGATAAAATCCAAGTTCGGGTCGGTCTATGACATCAAAGCCCGTAGCCTTGGGTACTCTCCTGGCGATTTTTTGAGTTTGTATCTAGCCAAACAAACTTGCCTTATAGATAAAATACACCACATAATTAGGAGCAAAGTCGTTCTGGTCAGTGAAAGTGCCAGCCAGTCGACACGAATTGTTATTATGACCTTTAAAACAAAATTATTAGAACTTCTGAGCAAAATCGCTTCTTCTAGGGGCTCGTACCTTTGTCAAACAAAATTCAAAGAAAAATGAAAATGACAAATTACAACGGCGCGCTCCAGAATGCGATAGGTTCTGGCTTCAACTCAAAGTCAACGACAAAGAACGTAATTAATGGAATTGACCTGACCGGTAAGATTGCCATCGTAACAGGTGGCTATGGAGGACTTGGTCTGGAGATTACCAAAACGCTAACATCCGCAGGTGCCCATGTGATCGTACCGGCAAGAGACCCTGAAAAGGCCAAAGCCAACCTCGAAGGGATTTCTAACGTTGAAGTGGAATACATGAATCTGGCGAAACAGGAAACAATCATTGCTTTTGCTGAAAAATTTATCTTATCCGGAAGGCCGCTACATATGCTAATCAACAATGCGGGCGTGATGTGGACACCCCTTCAGCGTGACGAGCGAGGTTACGAAGGACAGTTTGCAATCAATCACCTTGGTCACTTTCAATTGACTGCCAATTTATGGAAAGCTCTGAAAAAAACAGACGGTGCAAGGGTTGTGAATGTTTCATCTTCGGCACACCATACCTCACCGATCCATTTCGATGATGTCAATTATAACAGCAGGGAGTACAACAAGTTTGAAGCGTACGGACAGTCAAAAACAGCAAACGTACTCTTCACTGTGGAGCTGGACAAAAGAGCGCAACCATTCGGGGTCCGCTCCTATGCAGTACATCCTGGTCTGATCCTGGCGACCGATTTGTCGCGTTTCCTGACCTTTGAGGATTTCGTGGCAATCGGTGCAGTACACCCCGACGGGACGCCGAATGTAGCGGCTCAGGAGGCAATGAAAAGTATTGAAAAGACCGTAGAGGAAGGCGCTGCTACTGCGGTGTGGGCTGCGACCAATCCAAAACTAGGGAATATAGGTGGTGTCTACCTTCAAGATGTCGAAGTGGCAGATTACGTTGCTGGCGACAAAACTGCCGGGAGTCCCGCCGGAGCGGGAGGTGTTGCCTCATTCGCCGTCGATCCGAAAGCCGCAGAAAAACTTTGGACGCTGAGCGAGGAATTGACCGGGACAATTTTCGATGTACAATAACCAATTACCAGGGCTTCGTAACGGGGCTTTGGTAATTTTTTAAATTTGTAAGTATGATAACGAAACAGACCTCCCAACATGCCAACATCGTCTTTACTTGCAGCGGTAGCTCCCAACGCAGTACGGAGCTTACTGCCGAAGAGCACTCGGTAGTACGTGTCCTGTCCGGAGAGCTGAAGGTGATACAGGCAGAAAAAACCTATGTTTTCGGTGCGGGGGACACCCATCTGTTTCCTCGGAACCGACTGGCATTGTTGGTAAAGTCCGATAAGGACGGTGAGCCCTACAGAGCGATCGTAGTGAAGCTTACCCACGATATTCTGAGGTCATACTATGAAGCCCGTCAAGGAGAGATCAGTCCTGTATCTAAAACAGATCACATTGTTAAGCTGCGTAAAAGTCCTTTACTCGACAGTTTCTTTGATTCGATGCTTCCTTATTTCAATCTGGAATACCAACTTCCGCCCGAGCTCTCTCAGTTAAAGATCAGGGAGGCCATTACGATCCTTCGCACGGTCGACCGGAATCTCGATGCTATTCTATCTGATTTTTCAGAACCCCATAAGATTAATCTGGTAGACTTTATGCAGAAGAACTTTATGTTCAATATGTCAATGGAAAAGTTCAGCTACCTTACCGGAAGAAGCCTTACTACCTTCAAACGTGATTTTAAAAAAGCATTCAACACGACACCTCAGAAATGGCTTACGCAGAAACGTCTGGAGCTTGCCAGATTCAAGCTTACCGAGCAAAGGAAAAAGCCGATTGATATTTATTTTGAAGTAGGTTTTGAAAACCTGTCTCATTTTTCCTTCGCCTTCAAGAAGGAATTTGGCATCAATCCAAGGGAGCTGATAGTGCATTGATATTACGGGTGTCTTGCAAAAGCCGCCTTATATTTCTACCACACCAGAAGCAAGCGCCCCAGCTGCGGTATGGATCATTACCCTTCCTCTTCGGTTTTAAAAAAGGTAAAAACAAGATCATAAAATTCCTTCGGAAGAAAGGGCTTGACCAGGTATTCCGAAAAGCCGTTTGATAAAGCCTTCTCACGCTCGTCGGTAAACGCCGATGCTGTCAGGGCAATGATAGGCGTGAGGGCGCCCTGGGCACGGATGATCTGGGTAGCCTCAAAGCCATCCATAACCGGCATTTTAAGATCCATTAGCACCAAATCGTAGTAATTGTGATTGAATTTTTCAACTGCTTCGCAGCCATTTTCGGCTGTGTCGTACTGCAAACCTATTTTTTTAAGCAGATTGGTGGCAAACAGCAAATTAATTGCATTGTCATCGACGACCAAAACCCTTGCTTCCGGGAGGATAACTTTTACGCCCGCTGGTTTTTCTTTCAGCACTTGCTGATCGGAATACTCGAAATCAATACAAAAAGAAAAACGCGATCCGTGCCATTGCTCGCTTTCCAATTTTATTTCACTTCCAAAAAGTCGGAGGAGCTCTTTGGTTATCGCCAGTCCGAGCCCAGTGCCGCGATTGCCCCTCTTGGCTTCCATACCGCCTTGTACGAAGATGTCGAAAATCGAAGATTGATCTTCGAGCGGAATGCCGATTCCCGAATCGCTGATTTCAAAGCGTATCGATGTTCGGCTTTCATCCCTTTTAATTTCTTTAACTGCCAATTTTACAAAGCCTTTCTCGGTGAATTTAATCGCATTATGGATCAAATTGGTGATGATCTGGTTCAGGCGCACCTGGTCGCCGGTCAGGTGTGCGGGTAAGGCCCGGTCAATTTCAAAGATTAAATCCAGTTGCTTCTGCTGAGCACGCGGAATGAAGGTTTTTTCAAGACTTTCAAGAAAAGAGAGAAGGTTAAATGGCTCTTTCGCGAGTTTGACGTGATTGGAGTTGATTTTATTGAAATCCAGGACATCATTTACCACCGCCATCAGGTGATCGGAGGAAAACTTTAATGTTCCGACCAACTCCTTTTGGAAATCCGTTCGCAGATCTTCTTGCAGAAGCAAATGGATAACGCCCACGATGCCGTTCAGGGGCGTCCTGATCTCATGGCTCATGGTGGAAAGGAAGTCGGATTTTGCCTGCATGGCCTGTTTTGCAAGCTGGTTTTGCTTCTCGAGCTCCTTGTTTTGTCTTTGCAGGCTGTGAAAATAGATAAATTCGCGGTACTGCTTGTTATAGCGCATTTGCATAACCAACGGGAAAACGCATTGCCCAAGAAAAAAGAAGAAGCCGCCTTCTCTCAAAAAACGAAGCAGCACATCCTGACCGCTGATATATAGCGCAAGGGAAAAAAACAAGACTGTGGTTACCGAACTGACCAGGGCATAGTAAAACTTCCAGCGCAGGACCCAGAACGAAAAAATAAGTTGTAGGGTCAGATTTATACTTAAATCATAGTAATACAGGGTCTGAAAACGGGCCAGGATAAACGAATGAAAAATGACCATTAAGATCCGGCTGTAAAAAGAGGCGTTCTGACCGGTTATCTTCTCTCTGAAATGAAGGAAAATGATCACCGCTACCAGGCAGCTGCAAGTAATTTGTAGCAGGAAAATAGACTGATAATTGGGATTGCCGTTCAGGTAATAGAGGAGTGAGGTGGATGGGTAACACACCGCAAACGTGAAACAAAATATCCTGTTACCCCACAGGGACTTTGCTTCAAACTCTTTTTCCCAAAGATCCTGCAAGCCGCGTGGGCCGTCATTTACCTGTTGGTAGAAATTAAGTGTTGCCAATGCCGATAAAAGAGGAAATAAAAACCAATGCAAAGTAGCAATTTGGAGCACATATTCCATTGAAATCCTGAATTGCAGACAAATGTTATGCGATTAGGGCAGAACTCGTTCATTGGTTTTTGGACGGGGATATTCCGGCCCGGGCCATGCCGAACAACCAGAGAGGAAGGGTAACAATCGTTCCGGTCATACCTCGGACGGTGCAAAGACAGTTACGGAAGAGGGATTAAGATGTTTGACGCTGAGGATAATAGCTGCTTCCAATTGAAATGGTGTATACTAATGGGTGTTTTTCTTTTCTAAAAAAATACTAGAAAGTATTTTTTTAGAGGACTATTTTACGGTACCGAGCCTATTGTGGTTTATCGTCTACATTCGAAGCGAAATTGCATGTAGGAAGCCTCATTTATCGCTATTTAATCCTCACATTGATTATCTGCCCGCTTGGATCGGTATTTATACTTTCCGTCGAGGGAACTATATCAATTGTAATAGAAAATACTGTATCTCATAGACATGAACTTGGGCCAATCAATCGAAGAGGAGAAGCGGCTTTCAGCTCTTCGTGGATACGGGATACTTGATTCTCAGCCGGAAGAGGAATATGATGATCTGACCGAACTGGCGTCGCAGATCTGTGCTACGCCTATATCGCTGGTTTCGCTGGTGGACCAGGACCGGCAATGGTTTAAATCCAATCATGGGCTTTCTATTCGCGAGACACCCCGCGAATTGTCCTTTTGCGCCCATGCCATCACTAATCCGGGCGAACCGATGATCATATCTGATTCGCGACTGGATGAACGGTTTTCTGGCAATGCCTTGGTAACAGGAGAACCTTACGTGGTGTTCTATGCGGGCGTTCCCATGATGGATAGCCAGGGATTTGCGCTGGGCTCGCTGTGCGTGATAGATCATTCGCCCCGACAGTTGGACGAGCAACAATTGTTTGCTTTGCGGGTTCTGGCCAAACAGGTTGTGCGGCTTTTGGAATCAAGAAAGCTGCGAGAATCATTGGACAATGCCGAAGCATTTTTTGAAGAGAGGGTACAGAGCATTTTGAGTAGTCGGACACAAGAATTGGAAAATTTAAATCGCAGCCTTTCGAAATTGAACTTGAAAGTTCAGAAGAATAATGAGGAGCTGAAAAGATCAAACCTGGAATTACAACAGTTTGCTTATTTTGCGTCTCACGACTTGCAAGAACCGATACGGAAAATAAAGGCATTCAGCGACCTGTTTATGAAGCGGTATGAAGGCGAGCTGGGGTCCGGCGCGGACTATTTGGAAAAGATACGATCTACTGCTCACCGCATGTCGGTACTAGTCACAGACCTGTTGGAATTGTCCAAAGCTGCACAAGCCGGTCCGTTAAACGCGGTGTCCCTGGAAGAAGTATTTCAAATCATCCTGCTGGATCTCGAGTTAGCGATTTCCGAGTCAGGTGCAACTATCACGATGGACCCGCTACCCACCATAAAAGGTGATAAAACACATTTTTGTCAGCTTTTTCAGAATCTAATCGGCAATTCCGTCAAATTCAGGCGCACCGAAGCACCGATTGAAATTCAGATTAGGCACAAAATAGTAACTGGGGCCGACATTCCAGCTACCGCCGGTCTGACAAACACTGGCAACCGTTACCATTTGATCCAGATCATTGACAATGGGATGGGATTTGATCAAGAACAGGCAGCCAGGATATTTCAACCATTTCAAAGATTGCGGCGTTCCAAAGACTTTCCAGGAACCGGCATCGGGCTGGCGATTTGCCGCAAGGTTGTCGTTTCATATGGCGGGGCAATCATTGCCGAGGGAGTCGAAGGCGAGGGAGCTGTATTCAGCGTGTATCTTCCTGACGGCCAGCTGTAAAGTGTAAACGAGCTTTGAGAAAATTGGAGGTTTTTTAACAAAAAAGCGCCCTTTTCAGGCGCTTCAGTGATCATGCTGCAACAATTTGAATTCTGTAAGCGATTGTTTATCAATTTACTGAGAATCCCATCATTGCGCGTTATTGCGAGGTCAGCCGAAGATGGCCTTAACAAGCTCGGTGTCCATGTACTCACGTACTTCGGTAATCTTTCCATCTTTCAAACGGAGTATAATGCCGTAGAGGTTGTTGTAGTCCAGACCATCCTTGGTTTGTGATTCGCCCTCCGCCTCGACGAAAACCTGATCGCCCTCTGCAATCGCGTTGGTAACCGTGATCTTTATGGGGCCTTCGAGGCGATTGAGCAACACAGGTACGTAGTTGTCCAGAATGTCCTTCTTGCCGCGATAAGTTCCCGTGAACAGGTGATTGCCAAAATAGGTGAGCGTGATATCATCGGCCATGCTGTCAAAGTAGCCGGCGACATTTCCTGCCTTCAGGGAGGCATAGGCCTGCAACACGATTTGCTTGTTTGATTCAGTTAAATTAGCCGAAATGCCATTCTTTGATTGTGTCATGATTTCTGATTTTTAATTTATAATTGTTCAACAAAACTACTTGCTCGCAGTGTCGTTGGGCGATGACAAATGATAAAAAAGAACGTTGATAAATATCAACAGGTTTGTATATTCGCTCACAGTTGACGGAACGGCAACTTAGCGTATATGCCCCCATGGTAACCGCTGGATGCAGGCTTAGGCAGACCGGCTACCGGCTGCAATGTCATGAATGACCGTGCAGCTCAAACCTTGAATTTTCGCCTTATGCATGATTCACTGATTTCATATGTCAATAGGTACTCCGGCATGCCCTTGAATAAGCAGGAAGAGGACCTTGTCCGACAGATCTTTTCCGCCAAAAGACTTAAAAAGCGCCAGTATTTTCTTCAGCAGGGAGATCTCTGCAAGCATTTTTGCTTTATTGTCAGCGGAGCAATGAGGCAGTACAGCATTGATCAGAAGGGAATCGAGCATGTCGTACAACTGGGCATCGAGAACTGGTGGATGGGCGACAGGGAAAGCATTGTCATGCAGACACGATCAAATTACAACATTGATGCTTGGGAAAATTGCGAACTGCTTACCATTAGCCATGCAGATACCATCGACCTACTGGACCAAATACCTTCGGTAAGGAAGATGCTCCAAATAATGGATGAGAAAAATTCGATCGCCAGCCAGAAACGCTTGAATTCCACGATTAGCCTCCCCGCTGACGCCCGTTACGCAGATTTTGCAAGGGAGTATCCCAATTTCTTGCAGCGATTTCCACTACATATCATTGCATCCTATCTTGGAATTACCAAGGAAACACTGAGCAGGGTTCGCAGGGGGGGCATTCTTTGATCTCTGCCCGTTGGTATTACCATGCCGGCTTAGATTTGTATTCAGGGCGTAGATAATTTGCATTTTTTCCAGAATTGCTTTTACCTAAAGATAATCAGATCGAGAAAAATCACCCAACTTTGAACCTGAAAAAGACTGCCTCATTTGAGACAGCCTCTTTCAGCTTTATTTACTTGACATTAATTTTTGCCAGCGTAAATCATTGTTTGTTCACCATCTACAGTCAATCCTATGATAAAGCTGCTGACTTCGGAGGCGAGAAATACAATAGCGTTCCCGTATCCTGGCCAGTTTCTACACGTCCAGCCGGTATTTCGGTGGTCACGCAATCAACATATCCTGGATCTGCTGCTGTGACATTCCCTGTTCGTTACGATACCCTTCTGTGGGGACAAGCACAGGGCTAAGGCCGTTCATCCTGACTTTTCGGTCTTTTAAATCCGTAGCCCAGCTTCCTGCAAATCATCGGACAGCTGCCTTGGTCGCAGCATAAATACCAAACCCTTCAAGTCCCATGTAAGCCTTGATTGAAGCATTTAAAATAGCTAAGCTGCCATCTTTGTCGAGCAAGGCAAAGTTATTCTTCCAGGTAATCAGCAAGGCAATTGCTGGAAAAGTTATTTTCAACGATGCAGGCAGGCTGAGCTGCGTTAGTATGCGCCTTGTCTTTCTCCGTAATCCTTGCTCTTAACCTGCTTAAAGATTCGGGTGTGATACCTAAATAGCTCGCTAATTGATGCTGTGGTACACGTTGAATAAGGTCCGGTCGCGATTGCAGTAAATTGAGGTATCGCTGTTTGGTCGAAGAGGTTTTAAACTCGTCAAACTTAGTTTGCTGTTTAGCCAGAAGCTCTTCCGATAAAATCCTGCAAAGCGATTCAAATTTTGGGAATTTGCTGAAAGCCTCGACGTCCATTTCAGGATTCGAAACGTTGAGTATCGAGTCTTCGATACAAGATATGTAATATTGGGAAGGTGCTTTATTGATAACGCATGGCGGTGTCAAGGCGTCCATTTCTGTATAAAAAGCAGTTGTTTTTTCAATTCCGTCAATGATGTAATAAGTCCGGATACAACCTTTCAATACAAAGTATACATTATTAGAGGTTTGTCCTTCTCTCAATAGAATTGTACCTTTTTTGACTGTCCGAAAAGTGTTGAACGAGATGATGATATTCTTTTCATCCTCTGTCAAGGAAACATATTTTGATAAAAAGTCAAATAGTATGTCGTGCATTTTCAGACTTTGTTTATTTGTGCCACATCTTGAATTTATACAATCCCTGAATATACGCAGATTGCAGCGCATTTGGAAACAGACCATATTTCACCAATCGTCCTGAAACTTTATCCCGGCAAAAAATAATACAACGTTCACGCTTCATTTCTTAACCAAAGTCAATGGATGCCGGTTGACTTCGGTCCAACTTTGCGGAATATCAACTATTAGCAAAGTAACATGAAGTACCTGTATTTAACATTCTTCTCGCTGCTAGGCATGGCCGGGAGCGCTCAGACCCTCACTCAAAACATCCGCGGGACATTGTCCGACGCCGACAGCAGGCAGCCACTGGTCGGTGCGACGGTATTCATTGCCGGATCAGCGCCGGTAAAAGGAACCATAACCGACCAATCCGGCCAGTTTTTATTGGAACAAATTCCATTGGGCCGCGCCACATTGGAACTTCGCCTAGTCGGGTACGAGCAGCGTCAGGTTTCTAACATCGTTGTCGATGCGGGCCGCGAGGTGGTTTTGGAACTAGTCATGCAGGAAGCAACTACCCAGTTGAATGAAGTGGTGGTAACTGCAACCGACAACAAAGGCGAGGCGCAAAATGACATGGCGCTGCTGAGCGGCAGGTCTATTTCACTCGATGAAACAAAGAGATATGCGGGCGGTTTCAATGATCCGGCTATGATCCTGTCGAATTTTGCGGGTGTTACCAACAATGCTACGGGAAGCAATGAAGTGATCGTTCGGGGCAATTCGCCAAAATATGTCCAGTGGCGGCTGGAAGGTGTGGAGATTACCAATCCCAACCATTTCGCCGATCAGAATTCAGTTGGCGGCGGTGTAAGCGCATTGAACAATAACCTGCTCGCCACGTCGGATTTTTACACGGGGGCATTTTCGGCTGAATATGGCGACGTGCTTTCGGGCGTGTATGACGTGAAGCTTCGGAGCGGAAATAACCAGCAATTTCAGTCAATTCTGGGAATAGGGATTTTAGGTACTGATGTAACACTGGAAGGCCCTTTCCGAAAAGATTATCAGGGATCGTTTCTGGCCAATTACCGGTATTCCACGATTGGTCTTTTAAGTAATATCGGATTGGTGGACATCGAAGGCGGCGCTCCGACATTTCAGGATGGCGCATTCAAATTGTCTTTGCCAACCAAAAAGGCAGGGTCATTCTCGCTGTTCGGCCTGGCTGGCCTAAGCAAGGTATATCTTGCCGACTTCAATCCGGGAACAGCCCCGATTCCGGGAAATCAGTCAGCCCGGGAAGCAATCCGGAAAGACTATGATAAACGTTCGTTTCTGATGAACTCAGGTCTTTCACATCGCCTGCAAATCAGTAGAAACGGATCATTGACGACGCTGTTTTCCTTTTCAGCGAATGGCATTAATGAGGATATTGATCAGTCCGATGTCATCAAAATCCGTGATGCCGCAGACCAGTGGCTGAGGGACTCTTTGGCAAACAAAAGGCCCAGCTACAAAAGCCGATTGAATAATACCAACTATCGCGCGTCAATCACCTACAATAATAAGTTGAATGCGCGCAACCGGCTTGAGGTCGGGGCCAAGTATGCCTATAATCACTTTTCTTACGCTCAACGCTTTTTGGATGATAGTACTGGCGCGCCTCAGGTGCTGTCTGACTTCGATGAGGGGATTGCTACGCTTCGCAACTTTGTAAGCTGGAAATACAGGGCCGGAAGCACCGTAACTATCGTAGCCGGACTCCACAATATGAATGTGCTTTACAACCAAAAAAGCACGCTCGAACCACGGCTTGCAATTCGCTGGAATGCGGGTAGCCGGGGTACAGTCAATGCTGGATATGGTCTGCACAGCACGATGGACCGGGTTCACAATTATTTTGCAAAAGTAAAACAACCCAATGGACGCTACACAGAGCCTAACCGGGATCTGGGACTGCTCAAAGCGCACCATTTTGTGGTAGGTTATGAATACCGGCTGACAGAGAATCTCAGAATCAAAGCGGAAGGTTATTACCAGCATTTGTACAATCTGCCCGTCGAAAATTCCGATACCAGCGCTTATGCGACCATTAATGAAGGCCAGGACTTTCGCTACGTTGCACTTGTCAATAAAGGAAAGGGCCGGAATTACGGGATTGAGCTGACGATTGAAAGGTTTTTTAATAAGAATTACTATTTCCTCATCAATTCCTCTTTGTACCAGTCCAAATACACTCCGCTTGACGGCAAAGAAAGAAACACGGCCTATTCTGACAATTACCTTGTGAATGTGTTGGCAGGCAAGGAGTTTACGAACCTGAGCCGCAAGCGTAACAAGAGTATCGCGCTGAATGCAAAAGTGTTTTTTGGCGGGGGCAAAAAATACATTCCGCTGCTGCGCAACAGTGCCGGACAGGTTACTTCCGACCTGAAAAGTGGGGAGATCTGGGATTATGGCAAAGCTTACGAGAACAAGATTGACGACATTTACCAGGTCACTTTCTCTGCCAGTTACAAGGTCAACAAACGTAAAACAACCCGCGAGCTTTTTCTCAATATTGACAACATTACCAACCGCAAGAGCAGGATTTCGGAATATTACGACGACAGTAAGGCTGGTTCTGTGGGTTATTTTAAGCAGTTTGGTATTTTCCCCAATCTGATGTATCGGATTTATTTATAGCCCCTCGGGGAGGGAAACGGGAACGCCTGTGGTAGCGATCCGATCACCGGACTAATCCCACGGGTTTTTGCTTTCCACTAACCTTGTCCGATGGAGTGACCTGCTTGACATCCAAGTCCCGGGTTGCCGGATTTACTTTCTTGCCTGTTGAGATTTCGGTGTACTTACCGTCAATTGTGATTCTGGCATAAATAGGAGACTTTGCTGTCTGCTTTTGCTTTTTGTCCGTACAGCCAGAAGATTACAGTACCTATTTTAGTAAGTAAAGCCGGTTACTGAATGCTTTGATCTAGAGTGAATCAGAATGATATGCTTATCTTCGAAAACGGTGAAAAAATGACGTTTCTAAACGAAAAAAGCGTCCATTTTAGGCGCTTTCAGTGATCCACTGGGAACGATTTAAATCTTTAAAATGCCTGTATATCAATTACTTGAAATTCTCTTCAGAATAGGTAGCCGAAACGGTAGCCGATTCTTTTAGCTTGTTTTAATGCCTTTTGAAATTCTTTACGTCTAAGCAAATATAGTAAAAAGGTAAAATTCCGCCGATACGATTTGAATTCCATATCTCAATTGATTGCTAGACAAATCTAATTCGCTTTGGATGATTCGCGTCAATTTTCTGGACACACTTCCGTTAGAAATACCTACACAGAAAGCGTAGGTTAGTATAGACAGCCTTTTAAGTGTCGCGGTGTTTCAGGAGACTGCCAACATGTAAGCAGTTGCATAGGCTTCTGAATAATTTACACATATGATAAAGCGATTCCGACAATTGTTTTCAAAGCAGTTTCAAGCCTAAAAGTTTGCCCGAAAACCCGATGGAGATTCACCCGTTTTCGTCTGAAATAGCCTGCTGAAATATGCCGGGTCACTATACCCGAGTTCATAAGCAATTTCTTTTGCTGTTAGCGAAGTATGGACTAACAAGCGTTTCGCTTCCAGGATAATTCGGTTTTTAATTACCTCATTAGGCTGTGGTAACCGTAAGCGGTTGAACTTATGCGTGATCGTCTTGGGCGCCATGCAAAGAAAATCAGCGTAATCTGCGACGGTGTGTTTGGATTTATAATACTCCTCTACAAGCCTGGTGAATTTGCGGAAAAATTCCAGGTCACTTTGCTGGTCAGTGACGTCATGGGTCAAATGTTGCCGTTTCCAGGAGCGCGTTGCGCGGATGAGGAGTTG
This sequence comes from uncultured Dyadobacter sp., assembly GCF_946482605.1. The sequence continues at coordinate 49,523 of NZ_CAMLSE010000009.1, read as the reverse complement.
TTTAAGGTAAGTCCGCATCATTTCTTCCAGCGAGCTGTCATTCAACTGAAATTCCCCGATCATTTCCTTAAACAGGCCTCCGAGAAAAGCGATTTCCTTTTCCAAGAGCTCCACTTTGGGCATGTTCCTGATGTTGTTGAACAACAAACCATCGCAGGCAACTTCCTGATCGTGAATTTGAATACAGTAAAAATCGCGGTTGTAAAAAATGAAATAACCACTTTCCTCACCAGCGATTTCCAGTTCGAGGTATTGATTGGGGCTGATAAAAAACAATGTGGCCTGCCGGGTGTCGTAACACGTAAAATCGACCCGCAGCTTGTAGCCGGCGGGCAGATAGAGAATCTTGATGTATTCTTTATAGGCTGGCCCGTTGATGATCTCCGTTTGCTCCTTGCTTACTTGCAGCAATCCCAGTGTCTTTAAATTGTTATTGAAAACAGTACTCATGGCTAAATACGCTTGTGAATGAAGGGTTTCTTTTTTTCAAAATAGACCAAAAGCCAGTGAAGCAATGATTTGCTTCACTGGCGTCATCTGTTAGTTAGTTTCTTGCAAACTTTTCAAGCTCGGAGTTGAATTTATCCATTTCTTCCAAAAATAACCCATGTCCGCCTTTTTCGAATTTCACGATGTAAGATCCTTTAATGACTTTGTTAAGCTGCTCAGCCTGAGCATAGTCACACAATTTGTCATTTACACCGTGGAATATCGCAACCGGCATTTTAATTTTCCCAAGTACAGGGCGTAGATCCAGGTCACCCAATGCGCTGATCGCCTGTGTAGTAGCGTATGGTGATGCATTCAGGTTGATGCTTTCCAACCATTTGATCGATTCCTGTGAAAGACCGCCTTCCTGGCCTTCGAATGCTTTTCCAAATCCTGCTACCAATTGCTCCCGATTTGTTTTGGTCTGTTTGATCAGATCGATTGCGCCTTGCTCGGTGATACCGTAAGGATGGCCTTCGCGTTGTTTCCATGATGGACCGGTTGCGCCGAACAGTGCTAACTTCTTGATATGCGCCCCATTGTATTTGGTTATAAAGTGCAATGTTACCGCGCTTCCCATTGAAAATCCTCCTAATGTTGCATTCTCGATTTTCAGTTTTTCCAAAACCGCCTTAATGTCGTCGGAGAAAGTATCGAAATCGTATTTTCCATAAGGTCTGTCCGATTTTCCGAAACCGCGGAGGGAAATGCCGATGACCCTGAACCCTTTTTCAACTAGATACTGGTATTGATATTCATACATTTCGTTGTTCAGCGGCCATCCGTGGATGAGTACGACGGGCTGGCCTTCACCAAGGTCGATCACGTGCAGTTTTACATTTTTTTCAACCTCAATGTATTCTTCTCTTCCCAATGCTGCGGGCTTGCGTGTTTGTGCAAATAGAGATTGGCTTTGGATAAAAGTGAAAAGGAATGCGATAGTCAGGGCAATAGTTTTCATCTGAGTGGTAAGTTTAAGTTTTTGAGTTAATCCGCTAACCGTTAGTAGATTGTCGCTTTGTTTTGACATTACAAAGGTGGCAGGTTGAACCGCGCGGAAGAATGGATAAAAGTCCAAGCTCCTTGTACATTTTTCCCGTAACATGAAATTATGGCTGGTAGAAAGCCGCTAACTGACCCAATCGCGCTTTGACCAGCGGATTTTTCATGGGTTCAAACCGGGCCACTTCCACATTATTTTTGGTAACCACCACATAAAACGGTTGCTTTAACCGGGTGGTCATGTGATAAATCGTGAGCAGCTCGGCGGCATCCTCAGACCATGCAGCCATTGCATACAATGAAGAAAAAGGCGTTTTCGAAAGCTTCGCATAAACATCCGGCGCGAGGCTCATCGCCATTGGCTTCCCGCTCCGGAACCGCGTTTGTTCCAGCAGGGAATCAATGTATGGTTCGGTGGGCTTATTCATCAGTCGCCAGATATCTTTTGTGAACGCTGTCGGCTCCACCACTGCATCTGCATCTTCCGGATGCGGGCTAATCCCTGTTACCACATCGACAATGTGCGTGGCCTCGTGCAGGAGCACATAAATGATCGCGTCCAAGTTGCCGCCTTCCACGCGTACCTGGTAACTCGAATCAGCTGCGGGCGTAAAGCAAGTATTCTCTTTCCACGTCGCCCATTCTGAAACGTTTTCGTTCAATAAGCCGCTTCGAAAAGTGATGTTAAACATTTTAATCCCGCCGACCGGATCAACCGGCGAGGTCAATGCGGTGTTGGGCATGTTATCCATAAAGCTGATGCTGAGCAAATGTTGTTTCAAAATCCGCTGGTGGAGCGGTGGCAACAAGGCAAATGCATTGCTCACTTTTTCTTTTTCTGCCGATGTCAGTGTGCGGTTGACTGGCTGAATCCCCGCCTCACGGAACATTTTAAAGACACTTTCAGGGGCAATTTTGACCCGTTGAGCAGGTTCGGTAATGTTCACCGAATCTGCCTTTTGCGCAAAAATGAATGTTGAGAAACACAGCAGTACTAAACCTGCAACTGTCGATGTGAACCGCAATTTTCTGATCATTTTTTAAATTATAGTGAAATGTTCGCAGGATTGCTTCGCCAAGGTCCAAACTTTTGCGAAACAATCCTGTGAACTAATGTAACAGGCTATCAACCTGTAATTTTCAACGAACTAATCAATGCATTTTCCATATCAAGGTGGTAATGCATTATTGCCGGACTGCCTGGAAACGTGCCGCTTGTTTCCACTGAAAGCGTTCCTTTTGTGCCATTTTGCGTGAAATCAATGGGCGTCACTTGCATATTATACTTTTCGGTCGCCTCCTGTATCCAATGTTTGATTTCGTCTCTACCGGTGTAGGACGAGCCTTCGTCGAGAACGGTTGCGTGTTCTGTAAAGAAACTGGCAAATGCGGTGCTGTCTGCATCATTTTGTGCTTTGATAAAGCCTGCTATGTTTTCAGGAAGTTTCATGATTATGAATGGATTATGTTGTTAAGCAAATGATTTTAGTATTGAAAAAATGAGAATGAAGTAAAGTGGTCAATGCTAGCTTAAATCGTGCGGACTGTGCCGCCGTCGATGATGTATTCGGTCCCGGTGAGATAGCCTGCTCTTGGCGAGACCAAGAAACCGACCAACTCGGCAACTTCCTCCGGCCAGGCTGCTCTGCCAAACGGAATGCCTCCCAATGCATCGATGACGCTTTTTTCAGCCTCCTCCATCGTGACGCCTGAGCTTTCGGCAATGCGTTCCAGCATTCGGGTTGACGAGCTCGTCATGATCCAGCCCGGCGAAACGGTGAGCACACGTACGCCTTTTGGGGTGACTTCATTCGATAAGCTTTTACTATAATTGACCAAAGCTGCTTTCGCTGCCGCGTAAGGCAATGTCGAATCGTACAAAGGCAGCTTCGCCTGAATGGACGCAATGTGAATGATCACACCTCCGCGCTGCTCGATCATGCCGGGCAGGAAGCCGCGGTCTAGTCGCACGGGCGCCAGCAGATTGGTTTGAAAGGATTCTTCCCAATGGCCGTCGGTGAGCACCGCAAAGCCGCCGCCTGGCGTTTCCGAGCCGCCCAGGTTATTGACCAGAATATCCAGTCGCCCGAATCGTTTTTGAATCTCTTCCACCACTTGTTGGGTGCCTTCGGGTTTGCTTAAATCGGCCGATATAAAATGAACGCCGTTGCCATTTTCTTCGGGATTATTTCTTGCGGTAATGATTACCGTTGCGCCCGCTTTTACAAGACGGTCTGCAATGGCTTTTCCGGCGCCTTTTGATCCCCCGGTTACGAGCGCAATTTTGTCTTTTAGTTCGTTTTCGAAATTGAAATCCATGTCCTTGCTGGTTTTGTTTAGGACAAATTTCAGCACAATGGTTACCGCTGACAAGTACGGATTTACGATTCAGATAGGGATAAATTTATCCCTATTGAACCACCAGAGGCATATGTTTATATTTGCAGAATGTACGAAAGAAAGACAATGCCCAACTTGAATTGCGGGCTCGACCTGATCGGTGAAGTGCTATATGGCAAATGGAAAATGAGGCTTCTGTGGTTCATTCACCAGGGCTTCCAACGCCCCAGCGAGCTGCAACGGAAAATTCCGGATGCATCCCGCCGGGTGTTGAATGTGCAATTGAAAGAGCTTGAAAACCACGAGCTGGTCGGAAAAATCATTTACCCGGTCGTTCCGCCCAAAGTCGAATATTATCTTACCGATTTCGGAAAATCACTCATCCCCGTTATTGGTGCGATCGGCGCGTGGGGCGATCAGAATGACCAGCGCTTACGGGAGCTTATCGAAAAGAACATGCCGTCTTCGTAATTACATTTTCCTGGCAAGCTTTTTCCAGAATTCGCTCCATTTCATCAAGCAGACCAGGAATCGGCGTATCGCTTGTATTGGTCAGGCCCAGCGAACCATTGGTTGTCAATGCGCCGATCGTCTGCTCCATTCCCTTTCCAGACCGAACCATCGGACCATACAAGGCTTCGAGCTTCAACGGTCCGAACTCAGTTTTGTATCTCACCCGCACCAGGTTAGTAACCATAATGTGGTGGTTAAATGCTTGTTTCAAAGCATCCAGCATTTGCTGCATATCATTGTGACCGAAAACCAGGTCCCGGAAAAATGACAGATAGCCCGTTGTATATTCCACAGAACCGGTCCCGCCGAGTCCGGCCTTCGCCAACCTTGCCAGATCCCAGAAGGATAAATGTCGCTGGTTTTCAAAGAACACGGATTGTGTGGTAATGTTCAGCCCAAAGTTATCGTCCAGATCAAGCGCTGCCCTGGTGCAAACAGGCGAAACCAGCTCCATTCTGGTCTCGTCCCATTCCGGACGCAGTTTTCTTGAAGCGATTAGCACGGCCGCACAAATGGCGCCATGAACGCTTGTATTTTCCTGTCTTGCGCGTTCCAGAAGGTTGTGGGTTGTGGTTTCAGCAAAGCGGTGTGACGAAACCAATGGGTAAACCATACCCGTCTTCATTTTCAGTTCGAGCACCTTCTCAACAACCTGCGCAGGAACATCTTCCCCAAGGCCGAGGGTTTCATCGTTAGACACTTGCGGCTGCATTAATTCGAGCTCCTTTCCGGTAACGGCAAGTAATATATCCCGGGTCAAATAGCTTAATGATGTGCCGTCGGCCACGGTATGGTTTGCAGCCAGAATCAGGACGGTGCGATCTGTTTTTTGCACCAAAACAACCCGTAGCAATGGGCCTTCGGCTGTGTTGAACCTTATGGAAAGCTCCTTTTCAACTTCCTGTTCCCAGCGATAGTTCTGCTCTGCATGCACCACACGGAGCGGAATGTGCAGGTTGTCTGCATGCTGCAAGGTTGGTCTTCCCAGCTCGTCGAGCACCACCTTTACAGAAAGGTTTGGATGGCGTTGCTGAGCCATGTCAATGGCTTTCCGCCACTTTTCAACGGGCTGTGTTCCACAGATGTCGGCAGCCAGGCAGAAGTCTTTTGAATCAATTTGATCCAGCAGCCAAAACGTTTTTTCGAATGCACCTAATGTGCGGTTCTGTTGTGTTGTCATTATGCATTGAGTTGAAGTGAGGGAGCGGCACCGCGCCGCGTCCTTTAAACTGAATGCAAAATTGGCAGGCTGAAATAGGGGAGAGAATGGACAAAAGTTGATGGGGCAGGTACATTTTGCCAATTCCTACCCGAAACCCATCGGTTAATCCAGTGCCTCAATTAAAACTCGCCCTGAATTCCAGGGGAGAAAAGTTTGTCTTTGATTTGAACAACTTGCTAAAAGATTGCTGGTGTTCGAAACCGAGCTGGTAGGCGATTTCTCCGACTGTCAGGTCGGTGAATGTCAGCACTTCCTTTGCTTTTTCGATCAGCTTATTGTGAATATGCTGCTGTGTATTCTGGCCGGTCAGTGCACGGAGCATGTCGCCCAGGTAGCGGGGCGAAACGTTTAATTCGTCGGAAAGATACTGAACGCTCGGCAGCCCTTTGAGCAGGGCGGTTTCGTCGTCGAAATAGTTATTCAGCAACAGGTCCAGCTTTTCCAGCAATGCATTGTGGATAGGTTTTCGGGTAATGAACTGGCGTTTGTAAAACCGCTGACTGTAATTCAGCATCAGCTCCAACTGCGAAATCAGCACATCCTGGCTCAGGTCGTCGATCGCCGTTTCGAGCTCGTCACCGATGTTTTTGCCAATGCCCTCGATGATCAGCTTCTCTTTATCCGACAAATGCAGCGACTCGGTTACCGAGTAGGAGAAAAAGCCGTATTGTTTGATTTTGGCGTCCAGTGAATAGTTTCTCAGAAAATCAGGGTGGACCAGCAAGGTAAAGCCTCGGGTCGTTTCGGCCACCTGAATGCCCGTCAACGGTTGGCCTGGCGAGGAAAAGAATATCCCGCCTACCTGAAAATCGTAGGTGGTTTGCCCGTACCGCATCCGGCAGCCCGCCGATTCGTTGTAGGTGATGTTATAAAAATCCATGGCAAAAGTATCGGCCAACATTTCGGCGGTGATCCGCACCTTATCGAAATCGAGCAGGCTGATCAGCGGATGCAAAGACTGTGGCAGGCCGAATGCTCGCTGCATTTCGGCAATGGAGTGGTACACACGGGGTTTGAGAAGTTCCCTTTTCATAATCACATAATGGGCTGTCGGCGCAAATCGTTCCGGCCGACGCCGGCAGCCCTTTTCTTTTTAAACAGCGGCTAGCAATTGTTTGATCGAGTTCCGAAAAGCCTCGTCGCCCTTAGCCAGACGCAGCGCATACCATTCTTTGGCATCCTCTCCACAGACGTACCTTAATGTGCTGGTACCATCAGTTGCCGCGCCGTACACCACTTCGGCGATTTGCTCGGAAGTGGTCGCGGCTTGGTCAGGCGCCAGCATCGTCGTGAATTTGTTCGTCAATGCCTCATAAGCCGGGTGCCTTGCAAGCACCGACTTCGCGCCGATCTCCGTCGCCACCAATCCAGGTTCAATGGTTTTAATCCCGATTCCAAACTCATTCAGCTCATAGGACAAGCTTTCCGCCCACCCTTCCAGCGCAAATTTGCTGGCATCGTACATGGAGCTTACCGGGAAAGCCATCAACCCAGCCGATGAGCCGGTAGTGATGAAAAGTCCCGCTTTTCGCTCGCGGAAATAGGGGATAAAGGCTTGCGTCACCCGCACGACACCGAAAAAATTGGTGTCCATTTGCTGCACCAACTGCTCGTCGGTCATCGCTTCCAAGGCGCCGAATAACCCATAGCCCGCATTGTTGAATACCACATCAATATCGCCCAAAGCCAGCGCCCGCTGCGTGGTTTCACGGATTTGCGCTGGGTTGGTCACGTCCAGGGGCAGCAAGGCTACGTTATCCAGCGCATTGAGTTCTGTTTCATTTTCAGGCTTGCGCATAGTCGCGATCACCTTCCAGCCTTTGGCCGCAAACAATTTGGCCGTAGCCCGCCCGATGCCTGTTGAAGCACCGGTAATAAAAATCGTGTTTGTCATTTGTCTCACTTGTTATTTTAGGAAGACAAATTTCCGTAGCGCGTGGCTGCCGCTTGGAGCGGATGTGGAAAATGTTGTAGCCGAAATGGTCTTAGGAGGCATGACCATAGTTTAGCGTATCGATTTTCTGCTAAATAAGCCCAATTGCCACCTATTTTTTGAACATATTCTGAATGCGAGCGAAAACGGCTTGCAGATATATTCGGACTCACCGTTACTTCAATGCATAGGTGTGGTAGCCACCATCAGCGACAATCTCTGTTCCCGAGATATAGCTTGCGGCATCTGAGGCCAGGAATAACACGGTTTTTGCAATTTCATCGGGATGGCCGAGCCTTTGCAATGCAGTGGTAGTAGCCAGGAAAGCTTGCGCCTCAGCAGATAAGACGCTATTCAAGCCCGGTGTGGCAATAGGTCCCGGACTAACCAGGTTTACGCGTATTTTTCTGGCTGCCAGCTCATTAGCTGCGATTTGAGCAATTTTATTCAGCGCACCCTTGGTTGCAGAATATACGCTTGTTCCCAAGGTTGCAGCAGTCGCAGCCGATGAAGAAGTGAATATGACGGATGCTCCGTCAGCCAGATGCGGGAGTAATCTTTGCAGTGTGAAGAAATGCCCTTTTACATTGGTGGTGAATTGTGCGTCAAAATTAGCTTCTGTGACGTTTTCTATCGGCTCAAATATCCCGATCGCTGCATTCAGGAAGAGAACATCCAGCTTCTTTCCACTTTCCGCAAATGCTTGTTCCAGAACCGAGATGTCAGAGAGTTTTGAAGTATCCGAAATAACAGTAGTCAGTTTTGGGCTATTGATGTCCGTGCTAGCCTTGTGTAGATTTTCCGCGCTTCTTCCTGTAATCCACACGTTTGCACCTGCGGCAATGAACGCCTTTGCTGTTGCCAATCCTATTCCTGTTGTTCCGCCCGTAATAATGACGTTTTTGCCTGTGAAGTCCATAATCAAATTTTAGCTATTTTTGCAGTCTGTTTTTAAAACTGCAATCTAAACAAAAGTAGTTTGAAAAACAAACTGCTTTTAGCTGCGATATTATGAAAACAATGGAGAGAAGGTCCACATGCCCCATCAATTTCACAGTAGAAATCTTTGGAGACAAATGGATGCTGCTGATCTTGAGAGACTTGATGTTTAACGGCAAAAACTCGTTTCTGGAATTTCGGGCATCAGCCGAGAAAATTTCCTCTGCTGTACTGACAGAGAAGTTGAATATATTAGTGGACGAAGGCATCGTTTCTAAGGTAGTATCGCCCAGAAATTCATCTAAATTCCTGTATCTGATCACGGATAAAGGCATTGAGCTGGTGCCGGTGATGATAGAGGTTGTTGACTGGGGATCCAGGTACAATCCAGACGGTGGTCCGGCACCATTGCTTGCCCAAATCAGGCAGAATAAAAAGAAAGCGATTGCGGAGCTACAAGATAAATTAAGAAGCGAAAGGCAGTCTTACGGGGTATAATGCATTGCTCTTTTTTCCATTGCCTGAATCGACTTTTTCGTAGGGTTTTTCTAGTCATGACTGCGTATCACCTCTTCCAGCTTCCTTACCAACTGGACCGGCTGCTCGCGCATGGAGTAGTGCCCGCCTTCCATTGGGTAGATTTTCCAGCCGCGTGCCCGCGCTTTGTTTAGGCCCATTTGGTCATTGAGCGGGTTGGATTCCCCGTTTTTGGTCATCACAATGAAGGCTGACGGTATCGTTTTGACTTGTGGGTTGGTGATTTTTAAAGGCTCGGTGAAAGTCTTGATGGGCTGCGGAAGATCGCTTGGGGTACCCGTGCTGGATTTGCCGAAGGGATATTGCATTATACTGTCTTTGATGAAGGGTACCATCATCTGGTCCCACAATGTGCCGCAGACGTCTCGGGCGCTTTGGCCGTTGTCGGGTACCATCGCGTCCAGGTAAATGAGTTGGTTGATGCGGTCGGGGACTCGCTCGGCGACACCGGAAATAACGATGCCACCAAAGCTATGGCCTACCAGGATGACATCACGCAGGTTTTCGTACCGGATCACATTGACGATGTCTGTGATGTAAGTGCTCAAGTTGACATTTGCATTGGCCAGGTGCACCCGTTCGCCCAGGCCGGTGAGCGTGGGCCGGTAGACGATGTCTCCTTTCTTTTTAAAAATAGAATCCACTTTGGCATAATCCCAGCCGCCCGACCAGGCGCCATGGACGAGCAGGAATGTTCGAGGCTTGTGTTTTTGTGCGAATGCGGTGGTGCTGAAAGTGAACGCGAGAACAAGAATGAGATATTTCATGATTTTGCTTCGATGATGGTGATCAATGCAACAAAACTACCTACATTTACTTACCAAAAGATAGTTGTTACCTCTGAGTAAGTAGTTACAGTCAGGTAAGTAGCCGATTTGAAATCTCTATGAAAAGTACAGAACCGGTTTGCCAGTATGAGCTCAAAGCTGCGCGCGACGCCATGGAAGTGATCCAGGGCAAATGGCGTATTCCGATTGTGATCGCTCTGACTTACGGCACCAAGCGTTTCGGAGAAATCCACCGTGATATACCTGACATTTCACCTAAAATGCTTTCGCAGGAATTGAAGGCGCTGGAAGAAAATAAGCTCATTACCCGCACCTTGCACGACAGTATGCCCGTGACGGTCGAGTACGCGCTGACGCCGCTGGGCATGTCGCTGCGTGAACTTTTGAACGAGCTGCGGAACTGGGGCAAGCACTTCCGGGACGAAATTGTTGGCAAATGAAAGCGACTTCCACCCACAATCCCTTTATCCTCGCGCTGATCGCCCATAACCTTACGGTGGAGATCCATCATCATTCGGCCTATCAGATTGTGCTGTCTAACGACACGCCGTTCGATTCGACCATCGATGGGGTGAAGCATGAAAGCATCCACGGTTTCTTGATCAAACCGCATGTTTCGCATTTTTGCGTAGCCGAGAAAGGCACATTGAATGTCCTGAATGTAGAGCCGTACTCAGCCATTGGGCTGGAACTGGCAGGACGATTTCAGGCGGAAGAAAACTGTATTGTCTTTGAAAACTCGGAAGATTCAAATGCTTTTTTCCAGACATCCACCGGCAGTTTGGACGTGGGGAATGTGCTGGAAGCCTTGTTGGCAAAACTTCCGGCTGCTACATACGACGATCGGGTGGCCAAAATCGTCGATTACATTACGGAGAACTATTTTCAGGCCGATATTTCGCCGCAGACATTTACGGATATCGTCTTTCTTTCTCCGTCCCGTCTGGCTTCGCTTTTCAAGCAGCAAACCGGCAGCAGCTTGTCCAAATACCTGCTGTGGACACGGCTGCGGCAGGCCATTTACATGATCCTCTCCAACGAAAGCCGGACGCTCACCGATGTCGCATACGATACCGGATTCTATGACCTGCCGCAATTCAACAAGTACATGTACGAGATGTTTGGGATGCCACCGAAAGCATTGAAGCACAACAGCGACCTGATCCGCATTTACTAACATTCCCATTTGTAAGTTAACATCGCTACAACAGCGATCTGATACAAGTTTGCCCGCGGCCCCGTCCGCACCTTTGTGATAACATTTTGAACAAAACAAAACAATATCATGAAAGCAATCGTGTATCAGGCATTTGGAACCGCTGACGTGTTACAGATGGCCGAACTTCCCAAACCAGCCATCCGATCAGGCGAAGTACTCATTAAAGTCAAGGCATTTTCCATTAATCCCATGGATTGGAAAATCCGGAAAGGGGAAATGAAACTGATGTCGGGCTCGAAATTCCCAAAATATACTGGTGCCGATTTCAGCGGCATTGTGGAAGAGGCTGGTAATGCGGTTACCGGATTCAAGAAGGGGGATGAGGTTTTCGGTGTCGTCAAAAACATGATGAAAGAAGGCGCCTCCGCCGAGTACATCGCCATTTCTTCTTCCCAAATCTGGAAAAAGCCTTCGAATATCACTTTCGCTCAGGCCGCATCGCTTCCCGTGGTAGGTACGGCAGCCACGCATTCAAAGAAGCCTATCGCTACGCCGAGCAGGGCGGCTATACAGGCAAGGTGGTGATCGAACAATAGTGATCTGATACAAGTTTTTGCTCCCGCAGCGGGGGACATTTGTATCGTACCAAACAAATTCAAACAACTAACGCAATGAAAAAGAACATCGTCATACTCGGCGCCACCGGCACGGTAGGTAGTAAAATTGCACAAATCCTGATTAGCGAAGGCCACCACGTGACGCTGGTTGCAAGACATACCGAAAAACTGGAAACGTACCGTGATCAGGGTGCCGAAATCATCGCGGCGGAAATCACTGATGCGGATCAACTCACGAGGGCTTTCACCGGCGTGGACAGTGCATTCGTACTGTTGCCTGACAATGTAAGAGCCGAAAATACGCGGGCCCACCAGCGCAAGGTCACCGGCACATTGATCGAGGCGATTCAGCGCTCGGGCATCCGGTACATTGTCAATATGAGCAGTTTGGGATCGCATATGCACGAGGGCAATGGCATCATGGGCGGCACGGGCGAGCAGGAAGTAAGGCTCAACCAGCTCGAAGGCGTCAATGTGCTGCACATCCGTTCTGCCTATTTTATGGAAAACTTGCTGCGCACGATCGGTCTGGTCAAACAGGCTGGTATCAACGGTACGGTGGCTGCCGGTAACCATGCCATCCCAATGGTCGCTACCCGCGATGTGGCGCAAGTGGCCGCCAGCCATCTGGCTAACCTCGATTTCAGCGGCAAAAGCGTCCACGCCGTGATGGGGCCGCGGGATTACACCTATGTGGAACTGACGAGCATTGTCGGTAATGCGATCGGTAAGCCAGACCTGGCTTACATTCAGCTGCCGGTTGAAAAAGTGAGAGAAGTGTTCCTCGGCAATGGCTTCTCTCCTGATTTCGTCTCAAACCTGATTGAAATGGGCACCGCGATCAGCTCTGGTTATATGAACTACCAGAAGCGGGATGAGTCAACGACGACCGCCACTACCGCCGAAGAGTTTGCCAGCGAGGTGTATGCGCCTGCTTTTCAACGATAGTAGATCAATACGGAATGCACCCTCAATTCGGCTACAACATTTCCTGTTTCGGCTACAAGCGCCTTGTCGCGATCTCGGAATTTTGCTGTGTAAAAATTAAAAATAATATGCAGACAGAAACAAAGAAAGTGGCACTAGTGACGGGAGCAAACACCGGTGTCGGATACCAGATTGCCAAGTCACTTGCAGAAAATGGCTATACGGTTTACGTTGGTACCAGAAATATGGACAAAGGGGTGATTGCTGCTACCGAGATTGGAAAACAGTCAAAACCCATTCAATTAGATATTACCGATTCCCAATCCATTGATGCAGCAGTAAGGCAAATTCAAAGCGAAGCCGGATACCTGACGCTGCTGGTCAATAACGCGGCTATCTCGAATGCAGGGAAACCTGGACGCACCATGGAAGAAGTTCTCGGAGCTCAGCGGGCCACTATCGCACCGATCGACGAATTGAAAACGGTCTGGGAAACGAATGTGTTTGGTACACTTGCCGTGACGCAAGCCTTTTTACCTCTATTAAGGAAAGCTCAGGCAGCAAGGATTGTGACCGTGTCGAGCGCATTGGGTTCTCTTACTTTGAATGCCAATCCGGCTAACCCATACCGCTCGGCGTTCGATGCCGTCTATGGGGCATCCAAAACTGCGTTGAATGGCGTCTTCCTTTCGCTGGCCATCGATTTGGCAAATACCAATATCAAAGTATACCTGGTAAGTCCTGGTTTTACGGCAACGGCACTCAATAATTTCCAGGGGACCGATACGGTGGAAGAAGGATCTATGGAACCAATAAGAGTGGCCTTATCAGAAGACCTGCCAACAGGAAGTTTTACGGGACCAGCTCATTATGCCGGAGCAGACAACATTGTGCCTTGGTGATATTAAGAGGTCAAAATCCTGTGGCTGGAAACAGTCACGGGGTTTTGGTATATTTATATAATGAAAAATAAGGACGACAAATTGATACGGTTCATAACAATCTCGGAAACGCATGAGGCCTTCGGCTTGCCCAAGCCCCAGCATCCTTTGATCAGCCTTGTGCATTTCAACGAGCGCAATCCCTTCAATACGAGCATGGCACCGATCTATGACGTGCTTAGCTTCTACAAGATCACCTTTATCACCGATAACAACGGAAGGCTTAAATATGGACGGGATTATTATGATTACGACGAAGGAAGCATGCTTTTCCTGGCACCCAACCAATTAGTGGGCAGCACCGATTATAATAGTAGGACCTATTGTTACATCCTGCTCATACACCCCGATTTTTTACTGGGCCACCCTTTGGCAAGTAAAATCAGGCAATACGGTTATTTCGCATATTCAGCCAATGAAGCACTGCATTTATCCGACACGGAAAAGGAAAATATCCTGTCGATTTACAGGAATATGGAAAAGGAGCTCAACAGCCGTTTGGATGAATTCAGTCAGGAGCTAATGATCGCCCATATTGAATTGCTGTTGAGCTATGTCAACCGCTACTACAAGCGGCAGTTTATCACCCGCAAAGTGGTCAACGATGATATTTTGTCGAAAACAGAAGCCATACTGGATCATTATTTGAACAGCCAGCAATCCCTGCATGACGGGGTTCCTACGGTTCAATATCTTTCCGAAAAACTGAACCTCTCGCCCGGTTACCTGAGCGATATGCTCCGTTCGCTGATCGGGCAGAATGCCCAGCAGTACATCCACGAGAAATTAATCGAAAAAGCCAAGGAGCGGCTGACGACGACGCAACTGAGCATGTCCGAAATTGCTTATGAGCTCGGTTTTGAACATTCGCAAAGTTTCAGTAAGCTCTTTAAAAACAAAACCAATCAATCTCCGATGGAATTCAGGGCTTCGTTCACATAAAAACATTCCCTCTAAGCAATGAATATAAGGATGGTAAAGGATTGATTTTATTAACTTTGCCAAATGCTGAATGAAGAAAGAGCTGGAATACCCGGGCTGAATGAAGTGGACCTTCGACTGAAAGGTTTTAAAGTTCACGCCCTTCCCGAATCAACAGATGTTCCGGTTAAAGCCGGGCGGCGCGACTTTTACAAAATGGGTTTGGTCAATGGCGACATGACTATTAATTGTGGCGGCCAGCTAGTGGAAATCAAAGGAACCGCACTCTTTTTCGTCAACCCGCAAGTATCACACGCGCTTGTCCGCCGCATCAACCGTACCAGTGGTTACGCCTGCATTTTTACCGAAACCTTCCTCAATGGCCGGGATTTACAGGATTCTCCTCTTTTCAGGGTCGGCGAAAATCCAGTCGTGACGTTGAATGCAGAACAAGCAGCATTTATGACTAGCCTGTTTGAGAAAATGCTGTCTGTTTATGACGGAGACTATCTTTATAAAAGTGACCTGGTCAAAAACTACATCGCGCTCATCATCCACGAGGCCCTTCAAATACAGCCTGCACAGAATACCTCCACCTTCCGAAATGGCGAAAGCCGCCTTACACATCTCTTCACTGAGCAGCTCGAAAAGCAGTTCCCGATAGAACGCAGCGACCAGCCGCTCCGCTTGCGCAGTCCGCAGGACTATGCAAGGCATTTAAATGTACATGTCAATTACCTGAACCGGTCTGTCAGGGAAACGACGGGTAAAACCACTTCGGCGCATATATCCGCACGGATTATTGCCGAAGCGAAAGCACTGTTGCAACACAGTGATTGGAGCGTGGCCGAGATCGCTTACGCACTCGGGTTTGAATACCCAGCCTACTTTAATAACTATTTCAAACGGCAGACCGGCAGCACACCGAATACTTTTCGCAAGGTTTGAAAATCATAGTGATTGGTTTGATATTGATTGGCTGCCCGCCAAGCTGCGGCCTAATTTTGCCGTATCATTATTAAATCATTCGACAATGAAAATTTTAGTAACAGGAGCGACAGGAAAGGTAGGCAGCCGTTTAGTGCCACGCCTGATAGCCAAAGGCTACGACGTGTCGATATTGGTCAGGGACGCTGCAAAGGCCGGTAGTTTGATCGATCTCGGCGCTACACCCATCACCGGCGACCTATTTGAACCCGCCACCTTGCCAGCAGCGGTAGCTGGTATGGATGCAGTGATCCATCTTGCCGCGCTCTTCCGGACCTTTACAGATAACGAAGGTATCATCAAAACCAACCGCGAGGGAAGTATCGCATTAGCACAGGCAGCACACGAAGCCGGTGTCAAACGATTTGTGTTTACCAGCACCTCAAATGTGTACGGTTCGGGTTACCACCGCCCGGCAAAAGAAGACGAACGGGTAGATATCAACGATCCGCGCGCTTACTCTTCCAGCAAGATCGCCGCAGAAAGGGAATTGATCGGGATGCAGCAAAACCAGGGATTCGACGTCCGTATCCTGCGCCTCGGCTTTGTTTATGGAGACAAAGACCCGCATATCGCTGAAATTATCCCATATATAAAAAAGCTGAACATGCATTCAGGATCGCGCATGCATATGGTCCATCACCTGGATGTCGCGCAGGCGCTGACCCTGCTGCTCACTATCGAGGGGTTGGATGGGGAGATCTTCAATGTAGCCGACGATGCGCCGATCACTTTGTACGAACTGGCTGATTCTGTCGGAAAAGCGGCCGATACCTTTGATGGAACCGAAGGCCCGCTTAACGACCCTTTCCAGGGCGTTCAGGATATTTCCAAACTTCGAAGGAAAACCGGCTTCCGGCCATTGGTGCCGAGCTACTATGTGGCCCGCGATCTTGATATTTTGTAGCCATGGACAGTGGGCTTAGCAACATTGGCAAATTTGGATACCTTTTACCCGGATTTGGATAATTGCGGCCGCAGGCTGCTTCCTAAGTTTGTATCATATAAACGATACTATGATCACAGCAAAAGGATATGCGGCGCAAACAGCGGAAAGCCCACTAGCGCCCTGGCAATTTGAAAGACGCGAGCTCGGCGCACACGATGTACAGATCGAAATACTATACTGCGGGGTTTGCCATACCGACATTCACCTGACCCGTAACGAATGGTTTGCAGGAATTTTCCCAATGGTTCCCGGCCATGAGATCGTAGGGCGTATCAATGCCCTGGGTGCCCATGCCAAGAAGTTCAGCATCGGCAGTCTGGGTGGGGTGGGCGTGATGGTAGATTCCTGCCGGGAGTGCCCTGATTGCAGGAATGGGCAGGAACAGTTTTGCAGTATCGCCCCGGTGCAAACCTATAACAATCTGGGCCACGACGGCCAGCCTGTTTACGGCGGATATTCCAATACCATCGTCGTCCATGAAGACTTCGTACATCGCATTTCTGAAAAGCTCGACCTGGCCGGAGTTGCGCCATTGCTTTGCGCGGGGATAACGACCTATTCGCCGCTAAAGAGATGGAATGTAGGTAAAGGACATAAACTGGCTGTGGTAGGATTGGGTGGACTCGGTCATATGGGCGTTAAGTTTGGGAAAGCTTTGGGTGCAGAAGTGACGGTGCTGAGCACTTCTCCCGGCAAAAAGGAAGCGGCTATGCAGCTCGGGGCTGATCGTTTTATCATTTCCAGGGACGAGGCGCAGATGAAAGCAGCCTTCAAAACATTTGACTTTGTGCTGGATACCGTTTCGGGCAATAGTGATGTCAATCCTTATCTGGCGGTTTTAAAAAGCAACGGTGTTTACGTTAATGTCGGGATGCCGGCCAAGCCTTGGGAAGTAAGCTCCTTTTCGCTGGCAACGGGCAATAAAGTCATTGCCGGGTCTGGCGCCGGAGGCCTGCCCGAAACACAACAGATGCTGGACTTTTGTGCAGAACATAATATCGTCTCCGACATTGAGCTGATTGATATCAAGGATATTCACAAAGCCTATGACCGAATGCAAAAAGGTGATGTCCGCTACCGTTTTGTCATTGATATGAAAACCTTGTAACTTCAATCAGTGAACAAGCCATACCTCATCAATTCCATATCCGAGCAGCACAGGCTGCTCGGATTGCCCAAGCCTAAACATCCGCTGATCAGCGTATTCCGGCATGAACGTGCTGATTACGCCAGACTGGTCGATCTGCAACATTTTACCGTCAATTTCTACTGCATATCCATCAAAACGGATTATGACGGCAGGTTAAAGTACGGGCACCGGCACTACGACTTCGATGAAGGTATGATGGCCTTTGTTTCGCCGTATCAGCTGCTGATGAAACTGGATCCTGGATCGAAACCGCCGGGTGGCATGACACTGATGTTTCATCAGGATTTCATTGCAGGCACTTCGCTGGCTACCAAAATCCGGAATTTTGGCTTTTTCTCCTACGAGCTCCACGAAGCCCTTCATTTGTCAGAGCAGGAAGAGGCGAAGATCAAGGACCTGTTTGCCAGCATTGAGACGGAATACCAAAGCAGCATCGATCATTTCAGCCACGAAGTGATGATCACCCACATTGAGCTTTTGCTGCAATATAGCAGCAGGTTTTATGCCCGTCAGTTTATCACCCGAAAAGTGGCCAACGACGAAATCCTGGTCCGACTCGAAGTTGTGCTGAACGCATTTCTGGAATCGGAGAAAGGGCTGCCGACCGTGCATCAGGTCGCCAGGGAGCTGAACGTGTCCGCCGATTATCTCAGCGATATGCTGCGGACCGTTTCCGGAAAAACCGCCCAGCAGCATATCCAAGCCCGGGTGATCGACAAGGCCAAACAGCTACTGGCGACCACAAACTTGCAGGTCAGCGAAATTGCCTACCAGATGGGCTTTGAATATCCACAATCCTTTCATAAGCTGTTCAAGAACAAGACGAAGATGTCTCCGGTACAGTACCGTGAAAGCTTGAATTAGGCAATTGCTCCATTTGTTGAAGGCCTCGGTTTTTGATCAGCTTATTGATTCGTCCGGGGAAGTAACCAGCGCACCATAGAGCATCGCGGAACCATACAAAGACCTACGCTCCCCAAGTTTTGATATCGAATAATTCCGGACACGGCCGAAAATGCTTTTTAAACCTTTGAAGTCAATGGGATGCGGCACCCAGGGATTGGATGCTGTTGTGTCATACTCGACAATCAAAAACCTTCTACCTTTACTAAAATGGTTTTCCAGACGCCGGATTAAGGATTCCTTATCCCTGATGAAATGAAGGGAGTTCGCCATCAGGATCCCGTCTAATCCCGCCACCTCCAACACCTCCGTTCCAAAATCGGCCTCGATGAATTTGATCGAAACCTGGTTGCCCATTTGCGGCGGAAGATGTTGGTAGTTTTGTCCACGCCGGTAATCTTGCTGTGCGCTGGAAGGATCGTCGCTAAGGCCTCGGTGAAAGTCCCGCTTCCACAACCCAAATCCAGCCAGCACTGCGCATGCTCGCCATTGGCTCCGCCACCGATTAGGTCTATCGCCTCTTGATTTGTCATGGTTTCTAGATAGTTAATTGCTATGATTGAGAATCAAGCCATGGGCAGGCTATGTTGCCTGAGCCGACCGCAACAAATATAGGATACAACGACCAGGGGGAGCATGACCAGCCGCGATTAAGCTAAATGCAGGGTCGCCCACCAGAGAGCGCGCAATGGAGGCCGGAAATAAATGTTGATCTAGACCGCTCAGAAATAGTATTGGGTATTCTTTGCGAAACGTGATGATCAATTGAATAAGGGACAGTCAGACTCACTTACTCCATCATAAACGACCATTTTCGCTGGCGCAATATTCGCGTTGCAATAGCCAGCCGCCTTATTTTCCAGCTCCGCCTTAGGGTCATAATGAAACTGCAATTGAAAAACGGTATCGCGTTTGAACAACGATTGTGGAAGATTTATCACTGCAGCCACATAAAATTCGTTACTCTGGCTACCTCTTTCCATTTTTGGTGCGTACGGGGTTGGTTTCAGCAGCCGGACCAAATGTGTTTCCGTTTTCGTCGGGCAATAGCTAGTCAGATACACGGCAGAATGCATTGAATTTCCGACGCCGGTTCAGTATTGTCTTTGGTACAATTGAGTAAGGCCAGAGCCGCCGTTGCCGATGCTATAATTTTGCTGATCCACATATTTGAAAGCTACGGAATAACTGAATGAATTTTAGGAAACAGTCTCATTAAGACATTTTGTTTGAGATATATCCCAACATCTAATGGTGGTAAAGCAAATGCTAACAAAAAGCCGGGCCTTGGCCAGATGAATTGTCTCGCCCTCTACGGTAATATGCGGCATGTAACACCACAGCATATTGGTCTGATTTTTCTTACCTAAAAACAAAATCACAGTCTTATGCAATGAATACCGCTACCTACAATATCAACGGCGTAAATGACCGCCTCCGGGTTCTGTTAAAATGGCTCGAATAGGCCAAGCCTGATATCGCTTGTCTGCAAGAATTGAAAGCGCCGCAGGATAAATTTCCTGAAAGGCCATTGCTCGATGCCGGGTACAATGCGATCTGGCACGGACAGAAAATGTGGAATGGCGTGGCAATCCTATCGAAAGATTTGCCTTTGCAAGAAGTGAGGAACTTCCTCTCAGGTGACGAGGATGATTTACACAGCAGGTATATTGAATCGATCGTTGGGAAGATGTTGGTGTGTTGCCTTTATCTACCGAACGGGAATCCGGCACCGGGACCCAAGTTTGACTATAAAATGGCCTGGTTTAAGCGATTGAAAAAACATGCGAAATATTTGTTATCGGAGGAAGTGCCCGTTGTGTTAGCGGGAGATTATAACGTTATCCCGACGGAGAAAGATGTTTACAAACCAGAGCGATGGTCCGATAACGCATTGTTTTTTCCGGAGCCGCGCAAAGCTTACAAGGAATTAGTGGATCAAGGCTGGATCGATTCGATCAGACATCTTTATCCTGATGAAACTATTTACACATTCTGGGACTATCTTCGGAATGCGTGTGGCCGAAATGCTGGTTTGAGATTGGATCATTTGCTTTTAAGTCCGCAGATTGCCCCGCGACTGATCTCGGCAGGCGTAGACAAGCATGTTCGTGGTTGGGAAAAATCCAGCGATCATGCACCGGCCTGGATTGTACTGGCGGATGAAGAAGAAACGTAAACTTGAAAATGAACACTTACTATTTGCCTGATGACCTTCTGGATGATTCTGCGGCGAGAGCAGACGAGGTTGTCATTCGCTATTACAGCTCTGATCAGGATTCTGTTAAAAACAGGATAGTCCTGTGATATACTAGTTAGAACGTTGAACCGGTACCTCCTTATGTCTCAAATACCTGCCGCTCTTAAAGGAGCTAATGACCAAATTCCTTTGTTCTCTTCGATTCTTGTCGGCCAAGATAAAATAGAATTAGAAAATGAATCTACCGTGGCCGAAGTAACCGGAAAGATCGAGTTTAGAACATCGCCGACTAATCATGTATGGTTCTCCGGATTTGCGAGTCGAGAAAAGCCCCCATGTGCCTACTGGCAATAATGGAAACCAATTACAAGGCCTCTGTTGACGGGCTTAGTATCGGCGTTTTGGGAATTCGAAGCTATAATGAGCTAACCCTTTCAATAGAGGGTGAAATTTTTGGTGAAGTGATATATGGCGACAAAAGTGTCGACGTGTCAATCATAAGGTTCCGGGTCCCTAATATGGTTGAAATCCCAGGTGATCCTATTGAGTACTTTGATGGGGCAGTTGCCTTAGGTCGCCATGTGTTCGACGATGGCAAGTTTATTGTCACGATGGATGAGGTACATGATTTTCGTCGTAGAATGCAGGAATGGCAAAGGAAAGGCGGAATGTTTTTAAACTATGCATGCGAATTGAGAAAGAAAAATGGTGCAGCAATCTCAAGAACGGAAGCTACGACCTTCATTGAAAAATTTGATCTATTCCTAAGCTTCCTAAATGGCCGCAAGACGGCGTCGCTTTTACTTCAAGGGATGGATAATGATAACGATTATCCGATATGGTCAGATTATACACGATACGCATATTATCAAGGACCAAATGTACAGATCCATAGTTGGGCGCAATCGAGTTTTCGCAGAAGGCTTAGTTCCCTTTGGCGAGATTTTTCAAGCTTCTTCAACGAATCAACTGACACAAGTTTTATAAGATTGGCTGTCTTGTGGTATACCGAATCGAATACAAACCAAACGGATGAGACTTCAATTATAGTTGCACAAACCGCTATGGAGCTAATCTATAATTGGCTTGTTATTGAAAAAAAGAAGTTATTGTCTGGAGACGATGCCAAGAATATCACGGCGTCAAACAAGTTGCGTCTTGTTGCAAATTCTGTCCAATTTAAAGTTGATCCTAAAGCCCTTCCTATTTTAGTGAAAATGATTGAAGATCAAGGCCAGCAAAAGGACATTTTTGAAATGATGGTAGAAGTTAGAAATGCGTTAGTTCACTCCCAAAAAGTGAAAAGAGAAAGCCTTGAAAAGATGCCATCTGGCGCGATACGAGAAACCAGAAGAATATTTTTGTATATGGTAGAATTGAGCCTACTGAACATCTTTGGCTATAAATTTCGATTCTCAAGCAGGTTAATCGCGCCAGAAATGCGCATGTTAATCGGTATGCCGGTTCCTTGGCATCAATACTATGAAAGAATAATGAATAATCTTACAGGAAGTTCGCAGGATAATGAGCTTGGAACTTTGGAAGACAGCATCCCTGACTAGAAATCTTTTGCTAAACTTCATTGTGCGGAAACAAAGACATATATATATGTCGTTCTAGATGAACGACGCTTAGCCTGTCCTTCAAACGAAAGCTCTCCGTCACCAAAATTTCTATGCGCATAGCGGCCATGTTAACTTCGATGACTTTGCGAAAAACTAGTGGTCTAGAGCATCGCCATAATTTGGGAAGCTTACCCCATCGTTATAAAACAAACACCGCCCGCCGACATCTGGGGCAAAATCCGCAGCCGGAAATCCGCTGCGCTGGCCGGTTTCCTGCAAACCGCCGAGGCGCGCAAAGCAGTACAGACGAGGCTCGTTGGCCAGGTGGCGCAAGGCTATTACAAACTGCTGATGCTGGACGCGCAGATTGTAACCGCCCGGAAGAATCTGCAACTCAGCGACAGCACCCTACGCATTATCCAGCTGCAATCGGTGGCCCAGCGGCTCAACGAACCTTTATAGTGTTTCTCTCTGCGAGCGGTGTTCCTCACGCGTCATTATCGGATGTAGCGTTCTGAACGCCAAAGGTAGCATTCGCAAACACACTTAAACTGTGCCGATAGCCACACAAAATTTGCAAAAGACTTTGCAAGGTTATTTAAACATTAAAGGCACTCTGTGATGAGGAAGTAATGTAAGTTGACGCAGAGAAAGCTCGGCATATTTAGATTATTCCAAATGACCACTACCGAAAATGGCGGAATACTTCGCAGCGTGAATGGTGTGTTTGCTTTCTATCATACTATGTCATTATTTTACAATGTAAAATAATGACATAGTATGATACAAGTCGTGAATCGTGCGCTCGATATTCTGGAAATCGTTGCTGCTGAACCGGAAAGACCTAAATCTTTAGGTGAAATTGCAAATTCCCTGGCGTTAAATCATGGAACATGCGCAAACATCATGAAGACGCTTGTTGCCAGAAAGTACATCGAGCAGGTGGGGACTAAGAAAGGTTATATCCTCGGGAGTCGTTCTTATACGCTTTCGGGAAATGATGCATACCGCAAGGATTTGATTGAAGCCGCTGCGCCCGAAATGGAAAAGCTAACAAATGCAACCAATGAAAATAGCTTGCTGGCTGTTCTCAATGGTGACAAGCGGATCGCGATCCATAGAGTAAGTGCCGAACAGGAGCTGCAAGTTCGAACAGCAGACGAGAAACACATCTACGATTCGGCGTCGGGACGATTGTTATTCGCGATGTTTTCAGATGCTGAAATAGAGCGGTTTATTAGCAAATACGGGATGCCGTCACCGGAAATGTGGGTAGAGGCAAGTACCGACGAAGGGCTTAGAGCGGTCACTGCACAGATAAGAAGGGAGCATTGTGCATTTCAGGTGCTTCCTGGCAGGCAGGTGGTCGGGTTGGCCGTACCTGTTTATAAAAATGAACGAATCGTCGCGAGCCTGAGCATCTATCTGCCCGAATACCGGTTTATGGCTATCGACAAGCTGACGCTCATCAATCTGTTGAAAACAACTGCGCAAAAAATAACGCAGAAGCTCAAACATTAGGACGCATCATTTTTTTGCAAAACGGGAAGGCAGTCAGCTTTCCCGTTTTTTGTTTACCAGAACGCTGATTGGATATTTTTTGCAAAAAGCTGTAAAAAAATGGTGAAGGATTTGGATAAAATCAGAACATGTACCAATATTGTCATAAGGTAAAAATAAATTTTATAATATAAAATTAAATCAAAAAGTCACCACAATATTCAGCAGATAGTCAGGATGAAGAACCCGCACTTTGAATTCCCTTTAGGATGAACAAATTAAAGATGATGATTTCATTGTACACCGCATTAATGATTTTCAGCGACGTTATGGCGATGCCTAGGCACATAGGGCAGCCGGATAGAGCATTGGTAGCAGATACAGCCGCCGCTTTCGTCGAGATAAGCGGCTCGGATCCTCGTTATTTCGAGCTGAAAAACGGAAAATTATTCGTGCCCGTTGGCGTCAATATCTGCTGGCCGCGCTTTGTCTCACAGGAAGATTCGGTGCTTGCCAAAATGGAACATTACCTGACAAAGCTCGGACAGAACGGAGGCAATTTTACCCGTATCTGGCTAAGTGCACCTGCTTTTGAGGTCGAGCATGTTAAGGCAGGAGAATACGACGAAAAGCTGGCGCAGCGCATTGATAAGGTCGTTGAGATGGCCAGAAGAAATGGGGTCCGCATTAAGTTTTGCCTGGAAAATTTCCGAAAGCTTACCAACCTGCCACCATTGTTTGCAGGCTCGGTGCCTTTTGATAAACCAGTCTACGATCAGTCGCAGGGCACCGGCCTGGCAAGTGTTAGCGACTTTTTCACCAGTTCTCAAGGTCGCGATTTGTATTTGAGGCGCGTTGAATTTCTGGCCAAACGCTACGCGGCCGACACCGTCGTTTTTGGATGGGAACTTTGGAATGAGGTTAATGCGGTCCAGGTTGACAAAGACGTTTTGGCTCAATGGACGCAAAAAATGCTCGGAGAGGTCAAAACGCTGGTCCAGAATCAATTGGTCATGCAAAGTCTTGGAAGTTTTGATTCGGAAGCTTCGCGGGACTTATACCGCAATTACTCGGTCATGCAGGGCAACCAGGTAGCGCAGGTGCATCGCTATCTTGATCCAGGCGCAAAGCTGGACGTCGCCAGGGGGCCGATGGACCAGCTGGCCTACGACGCGGTCACCTCGCTTACAGGATATACCCAGGCAAAGCCCATATTGCTTTCCGAAGTCGGGGCGGTGGAGCCTCATCATGCCGGCCCATCCAAACTTTACGGGAAGGATTCGGTGGGTATGCTGCTTCACGACTACCTGTTTGCCCCGTTCTTCGCGGGTGCGGCCGGGCCCGGGCAAAGCTGGCATTGGGACTTCTATATCGACAAGCATGATCTGTGGTATCATTTAGCCCGATTCAATACAGCAATACAGGGCATCGATCCAAGATCGGAGAACTTCAAACCTTTCGTGCTGGAAGAAAGCGCACTGACCATATATGGTTTGAAAGGGCAGAGAACAGTACTGCTTTGGTGTCGAGATAAGTCGAACACGTGGGAGAGTGAGCTGACCAGGAATTTGAAGCCTAATGTCCTTTCTGGACTTTCTTTCCAACTGCCATTCAAGATCAAAACTCGGCAGGCAAGCTTGTATGATCCATGGAAGAACACTTCCGAAATTTTGGCAGGCAAAGACGGCAAGATCCGGTTGCCGGACTTCAAACGATCCTGTGTTGTGAAGCTGCTCGTCGATCCGTAAAAATGCTTTCACATTTCAAAATGGCTTGCGGCACATACCGACCATTTATCCTCAGAACGATATTGCATGAAACTATCTTTTCTTTTTTTTGGAAATAAGCCTGACGAAAAATGGGCGCTGGCCAGGCAAATGGGAATCGACCATGCCATTGCCAAGCTTGCACCAGAACTAACGGGCGATTTGCCGCCATGGGATAAGGCATCTCTGAAAAAGTCGAAAGAAACTTTTGAGAAAAGTGGTTTCAGACTCATCGGCTTTGAGGGCGATCAATTCGATATGACCCGCATCAAATTAGGTATTGACGGCCGCGACGAGGACCTGGACAGCTACATGGCCATGCTCGAAAATATGGGTGAGCTGGGCATCAACCTGCTTTGCTACAATTTTATGGCCACCGGCTGGTTCCGCACGGCCACGAACATTGCCGAACGTGGAGGCGCGCTGGTAACAGGATTTAGTTCAGAGGCGGCAGCAAAGCTTCCTTTGACGCGGTACGGGGAGGTTTCAGCAGAAAGGATTTGGGATAATTATGCCTATTTTCTTGAAAAGGTATTGCCCGTGGCTGAAAAGGCGGGGGTAAAAATGGCTATGCATCCCGACGATCCGCCCGTACCGGTATTGCAGGGTATCGGAAGGATTTTCATTACTGCGGACGCTACCCGAAAAGCGCTCAACTTGTCGAATAGCCCAGCGCATGGCATTACATTTTGCCAGGGAACTTATGCTACCATGGGAAAGGATCTGATTTCGCTGGCGCAGCAGTGGAAGGACCGCATTCATTTTGTGCATGTCAGGGATGTTTCAGGTGTGCCAACCGATTTCCGGGAGACTTTTCACGACAATGGACCAACGGATATGGCCTCGGTTTTTCGTGCTTACCGGGATCTGGGGATCGATGTGCCGCTTCGGTCTGATCACGTCCCGACGATGTCCGGAGAGGCAAATGAGCACGCAGGGTACGGGGTGAAAGGTAATCTGTTCGGCATAGGCTATATCAAGGGCCTGATGGATGCCTTAAATATCAGCACGATATGACAAAGCGAAATGCGGGTTACAAATGGCAGTTGCTTGCCTTGCTCTGGCTGGCCTTTTTTCTGAATCAGGCAGATCGCCAGATTTTCAGCATCGTGCTTCCCCTGATCCGGCAGGATCTGGGTCTTAGCGACGAGCAACTTGGACTCATC
The DNA here is from genome assembly GCF_946482605.1 of uncultured Dyadobacter sp. The sequence goes on along the minus strand of NZ_CAMLSE010000009.1, from coordinate 23,009 downwards.
GCATCCGTATTGGTATGGACCTACGGGATCATGGTGCCTGTGGCCGGTTTTTGGGGCGACCGTTTTTCGCGGAAGAAAATTATTGGGTTCAGCCTGATTTTCTGGAGTATTGCCACCCTTTCGACAGGACTCTGCACGACGCTGCTTCAATTCATTTTGCTCAGAGGCATTGCGACAGGCGGCGGCGAGGCGTTTTACGCCCCATCGGCCAATGCGCTCATCAGTGAGCATCACCAGGAAACCCGCTCGTTTGCCCTATCGGTACATCAGTCGGCGAATTACCTTGGAATCATACTCAGCGGGCTGATCGCCGGATATATCGGTGAAACCTACGGATGGCAGAAGGCATTTTATTTATTCGGGGCTTTTGGCATTATCGTCGGCATGCTCGTTTTTATGCAATTAAGAAATGACATTCCCGTGCCTGTTCAGGAGAAACCGGACATACTTAAAACCGCCGGTGTCATTTTCCGTAAGCCCACTGTGCTGCTGCTTACGCTTGGTTTTGCCTGCATGGTTTTCGTGAACGTGGGCTATTTGACATGGATGCCGTCCTTTATTGCAGCCAAATTCAGCTTGTCGCTTTCTGCGGCAGGATTCAACTCCATGTTCTATCACCATGGCGGGGCGGTGATAGGCGTATTGGCAGGAGGGAAGCTGGCCGACCGGTTATCCCTTTCAGACAGAAAGGCACGCTTAATGCTGCAAGGTATTTCATTGCTCTTGGCGGCACCATTTATATTCTGGATGGCAGCGGCTGGCTCAGAGCCCGTCACTTATCTCGCCCTATTCATTTTCGGCCTTTTTCGCGGGGCATACGATTCTAATATTTTTGCGTCTCTTTATGAGGTCGTACCTGCCGGTTTGCGCTCTTCTGCTTCGGGGCTGATGTTGATGTGTGCTTTTTTGGCCGGCGCATTTTCTCCGTATTTGCTTGGGGCGCTCAAACCCACGCTGGGCTTGTCGCTGGGGTTGTCACTGCTTTCGGTTGCTTATATATTGGGCGGCGCTTTCATCATTGTGGGCGCGCTGCTATTTTTTAAAAGAGATCAGGTTCAATTTCAGTAGATCAGGAAGATCATCCTAACAGCTTGATGCTTATGAAACCATCATTATCGGGTAAAAGGGCGCTGGTGACCGGGGCGTCGCGTGGGATAGGACGGGCCATCGCACTGGCGCTCGCCGGTGATCAATGTGAAGTGGGTATTCACTACTACGATCAGCCCGCGGAGGCGGACGAATTGGCTGAGCAGATCCGGTTGCGGCAGGGCAGGGCGTATGTGTTCCGTGCGGATCTGGCCGACCCTGAGCAGGCCAAGGCGTTGGCAAAAGTTGTGTGGGAAACGATGGGGGGCATTGATTTTCTGGTCAATAACGCAGGGGTGTCGTACAAAAAGCTTTTTCTGGATACCACCGAAGACGATCTGGATTTGTTTACCAATATGAATTTCAAAGGGACTTTTTTTCTCACGCAGGCAGTCGCCAGAATGATGGTCGACAGCGGTGTAGAAGGCGCTATCTATTCCATTACGTCTGTGAACGGCATACGCCCCGGCATTGGGCAGAGTGCATATGGTGCTTCCAAAAGCGCTCTGGAAACGCTGATGAAAGGTGTCGCCCTGGAGCTGGCTCCTCACAACATTAAAGTGAATACCATCGCCGCCGGCGCGATCGAAACGGATATGACCAGGGATGCCCGCGAAAATCTGGACTCTTTCCGGGAAGTTACCGAAGGTATCGCCATGAAACGCTTTGGTTTGCCCGAGGAGATTGCCGCGGTCATTGTGGGTCTTTTGGCCAGCGGAAGTTATCTCACCGGGGAATCGATCACCATTGACGGAGGTCTTCTGTTGATGAGAGGCTATGGAAAACCCAAACCTTACGGGACCTGAAAAACCATTTTAGCTTACCCAATTTTTACAAACCAAAATCAGCTGTTCATGAAAGTACTTCTGCATGCGAGGGTCTTTATACTAATGACCGTTTTGACATTCACCTTTTCAGAAACGGCCCGGAGCCAGTCCTCCGAAAAATCATTGTGGCAACCTTACCGGGTCACCGAGCGTGCGGGAAGCCAGCACGTCGAGCTTTCCGGAGATGGCTGGCGACTGGGGTATACGGACAAGCCTGTTGGAGCACTTTCCGAGTTAAAGGGCATCCGGGACGAATTTCAAACAAGCGTGCCCAACTCGGTGCAATGGTCTTACTATAAGGCCGGAAAACTTCCACATCCGTATTATCATAAAAATTCGGAGCAGTATGCCTGGATGGATGAAAAAGTCTGGTACTACCGCAAATCGTTTCAAATGCCGCAAAGTACCGACGGCCAATATGCATTTCTTTGTTTTGAAGGATTGGACTATTTTTCAAAGGTATGGGTCAACGATTCCCTTGTAGGCGTGCACGAAGGGATGTTTGGCGGGCCAACTGTGGAAATCAGCCGGTTTTTGAAAACAGACAACGAAATCGTTGTGGAGGTAAAGGCGGGTAACTGGGGTAATAAGGCCAGCAAGCCAGGCGAAGCACCCGTCCGCAAAGGTTTTGACCCGCGTAACACCGGTAAGATTATCAAACCCTGGGTAATCTCCGGTGGGCTGGGAGGGGAGGCTTTTTTCAGCGTGGGAATGTGGCAGGGTGTTAGGCTGGAAGTGGTGCCGAAAGTGCATTTGGAGCGGCCATTTTTGACCACCTCCACCGTGTCGGAAAAACAGGCTGATCTGCACCTTTCGCTGGAATTGCTGGCCGGAGAATCTTCAACGAATCTGACGCTGCATCCCTGGAAAAATACCCAGATGGACCATCCTGACAATTTTGGACAAAAGTTTGAGCCGGTTTCGGGCGATTATGCTGTTCAGATTGAGCTTTCGCTCGATGGTAAAAGCTTTATTAAAAAAAGCTGGAAAGTGGACCTGACCAAGGGCCGTAACTGGCTGGAAAAAGACATTATCGTCCCAAATCCCAGACTTTGGAATCTCAATGGGCTGGGTAAGGCCGAAAGTTATGATGTCAAAATAGCGCTTTTAGACGCTGGCAAACAGGTCGATCTGATTGGCTTCAAGCACGGGATCCGCAAGATCGATTTTGTGCCTACCGCCGGGCCCCGAACAAGAGACCGCTGGGATAACTGGCAGTTTGTCATCAATGGCAGGAAGGTATTTGTGAAGGGAATGAATTTCACCCCGCAGGATATTTTGCTGGACTTGTCTCCCGAACGATACCGGTGGACGCTGCAAGCTGCCCATAAAATGGGAGTGCAGATGATCCGCATCTGGGGAGGGGGATTGTTGGAAACAAAACAATTCTATGAAATCTGCGATGAGCTGGGGATGATGGTATGGCAGGATTTTCCGGTTGGCAATCAGGATTCCCCCGACTTTCCACAGGACGTATGGGAGGCCCAGGTCGTGCAGAATATTCTTCGGCTGCGCAATCATCCTTCGCTCGCGATATGGTGTGGAGGCAATGAATTCAACCCCTATTCAACTGGTAATACCGCCGTTATCGGCATTGTCGAGCGCAATCTGAAAATATTTGACCCCTCGCGCCCCTTCAAGCGTACCACCCCGGATCATGGTGCCGTGCACGTGTACCCGGACATGGACCCGGTTTGGTACAACCACAGCTATGCGAAGGTGCCATGGATTTCCGAAACTGGGGTGCACTCACTTCCCGAGGCTAATGTGTTTTATGAAACCGTCGACAATCAGGAATTCAAGGAGCTGGGTAAGATGTGGGATAAGGATTTTGCAAAAGATCATCCCGAATTCATTCACCATTTTACCGAGTACGGGCCTAGCAGGGTACCGCGTATGTTGAGCCGAGCATCGCATATCGTCGATGTGACTGATCCAAGTATTGAGGATATCGCCGAAGCCTCGCAGGTGGGGGCGGGTGAATTTTATCAGGTTTTCTCTGAGAAGGTACAAGGGAATTATCCGGTAACCGCCGGTCTTATTCCCTGGGTTTTCAAAAGGCACTGGCCAGTGGTAGCCATCCAACTGATGGACTGGTTTGGACACGCCGCTGCACCCTATTATTTTTTGAAACGCACTTACGAGCCCACGCATGTGGCCGTAGATATTCCCAGACTTTTATGGAGGGCAGGCGAGCAGATCGACCTTCCGGTGAAAATCACGCACGCTACACCTGTTGCTATGAATGGTGGGAAACTGTCGGTGCTGGTGATGGATGATGCCTTCAAGGTGCTCTGGCAAGGGCAAAAGACTGCTCAGGTGGCGGCTGGGACTTCTGTGACAGGGCTGGATATGGGGAAATTTGCGATTCCGGCAGGTTATCGTGATCGTTTTCTGCTGGTTCTCGCAGAGCTGAAAGACCCTGGTGGCAGGCTCATTTCACGGTCCTGCTATTATCCACGAGTGTTATCGAAAATGGATGAGGAAGCATTTTACAAGGATTACACCACAACGCCGATACCATGGATTACCCTTGAAAAAGGACCTTGGCTGAAACCGGCCATGTCCCATGCCCCGCAGGCAGAGCTCGCATTGTCTGTCACCGGGCACCAAAAAACAGATCAGGCCCACAGCCAGCTTAAAGTAAAAATTACCAACCATGGCAAAGTGCCGTCTTTTATGACCAAGCTGGATATCATCGGTGCCAGGCGAGCCTTTGTCGCAGCGGATAACTATTTCTGGCTAGCCGCAGGGGAGTCCCGCGAAATCGTCCTGGACGTCTTGTGGAGAGAACCCGGAAATGGGGACAAACCGATCCTGACTGTCAAGGGATGGAATTCCGCCGCAGTTCAATCGCCGCTTTAAGCTTGACAATGCCATCCGGATTTGTCTTTCAACATCAAAAAAACTGTCGAATATTAAACATTAAATAAGATGAGCGTAGATCAATATCAGAAGGAAGTAGGTATGATGAACCTGGAAAATCTCATCGAGCTTAGGGAGGGCCGCTCTGTTGAACCGTTTCCGATTTCGGATAAGGAGCTTATCGAGCGTTTCGAACGGATGTATACCGGCGCGGTCAACGATGTAATGCGGGAGTTTTGCATGCTCAATCAAGCCCTGCCAGGCCATATCGTCCCGCTTCGGGAGTATCGTACGGTTGCAGGAATTGCATTTACCGTTAAAAGTGCCCCCAATGCGATGATTAAGGGAGAAATGGAGTTCCGTGTGCAGATGCTCGACGAAATGCATGAAGACTCGTTCGTAGTCTGGGATACGACCAGCGATTCGAAGGCAACGCTTTGGGGCGGCGTAATGACAGCCACAGCCAAGGGAAAGAAAGTAAAAGCGGCCTGTATCGACGGAGGTATCCGCGATACCCATCAGATTTTGGAGGCAGATTTCCCTGTGTTTTATAAATACAGGATATCCAATGGAAGCCTTGGACGCTGCCTGATTACGCATTATCAGGTGACCATTCAGATTGGTGATGCCACTATCAAGCCTGGTGACGTCATTCTTGGTGATATCGATGGAGTGCTCGTCGTGCCCAGAGAGCGTGCGTACCAGGTGCTACTGCGGGCAGAAGAGATTATCGAAAACGAGAAAGTAATATTTGGATGGGTCAAAGACGGACAATCCATTCAGGATATTACCGGGAAGGGCGGCTATTTCTGAGTCGGCAGTTCCATTTACAATGCTGTTAAGCCTCGTCAAATGCTGACGGGGCTTTTCTGTGATCAGGGGTGTATTAACGGTATCACCCGGATTGATTTCTGACCAAAGTGACTGGATTTGTGGTTGTAGAGTCTTGGTTTGGTCAGGCAAACGGAAAGGACTATCCATTTGAGGTTTAGGATAGCCCTTTCTGGGAGAACTTAATGAAGGTGATCGATATTTACTGACGAGCGGCACCGGAATATGACCGGACAGCGCCAGTTCAGGGTGTAATCGTGTACGAAAATGTGCCATATCCTTTCAAGACGCCAATGCCGATCCCGAATCCTTCCGAGGCGGAAGTAAGCTGGATGATGACCGTTTTGTTGGTCGTCTGACCGGCATTGTTGAGCACCGAGAAATTAATGTCGCCGGAATAGCTGCCGGCCGGGATTGTTACTGCCAGCGCTGTCGGAGGCGTGTAATCTTGTCCCTGTACCGCCGTGCCGGAAAGTGTAAAATTAACGACCACATCCTTTTCGTTGGGCTGGTTCAGGTAAACCCGCGCCGCGCCGGCTGCAACATTTTTCCTGGCAGTGGCCGAATTGGTAATATTCGCCGTGCCATCCGGTGCTTTATTGGTAATGTAAACTGCTTTGGGCAGTTCGTTATACACTTCGTCTTCTTTGCAGCCAGTGATTAGTAGTACTAATGCAATTATTGAAAAGCAATTTAATGGCGTCTTCATATTTCGAGTGTTAGTAGCCAGGGTTTTGGATCAGATTTTGATTCTTAATCAATTCGTTGGCGGTTATCGGCCAGCGGAGCCAGTTGGGGTCGGTATGGCCGGTTACCGCAGCGTAACGGCCGGTGCGTTTAAGATCGAAATACCGCTTGCCTTCGAAAGCAAGTTCCAGAAAACGCTCCTGCTCGATAGCCAGGCGAACTTCGGCCTGGGATACAGCGCTGGTTGCAGCCAGCCCTGCACGGGTACGGATCTGGTTCAGCAGCGGTATGGCATCGGCGGTTTTTCCCAGCTCATTCAGCGCCTCGGCGCGCATCAGAATGACATCAGCAAGCCGGTAGATCACCTGGTTGGAATCAAAGAAGCGTGTCGCATTCTGATTGGCCAGCGTCCCCTGGTATTTGGCTATGTATTCTGTGTTGGCATCCCGCCAGGGAGCACCCGCGCCGGTATTTTTTACCGTGACCGGGCCCCTGAGATCTTCAAGCAAATATGCCGCGAGCAGCTTGGCCGAATACTTGACCGTCCAGTTCCCGGCCCCATATCCCGTGCCGCCCAGTGGCAGAAACCGGTTGACCAAATTGTTGTTGTTGCCTTCCAGGTAGGTGTTGTTATACTGAATTTCCCAGATCGACTCAGACGTATTTTTGCTGAGGAATATCGTACCGTAGTTAGCCCCTGAGACGAGGGAGTACCCCGCAGGGCTGTTGATCACTTTAAGCGCAGCTTCGGCAGCGAGTTCGTATTTTTTTTGCCATAAATACAGATCTGCCAGCGCCGACCTGACCGAGCCAAGCGACGCCTTGCCCTTCAATTCCACGGCACTACTGAACGGCTTGTCAGAAAGTCGGCTTTCGGCATCTTTCAGGTCGGATTCGATCTGCGTATACAGTTGATCGCGAGTAGACTGTTTCGGGAAAAAGTCTTGCGAGAGACTTTCATAAGGTTCGAGAATGAGGGGGACGTTGTCGAATGTCCTGGCTAAATAGAAATAGGCCATCGCTCTGAGGAAGTAGGCTTCGCCCAGGATGCGCTCTCTTCTGTTGTCAAGTCCGGGGTCAGCAATTCCAGGCACATTTTTGAGCACACTATTGGTTCGATTGATGGCTGCATACTGCTCATTCCAGCTAACCAATCCATTGGAGGCGTTTACGTCTCCATTCGTGATTTGCTGCTCGGTAAGCGTTGAACGGTCGGTGACCGCGAAGAGGTCGCTTCGGCCATCACCCCAAAATACATAACGCTCCGAGTTCTGGAATGCGTCGTAACATCCGTTGATGGCCACGTCCGCGTCAGCCCCGTTTTTGTAAAAATTGGCGGCGGAGATGCTGCTCGGGCTTAGCTGTACAGTTACATCCCGGCAACTTTGCAGGGGCGTCAGGAGCAGAGAAAGGTAGATGAGCCGGTTCTTGTGAATACTTTTCATAAGTTTGAATTTTATTTCTGGTCTAAAAACCAAGATTTACGCCGAACAGAAATGTTTTATATTGTGGGTAGGCAGCGTAGTCGAAACCCAGGTCGGTCACCGTGCTGTTTCCGTAGGAGTTTGATTCAGGGTCTATGCCCGTGTAGTGTGTGAAGGTGAACAGGTTTTGGGCTGTTGCATAAATGTTCAGACTTGTCACACCGAGCTTTTTAAGCATGCCAGCGGGGATATTATAGGATAAGGTCACAGTCTTGATCCTCAGGTAGGAGCCGTCTTCCAGCCACCTGGTCGAGCTGCGGTGATTGCCAGCCGGGTCGGTATGGTCGGCGCGGGGGATATCGGTAATGTCTCCCTCTTTTCGCCAGCGGTTGCGCAGGATCTTGGCGCCGTTCGCAAATTGGAACATGCTTTCGCTGACAGTCCGCGTGCCATTATAGACATCATTTCCCTGAGTAAACTGTGCAAGCACGTCCAGCTGGAAGTTTTTGTATTGAAGATTGTTGGTAAACCCTCCGGTAAATTTGGGCAATGCATTGCCGATGACGACTCGGTCGAGATTGTCGATGATATTGTCCTTGTTGACGTCGGTGAAACGCATGTCCCCGCCCTTGAAAACATAGCCGGTGGCATTGTCCGCCCTCAGTTGTTTCTCGTTTTCTGCCGAGGTCGCGTAAACGCCATTCGTCTTCCAGCCAAAGAATGCGCCAATCGACTCTCCTTCTCTGAGCAACCCGAACGTCTGAGCTTCACCGAAGCCGACACCACCGCGTGTGTTGATAATGTCATTGCCATTATAGAGCTTGGTGATCTTGTTTCTGTTAAAGCTGATATTGAAGTTGGAGCTCCATCTGAGCGCTTCACCTTCGAAGTTCACGGTGTTCATACTTAATTCAAGCCCCCGGTTTTCGGTATTTCCTACATTTTGAAGGGCGGTGCTAAATCCTGATGTGTTGGGCAGCTCCACATTCAGCAGCAGGTTGCCCGTCTTTTTTAGGTAAATGTCCGCGCTGAGATTAATCCTGGATTTCAAAAACGAAATATCGGCCCCCGCGTTGAACTGATCCGTCGTCTCCCATTTCAAGTCAGGATTTGCGATCGCCGACGGGCTCACCCCATTCAATCCCGCATAGCCCTGGCCGGTCGAATAGGCTCCCTGGCTGGTATAGTTGCCTATGCCTCCCTGATTACCCGTCCTACCATAACTTGCCCGGAATTTGAGGTCATTGACCACCGTTGAGATGCTTTTGAAAAAATCTTCCCTGCCAGCTTGCCAGCCTATCGAGGCCGCAGGAAAGAGTGCATACCGGTTATTAGCCCCGAATTTGGAGGAGCCGTCACGGCGCAAGCTTGCTTCCAGGTAGTATTTGTTGGCGTAGATGTATCCAACCCTTCCGAACAGCGAGGCCAGGCCGTCGGCTGTTCTGGAAGAGCTTGCTGATGTGGGCGTCGATGCCGCATTAAGGGTCTCAATATTGTTAGTCCCATAATCCCGGGCTGCCGCCGAGTTGCCGCCACTGTTGTTTTCTAGCTGGCTGTAACCAATCAATGCATTCAGGCGATGCGCTCCGAAAGAATTAACATAATTCAAAGTGTGCTCATAGATCCAGTTTGTAGCGTCATTATAGGCCGAGGAGCCATTGGTGACTGTGAGTCGGCGAGCGGTGCTGGGCTGAAAGTAATCGCTTTTGGCGGAGATCAGATCTGCGCCCCAGGAGGTTTTGAAAGTCAGACCGGGGAGGATGTTGTACTCTGCAAAGGCATTTGTTAAAAGGCGATTCCGCAGATTGTAACGAGTTTCAAGGTTTGAGACCGCAACTGGATTGATGATCGTCGATATATCTTCAAGAAAATACGTTCCGTCTACTGCATACACAGGATTGACGGGAGATTTGAACAATGCAGCCTGCAAGATACCGCCCTGGTTCTCCGGGGACCCGTTTTGTGCTCCTCTGGTAAAATTGATACTGGTACCAATTTTAAGTCTTGTCGTTGCCTGGTAATCCAGGTTCAGTTTTGCCGTATAGCGCTTATAGTCTGTGCTGATCAATACGCCTTTTTGTTTGAGCAAAGCCCCGCTCAGATAAAACCTTAGTTTACTGTCGCCTCCCTGAATGGTCATCTGGTAGTTATCCATGCTGCCGGTCTGCACAATTTCGTCCAGCCAGCTGGTGTTCGAGATCTGACCATTGCCACCGATCATCCCATTTTGGGGAAGTATGAAGCCATACAAAGAGGTCACACCGGCGCCGTTTGCACGCTGCTCCTGGATCATTTCAATGAATTCGCGGGAATCCATCAGTTTCGGCATGCGCTGCTTGTCTACTTTTTGAACGGCTTTGTAATAGTTGAAAGAAATGGATGCCTTTCCTGATTTTCCTCTCTTGGTGGTGATCAGCACCACGCCATTGGCTGCCCGCGAGCCGTAGATCGCAGATGCCGCCGCGTCTTTCAGAATCTCCATGGATTCAATATCATTAGGATTGATATCGGAGGAGTTTCCTAGAAAAGGTAAGCCGTCAACCACGTAAAGAGGGTCATTTCCCGCATTGATCGAGGTGGTTCCGCGTATCCTGATACTGAAATTCGTGCCTCCGGGCGCGCCTGTATTCTGAACGATCTGAACACCAGGTGTGCGTCCCTGCAGCAAAGCGACCGGCGAAGCCACCGGCAGGTTTTGAACCTGACGGCCATTCACTGTCGAAATGGCGCTGATAACATCACGTCGTTCTTTGGTCCCGTACCCGACCACTACCACTTCGTCCAGTTGCTTTTGGTCAACGGACAGTTCGACATTCACGACGGATTGACCGCTCAAAGCGATTTCCTGACCTACATACCCAATGGATGAAAAGACCAGCGTGGCGGGATTCTGATCGGGTAGCGTAACCTGGTACTTTCCATCTGCATCGGTGGTAGTACCCGTCGAAGTTCCTTTTACGGTAATCGTTGTTCCGGGCAGGGATGCCTTGTCTGCTGACCCGGTTACCGTCCCTGTGATTACCCTTTGCTGTGCCCATCCCAAAGAGGTGGCAACGATCACTGCCACGCAGCTTAGAAGCCATTTGTAGCGCTTTAGTTTCATGAGGTAGGATAGTAAATTTTATAATATAAAAATCAATTTTATTTAGTTACAATACTACTTCTTTAAACTGGTTCAATCCAAATTTTTGTCCATTTTTTTATAGAAGTTAATTTGCGATTGCCTACTCATAGGTAATGATACTTATCAAATGAGCTAGATAGGATCTTGATGCGTTGATTAACAGTGTGTTAAAAGGATAAATAACCATAAGCAAACTTATAACTAATGGGTTTAGTCAGCGGAGTTGAGGCTTTCCTTAGGTGATTGAACGAAGCTGAGCTTGCCGACGAGAGTAAGCATCCTGTCGTGAGTAAATTTTATAATATAAAATAAATTTACTTGATCATATCGCTAGTGGGTTATAACCATACTGGAAACGGTCATTATCATGATCAGATGCGGTCAAAGTATGGCTTTCCAACTTCATGATCCTACATAGCGAAGGTCGTTGCCAAGTCACCAATATGTAGAAATTTCTGACCTGGATACTTCGTGTTCCAGGCTCGGGGCCGTTTGGGAATAGTGGGAACGAGATTCAAATCTCTGTCATCATCACTCTGCCTTGGGAAGTATAGCCTACATTTTTGAGCGAACATTGCTACGGTAGTTGGGATAGCTGCAAGATGATTGTTGCACTGACCGGAGACAATTCCAGAACTGAACCTCTGGGAATGTATATGAGGCATCGTCTCTGCCGCGCCAAGGTCGCGAAATGCGACTCCTCGGCGGGAGCTGGCCATGGGAAAACCCCTGGACCCCTGCTATTCGCCTTCCGGCTCATAGCTAATCAAAAAAGACACATGGAAAATCAGGAACAAAAAGGCAGACCGCCGAAGGAGAAAGGCATGGCCAAATGAGAGCACTTCTCAGTCTGGGTAAGTGCTGATCAAAAAAGACAGATTAATCTAGGCCAGAAAATGCCGATCTTATGGATTTTGTTGCAGATTGAGAATCATTCCTAATTAGCTATATTCGTAAATCCCTTACCTATCGGTTACAATTGTATGGTTTCAAGAAAGCGGACGGCTTGTCTATTACTTTTGCTATTATTTCCTTCATTGAAAACCGTCGCTCAGCATTTACCAGGGGGTCAATTATTTTTGAAAAACAGAGTGGTGTCGCTGTCCGAAAGTACCGCGGACGAACTCGCGGCCAGCCCTACCCATCACCGGTCAGTGCCTGAGCGAAAATCGCTGGTGATTATCCAGTTTAACCAAATTCCTGATCAAGCGACGCAGTCTCGCCTGAAGAATGTCGGTGTTGAATTGCTGGATTATGTTCCCGAGAATGCTTATACGGCAACATTGACCAGTTCTGTCAATGTAAGGAACCTGAAAAGCATGGGGGTACGGGCTGTGTTCAAGCCTGGGGCAGAAGATGTCGTGGAACCATCGTTGTTGTCCGGAATTGTGCCCAAGCATGCCCGCAAGGTTGCCGGTAAGTTCGATGTTAGACTAAGCTTCGCTCGATCGTTCACAGCAGAAGAGGTGATGCGTGACATTGCCCAAGCTGGCTTCGAGCTAGTATCGGGCGATTTGAAGTCCTACCGGGTTCTCGACGTCAGAATTCCGGAGGGCAGTGTTCGGAGCTTGGCGGGATTTCCCTGGGTACAATACATCACACCGGTTACGGCACCAGGAGAAATGCTCAACGACAAAAGTACGGCGAGTACCCGAGCGAACATACTTGCGTCTACCGCGATTATGGGCTATAAGCTTACAGGTGACGGAGTTGTAATAGGTCTTGGAGATTTTTCAAATCCCACCATACATCCGGATATCGGTTCGCGTGTCGTCAATCATGGTACAATCAGCAATTTTTGGCATGGTGTGCACGTAGGAGGTACGGCAGCCGGATCGGGTCTTCTTAACGAAAAGTATCGGGGTTATGCGCCCGGATCTAAAATCGTTTATCAGGACTTGTCGGGGACATTGTCGAATGCAGCGCTGCTCGTCCAGGATTATGGGATGGTGGTAACCAGCAATACGTACGGCGGCTCCGACAACTGTAGCGGTTTTGGCAACTACTCTTTTGATGCCTCCTGGTTGGATGAACAGGCATTTAAATATCCCAATCTACAACACGTTTTTGCTGCCGGAAATAGTGGATCAGCGATTTGCCAGGGACTCTCCGGTGGTTTTGGCACGGTTCACGGCGGCTACCATTCAGCAAAGAACGTGCTGACAGTAGGAAATACCCAGCTAAACGGCGTGATCAACCCTTCCTCTTCCAAAGGGCCGGTTCAGGATGGGCGGATTAAACCGGAAGTAACCGCCCTGGGAACAAGTATTGTTTCAACCATACCAGGCAACACCTACCAGAGTGCTTCGGGAACCAGCATGGCTACGCCAGCAGTCACAGGCGGCGCGGCATTGCTATACGAGCGATATCGTCAGTTGCACCAGCAGAGTAACCCTAGAAATGCATTGATAAAGGCGTTGATCTGTAACGGTGCTAACGACCAGGGTTTGCCAGGGCCAGATTATACTTATGGTTTTGGGCAGATGAACCTGCTTCGTTCGGTAACTATGTTAGACGAAGGCCATTATTTTAGTGGACAGATCACACATTTGGCTACTAATACGCATCAGATCTTCGTGCCGGCAAATACCACCAAATTGAAAATCATGATCTATTGGAATGATCCTGGCGCGTCAGTGCTCGCGGGAGGAAAGGCGCTGGTAAACAATCTTGACCTTTCGGCAAGCCAGTCGGGAGGTGCCAAAGTCTTGCCCAAATTTCCTTCTATGGCTGCACCGACGGCCGCCGCGGTGTCAGGTGTTGATTCGGTCAATAACGTCGAGCAAATCGTTCTGGATGATCCTGCCGCGGGTACATATTCGATTCAAGTGTCGGCTACACGGATTCCTCAGGGTGTGCAGGAATATTTTGTTGTTTACGATATCATAGAACCTTCTGTAACTGTCACATATCCTTTGGAAGGCGAGCATCTGACAAAAGGCGACGCCATTAATATCTGCTGGGAATCTTATGGAGATACGTTAAGCACATTCAATGTGGCCTATTCGCTTGACAACGGCGGTGTTTGGACAACCCTTAATGCCAGCGTAGCGGCAAACCAACGTCAATTGGCCTGGACTGTACCCGATGCGGCGACGGGTAATACGAAAGTGAGAGTAATCCGGAATGGCACTGCTTTCGCGAATGTAAGCGGCCCTTTCTCTGTTCTGGGAGTTCCGGCTTCGACGCTCCAATCCGTTCAATGTGAAGGCTACATTGCAGTTCAGTGGAATGCGGTCAGCGGGGCCTCGGACTACGAAGTCATGGTATCGACCGGAAACGAGATGAGGGCAATTGCAGTCACAACCGAGTTGAAATACACATTGGCGGGATTATCAAAAGACTCCACTTACTATGTATCGGTTAGGGTGCGGAAAAATCAGGTGCCAGGGCGACGCTCAGTGGCTATCATCAGAAAGCCTGATAACGGAACCTGTCAGGGAACAATTTCGGACAATGACGTCAAAATAGAAGCCGTCGTCGCACCTCTGCCAACAGTGAGGCTGTTCACGAAAACGGCATACTCTGCCAGTCAGCCCGTTACCGTTCGAATTAAAAATCTGGACGACCAGCCACTGACCAGGCCATTCGAGATAGGTTATTCGCTTGGTGGCGAAATGCATTGGGAGCAAGTCAATATTACTTTACCGGCAGTCGCGAGCACAGAATATACTTTTCAGCAGCGTATAGATTTGGCATCCATCACCGAAGCAACGTTACTGGTCCGTATACGGCTCACCGGTGACCCTGTAAACGGAAACGACTCCCTTACAGTCTGGCTGCGGCAGATTCCCAATCCAAAGCTGGTGTTACCTTTTTTCCAGAATACCGCGGCCCTACCGGCTCTGGATATCAGGGCGTCAACTTTAGGTATTCAGAACGCAGAGAAGTACGACTTTACAAGGATTCAAGGTTACGGCCGGTTAAGGACGCAAGCGCCTCCGATTCCTTACTGGCTATCTGAGAGCACATTTGTTCTGGACGCACCTGAACGTATCTTTTCTCCGACTCTGAGTTATTTAGAGGGCACCTTTAACTTGTCGGGATACCGGGTGCGCGATGATGATATCAGACTTGATTTCCGCCATACCTACAGGGGTGGCGACTACAATTACGATTTGAACAGGGTATACATTCGCGGAGACAGCGACGATCCATGGATTACAGCCTATATTATTAATGGAGGACCGTATGGAGACACAGACATAGACAATAATTACAAACTGGCATCGGTGGAGATTTCGCAACTGCTCCGAAGTAACGGTCAGGAATTTTCGGCGGGTTTTCAGGTGAGGTGGGCGAGTTCGGCTTCCAATGTTTTTCCGGAAGGTGGCTACGCAATTCATGATATCAGGCTATTCAAAACCACTAGTGATGTGGAGGTCGTGACACTGGATGTGCCCTCAGCTTCGATTTGTGACTATCGCGGTTCTTATGCTATGAATGCAGTGTTCAAGAATAGTGGTACTGACGACTGTTTCAATGTTCCCGTCAAACTCTCTGTTGATGGTAACGTGTCGGAATACAACATTAACGTGATTCGGAAAGGCGAAAACAGCACCCTTACGGTCTATTATCCCGGAGAAATTTATAAGGAAGGAAAGCACCTTGTCAAAATATGGTGTGAAAAAGGTTCTGACATCAATCCGGCAAATGACACACTTACAGTTGAAACCTTCACCCCGGGCGTTGTTTCGGCGAATGGTTTTTACCTGGAAAATTTCGAATCCGGAAACGGAGGTTGGTATACCGAGGGAGCCCGCTCTTCGTGGCAGTTTGGTACGCCTAATAGCGCCGGTGTTGCGGGTGCCGCTAGCGGGAATGGCGCCTGGAAGACAAACCTTACCGGGCCTTATAACAATAACGAAGAGTCTTACCTGTATTCCCCGTGCCTCAATTTGAACCTAACCTATCCATTGTTGTTGAGTTTTAGTGCCCAAATGAACATGGAGTCCTGCAATGGGGATCTTTGTGACATGCTTTATGTCGAATACAATTACGGATACGGATGGTATCGGCTAGGTATAAAAGGTGCCGGTGTGAATTGGTACAATAGTGAGAAACAAGGAATGGGATTTTGGGGTGGAGAGATTGCTGCCGGATGGCGGGTATTTACGACGCAGTTGCCCACAGCCGGGAATATGCGGCTCCGTTTTGTTTTTAAAAGCAATGCCGCCGGCAATGGAGAGGGAATTGCCATCGACGATATTCATATTTATAGCAATCTAGGGTCCGATATTTATGAAGGAGGATCCGCTCCCCAGGAAATCGGCCCTGCCAATGCGCCGGGTAACGATTGGACCAACTATATTATTGATAACCAAATCGTCGCGTCGGTACATCCGCAAGGGCAGGATATCGGGGGGATCAATCTCAAGACTTTCGTCAATGATGGGCCGTTGCGGGTTAGCGAGAAGCAGTTGGTGCTGGATCGGAATTTTGTAATAAGTTCGGCCAAAAATTTTGAGACGCCGGTTGGAGTTCGATTGTACATTCCCGAGAAAGATATTGAAAGGATGGTGAAGGCGGCAGACAGTCCGAACGTAAGTAAACCGAGATCGGCTTACGACCTCGCTGTGACAAAATATTCGGGACCAAACCAGGATGGTGACCTGACCAACAATACAAGGGAAGCATGGGACTATTTTACGCACGATGTAGTCACGAAGGTACCTTTTCGAAACGGATATTACATTGAATTTGCAATAAAGAGCTTCTCGGAATTCTGGCTCGCGAAAAATTACATTGGAACAGGAGCGCCTTTGCCAGTGACACTGATTGGTTTCACAGCCGAGAAACGGAGTTCCGGTGAAAGTGTTACGGTAAATTTGCAGTGGTCGACAGCTTCCGAGAAAGATTTTAGTCACTTTGTGGTGGAGGCGGCGGTGGGTTCCGAAAATCTGAAAATGGGATTGTTCCATGACCTTGGCACGATTGCCGGGCAAGGTATGGGTGGAACCAGAAAATACTACTTTCTCGACGGGCAGGGCAGGCCTGGCTCAACGCGTTACTACCGTCTGAAAATGGTCGACTTGGACGGTAGCTTCACGTATTCATCAATGAGGTCCGTCGTTTTTGATCATAATCCGGAATGGCGCGTTTTCCCAAATCCGTCAAAAGGGATTTTCAGCCTCGAACCAAAAACGGAAATAAAAGGCCCGGCTGTCATCGAAGTGATCGACCAGACTGGCAAGCTGTGCAGAAAATTGGAATTTCAGCAGGCTGGGCCTGTTTTGGAAGTCGATCTCGGCTCGCCGGACGTGGCCAATGGGCTTTATCTAATCAAATTGACATCAAATCAGGGAGAAAGGTGGTTTAGGGTTGTGAAGGAGTAAATGATACCGGAAACTCTACTTTCAACCCTCTGAATACCTGGGAGGAGGTCACCTGTTTGCTCCTGATGACTTTAGCTTAGCAACATTGGCCTGAAGCTCTTTGATGATCGCCTTTCGCTGACTTTCGGAAATTCCCTCAGTCTCCTGTTCTTCCCTTACCTGAAACCCGCTAAAATGGATATTCGCATAATGAGTAGAGGTGTTTCATCTAGAGAATATTTGGTTGTTTTTGATCTCGATTTTCAATCTCTTGCCGGTTTTGAGCCATGACCTTGCAGTAGGCCTCATTGCCTGCTCGCCTTTATTGCTGCCGTATATGTGGGCAACAGCGGTATTATCCGCGCCATCTTCTTCCGTCAAATCATCGTTCTCAGCTGGTGCTGCTACAATCATGAAACACCCGGTTACGGATCTGAGGCAAATTTCCTGGCTTATCAAAATACATTCAACACCCCGATAGGGGTATATTGTATTAGAAAACGACGGAGTGGCTATCAAAAAAGCTTTAATGTCCGCACCTGGATCTTGATCTTCGAAAAGGGAAACGCTAATCATCAGATATTTATATGTAATTGTGTTTTTGAGAAAACCCAATTACATATATTCGGGGGAAACGCAATTTGCCCTCTGATGATTAGATTTCTGCTATTAATGCTGATTTGCACACGTTCTATGGCGCAAGGCAATCAGATGCCTGTTGAGTCAGTACTGGAAGTGCCATGCAAAACCATTTATGATTTGTTTTTAGATAGGCAAAACTTTCTGTGGATTGCAACTGAGGTAGGCATATACCGTTATGACGGAATCAGCTTTACCCCGTTTGCTTCCAACGAGCAAAGCTCAATGAGTGTATCCGGGCTGAATCAGGATGAACAAGGAAGAATATGGTTTTACAACTTTACAGGACAGATTTTTTATATAGAGCACGATCAAACGCATCTGTTAAGGTCTTATGATGCACATTCCGAAACCAGGTTTCCAAAAATCCTAATACACAAGAACATCCTTTACGCGACTTCTGATAAAGGCATCTTTGTTTGCGACACCAGAACACGCACAGGCAAATATGTAGGTGTTGAAAATAAGCCTTCCGAGTGGACCAGCTCACTGGCGATACTTCATGATAGGTTAGTTGTGCAGGGCAAAACCGGCTTGTACATTTACCAGCCCGGCCATCAGGCGAAACTCCGGCAATTGCTGGCACCCTGGGACATGCTGCCCCATCAGGCATCATCCCTTCACGCGGAGACGCTTGGTGATACATTGTTGCTGTTTTCCAATCCCTCAGGCACGCTTACCAAGTTGGGGGTTCGTGGAGATTCAGTGCTTGTTTATCAACGAAAGATCTATCAGGAATTCATCAATACAATTTCAACTTCAAGTGATGCGATATGGGTAAATACGCAGAAAAAAAGTACTCTGCTTGATGGCTCAGCATCTATAAGCGGCCTAAACCTCAGCGACGTGGTAAGGGATCACGAAGGTAATATCTGGTTTTCAAGTTTGAACAACGGCTTACTGGTTAAAAAGAGCCATACTGCCAGACAGCGTATAATTCTTCCCTCATTGCCCGCCAATGATATTGTCAGAACCATAGCTAAACATGGAAATATGCTTTTGATGGGTACTCAATATGGGAAGATATATGCATACGACTATAAGCGTAATGAGCTCAGGCAGAACATTAAATTTCCAAAAGATTTTCAATCCATCCGCAAGATAGTCTCTATCGACGAACGCCGTGTGATAATCGGAACCCCCATTCAAGCATACGAGCTTAACATCGTTACAGGTGAGCTGCGGGTCATCGCCGCTCTGAGTGCTTTGAAACAAATGGACAGCACAAAGGACCTGATTTTTGCCACCACGGCCAACGGGCTGGTTATTCTTTTAAGGCATAGAAGTGATGGTCTAAGAAAACAGGTGGCCCAACAACTGAGAGGGGTTGATGAATACAATCCGGAGTCCAATTCATTTCGCTATGGCAAGAGATGTGATGCGCTCGCATATCATCCGGGAGAAAAGACATTGTTTGTTGCTTTTAAAAATGAATTATTTTCAATGAATGATAGAGGGATTACACCGGTATTATTCAAAGGGAGACCCATATACTGTGAAGCATTGCGATATCAGAACAACAAAATTTATATAGGCACAGTCAATAATGGACTGTTAGTTTATCATAATCGAAGTATTTCTCAGTTTACCCTTGAGGATGGTTTACTTTCAAATAATATTCTCAAACTGCGCGAGAGTGAGAATGCAATATGGCTGCTAACAGGGGGGGCCGTGCAAGTGTTGGATGTTCAAAAAAATCAGTTGGGCAATAGTAAAAATCTGTCAACATCAGATGGCGTTTTGACCACGGACCTGTTGGTTGTCGAAGACCAGGTATACCTTGCCACTGTAAGCGGGCTTTTTAAAATTCCACTCAACCAAAAGTCAGTTGGTGAGCAACTTTCCAATTACTTGTACAGTGTACTGGTCAATAACATGGCAATGGCCAAACAGGCCGTATTCGATCGCAATCAGAATAACCTCCAGTTCAACATATCCGTACCAATTTATAACAAAGCTAGGCAAACCTTCATTAAATACTGTCTAATAACTGGGAAAGACTCCGCCTGGAACGCTACCAGTCCCGGAATGCGGACCATTACATTCGCATCACTGGCCCCTGGGCAGTATACGCTCAAAGCCTTTGCTGTCAATCCCGAGCTGGGCGTAGCAAAAATCCCGATAGTTTATCATTTTGAGATCCGGCATTCGTGGTGGCAAAACGCATTGTTCCAAAACTTTGTGATCGCGATGTTTATCTCTTTTGCGAGTTATCTGATATTCAGGTTCATTGTCGATCGCAGAAACCTCCAGCGAAAAATTGAATGGCAACAACAGCTCATTTTGGAGGAGAGGCAGAGGATCAGCAGTGAAATTCACGATGACATCGGTGCTGGGATCTTTGCTATCCGACTATTTGCCGAAGTCGCAAGTAGGCGGGAGGACCCGCGAGAAGATTTGGGCCAGATTGTTCAAATGATCAATGATATAGCCAAGAAAATCAGAGAAACCATCTGGACCACAGATGTCGAGAATGACACTCTGGTGGATCTGATTACGTATATTAGAGATCAGGCTTATGGACAGTTCGAGCACATTGATGTCGATTTTGCCGCGAAAATTCCTAGTGAAATTCCGGAAGTTGTGGTGTCTGGACGTAATCGCAGAGAAATTTCACTCATGGTTAAAGAATTAATTCACAATGCTTATAAGCATTCGGATGCTTCAATAATCACATTGGAAATGTACATCAGCAACAAATCCCTGAGTATATGGATCAACGACGACGGTAAAGGATTTGACTATACGACAGTAAGGCCTGCATCAATGGGCCTGAAAAATGCGGAGGCGCGAATTCGTAGATTAAAAGGAAAAATCAAGATTCAGTCAGTGGGAGGAACTAAAATTTTCATAGAGATCCCTCTGAACGACCTGGGTGTCTAATTCTCGTTATCAGATTGCCCGGGCCCAGGTGTCGTCTTTTAGTTTCCGAGAGATACCGCCTAAATTACCATTCCAACCCAGCCTCTTAAATGCTCAGTACGAGGAAATTCTAGCGTGTCAATTACTAAGTTAACCTACTGAATCTATAATACTTATGCTATGTCCAGAATAGCACAACCCATTACAACGAGCGAAGAAATCTGCGGGAATTGCCGTAAGGAACCGCTCTTTGAAAATTGAAAAAGATATTTCCAGCGGGCGGAGGTGATCCTTTTGAGCGGGGAGAGAAAGAGCATGGAGGAGATAATAGTGAGCATCGGCCTTAGTAGTCCCATTGCCAATAAATGGCGCCAGCAGTTCCGTAAATTAGGCCTTGATGGTTTAAATTGTCCCTATTATTTGACACCCAAGGAAATGACCACCCAAGTCTTACCTGTGAACGTTCCACTATTTCGAGGTGGAAAAAACAACGAATATGATGCCGACCGTTACGCCGGTGTATTGGAACTGGTGCGTGATAAATCAAGCTGGAACAAGCCGGGAAATGAAAAATACAACCGTGGAGTGGCCGCGTATTTCTGTCACAATTCCTACGCGGCGCATGTGGTGGATATGGTAACGCGCTATGGCCAACCTTATGTCGAGCGCGTGTTCAGTGCAATGGACTGCGGGATTGTCATTAATCCGGATGCGGCCACCAATATGGTACAAGGCGCAGTGGTTGATGGAATCGGCAATTCATTCTATGGTGAACTGACTTTCAAAGATGGGGCTCCCCAGAAGAACAATTTTAGTAATTACCGGATGATCCGGATCAACGAAGTGCCGAAAAGCATTCAGGTGCATTTTGTCCAGAACGAACTAGACCCTACGGGATTGGGAGAGCCGCCGTTCCCACCGGTTTTTGGTGCGGTTGCCAATGCGCTGTACAAATTGAAGGGAAAACGTTATCACAATCAACCGTTCAGAGACGAAACCGAAAAGGTTATGTGAAAAGTCGTTCTTAGTACATTGCAAATATATTTAGCAATCGAAAGGCAAATTATGGAGATTACAAGAATAGGTAGCAGACCGTCCGGTAAAGGCCCGGACGACTGGTTCACCGGAGCGGTAAGAATTGATCCGCTTTTTGAGCCTAACGATGCACGGCGTGCCGCATCGGCACTGGTTACTTTTGAGCCCGGTGCAAGGACTGCTTGGCATACCCATCCGCTGGGCCAAACGCTGATCGTCACCGCTGGCAGCGGCTGGGTCCAGCGCGAAGGCGGGCCGGTAAAGCAAATATTTCCGGGTGACGTGATTTGGTTTGAAGCCAACGAAAAACACTGGCACGGCGCTACCGCAACAACGGCCATGAGTCACATCGCAATCCAGGAGAACCTGAATGGCAATGTGGTTACATGGATGGAGAAGGTTACCGAGGAGCAGTATGGCGTCTAACCCGATCATCTGTTCGATGAGACTACTCATAATTGTCGCATTGGTTGTATTCGGTTCTGCTTTGCGGCCCGCATGGGCCCAAAATAAGGACTGGATGGTGCGGATCGCAAAAATTGAAATCGATAGCGCATACTTGGAACACTACAAGGCAGCTATTCGGGAGCATACACAGGCTGCTATCGCTTCCGAGCCCGGCGTACTGGCTTTGTACGCCACGCAAGACAAGGCGCACCCCGCCCACGTGACTGTTTTTGAAGTATATGCCAGTAGACAGACTTATGAAGCCCATTTAAAGACGGCCCATTTTAAGAAATACAAGGCAGGGACGCTCAAAATGGTGAAATCATTACAACTTATTGACGTTGATTCGATTGCATTTGGGGCAAAACTAGATATGTTGGATAAGAAATAGGAACGAGCCTATAAATCACAAAGCCCCTAAACTTGTTGTTGGGGGCTTTATGGTTGTAGTCGAGGATGAACCGAGGAAGGCAAAAAGAAAAACTTAATACACTGGCTTTAGGTTAATTGACGCAATAAACCAGACGGAGTGAATAGCCTATTCTTGACTTTTGCGACATTCTCGCTAATCCTCGACTTTCTGACTCGGCAGTAGCGCATTGTTGTTCTAATGCTTCGGTGGCTTACATTTTGCTGACATCTTCCAGAGGAACGCCATTGTTGAGCATCATATCGGCAAAGGAATGGCGGGCGTCGTGCGTATCCAGCCTCCTGATGTTTCCGTTGATTTCCCGGATTTCGCATAGATGCGCAATATTTTTCAAATAGACGTTATAGCGGTAGTTACTATTTACTGGGATTAACTTGTGATTTTGTCAGCTTCCCCTAAAAGTGATCGTTGAATAAATGGAGCTTTCCGATTATATTT